>CAVUPH010000018.1:0-122202 GCA_963743305.1 uncultured delta proteobacterium
GGAACGGAATCCGGCGGTTGCAAAGTCTCTGAACGGATTGAGACCGGACGGATTCTAGGAGTGTCAACAACATTCCGGGGTGCGGGGTAACGCGGTTGGGTCATGCGGCCTATTTGATATCAGACTAAAAGATTTAGGGAAGAACGTTCTCGGGCACAACCCCGAACTATCCCGTGGAAAAACTCGGTCAACGAAAGTGTTGCGGAAGATACCCTGGGGGTCGCAGGTCCGCCGCAGCCGGTTGAAGGCGTTATAGGCCGGATACAGGGTCCGCAGCTCCTTCTGGGTCCGGGAGAAGGTCTTGCCCCAATGGGGCCGCCCCTCATAATCGCGCATCAGCGATTCGAATTCCGCGAAATAAGTCTTGGCCCATTTTGGGCTGCCCACGTAAGCTCCCAGGTAACAACTGTCCCGGCCGCTGGCCGGACTCAGGGGAATGTCGTCCGCGGCGACAAAACGCACCTCCAGGGGAAAGTTTACCCGGTAATCCGCTTTCAGGATCATTCGTCTGGACTCATCAATAGCCTTCACCGCTTTCTCGATCGGTAGGCATATTCCGTTTCCTGATGGATCGGGATCGAGCTGCTGACCTTGATGACCCGGTCGCTGCGATCCACCTCGCCGGTGGGGATGGAAATGGATGGGCTGAACCGAATTGTGTAGAAAGGGAATAAGTGGCGGCGAGAGGCGGCCCAACCCATGAGTCCGGTAAAAAGGAAGCCGGAGATTCCGGTCCGGTCCATCAAGCCCGTCAAGCCGAAGCCGCCCCGGGGGTTGTCCGTTTTGTTGAAGGTGTAGACCTGGACCTTGTCGGTGTAAGCCAACCAATGGAATTTGCAATAGTCGTTATTGGCCAGGTAACCGTCCAGGTCGGCCAGGGCGGTGTCGAAATCTAAGAGCTCCAGCCGTTCCTCCAGGTCAAAGGCCTTGACACAATTAAAGGTGATCTCGGTAACCACCCCCAGACTACCGAGATTGACCCGGGCCGATGAGAAAAGCTCCGGCTCATGTTGGGCATCGAGTTCTCGGATTTGACCGAGACCGTGGACCAGTACCATTTTTTCAATGGCTGTGGATAGAATCCGGGTCCTGGCCCCGGTGCCGTCGTAGGATACCCACCGCATGCTGCAGGATGCTGGATCCGAAATTGTCAAAGGCCAGCCCGTGCCGGGCGAGGACTTCATTGACGTCCTTCAGGCGGGCGCCGGCCTGGAGTCGGATCCGAGGTTGGTCGCGGTCCACTTCCAGCACTTTGGCCATCCGGTCGAAACGAATGGCGATATCCGGCGAATCGGTGATGTCCGACCAGGAGGAGGGGCCGAGCCCAGGGCCTTGACCCGTTGGCGATCTTCTAGCGCCCGCCGGAGCAGCCCGGCAATCTCCTCTGCGGATTGGGGATAATGGATCTCTCCGGGCTCCCAGATCCGGCTGCCGTCCCAATTGCGGATTTTTTTCATAGGCCTGGATTTCTCCTTAAATGGTATCCCAATGAAAGCGAACCAGGTCGAGGTAGGGGTCATTCATGTTGTCTTTATTATTGATTATATCATGATATTGAGCACCGCAAAACAAATTTGCCAAAGCGAATTGATTTGACGATGGGGTAAAAGGAAGGTATACTTAAATAAAGTAAACCGCATACTATCGCGAGGGCCAAAACATGACCAGAGTCACCGCTAAATATCAGATTACCCTTCCTCCCCAGGTTCGGAAATCCCTGGGAATCGTGCCCGGAACCAAAGTCGACCTGGTGCGTCAGGGGGAACTATTCGTTCTGGTGGCCGATCCCCTAGAACGTCTTAAAAAGAAATGGCGCGGCAAATACCGGGGAACTCAAACGACCGAACAATATATTGAAGAAATTCGGGGAACCGTCTGATGCGGATTTGTGTGGACACCTCGATTCTGATCGATGTTCTAAAGGACGAGTTTCGGGAATACCAGGAACTATTTTACGGCACCCTGTCGGCTGGAGAACTTCTGGTGATTCCTTCCATAGTCTATGCCGAACTCCTTCCACAATTTCAGGGGAACATCCGGGATGCGTCTCAATTTCTTGATGATCATACGATCCGGATTGAAAGCCTGGATCAGGAGGCAGCCTCTGTGGCCGGACAGCGCTGGATGAAATACCTGAAGAATAAAAACAAGTTAACCTGCCCGCACTGCCGGAAACCCTTGCCGCACAAAAGCCATGTTCTTTCCGATTTTTATATTGGGGGTTTTGCCCTCGCTCGGTGCGACGCCATCCTCACCAGGGACCGTGGTATTTTTCGTAAATATTTTCAGGAGTTAAAAAGGCTACAGGAATTGTTTGACTCTTTAATTGTTATGACTTCTGTCCCCTGAGGGATGGTAGAATCCGCTTCGCTTGATCCACCTTGCAGGTATTCAGCGGTTGTGCGGTAAAAGGGAATAACAAAAAAACCCCGTCGCTCCAACGAGAAACAGGGCCTTCAGTCCAACTATTTCCTTCCGAAACCGGAAGGAAAGGGGATACCGGATTACATCTTCAACTTTTCCTCCAACTGCCGGATGTCCGCTTCCAGTTCCTTTTTCTCCCGTGGTGAAAGACGTTTTTCCTCCAGTCGCTTTTTCAGGGCCAGCAGCAGCAGGGCCTCGCGATGTTCATTACAGGAAACGGGCATGGGGATTCACGCCGCTTCCCGCAGTTGAAAAAACAGCCGGGAAATCATTAATCTTTCAGATGCCGCTTGACCGCCTCTTTCAACTCGGTTAAATCCGAAGATTTGACCACGTAATCGTCGGAGGCCCAAACCGAAAAATCCTGTTTGAATTCACTATAGGCCGAGCACAGGATAACCGGTATCTGGGGCAGCTTTTCCTTGATGATCCGCAAGGTATCGATCCCGTTCAGGTCGGGCATGCGGATATCCATGACGATCAAATCCGGAAGATGGTCGCGATCCTCCAACCGCTCCAGGACTTCCCGACCGGTGCCGGCCAGGATCACCTCATAGCCCTCGTCTTCAAACTCCTCCTGGTACAAGCGCTGCAAGGCCTCTTCATCATCGGCGATCAAAATTCTTTTCATTAGATTCCTCTCCATTAAATTTAAATTTACGAAACAATGACGGCGATCCCTTCAATAGAGGCAACTTGACAAAAAAAGACACTCCTTCGCCGGGCCGATTGTCGATTTCCACATTTCCATAATGGCGGGTCACGATTTTATGAACAATGGACAACCCCAACCCTGAACCGCTGGCTTTGGTGGTGAAGAAGGGGTTGAAGATATTATGCAGAAGTTCCGGTGGAATGCCTCCCCCGGTATCCCTTATCTCCACCATCACCCAACCCGGATCCGATCCCTTGCTCAGTTCGGTCCGGATACCCAGGACCCCGCCGTGCGGCATGGCCTGGAGGGCGTTTAAGAAAAGGTTGTAGAAGACATGACGGATTTGGCGTCCATCGCAGTACAGCCGGGGTAGGGGATTCAATTCCTTCTGGACCGCAATTCGGCCTTCATCCAATTCCCGTCGGATGAGCTCCAGGGCCCCCTCGACGATCTGGTTCAAGTCTTCCTCTTTGAACTTGCCTTGCGTATCCTGCGAAAAATCCAAAATCTCGTTTAACGTTTTTTCCAGGCGTTCCACTTCATTAATAATGACTTGGAAATAAGTTTGAACCTGGGCGTCTCCCTGAAATTTCTTAAAAAGACGGCGGACAAAACCCCCGATGGAAACCAACGGATTGCGGATTTCATGAGCCATCCCGGCGGCCATTTCCCCCAGGGCCATTAATTTTTCGGATTCCAACAGACGTTCCTGGGCCGACTTCAACTCCTGGTTGGTCTGTTCAATATATTCATAAAGACGGGCATTCTCGATGGCCAACCCGGCCTGACGGGCCAGCATGGATAAAATTTGTAGATCCTCTTCCCTGATCGGATGCCGATTGAGGAAATTGTCCACGGAGATCACCCCGATCACCTTGTCTTTGGCAAAGATGGGTACCGAGGCAAAGGAATCGATGCCCAATCGTTCCACCAGGCCTTTGTTGGTTCGGGGGTCCTGCCGGGCCTCCTTAATTAAAAAAACGCGTCCTTCCAGCACAGTCTGGGCCAGTATTCCGTTCTCCTTGCTTAACGGAATGGTGATGGCCTGGAGCAGGCGGTCCAAGGCCAAGGCCTCGGCCGATACCCGGGAGGCCTTGGAAACCAGCAACTGACTCAATCCCGCTCCGGAGGATTCGGACTTTTCTATTGCTGAGAGCGTTTCCAGTTCCTGGACCGAGCCTTTGACGGCCTTCAGCTTTTTATTTTCCTCATCCACCAATAAAAGAATCGCCCGATTGAACCCCAGGCCTTCTTTCAGGGTGATGGATTCCAGGATAATCCGGACCAGTTCCTCATAGGAGGCCGTGGTCATCATGGCGCTGTTGATTTGATAAAGGATCGACAGGCTTTTGACCATCATTTCGTTTTTTCGAGCCAGGGTCTCCAACTGCTGAAAAGTCAGGGCGTTTTCCAGGGAACTGGCGATGATATTGCCGATAGTGGACAAGATGGACAGCTCGTCCTGGCTGAATTGGGCTTCGCCCTCCGTTTCCCTAGCCACCCGCCCATAGACGCATAAACGTCCTTGATAAGGCCCTTTAAAGTGCAGCGGGGCGCACATCCAGGAAGTCGGAGCATTCTCTCCCCTGGAGCGGGCCTTGTTGGGTCGCCTTTCCCCCGGGACAGCCTGGATGGGGGCTTTGGGAGTTTCCAGGGGTGAAATATAGGGCCCCTTCCCCTCGAGAATTTCCCGGGTTAAAACACCCTTGGTGAAAGGCGGGATGACTCCAAATTCGGCTTCGATTTTGACGGCCTGATCGGCCCCATTGGTAATAATCAGCGCCGAGCCCCTGGCGTTGATCACCTGGGCGATAATGGCCACGGTTCGTTTAACCAGATCTTCCAATTCCAGGGTGGAGCCGATGACTTTTCCCACCTGGTAGAGAACGCTTAACTCCGCAATCCGCTTCTTCGCTTCGGTATACACTCTTGAATTTCGGATCACCCCGGCCATTTCTCGGCAGACCATTTGGAGGATCTCCTGCTCCTCCTCTCCCTGGGACTGCCCTTCCTGGGATAGGAGGCAAAGCAGTCCATATAAATAATTATCATCTTCCACCGGCCAGACCAGCAAGGAGGCATATCCTTTTAAAAAAGGGATTTTTAATATGTTTTTGTGTTCCCTGCGGTTTAATCGGGGGATGAAGACGAATCGCCGGCTTTTCAAACAATCGGCAAAAGGGTTCTTTTCCAGGGGGATCGACCAGGTCGGCCGGGGGACCTCGCGGGGGCTGATGCTTTTTAGTTCCAACAGGTCCTGGTTGGGACGCAGGAGTAAAAGTACCCCTTTTTGAATATCTCCCCGATGGGTTACTACCTCCAGAATACCCTGCAGGCGCTCGTCAAAATCAATGTTGGCGTTGGCGACCTGGATAACTTTTTTAATAGTTTGGATTCCGGATTCCACGTGTCTAGCGGTTCCTCTTTATGGCGATCGCCTTCCGGTACAATTGTTGATAGGCCTCGGCGGACTTGGCCCAGGAGAAATCCTGGGCCATGGCCCTTTGCATCAAACGAGTCCAGTGCGGTTTATCTCGAAAAAGGTTCAGTGCCCGTTGGATCGTCTGCCAAAACTTTTCGGGTTCATATTCTTTGAATTTAAAACCGGTCCCCTGTTCGGTGTGAGGATTATAGTCTTCCACGGTATCATCCAATCCACCCACGGCCCGGACGATGGGGATGGTCCCGTATTTGAGGGCGTACATTTGATCTAGACCGCAAGGTTCATAACGGGAGGGCATCAGTAGAATATCCGCCCCGCCCTGTATGAGATGGGCCAGATTGTCCTGGTAATTTAATTCCAGTCCGATTTGTCCGGGGTATTTTTTAACCAGTTCCAAAGCCCAGCTTTGATAATGGTCCACCCCTTGCCCCATTAAGATGACTTCTAGATCCAATTCCATTAACTTGGGGAAAACCTGACTGATTAAATCCAGACCTTTTCGGTCCAGCAATCTGGAAATAATGGCTATAATAGGGGTTTCCGCTTTCTTTTTTAGCAGAAAAATCCCCTGCAGGTGATTTTTGCAAACCTTTTTCTTGCTCAGATCGGCACCGGAATAACGGGCCGGCAGCAAGGGATCGACGGAAGGATTCCAGACCTCATAATCCACCCCGTTAAGGACGGCGAAAAGGTCTTTCTCCCGATTTTTCAGCACTCCTTCCAACCCGAAGCCGTTTTCCGAGGTCAGAATTTCGTTCCGATAGGTTGGGCTTACCGTGTTGATCAGGTCCGCGAAGATGATCCCGCCTTTCATCAAATTGATCTTTCCAAAAAATTCCAGGGCGTTGGGGGTGAAAAGTTCCCAACCTAACCCGGTGAGGTGCAGATCATAATGCCAGAACAGGCCCTGATACCCCAAATTATGAAGGGTGAACAGACTGGCCGTGGACGCTAAATCCTCTTCCTGGGTGTAAATCGTTTTTAAATAAACCGGGATCAATCCCGTCTGCCAGTCATGGCAGTGAATCAGGTCCGGCTTCAGTCCCAGGGCCTTGCAAAGTTCCAGTGTGGCCCGGGAGAAAAAGATAAATCGTTCGGCATTGTCCTGATAATCCCCGTATTCATTACCGTAAAGTCCCTCCCGATCATAGAGGTCATCCTGACCGATCAGGTATACCGGGATTTGATCTTTTAAAGAGGATTGATAGACCTGGGCCGTTTTCTTCATCCAGGAAATGGGGACTTCCAGGGCCGTCTCCACGAGTTTCAGGGAAGGTTTATTGGGTGAGGAGAGTCGGTACTTTGGAGTTACCACGATGATCTCATGGCCCAAACGTCCCAGATAAGATGGCAGGGACTGAGAAACATCGGCCAGGCCTCCGGCCCGGGAGAAGGGTAGGACCTCGGAAGTAACAAAGAGAATCTTCATGGTTTCTCCATCATAAAGCAACATCCCTCAAAAACTTGGCCGCGTCTTCGGGAGGGGTCGGGTTAATGTAAAAACCGGATCCCCATTCAAAACCGGCAATGCGGGTCAGTTTAGGGACTATCTCGAAATGCCAATGGTAATACTCCTGGTGGTTTTCCTTAACCGGTGAGGTGTGGAGCATGAAATTATAGGGTCGTTTATTCAGCGCCTTATCCATGCGTTTCAGGGATTCCGAGAAAATTTCAGCCAGGGCGCGGGTTTGAGGCTCGGTGATCTGGGTGTAATCGGCGTTATGGATTTTGGGGATGATCCAGACCTCAAAGGGTTGGCGGGGGGCGAAAGGCGCGATAACCAGGAATTCATCATTTTCGCAAACTAATCGGATCTTCTGTTCCTGTTCCTGGCGAAGGAGGTCGCAATACACGCAGCGATCCTTATAACTGAAATATTTCTTGGAGCCGTTCAATTCTTCGGAGGCAATCTCCGGGATAACCGGGAGGGCGATTAATTGGGAATGGCTGTGCTCCAGGGAGGCCCCGGCCGAACGCCCCTGGTTTTTGAAAATAAGGATGTAGCGGAAGCGGGGGTCTTTTGATAGATCCACAATTCGGTCACGGTAGGCTCGGAGGACGTCCTGGAACCTTTCCAGGGGCATGGTGGAAAGGGTCTCCTCGTGATTAGGGGTTTCGATAATTACTTCGTGAGCCCCGATACCATTCATTTTATCATAAAGTCCGTCGCCTAATTTTCCTAAATTTCCCTCGATCACCAAGGCGGGGAATTTGTTCGCCACGACCCGCAGGGTCCATCCCGGGCTATTGGCTTCCCCCCCCGCCGGTCGAAAAGCAGCAATCTCCGGCGGGGTGGTCTTTTCATTCCCGGGATCGAAGGGACAAAAACCGCCTTTCGCCGTTTCTTCTTCCGGGGCGAAATCAAACGGTCTCTTAGCCCTTTCCGTGGCTATAATCACCCACCGCCCCACAATGGGGTCTTTGCGTAATTCGGGCATTGCCTCCTCCTGATCGAAAGGGAATAAACCGTAAGGTGGTTTTAGACCCGGTCCTCTGAGCCGCACCGATTTTCACCCCAATCCGGTTCATTCGATTTTCTGGAATCATATTAACACAATGTATTATTTTATCATTCTTCCTTTTGAAAGTATATGCTAAAACCAGGCTTTTTCCACTTGACAGCCCGGCGGCTCCCGTTTAATAACAAACTCAGATTCTTTTGATGAATCCTTGGCCGGCCCCGACTCCTGAGACGATTTAAGAACACGGGGGCCCCGGTTAAGACCTGAGAGAAATAAAGAAAGGGCGGATAACCTTGAGGGAACCTTTTATAACCCTATCCAGGGCCTTCGTATTTTATCTGATAACCGCAGCGCTTTTTTCTTGTCGTTCTTTCCTGCCGGCCGAAAAGGTGGTCTATTCCCCGCCGCCTCCTGTAAGGCAGGGATTGCCCTCCTCTTTGGCCGTTCCTCCGGAGGCCGCACCCGCGGAAGATATCCCTCCCCTGGAACCTCGAAAACCGGCCGCCGTCAGGAAGCCTTCTCTGCTCCCTCCTCCTTCGATCGCTCTCTCGGAGGAATGGCTAATCGTGGTTAAAAAAGGAAAACGCAAGCTCAACCTTTACCGGAATTGCCGGCTGATCAGAACGTTTCCCATTGATCTGGGGGAAAACCCCAAGGGGCCTAAACTTTATCAGGGAGATATGCGGACTCCCGAGGGCTTGTACCGAGTCATCGAAAAAAAAGATCGGGGACAGACCAAATATTATTTGGCCCTGCTTTTGGATTATCCCAATGAACAGGACCGGGTGCGGCATGATATGGCGGTCAGGAAAGGAAAAATTCCATCCGAAGCCGGGATCGGTGGGGCAATCGAAATACACGGGGAAGGTCGAGGAGAGGATTGGACTCATGGTTGCGTCGCCCTTTATAATCAACATATTTCCGAGCTGTTTAAAGACATTTCCCCCGGAACTCCGGTCTGGATCGGTCCCTAAATCATTAAGTATTTTGATGCCTTTCTGGCTGGCCCTGCCTCCTGGAAAAGTTGAAAACACTGGGGCCGGGTTAGAACCTTTAAAGCAATAGGGAAAACCCTTTCGCCGAGACCCGACGGCCCCGAAGGCCCGATTTCAGTTTAATCAGCCAGATATTGTGGCTACCCACCCAAAAGGACGAACAGCCAACCATTGATTCCCCTTTGCCTTTTCGGGTACGTCTTTCTTGACTAAACAAGAAAAGTGATTATCATATAAAGATAATATTATTGGAGGGATAAATGCCGATTTACGAATATAACTGTCTAGACTGTTCTAAGACCTTTGAAAAGATTGTTTGGAATTCCGGGGATAATGAGGTCTGTTGCCCTTATTGCCAGGGCAAAAATAACATCCGTGTTCTTTCAGGCTTTTCCAAAGGGAGCGGGGGGATCAAAGGCATTCCTGCTGCTTCCAACTGTAGTCCTTCCAGCGGCGGGTTTTCCTGAGCACATTAATCAAGAACCGTGGGTTCTTAAGGAAAATCGACAATGAAAGCATTTATTTGGATGGTGGTTATTTTTGGTGCCTGGTATTTAATCAATCGTTGGATACTGCCTAAAATGGGGGTTCCTACCTGAATGGCCCCAAACTCCTGCCAGGTTCCTGGCCGGGACAATAAAGGGGCCGATAAACCGCTTTGATGGATCCGGGGGGATTTTAGGGGGATGGTGGGGCCTGGTCCTTCTTGGGCCCCTGAGGATTGAATTCGTTCATAGCCCGTTCAACGCCGTCCCGGAGTATCATTTCCAAGGCCAAGCCGGCCTCCTCCACCAGTTGTTCCATTTCCGCACGCCGGCTCGCCGGGATTGTTTCCAGCACGTATACTTCCGGCGGTTGATCTCCGGGGGGGCGTCCTACGCCCAGGCGTAGTCGGACAAAAACGTTGGTTTGCAGGTGTTCGATCAGGGAAAGGACCCCTCGGTGCCCCCCCGCCCCGCCTTTAGCAACGATCCGTAATCGGCCCCAGGCCAAATCCAAATCATCGTGGACCACTACCAACCTCTGGGGGCTGCTGTGAAAATAGCGAACCCAATGACCGACCGCCACCCCGCTTAAATTCATATAAGTCTGGGGAAGAAGGAGATGAACTTTATGTCCCTCAATGTTTCCCTGACCGAAAATACTTTGGAATTTTTTTTGATTTAACGGAATTTGATGGTTCTGGGCCAGGGCTTCAATCACCCTGAAGCCCAGATTGTGGCGGGTAAATTGGTATTTTCGACCTGGATTCCCTAAACCGGCAATCAGGTACACGGATGCCACTACCCCTATTCTTCTTTAGGTTTACCCTTTTTGGAAACCACTTCCACCTCGGACGCCCCGGCCGTCGCTTCCTCAGCCGCCTTTTCCTCTATTGGCGGAACGACGGTGATTATGGTGGTTTGGGGATCGTTCAAGACCTGGATTTCTCCGGGTAATTGAAGATCTCGTACATGGATGGAATCCCCGATATCCAGTCCGCTGATATCCACTTCAATATATTCCGGAATATTTCGGGGCAGGCAGCGAATCTGCAGATCGCGCCGGGCTTCCTGCAGCATTCCCCCTTTTTCCACGCCCTTCGCCTTTCCCAGAATCCGTAGACCCACTTCCACCTCAAGTTCCTTGGTCAGGGAAACCTCATAAAAGTCCACATGGAGGAAAGCCCGGCTGACCGGGTCCTTCTGAAGTTCTTTGAGCATGGCCGTTCTTGATTCTTCCCGTCCCTCCCCTTTTAACTGCACCTGAAAGAAGAGATTCTCGCCGGAATGTTTTTTAAATATCTTTTCCAAGTCCATTTGTCGGACATAAAGGGAAATGGGCTGGGTTTCAGGACCGTAAAAAACAGCCGGAATTTGTCCCGACCGGCGCAAGGTTCGGGCCGGCCCCTTCCCCGATTGATTTCGGATAAATGCTTCCACCTGAATTTGTTCCATGATAACTCCTCATCTTTTTCCAGGCCCGGGCCTGCAACCTATTATTTTTTATTTTAATTCGTTAGATAAACAAAGAACTGACCGAATCTTCCATATGGATCCGCTTGATGGCTTCCCCTAACAAAGAGGAAACCGATAAGGCCTTAATCTTAGAACATTCTTTCGCCCGGGGGGAAAGGGGAATGGTATCGGTTACCACCAATTCATTTAAAGGAGATTTTTCGATTCGCTCCAAGGCCGGTCCGGATAAAACGGCATGGGTGGCGCAGGCTGAGATTCTTTTCGCCCCCGCTTCGGCCAAGGCCACCGCTGCTTTGGTCAGGGTCCCGGCAGTATCAACCATATCGTCCAACAAAACGGCGTTCATGTCGTTGACCTGCCCGACGATATTCATCACTTCGGAGGAATTGGGACGGTCCCTTCTTTTATCGACGATGGCGAAATTGGCATTGAGTCGTTTGGCAAAGGCCCGGGCCCGTTCCGCCCCGCCCACATCCGGCGATACCAATACAATGTTGTTCAGAAAATGCTCCCGGATGTAATTGATCAGTATCGGGGCGGCGAAAAGATTGTCCACCGGAATGTTGAAGAAACCCTGAATCTGGCCGGCGTGGAGATCCATGGTCAAAACCCGGCGGGTGCCGGCGACCGTAATCAGGTCGGCCACGAGCTTGGCGCTGATGGGAACGCGAGGGGCCACCTTGCGGTCCTGCCGGGCATACCCATAATAAGGCATAACCGCCGTGATCCGTCGCGCCGAAGCCCTCCGCAAGGCATCCATGATGATCAGCATTTCCATTAAATTGTCGTTGACCGGGGAACAGGTGGACTGCATTACAAAAACATCCTTCCCGCGGACGTTTTCCCCGATCTCCACGAAAATCTCCCCGTCACTGAATCTTCTGACCTGGACCAAGCCCAGCGGAATGCCCAAATAATCACAGATGCTTTCAGCCAATTGCGGGTTGGAATTGCCGGTAAAAAATTTCAACTGATCGTCCATAGTTTCCTTACATTCCGACTCGATCCAGGGGTATTTAAGTGACGCCATATAAATAAATAGTTGGCTGGGGTGGGAGGATTCGAACCTCCGAATGCGGGTTCCAAAGACCCGTGTCTTACCGCTTGACGACACCCCAATCGTTTTAAGCCAAACGGACTGTTCGTTAACCCGTTAAGGCAATCCCGGGGCAATGAAAACATTTCCCCAAGTTCCCCTTCTTAAATGATGAAAGGCCTCAACCGCCGCTCTTTTTTCCCGCCAAAGACCAAAAATCGTTGACCCGCTTCCGGTCATCAGGGCACCGAGGCTTCCCTGAGCCAATAGGGCTTCTTTGATCCGAGAAAGGTGCGGATAATGGGCCAAGACCGCCTTTTCCAAATCATTTTCCAGAAAATCAGACCCTAATTCTATCGGGCCTATTTTTAAACTTTCAATGTTAATATATTGTTTTTTTTCTGTCAACGGAATTTTAACCTCCTGGTAAACCCATCGGGTAGCCAGCGGAAATCCGGGATATATCAGAACATACCACCAGACCGGAAAATTCGGCAGCGGTTCCAAAATCTCCCCCCGTCCCCGAGCCAGTGAGGTTTGTCGGGTCAAGAAAAAAGGGATATCGGAACCCAGGTCACCGGCCAACTCAGTCAGACGTCCGGCTGAAACAGGCCCACCCAGGAAATCGTTTATTCCGGAAAGGATGGCGGCGGCATCACTACTCCCCCCCCCCAGACCGGCGCCCAGAGGAATCCGTTTTTTTAAATAAATACGAAAAGATAAACGTTTTTTTCCTTCTTCCTCCAGCAGACGCACCGCCTGCCAAATCAAGTTTTTCTTCCCTTCCAGGTCGGGGAAACCAGGGCAGCGAATCTCCAGACCCTTGGCGATTGGCTCGACCCGGATGAGATCCCAAAGGCCGATCCGCTGCATGATGGTTTCAATTTCATGGAAACCGTCAGCCCGTTTCCCTAACACCTTTAAGCGGAGGTTGACTTTGGCCGGGGCCTTTAAGTGAAATCCAGGGAGAGACAAAGGAGTCCCCTTTTAGTCGTTATAATAAAAGGGCGAAGAAGCAATTAAAAAGGGGGGCCGGTCTGCCCCCCTTTTTTTAAGACAATTATTTGAATCTACTCGGCAATACGGATACTGACAAAGAGGTTGCTATCCCCTCTTTTTATCCGCAACAACAAGGCGGATCCTTTCTTTTGCCCGGCCATCAGATTTTCATAAGACCTTAAGTCTCTGACCGGTTTGCGGTTAATCTCCTTGATTAAATCGCCGGGCTGGATGCCGGCTTCGTCGGCCGGGCTACCCTCTTTAACCTGGAGGACGACAATCCCGGGCTCATAGTTGAGGCTGTAACGACGGGCCAGTTCTGGAGTGAATTCCTTCACCGACAATCCCAGGCCCTCTTTCGCCGGGCTGGGTCCGGCCTCCAAAGCTTTATCCTGCAGTTCCTGGATCTGGGCCTTAAACACCATAGGTTCCCCGTTGCGCAGAACCTTGACGTCCACAGTTTTGCCCACCGGGATGGCGGCCACCTGGCGCGGCAGTTCGCTCATCTCCTGGATCGCCTTTCCGTTAAACTCGATAATGATATCACCGGCCTTGATCCCGGCCTTTTCCGCTGGGCTCCCGGAGATCACGTCTCCCACCAGGGCCCCGGATTCTTCCTTCAGGTTAAACGCCTTGGCCAGGTCCGGAGTTATCTTCTGAACATTAACGCCCAGCCAGCCTCGAACCACTTTACCCTTTTCTTTCAATTGGGACACCAGGTCCTTGGCCGTGTTGATCGGGATGGCGAACCCAATGCCCTGACCGCCGGCAAAAATGGCCGTGTTGATCCCCACCACTTCCCCTTTCAGGTTGATCAGCGGCCCGCCGCTGTTTCCCGGGTTGATGGAGGCATCGGTCTGAATGAAATTATCATAAGGGCCCGCGCCGATCACCCGGCCCTTGGCGCTGACGATCCCGGCGGTAACCGTATTCTCCAAGCCGAAGGGGTTGCCGATGGCTACCACCCAGTCCCCAACCCGCAGTTCATCCGAATCGCCCAATTTAATGGTGGTAAACCCTTTCCAGGACTTGATCTTGATCAGGGCCAGGTCGGTTTTGGCGTCTCGTCCCACGACCTTGGCCTCGTAATCTTTATGATCTTTTAATATGACTTTAATTTCATCGGCATCATCGACCACATGATTATTGGTCAGGATGTACCCTTCATTGTCAATGATGAATCCGGAACCGAGGCTCTTTTGCTTGAACTCCCGCTGGGGCATCTCTCCCCCGAAAAAACGTTCAAAGAATTCATCCATGGGGTTCCGGCGTTCACCCCGGGGCCCCGAAAAGAATTCGTGTACCCGGCCGCCGCCCTTGACCCGCTTGACGGTGCTGACATTGACCACGGCGGGAGATACTTTCTGGGCTAATTCGGCAAAGGTGGGAACCCCGCCGACGATGGGGATTTCGCTCTTGGCCGACAGGGGGTTGGTCCAATTGAGATTGGCGGCAATAATCAGTCCGGCGATTACGGACAATACCGAAACCCCGGCTAACGTCCAGATATAACGATGTTTGGCAAATGGCTTAGCCATATGTTGTTTCCTCCTAGGGTACAATTATATTCTAATTAAGAAGCCCGGATAAAGCACATGCGCAAGTCGTACAACATGCTTTCCAGAAGCTTCTGTTCCTCTTCGGTGAGATTCCCTTTAGATTTTTCCTGAAGCATGGCCAGAGTATCGATGGCGTGCTTGGCCAGGGGCAAATTCTTCTGGCGCTCTCCAGTTCCCGGATGGGCGATTTCTCCCAAGTGGAAGAGGACCTCCGTGCTGAGGGAAATGATAAAAGTGGAAAAATTGACTTCCGGTAAAGGGGGATAAGCCTGATCATCTGTTTTTTCTTCCTGGGTCTGGACAGGTTCTTCCCGGAGTTTTTCTTCCTTAACAGGTTCCTCGTCTTCCTGGGAGAGTTTTCTTCGATCCTTAAAAACGAACCCCTTGTCCTCTGATTCCGCCATAGTCCTTATTGCCTCCTTTAGTCGGATTTCCATTTATTTGGACTAATGTTAACCATTTCCCGTCATAAAATCAATGCCCTGAAATAATTGACACCATGGAAGGGTTCAGGTTAAAATGGATTTAAGATCTTAACCCTTTAACATTTAAATAGAAATAGTCGACAAAAAAATGGGCCCTCTCGCCGGCATAGGAAAGCTACTGATTCTGATGGGGATTATTCTGATCGTCTTCGGCGGGATTCTTGTTTTTCTCCCTAAAATTCCTTGGTTGGGGAAATTGCCCGGTGATTTATTCTTTAAAGGCGAAAAGATCAGTTTCTATTTTCCTTTAACCACCTCTATCCTCATCAGCCTGCTTTTAACCCTGCTATTGGCCCTCTTTCGTCGTTGAACTTCCTTTTAATTTGATTTTTTGGGGGGAAATTGCCCATAGCGTTCCACGATACGGCGGATAATCTCCGTGGTGGAGATGCCGCCCAACAGCGCCACCCGGAAAACCCGACCCCCGTAAGAGCGGACCAACCCAGCCCCGATAATATCGTTCTCCGCCCAATCCGCCCCTTTAACCAGGACATCGGGTTTAATGGCCTCAATCAAGAACAAAGGGTCCGGTTCCTCAAAAAAAACCACATAGGAAACGCAACTCAAGGCGGCCAGCACCTCGGCCCGCTGCTCTTCGGGAATGAGAGGCCGATGGGGATCTTTAATCCGGTTAACCGATCGGTCGGTATTCAGACCCACGATCAGGCAATCTCCCTGGGCACGGGCCTCGGTCAGGTAGCGGACATGGCCGGCATGGAGCAAATCGAAGCAACCGTTGGTAAACACGATTTTTTTCTCTTGGACTTTCAGGGTTTCAACCAGGGCGGTTATTTCGGAACGGGGAATAATTTTTGAGTTCATTGGGCCACTACCCGGGCCAGGGTATAGACCGACACCTGACCCGCCCCGGCTTTCTTAAGCACCCGGGCACACTCGTTGACAGTGGCCCCAGTGGTAAAAACATCGTCCACTAATAAAATATTTTTCCCCCGGACACCATCCGGGGCCTTGAGCTCAAAGGCCCCACGGACATTTTGATGTCGCTCAGCAGGATTCAACCGGACTTGCGGCGGCGTATGGCGGACCCGTTTCAGGATCCCAGGTTTAATTTTCCCCGGGGGAATATCCTCCAGGGCCTTGCTTAGAAGCAAGGCCTGGTTAAAGCCCCTTTCCCGGAGCCTTTTCGGATGCAAGGGGACCGGGATGAGGTAATCAAAGTCCGGTTTTTCCCATTTCAGCCGGT
Source organism: uncultured delta proteobacterium (assembly GCA_963743305.1). Taxonomy (GTDB): domain Bacteria; phylum Desulfobacterota; class RBG-13-43-22; order RBG-13-43-22; family RBG-13-43-22; genus CAVQSS01. Next base: position 16,221 of record CAVUPH010000018.1, read on the forward strand.
TGCCCAACCAACCCAGAACTTCAGTTAACAGGTATTCCTTCCGATATTTGAAGCGATGGATCGCCCCGGTGACCTGACCCTGATAAACGACCACGGCCCGGGCCTGGTCGTAAAAAGGCGGCCGTCGAAGACAATCCTCGCACAGATGACTGCTGCCTCCGGCGGGATAAGGCAGTCCGCAACCAGGGCATTGGGGGGCTTCAATCCAGCGGAGCTCCCGCTCACAATCCGGGCAGAGAAAAGCCCGGCGCTGAACGGCCACCGGGGATCGGCAAAAGGAACAACGGGGGGGATAAATCAGGGCAATAAATCCATTCCACCAAGGAGAATTTACCTCAAATGCTCGATCAGGGCCTGCCCAAAACCGGAACATGAAACCTCCCGGGCCCCGGTCATCTGTCGGGCCAGGTCGTAGGTGACGATCCCTTCGGAAATAGTCTTCTGCAAGCCGTTATAAATCAATTCGGCAGCCTCTACCCAGCCTAGGTGTTCGAGTAATAAGGCCCCGGAGAGGATCAGAGAACCCGGATTGACTTTATTCTGCCCGGCATACTGGGGAGCTGACCCATGAGTGGCCTCGAAGATGGCGCAGGTATCCCCGATGTTGGCCCCCGGGGCCATGCCCAGTCCCGCCCACCTGAGCCGCCAAGGCATCGGAAAGGTAGTCTCCGTTCAGGTTCGGGGTGGCGATCACCGAATACTCTTCGGGTCGCAGGAGGACCTGCTGGAACATCATATCGGCGATTCGATCCTTAATGATCAGCTTGCCTCCCCCTTCCGCCTGATCCTGACCCAGCAGCCATTCGGCTTCGGTAATGGTTTCCGAGGGAAATTCTTCCTTGGCCACTTCGTAGCCCCACTGGCAAAAGGCCCCCTCCGTAAACTTCATAATGTTCCCCTTGTGGACCAGGGTCACGCTGGTTTTTTTTCGGCTCAAAGCATACTGAATGGCTCGACGCACCAAGCGTCGGGTCCCGCTGCGGCTGATGGGTTTGATGCCGATTCCGGTATCAATCCCCAATTTTCTCCCGGTTTTTTCCTTGATCCACTGTATTAACTCCCAGGTTTCAGGGGCCTCGGCCGGCCACTCGAGGCCGGCATAAACATCTTCGGTATTTTCGCGGAAAACAACCATATCCACTAGATCCGGTCGCTTCATGGGGCTGGGAACTCCCTGGAAGTAGCGCACCGGGCGCAGGCAGACATAGAGGTCCAGTTCCTGACGCAACTGAACGTTAAGACTGCGGAGCCCTTTACCGACCGGGGTGGTCAAGGGGCCTTTGAGGGCGATTCCATAGCGACGGATAGCCTGCAGGGTTTCCGACGGAAGCCATTGCCCGGTTTGGGCAAAGGCCTTTTCCCCGGCCAGGACCTCCTGCCAGTCGATAGCCTTTTCGCCCCCGTAGGCCTTCCGGATAGCGGCCTCCAGCACCGGCCGGGTAGCCTTCCAGATATCCGCGCCGGTGCCGTCACCCTCTATAAATGGGACTGTAATCGTCGTGGACATAGCCAATTTCATTCGTAAATTCGAAATTCGAAGCATGAAATCGAAACAACAACAATATCCAAAATTCAATGACCGAACTGCGCAATCGTTCGAGTTCGAACGCCGTTTCAGAAAAAGTTAAGTATCAATTAGGATACCTTAAGTACCAGGGCCGCCCCGGTGTCCCCGGCGGCGCAACCGGCGAAAAGCCCATAGCCACCGCCGATTTTGACCAGTTCTTCGATCAATTCAACGGTGCAGCGGGCCCCGGTAGGCCCCTGGGGATGTCCGAAAATCAGTGAACTCCCGTAATTGTTAAAGATTTCCCCTGGGATTTTCATCAGCCGGGCCATGATGATATCGTTGACCGAGAAAGGGTTGTGGGTTTTGACCGCTGCTAAATCTTTAACCTGGATACCCGCATTTTTCAGGGCCATCTCCGAAGCCGGGGTCACGGCGGCCGCCATGTGGGCTTTCTCGGCCCGGTTATAGCCGTAGCTCAAAACCTGGATGGTGATGTTTTTATCCTGACTTAAATCCCTGGCCTTTTCTTGGGAGGTCAGGATCAGGCCGGCATTGCCATCAGCCGGGTGGGTTTGGGCGCCGAAGGAAATACAGCCTCCGGGGATGACCGGTTTCAGGGGGGCCAGTCCTTCGGCGGTATTGGGGGTGATGCCCTCGTCCGCTTCCACCAGGATCGACTTTTTCTTGGAGATTTTTATTTCCACCGGGATCATATAGCCCTTCTGGAATTCCCGGTCATTGGCCATACCCATGAGGTATTTCTCATAGAGCCGGACAGCCAAGGCATCCGATTCTTCCTTGGTCACCCCGCCGTATTTTAGACCGACGTTCTCGGCCGTTTGCACCATGGCTACCCCGCCGTAAGGGTCTTTGTTAAAATTATCCATCATCCAGTTTTCACTGATCACTTCTCCGCCCGGGCCGTTGGGGTTGGGCCAGACCGTGTGGGGACCGTTGGAGCAGCGGTCGGTAGTCGCCACTAAAACATTCTGATACATCCCGGTTTCCAGGCCGGCGGCCGCCGTGTAAATGGACGTGGCGCTGGTGGCGCAAGCCTGGCTGATGGTCGGTCCGCTGATCTGATCATTGCCCATGAGGGCGCAAAACCAGGGGTTGGCGTAAAACCAGGCCCGCTGGCCGATAGTTATGCCCAGAATACAGCCGTCAAACATTTCGGGAGAATAGCCCCTTATTTCAAGGAATTTTTTGGCCGTGGCCGCGGCTAATTCAATGGAATTGATATTTTGAAAGGACATCTGCCAGCGGGAAAAGGGCGAAGACCAGTACCCCTTATGGGGGATGAAAGATTTCTGAAACATGTCTGAGCCTCCTTGGTTTTCGTGAACGGTCCCGATATTCCTTCGATGGCCGAGCACCGAAAACTGATTGAAATAGTTTAGATATACGCTGAAATATGCGTTCCAGGAGTATAAGAAAGTGCCGCCGAAGTGTCAAGGGAAAAGGAAGTCCGGGGGGCCTAAAATCCTTGGCCCTTCCGCCTGACCCGGTCGGGCAAATTACAAAATTGTTGTTTTCTGAGGTAACCTGTGGTAGATCTTTGACGAGAGGAAAAGAAGATGAAAAACATTTTTCCCCCCCTTAAAGATCTGGAAAACTCCCATTATGTCCGGGAAATCTATTGTCTCTATGAGATCGCTAAAACCCTGAATGCCACCCTGGATCTGACCAAATCCCTCCAGGAGACCTTGAGTATTTTATCCAAGTTTCTGGGAATGAGCCGGGCTACGGTCAGTGTGTTGAACCCCCTCTCTTCCGAAATATCCATTGAAATAGCCCACGATCTATCCCCTGAAGCCAGGCGCCGGGGCAAGTACCGTTTAGGGGAAGGCATCACCGGCCGGGTGGTTCAAACCGGCGAACCGGCCATCATCCCCCGCATCAGCCAGGAACCCCTCTTCCTGAACAAGACCCGTTCCCGGAAGAACCTGGAAAAACAGGACATTTCTTTTATCTGCGTCCCTATCAAAATCGGCAAAAAAACCATCGGGGCCTTGAGCGTCGACCGATTGTTCGATAACGACATCTCTTTGGATGAGGATTTACGCTTCCTGACCATTATCGGGGCCCTGATCGCCGAGACGGTCAACAAACTCCAGCACTTGAACCGGGAAAAAGAAAAACTCATTGATGAGAACCTCCGCCTGCGGAAGGAACTAACCGAGCGATATCAGATAGACCATATTATCGGCAACAGTCGCCCCATGCGGGAAGTATATGAGATGATCCACAAGGTGGCCCAGAGCAACGCCACCGTCCACCTGCGCGGCGAAAGCGGCACCGGCAAGGAACTGGTGGCCAATGCCATCCACTACCAAAGCCTCCGAGCCCATAAACCCTTCATTAAGATCAATTGCGCTGCTCTGCCGGAGACCCTCTTGGAGAGTGAACTCTTCGGGTACGAAAAAGGCGCCTTCACCGGGGCCACGGCCTTGAAATTGGGCCGCTTTGAACGGGCCCAGGGTGGGACCCTGTTTTTAGATGAAATCGGAGACCTGAACCCCAATATCCAGACCAAACTCTTGAGAGTTATCCAGGAAAAAGAAATCGATCGTCTGGGCGGCCGCCAGCCGATACCGGTTGATGTCCGGATTATCGCCGCTACTCACCAGAATTTGGAAAAGGCCCTGGAAGAGAAACGTTTTCGGGAAGACCTCTATTACCGGCTAAACGTCTTTCCCATCTATCTGCCCCCCTTGAGGGAACGACGAACCGACATTCTGCTGCTGGCTGAATTTTTCCTGGAGAAATACACCCAGGAACACCATAAGAACATCCGACGGATTTCGACTCCGGCCATCGACCTCCTGATGCAATATCACTGGCCGGGAAACGTCCGGGAACTTCAGAACTGCATGGAGCGGGCCGTGCTGATCTGCGAGGAGGAAGCGATCAAAAGCCACCACCTTCCGGCGACCCTGCAAACGGCGGAAAGTTCCAACACCCAGGGCAGGCTTTCCTTCACCCCGGCGGTGGAGGCCTTTGAAAAGGAAATGATCATCGAGGCCCTGAAGAAAAGCAACGGGATCAGCTCTCGAGCCGCCCAGGAACTGGGCCTGACCCAACGAATCATGAACTATAAAATTGATAAATTCGGGATTGAACCCCGAAGGTTTAAGGTCAAGTGAAGGGTTATTCGCCCTTTTGGGTGGGTGGCCAGAGGGTATAATAGATCACCCTGAATCTAAGCCTTCGTGGCCGTCTGGGTCCCTTGGAAAGGCCTTGCCAAAGGTTCCAAAGGCCATCCGGACTCCGAATCTGGTCCTAAACATTAACTGGATTTAAAGGCAGGCCCAAACCCGGAGACCCTTAACGCCTTCCCCTTTGGCCCTGCCTCAAGACCGACTTGATAACCCAGGGGCCGGGTTAGAACCACAAAAGAAGTGTGGAAAACCCTTTCCAAGGGACCCAAACGGCCCAACCAGCTTTTGGGGGTACCCACCCCAAAAGGCGAAATGTTAAATTAAAGAAAGGATTGTCCTATGAACAACTTTTCATTTGTCGGAGCTGGAGAAATTCATTTCGGACGCGGCGCCATCCGTCAGTTGCCGGAGTTGGCTATACGGTACAGCCGGGATACCGTCTTGGTAACACTGGATCCTTTTTTTTCCAAAGGATCGTTGAAGGCCGATTTAGCGAAACAATTAAAGGCCGTGGGTCTCCAGCCGGTCTTTTTTGACAAATTGGAAGCCGAACCGGCCCCCGCTTCGGCCGAGGCCGGCGCCCGTCTGGCCGGGGACAAAAAATGTAAACTGATCATCGGCCTGGGCGGAGGCAGCGCCCTGGATACGGCTAAGGCCATCGCCGTCCTGGCTACCAACAAAGGGCAGGTCAGCGATTACGTCGGGCTGGACCGCGTACCCAAAGCCGGGCTGCCGACCATCCTGATCCCCACCTCCGCCGGGACTGGGAGCGAAGTGACGTTCACCGCCGTCTTCACCAACCGGAAGACCAAGACCAAGGGGGGAATAAACAGTCGATTCCTCTTCCCCACCGTGGCCCTGCTGGATCCGGAATTAACCCTGACCCTTCCTCCCCAAATTACCGCCCAGACCGGCATGGATGCCCTGACCCATGCCATGGAGGCCTATACTTCCAATAAGGCCAATCCCTTGAGCGACCTGGTGGCTGAAAAGGCGATCGCCCTGATTGGCGGGTCCCTGAAAAAGGCGGTGCAGAAAGGGAACGATATGCAGGCCCGGGAAAACATGCTTTTAGGCAGCCTGCTGGCCGGGCTGGCCCTGGCCAACGCCGGGGTGACCGCCGTCCATGCCATGGCCTATCCTCTGGGGGCTTTTTTCAATATCCCCCACGGCCTGGCCAACGCCGTGCTGCTGCCCTACGTCCTGGAATTTAACCGCGTCGGGCATCCCGAGCGCTTCGCCCGCATGGAGGCCCTATTGAGCGGCTCCCTTCCGGCCGACTTCCCGGAAAAGGGGGCTAAAAAATGCATCCAGAGAGTCACCCGCCTTTCCCGGGCTATCGGCATCCCCCGGAATTTAGCCGAATTGAAGATTCCCCGCAAGGCCATCCCGGAAATGGCCCCGGCAGCCATGAAAGTCGCCCGTCCCATCGAAAACAATCGCCGGCCGATTACCGAGGAGGATATCATCGCGCTTTATGAAAAGATGTATTAATTGTTACATATATTGGCTCGAGAATTTATCTAAAACATCTGATCGAGAGTACCCATAAATTCAAAATCCGAAACACGAAATCCGAAACAAGCACGAAGGCTCAAAATTCAAATGACAAGCCGGTGAAGGATTCAGGATGACAGTTCGGGACTTGGTGTGAACGCATCAACCCTTTACGTCCTTCGGTTTTTCCCCTATACGGGCTAAGAATTTTTTTTGTTTGTCCCTGTCCCAATGGGAGCAGAAGGCCGGCTTGCCGCCTATTACTCTTTTCAGGCATAAAGAGCAGGTCGGTTCGCAGGAGACCATCGGTTCCTGAACCGACCCCTCGGCCTTCTTAGGCCAGAGAGGATCGGCCAGGAGGACTCGGGCCAGCCCGATCAGATCGGCCTGGCCCTCTTGCAGTATCCGTTCGGCCGTCTCCGGGGTCTGGATCCTGCCGGCGGCGATCACCGGGGTTTGGGGGACAACCGCTTTGATCCGTCCGGCAAAGGAAGCCATATAGCCTTCCTCTCTTTCGGCCTTCAGGTACTCGGGCAGGAAAAAGGAATCATAGGTGCCGGCCATGACCGAGAGGTAGGCCACCCCCCGTTTTTCCAACTCCCGGGCATAGACGGTTGTTTCCGCGGGATGGAGGCCGTCGGGCAGCCACTCATCGGCCAAAAAACGGTACCCCACCGGGAAATCCGGTCCCACGGCGCCCAGCACCGCGTCGACCACCTGCAGAGGGAAGCGCATCCGGTTTTCCAAAGATCCCCCGTAGCCATCGGTCCGCTGATTGGTTCGGGGTGAAAGAAACTGGACCAGCAGGTAGCCGGTCCCCCCGTGAAGCTCTACCCCGTCGAACCCGGCCTCCTTCACCCGCAAGGCGCCGGTCACGAAGGCCCGGGTCACTTGATCCATATCCTCCGGAGTCATCTCCCGGGGGACCACCCGATAGGTTTCAACAGGGGACGGGGCGATTTTATCGGCCCCGTAGGCATAGCGCCCCGCATGGTTGATCTGCTGGATGGCCAGGGCCCCCTGTTGGTGAATGGTTTTAGACAGCCCGGAGAGTCCCAAAAGGAACTGCTCCTCATCCACACGGAGGGTAAAGGGCGATCCCATCCCTTTAGGGCCCACGGCCACGTTTTCCACCACGATTAAGGAGGCCCCCGAGGCCGCCATCTCCTGATAATGGTCCAGGATCAGGGAATTGACGGTCCCATCGGGGTTGGCATAGCCCAGGAACAGCGGGGCCATGGTGATCCGGTTTTTTAGAGTCAGATTTTTTATGGTAAATGGGGAAAGCAGCAGCGTCTTTTTATTCATAGTACCTCCCAGGATATGTTGAATGGCGTTAAGGGAAAAAGGCGGTTCACTCAAACCGGTTCGTAGAGATACGGTTTGGGAGAAGCGATCTTACCCTGCCCTTTTAGGATAACAGAGGACAATTTTTTTTACAAATAGGGAAAATCCTGTAAAATAAAAATAAGGAGCTGCCGTTTATGCCCCAGGGGCTCGTGAAACTTCATTCAAAAAGGAAATTTTATCTGGAACGATGAAACCAATCTATTGGGAAGAAGCCTATCGCCTTCGTACCTATGAAGTTGATTTCCAAAACCGCTTGCGCCTCAGTGCCTTGTTTCATTTTATGCAGGAGACGGCCAGCAATCAGATTGAGCGCCAAGGGGTAGGAATAGACATCCTGCGGGCCGACAACTTGGCTTGGGTGCTTTCCCGTCTGCTGATCGTGATGGACCGTTACCCCGGATGGGGGGAGGAAATCCTGGTTAAGACCTGGCCCCGGGGGATAGAGCGCTTGTTCGCCCTGCGGGATTTTCTGATTACCAGCCGGCAGGGCGAAGTGCTGGGTCGGGTGACCTCCAACTGGCTGCTCGTTAATCTTAAGACCCGAAGACCCAAGAGATTGGAGGAGGTTTTTAAACGTATGCCGATTGATCCCGGACAGCGCGCCTTGGATCGGCGATTGGAAAAGCTCCCTCCCCTGGAATCACCCGAGGAGACGCTTGGCTTCAAGGCCGCCTACCAGCACATCGATTTGAACAGCCATGTGAACAATGCCCATTATGTCGGCTGGATTTTAAACAGTTTCCCTTTGAACTTCCATCAGCATTACCAGTTGGCCGGGTTGCAGATCAACTTCCTGGCCGAAATCCAAGGGGGCGAGGTGCTCACCATTTACCGGGAAAGAATCGGAAAGGGCGAATACCTTTCGCAGGGAATCGAAGGACGAAAAAATGACGGGCAGACCCTGGCCTGCCAGGCCAGAGTGGATTGGACCAGATCTTCTTCCTAATTTGAAATTCCTTTGACAGGATTTAGATGTTGGGCTATTGGTTGATAACCATACTAATTTAATTAGAAAAAAGGAGGCATAAGAAATGCCCGGTTATGAAGTGCTTGGGGAAGAAGAAAGAAAAGAGATTCTGGAAGTTCTGGAAACGGGCGTCCTTTTTCGTTACGGGTTTCCGGCCCAGCGGCAGGGCCGTTATAAGGTGGAAGAGTTTGAAAAGGCCTTTGCCGCTTTTACCGGACGGAAGCATGCCTTGGCCGTCTCCTCCGGGAGCACGGCCCTGAGGGTGGCCTTGGCCGCCCTCGGCGTGGGCTTCGGGGATGAAGTTATCACCACCGGGTTTACTTTCGTGGCCACCTGGGAAGCCATTCTGGAGACCGGGGCCGTACCGGTATTCACTGAAATCGATGACACCTTGAATATGGATCCGCAAGATTTGGAAAAGAAGATTACCCCCCAGACTCGGGCCGTCATTCCGGTCCATATGCTGGGAGCCCAGGCGAATATTGAGCCCATCCTGGAAGTCGCCTGCCGGCACAACCTGCCGGTCATTGAAGATACAGCCCAGGCCGCTGGGGGATATATTCGGGACAAGCACCTGGGGTCCTTCGGGGCCATCGGCACCTTTTCCTTTGATTCGGTTAAGACCCTGACCACCGGTGAGGGCGGGATGCTGATCATGGACGACCCCGAACTTTATCGCCGGGCCTCGGAATACCACGATCACGGCCACGACCATATTGGTACTGATCGCGGTCTGGAAGGCCGGAGTTTCATCGGCTTCAACTACCGGATGATGGAGTTGCAGGGGGCGCTGGGGTTGGCGCAACTGCGGAAACTCCCGGAGATGATCGCCCGGCAGCGGGAAAACAAGAGCCGTCTGAAGGCCATCCTTTCAGGGTTGAAGGGGATCAGGTTCCGTCAACTGCCGGATCCGGAGGGCGACACCGCAACTTTCCTGGCTTTTTTTCTGCCCGATCCGGGAAAGACCCTGACCTTCAAAGAATTAGCCGGGATAAGCGGGGTTGGTCTGGTTTATTTTTTTCAGAACACCTGGCATTATTACCGTAATTGGGAACATCTGCTGGGACAGAAGTCCCCCGACCACAATGGCTGGCCTTTTCGGGCCGCTGACGGGCGTGAACTTCAATACCCGCCGGATGCGCTTCCCCAGTCCGATGCCCTGATGGCCCGGACCCTGGTCCTGCCCATCAACATCAAGATGGATGAGGCGATTTTCGGCAAGGTGAAGCAGTTGGTCTCCGAGGCCAACAAATTTTTTTAGCCGGGGAGGCTAAAAAAATTTATGGACACCATCATTATTATTCCGGCCCGGTATGAATCCTCCCGATTCCCCGGCAAGCCCTTGGCTCAGATTCACGGCTGCCCGATGATCGGCCGGGTGATTCTGCGGGCCAGGCAGATCAGCGGGGTTTCCCGAATCGCCGTGGCCACCGATGACGAGCGGATCATCGCCTGTGCCCGGGAATTTCAGGTCCCGATACTCCGAACCCGCTCGGAGCACCGGACGGGGACCGACCGGATCGCCGAAGCCGCCGATCAACTGGATCTGGCTCCCGACACGCTGGTGGTCAATATCCAGGGTGACCAGCCTTTTTTCCCCTTCCAGGCCGTTGCGGACCTGATCGCCGGTCATCAAGAGAATCCGCAATGGCCCCTGAGCACCCTGATCTACCGCATCACCGACCCGGCCGAGATCCCGGATCCCAAGCATGTGAAGACCGTCTTCGATTTCAGCGGCCGGGCCCTTTACTTCTCCCGCTCCCCCATCCCTTTTTACCGCGACGGCGATCCCGACCCGGTCTATTACAAACACCTGGGCATTTACGCCTACCGCCGGGACTTCCTCGACATCTTTACTTCGCTGCCCACCGGTCCCCTGGAAGCCGCCGAGAAACTCGAACAGCTCCGGGCCCTCGAGCACGGCTACCCGGTCCAGGTGATCATTACCTCCCACGATTCCTTCGAAGTGGATTCTCCTGAGGACCTGCATCGGTTGCCGGAAGAAAAAACCGCTTCTTGACAATCCGTTTTGAAGACAATGTCAAACAATTTCTGACCCACTTTAAAAACTCAAAAGGAGGCCCGACTTGGAAAGAGTTGCTGCCTATCTTGACGAATTTGACTTCTATTTCGGAAAATCGAGTCACGAAAAAAAGGCTTTCCAGGGTCAAACATGCCATGAAATAAAAGGTGCTATCTCGGCTTAACGAATTGAAAAAATAAAGGATTATATGTCCGCAACCGTTCAACTTCGAGTCAGACTATGTTTGAAGTTTATTTTTATGATAAATCCCTCCCAGATTCTGCTTTACCTCATCAAAGACTTATTTTAACCGATCAAATCGTTCTAAACGTGGATCGAGGATTGGACTTCCTAGATAAAAAAACCAGAATATGCCAGGATACCTATATTAATTACCAAAAGCCAGAAGAAGTTCGGAGACTACTTGACTCTTACGTTTCAGGAAACATTTTGCCCACCGTCGGACGAAACGACCCCTGCCCCTGCGGTAGCAGTAGAAAGGCCAAGAAATGATGCCTGGCCGAAATCCAGTTGGTCTCTGCCGAGGAGCTTCACTATCAGCGACTATCAAAAGCCTATAATAGATTCTTCAACAACATTGAAAACTTTGGTTGTCGGTTTTTAGGACCGGGGCCGATGTATAGGGGAGTTTGACGGGAAATGTCATTCCGGGACTTATTGAATAAAAATAAACAAAGCCCAATGAAGAAGGGAAAGCAGGTGATTTCCGATACCAAACCCAAAGCCCAAGCCCGTCAGCAGGAAACATTCGCCCGGATGACCGGAGAAGAACGGGTCTGCGCGGCCATGGCGCTGAGTGACCAGATGCGAGATATCGCTCTGGCGGGATTAAAGAAAAGGTATCCAAGGCCGGGATTGATTTTATGGTGGTCGGCTCCGTGGCGGCTAGTTTTCACGGCCATCCCCGGACCACCATGGACATCGATGCCGTCGTAGAAGGGGATGAAGAAACCCTGCGACGGTTCGCCCGATCCCTGGGGGAGGGGTATTACGTAGATGAAGAGGAAATCAAACAGGCCGTTCGATCCCAGCGGGCCTTCAATATCATCGATGAGTCCTCCGGTTATAAAGCCGACCTGATTATCAGGAAGAACCGGCCGTTCAGCATCGAAAAATGGTCTAAGGAACTGGGCGTTTGGGATCTTTGGCAGCGTTTAAAGTCGGAGGTGTTCCCTATTGGGAAAGGAAAAAAATTATAAATCGTTGGGAGTGGTTAAGATATGCCTACCATCGGACGAAATGACCCCTGTCCCTGCGGCAGTGGGAAAAAGTACAAGAAATGCTGTCTAAACGAAACCAAGGTAGTTTCTACCGAGGAGTTCCACTACCAGCGGTTGTCGGAGGCGTATAACCGTCTATTTGAGAAAATGGCTGAATATTGTGGACGGGTGCTGGGGCCGGAGGCGGAGGACCGGGCTCTGTCCGAGTACTGGATGGCCGCCGGCGTAGACGTCTCTCCGGACGACGAGGATATTAAACGGCAGATGCCCCTGTTCGCCCCCTGGATGGTTTTCAACTGGGAGGTTGACACGTCTGCTTCCGCCAAAAATCGACCGGCCATCGAGGGGAAGACAGTAGCCGAAATCCTTCTCCAGGATCCGACTTGCCGGCTCGATTCCCTGGAACGCCGGGTGGCCGAAGCCTCCAATCGTAACCCTTACCGTTTTTTCGAAGTGCTGCGGGTGGACCCCGGGAAACGGGTCTATCTGCAGGACGTCTTGACGGGTGTCACGTATACGGTCCAGGAGCGGTCCGGGTCGCATTATATGAAACCGCATGACCTGCTCTTCGGCCGAGTGGCCGCGATCGACGAAGTCAACATGTTTATCGGGCTGGCCCCCTATACCATTCCGCCCGCCTACAAGGTCGGCCTCATCGAATTGCGAAACCGGTTGAAGGCGGGAAAGGCGGGGATCACCGAGGCCGACATCCGGGCCGGGGAGACGGAAATCCGCCGGGAGTTTCTTCTGATGGACCACTTCCTACACCATCCCCCCACCATCTGCAACACCGATGGCGATCCTCTGGAACCGCATAAATTGATTTTCGAGATCGATTCGCCGGAAAGGGTGTTCGATGAATTGGCGTCCCTCAGTGTCACCGAATCCAAGGAAGAATTCCTCCGTAGCGCCCGCTACAATCCGGATGGAAGCCTTCGCCGGGTGGAATGGGACTGGAGCCGGCCGGGCCATAAACAAAGCCCTGGAATGTCCAATACGATTCTCGGTAATTTGAAAATCGACGGAAGCCGGTTGACGGTCGAGGTGAATTCGGCGAATCGGGCCAAAAAAATTCGAAAAAATATCGAAAAACGTTTGGGAACCACGGTTCGGTTCAAACTGGACGAAATCACTCCATTCAGACCACAGGAAGTGTGGGAATCCTCTCAAGACCCGGATAGGCGGGAATCGGCCTCCGACAAATCCCTGATCCAGAATCCGGAGGTGCAACGGGTCCTGGCCGAAAGCATGCGGTCTCATTGGGAAGGCTGGGTGGACATGAAAATCCCGGCTTTGGGTAACCGGACCCCGCGGGAGGCGATTCGCACGGCCGACGGTCGGGAAGCCGTGGAGGCCCTGCTCCAGGATTTTGGACGCGGCAGGGCCGTTCAACCGGAGTTGGACGAGCTCAACCGGCGCGGGGTTCAACGGGTCAGAGAGTTATTGGGCTTGCCTAAGAAAGCATAGGAATATGGAATCCCCTTCTCCCCCCAAATGTCTCGAATGCGCTAAATTTTATCGGCATCAGCCCCATGCCGTGTGTCGGGTCTGCAATGACTTCAGACGGGAAGAAACGATTTTATGTGATCTAAACCGAAGGATACAGAAACCAGACCCGGATGAAATTATAGTCAATCTTAAATATCACCTGCTCTGAAACACGGCTCACCGAAGACCGTTCTTCACACCTCCCAAAACGCACTTTGAAAATCTATTCGACCTATTTCTTGGTTTCGGGGAATTGGTCGGTGGTCTGGCTGCCTTGATGTGGCTGGCCCCGGACCATGTCCATATCTACGTGGAAACGGATGGGGATAAATCCTTGGAGGCGATCGTTAAGAAATTAAAGGCCTCTTCTTCCAAAGCTATTCAAAACCAATTCCCTGACATCCCGGGGAGACTGGGAAAAGGGGTCGGCCTTTGGGATAAGGTCTATTTTTTGGAAACCATTGGTTGAAGGTATTTGTATAATTTTCGGCAGGTGGCGTCAAAGGAGCGGGACTCCTCTTCGGAATCCAAATGGCGGCAATAGGGACCGCCCTCCAGTCCGATCATTTCCATCAGTTTCTGTTGGGGAGTAAAGCGGCGGTATTCATTGTCATCGTTGACCTCCCGAATGATCTCCCCGCCGAGCAGCCAGAGGTTATCGATGTGGTTTCGGATAGTTGACTTGGACCACCCGTAATCGATAAGCGACTGAATGAAAGGACGAAATACCTCGACAAGTCCTTCCCCATAGGGAACATCTTTGTCCTCACCTTTCCAACTGTCGGGCCATTCCTGAAAATCGGGGCAGATCTTTTCCAGGGTCAACGAGGGCTTACGCTTCTTTACCGTTTCTGCCATGGCTCTCCTTTTGATTTTAATCTGATGGTTGTTCAAGAAGTCCCCCGGGCTGTCATCCTGAGCGAAGCGAAGGATCTCGTCTTTCGGCTCAGGGTTAACTCCGTGAAGTATCCCTCAAATAGCTGATAAAATAAAAAGGGATTCTTCGCTCTCGCTCAGAATGACAAACTTGAACTGATCGACTTTTTGCGAGTCTGTCAATTGTCATCCATCCGATGCTTAGAGAAGCTTTTTCAATTCCTTCTGCTTCTGCTCGATTTCCTCTTCCAGCTCTTCGATGACCAGCAATTGGTGGGGGCGAATGGAGTGGGCCGGCAAGGCCGCTTCGCGGTCGGCCTTATCCAACTTTAGTTTTTCTATCTCTTCTTGAAGCTGGGCTATTTTAAGGTCCATGGGGAGTGATCCTATCAAAAACCTTGAAGAAGTCAAGAAGGCTTCAAGCCCTCATCCCCCTTCAGGGCCGCAGACGAAGTGGGAGTCATTTAGATCGGCAGGGGTGCGACCACCTGGGAGGAGACAAATATCCAGGTAACCAAGGGGGGGCATTTCGTCCCATTTATGGTTTTATCGGCTCCGCCTGTTTGATCCAGAAAAAGCGTTTGTACTTGTCCCCCTGGTATTCCACCAGAGCCCTGATTTTTTGCGAGGGAATGAAAAACGGCTGGCGTATTTCCGAGAAGAGGATTATTTCTTCGGTTTCTTTGTCCTGCAGAAAATTGGGATAGCCCTTTACCGCCTCGGATTTATCCACCCGGACCATCACCCGGGTGATCTCTTTTTCGGGATTCAGGCCCAGGGGGTTCCCGGATAAGGGACTGCTTTCCAGGACTGTCCCCCAGAGGATCGCCCGGCGGGTTTCCAGGGAACTTTCGGGCAGGTTGGTTTTTCCCTTTTGGATGCCCTTTCCTATAGGATAAAGTCCTGCCTTCGAAGGGGGGATTGGATAATCAAACGGGGTTTCTGGCTTGGTTTCTCCCGTTTCTGAAGGGAAGGTGAGCCGGGAAGGGCTGGATGTGGATGAGGGTTCATTTTTTTGTCGATCGGGTGCCGGGCCGTAGAGCCGGACCCATTGAGCCACTTTATACTCCCCTTTCCAGATAAAGGCCTGGGGAAAAGATCTTTCTATCCGGGAGAGCAGTTGACGTGCCGGTTTTTCCTGTTTGAATTGTCCGATCCGGACGGCATAGAGCGAGCCTTTTTTTTCAATCCGTAGGGCTTCCCGATGGGCGGGTCCGAACTTCCGTTGGATGGATCGGCATTGGTTTTCGGCATTTTTTATTTTTTGATAAATCCCGACCTGGACACTGTAGATTTCGGCTCCGAAAACAGTTCCGGGGCCAATCAACATGACTGTCAGCAATAATAAAAACGCCCGTTTCAACAATGATAACCTCGCAAAAAGCTTGAGAATGACCTTCCGTTCGGCAAGAGACCCCGCGGCCGGAAGGGCCCTCACTTCATTTGAATATTGATTTGGTCCAGACCGGATGCCCTAATTTTACGTGGATTTGTCAGACTGTCAACTCTTAAACATTAACGGTAAGGGCAAATCAATTGCCTCTACGGGTAGGGTAGGGCCGTCGAATCTGCGGGAAGGATTTTTCTTAATAAACCCATTTCTTATAACGGACTTTACAAAAGGGAGCAAAACAAATATATTTTTACCTATGAAGTGGCCTATCTTCTTTCGCCAAAATACTTTTCACCCTGGTTGGGCTATTGGCTATAGCCCCTGATCTGGCTGCCCAAGAGCCGATGGCCCCCTTCTTTCTCATGGGCGACGGCTGGTTGCATATTCGGAATGCCCAGAATAACCTGGAGATCAAGGTCAATCTGCTCAACGCCGACGGATCCTTGAACGATTCGGCCTTGAGCCAGGTCGACACTGTTTTTGGCTTTTCCACTAAGGGTCAGGGAGAGCATATCTCGCCTCGATTGCTCTTTATGCTCGATTACTTCTCGGATCTAGTGGCGCCGGGGAAATTGATTCACCTTCATTCCGGATACCGGAATCCGGAATACAACAGCAAGCTTAAGCAGGCGGGGCTAACCGTGGCCAAGACCAGCCTGCATATAGACGGCATGGCCCTGGATTTCTCCATCGAGGGGGTGAAAGGCCGGGATCTCTGGGAAATCATCCGGCAGAAGAACTGCTGCGGTGTTGGTCATTACGGCGGCGAGATCGTTCACCTGGATGCCGGCCGGCCCCGATTCTGGGAGAAGGCCACGGCCGGAGTCGGCACCGGCGAGAGCGATTATAACCGGCGCCTGACCCTCTCCACGGAATTTGATCGCTACCGGCCCGGACAAAGGGTGCGGGTCATTTTGGCCTCATTGAGTGACTTGGGGTTTGGGATCAACCGGTCGGGTGTCCTGGTCGGTGATCGGGAAGGGGAAGAATCCGTCGCCGGTTTGAACCTCCAAAACAGCGACAGCCAGGACTGTATTTTTATTCAGGACCGGAGGGCTACCCGTTTTATTTATTTTGACCTCCCCCCGGAAATCACGGAAGGCCGCTACCGGATTCGTCTTGACTTTTGCCGACGGCCTTTTGAGCAGATGCCGTTCAAGGCCGTGTCCAATGAGATCGAGATATGGAGCTCACTGAAGAAATCAGAAAAATAGCCGAGGGAATTCCGGCCGAACTGAAAGAAGAGAAGCACGGCTTTCTATTGGAATGGGTGGTGGCGGAGAGAAAAAGCTTTCTGTCGAAAAAGAAGCTGGTCTATCAGGCGAAAATTCACCTGGATCGGGAACGGAATGAGCTTCGCTTCTCCGAAAGGCTGAAAGAAAGCGGATTCGGACTTTCCGCCGGCGGATCGGCCGATGATCTCAGTCCCGGCTTTGGTTTCAAGACCGAAACCTACCGCAGCGGTTCGGGCCCGAGAGTAGGGACCCTGGAGGAACAGTCCAACCTGTTCGGACGCAAATATGAGTACCGATTTGACTTCGGCCTGATCCGGCGGTCCATCGAAGCTAAAACCGTCGAGGCCGGGTACCGGTTCGTATATTCCATTTTCTAATAACGCGAGTTTGAATCGAACCGGTTATTTTCCGCCGGAGAAAAAGGTCATCCAAACCCCCAATACCATAAAAAGCACCCCGGCCCCCATTTTTATCATCTGGGGTGGGATCAGCTTGTGGACGACCCCTCCCAGGAGCACTCCCAGCAGGGAAGTCAGGACCAGTGCCCCGGCCGAACCTAAAAAGACGGCCAGACGTGATGAGCTGTTGGCTGAAAAGGCAAAAGTGGCCAACTGGGTCTTATCCCCCAATTCAGCCAGAAAGATCATCCCGAAGGTAGTGAACAAGGTTTTATAGTCCATGAAATTCTCCCGAGTGTATTTTATTATAACATTCGATTTTAAGGGTGTATATTTACCTGATTTTAATACCGGATGACAACCCCATTATTTAAAGGAGGACAAAATGGCTGAATGCTTCTATCCCAAGGACGGCCGCAAGTATATTCCACAACTGAAGGAGCTGAAACCCGAACTCTTCGAATCCTTCATATCCCTGGAAACCTTGGATCCCAAATAAAGGGGGAAAACGATCGGGGGGAGTTGAACCTATCTATGGCGAATATCCTTTGTTTTACCAGAAATCGATGCACCACCGTGGAAAGGGTGGATGATCAGACGACCCGATCCACCTGCCGCGTCCAGGATACGCTGATGGAGGCCTGGGTGGAGATCCTGGTTAAGTCTCCCGACCTGGAAATCGTTGAGGTGAGGGGTCAAGTCAGACGGTCCGGTGAAGGGGACCGGGCCGACATCTCCCCGGATCTGCAACAAGTCCTCGGCGCCCGGGTGGGGCCGGGGATCAAGAAAATCATTCGGGGTCTTATCGCCAGCGGGCCAATGCGGGAAACGTTATCCAACCTTTTAGATGAATGCTGTAACGGCGTCATCCTCTCTTTTACCCGGGACGTCCTGGTACTGGCCCCCCGGGACCGGGCCGGCGAGAAGGACTTTTTTTCCAGCATGGTTCGGGCCAATCCCAGGTTGTACAACAGTTGCGCGGCCCTTTCCGCGGACAGCCCGCTGATGGCGGACCTGGTTCTTGAAAAGGACTAACCAAAATTTAAATATTTTTGGTTAAAACTCGAAATCCAAATTTCGAAACTCGAAACAAATTCAAATGCTAAAATTCGCTAGAAATAAACTGACCAGCGTTTACCGGAAGGGTGAAGACCGGTTGTCGGTTCATGGGGTATTGGAAGACGACATCTACGGCCTGGAGATTGACCTGGACCTGAGTCTCTCCGGTTTGGAGGTCCTGTCCATCCAGGGGCGCTGGAATCGGATGGAGAATGCGGAATGCCCCCGGGCCCTCCCGTTTCTACAGGAGGCGGTGGGATTCCGGATCGATCAGGATTTTACCCAGAAAGTTCAAAAGATCGTGGGCCGAAGGTCCTGCCGACATTTTGCGGATTTGATTCTGGAGTGCGGCGAAGCGGCTCGAGATGCCGCCCGGCTCATCCGGGGAAAGGATCCGGAACTTCAAAGGCCGGAGATGGAGGTCCAGGACTATTTCGGGAAGGCCGGTGAGTCGGGAAAAACCGAGGCCCCGTCCGACTTTTCCGTTGAGGGAAAAGTGGCGGAACGCGGCCGGGAGGTCTCCCGGGGAATGGTGATCGACCTCCATGTCCATTCCTCCCCGGCCTCCCCCTGCAGTTCCAATCCGCTGGAGCGGCTGATTGGAGAGGCCCGGGCCATCGGCCTGGATGGAATCTGCCTGACCGATCACCATCATGTTTGGGATCCGGCAGAGGTGGAAGACCTCCGCCAAAAACACGGCTTTCTGATTCTGAGAGGAAATGAAATCACTACGGACCAGGGAGATATCCTGGTTTTGGGTCTGGAAGAGGATATTCAGGGGGTGATTCGACTGGAAGAACTCCGGGAAAGGGCGGTGAAGGCCGGCGCTTTTATGATCGCGGCCCATCCCTTCCGCGGTTTTCTGACCTTCGGGATCGGGTATCTCGGCCTGACGTCGGAAAAGGCCGGGGAGCGGCCGGTCTTCCAGGGGGTGGATGCCGTGGAGGTCTTGAACGGCCGGGTATCCGAAAAAGAAAACCGCTTTGCCGCCCGAGTGGCGGAAGGTCTCGGGCTGCCGCTGACCGGTGGGAGCGACGCCCATCAGGCCGGGGAAGTGGGCCGGTACGCCACCCGCTTTGCCGACCCGATTCATGATGAACGAGATCTGGTCGAGGCTTTGAGAAAAGGCCGGTTTTCCCCGGTAGTCTTTCGAAAACAGTAAGCGGCTGTTTGCTAAACCACTATCCGCATATATTAATTCTTCAGCCTGCCGAGAGCCAGACGGCAACGGGGGCTGGATCTACTATGATATACCTCGAACGTTATTGGCTAAAATTATGATAACGGATGAAACGGTAATGAACGCGCCCCGGAACTGGGAAAAGATCGTTCGACGGATGGAGCAGTTGTTGCGGCTGAAATCTTTTCCGGTGGCCTTCAAGATGCTGGAGAACAAGGCGGAGCTGGAGGCCATTCCCTTCATTCGCCGCCTGGACAAAAAAGTCACCCTCTGCCAGTTGATTACCCTGGCCCGAAACTTCGACTGGACGGTGGGTGCGGAAGGAGACGACTTTCTCTCCCCCACCTGCCCCTCCATCCTGGGCCTGACCGAGGTGCCGGAAATAAACCGGGACGGGACCTTCCGCAGCATTGTCTGGGTCAAGACCCGGGAGGAAGCCCAAAAGTTCGAGGCCGCCATCCCTCGCCTGCCCCTGGGAAAATACCAAGCCGTAGTCCTGGCACCCCTGGTCTACAAACCTTTTGAGCCCGATATCGTCCTGATCTACGCCAATCCGGCCCAAATGATACTCCTGATCAATGCCCTCCAATTTGAAAAATACGAAGTGATGCAGTTTTATTGTGTGGGAGAGTCTTCCTGTTCGGATGCCATTTCTCGCTGTTACCTGACGGGAAAACCCTCGCTGACCATTCCCTGCTATGGGGAGCGGCGCTACGGCCACGCCCAGGATGAAGACCTGGTGATGGCCTTGTCGCCAGAGGATATGGAAAAAGCTTTAAGAGGGCTGGAGACCCTCTACCGGAGGGGCATCCGCTATCCCATCAGTTATGCGGGGGCCGAACAGGACCTCACCCGGGCCTTTCCCGGGTCCTATAACGGCCTGGGGCAACTGGAAGCGATCCGGGGCCGGGATGAGCGATTTCTCCTGGGCGTGACCGGAGGCATTGCCTGCGGAAAGACCACCGTGGTCAACCTGCTTCGGGCGAAGGGAGCTGCGGTGATCGACTTCGATCTTTTGGCCAGAAGCGTGGTGGAGCCCGATAAACCGGCCTGGAAGGATATTGTGGCCTACTTCGGGGAACAGGTCCTCCAGGAAGATCGGAGCCTGGATCGAAAAAAGTTGTCGGAGATCGTCTTCCAGGATCTGGAGAAACGGAAAAGACTTGAGGGGTTCACCCATCCCCGGATACTCGGGGAGTTTATTCAGGAGCTGAATACAATCGTCTCCGCTAACCCTCAGGCCATTGTCCTGGTGGACATTCCGCTGTTGATCGAGCTGAACCTTCAGTATCTGTTTCATAAACTCCTGGTGGTTTATGTGCCGGAAGAAGAACAGATCCAACGACTGATGAAGCGGGACGCCATCAGCCGGGAGGAGGCGGCCGGTCGGCTCCAGGCGCAGCTTCCCATTGATGAGAAGGTGGGCTACGCGGATTTTGTCATCCACAATGAAGGCTCGCTGGAAGAGACAAGAAAACAGGTGGATGCGCTTTGGAATAAGCTAAAGCAGCTCCAAGAGGAAAAGACGAAGCAGGTTTTTTAGAGGTTATTTCTCGTCATCCCCGAATGTCTTTATCGGGGATCCAATGTCCCCAGAGAAAAACCTGGATTCCCGCTGAAAAGCGCTGCGGGAATGATGCTCCATGATTTGGTTTTATTTTGAGACCGGTTAAAACAAGAGAATCTTTAAATCCGAAATCCGACCATGGTAATCCCATGAAAAATAACCCTTTGCCCTCTAATTTACAGGACCTCCCCCGGATGCTCTATGCCGATGAGCAGGGAAGGATTTTTGAACATCCTTATTTGCGGATGGCCGGGTTCTTCGGACGCCATCCGGCCCCCATCGCTAAGGATGATCTGATCCCCATGCCGGAATTCAGCAAGCTTTTCTATCTGCCGGGGTGTGCGCCCCTGGGCCGGGACCCGGAGACCGGTGAATACCGCCTGGTTTCCGAGATCCTCGTCGCCGGGGAAAAGATTCGTTGTTCAGCCGTGGCGGCCTTCCCCGAACCGGGGCTGGTGCGCAGCCATTTGCCGGCGGCGGACTATCGGTACCGGGAAGTGCCCCTGCCCCTTTGGGGGTATACGGCTGTGGGCTTCAAACGGGGCCGCTACCGGATCGCCGCCTTCCGGATTGAATCCAACTTCCGGTGGGACCCGCGCAATTTCGATGACCGAGAATTGATGCCGGCTATTCGGCGCTATCAAAAGAAGCAGGCTGGGGGGCCCCTCTTGGAACACCTCATCGGCTGCGCTGTTCAAAACCACTGTTTCGCCGCCAAGAACCTTTTTTTGGGCCGCTGGGAGGCACCCCTGCCGGTGAGTCGCCGCTGCAACGCCCGCTGCCTGGGTTGTCTTTCCCTGCAGGGAAAAGAGACCTGCGCCGCTTCCCATCAGCGCATCGGCTTTAAACCGGATCGGGAAGAGATCGTCTCCCTCGCCGTGCGGCATCTCCGGCAGGCCCCGGATGCGGTAGTCAGCTTTGGACAGGGCTGCGAAGGGGAGCCCTTAACCGAATACCGGCTGATTGCCGACAGTATCCGGGAGATCCGTCGCCGGACCGACCGGGGAACTATCAATCTCAATACCAACGGCAGCCTGCCGGAGCGGATTCGGCTGTTGGCCCAAAACGGGCTGGACAGCATCCGGATCAGCCTGAACAGCGCCCGTCCCTCGTTTTACCAGGCCTATTATCGTCCCCAGGGGTATGCTTTTAAGGAGGTGGTCACCTCCCTAAAAACGGCTGTGGATCAGGGCTTGTTTACCATGGTCAATTACCTGGTTTTCCCGGGCATCACCGACCAGGAGTCGGAGTTGAGGGCCATACAAAAAGTAATCCGCCGCACCGGCCTGAATTTTCTGCATCTCAAAAATTTAAATATCGACCCCGAGTTTTATCTGAGCCGGTTGCCCGTTTCCAGATCTCCCTCCCTAGGGCATAAAAATATGGTGACCGTGCTAAAAAAGGAATTTCCCGAGATGCAACTGGGGTACTTTAACCAAGCGGTTAAGCGAAAAAGATCGCGGGTTCAATACGAAAATAGGGTCCAAGCTCACCAGCGCTCAGGCCTTTCCCCTTAGGCTATTTCATGCTTCGTGGCCTCAGGAGGCCATGGGGGTTATACTATCAAGCGCCACCTTGGGCATTGTTTTTACCGTCATGCCGGAAACGATCTGGCATCCAGGTACTTTGAGAGTTAACCGAGGCCTGGATTCCGGATCGCGCTTCGCTTGTCCGGAATGACGAGATGACTCGATCCGTTCAAAGCCTAATTACATGCTTCGCAGGTGGCCCTGATGAAAAACTCGTCACACCCGAATGCTTTTATCGGGGATCCACTCCTCTTCTCGAGGACCTGGATTCCCGCTCAAGAGCGCTGCGGGAATGACGATCTTCTTTGAAGTGGTGGCCATTGAGGGACCAGTTAGAGGTCAAAAAAGCAATCATGCGTCCTCTCGACCTTTCCATGGATGAATTTGAAAAGATGACCTCCCAGGCTATCAGGGAGATACCGGAAGATTTCCTGGAAGCCCTGGAAAATGTGGAAGTCTTTGTGGAGGAGGAAGCCGGACCGGAGGTCTTGGACGAAGTGGAGATCGGCTTCCCGGGCAATCTCCTGGGTCTTTATCAGGGCGTACCCCGGGGTGAGCAGAGCGCCTTTAACCCCCCGCCCATCCTGCCGCACCGGATTATACTCTTCCGTCGCCCGATCCTCCGGATATGCCGAAACCGGAGGGAAGTGGTAGAACAAATAAAAAAAACCCTGGTCCATGAAATTGCCCATCATTTCGGTTTTTCTGATAACCGCCTCCGGGATTTGGGTTATTGAGGCCCGTTTTTATGTTTGACAAAGGGGTTTGCTTTTAGATATAGAAAATGACATAAGGGACCGAAGCTCCACAAGTTAAGGAGGTTGGCATGAGTGCCCAGGGAAAACCAAAGGCCTTGATCTTGGTTATCGACGATGAAATGATCGTCCATCAGAGTATTTCCAGAATTCTCGAAGCGGAGGACTATCGAGTGGACGGGGTCCTCCGGGTGGACGAAGCCCTGGAGCGGCTGAATAAAACGCCCTACGATCTGGTGTTGACCGACCTGATGATCCCTGAAAAAAGCGGGATGGAGGCGGTCAAGGTCATCGCCCGAGATCATCCCGACATGGGCGTGGTAATGTTTACCGGTTTTCCCACCGTTGATTCCGCGGTCGAATCGATGAAGCTGGGCTCCCTGGATTACCTGCCCAAGCCCTTCACTCCGGACGAATTGCTGGCCGTGGTTGACCGGTCCCTGGAAAGAATCCAAAAAATTCGACGGGAACGAGAACTGGAGGAAATATACTCCGAAGCCGAAATGGCGATCCAGTCCAGTCTGGAACTGAAGGAAATCCTAAATTCCATCAATGAAAATGTGGTTCGCCTCTTTAAAGTCAAGGGCAGTTCCCTTTTAATCCTCAACAAGAAAAAGGAGACCCTGGAACTGGCTTCCTCCCTGGGGCTTTCCGAGAGCTACTTGCAGAAGGGGATCATCGACGCCACAAAAAGCGTGCCCGAGGTGCTCAGGTCCAGCGAAGCGGTGGTGGTCCAGGCCGACCAGTTTGAAAATCAACTTCAGTATCCGGAGGAGGCTCGCCGGGAAGGGATCTCCACGATCCTCTCCTATCCGCTCAAGGTGCAAGACCGGATTTCGGGTATGCTGCGGCTCTATAGCCAACAGCCCCGTTCTTTCAGCCGGGAGGATCTGGACCTGCTCCAGAAATTCGCCGAGCAGGGAACTAGGGCCATCGAAAACGCCTTGGCTTACGCCAAAGTGCGCAACGACCTGGAAGCGCTCCAGAAATACGTCCCGGATTAGATTTTTACATCCATTGTCCTGAGAATTGGTCTCTAACAATGGATGTAAGAATCTAAATTAATAGACGTTAGCTTTAAATCTGTTATGTGGTTTTTTTATAGCCAAAAATATTTCTAATATTTTTGGCTCGGGAGAAGAAAATGACCGCAGAGATCAAAGGGAACGTCCTGGTTTTAGACGGCGATCCCCAGGTGCTGGAAGAAATGACCCGTCTGCTGGAAGCCGGTCAATACCGGGTATCCTCTTGCCGGACCGGAAAAGAGGCGCTCGCCCTATTCAAGGAAAAAGATTTTGACCTATTGATTTTCGAGTGGCGTTTGGACGGTCGGGACGGCTTTCAGGTCATGGAATCGGTCGGCAAGCTGGATCCGACCCTGGCCATGGTGGTCGTGACCGCCTTTCCTGATGTGGATTCGGCTGTCAAGGCCATGCGTTTGGGCGCCAAGGATTATCTCAAAAAGCCCCTGGTTCCGGAACAGCTCCTGGCCGTGGTCGGGAGGATGATTGCTGACCGAAAAGCCCTTAGGGCTCAAAGGGAATGTAAGGCGATCTTGGAAGAACTCAAGCGGAAGATCTCCTCGTCCTTGAATCTCCAGGAGGTGTTGGACCTGATTGCCGCCGGGGTAACCAAAGGGATGGGGGCCAAAGGTTGCACCATCAGCCTCCTGGACAAAAAGCGGGATCAACTGAAGGTAGTGGCCTATCAGGGACTGACCCAGAAGTATATCGAAAAAGGCCCGATTGATCCCGCCCGCAGCCTGGGCGGGATGGTCCAAAGCGGCCAAGACCTTTTGGTCGAGGACGTCGCTCGGGATAGCCGGGTCCAATACCCCGAAGAGGCCAAGGAAGAAGGTATTCGATCCATCCTGAGCGTGCCTTTGCTGCTCAAACAGCAACTTATCGGGGCATTGCGAATTTATACGGCCACGGCCCATAATTTTTCCCCGGAAGAATTCAAATTCCTTCACGGACTGGCGGATCAGGCCGCGCTGGCCATTGAAAATGCCCGTTCCTACGAAGACATGAAAAAGAAATACGAGGCCTTGCGCGGGGATCTGGTCGATTATTTTGAAGACGGCTGGACTTAGAGGGCCTGCCGTATCCCGTAGCCCTCTCTCTTTATTCCTTAATTTTTTCGCCGCAGTAGGGTCCTCCCATACCATCCAGGTGGCTTAAACCGCAATGAAGAAACTGAAAAAAAACAAGTCGAAAATTCCGGTTCCGGCCAAGGGTAAAATCGCCGACCTCAACAGCTTACCCAAATTTTGGGCCAACCTCATTGAAAATTCTCCGGATGCCATCGTGGCCATTCGCAAGGGGGGGGAGATCATCATCTTCAACCGGGCGGCGGAAAAGCTTTTGGGCTATCGGGAGGCCGAGGTCATCGAGCGAATGAACATTACGGATATTTACCCTTTCGGCCAGGCCAAGGTGATCATGAAGGACCTGAGGTCCGCGGAATACGGCGGACCCGGTTTGCTGGAGAAGAGGGAATTCCTCCTACTGGATAAAAACGGTTGGGAGATCCCGGTCTATATTTCGGCTTCGATACTCTACGATGCGGAAAAGGAAATCGGTTCGGTGGGGGTATTCACCGATCTGCGGGAGAAGCGGGAATTGGAAAAGCAACTCCTGCGGACCGAAAAACTGTCTTCCCTGGGCAAGATGGCGGCCGGGATTGCCCATGAAATCAACCAGCCGCTGACCGGTGTTTTAACCTTCGCCCATCTGCTGCTCAAGAAATTCAAGGACGATGAAGCGACCCGAATGGATCTGGAATTAATCGTTCGGGAAACCACCCGCATCAAAAAGATCGTTCAGGGGGTCCTGGATTTTGGCCGGGAAACTCCGATGAAAAAAGAGTTACAGACCATCGAGGATATCCTGGACACCACCCTGGAGATCATCATCCACCAGGAACGTTTTTTCGGCATCAACCTGATCAAGAAATACGGCGCCGACATACCGCCGGTCATGGCAGACAGCAGCCGAATGGAACAGGTCTTTTTGAATATTATCTTCAATGCCCTGGAAGCCATGGGTGGTTCCGGCACGCTGACCGTTCAAACTCGAAAGACTTCCGATGGGGTCGAAGTCGACCTGAGCGATACCGGGCCCGGGATCCCCGCGGAGATCCTGGATAAAATCTTCGATCCTTTTTATACCACCAAGGATTCCACCGAAGGACTGGGCATGGGCCTGGGTTTGGCCGTTTGTTACGGGATTGTCAAAAAACACAACGGGGATATCCAGGTAACCAGTTCTCCCGAATCAGGTACCACTTTTACCGTCAGGCTGCCACTTCTTGGGTGATATTTGACGAGACGCGCGAGAAATCCGTCTGACAGACGTTTTGCGAGGTTATCGGAATTGGAGAGTTCGCTTTCTGGGGTGGGCGCTTAAATCAAACCTTTCACTTTAAGTTCTTTAAAGATGAACTGCCCTTCATTCAGACCCCGATAAATGGCGGCCGAGGTAATGGTGGCCGAGGTAACGGCATCGACCTTGCGCGAAAAGTGAAAGGGGTTGTAAATATATCGGCCGACAATTCTTAGGCGCATCTTGGCGATATCGGCGTCATCCCAATTTTCATTACCGTATTTGGTCAGTTGAACAGGAATGAATTGAAGGATTTTTCCGTTGGCTTCGAAAGTGTATATAAAATGAGTATCATGACAGACGTCACAGGTGGGCAACTGGCTGACCACCTGGGCGAAGAGGCGCCGGCTTTCCCCGTCTTTTTCAACGACCCCCGTATAAATGACGCGGCCCTTTTTGAGGGTAACTCTATCAAAGCCGGATAGCCGGCCCCCTCCCTCGGTAAAGGCCTCCTTCACCTTGGTTTGAATCTCTTCCTCGCTGATGGGAGGCTTGAGGGTTACGACCTGGGCTTTGGTCCTTTCTCCTTTTTTCCGGATAGCGGCCAGCGTCATACCGGACACGGCCTTTAACTTTTCTAGCAACCCCTGAATGTCCTCGTTGACACCCAAGTGGGCATCCGCCACCAGGGCAGGTTTAGCCGTAGGATCTCTGCGGACGATAATTGAAAAGGGGGTCGGACTCCCGCCCACCGCCTCATGGAGGATATATTGGGTGTCGGGAATAATCGGGTAGGGTATCTGGAAATGATCGCGAAAAATTTTAATCTCCTCGTCGTCGTTCCCTACGGCGATCCCGATCATTTTGATTTGTTTCCTGGTGGCCGCCTTCGATTGTATTAACTCAAAGAGTCGGTTGTAGGAGGGGGCCTGTTTTTGGCAAGCGGCGCAATAGACGTTTAATATCTCCACCAAAATAACTTTCGCTTGAATATCTTTGATCGTAAAACGATCACCCTTGGGAATTCCCAAGTAGGCCCTGTCTTTGGCCTTTAGCGGTATTTTCAGGGCGGTAGCCGGAAAGTCGTCTCCGCCCTTGATGAATGTTTTTTCCTGGGCTCGGAGTTCGGCCGGCCCCCCGAAAAAAAATAAAAACATTCCAATGGCCACCAAGATCGGGATAAAAGCGAATTTTCTGGACATGGCGGGTCTTCCTTCCCTGTTCATCGGAGATAATCCTGCCGAATACTATTCACAGTCTCTATAATAGAGATTAGCGCAACTTCTTTTCTTGCCTCTTAACGGCTGGACCCCGGCGTTCGCCGGGGTGACGACTTTTGAGCCGAAAGGGATGACGCCGGGTCGATTAGGCATCTACTTTTTCGGCTGAGGGGACGGCGTCTGCGGCACCTACCGCAGCAGGGACTTCATTTCTTTGAACAATCCCGGCATGTCCTTATTGAAACCCAAATGCGTGCCGGTCACTTGAAAGGATTTTCCCCCCGCATCCCGGCGCACAATAATGGAAAAAGGGGCCGGTGGTCCTCCCACCGCCTTATGGAGGATGTAATCCGGATCAGAAACAATCGCGTAGGGCACCTGGAAGTGGTCTCGGAACTTTTTAATCTCGGGCTCCTCGTCCCCGACGGCGATGCCGATCATTTTGATTTTGTCCCGGGTGGCCGGATCCGATTGAATCATACCGAATAGTTGCTTGAAGAGAGGCGCCTGCTTTTGACAAGGGATACAATACACATCAAATATTTCCACTAAAAGGACCTCGGCCTTCAAGTCTTTGAGCGTAAAATGGTCGCCTCCCGAAATTCCCAGATAGGCCCGATCTTGGGCCTGGACCGGGGTTTTCAGAGCGACTGTCGGAAAGGCCTCTCCCTTTTTGATCACCTTTTTCTCCTGGGCCCGGAGATCATTCAGCCATCCGGATAACAATAAAATCACCCCCAACCCCAGGACCGCGAAACGCATGGATTTTTTAAACATGGGCAGTTTTTCCTCCTCTTGTCAGCTTATTTCCTGGCCACCGTCGGGAGACCAGCTTCCCTCCTTCCCGGGTCAGGAGCATGGCCGCCAGCCGCTCCTTCCGGTTTATCAAGGACAGCCCCTCTTCCGGGCCTAAAAGCAGGAGGGCGGTGGCCAGGGCATCGGCCGTTTCAGCCGAAGAGGCGGTAACCGTGCCGCTGACCGCCCGGGGGGGAGACGAACCACTTACCGGGGACAGGATATGATGATGGATTTTTTCCTGGTCAAAATAGACCATATAATTTCCCGAGGTAGCTACGGCCCCTTCCCGCAGTAAAATCATTTCCGGAGACCTCGTTCCGCCGTTCGGTTCATAGACTGCTATTCGCCAGGGTTTATCGTCTCCCCGGCCCCCGAAGACCCGAAGGTCTCCCCCCGCATCCACCAGACCATGTCGAATCCCCTCTTTCCGGAGATAGGCGCTGGTATCGTCGACGATGGTCCCCTTGGCAATGCCGTCAAGGGTGACTCCCATGCCTTCCTTGGAAAAAGTGATTTCTTCGGGGCGAACCTTCAGTGCGGCGGCGCCTACCCGGCTTAAGGCGTCCCGGACGGACGACTCCGCGGGAAGACGGCCTAATTCCTTTTCAGACTCATAAAGGTCCAGTACAGGTTTTATGGTCACGTCAAAAAGACCCCCCGTCTGGGCATGGATGGCCAGACATTGCCTGAGCAGCCGATGAAGTTCAGGAGGAGGACTCGAAAGGGCCCCCCGTTCATTCAAATAGCTGAGAGCCGAACCCGGATCATGGCGATTAAATATTCGAATCATTGTTTCCATCCGCTGAAAGGCCGTTCCCAGGACGGACTGGGCTCGATCACGGGAGGGATCGAAAAGGGTAATGGTGACAAAGGTCCCCATCAGGTTCCGGGTCTCGGAGATTTGAGCCAGGGAGGAGGAAAAGGGACTCGTGGTCATGGGCGACGCCCAGCCTTTGACCGTCCAGCCGGCGCCCAGGAGGCTCAGGCCTTGGAGAAAGGCCCGTCGGGTCCATAACGTTTTCATAAGTTGTCTATCCTGTGAGGCGGAAATGAGGTTGGGCAGAAAGAGTTGCCGTCGGTCGAGGAGTTCATAGTCATAGAAGACGCCATAAAAAAAGGCGGCGGGGTGAACCGCCGCCTTTTTCGGATTAATCGATTTCAGGTTGTACTACGGCTGCAGGGTCCTCATCATTTCGTCTTCAGCCTTTTTGCTCCAGACGACCTTGCCCTTAACAGTCATCGTATCGACATTAATGGCACTGTATTTTTTGTTCACGGTCCCATTAACTTCGACGGTTTCCAAGAAGTACTTGGCTTTGAGGCCCAGACCGATATTGGACAAATAATAATACTTCCCGTCGGCCGTAACCAACACAAAGTCTTTTTCCAGGTTGATCACCGGATCGGCCTTGTCTATCGGGCAGATGTAGCCTTTTAAGAGACAGGTTAACCCTTCAATCTTTCCCTTGACCGTTTCCGCGTTGACAATCATGGGAATCAGTAGAAATAAGACCAACAATACAGCCGGCACCAGCGTTTGCTTTTTGATTCCGTGCATCATATCACCTCATAATTTATAAGATTTTGTTTTCGGGGGAGGGAAAGGCCGTTAAGCTTCCCCCTCCCTCTGGTTTTCGTTTGGAGTCAGGTTAGAATACAAACTGGAACTGTACGCCGCCCAACCATTCCTTGCCCAGGTCGGGGTTGCCGGCGACGTTCGGGTTCTTCCCGTAATCATAATAGGTGAATTCCGGAACGACGTAGAAGCTCTCAGCGACCTTCCAGTTGACGCTCGCACCGTACATCATGCGGATGTTGTACTTGTCGCCCACATACACGTCGGTGTTTTCAGCCTTGTCGTAGCCGACGTATAAGTGAGGAATAACCGGGCCGGCGTTGAAGGCCAGGTCGACAAAACCATTCAACCCGGTGGTATCCTTAACCTTACCGTTAACTCTCTGGTATTGCTGGAAGCCACTTTCCAGGGCCAGCGGGCTGGCGATGTTCGCCCCGTAGCCAATCTGGAAGGTACCCGTAAAGGCGCCGGCTTTAACCACGACCGGCAGCACGGTATACCAGGAGGTCATGTTGTCGTCAAACCCGTTCGGTAAATTGTTCCATTTGACGTACTGATAATAACCGGCCGGCATCAGGGAGACCACGCCAAAGTTCAACCGCAGTTTGGCGGCGACCAGAGGGATGGTGGCAAAGGAGCGTTGATTGGTGTCGGTGTAGTATTGGGGCTGGACCAGAGAGATGTCATACCCGACGACCTTGGTAACATCCTGGGAGAAACGAACCTGGGTGTTACGTTGATCATAAACAGTACCCCAACCGAAGCCGGCCACGTGGCCGCTGACCCCGAGGCCTAAGTTCTGACCGGCGGTCACGGAAAATACATGGCCATCGGTCTTGCCTGCTAAGAACGTGCAGTTTCCGAATTTATACCAGCCATACAGTTTGGCGCTTTCCACAAATTCGGCGCCACCGGAGAAATTTGTTTTCGTCGTCGCTTGATCGCCGGCCATCCGGAGTTCAAAATAGCCGCCCACGTTGCCGACTTCCATCGAACCGCGGACTCGGGAATGAGGGGGAACATTCAGGAAAAACTCCGTCTGATCGGATTTTCCGTCGTATAATTCTTTGCTCCGGTTCCAGGCCCCGATATCGGTCAACATCAGAGCTCCAAAATAAAAATTGGTGTCCTTGGCGCCCTCGATCTTGAAAGCGAAAGCCGGAACGGCAAACATTACGGCCAGGCCCAAGACCAATGCGAAAATTAAAGTTTTTTTCATTGTCTCTTTTCTCCTTGTTAAGGTTGATCTCTTTTCTTTAAGTAAACAAACTCCTTGTTATTACTTATCTTTTTAGTACCAGCCGATGACCACCTCCCCTCCTGAACAGGATTCACTCATTTTCGACCAGCAATTTATACGGTTAAGCCGTTGAAGTCAAGCATTATTTTGAATCCCGGGGCATTTTTTTTATCGGTTATTGGGGGGGGGGTAGGACGGAACCAACCCCGTCCCGAGTTAACTTGGATAACGGTTTCTATTTATCGTAATTACAGGCAATTTCTCTTCATTCCCCAATTTCTTTACCGGGGATCCAGCGTTCCTTTAGAAAGGCCTGGATTTTCGCTCGGAAGCACCGCCTAAATGACGCTCTATTCTCTGATATTGTTACTATTTTTAGAGCAGTTAGGACTTCTTTAGATTAAACCAGACTTTTGACTAATTGGCCTATTTTTTCAAAATCGTCGGTCCCGACCGAGAAGGATAGGCCCGCATTCAGGATTTGTCCGTCTCTGACCATCTGTACTTTGATCACCGGGAGAAAATTTCCATCCCACTCCTCCAGTCCGAAGGACACTTGATAGGAAATATCGGCCGGAAAGGGTGGGCCGGCCGGAAGTGATTCTGTTTGCTGAGCAAAAAAGGTCTCTTTTCCCTGAGGCTCCAGGGGCCGGCAAAACAGACCGCTCCCCTGTTTTAACTGTTCCACGCAGTGATTGCAGGAAAGGCAGGCGGCTTTTTGTCGGTCGCCCCTTTGCCAGCGATTGATCAAATCCGGCTCCCGGATAAAGGGCCGGCAGAGGGCGATGAAATCGGCGGTCCCTTCTTCCAGAAGGCGCCGGGCCGTGGGAAAAGACCGGATCCCGCCCACCAAAATGACCGGGATTTGGAGCTGCTGCTTGAAGGCCCGGGCTTCGTTTCGGAAAAAGGCCGGGTCTTCCTCGCCGCTGTTTTTATCCCGGAGCAGGTTGGGCAAGTTCAACAGGCCGCCGCTGATCTCCAGGGCATCGACGCCGGCCGCCTCCAGCCGCCGGCCTACCTGGATGGATTCCTCCAACCGGAGTCCATCCTCGATCAGGTCCCGGCTGTTGATTTTCACCAAGAGGGGGTACTCGGGGTGAAGCTGTCCCCGGACGGCCTCTGCTACTTCCACCAGGGCCCGGGCCCGGTTTTCTATCGAACCGCCGTACTCATCGCTGCGGGGATTGTAACGGGGGCAGAGGAGCTGGCTCAGGAAGAAGCCGTGAGCGGCCAGGATCTGAATCCCGTCGAACCCGGCTTGCTCTGCTCGGCAGGCGGCCCGGGCAAAGGCCGTGCCGACCGCCCGGATATCCTCCGGGGTCATTTGGCTCACCCGGGACCTGGAGAGATAGGCTCCCCCATAATTAAGCTGCAGGACGATCCGGCCGCCCCGGTCATGGACAGCCCGGGTCAATTGTTGGAGTCCGGGGAGCAGGTCGTCCGAATAACTGCCGAGCTGCCGGGGCGAATGTTTCCCCGAGGGGTGGACATAACTATGACCGGTGATGATCAGACCCACCCCACCGTCGGCCAGGGCACGGTACAGATCGATCAGGGGCGCGGTAACCGACCCGTCCTCGGCCGCCATTCCCTCCCAGGTGGCCGAGCGCACAAAACGGTTTTTTAAGGTCAGGCCGTTTATCCGACCGGGCTCAAACAAGGGTTCCATTCACCCTGCTCCTCTTCAATGACCCGAATGGTCTGGCGCGCGATCTCCAGTCCCTCATCGGTCGGGATGACCAGCACTTTAGTCGGGAGACCTTCCAGGTGTATTTCGGAAATACTCCCGAAGAGGCCCGGTTTTTTGCTTGATCCACGGCAATGCCCAGGTGTTCCAGTCCCTGGCAGACCTTCTCGCGCATCACCGGAACATTCTCTCCAATGCCGCCGGTGAAGACGAGGGCATCGATCCGACCGAGGATCGCCACGTAAGCGCCGATATATTTCTTGATCCGGTAGCAAAACAGGTCGGCCGCCAGCCGGGCCCGCACATTTCCCTGGTTTTCCAGTTCGAGGATTTCCCGCATGTCGCTCACCCCGCCGAGACCTTTGAGCCCGCTCTGGGAATAAAGGAGCCTCTCCAGCTCTTCCGGAGACATCCCGGTCTCCCGCAGCAGATAGAAGTGCAGGGCCGGGTCGAGGTCGCCGCAGCGCGTTCCCATGACCAGGCCTTCCAGCGGGGTGAGCCCCATGGAGGTATCCACGCTCCGGCCGTTTTTTATAGCCGTGGCGCTGGCCCCGTTGCCCAGATGCAGGGTGATGACGGTGGTTTCCTCCAGGGCCTTCCCCAGATGTCTGGCCGCTTCTTTGGCCACAAAATAATGGGAAGTGCCGTGGAACCCATAGCGGCGGACATGAAAGCGCTCATAGAAATCGTAGGGGAGCGCGTAGTGATAGGCCTGGGGGGGAAGGGTCTGGTGAAACATGGTGTCAAAGACGGCCACCTGGGGGACCTGGGGAAAGGTTTCCCTGAGAAACTCGATGCCCAGAAGGTTGGCCGGGTTGTGGAGCGGGGCCAGCGGGATGAGCCGGCGAATAGCGGCGATGACCTGCTCGGTGATCAGGGTCGGTTCCCGGAACAGCTCGCCGCCGTGGACTACCCGGTGCCCGATGCCGAAAAGTTCCGACCCCCCGGTAATGATCTTATCCCGGGCGTTCACCCGACCGATCAGCTCAAATCCCCGGACGTGATCCGCCACCGGTTCTCCGTTTTCGAGGGCCTGGAAGGGGCCGTCTTTCGGCGTCGGCGCTGAATCAAACGGGCCTCCGGGCTGCCGATCTTTTCCAGCAGTCCGCTCGGGAGCAGTCGGCAGCCCTTCCTCTCAAAGACCTCGTATTTGATGGAGGAACTGCCGCAGTTGATTACCAGAAGTTTCATGAGTGTTCGACCGATAAAGGCAACCGACCGGGGCGGGCACTACGATGGAAACAGGGTTGTGCCGGCGGACCGCAGGTCGCTGACCGCCCGCTTCACCCGCTCGGCCATGGCCCCTTCCGCTTCGGACAGATAGGTGCGGGGATCGTAGGCCTTTTTGTTGCCCATTTCGCCGTCCACCTTCAGCACCTCGTGGTAATGCCGAAACATATGGTGCACGACCTGCCGGGTGAAGGCGTACTGGGTGTCGGTGTCGACATTCATTTTAACCACGCCGTAGTCAATGGCCTCGTGGATGTCGGCCAGTTCCGAGCCCGAGCCGCCGTGGAAGACCAGGTAGAAGCGGGCCTCCTCGCCGTACTGTTTGACCACCGCTTCCTGACAGTCCCGCAGGATGGAGGGTTTCAATTTGACTGCCCCGGGCTTGTATACGCCGTGCACGTTTCCAAAGGTGGCCGCCAGCAGGTAGCGGGCCCCTTTTAAGGCATTGAGGCGTCGGGCGACCTCCAGGGTATCCTCGGGGGTGGTGTAGAGCTTGGCCGAGGCCTCGGCCTTGATGCCGTCTTCCTCCCCTCCGACCACCCCGGCTTCGATTTCCAGAATCAATTCGTTTTTTTGAAACCGCTCCAGCAGCTTGATGGAAATATCCAGGTTGTCTTTCAGAGGCAGGGCGCTGCCGTCGAACATGTGGCTGCTGAAGAGGTTGGGCCTTCCGGCGGCCCGCCGCCGCTCCGTTTCCTCCACCAGCGGAAGGACATAGTGATCCAGCTTGTCCGCCTGGCAGTGGTCGGTGTGCAGGGCCACATAGATCGGATAGCGTTCAGCCGCCCGGTGAACATGTTCGGCGATGGAGATCGCCCCCAGGACCATGTCCTTGACCGACGACCCGGAGGCGAAGGCGGCGCCCCCGGTGGAAACCTGGATGATACCGTCGCTTTGGCTTTCCGCCAGCCCTTTCAGGACGGCGTTGGCCGTGGTCAGGGAAGTGACGTTGATGGCCGGGTAGGCGAAGCGCCCCTCACGGGCACGATCGAGCATTTTACAGTAGGTCTGGTAATCGGCAACCGGCATGACTTTTCCTTTCTGATGAGGCTAAAAAAGAAATAGCGCTTTCATCTGGTAAATTCTCTTTATCCCCAAAGGCCATTATCGGGGGTCTGGTGTTCCTTCTGAATCCTTGCGCAATCCGTTCCATCAGGACCACAATCGACCGGGGCTGCACCGGGTAGGTCGATCCGGAAACAGCCGGGGCGTAGGCCCAAGTGCCGATGTCTTCGGGCGGGTCCAGCGCGGTGTCGATCCAGCGGTGCCAGGCCTTGCCCTGCAGGTTTTGAACGGGCGGCAGTTCAAAGGTCAGGGGCTCCCAGTAGGCGTTCAACATCATGTGAGTCAAGAGCCGTCCCTGGCGGCTCCAGGCGCTGAAGGCCAGACTATGAGAATCCGGACCCCAATCAGGCTGGCTGAGCTTGACCCCGTGCCACTGAATCCGGGCCTGTCTGAGGATCTGGCTCAGGGTCAACTCCTGGCTGGGGGTGAAGGTGTCCGTGCGCAGGCGGGCCGCGATCAGGCTCTTGACGAAACGGTGCACGTCGGCATGTTCAGCCAGGAGGTCCCAATCAAACCAACTGATTTCGTTGTCCTGGCAGTAGGCGTTGTTGTTTCCCCCCTGGGTCCGGCGGACCTCGTCGCCCATCAGCAGCATGGGTGCCCCCAGGGACAGAAGGGTAACGGTCAGAAAGTTCTTTACCTGGCGGTTGCGGATCCTTTCGATTTCCGGGTCGTCCGCTGGGGCCTTCCACCCCGCAGTTCCAACTCAGGTTGTCGTCGGTGCCGTCGCGGTTCTCTTCGCCGTTGTCCTCGTTGTGTTTGGTGTTGTAGGAGACCAGGTCGTTCAGGGTAAAGCCGTCGTGGCAGGTAATGAAATTGATGCTTTGTTCCGGTTCGCGTTCCTGCCCGCCGTAAAGGTCCGGGCTGCCCAGCAGCCGGGAGGCCACCCCGGAAACGGCTGCCGCGGTCGCCTTTGATAAAGCTCCGCACATCATCCCGGAATTTGCCGTTCCATTCCTTCCAGCTTTCCCCGACAAAGCTGCCCACCTGGTAAAGCCCGGCCGCATCCCAGGCTTCGGCAATCAGCTTGGTTCCGGCCAGGACCGGGTCGGAATCGATATCCCAGAGGACCGGGGGATTGGCCAGGGGTTGGCCGGTCTTCATCCCGGGAAAGGATGGCGGCCAGGTCAAAACGGAAGCCGTCCACGTGCATCTCCTTGACCCAGTGGTGCAGACTATCGATGATCATCCGCCGGACGATGGAGTTGCCGGAATTGAGGGTATTGCCGCACCCGGAATAGTTGGCGTACCGTCCGGTGGCGGCCTCCAGGATGTAGTAGGCCCGGTTTTCAAAACCCCGATAGCAGAGGGTCGGACCGTCTTCGTGCCCTTCGGTGGTGTGGTTAAAGACCACGTCCAGGATGACCTCGATCCCGGCTCGGTGCAGGGCCTTGACCATATCCCGGAATTCATCCAACGGACCGAGGGGGCCTCGGCGGGAGCAGTAACCCCCGTGAGGGGCGAAGAAGCTGACCGGACTGTAGCCCCAGTAATTCTTGAAGCCGGGAGGCGCGTCCTGTTCATCAAATTCGAAAGACCGGGAGGAGCTCCACGGCGGTGATTCCCAAATCCTGCAGGTAGGGGATTTTTTCGATCAACCCGGCGTAGGTCCCCCGCTTGTCCACCGCTACACCGGAACTGGGATGACGGGTGAATCCCCGGACGTGCAGTTCATAGATAATGGTATTGGAAAACGGACGCCGGAGTGGGGCGTCCCCCTCCCAATCGTAAAGGCTCAAATCCGCCACCACGCTTTTCATGGCCGTGGCCGTGTTGTCTCCCGGAAGGCCGGCGGCCAGCCGGCTGTAATGAGGCGGCGTCACCAAGGCCTTGCCGTAGGGATCCAGCAGAATTTTTTGGCCGTCAAAACGCAGCCCCTTTTCCGGTGCATAGGGGCCGGAGACATGGAAGCCGTAGATTTGTCCGCAACGCAGGCCGGGGACGAAGACATGCCAGTAAAAATAGGTCCGGTTTTTGTTTGGTTCCAGGAGAATGACCCGGGCCGGTCGGGCGTCATCGGCCCGGTCGAACAGGAGCAGTTCCACTCCGGAGGCGTTTTTGGAATAGACGCTGAAATTGACGCCTTCCGGGTTGCCAGTGGCTCCGAGGGGGAAAGCGCTTCCCGGGGGATAGTGATCGCTAGGAGAGTTCATCGGTCCGTTGCCTCCGGTTGGAAGGAAAACCTGCTCAGGCGTGTGAAAAATTGAATTTTTGTTCCCTAATCCGTGGGGCCAAACCGCCTGAGGATCTGGCTACTCACCCCAAAAGGGTGAAAGGCTTCAATAATACCAGAAATCATATTTCATCTCAAAGACTAAATGGAGATGAAATTAGTCTCTTGACAAGACTTAATAGGGTCTTTATAAAGTCTATATGAAGACTCTAACGATCACTGACGCCAAAAAAAATCTCAGCCGGTGGTTGGTCGCCGCCTCCAGCGGCGAAGACATCGGGATTATCTGCGGGGCGGACGATCATCGCCCTGCGCAAAGTCACGGTGGAATCCACGGACTACGCACAGCGCGAATACGGTGCGACGCCCGAACAGGTCGCCGCCTTGGAAAAGGCCACGGGACAGACGCTACCGTAAGCTCAAGCTGCTCCGGAGAATCTGGTCCGTCACGACCGAACAGTTGGGGAAGTTGATTGGCTAAATCGCTCACCCTCGACCCTACCGTGATACGGCGGCTACGGGAGTCTGCAAGACCGAAAAGGGTGAGTGCCTGCGGGCGTTATCTGAGCTAACCGAAACTTTCGGTCAACCCCATATTCACAGCGGGTTGGCCATTCGTAAATTAGGGAGCAAGCTCTTTGAATGTCGTGGTAGCTTGGCGTTGCGTTTTATCTTCCAAGACCGGCCCACCGGTCTTTTCGTCTCCTTTTTGGGCAACCACGACGAAATCACAAGCTTTGCTTAAAAGTGGTAAGTATCGTTGAATCTAAATGGTTGATTATCCCCGATTGCCATTATCGGTGACCCAATATTCCCTCTCTGTGCGTCCTGGTAATAATCCAACAGAAAAACCTCTGGCTTTGCCGGGGGGCATTCAACTTTTCCCTGAAAATTAAGGTTGGAGGGGCTAAGGTTCCAAAAAACATTGCGGGTCTTCCCCGGTCAGATGGGGACGGCCCCCGGCCCGGGAAAAGGCATAGGCCATGGCCCGGCATCCCCGGCAGGCCGCCCACCGGCGGCAACGGCCGCATTTTCCCTCGTAACTGTTTCTATCCCTTAGCCGCTCCAGGACCGGGGAGCCGCTCCAAAGTTCACGCAGGGAGTCCCGGCGCACATTTCCGATGGGGACCGGCAACCGGCGGCAGGGAGTGACCGTGCCGTCGGCCATCAAGGTCAAGCCGGATACCCCGGCCGCGCACCCGCCTTGGGGGAACCCTCCCAGGTCGTTCGGATCAGCGCCCGACCCCATCTGCCGGTAAAGGGGATCGCCGCTGACCAGTTCCAATCCGTCGGGAGAGAGGGAATGGATTTCCTGATAAAGGTCCCGGACTTGATCCGGTTTTAACAGCTTGGAAGAGAGCAGGGCACCTTGACCGGCGGGGATCAATCGGGAGAACCCCAGCCGCTGGACTTTTAAGGCCTGGGCCAGGGGAATCATTTTTAAAAATTGGTCCCGGTTGAGATCGGATAAAGTCGTATTGATGGTCACCGGGATCCCGGCTTCCACTAAGGTTCCGATCCCTTTCAGCGCTTCGGCAAAACTGCCTTTCCCCCTGAGGGCCTCATGGGTTTCCTCCAGACCTTCCAGACTGATCTGGACTCCCCGAACCGCCAGGCGGCTCAGTCGGCCTGCCCTATCCCGATCCAGGAGGGTCCCGTTGGTCAGGAGATAAAGGTCAAAACCCCTCCGACTCATTTCT
Organism: uncultured delta proteobacterium; assembly: GCA_963743305.1. GTDB lineage: Bacteria > Desulfobacterota > RBG-13-43-22 > RBG-13-43-22 > RBG-13-43-22 > CAVQSS01. The sequence continues at coordinate 55,462 of CAVUPH010000018.1, forward strand.
TCGAGAATTAGAAAAAGATCGGAGCGCAGGAATGGCTCTCCTCCGGTAACATTGATACTGGTCTGGAAGGTCAGGCCATAGATATTTGACCAGTCTGCCAGCATCAGGGTTATCTCGTTCAGGGTTTCTTTGATTTCAGAGAAAGTTAATTCCTCAAAATGCCCTTTCTCCTGGTAACAGTGGAGACAATGAAGATTGCATTTTTCGGTCAGATGCCATTGAAAAAAGAAATCCAAGGGATGGTCGGTTTGCATTGTTCAGGCCCGTTATCCATTTTCGCATTAAGCCCAAGGTCCGGGGGCGGGTACCCCAAAGCATGAAAATAATGGAGCAGACATAAACCTACTTGATTGACGTTAGTAATTAATAATCAATTGTTAATTATTAATTGTTAATGAGTACCTATGTGGAGCCGAGTTTATTTACACACCAAGGAGAAAGGCGGATAGGGAGCAGGTTAGCGATGCTTTTTCCCCGCCTCCTCCCTATCCGCCCGTTGATTCCATTGCTGAACCAGCAATGTTTACGATTTTCACCCTTTTCACTTGTGGCATACTGTTTTGGGACCTTCCTTCGCCGCTGCCTTCATTTTGGCCCAAAAAGCTGCCTCTTTAACCAACCCCTCCGGGTTCATCTTTTTTTTCATCCCTTTTCACCTCCTTTCTTCGGTCAAATCGCCGGTATCGACTTTCGTCTTTATCCGGCATCCGTCCTTCAACCCGCGACCCTCAACTTTGCTCCCCCTTCTCACGGTCCAAATCCATTTGCCGCAGATCCTTGCGCATGATTTTGCCGGTGGCCGTCAGGGGCAGTTCGGCCAGGAATTCGATTTCCCGGGGGTATTCATGGGCGGCCAGTCGGGTTTTAATAAACTGCTGGATTTCTTCTTTCAGGGCATGCTCGGGAAGTATTCCGGATTTAAGAACGATAAAGGCCTTGACGATTTCCCCCCGTACCGCGTCTGGGCTGCCGATGACCCCGGCCAGGGCCACAGCCGGGTGTTTGATCAGGCAATCTTCGATCTCGGCCGGCCCTATCCGGTACCCGGCGCTGCTGATCAGGTCGTCCTTGCGCCCCACGAACCAGAAATAGCCCTCCTCGTCCTTGCGGGCCAGGTCGCCGGTCAGACTCCAGTCGCCGATGAACTTGTCTTCCGTGGCCTGGGGGTTGCCCCAGTAGCCCAGAAACATGACCGGGTCGGGCCGCTGGATGGCCACCTCTCCTATTTCTCCCGAGGGCAGGACCTGTCCTTCTCCATCCACGATCTCCACCCGGTGACCGGGGATGGCCCGACCCATAGAGCCCCGCCGGTTTTCCATGATCTCGGAACAATTGCCCACGACCAGGTTTACTTCCGTCTGCCCGTAGAATTCATTGATCGTCAGCCCCATGACCTTGCGGCCCCACTCCAGGAGTTCTTCGCCCAGTGTCTCCCCGCCGCAGCCGATGGTCCGCATGGCAAAATCGTAACGGTTCCCCGGGTCCGGGACCTGGCGCATGATCTTCAAGGCCGTGGGCGGCATGAAGGCGTTGCGGATACCGTATTTGGCGATAAAATGAAAGGCCTGCTCGGGGTCAAACTTTTTTGCCCGAAAGGCGACCACCGGGACCCCGTGGTGCCAGCTCGGCAGCAGGACGTCGATCAAACCGCCGATCCAGGCCCAGTCGGCCGGTGTCCAATACAGGTCATCTTTTTTGGGAAAAAAATTATGGAAGAACTCCACTCCGGGGACATGGCCCAGGACTACCCGCTGGGCATGGAGTGCCCCCTTGGGCGGTCCGGTGGTGCCGGAGGTATAGATAATCAAGGCCGGATCGTCGGCCCTGGTCCGCAGCGGGGTAAAGGAAGGGGATCCCTTTTCCAGGATTTTCCAGAAATCGACCACTCCATCGGGGGGTTCTCCCCGGGTGACGATGAGCGTCTTCAACTCCGGCAAGCGGTCCTTTATTTCCAGGATCTTGGGGAGATTGTCTTCGTCGGTGATCACCGCCCGGGCGCCGCTGTGACCCAAACGGTATTCCAGGGCCTCGGGTCCGAAGAGGGTGAAAAGAGGGAGAGCGATCCCCCCGGTTTTATAGATGGCCAGATGGGAGAGGGCCGTCTCCGGGCATTGCGGCAGGAGGATCCCCACCCGTTCCCCCCGATGCAGGCCGCAGGCCTGCAAGGCGTTGGCCAGGCGGTTGGAGCGCTGTTTGAGGTCCCAAAAGGTATATTTTTCGACCTGCCCCTTATCGTCTTCGTAGATCAGGGCCAGGCGGTAGCGCTGATCAGCCCACTTGTCGCAGCAATCCACCCCGATATTGTAGAATAGGGGGACTTTCCAGTGGAAGGAGTTATAGACCTTTTCGTAGGTGTTCCCTTTTTTGAGCATGAAGAGATCCTTCTCAGAAGCGCTGCGGGAATGACGCGCTCATTCATTTTACCAGGTCCGCCTCCACCTCCAGGTTAAGGAAGACGTCATTCCCGGCCACCAGGCCGCCGTTTTCCAGGCGGACATTCCACTTTATCCCGAAATCCTGGCGCTTGATCCGGGCAGAGGCCGAAAAACCTAGGCTGATATCCTCATCAAATGGGCTTTTGACCTGGCCGAGGTATTCCGCATCCATGGTGATCGATCGAGTGACGTCCCGAATGGTTAGATCGCCGGTCACAATAAAGCCGTTGACGGCGACCGGTTCGATCCGGGTACTTCTAAAGCGAATGAACGGGTATTTATCCACTTCCAAAAAATCAGGGCTGCACAAGTGCTCGTCCCGCTTCGGGATACCGGTATAGATGGAGGCGGCCTCGATCTCGACTTCCACCGAACCCAGGTCGGGTTTGTCCGGATTGAATTGAAGGGACCCGGAAATCTTGTTGAACTGGCCGCGAACCAGGGTGATCATGAAGTGCCGGACGGTAAAAGTGGCCACGGTGTGATCAGGGTCAATTTTCCACTCAGACATAGAAACCTCCTTGAAATTCCATTTGCCAACAACTAGAGGAAAGTTTAACATAGTTTAAAAAAAGTTTCTAGTCCAGCGGCTCGACCCTGTTGTAAAAATATTGATACCATTGATATAGGTGGCTTTTATGGGACGCATGAGTTTTGGCCCCGGGAGGCGATCTTCCCGCAGTCCGGTAAAATCCCCGTCCTCGGAAAAAGACCCGGCGGCTTTTGTCCGGGATTTGAAGAAGTCTCTGCCGGTCCGGGAAAGCTATCGGGACCGCTCTCTGGCTATCCACGGATTGATCTGCGCCCGCTGCGGACGGGAATTCGAGCCGGCTCAGCGGCAATTGCTCACCGTCCATCACCGGGACGGGAACCATCAGAATAACCCGCCTGACGGCAGCAACTGGGAAAATCTATGTATCTATTGCCATGAGGATACCCACTCCCGGGAGTTGCTGGGGGAGTATTTAAAAGACTGAATGATTTCCATCGACCGTGTTTCCAAATTCTATGGCCGGCAGGACCTGCTGAAAGAGGTTTCCTTTTCCATCAATCCCGGGGACAAAATGGCCCTGGTCGGGGCCAACGGCACGGGGAAAACCACGCTTTTCAGAATTCTCCTGGGCGAAATCGAGCCGGACAGCGGCCAGGTCCACCTGAAAAAAGGGGTTCGGTTGGGGCATCTTCCTCAGGAGGTGATCCGGGTAAAGGGAAAAAGGGTCCTGGACCAGGTGATGGAAATGGATCCGGAGCTAAAACGGTACCAAATTGAGTACCGGGAGGTCTCGCGACGGTTGATTGCCGCCTCTGATCCTGCCGACCAGGAGATTTTGGCCCATAAGCAAAGCCGTTTATTGGAGGAACTGGAACGTCTGGGGGGGTATGATCTGGAGGCCCGGGCCCAACAAATCCTGTCCGGTTTGGGCTTCTCGGAGGAACAGTTTCAGGCCCCGGTGGAGACTTTAAGCGGAGGGTGGGTCATGCGGGCGGCCCTGGCCCGGATCCTGCTGTTGAAGCCCGAGCTGCTCCTTTTGGATGAGCCGACCAATCACCTGGACCTGGATTCGTTATTATGGTTGGAGAATTTTCTTAAAGGGACTTCATCGGCCCTGCTTTTGATTTCCCACGACCGGGTCTTTATGGATAAAGTGGTCCTGCGGGTCCTCGAGCTGGAAAAGGGGGGTCTGACCTCCTATGCCGGCAATTACAGCCGGTACCGGGAAGAAAAAGCCAAGCGCCTCCAGCTTCAAGAGGCCGCCTATTATAATCAGGTAGAGAAGATTCGTCAGATTGAGGACTTTGTCGCCCGAAACCGGTCCCGAAAAGATCGGGCCAAGCAGGTGCAATCCCGGATTAGGGTTCTGGAGCAAATGGAACGCCTCGAACATCCTCGGGAGGAAAATCAGGTTTCCTTTCAATTCCAGGAGCCGGTACGGACCGGCAAGGTGGTTTTGGAACTCCAGGGAGTCGGGAAATCGTACGGTGAAAAAATACTCTATCAAGGAGTTGATCTGACGATCAGCCGGGGAGATTGTGTCGCTTTTCTAGGCCCCAACGGCGCCGGGAAGAGCACGCTGATCAAGATCATGGCCGGGATCGTCCCACCCGACCAAGGAAAACGGGAACTGGGGCATCATGTCACCCTGGACTATTTTGCCCAGCATCAACTGGACCAGTTGAGAGGCGAGCGAACGGTCTGGCAGGAGATCGGCGATGTGGCCGGCGATCGGACCTACGGGGCCTTGCGAAATCAGTTGGCGGCCTTCCTATTCCGGGAGGAGGATGAAATCAAAAAAAAGGTCTCGGTCCTTTCCGGGGGGGAGAAAAGCCGTCTGGTGATACTCAAGATGCTCCTGGGCGGGGCCAACTTTCTGCTTTTTGACGAACCCACCAACCATCTGGACATCCCTTCCCGCGACGTGTTGGAAGAGGCGCTGCGTGCCTTTAACGGGACTATTTGCCTGATTACCCACGACCGGCATCTGATCGATGCCCTGGCCAACCGGACGGTGTATATTCGAGACGGGCGGCTGGAAATGTTCCCGGGAAATTACCGGGACTTTGAGCAGATCTGGAAAGGACGAGTGGAATCGAAGGAACCTTCCGAGGACCCAGATCCCAAAGACCTTTCCCGAGCGGCCGGTTCGAAAAACGGTGCCCCGGGCCGCAAAACGACCCAGGAGAAGCGGCAGGAGGCGGAGCGGCGCAACGCCCTGTTTAGACAAAAAGCGCCCCTTAAAAAGGAAATCGAAGAGCTGGAAGGGCGGTTAGCCGGGGCCGGCGCCGAGAAAGAAAGACTGGGGGAAATCCTGGCCGATCCGGAATTCTACCGCCAGGGGACGGGGATTCAGGAAGCCCAGCAAGGGTATGGACGGCTTCAGAAGGAAATTGAGACCCTGACCGAGCGTTGGGCGAAAGCCCTCCAACGGTTGGAAGAACTGGAAGCCCAGGCGGTGGACTGATCCGGGCAAGAAATTATCCCTACCACTTTGATGAACAAGTTAGTATAAATCCGAAATTCGAAGCACGAATTCGACTCGGCTGAGCCTTTCGGTAAACTCAAGGCCCTGAGCTTGTCGAAGGGCTCGTCGCAGGCCGAAATAAGCACAAAGGTCCAAAATCCAAATGATCAAAACAAAAACGTTTCGATTTTCGATTTTCGATTTTCGGATTTCCAGCCGAAAATTAAAATATTTTTGGTTAGCCTTTTCTTTGATACTGCTGCTGCTTCCTGCGTCCACGGTCTGGGGCGTGGATTGGAAATTTTACAGCGCCAATGAATACTTTTTTTGCCTCTATGATCCCGATCGGGTGCTCCGTCCGGAACCGGACGTGGTTCACGTCTGGGCCAACTGGATTGCCACCCCGGAAGGAAAAAAATACCGGACCCGGGAAATGGCTCAAACGAAAATCCCTAAATCCGCGTTGGAACGCTACGAGTCCACCCGGGTCCGGATGGCCCTCCATTGCGCCGATCGCACCTATCAGCTCTTGTCGATCGCCGATTACGATGATCAGCAGCGAGAGATCGGGAATGGATCGCAGGCTTGTTTTTTGGAGGAGTTCGTAACCCGCCAGCCGATTGGAAAGAACTCCAGCGAAGAAGACTTGTACAAAATTCTTTGTTCGGGCCAAAAAGGCAAATAGCTGGATTCTTACATCCATCGCTCTGAGAATTAGTTGAATCAAAAATTATAAACCAACTGAAAATTGGCCAATCTGGGATGGGCACCCTGAGGCAGAAAATTTTTACGAAGAATCTCGGCTTTCAGCTCAGGGACGGCCCGGGGGATCCTTCAGGCGTCAAGGACGGGCGTGAATCCATCAGAATTACAAAAAAGGTTGAGATCGATTCGATTCAAGCGCCGATTGGCTCGGAAGGCTGTTAGGGTATAAGACGCTTCGCCCTTTTGGCGGTTTAATCCCCAGGGGCGTCGGCCAAGGAGGACCAATTCGGGATTGTTCTGCGCTATATTGTACCCACGTAGCCAAAAGGGCGAACCAGGGGTATGACCCTCGGGTTAGCCTGCGGCCTTTCGGGCCAGGAAAATCCCCAACAGGACCAACAGGCCGCCCAGGACCTGCCAGTGCTCCAGTCCTTCCCGGAGAAGAACCCAGGCAAACAGGGCGGCCAGAACCGGCTGGAGCAAAAGGGTTACTGAGGAAAAAGAGGCGGGCAGTTGGGCCAGGGAAAAAGTAATCAGGCCCTGGCCGGCCACATGGGAGATTAAGGCCAGGCCGATCAGGACCAGCCAGCCCTGGAAAGAAAGGGCGAAAAAATTTTCTCCGGATACCCGGGTGACCCAGAAGGAGCAGGACCATCGAACCGGCGGTGGTCCAATTCATGATGATCGCCGTGGAAAAATCCCGGCGGAGATATTTGATGGATAAAAGATACCCGGCATAAAATATCGAGGCGATCAGGGCCAGAAGATCTCCCCACACCTGTTCCAGACGGAGTTGGAGGCTTCCGCCCACAATCAGGGTGGCGCCGGCTAGAGCCGAAAGCATACCGACTAAAAAAACTTTTTTGATTCGATCCTTAAACAGCCACCAGCCGCCTAACGTTACCCAGAGAGGAGCATAATTGACCAGCAGGGTGGCGTTGGCTACGGAGGTGAGACGCAAGGAGACCATGCCAGAGGATAGGTCACCGGCGAAAAATAAGGCGGCCAGAGACAACCGCAGATAGTCGCTTTACCGGGAGAGGCCGCCTGTCCGAGACGTTGACGCCCTTGATCACGGATCGTCCAGAGCCAGAGGGCGGGCCAGGCCAGCAGCAGACGCCAGAAGGCCGTGGCCAGAGGACCGACCTCGCTGATCCGGACAAAAATGGGGGCAAAGGAAATGGCGGCGGCCCCGCCAATGCAGGGCCAGAAGGGGAAGGTGGGGGGTTGTCGGGGTAGAAGTCGGTGCAATAGAGCTGATGCCGGATATTGGATAAGAAGCGGTTGCAGGGGCCAATGGCGATTGAAAGCACCAAGCTGGTTAGGCGAGACATCAAGGCAGGTCAAGAGGGCGCCATTTCAATTGCCAGCGGATACGATCCAGGTCATCTGGCGTATAATCCGTAGGGAGAGAAGGGGAGGTCCCGGAATATTTTTTTTTCCTGGTTAAAGGAGCTTTCCAGGAGGGCGGCGATTCGTTGTTGGTCTTCGGGGGTGCGGCCATAACGCTCCTGCAGATAGCGAAACCGGGTCTCCAGGTCAACGATTTCGTCGTGCAAGACCCGTTTATCGGCATAATGAACGAGCTCTATTTCGGTTATTCGGTGATTTCGGGATTGCCCCTCATCCAGGTTGACGTGCTGGGCGACGATTTCGGCGACTTCCGGATAACCGCGGGTCCGTAAAAAATCGGCCCCGATTTCGGTATGTTTTTTTTTGGTTTTCAGACACTCGGTCTTGGCGATGTCATGGAGGAGCGCCCCGGCTTCCAAAAGGGCCAGATCCAGGGGAGGGTTGGAGGACGGCAAATGGGTCGCCAGGACCTGGGCCACCCGGGCCACCTGCAGGCTGTGGTTGCGGATATTGGGGAGCATACCCTGGTCTGCCATCAGGGCCAGGCACTCTTCCCGGGAGGGGACGCGGGGCTTAAGCTCGGATGAATGGGAGTTAGGGGATAGGGTCATCGCTCAGGTTCTCTTTTTAGAAATGAATTAGACGAATTCGATCGAACGCCCATGCCCTGGGCGGGAACCTCGAAGCATGAAAATAAAGGGGCAGACATAAGCCTAAGTTTTTGACATTCATAATTATCCATTATTAGTTGATTGATGAATGTTCGAGTGGCGCCGGGTTCAATTTTCGTACTAAACCCTCAACTCCGGCAGGTCCCGGTACAGCTCCAGGGCCTGGGGATTGGCCAGGGCGTCCCGGTTGGTTACGGGTTTGCCGTGGACCACATTACGAACCGCCAACTCCACCTTCTTCATATTGATCGTGTAGGGAATGTCGGCCACCGGGATGATCTTGGCCGGTACATGGCGGGGAGAAGTGTTTTCCCGAATGGTTTTGTTGATCTTTTTAGCCAGGGTCTCATTGAATTCCACTCCGGGGGCCAGTTTGATGAAAAGAATGATGCGGACATCGTTGTCCCAGTCCTGGCCGATGACGATGCTGTCGGCGATCTCCTCCAGGGTCTCCACCTGGCGGTAGATGTCGGCGGTGCCGATGCGCACTCCGCCCGGGTTCAGCGTGGCATCCGAACGCCCGTAGAAGATCACCCCGCCGTTTTCGGTGATCTCGATGAAGTCCCCATGGGTCCAGATGTTGGGAAAGACCCGGAAATAGGCGTTCAAATATTTTTCGTTATCGGGATCTTTCCAGAAATAGAGCGGCATGGAGGGGAAAGGGGCTTCGCAAACCAGTTCCCCCTGTTCGCCGATCACCGCCTTTCCTTCGGTGTCATAGGCCTTGACCTTCATGGCCAGACCCCGACACTGCAGCTCCCCCTCGTAGACCGGGCCGAGGGGATTGCCCAGGCCGAAGCAGCCGTTTAAATCCGTTCCCCCGGCGATGGAGGCCAACTGGACATCCGGCTTGATGTCCCGGTAGACGTAGTGAAAACTTTCAGCCGGGAGCGGGGAACCGGTGGAGAGAATGGCCTTCATCGGGGTCAGGTCGAATCGTGATCCGGGCTTGAAGCCCTCCTTCTCGATGGCGGCCAGGTAGCGGGCGCTGGTCCCGAAAACGGTTACCTTTTCATCCTGGGCCAGTTTCCAGAGGGCCCCCGGGTCGGGGTAGAAAGGCGAACCGTCGAACAGTACCAGTGTGGCCCCCACGGCCAGGGAACTGGTCAGCCAGTTCCACATCATCCAACCGCAGGTGGTGAAATAAAAAATCGTGTCTTCCCGCTTCAGATCGGTGTGGAGCATAAGCTCCTTGAGGTGATGGACCAATATGCCCGCTACCCCCTGGACCATGCACTTGGGCAGGCCGGTGGTCCCGGAGGAATACATGATATATAGGGGATGATCGGCCGAGACCTGTACAAAGTTGATTTCCGGGTGATCGACCGGGGTAAGAAAATCCTGATAATGGACGGCGTTGGGGATGGGTCCCAGGTCGGCCCGCTGTTCGGTGTAGGGGACCACCACCACCTTTTGGATGGAAGGGAGCTGCGAAATGATATCGGCAACCCGGGCCAGCGAATCAAAGGACTTGCCGTTATAGGAATAGCCATTGGCGGTGAAAAGGACCTTGGGTTCGATCTGGCCGAAACGGTCCAGGACCCCCTTGATCCCAAAATCCGGCGAGCAGGAAGACCAGACGGCGCCCAGGCTGGCGGCGGCCAGCATGGCGATGATGGTTTCCATCATATTGGGCATGAAGCCCACCACCCGGTCCCCGGGTTGAATACCCTCCAGCCGCAGGGACAGGGCCAAGGCCGCTACCTGAGCGTACAACTCGGCATAGGTGATTCGGCGCGGTTCCTGCACCTCGCCCTTAAAAATCAGGGCCACTCGGTCGTCCCGATAGCGGAGCAGGTTTTCGGCAAAGTTCAACCGGGCCCCTTCAAACCACTTCGCCCCGGGCATCTTGCCCGGATCGTCCACCACCCGGTCATAACCCCGGGAGGCCTGGACTCCGGCAAACTCCCAAAAGGCGGCCCAGAAATCCGGGATCTCGGTGATGGACCACTCGTACAATTCCGGATAGTCCTCAAAGTCCTTATCGAATTTCCGGTTGACCCACTGGATAAAGCGGGTCAGGTTAGCTTGTTTTTTTCGCTCGGCGGACGGTTCCCAGAGTGGTTTTTTCATAAGGGCCTCTTTATAACAGATGGATTTCTATCTTATATCCTCATGCCCAGGGCGGGTACCCCGAAACATAAAAATGGTTTTCGCCAAACCTTGCACCTTGGACCATACGCCCTGCACCTCGCGCCTAAGCGTCGAGCCCTGCTTTTTTATTAAAGCAATTCACCATATTTAAAAAAAAATAAGGTGTCAAGCAGGATATTCGGTAAGCTAACTATCATTAACTGTTTAAGATATGGGATATTTTGGCTTTCAGGGGCCAGTCGCTGTGAAGAATGATGATCTCCTCGCTCCAAGGGGCCGGTCTGAATTTTTATTCGTACGTTCGATAAATCGCGGCTTATTAAGAAACAAGGGACCGTAGATCCTCGAATTCAAATCGAAGTAATTTCCACGCTACAAAAAATGTTTGCCTTTTGATTGAAAAGGGTGACAGCGCGGGTCTCTTCATTCACCGCTGATAGCGGTTGGTGATCGGCAGCCGCCAGTCCTTGCCGAAGGCCCGGGTGGTTATTTTGATGCCCGGCGGGCTTTGGCGGCGTTTATATTCGTTGCGGTCCACCAGGCGAATTACCTTTTCCACCATGGCTTGATCAAATCCCCGCCGGACCATCTCCTCCACCGAACAGCTTTCCTCCACATAGGCTTGAAGAATGGGATCCAGCAGGTCGTATTCGGGCAGGGAGTCGGAATCCTTCTGATCGGGGCGAAGCTCCGCGGAAGGAGGCTTTTCCAGGACCCGTCGGGGCAGGAGTTCTTTCCCGGCCAGTTGGTTCCGGTGACGGCACAGTTCGTAGACCAGGATCTTGGGCACATCCTTTAACACGGCGAATCCTCCGGCCGTATCCCCGTACAGGGTGGAATAGCCCACGCCGGTCTCGCTTTTATTGCCGGTGGTCAGCACCAGCCAGCCGAACTTGTTGGAAAGGGCCATCAGGATCGTTCCCCGGATTCGGGGTTGCAGGTTTTCTTCCGTCAGTTCCTCCGGCAGCCCTTGAAAATGGGGATTCAGGACTTCCAGGTAGGTTTGAAAAAGGGCGTCGATAGGAATGACGGAAAAATGAATGCCGAGATTTTGGGCCAATTGCTCGGCGTCTTCCAGACTATGGGAAGAGGAAAAGCGGGTGGGCAGGGCGATGCCGTGCACCCGCGCGGGCCCCAGGGCGTCGGCGGCCAGGACGGCGGTCAGGGAACTGTCCACCCCGCCGGAAAGACCCAGCACCACTTCCTTGAATCCGTTCTTGCGCACATAGTCTCTAGTTCCTAAAACCAGGGCCTGGTAGCCTTCCGCGGTACGGGGCAGAGGGGCTTGCTTTTTAGGAACGGCGGAGACCGTTTTGGAAGCCGGGGGAAGAGGCGGGAGAAGGATCTCCCGCAGGGAACCGCTATCCTCTCGGGGCTGCTTTCGCCGCCGCGGATCAAATAGACGCCAGCGAAAGACTTCGGTCAGGTCCAGATCGGCCACCAGAAAATCTTCTTCAAATTGGGCCGCCCGGGCCAGAATTTCCCCCTGGGGTCCGAAGATCAGACTCTGCCCGTCGAAGATCAGTTCATCCTGGCCGCCCACCAGGTTGCAATAGACCAGATAGGAGCGATTGTCCGCCGCCCGGGTGGCCAGCATCCGCTCCCGATCGCCTCCCTTGCCCAGGTAGAAGGGTGAGGAGGAGATATTGATCAGCAGTTGGGCCCCGCCGGGGCCGGCCTGTTCCCGGGCCGGGCCGTCCGGGTACCAGAGGTCTTCGCAAATACTGACCCCGAAACAGGCCTCGCCCCATCGAAAGACGACATTGTTTTGCCCCACCTTAAAGTAGCGATTTTCATCAAAAACCCCGTAATTGGGAAGTAATTGCTTATGATAAACCGCCTGGATCCGACCATCGGCCGCGACCAGGGCGCTGTTATAGAGATCGTCTTCCACCCAGAGACCGCCGATAACGGCCACTAACCCTTTCGTCTGGGGCAGGAGGTCCAGGAGGGTCTGCCGGGCGGCATAAACAAAATCCGGTTTCAGCAACAGGTCCTCGGGCGGGTATCCGCTGACGGCCATTTCCGGAAAGGCCACCAGGTCCACTTCCTGCCTGCGGGCCAATTCCAACTGTTCTTCGATCTTCCGGCGATTTCCCGGAAGGTCACCCACGGTGGTGTTGATCTGGGACAGGGCGATGCGCAGGTTCATAGGGTAGCCACTCCTTGTAAATATTAAGATAAGTGTATCACAAAGGGGAAAAGGATTGCAATGAACCGAAATTTCTTTCGTTGACACTCCGCAGCTTTTTTGATTTAAGGTGAGCGATGGATTGTGTCCTTTTTTATCAGGGGTTTTGTATAGCTCAGATCCTTCGCGGAGTTTATCCTGAGCCGAAAACCCAGATCCTTCGCGTTGCTCAGGATGACGGCAGGCGAAGGGCTCAGGATGACAAGAGAAGGACTCAGGATGACAAGAGAAGGACTCAGGATTACAGGGACCGTGCAATGCCGGTCACCCGGAGCGGAGCGAAAGGAAATAGATTTGACGACCTCGCAAAAAGTCCAAAACCCTGTCATGGCGAGCGAAGCGAAGCAATCCCCATCATGGTAACTAGCTGATTCTTGGGGATTGCTTCGTCGCTTCACTCCTCGCAATGACAGCGCTGGAGACTTTTTGCGAAACAATCAGATTTATAGCTTTGAATTTATTTAGAGCGGAAGGGAAAGCCCATGTATAGTGATTTGAAAGGTAAGACGGCGTTGGTGACTGGAGCGGGTAAGGAGACCGGAATCGGTTATGCCATCGGCCGGAAACTGGCCGCCTCGGGAATGAATATTATCCTGGCCGATCTGGGCCGCGAGGGGGCGGGTAACGGACCGGTCAAGACCGGGACCCGGGAAGAACTGGAAGCGCTTGTTCAAAAAGCCTCGGCGGAATATGGGGTGGGGGCCCTGGGGGTGGAAGTGGATGTGACCGCCAATGAATCCATCCAGAGGATGATGGAAAAAATTAAAGAGCGGTTCAGCCGCATCGATGTGCTGGCCAATAATGCCGGCGCCTCCTTCGGTGTTCCCAATTTATTTCATACCTATAACGAAGCCGATTGGCTGAAGACGATTGACGTCAATCTGCACAGCGTCTTCCGGGTGACCCGGGCGGTGCTCCCTTTGATGATGAATAGCGGGGGAAGCATTATCAACACCGCTTCCCGGGCCGGCAAGGTCCCGCCCTTGTTCAACGGGGCCTACGCTGTGGCCAAAGCCGGTTTGATCATGCTCACCAAGGTCATGGCCCAGGAATTGGCCGGAATGAATATCCGGGTGAACGCCATTTGCCCCGGCCAGGTGATGACCGATCTGGAAAAGTGGCGATTCGGTCTGGAAGCGCAGTTCTATTCCTGTACCAGCGAGGAGCGGGAACAGGCCATGTGCCAGACCATCCCCTTGCGCCGTATCGGGTCGCCGGAGGAAGTGGCCAACCTGGTCGCCTTTCTGGCCTCCCGGGAGTCCTCCTATATGACCGGCCAGGCCGTCAATGTGACCGGCGGTCAGTTGATGGAACTGTAAAAGCAGGATAAAGGATCGAGGATAAAGGAAAGGAGTTGAATATGGCGAATATTTCCGGCGGTCAGCTTACCGCTGAAGCGCTAATCGAAAGAAAGGTGGAATATGTTTTCACCTTGAGCGGGGGGCACATCACCCCGATTTATCAGTACCTGGAAAATTCAGCGGTCCGGCTGTTTGACACGCGGCATGAACAGGCGGCGGTCTTCATGGCCGAGGCCTATGGCCGGCTGACCCGAAAACCCGGGGTGGCCATGGTCACGGCCGGGCCGGGTTTTACGAATTCGCTGACCGCCGTGGCCAGCGCCTATCTGGCCAATACCCCGTTGGTCCTGATCTCCGGTTGCGTGGGGATCGACAGTTGTGAAAAATTGGACCTCCAGGATATGCGTCAGCTCCCGGTAATTGAGCCCATGGTCAAAAAGGCCCTGGTCTGCCAACGGACCGAACGGATCCCGGAATATATCGATATGGCTTTCCGCACGGCCCGCAGCGGCCGTCCCGGGCCGGTTTACCTGGAGCTGCCGATTGATATATTAAACGGCTCGGTGGACCCCTACCAGGCCAAGAAAAGAAGAACCGACGTGGAGTCCCACCCGGCCGATCCGGACCAGGCGGCTATTTTGATGGATATGATTCGTCAGGCCCGGAAGCCGTTGGTCATTGCCGGAAGCGGGGCCTGGTATTCCGGGGCCGAAAAGGCCCTGGTCGAATTTATAGAGAAAACCGGTTTGCCGGTCTTTACCGCGGGGCTGGGACGGGGGACTATCCCGGATACCCATCCCCTGTGCTTTGAATCTTCGCTGGCCATTCGACCCGGGGCCGGTTTTTTTGCTTTTATGAATACCGATCTGGTTATTCTCCTGGGTAACCGCCTCAGCCTCTTTTATATTTTCGGTGAGGTCTTCAATCCCCAGGCCAAATTGGTCCAGGTGGATATCCAAGGGGAGGAGCTGGGGCGCAATCGGGCGGTGGACCTACCGGTGGTCAGCGACGTTCGGGCTTTGCTGACCGAATTGAACCGTCTGGTCGATCAACAGGGCGCGGCCGAAAGCCTGCGCCGGCAATTCGCCGGCTGGATAGACGAGCTCAAGAAATCGGAAGCCGACAACAAGGCCATGACCCGACCCACCTGGGAAGGCGATCAGGTCCCCATCCATCCCTTACGGCTGGCCCGGGAGGTCGACGACTTCATGAACCGGGAGGAGGACATCGTCGTGGCCGACGGCGGAGACACCACCACCTGGATGGGGATGACCCGGACGGTCCGTCGTCCCGGTCATTATTTGGACTATGGTCTGTTCGGCTGCCTGGCCGTGGGACTGCCCTTTGCCAACGCCGCTCAGCTCCTGAATCCTGATAAACGGGTCTGCCTGCTGACCGGCGACGGGTCGGTGGGCTTCAATTTCATGGAGTTTGAGACGGCCCTTCGAAAACAATTGCCCATCGTGGTGGTCATCAACAACGACCTGGGTTGGGGCATGATCCGGCACAGCCAGGAAATCAAGATCGGGAGGGCCATCCCGGACGGCACCTTTATCGGGAAGGTGGATTACCACAAAATGGTGGAGGCCCTGGGCGGACTGGGCCTGTTCGTGGAGCAGCCGGCGGCCATCCGGCCGGCACTGGAGGAGGCCTTTGCCTCGGGGAAAACGGCCTGCATCAACGTCATGACCGATCCAACGGTCATCAGCCCGGGAAGCATTGCCTTGGCTAATCTGGGAGGGTATAAAGCCTGATTGACAGCTCGCCCGGAAAAATGTAATCATAATGTAATAGTTGCTGTACCGGCGTGCGTATGGTCAGAACACAGATTCAATTGACGGATGATCAGGCCAAGATGGTCAAGAAGTTGGCCATGGCCCGCGGCGTCTCCATGGCTGAATTCATCCGTCAGGGGTGAGGGTATTTATCGATACCTCGCTGCCGGTAGTACGCCTTGCTCGATCGGACGGATGGGAAATTATCCTGAAGCGTCAAGGGGGCGGCTGATGTATTTTCGAAAGGCCATGCTGATTACGACTTCGCCCTTCCCGTTTCTCCGATCATCGACCTCTGGAACTGCAAAAAAGGCATCAGCGTTAGGTCGGTTTTATGGAGCCTGGACACGTCCACCTGCACCTTCGCCAAAGATTTCCCCCAACGCTTCATATGTTCATTATTAGCCATTATTATTTGCCTTGTGGTGCCGAGTTCTATTTTTGTATTAAACCCGGCCATGCTCGGGGCAAGCACCCACGAAGCATGAAAATTTCCCCTCCCCCTTTTTCAAAGGGGGATTTAGGGGGATTTCAAGGGGGCGGGAATAACCACCAACCTCTATTTTCGTATTAAGGGATAAGGTAGGATATCTTGGCGGGCCGGGAATGATGGCGGGAAAAGCGTGATGAGGTGATGAAAGGGGGAGGCCCCCCCGCTCCCTGCCCTCAGGAGGGCCGGGAGCGGAGGGGCAATTTCCCTTTGCCGGGCCAGGCCCCTATTTCTTCTTTTTTTCCTGCTTGGCCTTCTTCTTTTCTTTGGCTGTTTTGGTCGGCTTCTTTTTTGCGTCCTTCTTGGCGTCCATTGATTTGGCCATGAGAGCCCTCCTTAAAAATTAAATTGATGGAGAATACCATTTTCGTCTTTTAAAAAAAATGGAAAAAAGTTACTTTTTCTAAAAAAAGGAGGCCTCCCGATGAAATATGTCGCCGCCATCGATCAGGGGACCACCAGCACCCGCTGTTTTCTTTTTGACCGGGCGGGACAACCGAAGGCCGGGGCCCAACAGGAGCACCGGCAGATTTATCCGCGACCGGGCTGGGTGGAGCATGACCCGGTCGAGATTTGGGATCGGACCCAGCGGGTGTTCGCCGAGGCCCTGGACTCGGTCCGGGCCGAACCGGGTGACCTGGCCGCCATCGGTATCACCAACCAGCGGGAGACGACGGTGATCTGGGAAAAGGCCGGCGGACGGCCGATCCACAATGCCCTGGTCTGGCAGGATACGCGCACGGCCGGCCTCTGTGCCGAGCTGGCCGGGCAGGGCGGGCAGGACCGCTTCCGCCCCAAAACCGGCCTGCCGCTGGCCACGTATTTCTCGGGCCCGAAAATCCTCTGGCTGCTGGACCAGGTTCCCGGCGCTCGGGAGCGGGCCGAAAACGGCGATTTATTGTTCGGGACGATCGACACCTGGCTGGTCTGGAACCTGACCGGCGCTCATGTCACCGATGTGACCAACGCCGGCCGGACCCTGCTGATGAACCTGGAGACCCTGGATTGGGATGAAGACCTGCTTCGCGAACTGAAGGTGCCTCGAGCCCTGCTGCCGCGGATCGTTTCCTCGAGCGAGGTCTACGGCGTCACCGGGCAAGGCGTGTCGGTGTCGGGGATTCTGGGCGATCAACAGGCCGCCCTCTTCGGGCAGACCTGCTTCTCCCCGGGTGAGGCCAAAAATACTTACGGCACCGGTTGCTTCATGCTGCTCAACACCGGAGAAACCGCGGTGCCTTCGAACAACGGCCTGTTGACCACGCTGGGGTACCAACTGGGAAGACAACCCCCGGTCTATGCCCTGGAAGGCTCGATTGCCGTAACCGGCGCGCTGGTGCAATGGCTGCGGGACAACCTCGGCCTGATCGGGCAGTCCGCCGAAGTGGAGGCGCTGGCCGGCTCCGTGGACGACAACGGCGGCATCTACTTCGTGCCGGCCTTCAGCGGTTTATATGCGCCTTACTGGAAGGACAGCGCCCGGGGGGCTATCGTCGGGATGACCCGCTACGTGAACAAGGGGCATATCGCCCGCGCCGCCCTGGAAGCCACGGCCTTTCAGACCCGCGAAGTGCTGGAGGCGATGAATAAAGACAGCGGCGTTCGGTTGAGCTCCTTGAGAGTGGACGGCGGGATGGTCCGCAACGAGCTCCTGATGCAGTTCCAGGCGGACATCCTCCAGGTCCCGGTGACTCGTCCCCGGATCTCCGAAACCACCGCCCTCGGGGCGGCCTATGCCGCCGGCCTGGCGGTCGGCTTCTGGTCCAACCTGGAAGAACTGCGCCGGAACTGGCAGGCCGATAAAACCTGGCGACCCCGGATGGGAGAGGAAGAGCGCGATCGGCTGTATCGCGGCTGGCAGAAGGCTGTCACCCGCACCTTTGATTGGATCGATTAACAGTTTGATGAAGTGGATCAAAGAATGAGGAGGTAAGAATCATGCCCAAGCAAAGAATGACCCCCAGCGAAGCGCTGGTCGAGACCCTGGTGGCCGAGGGGGTAAAAACAGTATTCGGGATCGTGGGTTCGGCCTTCATGGATGCCCTGGATTTATTCCCGGCGGCGGGAATCCGCTTTGTTTCCGTGGCCCACGAACAGGCCGCCGCCCACGCCGCTGACGGCCTGGCCCGGGTGACCGGCCGGCCCCAGGTCTGCATCGCCCAGAACGGCCCGGGGGTGGCCAATTTCGTGTCCGCCGTCACCGCCGCCTTCTGGGCCCACTCGCCGGTGGTGGCCATCACCCCGGAAACGGGTTCCCTGGGGATCGGGACCGGCGGGTTTCAGGAACTGGACCAGATGGCCTGGTTCAAGGAGCAGACGGTCTACCAGGTGCGCGTCAATCGGCCGGAGCGAATGGCCGAGTTGGCCCGCCGGGCGTTTTATCTGGCCAAATTGGAAAACGGACCGGCCCAGCTCAATATCCCCCGCGATTACTTTTACGGTTTGTGCGAGGATGAGATCTACCCCACGCTGACCGTCTCCCGGGGCAGCGGACCGCGGGAGGCCCTGGAAGCGGCCGCCCGGCTGCTGCTCAAGGCCAAAACCCCGGTCATTCTGGCCGGAGGCGGGGTCTCCCAGGGGAACGCGCTGGAAGAAGTAATGGCCCTGGCCGAGTACCTCGGCGCCCCGGTGGCCAACACCTATCTGCACAATGACACTTTCCCGGGGGACCATCCGCTGGCCGTGGGGCCCATCGGCTACTGCGGCTCCAAGGCGGCCATGCGGACCTTAGCCCAAGCCGATGTGGTCCTGGCCCTGGGCACCCGCCTGGGCCCCTTCGGCACCCTGCCCCAGTACGGATTGGACTATTGGCCTAAACAGGCCAAGCTTATTCAGGTGGACGTGAATGCCCGGGTCCTGGGCCTCAGTCGGCGAGTGGACGTGGCCAGCCCGGCGGAAGTGAAGGAATTCACCCGTGAAATGATCCTGCTGCTCAAAACCCGCAAACCGGAGATGAAAATTAATCGAAAACGCCTGCGGGAGTTGGAAAATGAGAAACGGGACTGGTCCGAGGAATTACGGAAGGAATCTTCCTCCACAGCCAAACTGATGCACCCCCGGAGATTTCTATGGGAGCTGTCCCGGGCCATCCCCCCGGGTTCCATCGTCACCACGGACATCGGCAATAATTCCTCTATGTGCAATGCTTATCTGAAGTTCAACGACGTCCGGCAGCATCTGGCCGCCCTGAGCTGGGGTAATTGCGGCTTTGCCTACGGGGCCGCCCTGGGGGCCAAGATCGGCCGGCCCAAGGTCCCGGTCTTTGCCTTCCAGGGAGACGGAGCCTACGGGATCAGCGGCCTGGCCGAAGTCATGACGGCGGTGCGGGAAAATATCCCGGTGATCGCCGTGGTGGCCAATAACCAGGAGTGGGGGGCGGAGAAGAAAAATCAGATCGATTATTACGATAACCGTTTTGTGGGCGCTAACCTGCCGGACAACCCGGATTACGCCCGGTTGGCGGAGGATATGGGGGCCAAGGGCTTTCGGGTGGAGGACTACCGGGACGTGCCGGAGGTGGTGCGCGAGGCCGTCAAGTCCAACCGGCCCTGCGTGATCAACGCGCTGATTGAAGGCGGCGAAAAGGTCCTGGCCGAGCCCTTCCGGAGGGATGCCTTGAAAAAGCCGGTGCGCCTTCTGCCTAAATACAAGCACTTGACGGTTCGGTAACTCTTTTCTCGGTTACGAAACCGTCATTTTTGATGGTTTCGCAAAAAGTCCCCAGCGCCGTCATTGCGAGGAGTGAAGCGACGAAGCAATCCCCAAGAATCAGCCGGTTACCATGGGGGGGATTGCTTCGCTTCGCTCGCAATGACAGGTTCTTGGACTTTTTGCGAGACATCGTTTCTAATGGACTCACTGAAAAGGGAAGATCGAAATTTAGGAGAAGGCTTTTAGAGGAAAGGGGTACCAAGTATGGAGATCAAATGGGGAAAACTGGTCGGGCTGGTTTTCATCGGGATCTGTCTCATCATTAACCCGGCGTCGGCTGCCCAGAAGAAAGCCGCGGTGAAGAAAGCGAAAGTGACGCAAAAAGAACCCGCGCGACCGAAGGCGGCGGATGTCAATACGGCGCTGGTCTTTGGGAAGGCCGGAACGGGTCCGGGCGAGTTCGAGACCATCGACGGCGTCTGGGTGGATGCCCGGGGCCGGATCCTGGTCGTCGACAAGGGGAATAATCGGATCAGCTTTTTTAATGGCGGCGGCCGGTTTTTAAAGTCTTTCGGGGAATCGGGCGAAGGACCGGGCCAATTCAACCTGTGCACGGGTGTCGTCATTGACCGGCAGCAGCGCATCATCGTCTCCGACCAGGGCAATTTCCGCATCCAGGTCTTCGATGCGGATGGAAAATTTCTGACCGCTTTCGGACGCCAGGGAAACGGTGACGGGGAATTTCAGGAACCCATGGGCCTGGCCCTGGATGAAAAGGGTAATCTCTACGTTGCCGACGGGACCCGGGACGATGTTCAGGTTTTCGACGAAAATTTCGCCTTTGTCCGGAAATTCGGAATCTTAAACCCTGATGCCGGACGAATGGAAATGATCGAGTCAGTGGCTGTCGGCCCCCCGCCACAGCAGGAAGTCTATGTCTCCGACGAAAAGAATTCCCGCATCCAGCGCTTCAGCGCCGAGGGGGCGCACCTCGGGACAATCGGCAAAAAGGGTTTCGGACCGGGGATGTTTGCCAAAGAAGTGGAAGGATTGACGTTTGATAATCTGGGGTACCTCTACGCGATGGATGAAACCGGGGGCAAGATCGAAGTCTTTGACCCGGAAGGCCGGCCGGTTCATTCCTTCGGCGGGGGGTTGGGCATCCGGCCGGGCCAATTCAATTCACCGGACGGCCTTCACTACAGCCCCCTTTACAATAGCATCCTGGTCGCCGACCAGCGGAATCACCGCGTTCAGGTCTTTCATCTGGATGATATCTGGAAAAACAAAAAGCGGGCAGTTCAAAAACACGAGAACCGACAGATCGACCATTCCACCGACGACGGTCGGTCATGATCCCTGGGTACCCCTTAATACGAAAATAATCTTGAATACCGCTTTTTAGGCGGCTTCGGGTAATTTTTCCAAGTCCACTTTATAACCGAGGGCTTCCATTCTACATTTAGTATGAGAATAACCCGGCCGCCCCATTGTCTTTGCGAACGAAGCGAAGCAATCCCCCTGTTGGCTTACTCCGCCCCCCAAGCTCAATCGGGGGATTGCTTCGCTTCGCTCGCAATGACGCGCATTTCGAATATTTTCATGATTTGCGGGTGCCTACCCGCGGGCATGGGGGTTTAGTACGAAAATAGAACTCGGCACCACTCGGGCATTCATCAATAATTAATAATTAACAAATTAATTATTAATTATTAATTTCAATACCGATTTAATACGGAGCGGCCCGCCAGGGACACGATCGAGTTAAGGACCCCTTTTGGTGCTCTTGACCAGAACCGGAAACGCCCGGCTCCGTCATCCTTTGCTTAGACTGATATATTTGTCTACAACAGATGGTCTTGTTTCAATCGATTGATGATTTCTGTGGTCGAATAGCTTCGGTTCATCGTGTAAAAATGAAGTCCGGCCACGTCCTCTTTGAGCAAACCTTGGCATTGCTCGGTGGCAAAATCGATGCCTACCTGGAGTACCGCCTGACTGTCGGCCTGATCCACGCCATCCAAACGACGCTGCAATTGAGGCACAATTTTGGAGCCACATATCTTGGACAACATTTGGGTCATTTTTACTGTATACACCGGCATAATGCCCGGAATAATCGGCACATCGATGCCAATCGCGTGGCACTTGTCAACGAAGCGCAAAAAATAGTCGTTGTCGTAGAAATACTGAGTCACAACATAGTTCACGCCGTTGTCCACTTTTTGCTTCAGATACTCGATGTCTTTTTCCAGACTTTGAGCTTCGACATGCCCTTCGGGGTATCCGGCACATCCAAGTATAAAATCATAGCGCTTTTTTACAAAAGCGATTATATCCGAAGCATGGGCAAAACTATCCGGATGGGCGGTAAAATTCTTTTCTTTGGGTTGATCGCCTCTGATTACATAAATGGTTTGGACGCCCAGCGCTTTATAATCGTCCAGAACGCTGACAATCTGATCAGGCCCCAGACCGTATCCCGCTATGTAAGCCACCGTAGGCAAGTGTTTGTCGGCTATCAACTGCTTGACCGTCTGGTAGGACCCTTCACGGGTGGAACCACCGGCGCCGAATGTAACGGACAGGTAATCCGGCTTCAGCCGTGATAGGCTATCCACAGTGTCCGAAAACGATTCAGCCGCTTTTTGGTCTCTGGGGGGAGAAAATTCCATGGAAACAGCCGGTTTTTTGTTTTGATACAAATCTTTAACGTTCACTGACATCCTCCTTTGTAAGAATAACTGTTTATGGTTCCTCTGCCAAAATCCTTTTCACCCAAATTTCGGTCAGAAAAGCGTACATAGAGTTCCACCGGGAGCGCTAGCGATCCGGTGGAGCGTCTGGTGTACGCCCGGCATAGGCGTGATCTTATGGGGGACCCGACCTGTTCAGTCGAGGAAGTCCCTGTATGCCAAACTCGTTACTGTCGTAAGCAGGAACATAAATACTAGCCGAAAGCAAGGGCGATCTCGCGAGGGATCGTCCGAAGGAAGCTGGAGTGCAAAGCTATGAGCTCGACGATGATAGAAATGGCATACAAGGCCCAGTCTCCGGGTAAGTCAGCACAACGTGACAAAGCCCCGGGTTTAGGAGACACGGTAAATGCCGCGGTTGTGTAACGACAGATCACGTCCTTATCCGGGGAGGCCTGTTCGACAGGCGGTCCAGTCAACATTGGACAGCATCCGGCCTGGAAAGATGCCGAATGACCGGGCAGGAGTCAGCCGAGGTCATAGTAGTTCGCCATCGACGAACGAAGGACCGAACCCAGGGCATGGAAAAGGCCCGGCAACTGGACCATCGCCATGAACCAGTCCGGGGGATCGAGTGGCCGGGGCGTTGCTGATTAACACAATCCTAATGAACACCTGCGGACTGCTATCTCGGTCGGGATGAGCCGGAAAGGCTCCTGACGACTCTCACGCACCCTGGCCACCCAGAAGGGCATGATCCCGCCTTGAAGTGACTCAAGGATCAAGGGTTGCTGTCTGTCAAAGATCAGTGAGTAAACATCCATTACACGGTTACGGCTCGGTAGTCTATCTGCGGAACACGCCTAGTGCGGACCCGCATGCTAGGTGGTGCGGGAGGGGAAGAGAAAAACTCCTCCTTGCCCGATTATGCCATGGTCCTTCACTCCTGTCCCAAAACTTCAGCAGTTCCTCTCTTTGCTTTTTCGATCTGCGGGTCTTACCTGTCGGATTCTTTCCAGTGCATTGTTTCCCCAATCAGACTTTTAGTGCATACAGTTGGTTATGAGCGGCCGAAATGAGTGCGTTGATGGCTCCCATGGTTACATAGGCATCGTTTGGAGATTCTTTAAGATTCGTTTTTGAGAATGCGATGGTGCCGCGCTCAATTGCTTTGCTGAACTGCTCATCACGAAAACGGCACCCGATGAGATTTGGGTGATCAATCTCAGCGATTTTGGCGTTGAACTCACAGTTCGTCAGACGAGTGCTTCGTAAAGGACCTACGTCTGACGAAACAAAGGTCTGCAATAAAATTTCCATTTTATCATGGCAAAACCTAATCGTCTCTCTGCGTCGATGGTCGGTTGTCGATACCCCCCCGGTATTCCTCTGCATGAGGATGAACTCCATATCGTTCTTGATGATCACGTTCGGCTCGTACGGTATTCCGTATGAATTTCGAGCCGTTGGATACCAGATCTGTAAGA
Organism: uncultured delta proteobacterium; assembly: GCA_963743305.1. GTDB lineage: Bacteria > Desulfobacterota > RBG-13-43-22 > RBG-13-43-22 > RBG-13-43-22 > CAVQSS01. The sequence goes on from CAVUPH010000018.1 coordinate 79,268, forward strand.
AGGGTTAGCGATTTTGTGCCAAATGACTTGGTCACGACTGGTCGAAGTCCTTCGACGACATTCAATATTGATTCTCTTATCTTGCAGAGGAAATTCATGCGTACCTCCGAAGCTTCCTATTTCCTGCTTCGAATTTTTACCAGCACCCATTCTCCACGCTCAATGATTCAAGGATATCCTTTTCCTCGACATCCAAAACTATTTTTTTCATTTCTTTGCCCTCGCGTTCTTGTTTGTAGCGTTTCTACTGGGGATAATGGTCTTGAGAAATAGCTCCTCACTTTTTTCGGTGTAAGGAACAGATCCGCGTAGTCATCAATCCTGATTATGGCGATGTTTTGTCCTGGATATCGATCCGGTTTGGATGTTCTATTGTGTCGAGAACATCTCCTCTTTCCATCAGCACGACAACCTGTTAAAAACAAAGGCCTCTAGTTTTCCTGAGCATCTCGTTTTTTTCATTATCCCATCGAAAGACATTCATATTATATGTTTACGACAATGTGTGCCTTTTGTCAATATCTATTCTTTTAATTCCTTCTTTTCCATACCCTTCAAATCATACCAGGGCCATGCCTCACGACTTGGCCCGGGATCTATACCGAGCATTTCGAAAACAGTTCCTCAAACAGCTTTTTCAAGGCCCCATCTTCCGCCATTCGGGACACCAGCCTTTTCCTTTCCTGGCTGACTGCGCTGGCGCCTATCCCGAAAAGGCTTCCGATCTCGTCTCCGGTCAGATCCGCCTACCCGATACAGCAATTCCATGGCCAACCGGCGCCGGTCCCCCTTGGAAGATTTAAGCTCTTCCAAACTCAAACCGGTTTCCACTGCCAGCAATTCCAGGACCTGCTCCTTGGATCGATAGCGTTTCAAGTCGTTATATCCGCTGTAATCCCCGATCGGCAGATCCTTAATGTGTTTTTCCCGGACCCATTGGATATAACCCGCCCGGCCCAGAACACACCCGCCGACTATTTTTCCTTTCAGTTCGATACCCCCGACGAGGTCTTCTCGAATACGTTTTCCATAACCTCGCCGTCCCTTCGCGTTGTCTCCGCCGAATTCACCCAAAACCAACCCGTAATCCACCCCCGGCCAGCGGTCTTTGATATTCAAATATCCCGGTAGAGTGCTCCAGGGATAGTCCAGCAGATAGTGCCAGCGGATTTTGGGGTCCTCCGATTCCAGTTCTCGTGTCCGGACGGGGTTCAAGTGGATATAACGGGACAGCTCGGATAGATAGCTCTCTTTTTCTACCAGAATGCTTTTATATCGGCCTTGGTACAAGTGGCCCACCCGCCGGTGCCGGCGGTTGAAATAGCCGGTATACGTGATGTTAAACCGCCGCATGAATTCGTTCAGATTGCCCAAAGGAGTCTCCAGCAGCAGATGAAAATGATTCTCCATCAAAACCCCGGCATATATCTTCACGTTATAGATGGTTCGGGACCCCGCCAGGATATCCAGGAACTCCGTCCGGTCCGTATCGTCCCGGAAGATGTCCTGACGGTCATTGCCCCGGCAGGTGACGTGATATACCGCCCCGGGATATCGGATGCGCAAAGGTCGACTCATGGAATCCCTGTATCAAATTGGCACAGAAGATGTCAACAATAAAGAATTGACCCCTATTCTCTACGTCCTCCCAGTTGAGCCGCGTAGTCTTGCTGGTCCGGCCGTTCATTCTGAGGAAGATCTGCTCGTTGGTGAGATCAATGTACTGGTATAGATTCGGGAACGCCTGCTCTAACTCCTCTTCTCCCAGCTCTTGCCCGAGGTGGGCTTTCACTGGAATACTCCGGGCTAGTTCCCGGTATTCGCGTGACAAGTCATCCTCGAAATCTGTCCTCGCCTGTTGAGTGCTCTTGCGAACCTGCCAGGCGGCGACGAGCACTGCTACTGCCGTGCCGATCGACCCTATGGCGGACATTTTGATGCTCATTGTTCGTACCCTATCTCTCTTCGGCCTAACGTGGAGGTAAGGAACGGCGCGCTTTTGCGCCGTCCAGCTTGAGTCTAGGATTAGAACTCATGTTGGCATCACGAAAACGACTTTTATTCGTCTGTTAGAATTCAAAGACCGAATTCCAATTTTAAGCTCTTCAGGTCTTCCTCAAATTGATCCGCCATTTTCAACGTATAGATGCGCTCGATGTAGCCCTCATTCTGAAACTTGATTATCTTGGCCAAATCGCTTTGGCGCTGGTTCCATGATAAACCGTCTGTAAAGAATAGTAATTTGGTGTCGTGACGCTTTGCCCTCATTATTTTTTCGATATCACCGATAACATCGGTCATTTTTGAACCGGTTGCGGCATACCCCTTCGCCTCAACAATTATTTTGGGAAGTTCACGCCCGGGAATTGAAAAGTCACACTTCGCTTTTGTTCCGGAGATGCCGGTAAAATTGCACCGAACATCGTATGCCTTGAATATCATTTTTATAATCTCTTCAACGAAATTTTCAAGATTGCGACCGCGCCTCATGCCGCTGATTGCACTGCCACGTCCACTCCTGAGCCGTTCCTCAAGAGTGTCTGACCAGTGCGGGACTCGGTTGATGCAGACCATCATTGACTGAGGGACCCCTAGGGCAACTAATGCTTGAATGAAATCATCCGGATGATCGTGAAATCGTTTAATTCCACAACCGCCGCTTCCTAATGCAGAGCTGAGCATCGGGGTGAACTGGTCCTTTGACAATCCAAGGAATAAACGAAAGATGAGCAATGCATCATCAAAATTATTTTCAAGAATGCGTTTTATGTCCGCTGGTCCATATTTCTTTTTTTGTGGAATATTTCTTAGATAAGCAATGACTCGAATAGCCACATCATCCTGCCAATCAACCTGTAGCGGCTGCAGAGACTCCAAAATCTCAGCCAAAGTTTGTCGCGTTCGCCTCATTTTAGCACCCGACTATCAGAAATTCATCAACCAGAGCCCGCTCGACATGGTTGTGTGTCCCGAAATGATACCGGTGAGGCTTCTTGTAAGTGATTACCTTTCCCTTATACTGATTCATAATGGATTCAATCTCTTCCAAATTTGGAAAACCATTTGAACTATAGGACAAAACAATAATTGAATGCCTGAATTTATCAAAAAGGCGATTAAAAGCGTCTATTGCGGTTCGCCGATAGCTGAAAGGCGTATAGCGCTTCGTGATCTTCTTGACCTTCGTATTCTCCATAATTTCAAGTCCTCTCCAATAGCAGGAGAGTCCTTCCAGAAAGTGGTATCTCTTCACATAGCAATTATCGTCTGATCTTGGAACATAAGGCGGGTCAAGATAAACGAGATCTACGCCCTTCGGCGGTATGTCGAAAACGTCTCTGTGATAAATTTCATTTTGCTTTCCATTGTCGAATATGAGGTGATTAAATACCTGTATCTGCTCGAGGAAATGCGCTTCGATGGATAGTCTCATATCGCGTCGGCCATCATCGTACCTGGAAGAGTTGCCCGAGACTGTAAACACGCCGCGGGGCTGCTTTTTGAGACAGGATCGCATCAATGCTGTACGGACGATATTCTGCTGGTATTCATTACTCAATCGCTCAAGATTCCCGCAAATCCGGTCGAGAAACTTAAGATCTTCTATGTCGAAGAATATTCCAGCGAATTTTTGTTGAATAAAATCGGGGGATTTTATTCGAGTGGATAACAGACGGTTCAGAACTTTTGTATCGACCTGCTCTTTGCTATTTTCAATGGTAGCCTTTGCTATCACTGTGGGGAAATTGAGAAAATCGGACCCGATGACTCTCTTTCCCATGCTTTTCAACAAATAGGCGACACATCCGCTGCCAAGAAACGGGTCAGCCGCGGAGTCAAAATCAAAAGATTTCAATACGCTGTAAATCCAAGGTAAAAGACGATTTTTCGAACCCATGTAGCGAAGTTCCGGATAAAACCCAGCTCTAGGAGGGAGTGGAAGATCATCATGAACTTCTGCAAAAAGTTTCTGCTGTGCTTCTGCGTAGCGCATTTAATCTCTGGGACCTCATTTTTTGATACGATGTCCTTTTCTTATGGCGCGTATCTTCCTTTTTTTCAACTATATTATTTAAGCGTTAAGGGAAGCGGGATGGGGAAAGTCAGTCTTCAGGCGCGAGGGCGGGGGAAAAAGGCCGGATGGAAGATAGAAGATAGAAGAGGGAAGATTGACGGAGGTCATCCCCGAAAAGCCTTCCGGCAGGGCCCTTCCTTTTTGCTAGGAAATCATAGGCTTAGTCGCTTCAAAGATTGACGGAGGTCATCCCCTAAAAGTCTTCAGGTAGGGACCCCCCCCGTTTTGCTTGGAAATCATAGGCTTAGTTGCTCCGCGCCCGATCGGGGCGAGGCGAAATAGCAGGTCCGGCCCTCATTCTTTTTTTGGCCAAAAATGGAAAAATAGCCTTATAATAAAAAAGATTTTTCTGTTTTCCTAATTTTGACGACCTCGCAAAAAGTCCAAAACCCTGTCATTGCGACCCCGGACTTGATCCGGGGGAAGCAATCCCCACCATGGTAACTAGCTGATTCTTGGGGATTGCTTCGTCGCTTCACTCCTCGCAATGACAGCGCTGGGGACTTTTTGCGAAACCATCAATTTTTACTAACGCGTATCCGCAAATCCAAGGTTTCCGGAGAGAACTGGCAGCGATCGGGTGAAAGAGGACCCCTGGCCTCGGCCGGAAACTTAGGGGCATAACCGTGCCATTGGAGATAATATGAAAAAACGTTTGACCAGAGAGCAACTATCGCAGGAACTGGGGAAAATGCGCCGGCAACTTCAGTCACTCGAAAGGTGCGGTTGGGAAAGGGAGGCCATCCAGGGCAAATACGACAAACTCCTGGAATCGGCCCCGGACGCCATGTTCTTCGTCGATCGAGAGGCCCGGATTCTTCTCACCAATGCCCAGGCGGAGAAATTGCTCGGATACCCCGCGGAAGAGTTGATCGGGAAAGACCTGCACTTTCTGATTCCGGAAAGATATCGCCTCACCCATAGAAAGAATCTGGCCGACTACTTTTCGCAGCCCGTTGTTCGAAATATGGGAAGCGGCCTGAATATCTATGGACTCCGAAAAGACGGGACCGAATTCCCGGCGGACATCAGCCTCAGCCCGATCGAGGCGAACGGGGAATTGCTGGTCATTGCCTCGGTCAGAGACGTCACGGAACGCAAGCAGGCGGAAATGCAGATTGAGCGGAATTACCGGATCCAGACGGCGATCAGCTCCGTACTCAAGATTTCCTTGGAGCCGATTTCCCTGGAAGAGCAGTTGAACAGAGTACTGGACCTGATTTTGATGATCCCCGGCCTTTCCTCCCAACGCCAGGGAACCATCTATGTGGTCGAAAACGAAGCGGAGGTCCTGGTTTTAAAGGCCTGGCGGAGCCTTCCTGAAATGCCCCCTCCCAGCGCCAGGATCTCCTTCAGCCAATGCCTTTGCGGGAAAGATATCTCAACCTGTACGTCGGCCCTTACGGAGCGTTGGGATGGAAAACAGGAAATTCAACGGCCCGCCGAATTTCCGCAGGGCTATTATTGCCTGCCCATTGCCTTAGCCGGACAGACGCTGGGACTGATCATCATCTTCATCGAAGAAGGCCACGAAAAAACGTTGGAGGAAGAAAGGTTCCTGACCGCCGTGGCCGACACCCTGGCAGCCGTGATGATGCGTCAGCAGGCCGAAAGGGAGAAAAGCCGGCTTAAGGAAGAATTGGCCGAGGCGGAGAAAAAAGCGGCCCTCGGAAGAATAACCGCCAGTTTGGCCGACAAAATCAGAAACCCCCTGACCGCCGTCGGAGGGTTCGCCAGGAGACTCGACAAAAAGATTCCCGAAGGGTCTAAAGAAAAGGAGTATACGAAATTTATTCTGGCCGAGGTCGGCCGCCTGGAAAACATATTGCGAAACGTCCTTTCTTTGTCCTGGGGCCCGGCCGCCCGCCCGGAGAGGTGCGACCTGAAAGAAATTGTCCGGGAAGCCCTGGAGATTTTCGAGGAGCTGTGTAAAGAACGCTCCATATCCCTGGAGCGGTCCTTGGAAGACGTGCCGCCCATCGAGGGGGAAAGAGAGTTGTTCCTGGTGACGGTCGAGAATCTGATTTTCAATGCCATCGATGCGATGCCTAACGGAGGCCGGCTATCTGTGGCTACGGGTACAGCGACGGTCAACGGGACGGCCTATGCGACGGTCAAGGTCAGCGATACCGGGGAAGGGATAAAGAAAGAAGATCTGGACAGGATTTTTGAACCCTTTTTTACGACCAGGGTCTCCGCTAAAAGGATCGGACTGGGTCTTTCCGTTGCCAAGAGGGTCCTGGAGGATCACCAGGGGTGGATCCAGGTGGAAAGCACGGTCGGCTCGGGCGCCCGCTTTGTTCTCTACTTCCCTCACGCGGCGGAGTAGTCCGATAAGCAGGCGTCTAGAGGGTCAAACCCTGAGTCGGACGCCTGCTGCGCTTATTCCGGCGAGTTGTAATTTTGGTAGTTGTAGGGGTTATCGAATCCAATTCTTTGATACACCGGCTTCCCCAGGGCAGAGGCCTGCAGGCTGGCAAAAGTACAGCCCTTGTTCCTCCCGGCTACCAGAGATTGGACGGTTATGGCCTTTCCAAAACCCTGGTTTCTGAATTGATCCAGAGTGGCGACCCAATAGATCCCCGCCACCGGTCCGGTTTTAATCAACATCGAAGTGCAGGCCGGCTGGTTGTCGGCGTACCCGACGAACAGTTCCGCATCCGGCAGCTTCAATAATCGCTCGGTGACCACGAAGGGGCCGGAACCCGCGGGAAGAGAATAACTTTTTTCGATGACTTCCTGAGCCTGGGCTAATTCCTCGGGACTCGAAATCCGCCGGATATCCAAATCCTTCTGGAAGACGTTTTTATCCGGCAGGTCCAACAGGGTCATGACCGTTTCGGAGGGAGCCTCCTGATAGCCTCTTTGAGACAACAGAGGGATAAAGTCTTTTTCCAGACCGAATCTGAACGAGATACGGAAAGGCAGTTTCCCTGGTTCAAAAAACTGCTCGCCTTTTTTTATTAGCTTCTCCGGGTTCGACGTCTTCTCCTTCACGAAGAGGACATTAAACCGCCTGTTTGGAAAACCGCTGTTGAAGATGGTGAATTTGTAGCTATTAAAGAATTCACCGGCGACGGTATTGGAGAGTAACAGCCCCATACAGGAAACATAATTATAATCGACTAAATCCTGCCGGGCTCTATCCAAATCCATGGTGTGCCTCCCGTTTCTCGATTTCTAATAAAGCAGCTCACCGGTTTCCCTGAGCTTGTCGAGCCAGAGTTGCTTAAGCACCCGAAGATCTTCCGTTGCGTCATAGTCCGAATCATTCGTGGGCGCAAGTTGGTCCAAGGCTTCGAAGGTAAAAGCGTCAGACCCGAATTCGGCCCAGTCCTTCCGCAGTTCCTGGTTCGGGTGTGAACCGTGCTCTAGCTGAAAACGAAGTCGATTAAGCATTCCCGGAAGATTCGGGCTCGATCCGATAAGCGATTTCATCCGGATATTGTTGCGGACTCGGTACACCCCCGCTGGAAGGGGGGTCTCTCTATAGGTACGAATAATTTCTTTACGATCCAAGACGCTTACTCCTGGTTAAGGTTTCTGTGGGGCTTTTCATGCGGCGTTGACTCGTGGTAGGCAGCTTCCGCGGCAGGAAAACTATGCCCAGCGCCTGATCCACCAAGGCTCTTTTCCTACTCAAAGTGCGTCCACATCCGGATGACCTTCACGGTCTTGATGTCTTCTAAAACCTGATATACCAGGCGGTGCTGGATGTTGATTCGCCGGGAATAGGAACCGAAGAGATCACCTTTGAGCTTTTCATAAGGAGGAGGGTCCTGATAGGGGCTTTCCCGAAGGAGTTCCAACAACCGGGAGGCTGTCGGCTTAAGTCCTGATCGGGCTATCTTCTTGGCGTCCTTTTGAGCCTGCTTGGTAAAAACCAGGCGCCAGCTCACCAACCCGGTTCCTCCGCACACTTATCGACAGGGGTCAGCAAGCCCTTCTTGATGGACTCGCGCATTCCCGGTAAGGAAGTGAGATACAGCGTCTCTTCAATGGCCCGCCAATCTTCCTCGGAAACAAGTACCGCAGTACTCCTCTTGCCCACAATCTGAACCGGAACGTGACTTTCCTTCACTTCGTCAACCAAGTTGTAGAGCCGTTTTCTGGCTTCAGATGCCGATAATATGGTCATTCCGGGCGAACCTCCTAATCGTACCATATATGGTACGGCACAGCGGGGGAAATGTCAAGTCAGTTTATAAGGATTTAAAGAAGATTCAAAGGCAAGAAAGGCAATCCTTCGGACGATTGGTTTCCAACCTCCTGGCCCAGGCCCTGGGGTAGCGTCAATCGGCCAAAAATTCGATCCAGCCGACAGGGATCCTTTTAGCCGATCAGCTTAGGATAATGCTGGCGTCCACGGCGATCGGCTTTCCTTGGACGATCAGCAGCGGATTGACGTCGATCTCCCGGATCGCCTCCACCCGGCAGGCCAGTTCACCCAGACGGATCAGCCAGTCGGCCAGGAGGTTCAGATCCACCGGGGGTATCCCGCGAAAGCCTTCCAGCAGTGCCCGGCCCCGCAATTCCGAAACCATGGGCTCCACTTCCAGCCGTGTAACCGGGGCCAGTCGAAAGACCACATCCCGATAAACCTCGGCCCGGACGCCGCCCAGGCCCAGCATGACCGCCGGACCGAACTGAGGATCCCGGACGACGCCGACGATCAATTCCAGGTCGCCTTTCAATTGCGGTTGGACAATAAAAGCCGTAGGCGGGTTAGGCCGGTCGGCCATTTCCTCCAAAGCGCTTTGCAGCGCTTCCGGGGTGTAGAGATCCAGGCGGACCAGGCCGGCCTCGGTCTTATGGACCAGGCCGGGCGAGCGGCCCTTGAGAACCACCGGGTAGCCGAAGGTCCGGGCCGCTTGCCGGGCGGCTGAAAGGTCCTCGACGGGAATTTCCGGCACGGTGGCCAATCCCAGCTCCTGCAGCAAATTTTTGGAATCCCTTTCATCCAGGACGGTTCCCCGGAACGCTTCCACTTTTCTCTTGATGGAGGGAAACACTTCGGCGTCCACTTCGCGGGCCAGGACCGGCGCCGCTTCCCGGACTTTACTGAATTTGAAAATCCCGGCCAGGACCTTGACCACCCGCTGAATTTCATTGAAAACCGGAAAACCCCTTTTCTCGACCGACAGGCGGGTGGGATGGAACCCTTTCTCGTGGCCCATGACCCAGAAGAGCACCGGCTTGCGGGTTTCCGGAAGATCGGCCAGTATTTTTTCCATGTCGAGGAACCAGACGCCGAACCCGGCGAAGAGATGCACAATGATTCCGTCCACCCCAGGGTCCTCCAAGAGGGCGGCCAGCCCTTCCCGGTAGGTGATCTCCGGGCCGTGTTTTTCCATGGCCGGCCAGAAATCCACCGGGTTGCTGACCGGCATCCAAGGCGGGGACAATGCTTCCAGCCGCTGTTTGGTTTGCGGGGCCAGATCGGCCAGCGTCAACCCGGAGGCTTCGAGGTGATCGGTGGTTACGATCCCGGCCGCCCCGCTGAAAGTAAAAACCGCCACCCGGGGTTTCCCTTCCTTCGGGCGAGACGTTTCAAAATCCATTTCCAGGGTCCGGGCCAGATCCACCAGCTCAAAAAAATCATCGGCTTGATAAACCCCGGCCTGGTCCAGGGCGCCTCGAATCAGTTCAAAGTTTCCGGCCAGTGACGCCGTGTGGGAGGCGGCCGCCCGGGCGCCGGCAGCGCTTTTCCCCCCTTTGAGCACCACGATGGGCTTTTTTCTCCGGGCGGCCAGTTCGAAAAATCGCCGTCCCCGGGGAAAGGACTCGACGTACAGGGCAATGACCCGGGTGTCGTCATCCTCCAGAAAATACTCCAGCAGATCGGTTTCATCGACGTCGCTTTTATTCCCGATGGAACAGGCCTTGGCCAGACGCAGGGTTTTGTGGCTCATGAGGGTGGTCATGAAACCGCCGGCCAACAGACCGCTCTGGACGATCAGGGAGACCCCCCCGGGATTTAAGTTATCTTCCCAGGCCTCAGGGGTGATGAAGGAAAAGACGTATCTTTTCCGGATGTCGATCAGGCCCATGCAGTTGGGGCCCCAAAGCCGTATCCCGCCCCGGCGGGCGATCTCCAGACAGCGTTCCTGCAGTGCGCGGCCTTCGGGTCCCACTTCGGCGAAACCGCCGGATTCGATGATGGCTCCCTTGACGCCCCGGGCCGCGCATTCCTCCAGGATCTGCGGAACTCCGGGGGCCGGGATAAAAATCAGGGCCAGCTCCACCGGGTTCGGGACGTCGGAAATCGAGGGATAACAGGTCAGCCCGAGAATCTCGGGATAGCGGGGATTAACCGGATAAATCGGGCCGTCGTAGCCCAAGGTCAAGTTGCTGAGCAGGTTATACCCGCCGGTATGGATTTTAGGGGTGGCGCCGACCAGGGCGATCCCTTGGGGTTCAAAGAAAGATTTCATAAAAGGCCTTTCGCGGTTCCTGATTTTAAAACAGACCTGGTATAGCACATAAGTCAGAGGTTGGATAGTCCTAGCATCCACCGGCTGCCTTGACTTCCCCCCCCTATTTAGTTATAAATAGAAATACTCATCGTTCGCAACTGAATTCAAAATCCACCGACCCTATTGACTCCCATAGAAACGGATAAACCTCTATGGTTGTTGGTTGTCCCGAATCGATCCACTCAATATTCGAGGAGCTATCATGTATATCTCCGCCTTAAGACCCTACGCCTTGAAACGGTTGGAGGAAATCGAAAAAGCCGATATTCTGGTCGGGATTCCCTCCTTCAACAATGAAAAAACGATCGCCCAGGTGGTCCAGATGGTCTCCCACGGCCTGAATAAATACTTCCGAGACCAAAAAAGCGTCATCATGATCGCCGACGGCGGATCGACGGATGATACCCGGGAGGTGGTAAAAGAATTTGAGTTGAAGCCCTGGCAGGAAAAATTGCTGATCATTTACCGGGGGCCCGGCGGTAAAGGTACGGCTTTTCGCTCTATTTTCGAGGCGGTGGAGAAGCTGAAGGTCAAGGCCTGCATGGTGGTGGACTCGGATATTCGCAGCATCACTTCGGACTGGGTGAGTTACCTGCTGAGTCCGGTGCTGGAACAGGGCTACCAGTACGTCACCCCCATCTACAATCGCCATAAATATGATGGCACCATCACTAACAATATTGTCTATAACCTGACCCGGGCGCTATACGGGAAGCGTATCCGGCAGCCGATCGGCGGAGACTTCGCATTTTCCGCCGAGGTGGCGGCCCATTTTCTCGGCCAGCCGGTTTGGGATACGGAGATCGCCCGCTTCGGCATCGACATCTGGATGACCGTAGAAGCCATTATCGGAAACTTTAAAATCACCCAGGCCAATCTGGGGGTCAAGATCCACGACGCCAAAGATCCGGCCACACACCTGGCCCCCATGTTCCGGCAGGTGGTTTGGACGTTTTTTCATCTGATGGAACAGTATGAATCCTATTGGCTGAAGGTGAAGGAAAGCCAGCCCCTGGAAGTCTTGGGCGCCTGCGCCATGGGTGAACCGGAACCGATCAAGGTCGACCTGGAGGCCTTGGTTTATAAATTCAAAGTGGGGTTCAAACAATTCGGGGTTTTTTGGAAGGATATTCTGGATTCCGGAAGCTACAATACTTTGAAAAAGGCCTCCAAAATGGAAACGCAGCATTTTTCTCTGCCCATTGAGGCCTGGGTTAAAATTCTGTACGAACTGGCCGCCACCTTTCATTACTGGCCTATCAACCGCAACAAGCTGATCGACCTGATGACCCCTCTCTATCACGCCCGCGTCGCTTCTTTCGTTCGGGAGAGTTGGGATATGGATTCGAATGCCGCCGAGGCCCTGGTGGAAAAACAGGCCGAGGCCTTTGAGGCCAATAAAAAATATCTGATCGAGGTCTGGCAGAAAAAAAGGAAGATCTTTCAACGCTTGAGCGAGAAACTCTGAGTTGGCAAAGACCCCGACCATTCGAAATCGGAACATCAGGGCCGCAATTAAAAACACGGTGGTTGTTTTCACCGACCTGGACGGGACCCTTTTAGATCACCAAACCTACGGGTTTGAACCGGCCCGCCCGGCTCTGGAGATAATCAAGGAAAAGAAAATTCCCCTGATCCTTTGTTCCAGCAAGACCCGGGCGGAGATGGAAGGGTACCGGCAAAAGCTGGGGATCACCGGCCCGTTCATCGTGGAGAACGGGGCGGCTATTTTTATTCCCCCGGAGAGTTTGAAAATGGAAGGCGCCTTATTCCGGGAAGCCCACGGCTTTCAAGTCGTGGAGTTTGGTCTCCCCTACGGGCAACTCGTCCGGTCCCTGCAGGAACTCCGGGAGGAAACCGGTCTAAAACTGATCGGCTTTTCCGACATGTCCGTAGAGGAGGTCGAACAGGTCACCGGGCTGGGTCGGGACTTAGCCGAACAGTCCAAGCAGCGGGAGTATTCAGAGCCTTTTCTTTTGGCCGACGAAGGCGCGCCCGTCTCTTTGTTGATGCGGGCGGTGAAGCGACGCCGATTAAACCTGGCCCAGGGAGGGAGATTCTTCCATTTGACGGGCGACCATGACAAGGGTCGGGCTGTTCGCTATCTGACCACGCTTTATGGGAAAGAGATCCCGGACCTGATCACGATCGGGTTGGGGGACAGTCCCAATGATAGGGCGCTGCTGGAAAATGTGGATCTGCCGGTGCTGGTTAAAAAACCATTCGGCGGGCATGAAGTCTGGCACGGTGAAAAGGAGGTCCTTTATACCCAGGGCGTGGGACCGGAAGGATGGAACGAAGCCATACTAACCCTGTTGAATAAGGAGGGTCGGCATGAGTGATTTTTTTCAAAACGGAGTGATTACCACCCTGCATCGATTGAACCGGGAAAACCGGGCGGAATTGGAACGGGAGATGATCCACCACAGCCTGCGGCGACCCATCGCCCTGGTGCTGCCGGCCCTTTATTCGGAACTGGAAACTCCGGCCCTGCCAAAGATTGTCGAGGCCCTGAAGGAGGTGCCCTATCTGACCCAAATCGTGATCACCATGGGCCGCACCGATGAAAACCAATTCCGGCAGGCCAAAAAATTTTTTGAGGTCCTGCCCCAGGAAAAGGTGATCATCTGGAATGACGGACCGCGACTGGAGCGGATCTATCAAAGCATCGAAAAGGAATTCGGACGTTTTGAAAAGGGGAAGGGGCTTTCCGCCTGGATGGCCTATGGCTACGTCCTGGCCGCCAGCAAATGCCAGGTCATCGCCCTCCACGATTGCGATATATTAAGCTATGACACCGAAATGCTGGCCCGTCTCTGCTACCCCATCGTCAACGCCCATCTGAATTATGAATTCTGTAAGGGGTATTACGGCCGGGTGACCGACCGGCTGCATGGCCGGGTGACCCGCCTGTTTGTTACGCCCCTGATTCGCGGCCTGATCCAGATGCTGGGCCCCAATCCCTTTCTCGCCTATCTGGACAGCTTCCGCTATCCGCTGGCCGGGGAATTCGCCATGGTGACCGACTTGGCCTGGCGCAACCGCATCCCCAGCGATTGGGGGCTGGAGGTCGGGGTCCTGGCCGAGATTTACCGGAACTGTACGCTCACCGGTATCTGCCAGGCCGACCTGGCCGACAATTATGAACACAAGCACCAGGATCTCTCGCCCGACGACGCCTCCAAGGGCTTGATGAAGATGACCGCCGACATCGCCCAAAGCCTTTTCCGGACACTGGCCGGGGAAGGGGTCGTCTTTTCCGAGGGCTTCTTCAAATCCCTAAGCACCACCTATGTGAAGCAGGCCCAGGACGCCATCAAGCGCTACCACGACGACGCCCTGATCAACTCGCTGGTTTTTGACCGCCATGAAGAGGCCACGGCTATGGAAGCCTTTGCTCGGAGCATCCAACTAGCCGGGGACCAGACCCTGGAGGATCCCCTGAATATTCCGCTGATCCCCAATTGGAGCCGGGTCCTGTCCGCCCTGCCCGACTTGTTTGACCAGCTTTTGGAAGTGGTGGAAAAGGATAACGCTTGAGAGGTAGGCTTTGTCCGCAAGGTTAGGAACTCTTTTTGGGCCTGACCTTTTCTCTGACTTCGGAAAGGGATCTTCTTAACGGTCTCAGAATAATATTGACCGGATTCCTTAACGCTGCCCAGTCATAAACAAAGGCAAAGGACGATCTCTCACAGATGTAAGCTGGTTCCGTAAAAAGTCCCCCGGGCTGTCATTGCGAGGAGTGATGCGACGAAGCAATCCCCAAGAATCAGTCAGTTGCCATTGGGGGGATTGCTTCGCTTCGCTCGCAATGACGGGTATTTTGACTTTTTGCGAGGTTATCTTATAAGCCTGTCAATAAATGGCCGGCAGGTTCAGGGGCTCAGGTAAACAGTTGCCTCTATCTTCCGGCACAGGCCGGATCGGCTTTTTCATAGTACATTTTGAACAGTTCCCGGGTGATGATCATTTTTTGTACGTTGGAGGTCCCTTCCAGGTATTCCATGCCCCGGGCATCGGCGGCCAACTGGCTGATCAGGGCGTTGCGCAGATACCCCCTGCCGCCCATGATAATCTGGGCCCGGGCGGCCACCTCCATAACCATTTGGGTGGCGAAGAGCTTGGCCAGGGAAGAGCTCAACCGGTAATGGGGCGAGCCCACCTGCTCCAGGGCGTGGAAGCACAGTCCCCGGGCCGCGTTCATCTTGGAGTACATGTCGGCGATCTGGAAGCTGATATCCTGGCTGCTGGTGAGGGGGTGGTCGAACTGCCTCCGGCGCAGGGCGTAATAATAGATTTCGCGGAAAATCCGGTAAGCCAGTCCGCAGCAGATGCCGGCGATGTGAATCCGCCCGCGGTCGATCACCTCGAGGGCCAATAACAGGCCCTTCCCTTCCTCGCCGATCCTGTTGGCTTCGGGTACCCGCACATCCTGGAAGACCAGACGTCCCGTAGGCAGCGCCTTCAGACCGTCTTTTTCCGGCAAACCTTCGACGGAGAAGCCCGCGGTCCCGTTTTCAACAATCAGGAGGCTGAGGGAACGCGGACCCTTGGTCCCGCGGGTGTTGACCAGGATGGCGTAGATATCGGCCAGTCCGCTGTTGGAGATGAAAATCTTTTCCCCGGTCAACAGGTATTGTCCATCGGTTCGCTTGGCCGAAAATCCGATGGCGCTGGCGTCGGATCCCGCTTTTTCCTCGGTCATGGCAATGGCCCCGAATTGCCCGGCGGCCATTCGGGGCAGATACGCTTCTTTCTGCCGTTGATTGCCTTGACAGACGATGTCGATAGCCCGCCCGTGGGATACCAGGATAATGCCGATGGCCGGAGAGGCATAGCCCAGGAGCTCCATGAAACAATAGATGTCCGACTCCGAGATTTTTTGTCCACCGAATTCCCGGGGGATGAACCGCTCAAAGATACGGGCCTCTTTGAGACCCAGGGTGATCCGATCCCATTCTTCGGGGAAAACGGCCTTATGGTTTTCAATCTTGTTCTCTAGATCCGGATAGTTGGGAATGATCCGTTCCTCCAGGAGGGCCAGAAAATCTTTTACCCCTTCTTTTTCTTTCCACCCCGGTTTGAAGGAATCGAGGATGCTCAAAAGGTTGTCCATCATAAACCTCCACTGGTGGTCGGGAGCCCGCCCTGGTCGGGAGGGGCGGTCCCCGCGATTTCCTGTCCGCGATCTTTTAATTCCGCTTCAGCCAATTTTACCGCCGCCGGCGTAAAAAACCAACGCCGAACCCTGGCCGAGAGAAACTGATATAGTTCGTCCGCGTCCAAACCCTGCCTTTTTATTTCATTCCAGAAGCCGATGCGGGAGAAACGCCAGAGCTTATCCGCGTCTTTCAGGATCTCTTCCTCCAGGGAACCGGCCTGTTCTCCGGAGTCATGCCGCCCGATCAAGAGGACGATCCGTTCGATCCACGGCGTCGGATAGTTCTGGGACTGGAGGATGTGTCGGGCAATGACCGCCCCTTCCTTTTCATGGATCCGGTTGAGCCGTTCGGCCTCCTCCCCCCCGGCCCGCACCCCGAAGGCGATTTTGATCTGCGCGGGTTCCAGTCTCGACCAGCCGACATCATGCAAAATAACGGCCGGTTCCACGATCCGCGCTTCACCCCCCCCTTCTCCCAGCAGGCGCAAGGCATAGCCATGAGAAACCCGGGCATGCGGGAGATCGCCCCTCTTCTTTAAATAAGGTTCAGCCAGCCGGAAAAGCTCGCGGATGAATTCATCCCAATCCATGTCTGGAAAAATACTATAGGGGGGGAAAGAAAACAAGGGAAAGGTCTAATCAAAAATATTAGAATTTTGGGTTCAAAAGTTAGACTTGTTTATCCCGTTGATATTTCCTACAATAGGGCCGATGAAGCGCAAATTATTAATCATCGGCGGAGGTCCGGCCTTTCAGGATAAGGTCCGGCACCACTTTCAGGATCGCTATGAGATAAAAATTTCCTCCTCCGGGAAAGAAGCCCTGCCCCCGCTCATGACCTGCAAACCCGCCATGGTCCTTTTAGGCGCCCCGCTGCCGGACACGAATAGCCTGGAAATACTTCAGCGGATTCAACAGGAATTCCCCCAATCCAAGACCATTCTCTTTTCCGCCTTCCAGGATATGGATACGACCATTCAGGCCATTAAATTGGGGGCCTATGATTATGTCCTGGAAGATATCGATCTCCAGGAATTGGATCATAAAATACAAAAGGCCATTCGTATCTTGACGTTAAATACCCAGATCGCTCCTCTCCAGGAACCGCCATCCCTTTCCGCTAACGGATTTACGCTCATCGGCCAGAGCAAGGCCATGCGGGATATATATAAATTTATCGGACTGATCTCCAATACCACGGCCCTGGTCGGCATTCGAGGCGAAACGGGAACGGGGAAGAAATTGATGGCGCAGGTCATCCATCAAAACAGCCCCAATCGGGAAGGCCCCTTTGTCACCGTGGACTGCACCACGATTGTCGAAACCCTGTCGGAGAGCACCCTCTACGGCCACGAAAAAGGCTCTTTTACCGGGGCCGTGGAGAGTCACCGGGGCTTATTTGAAATGGCGGCGGAGGGGACCATTTTTCTCGATGAGATCGCGGATCTCCCGCTTTCCATGCAGGGCAAGCTCCTGCGTTTTTTACAGGATAAGGAATACCACCGTATCGGGGGCACTTCCCAGAAAAAATCCAATGCCCGCATCGTGGTCGCCACCAACCGGGACCTTTATCAGGCCATCGCCCAGGGTAAATTCCGAAAAGACCTCTACTACCGGCTCAAAGTTCTGACCATCTATATCCCTCCCCTTCGGGAACGCCGGGAAGACATTCCCCTCTTGATCCAGCATTTTTTACATAAGATCAATCGCGAGCACCATACCCGGGTATTGAAGATCGAAGACCGGGCGGTACAATTGCTGAGCGAATACGACTGGCCGGGAAATGTTCGGGAGATGGAAAATCTGCTGACCCTGGCCTGCATTCTGGGCAAGGAGGAGGTCATTCTGGAGGAGACGGTCAAAGAGATTCTGAACCGCAGCCAACGCCTTCCTTATGATCGCCCGGATGTTTCCTCCCTGGGCGAAGCCGAGGAAGCGATCCTGAAAAGGGCTTTAAAAACAACGCAAGGGAATTTGACCCAGGCGGCCAAATTATTAAAAATTTCCCGGCCGACCTTGCGGACTAAAATTCAAAAGTACCGGCTGGCTCTTTAAGGGCAATACGGCAAAGATCTTTCCGGTCCTGGCAAAGGTTTTTCCAGGACGATCATCCGTTGAATAGGCACCTCTCAAAATAACCCCCTGAATTACTTCTATTTTTTTCTTGCGGTTTTTGGCATTGAACTTGCTTATTTAAGGAAACCAGAGATTCGAATTTCTGATAATTAAGCATGACCAGCAGCTAATCCCTCCATTCGGGAAGCGGAAAGGTGCACCTATGCGATTGAAAGACAAAGTAG
Source organism: uncultured delta proteobacterium (assembly GCA_963743305.1). Lineage (GTDB taxonomy): Bacteria > Desulfobacterota > RBG-13-43-22 > RBG-13-43-22 > RBG-13-43-22 > CAVQSS01. The sequence goes on from CAVUPH010000018.1 coordinate 97,280, forward strand.
CCATCGTCACCGGAGCCGCCAAGGGCCTGGGCCGGGCTTTTTGCCTGGGTTTGGCAGGGGAAGGGGCCCGAATCATGGCCGTGACCCGCAAGGATCTGGACAACCTGGAGCAAACCGTCCGGATGGTCCGTTCCCTGGGCGGGGAGGCCGAAATGATTCAAGCCGACGTGGCCCTGGAGGGAGATACCCGGGCCATGGCCCAGGAAACGCTCAAAAGATTTGGTCGCGTAGATATCCTGCTCAACAACGCGGCTATTTATGACGGGATCAAAAGGAAGCCGTTTTTTGAGATTGATCTGGCGGAATGGGACCTGGTTATGAATGTGAATGTCAAAGGGGCCTTTTTATCCGCCCGGGCCGTCTTTCCTTTCATGAAAGAACAGGGTTATGGAAAGATCGTTAATCTGGCCTCGGAGGTTTTCTTTACCGGGTCCACCGGGTTTGCCCATTACGTGGCCTCCAAAGGGGGCATTATCGGTCTGACCCGAGCCCTGGCGGTGGAACTGGGACCGCATAATATCTGCATCAACTGTATTGCTCCCGGTTTTACCGATACCGAGGCCAGCCGGGGAATGGCCGATGTCTCCAAATACGATGTTTCCAAGACGCCTTTGAGACGGCTGGAAAAGCCGGAAGATCTGGTGGGGGCCGCCCTTTTTCTGGCTTCTCCGGAAAGTGATTTTATAACCGGGCAGACCCTGTTGATCGACGGGGGACGGGCCATGCATTAAAACATAAGCGCAATTCATCCGGAATGGAGTCCGGAAGGATCACGAAATTCGAAGATCAAAAAGCGAACGTCCAAGCAGCTTCGAATTCGCCCACCTTCACATGTTTCAAGGGCAGTTCGCCGACCCTGGACAAGAAAATAGGTTTTACGGCCAGGCACTAAAACGAATCGGGCAGAATCCGGGTCTCTCTTTCGAGAGACCCTAATTAATAACCACCAAAAGGAGGAGGAAGCATGAAAGTGTATGATGTCGTCCCCGGTTTGGAATTTGAACCAGAAAGAGATTTTGCCCAATCGCCCGCCTGGTTTTTGGACGGCACCCATTCCGTCCCGCCCTGGACCCCCATGTTTGGTTGGTTTTGGATCAACTTCTGCCGCCACGGTATGCAGTACGGTGCGGAAAAGCTGAGCCTGCCGACGGTTAAGGGCTGGGATTGGCGTTTTCACCGAGGGGGTGGGTACCTGACCTTGTTGCTGGTCCACAGCGAGGAAGAAAAACAACGAAGAGAGACGGAATTTCGCAAGGCCATCCTCCCCTTTATTGAAGATTATGACGGCTTGTGGGGAGGACTGGTCAAGGAGATCTTGGGGCGTTATGAAAAGCTGAAGGCCCTGGATCTGGAGCAGGCTACCAACATTGAACTCCTGGATAATTTTGAAGAGACGATCAACACCTGCCGCCGGATGTGGGAAATCCACATGTACATGATGTACGGCACCTATACGGCCTATATCCTTTTTGAAAACATGTGCCGGGAACTGGCCGGCATCGACGACACCTCCCCGGCCTTCCATAAGCTGGTTTCGGGTTTTGACAATAAGGTCTTTCAGGTAGACCGCCGTCTCTGGGAGTTTTCCAAAAGGGCCCGAGAGGATGGACTGGCCGACACCATCCTGGACAGCAAGCCCGCTGAAATCCAGGGCCGTCTCCAGGAATCGGCCAAGGGCAAAGAATTCATGAAAGACTTTATGGCCTTCATGAATGAAGACGGCTGGCGCATGCAACGGATGTCCGAGATGAATATGCCCACCTGGGTGGAAGACCCCACACCGGCCCTGGTCAACGTGAAACAGTTTCTTCAGAAGGGCGGGGGCTTTAACCTCGAGGCGGAGCGGGGCAAAATAACCGAACAGCGGAAAGCGGCGGAAAAAGAGGTTCTGGCCAAGGTTCCCCAGGATCAGCGGGGCTGGTTTGGTCGCTTGATGGTTTTGGCCCAAAAGAGCGGGGTCTTCAGCGAAGAGCATGACCACTACCTGGATCTCTATACGCATGCCATGATGCGTCGCAGCGCCTTGGGTCTGGGAAAGCGTTTCGCCCAGAAAGGGGCCCTCAACGAGGCCGACGATATTTTCTTCCTCATGCCCGATGAGGTGCGCCGGGCCGGGATCAACCCCGACCAATTTGATTTGCGCTACATTGTGGATCGTCGCAGAGCGGAGTGGCAGGAATGGCAAAAGACGCCCAACCCGCCGGCCTTCTTAAAGGAGGGTTTCGATCTGGATATGGCCATGGGGGTCCTGGTGCAATCCATGGATCCTATCGCCCTGAAAGTCGTGGTCGGTTCCATGCCCCAGGTCCGTCCGGAGCTCAAGGCCGACCTCTACGGGAGCTGCGGTTCCCCCGGAGTGGCCGAAGGTCCGGCCCGGGTGATCTTGAACGAAGACGAACTTCACCTGGTCGAAGAGGGAGATATCCTGGTAGCGGCCAGCACCTCGCCCAGTTGGACCCCGGTTTTTTCCATGATCAAGGGCGTGGTCGTGGACCGCGGGGCCAGCCTTTCCCATGCCGCTATTGTGGGAAGGGAATACGGCATTCCGGTGGTCATGAATGTCTTTGAGGGTACGGCCAAGATCAAGTCCGGTCAGCGGATCAAGGTCGATGCCAATCTGGGGGTCGTGTTTATTTTGGACAAATAAAAAACCCATTGGGACCTTTCCTTCCCCGCGACGGGGAGGGAAAGGTCTTCCAGGAGCAGGTTCCATGAGCGATAAATGGATCTTTTGGTTTGAGGAATTGGGGACCGGGGACAACGACCGGGTAGGGAAAAAATGCGCCAACCTGGGGGAGATGACCCGACTGGGCCTGCGCATTCCCCCCGGATTTGCCATTTCCATAGACGGGTACGAACGATTTATGGCCGAAACCGGAGCCGGCGAGGAGATTCGGCGCTATGTCCAGGAAAACCGGGAGCATTTAAAGGAAGTTAAAAATCAAATACTAGCCAGTCAGGCTATCCGGAACATTATCGAGTCCAAAGAAATGCCCCCGGCCATGAGGGAGGAGTTGTTCCAATATTACGACCAGTTGAAAGAACGGGCCGGAGTCCAGGAGCTTTCGGTGGCCGTCCGGTCCAGCGGGGCGGTCAGCATGCCCGGCCAGATGGAGAGCTATCTGAATGTCCGCCGGAAGGAAGCGGTACTCCAGAAAGTGATCCAGGTCTGGGGAAGCGCCTTTACCACCCGGGCCATTGCCTTTCGGCTGGAGAAAGGGATGGCCATGGAAAAGGCTCCCATCGGCATCGCCGTCCTGAAGATGGTGGAGGCCAAGTCCGCCGGCGTGGTCTTGACGGTCTTACCGACGAGCGGAGACCTCTCGAAGGTAATCGTGGAAGGCAACTGGGGTTTGGGTGAGAGTGTGGTCAGCGGCGAAATTAACCCCGATCAGTTTATTGTCGATAAAAGCGACGGGACGGTGGAAAGCACCGTCCATAGTAAAACCAAGATGGTGATTTATCATGAGGGGGGGACCGTTACCGCCCAGGTTCCGGAGGCCATCCAGGAAAAGCCCTGTGTCAACCCGGAGGAATTGAAAGAGATCGTGCGGATCGCCAAACAAGTGGAGGAGCATTTTCAAACTCCCCAGGACATGGAATGGGTCCTGGATGGCGTTCAATCCATTCCGGAGAGTCTTTATTGGGTCCAGGCCCGACCGGCTAAATACGCCCAGGTCAAAGAAAAGGAATCCGAATATCTGGCGGAGCTGATGACCCGCCTGTTTAAGTTTTAATTCCTTTCTTCAGGCCGGAAAAGGAGAAACGATGGCCATCCTGTTTACGCAATATTGGGATGTGATGCCCGGTAAATTTGATGCCTATACGGCTTTTATTACCCAGGAGTACAATCCCGCCCTGCAGCAGTTGGGGATTCGGTTGGTGGGAGGGTATTATGTGGCGGTAGGCGAAGGTCCCCGGATTGTGGCCGTAGCCACGGTGGATGAAACCGAGAATTTGCGGAAGACCATTTCATCCCCGGCCTACCGGGAGATTTCCAATAAATTACTCGAATACGTCTGGAAATATACCAATAAAGTCTATGTGCCCTCCGGACGCATCCAGGAAGGACCGTACCGCATCCAGACCGGGGTTTGGAAATTCAACCAGTATTATAATGTCCTCCGGGGTCAGGAGGAGGCCCATCGAAAGTTCGTCAAGGAAGAGTGCCTGCCGGGGATGGAAGAATTAAAGATCCCGCTTACCGGAGGGTGGCGTCTGGTCATCGGCAGCGGGCCGAGGATCCTGGCTGAAGCTACCGGGCGAAGTATTGTCGATATCGCCAGGGCCATTGATACCTCTCTCTTCAGAAAGTTGGTCAGGACCCTGAAAAATGAGTTTGCCACGGACTACGGCAGCCGGATTCTGGCCCCGACGGGACGGATTGAAGTGCCGTACCTGATGAGCGAAATGATGAAGAAATTTTAGCCGGAAGCTTTAGAATTTCCGGCTAAAATTTCTATATTTCCGTTTTTTTTATTTGGAAGAAAGGTGATCTGGAGAACAACGACATGATCCCGGAACGGCCCATCTATTGGATGATCGGGGAGGTCTGGGTCTTTTATGTCCTGGCGACCCTGGCCGTCGGCCTGCTGGTCCTCGGAGTGGCCGCCCACCTCCGGGTGTGGATGAAAAGCGCTCCCGGGAGCCGGACGGTGTTTTCCGGGCCCGCCCTGGGGCAGGCCTTCCTGGATGTCTTCCTGGGGCGGACCGCCTTCAAAGGGGAGCCCTGGGCCGGTCTCATGCATTTTTTGATCTTCTGGGGATTTATCGTCCTCTTGATCGGCACTTCCCTGCTGGCCGGGCATGAATATCTCTCTCCTTTTCTGATCGGCCGGGCCCATCTGGTTTTCGAAGTCGCCATGGAAATCGGGGGACTCCTCCTCATTGCCGGTGTCGTCTGGGCCTTGATTCGTCGGTATCTGCAACGGGTCCCGCGGCTGGAACGCCGTCTGGAGGACGCCGTCATCCCGGTCGGTTTGCTGATCGTGGCCTGTTCCGGGTTCCTGTTGGAAGGCTTACGGCTGGCGGTTCAAAAGCCCGCCTGGGCCCAGTGGTCCTTTGTCGGGTCCGGGATCGCCGGTCTGATCCCCGAGCCGGCCGCCTTGACGACCTACCCCTACCTCTGGTGGGGACACGCCCTGGTGAGTCTGGGTTTCATTGCCCTGATCCCCTACGGCAAACTCTTTCATTTGGTGGGAGGGCCGGCGGCCCTCTACCTCCACCGCGCTCCCGAAATAAGGAAGCCGGCCGAATCCGAAGATGCTGGAAATGGAAGAAGGCCCCTCCCTGGCGGAGGTGGTTTTCTATGACGCCTGCATGCGCTGTGGACGCTGCGTTCAGTCCTGTCCCTCCAACGGCGCCGGCGAGCCCCTGGCCCCCCGTGATTTCGTCCAGGCCGCCCGTCGGGGTCTCTGGCAGGAACATTCTCCCCAGGGCGATATCCGCTTTCTAACTCCCGAGAAGGCCCTCGAAGATAAAACGGCCTGGTACTGCACCACCTGCGCCGCCTGTCGGGAGATCTGCCCGGTGTATGGCGTCCCTTTCAAGCTGATAACGAAGCAGCGGACCCGACTGATCGAAGAAGGGAAGGAAGTCCCCGACCTGATGAATCAGACCCTGGAGCGGCTCTTCAACTATGACAACCCCTGGGTGTCTTCCAAGCGGGAACGGGCCGTCTGGGCCAAGGGTCTGGGGCTCCCGATCCTGAAAGCGGACGGGAAAGTGTCCCCCTTGTGTTATTTCGTGGGCTGCACGACCTCTTACGATGCCCGGGCCCAGGGGATCGCCAGGGCCTTCACGGACCTCCTGCAAAAGGCCGGAGTGCGCTTCGGGATCATCGGCGACAAGGAACCCTGCTGCGGAGATATCGGCCGGGTGACCGGGGAAATCGGACTGTTCCAGGAAAAGAGGGAAAACACCCTGGAACTCTTTGACCGCCTGGGTATCCGGGAGGTGGTCACCTCATCGCCCCATTGCTTCCACTCGCTTTTCCATGAATATCCCGGAAGACCCTTTGAGGTGCGGCACTATACCCTGGTCCTGAGGGAATTGATCGCCGCGAAAAGGCTGACTTTCAAAAGCGCCGGGACCCGGACAGGTGACCTTTCACGATCCCTGCTATTTGGGCCGCCACAATCGCCTCTTCGATGAACCCCGGGAAATCATCCGCGCCCTGCCCGGCGTAACCCTGGTGGAAATGGCCCACCATGGGCCGAACAGCCTCTGCTGCGGCGGCGGCGGCGGACGGATGTGGCAGGGGACGGACCTGCGGGGGGAGGCGCGCATGAGTGAAATTCGGATGAAGGAGGCCCGGGACAGCGGGGCGGAAGTTTTGATTACCGCCTGCCCTCTCTGCCTGGTCATGCTGGAAGATGCCTGGAAGACTTTGGGTTTAGAAGAGAAGATGAAGGTCATGGATTTGAACGAGGTGGTATTGGAAGCTATGGGATAGGGATGGTTGCCGGTTAACGATGCGTTTGCCGGTGTAGGTTGGGTAGCGTAAAACGAAACCCAATGGAGAGGCAAGATTAAATCAGTTCTTTGGCCGTCATCCCGGACTCGATCCGGGATCCAGGTGACTCGGAATCTGCACTTCCCTGGATTCCGGCCTTCGCCGGAATGACGACGTCGGGTTCATTTTTAATTCGTTACGCGGGATGAAAGGAAAATTATGAATGAGATTTTAATTTTGGCGGAGGGGCTGGGAGATGTTCCCGACAAGAAGACCCTGGAGCTCTTTCGGGCCGGGTCGGAGCTGGCCGGGGATCTGGGGATCCCGGTCTCGGCCGTCGTAGCGGGAGAAAAGGTAGCCTCCCTGGCAGCCGCGGCTGCCGCCTATGGGCTGCATAAGATCTACCAACTGGAGCACCCCCTGCTCCAAGGCTTTCAGCCGGAGGCCTGGGTGGGGGCCTTGGAGTGGCTGTGCCGGCAAATCAACCCCCGGATCCTGCTGATCGGCCAGGCGTATATCGGCCGGGAAGTGGCCCCCCGACTGGCCTTTCGACTCCAGACCGAGCTGACCACCGACTGCCTGGGCCTGTCCATCGACCCGCAGGACGGTCTGCTGATCCGCACCAAGCCCATTTACGGGGGCAATGCCATCGCCACCTTGAAAGGAGCCGGTTCGCCGCAGATGGTCACCGTCCGGAAAAACGTCTACGAACCCCTGGAGGCGGGAAGCGGGTCGAGCGAAATAGTAGCGCTGACGCCCCCGCTGGAAGAATCAGCCATCCGGGTCAAATTCCTGAAGACGGTGCCGGAGGAAGTGGTCGAACTGGACAAGGCCAACATGGTGATTTCCGGCGGCCGGGGCATTGCCGAAAAGGAGGATTTCGAACTTTTGGAAGCCCTGGCCCGCGCTTTGGGCAAAACCCACGGCCAGGTGCTCATCGGCTGCAGCCGACCGGTGGTGGATAAATGCTGGCTGTCCTCCGACCGGCAGGTCGGATTGACCGGGTCGATCATCGCCCCGGACGTCTACCTGGCCATCGGCATCTCCGGGGCCATCCAACACCTGGTGGGCATGGTCCGGTCCAAGAAGATCATCGCCATCAATACCGATGCCGGCTGCAACATGTTCAAGGTGGCCGACTACGGCGTGGTGGAGGACTATAAGGACCTGCTGCCGGCCCTGGTCAAGAAACTGGAGGGATAGCCATGAAGGAACCGAACATCATCGTCTGCGCCAAACAGATACCGGACCCCGAGGCGCCTTTCTCGGACGTCCGGGTCGATGTGGAAAAAATGGAAGTCATCGTCGACGCTCCCAACGTCATCAGCCCTTACGATGAAAACGCCCTGGAGGCCGCCATCCGAATCAAGGAGGAACTGGGGGGCAAGATCACCGTTCTCAGCCTGGGCCGAAAGGTGGCGGACACGGTGCTGCGCAAGACCCTGGCGGCCGGGGCCGACGCTCTGATACTCCTGGAAGACCCTTCCTTTGAGCGGCTGGACAGCAACTCCGTGGCCTACGTCCTTTCCCGGGCCATTCAGAAGATCGGCGCCTACGACCTGATCCTTACCGGCAGACAGGCCGGAGACTGGGACGCCGGGCAGGTGGGGCTTATCCTGGCCGAGTGGCTGGGAATTCCGGCCATCAATCTGGCCCGGTCGGTAAAAATTCAGGACGACCGGCTCCTGGTGGAAAAGACCGTGCCCGTAGGCTACGAGGTGGTGGAGACCGGATTGCCGGCCCTGGTCACGGTGAGTAACGAGGTGGGGGAGTTACGCTACGTTTCCCGGACCAAGATGATGGCCCTGCTCAAGCGCCCCATCCCGATCCCCAAGTGGGGGGCCAAAGACCTGGTGGACGATCCCGCCCGTCTGAAGCCGATCCAAATGCTGTCCCTGGCGCCGCCGGCGGACATGGGGCGGCAGTGCCTGATCATCGAGGGCGCCTCTCCGGAGGAAAAGGCGGAGAAGCTGGCCGCCGTGATTATGGAGATCCGTTGAGACTCCGTCCTTTTGAAAAGGGAGGTTGGGAGGGATTTTTGAAAAAGTCAAGGCCAAATTAATTCATACCAAATAGAAAATAAACAGGGAGGATACAAGATGCCTGACAAAACGTATGATGCAATTATTATCGGGGGAGGACATCATGGAACCACGATAGCCCCCTATTTGGCCAAAGCGGGTTTGAAAGTGGGAGTATTTGAACGGCTGGACCACCTGGGCGGTGGAGCGATCACGGAAGACCTCCCCTCACCGGGTTTCCGGGGGAACTTTTGTGCCCACTTCACCCGGTATTACGGTCACCCGGCCTATAAGGAATTCAATCTCCGGGACGAAGGCCTGGAATACACTTTTCCCGATACCAACGAAGCCATCATCTTCGACGACGGGACCAGTTACGTGGCCTACGCCGCCTTTACCGTGGTCGATCCCCAAACCGGCGAAAGCCGGTTCAACGAGACCAATGTCAAGAAGACCCACGACCAGATCGCCCGCTTTTCCAAGAAGGATGCGGAGACCTATTTGGACCTGACGGAAAAATATAAGAACAAGTGGCGGGCCGCCTTCCATAAGCACCGTTATTCGCCCCCCACACCCTACGGTGTGCCCGATGCCCTGGAGGAATTGTGTAACGATCCCCAGAGCGGCCTGGATGTGCCCATGCAGTTTATGACCTGCAAGCAGATCGCTCGCTACTTCTTCGAGAGCGACGAACTGCGCATCCTGACCCTGCGGGGCTATCTGACCTCCTGGGGCTGTTTTCCGGACGACGTGCCCGGCCTGATGGTCACCATCGCCACCATTCACCTGACCCTGGGCTGGGAACCGGCCGCCATCGCCAAGGGGGGGACCGGGGCCATCACCAGCGCCCTGGTTTCCGCCGGCCGCAAACTGGGGGTGGAGTATCATCTCAATTCCGAGGTTCAGCGAGTGCTCCTTGATAACGGCCGGGCCACAGGCCTCAAACTGCTGGACGGGACGGAAGTGACGGCCAAGCAACTGGTGGTCTCGGACAACGCCTCGCCCCAACTCTTCCTGCGGCTCATCGGTGAAGACCGGATCACCGAGGACATGAAGCGCAAGGCCCGGGTCTATCAGTTCGACCGAGGCGAGCTGTTCTGGGGCACAGTGGGGGTCCACGAACTGCCCAATTACACGGCGGCCAAGGACAACCCCGACGTGAACGCCACCCCCCGCACCTATTTCGCCCCCAAGGACCTGGGCTTCATGGAAGACAAATACCAGCACGAGATCTTTTTGTTCGGGATGCCCTCCAAGATGTTCATCCTGACCGCCCCGGACAGCATCTGGGACCGCAGCCGGGTGCCCGAGGGAAAATATTCCCTGCACGTGGAAGAGTTCACCTGCCCGGCCCGCCTCTTCTCCCGTAAGGAATGGAAGCAGATGACCCAGGAATTCGTGGACGTGCTCTTCGAGCGTTGGGCCGAGTACGCCCCCAACATGACCAAGGATAATCTGATCGTGCAGCGGATCACCAACCCCACGGACATTCAGGACACGCACCTGGATATGCGGGAAGGGGGCTGGTGTGAAGGCAACGTGGCCGGCGTGCAGAACGGGCGCTTCCGAGGTGTGCCCGGAGGATACCGGACCTTCATCCCGAACCTGTACATGTGCTCTTCCGGCGTGTATGGGGGGCCGGGCATCGGACGCGGGTCGAGCTATAACTGCTATAAGATGATAGCCGAGGACCTGAAACTGCCGATGCCTAAATACTAGACCAAAAGCACCCGCATATTGGGTTAAATTCGAAGCACGAAATCCGAAATCCGAGAATGTTTGTTTCGGATTTCGTGCTTCGAATTTCGAATTTAATCGTCGTAGTCTTCTCGATTCTTGAGGAAAGCAATGCAGGTGATACAATTCCAGGTTAACGGCATCCCGCGCCGGGTAATTATCGATCCTCAGCGGAAGCTCAGCGAGGTCATTCGGAGAGAATTGAAGTTAACGGGCACCAAGGAAGGCTGCAAGGAGGGGCACTGCGGCACCTGTACGGTCCTGCTGGATGGTCAGGCCGTTTTGGCCTGCAAGGTCCCGGTCATCAAGGTTCGCGGCCGGTCGGTGACCACCATCGAAGGGCTGGGCACTCCCGACCGGCCCCATCCGCTGCAACTGGCTTTTGCCAAGGCCGGGGCCATTCAATGCGGGTTCTGTACCCCGGGTCTGATCCTTCGCTCCCAGGCCCTGCTCACCAAAAATCCATCGCCTTCCCGGACGGAAATCCAAAGTGCCCTGCAGCCTCATCTCTGCCGCTGCACCGGTTACCAGAAGGTCTTCGAGGCCGTCGAACTGGCCGCCGCGGTTCTGCGCGGGGAAAGGGGCCCGATCTCCCTGCGAACGGAAGGGGACCTCATCGGCCGGCCGGTGGTCCGCGGCGATGCCCTGAACAAGGCCACCGGCACGACCCTCTACGCCGACGACATCACCGTGGACGGCTGCTGCTTCCTGAAGGTCCTGCGCAGCCCTTACCCCCATGCCCAGATCCTGGAGATCGACAAGGCCGCCGCCGAGCAGGCCCCCGGGGTCCTGGCGGTCCTTACCGCGGCGGATGTGGGCGGGACCAATATCCTCAAGATGGCCGGGGACGATCAACCCCTGCTCTGCGGGGACAAAGTACGCTACATCGGCGACCCCGTGGCCGCCGTGGCGGCCCGGTCCGAGGAGGAGGCCCGCCTGGCCCTGAACTTGGTCAAGGTGACCTATAAACCGCTCGAACCCCTGATGACCCCCGGAGAGGCGTTGGCGAAAGGCGCCCCCCGGGTGCACGACGATCGGGAAAACCTGTTTTTTCAGCAACCGATTATCTTCGGCGGGGCCGAGAAGGGCCGCCTGGAAGCTGCGTTTACCGTCGAGGCCCGCTACACCACGCAGACGGTCGACCACGGCTACCTCGAACCGGATTCCGGTATCGCTTTCATTCACGAAAACGGTCAACTGGTGATCGTTTCCGGGAGCCAGAATATCCATGCCCACCGCAAGACCATCGCCGGGGCCATCGGACTTACCCTGGAGCAGGTCCGGGTGATCCAACCGCCCATGGGAGGCGCTTTCGGCGGACATCTCGACGTCTCCGTAGGCGGCCTGATCGCCCTGGCCGCCTGGAAACTCCAAAAACCGGTGAAACTGGTTTTCACCCGGGCGGAGACCTTCCAGGCCACCACCAAGCGGCACCCTTTTTACCTGGACTTCAAAATCGGGGCCGCCAAAGATGGCACCTTTACCGGCCTGGAGGTCGATCTGTTGGCCGACGGCGGGGCCTACAAGTCTTTTTCCAACAGCGTCACCACCCGGGGGCTGGTTCACGCCAGCGGTCCCTATCGCTTTCCTCAGGCCCATCTGCTCGGGCGGGCCGTTTACACCAACACGGTGGTCCGGGGCGCCATGCGGGGCTTCGGCGTTCCCCAGACCATTTTTGCCCTGGAATCGGCGGTGGACGAGCTGGCCCTGAAAATGGGGATCGATCCGCTGGAACTGCGCCTCAAAAACGCCTTTATCCCCGGCGATACGACCGTCTGCGGACAGGCCCTCACCGACGCCTTCGGCTATCGGGAGTGCCTGGAAACCCTGCGGCCCCACTACCGGCGGGCCCTGGATGAGGCCCGAACCCAGGGAACCGCGGAGGTGAAGCGGGGCGTGGGACTGGCCGGCATCTGGTTCGGCCCCGGGCGCAGCGCCCCCGATCAGTCCGAGGCCTGGGCCGAGTTGCTTCCGGATGACCGGCTTCAGGTCTGGATCGGCGCGGCCGACATGGGTCAGGGGGCGGAGACCCTGTTCTGGCAGGTGGCCGCCCAGACCATGGCCTTCCCCCTGGACCGGGTCCAGGTCTGCACTACCGACACCCGCTTCACGCCGGACGGCAACTTTTCAGCGGGCAGCCGCCAGACCTATGTCTCGGGTCGGGCCGTCCAGATGGCGGTCGAAGAATTGAAAAACGCCATGGAGACCCACGGGGTCGCCACCTATGAACAGATGAAGGCCAAGGACCTGCCCATGATCTACAAGGCGATCAACCGAACTGAAACCACCAAGCTCGACCCGGAAGACGGCCACGGTGTGCCCTGGGAGACGTACTCCTTCGGGATCCAGATGGCGGAGGTGGCGGTGGAGATGAAGACCGGAAAGATCCGGGTATTGAAAGTGACCGCGGTAAGCGACCTGGGCACGGTGATCAATCGCCAGATCGTGGAGGGCCAGATCGAAGGCGCGATCGTCATGGGCCTGGGCTACGCCCTGTCGGAGGATTTCGTCTACAACGTGACCGACAGTTTCGCCAAATTCCGGATCCCGCGGGCCAAGGACGCCCCCCGCATGGAAGTGATCACCCTGGATATCCCCAGAAAGAAAGGTCCTTTCGGGGCTTCGGGCACGGCCGAATATGCCGATGCCCCCACGGCCCCGGCCATTATGAATGCCGTCGCCCAGGCTTGCGGGGCCCGTATCCGGGACCTGCCGGCCACGCCGGAGAAAGTTCTGGCAGCCCTTAATAACCCTTAAATTCGAAACAAAGTTCAAATGATCAAAAGGGCTCCCCCTCCCTCGACGGGAGGGGGTTGGGGGGTGGGTGAATCCCGAATCCTCGTCCCTGCCGGCACTTCCCTGTCAAGGGGGAGGGAATTTTTTGAATTTCGAATTTGAGATAAAATTTGAATATCTTTGGCGATAAGTTGCATGCTTATAAAACCCGACTGCATTTCTTGCATTCTGAAAATGGCTATTACGGCCATCCGGAACTTAACGACCGACGAAGCCGTTATCCGGGACCTGACCATTCAGATTTTGACCATTCCCGCCCTCCAGGGACGACAATGGGACCTCTCCAGTCCCGAGGTGATCGAACAGGTCATGGAAAAAATCGTGCGGCGCTTTCCATTCCCCGGACCCGTTCCAGGCTTTGAAGTTAGAACAAAATCGGATCGGTCAAGCCCTCTATCCGACGGCTTGAAAAAATTGGTGCAGGAGGCCGATGACCCCTTGCAGGCGGCGGTAAAAATGGCCATCCTGGGGAATGCCATCGACCTCATGATTTCGGATCAGTCCCTGGACGTGGAAAAAACGCTGGTTCAAGGGCTGCGAGCAACCTTGGTCCGGAGAAACCGATCGCGGTCTTTAAGGAAAAACTCGGGCAAACCCGTTCCCTGGTTTACCTGGGGGATAATTGCGGTGAGATCGTTTTCGATAAGTTGTTATTGGAAATTATTCGAGAGACCTATCATCCGCAGGTGGTCTTTGTGGTCCGAAGCGTTCCCGCGCTGAATGACGCCACCCGAAGCGAAGCGGAAATGGTGGGACTGGATCAGGTGGCGACCATTATGCCCAATGGGCTTCAGGCCCCGGTCCCGGGCACCATTCTATCCCGGTGTTCCGAAGAGTTGAGGGAATTGATCCGGGAGGCCGATCTGGTCATTTCCAAGGGCGGCGGCAATTTCGACACCTTGGAAGGGGAAAAGGATTTGGGTGCGGATATATCGTTTATGCTGCTGTCCAAATGCATCCCCTATTGCCACTATTTTCAAACCGGAATGTTTCAACCGATCCTGGCCAATTTTTTCACCTCCTGATTCGAAAATTTCCCCCAGTCGGACCTAATAAAAATCCCTTCGGTATTCCGGCGGTATGGAAGCCACTGCTGCGGGGAAAGATTTTTGCTTGACATGGCCATTTATTGGGTCATATAATACCCGTAAGTAGCTTAAAGGGGGTTATATATGACCAATAATTCACATTTTCAATCCAGCCTTCCCCAGGAAGTGGCAGATGCCGTTTCCCGATTGGGTGAACACATTCGAATCGCCAGGAAACGGCGCGGAATGACCCTGGAGGAGGTGGCCTCCCGGATGTTCGTGACCCGAAAGACTTTGTCGCGCCTGGAAAACGGCGATCTCGGCGTTTCTCTGGCGGTCCTGGCCTCGGCCCTGTGGGTGTTGGGGTTTGAGAAAGACCTCCTGGAAATCGCCCATCCGGAAAAGGACCAGGTGGGGATATACCGGGAGCGGCAACGCCTTCCCCAGCGGGTGCGGCCTTCCAAAGCCAGCGATGATTTGGACTTCTGATCATGGCGGGAAAAAAAATCACGGTTTTCATTTACCTGCCCGGAGAACCGGTGGCGGTCCCCGCAGGGATCTTCACTTATGAAGGCGACCTGCAGATAGGGACCTTCGCTTACGGCCGGAAGTACTTGGAGCGGAAAAACGCCCTGCCGGTGGACCCGGTCGCCCTGCCGCTTGGTCTTACCCCACGGGCCGTCACAACCAATAAGGGTTTGTACGGCGCATTCCGTGACGCGGCCCCGGATTATTGGGGACGGCTGGTCATCGCGGCGGAGCGAAAGGTCCCCCCGGAAGCCCTTTCGGAAATAGACTTCCTGTTGGACGCCAACGCCACCCGAGTGGGCAACTTGGATTTCCGAACAACCCCGAATGATCCGGAGCCGCCTCTTGAGCCGCCCCATTTCAACCGACTGGAAGAGGTCCTGGAGGCCGCCTCCAAGGTCGAGGCGGGCGAGGAGCTTTCAGGTCATCTACTGCACCTGTTGCGCCAGGGGACCAGCGTGGGTGGGGCCCGGCCCAAATGCACGGTTGAGTGGCAGGAGGCCTTATGGATCGCCAAGTTCCCGGCCCGGAGCGACACCGTAAACATCCCCCGCATTGAATACGCCGCCATGACGCTGGCCGGAAAATGCGGAATACGGATTCCCGTCGTGCACCTTCAATCCATCGGGAAAACCTTCGTTCTGCTGGTTCGGCGTTTCGACCGCGAGAAACACCCGGAGGGCTGGGCACGAAAGGGTTTCCTGAGTGCCCTTTCACTCCGGCAGTGGGATGAAGCCGACCGTCTGAATTGGGATTATGGGGCCATCGCCAATACCATGCTTCGTCATACGTCGGTCCCTGACATCCGGGAGTTGTTCCGGCGCATGGTCTTTAATATTCTGGTGCGCAACACGGACGACCATCCCCGGAATCACGGATTTCTTTTCGATGCTTCCGGGATGGAGCTGTCCCCGGCCTATGACCTCGTGCCGTCTCTTACCCAGCCTGGAGTGGGAACGGCGTTTTCCCTGGCCATGTCCGTTGGAACGCGAGGCCGGGAGGCGTCTCTGGAAAATGCCCTGAGCCGGGCCAGGCGATTCGGATTATCCGGGGAAGAGGCCGGGACGGTTCTGGAACAAATGGTGGAAACCGTGCGGGGTTGGCGAGACCACTTCGCAGCAGTCGGTTGCCCTGAGGTCGAGATACGGGCCTTGGAGCCATCGTTGGCGCGTTAGGGAGGACTTCCAACGGTCAACTGCCAAGTGCCCTGAAAAATTTCTTGACAGCCCCTTCGACCAAATTTAGGCTGTGAACGATGCTTCACATTAAACCACAGGTACCGAAGAAATTATAACGCCTATCCGCCGGGACCAGATCGCCCAGGCCATATTGCGCCTGGAGCCCTCCGCGCCGTACCGGCACTTCATGGGCAAGGAGGAGTGGAGAACATGAACGGATTCGTTAAGAGATATTGGGCTTGGTTGCCGGCCATGATCATGTTCATGACCGGGTGGGGGCTTTATCCATCGGCGGTACAGGCACAAGAACTGTCCAAAGGGCAACTGGTTTACGTGCCCATTTATTCCCATGTCTATTACGGCGACCGGGAACGGACCATACTGCTAACCGGCATCCTGAGTGTTCGTAACACGGACCCGGGGCAGGCCATTACCCTGTTACAGGCGGATTATTACGATTCCGAGGGGAAGCTGCTCCGGAAGTATATTGCCCAACCCGTCACCCTGGGTCCCCTGGGCTCCACCCGGTTTATCGTAAAAACCTCGGATACCGCCGGCGGGTCAGGGGCTAATTTTCTGGTGCGCTGGAAAGCGGAAACCCCGGTCAATGAACCCATCCTGGAGGGGGTGATGATCGGCGCCTCCGGGCAGCAGGGCATTTCCTTCACCTCCCGGGGAGTAGCGATCAAGGAAAAGTAATCCCGAAAAGATACACAGGACATCGTACCCCCCCCGGGGGGTATGCTTTGTCGTCACCCTTGGGCGTGACTCCTCGCCAGGACATTCCGCCAAAGCGTTGGTGGTTACGCTTCGCGGGTGTCACCTGGGGCCCGGGGGTTGATGAAGAACAACCTCCCAAAGGGTTATCGCCAATGGAAATCCCCCTTTTGACCGACATCGCTATCATCCTGGGCCTGTCCATCGGGATCCTGTTCGTATTCCTCCGCCTGAAAATGCCGGCCCTGATCGGTTTCTTCCTGACGGGGATCCTGGCCGGGCCCCACGGGTTGGGACTGGTCAAGGCCGTCCACGAAGTGGAGGTCATGGCCGAAATCGGGGTGGTCCTGCTGCTGTTCACCATCGGGATCGAGTTCTCCATCAACCAACTATTGCGGATTAAAAAGTCGGTCTTGCTGGGAGGGTCGCTTCAGGTCCTGTTGACCACCGGGGCCACCTTTCTGGCGGCCCAGTGGTTCGGCCTGGGGATCGGGCAGTCCGTCTTTCTGGGTTTTTTGCTTTCCCTGAGCAGCACGGCCATCGTCCTGAAACTGCTTCAGGAAAGGGCCGAGGTGGATTCGCCGCATGGCCGCACCACCCTCGGCATCTTGATTTTCCAGGATATCGTCATCGTGCCCATGATGCTGTTGACCCCCCTGCTGGGCGGCGACGGGGGAAACCTGGGCCCCGCGGTCCTGCTCATGCTGCTGAAAGGGGTGGGGGTCATTGCCTTCGTTTTTCTGGCCACCAAATGGGCGGTCCCCTTTTTGCTCTTCCAAATTGTCGGGACCAAGAGCCGGGAGTTGTTTCTCTTCGGGGTTCTCGGCATCTGTATGGGGGTGGCCTGGCTCACCTCCAGCGTCGGGCTTTCGCTCTCTCTGGGGGCCTTTCTGGCCGGGTTGATCATCTCCGAATCGGAATACAACCATCAGGCCCTGGGCAACGTCCTGCCTTTCAAGGATATTTTTTCCGGATTTTTCTTCGTGTCCATCGGCATGCTCCTCGATGTGCGTTTTCTGATCAATCATCTTTTTTGGGTGCTATTGCTGGTGGGGGCCATCATGGCAGCGAAAACCATCCTGGCCGCCCTGGCCGCCGGGACCCTGCGCTTTCCGCTGCGCACCGTTCTGTTGGTGGGGCTGGGGCTGTGCCAGGTGGGGGAGTTTTCCTTTGTCCTGGCGGAAATGGGCAGCCGGTTCGGGCTGTTGGCCGGCGATCACTACTAGTTGTTCCTGGCCGTATCCATACTCACCATGGCGGCCACCCCCTTCCTGATCCCCCTGGCTCCGCGAGTGGCCGATAGCTTCTTGAAGATTCCCGGTCTGGCCCGTTTCCAGAGCGGGATTTTGCCGGACAAGGGGATCCAGCTTCCTCTCCTGAACGATCATCTGCTCATCGTGGGCTTTGGAGTGAACGGCCGGAATCTGGCCCGGGCGGCCCGCGGGGGACAGATCCCCTACTTGATCCTGGAGATGAACCCGGAGACGGTCCGGGAAGAGCGGGACAAGGGGGAGCCGATTTTCTTCGGGGACGCCACCCAGGAACCGGTGCTCGAGTTAGCCGGTCTGGGGCGGGCCCGGGTCCTGGTCGTTGTGATCAATGATGCCGCGGCCGTCCGGCGGATTACCGAGATGGCGCGCAGGCTGAATCCGAAAATTTACATTATTGTCCGGACCCGGTTCCTGCAGGAAGTGCCGGCCTTATATGCCTTGGGGGCCGATGAAGTCATCCCCGAGGAGTTTGAAACCGCCGTGGAGATATTTACTCGCGTCCTGAAAAAGTACCTGGTCCCGCAGGAGGACATCGGACGCCTCACCGCCGACGTCCGTTCGGAAGGATATCGGATGTTTCGGACTCCCACCTTGTCGGGGTTGGCCCTGGAGGATTTGAAGCGCCATGTTCCGGATATGGATATTCATACCTTTCGCGTCGGGCTCTATGCGCCGGTGACGGCCAAAACCCTGTCGGAGCTGGATATAAGGAAACGGTATGGGGTCACCGTCCTGGCTGTCCGCCGGGGTTCCGAAATGCTGGTAAATCCGGATGGGGAGATGCGAGGCCGCCCGGATGACCTCTGGTTTGTCATGGGGAACCCGGATCAACTGGTCCGGGCGGCCGCCCTGTTTTCGAATCCCCGGGAGAATGAGGCTCATCGATGAAATGGTATCAGCGTGAGGTGGAGGACATTCTCAGAAAACTGGAAACTTCGGTCAAGGGCCTGACGGAAGCGGAAGCGGCGGAACGGATCCAAGAATTCGGCCCCAACAAGCTGGCCGAGGAAGGGCAGATCAGCCGATTAAAACTTCTCCTGCACCAGTTTACCAGTCCCTTGATTTATGTTCTGATGATAGCCGCCGTGGTGACTTTTTTTCTCCAGGAATATAAGGATACCGGCGTAATCGTGGCGGTGATCGTCCTGAACGCCGTCATCGGCTATTCCCAGGAATTGAAGGCCGAAAAAAATGTTCGGGCCTTGAAAAAACTGATCGTCCCCAAGGCTCGGGTGATCCGGGAAGGCCGGGAACTGGAGATCGATAGCGAAGGGCTGGTCCCGGGAGACTTAGTGGTTTTATCTTCCGGCTCCAAAGTACCGGCGGATTTGCGGTTGGTCAAAGCCATGGAACTCCGAATTGATGAGGCCATGCTGACCGGGGAATCCCTGCCGGCCGAAAAGAATCCTGGAACCATCCGGGAAGAGAATCTCTCTCGGAATGGCTGGCCGTCGATTCCGGTCTCACTCCCGAACTGGAAATGGTCTTCCGCATAGGTCTTTTGTGCAACGAATCGGGGCTGTACGAGGAGGAAGGGAGCTACCGGGTGGATGGGGACCCGACCGAAGCCGCCCTGATCGTCTCCGCTCTAAAGGCCGGCCTCGATGCGGAGCTGGAGCGGAACAACTCCCCGCAAATCGACATTATCCCCTTCGAGTCGGAACGGGGCTATATGGCCACCCTGCACCGGTATGGAGAAAAAAAATGGGTTTTCATCAAAGGCGCCCCAGAGAAACTTTTTGACATCTGCACCACATGTTCCGGAGGTCCCTGGGAAAAGGTCGGCCACATTGCTGAAAATTTCGCCCGGGAGGGATTACGGGTGCTGGCTATGGCCTACAAAGAAGTCCCCCCTGAAACCGAGGAGCTCGGCCATGAGCTATTGGAAACCGGTCTGGTCTTTGCCGGACTACAGGGGATGATGGATCCGCCCCGACCCGAGGTGATCGGCGCCATCGAAGGCTGCCGGAAGGCCGGGATCCGGGTAATAATGATCACCGGGGACCATGCCGTCACCGCCCGGACTATTGCCCGAAAACTGGGGATCGGGGACAAAGACCCGGAGGTCATTACGGGCCGGCATCTGGAGACCATGAGTGATGATGATTTATACCAACGGGTACGCGAGGTCTCGGTCTATGCCCGCGTTTCCCCCAACCACAAACTGCGGATCGTCCAGCAACTGATCAAGCACGGGGATATCGTAGCCGTCACCGGGGACGGGGTGAACGACGCCCCGGCTTTGAAGGCGGCCCATATCGGGGTAGCCATGGGTCAGGGCGGCACCGACGTGGCCAGGGAGGCCTCGGACATGGTCCTGACGGACGATAACTTCACCAGCATCTTTAACGCCGTGGAAGAGGGCCGGATCGTTTTCGATAACCTGCGCAAGGTCACCTTCTTTCTGATTCCCACCGGGATCGCGGCCATCCTGTCAATCCTGGGATCGGTCCTGTTCGGGCTGCCTTTGCCCTATCTGCCGGCCCAGTTGCTCTGGATCAACCTGGTTTCCAATGGCCTCCAGGACGTGGCCCTGGCCTTTGAGCCGGGGGAAAAGGGGGTCCTGTTAAGGCCGCCACGCGATCCGCAAGAGGGGATCATGTCCCGACTGTTGATTGAACGGACGGTATTGGTCAGTCTGTTGATTTCCGCCGGCGTCCTCTACGAATTCGTCCGGGCCCTGGACCAGGAAGCTTCCCTGGAAAAGGCCCGGACTCTGGCCATGACCACCATGGTCTTTTTTCAGTTCTTTCAGGCCTGGAACAGCCGCTCCGAATATCAATCGATCTTCCGCATCAGTCCCGTGAGCAACCCCTTCCTTTTCTATGGAATGATCGCCGCCGTGCTGTCGCAACTGGCCGTAATCTATGTCCCTTCACTGCAATGGGTCTTCCGGACCGAACCAATCACGGGGAATGAATGGCTGGCCATCCTGCTGATTTCCATGACCGTCGTCGGGGTAGTTGAACTGGACAAATGGTGGCGGAGAAGGAGCACGCCCCGTGTTTGATTATTACAGGTGGTTCTTCCGGTGGCCATGATCGCCATCATCCGCAAGGTCATTATCCTGGATGGTAACAACGCCGGGTCAGCAGCCACGATGGCCCCTGATTTAGAGAGTTCTTTGAATACCATCCTCCGCTGAACCAGAAAAAATTCTTGACAGCTTCGAAGCCCGAATTTATGATGTGAATGAATATTCACATTAAGCTATGGTCACCGAAAAAATTCAAACGCAAATCCGAAAAGATCAGATTGTCCGGGCCGTCCTGGACCTGATTTCCCGGCACGGCCTGAAGGGGTTAAATGTGGCCGCCGTGGCCGCTGAAATCGGACTGGTCCCCTCGGCCTTGTATCGGCACTTCAAGGGAAAAGAGGAGATGGTGGATGCGGCCCTGGAGGTCATCCGCCGAAAACTCTTGGGCAATGTGGATGCCGTATGTAAAGAAACCGAGGACCCGCTGGAACGGCTCCGGTTGCTGCTGGGGCGCCACCTGGAGATGATCCGGGACAACCAGGCCATCCCCCGGATCATCTTTTCCGAAGACGCCGGTTACCCGGACCGGAAAAAAAAGGTCTATCAGACCGTCAAAACGTTCCTTTCCCGGGTGGAGGCCATTGTCCGGCGGGGGCAAAAAAGCGGACAGATCCGGGGAGAATATACCCCGGAAATGGTGGCGGTCCTGTTCCTGGGGCTGTTTCAACCCGCCGCCGTCCTATCGTATCTGAGCGGCGGCCGCTACGATGTGGAGCGGCATATCCGCCGGGCTTGGCCCATATTCCGGGAAGCCATTCGGGCGGCCCAACCGCTCCCAGTCCGAAAAGAACGTCTGGTCAAAAATCAAAAAAAAGGGGAAACGGCATGAAAACCAGACGGTATTTTCTCCAAACGACTATTTTATTGATGGCCTGTTGGGCGACGGTTCTGCTTCGGCCTGCGACGGGGGCCGCTCATTGCGACACCCTGGCCGGTCCGGTGGTCCAGGATGCCAAGGCCGCTCTGGAGAAAGGGGACGTCACCCCGGTGCTGAAGTGGGTCAAGCAGGACCAGGAGAAAGAGGTTCGGAATGCCTACCGCCGGGCACTGGCGGCCAAGACCAAAGCTCCGGCGGTAAAAGAAAAAGCCGAGATGCAATTTTTTGGAACCCTGGTCCGGATTCACCGGGCGGGGGAAGGCGCCCCTTATACCGGGCTCAAACCGGGTGAGGCTATTGAACCCATCGTCGCGGCCGCCGACCAATCACTGGAAACAGGAAAAGTGGAAGACCTGATTAAACAGGTAGGCGATGAAACGGCTACCGGTATCCGCAAGCGGTTTGAACTGGTCGTGGAAAAGAAAAAACACGCCGAGGAGAGCGTCGCCGCCGGCCGGGAATACGTTGCCGCCTACGTTGATTTTACTCATTATGTTGAGGGGCTATATCAAAAGGCGGCGGGCGAAACCGGGAATCACCACCCGGCCGCCCATCTCGGAAAAAAGACAAAAAAGGGTAAGTCCGAAGGAGGTCAAACAGAGAGTCATTCGAACCATAAACATTGATGACGCTTCGCCTTTTTGGATGGGTACCCTGCATATTTGGTATGGCTGCCGAGACCCGGCGGCCACCAATGCCCGATTTCAGACCAGGTTACCATTCTGTTGGCCACACGCCCAAGGGCGAACAACCACATTCCCCAGATCCTGGATCCCTTCGCTCCCCGAAAAGGATTCCTTGGGTTCGATGGTTGGCAAAAGAAAGAGCTGTTTAACGGAATTTTCCGAATAGGGAGATGGAGGGAGGAATACCAATGGCCGGAGAAGTATTTCAAAACCGTTTGCACAAGTGCTGTCAACTCATGGAGACCGCTGGCCTGGAGGCCCTCCTGCTGACCAAGCCCTCCAACATGTTCTATCTCACCGGAGATGGGCGGCTGTGCGCTTATTCCCTGGTCACCCGGGAAGGGAAGGTAGCCCTGGGAGTACCGCAGACGGATATTGAGGACGTCAAGCAGTTGGCCTTTTTCGATCATCTCAACGGCTTTGAAAACGAGGTGGGGATGATCCACTCCATCGCCCATCATTTCAAACATTTTGGGATTGACCAGGGAAAGGTGGGATTGGAATTCACCTTTCTGACCCAGTCCATGATGGGTATGTTGACCCACCCCCATGCCAAGCCCAAAGAGATTACCGTCAAGGATGCCACCCCCATTCTTTCCGAGTTGCGTTTGGTCAAGGAACCGGAGGAGATCGAAAGGATGCGGGAAGCGGGCCGGGTGGCCGCCGCGGGGATGAAGGCGGCCGTGGCGGCCGTGAAACCGGGATTGACGGAAAGCCAGATAGCCGCGGAAGCCGAATATGCCCTGCGCCAGGCCGGTGCCGAGGATTTTTGGAGGAGCTACGTTTCTTCCGGCCCAAGGACCAGTATTGCCCACGGCCTGCCCAGCTCTCGGAAACTTGAGACCGGGGATCTGGTCATGATCGACCTCCATCCCATCGTCAACAACTATAGCTCCGACCTTTGCCGGACCGTTTGCGTAGGAAAGCCGACCCTGGAACAACAGGCGGCCTACGACCTGTATGTCAAGGCCCAGCAGGCCGCTATCACCAAGGCCAAGGCCGGGGTAGAGATGGTCGATCTGGAAGAAACCATGCACGGAATTTTTAAAGAGGCCGGGCATGGCGCTCATATTTTTGGACCTCCCATCCATGGCATCGGCATAAACTTTGAAGAATCGCCCCTTCCGCCCGGGCATGCCTTTTTTCACGGTGAAAAAGCCCCCCCTCCTTTGCCGACCAATGTAGTCATCGCCGTTGGAAATTGTGGATTGTACACCGGTCCCTGGGGAGTCCGAGTGGAGGATACCGTAGCGGTTGGCGCGGACGGCCCATCCGGGATGACTGATTTCCCTTACTCCCTGACCATTTAACAAGGAAAGGAATCGCCATGAGCCGCAGGGTGACCATCAACGAAGAAGAGTGTATCGGCTGTGGGACTTGTTCGGAGCTTTGCCCGGAAGTCTTTCAAATGAATGAAGAAAAAGAAAAGGCCGAAGTGATCAAACCGGAAGGCGGGCCCTTCGATTGCATTACCGAAGCCATAGAGAGTTGTCCGGTTTCTTGTATCCACTGGGAGGAATAAAAAGGAGGTAGAGGTCATGTTTGCGGTTATTATTAATTTTCCGGCTATAAAAGAAGGTCAGGATGCAGCGTTTCGGGAGTGGTTTGAGTGGTCCAATAAAGAGTTTGCCAATCATAAAGGCTTTATCCAACGGCTGCTTCTAAAGCCTGTGCAGGGCGGAGGGAACTATGTGGCCATAGTAGAGCACGAGAGCCGTGAAACTTTCATGGCCATGCATACCAGCCCTGCCCATGAAGAAGCCGGTAGGCGTGTGGCCTCGTTATTGGACGGCCACCCGACCCCTCAGTTTTATGAGGTTGTTATCGGAGGCTAGGCCCGGGATTCCAAATGATGGTGAACTATTGCTCTTTGAAAGAAACCGAATTAGATTTTTCGCGGTGGGGAAATAGTTGACCTCACGGAAATAAGTGAAATTTCCTGTTCGATTCCCAAATGCTTTTAAGGAGGTTATCCCATGTTACCTATAGGTCCCCTGATGATTGAACATCGGCTGATCGAAAAAATGATCGCGGTGATTAAAAAAGAAATCGACCGAGGTGAACAGGAAAAAACAATAAATCCTGAATTCATCGATTTGGCTGTTGACTTCATCCGAATATATGCCGACCGGTGCCACCACGGAAAAGAAGAAGACATCCTCTTCCGGGAATTAAACAAAAAGCCTTTATCCAGTGAACAAAAACAAATCATGGAAGAATTGATTGAAGA
Source organism: uncultured delta proteobacterium (assembly GCA_963743305.1). GTDB lineage: Bacteria > Desulfobacterota > RBG-13-43-22 > RBG-13-43-22 > RBG-13-43-22 > CAVQSS01. The sequence goes on from CAVUPH010000018.1 coordinate 121,840, forward strand.
ACATCGGCAGGGGCGAATGACCGTGGCTGATCTGGTGGAAGCCAAAGGCCGATACCTGAGAGGGGATCCGGAAGCCTTGCCTTTTATGCTAAATCGGATGCAATTTCTTGTTGACTTCTATCCTAAACATATTGAAAAGGAAGACCGCCATTTCTTCCTGCCTATCATGAATTACTTCAGCCAGGCCGAAAAAGAGGTCATGCTGGCGGAAGAATATGAATTTGACAAAACTCTGATCCATCTAATATACACGGAAAAAATCCATCAGGCGGAAAAGACAGAGACCTCGGGTAAAACCGTACTTGTTTTATAACAGCAAGAATCATCTAAGCCAAGGAAAGGAATATTTAGTGCCGGCGGAGC
>CAVUPH010000019.1:0-103477 GCA_963743305.1 uncultured delta proteobacterium
CCAGTTTCCACTGACCGGGTGCGCGATCGCCAGGTGTCGGTTGAACTTGCTGAAGTAGCTGACATACGGCACATTGCCGCTGCCGATTTTAAGTGAGCAGATCGAATCGCGCATATCCTTGCGCCCCGGGTCTGGCGCGGTCAGCGTCTTCAGGCTCCACTGAGTGCCATCAAACGTGGCGTACTTTACGTAATAATTGATTTCATCCGAGTAGCAGATGTGCGGGTGGTCGAGCGAATCCAAGGCGAGTGAAGTGTAAAATCCGGCCGAATATCCAGTGTCGACCGGCGTTTTATCCCAGCCTGAACCGTTCCAACTGGCGTACCACAGGCTACTGCTGTAATAGTTGTAATAGCTGATATGCGGCTTTCCGCTGGAATCTATCGCGATTGAATTATACAGCCCTGTTATCCCTACCGGAAGCACATCCACTACACTCACCGTCCAGGCCCCGCTTGATTTGTGAGCGTATTTCAAGTTGATGGCCGTATAGCTCGAATCGTGGAAGCTGATGTGCGGGTTATCGGCCGCGTCGAAGGTCAGGGAGATATACTTTTCGATATCGGCGCCCGTGTCGTCAGCCACCACTTCCACCGTCCAGTTGGAATCGTTCAGGCCGGCGTACATGATCTTCTTGGCGCTGGTGTCGGAATAGGCGATGTGAGGTTTGCCGGTCGAATCCACCGCCAGCGCGTGCCCGTGCGCCGGATGCATCCCGGCCAAGTTGACCGCCGACGTCTGCCAAAGCCCTTGGACCTGAGTGGCGTATTTCATGATCCCGTGGGTCAAATCCATGTAGGCGAGGTGCGGCTGCCCAAAACGGTCCATCGCGAAGCTGACCCCCTGGCCTACCTGAGCGCCCGAATCGATGGTTTCATTGCTCCAGGTGTCCGGGTTCCATGCCGTCAGGCTGGCATAGTGGAGCGTACCGGTGTTAAAGTCGAGGTAGCTGATGTGCGGCTTGCCGTTGGAGTCCGCCGCGATCGCCGGCCAGCGCGCTCCGGCACTGCCAACGATATCGTGGTTTTGATCGGCATGCCAAACCCCTTCGGATTTATACAATAGCCAGACAAGCGTACTTGTGGGGTCGCCTTCGCCCAGCGAAATCGCGATCATCGGCATATCCCCGCTGCCGAAAACCAACGAGGTGGGATTATTTTTGTCCATTCCTAGGCTGCCATTGCCAAAGGCCTTCTCGGTTATCCAGGCACTTCCGCTCCAACTCGCATAGCGCACCACACCGTTCCAATTGTCAAAATAGCTGATGTGCGGCTTATTCTGGCTGTCGAACGCCAGGGCGTTGTTGCGGCCCGCGTCAGAATCATCTTCCACGGTCTGCAGCACCCAGGCGCTACCCTCCCAACTAGCATAGATCAGCCCGCCGGTTAGTGGATAATTATTGCGCCAATAGCTGATATGCGGCTGCCCGCTCTGGTCCAGCGCCAGGGAGAGGCTGGCCTCTCCGGCGTTGTCGATCACCGGAAAAATATTCCAGGCGGTTCCGCTCCATTCCGCGTACTTGACATGATAGATACTGTGGTCGACATCATAGTCAACATAGGCGATACAGGGCTTCCCGGCGCTGTCGAAGGCCAGCGAAGAGGTGTAACCCGCAAGCGGTGAACTGTCCACCGTCTGCAGCGTCCAGGCCGTCCCGCTCCAGCGCGCCAGCTTCAGGCTGTGGTTGTAATCGTCGTAATAACTGATTCCTACCTTCCCGGTATTATCGAAGGCCAACGAAGCAGCGTAGCCCACTCCCGGTGCCGGATCGACGACCTCGGTCTTCCAGCTCACGCCGTCGTTCCAGGCGTGGTAGAGGTGATCGCTGCCATAGGCGAGGTGCGGGTAATTGCTGCCGTCCAGCCGCAGGCTGTGCCCGGTCATCCCTGAGATATTGCGCGGGCAGTCCACGCACTGCGGCACCGGCCCACCGCCGTTTTTGGCGTTAAAAGGTAGTGGAAGCTTTGTATCTGCCCCCGCCCCCCCGAAATAGGAGCTGACCAGCAGGCAGGCAACCGCGCAGTAAACCAGTTTGCACCATCTCAAAACCTTGAAGCAGTCCATTTTCAACTCCTCCTGACCCTTTGGCAAGACGTTGTTTTGAAATAGTAAGAATCATAAAGTGCGTCGATATACCAGGTGTCCACGATGTCGTGGCACTCATCAGTTAACAATTAGTGAATGAAGATCACCATAACTTTCCCTAATGTTGATGTCCCTTATCACGATAGTTCAATTCATTATCTGACTATGATCGGTAGATATATCAACTGACCGCCCGCCCAACTTATGGCAAATGCATTATATGTCGTGCTCATGCCTGCGAGTGGACCGTCGATTGTCCAGCTTGTCAATGGCTGGGCGGTAGTTGAGTAAACGAAGTAAGCATTGCCAACCCCCGAAATATTGCTCGGGAGAGTGGATGTCCCAGCCTTGTTGTAATAGGCGGCGGGATGGACAGCGGTGGTTCGCACCGTGCCGTCGGTGCTTATCGCCACCGACTTGCCGGCAGGGATATCCTTGAGTTGTATAGCGAAAATCTCGGCACCAGCCGGGGCGTTTTTAAGAGTTGATAGGAATGCCGGGAAGATTATACCTTCAACGGATGGATTTGTGTCCGCCACTATATCCACCAAGGTTTGATAGAGGTTGTCGAGGCCATATCCCCCAGTGACCAGCCTGTTGATAAGGCCTCCCCCTTCGTCGCTGAGGATGAAAGTATCCTGGTTGACATTGACATGAACTGCCCAGGCGCCCGAAACAGTCAGCGCCAGGACAAACAGAAAACCAAAGGCCCCCATTAATGATTTCGATACCCAGGTCTTCATGCCAACCCCTTCCCGCAATCTTTTTTGAACCTATTAAGCGACTGGTAAAACCGTCTCGTATCCATTCGCAGGAGCTTCTTGAGGACAGAGTATAATGATAAGAAAAGACGGGATCAAGAAGAAAAACAAGGGCGGGAGACCATGGCTACTTTGCCAAAGGTTTAAATTTCCTGCCGACTTGGTGACAATTACCGTTTGCACTCTTCCGTTTTATTCAAAATGGAAGTTTGAGGACTACAGGAAGCTATACGAACATTAGTCTGTATCAAACAGTCATAAGGGGGGCTGATTAATTAGCCCCAAGGCGGCTCTTTCCAGTCTGTATTGGAAATTCTTGTGGGGGGGTTCTATGACGGTCCGGACATAGGCAGTTAGGGCTTTTTCCCATTGGTCGGTCAGCCAGGAATAGGCCACTTCCCATTTATCTCGAAGAGGGCCGGATTCCGGGAGGCCGAAACCGGCCAGGGTTTCCATGGGCAGCCGGATTTTAAGAAAGGCGGCCAGTCCGAGACCGCGCAGGACGGGAAGGTCCCGGATCTGGTCCCAGGCCCGCCGTTCCTCTTCCGTATCCTCCATTAAGTATTCCAACAACCGAATTTGGTAAAGCCCCAATCCCGCTTCACCCAGCAACCGGACCACTTCCTCATCCTTGATGGCTATCGAGAGAAAATAGACCCACTGCTGAATCATCGGAAAATCCAGCCCCGCGGAACGTCCGGCTTCCAGCAATCGCTCGGTAAACCGGAACTGATAAAACTCAGGCTTCCCGTGGAGCAGGGCATGGGCGATTTCATGCTGGACTACGCCCCGGACGACTTCCTCAGAGATCCCCTGGATTTTCTCCAGGGAGATATGGATCCGGGGGAATCCCCTCCAGGCCTCGTGCGTGGCCAGAAAATCCGACTCTCCGCCGGTGACCACACCCAGTTCGGTTTTTTCCCGGGCGTCGAATTCCTGAAAATCCCTTTCTTTTTCCCAAAGGTAAATGGAAATAGGATCCGGAGCCGTCCGAGGTCCGGTTTTCTCTATAACCTCTCCCGCCCAATGTCGGGTTTTAGCCAGAAAAGATTGGTCGATAATACCTTGAGGAAAGATGTCGATATCTGTCTTCATCTGGATTGGTATAGGGATGAGACGAGCCGGCCCTCTTTTTTATGTATAATAACTTGAATCCGAATCCCGACCGAATTCAAATTTTCACTTTTCTTTTCAGTAGATTGGCGGCGATCAGCAGGGGATCCCAGACCGGGCTGAAGGGTGGGGCATAGGCCAGGTCCAGCCGGGAGATCTCCTCCAGGGTCATTTCATTATAAAGGGCCACGGCGAGCGTATTGATCTTGCGGGCCTCGCCGTCCCGGCCGATCCAATTCCCTCCCAGGATTTTTCCCGTAGAGGAATCCGCCACGATCTTCAGCAAGGAATGCTGAACCCCGGGGTAGATACCCACCCGGGAACCGGTTTCCACCACCTGACTGATGGCGGGATAGCCCAACTTTTTGGCCTGGGCTTCCGATATTCCCGCCAGGCCGACCTCCAGGTTGAAAACCTTGACGCAGGCGGCGCCCACGATGCCGTGAAATTGCGACCGGCCGCCCACGGCATTTTCCCCGGCTACGCGCCCTTCCTTGTTGGCAATATCCCCCAGGGGGACTAAGACCGGCTTTCCGGTAACCCGGTGAAATTTTTCGCAGCAGTCACCGGCTGAAAAAATAAGCGGGTCGTTGGTCAGCATCCGGTCGTTGACCTGGATGCCGCCGGTCTCTCCCAGGACGATCCCGGCCTGGCGGGCGATTTCACTGTTTGGCTGAACCCCGATGCCGACAAAAAAAAGGTCGGCCGGAAATGAACCCTGGTCGGTTAGTACCTGCACGGCCTGATCACCTCGGGTCTCAAAGGCCTGCGGGTTGACCCGACCCAGGAAGGCTACCCCCCGGGCCTGCAATTCATCCACGATGATCGGTCCCAGTTCCGGCTCCAGTCCGCTGTAGGGGTAGTCGCCGCGGTAGAGGATGGTGGTTTCCACCCCACGCTCCCGCAGGGCTTCGGCCACTTCCAGGGAGATGTAACCGGCCCCGATGATGACTGCCCGTTCAGGTCGCTGTTGATCGATAAAATGACGGATCCGGATCCCGTCGGCCAACTCCTTGAGCGTGAAGATATTTTCCGCCTCCTCGCCGGGGATCCCCAATTTCCGGGAACGAGCGCCGGTGGCGAGGATCAGCCGGTCGTAGGGCAGGGTGATTTCCTGTCCGCTGGCTTGATTCCGAACCTGAACCCGGCCGTTGGCCCGATCAATGGATAGGGCCTGGTGGTTCAGCCGGACGTCGATCCGCTGCTTGCTCCGAAATTCCTCCGGGGTGCGGGCGATCAGTTCCGTGTGGTCCTTGATTACATCACCGATGTAATAGGGCAGCTCTCAGGAGCCGACGGAGACAAAGGCCCCCTTTTCCAGCATGGTAATATTGGCCTCGGACGCTTTCCGCCGAGCGCTGCTGGCCGCCGTGGGTCCGGCCGCCGACCCGCCGATGATCAGGACTTCTATTTCCAGCCAGAGTTATCTTCAGTGATGGTCATTGCCAAGCTTACCCTTAGGCGAAACCGAGATCCTTCGCGGGAGTAACCGCTGCAAGGGATCAGGATGACAGCAGGCCAAGGCCGGGTGACAGGCGAGGGGCTCAGGCTGACCCCAAGTGAGTTCAAAAAACCGGTCACTTCCCAACAGCAATAATGTACATCCATCACATTGGTGCCGGTAGGACCGGTGATTACCAGACCGCCGGCCTCTTTAAAGAAATGATAGGAATCGTTATTCTCCAGCATTTTTTTCAGGGGAATCCCCTTTTTCAAGGCTCGGGTCGAGGTCCGGCCGTCCACGATCGCTCCGGCCGCTGCCGTCGGTCCGTCGCTGCCGTCGGTGCCGGCGCTCAGAAAAACGGTTTTCGGCAGTCCTTCAATCTCCAGAGCGACGGCCAGGGCCAATTCCATATTTCGGCCGCCCAGCCCCTGACCTTTGACGGTTACCGTGGGCTCCCCGCCGGCGATCAGACAGACCGGTGGTTTTAAGGGGTGACCGGAAAGCTGAATTTCTTTGGCCAGGGCCCCGTAAAATTTGGCCAGTTCCCGGACTTCACCCTGGACTTGGGAGGTCAGCACCAGGGGAGTGAAACCGAAGGCCCTGGCTCCGTTGGCGGCGGCCGTCAAGGCGGAGCGATTGCGGGCCAGAATAAAATTCCGAACATTGCGGAAGCAGGAGTCCCCGGGCTTGGGGGTCTCTACAGCCCGTCCCTGGATTCCGGCCTTCAGGTGGTTGACGATCGTCCGGGATCCGGCCTTCAACAATCGGTATTTATCCAGGACCCCCCAAGCTTCCTGGAATGTCGAGGGGTCGGGAACAAAGGGACCGGACCCGATGCTGTCCATTGGATCTCCCACCACATCGGAGATGATCAGGTTAATTACGGTGGACGGATAGGCCAGTTTGGCTAACTGCCCGCCCTTGGTTTGGGAAATGTGCTTCCGGACCATGTTGATTTCCTGAATGGTGGCCCCTGAACGGAGGAGCAGGGCGGTTAATCCTTGTTTCTCTTTCAACGTGATGGACGGCATGGGGGCCGGCAACAGGGCTGAACACCCCCCGGAGGTAAGAAAAAGAATCAGGTCTTCGGGACGGCTTTGTTTAAGCAGGGATATCATGGACCTGGCGCCCCTCAGGCCGGCGGCGTCCGGCAAGGGATGACCGGCCTCTAAAATCTGAATACGGGATAATGGACGAGCGTGGCCGTATTTGGTAATGACCAGTCCCGAGTCGATCCGGGCGCCCAAAATCACTTCGCAGGCCTCCGCCATCCGGGCCGAGGCCTTGCCGGCGCCCAGCACGATGATCTTTTTATAGGCTCGCAGATCGTAGTGTTGGACCTTTCCTAAATCTTCCCGGATGGTCAGGGTTTGTCCTCGAAGGAGGACTTGCCTGGGGAAAAAATTAGGGGGAACTACCGCCGCTATGGCGCCCTTAAGGATTCGGTTGGTCTGGGAGAGGAGCGTCTTGATCATGATGGTAAATTTACTTTCAATATTACTTTACCATGCTCCAGCCGCCAAATCAACCGTCCACCGGCGGTGCCTGGGTCCTGAACTCCCCGGCCCGGGGCGGGTACCCACTAAAGACGACCCTGGCCGGCGGATTATCATTGAAAAAGATAGGGATTTGATGCTAAATAAGTCATCCCTTGGCGAGGTTATCATGATTGACCTGATGGGTTTTTTAAAAAAACGGAAAGAAGGGAAGCTCCAAAAGGCGGAAAGGGAAATCGAGGTCGTCCGCCAGGCTTTCACCCAGCGGTACCTGAATTTCAAATCTCTGCTGAGCACCAACGATAAGGTCCTGGAAATAATTAACGAGCTGGAACAGGCCCTCCAGAGTCACCGCGGTTTCGGCATGTCCTTTGTCCGGGCGAATTGCACCGCCCTATCGGTCAACCTTTTTAAGATCATTCAGAACCTGAACGCGATCACCGCTAACCGCTATCCGGAGTTGTTTGAGGTCTTCCAGGGGATCTGGGAAAAAATCGATCGGGAGCTGAAACATAAAAAGCCCGTGGCCGAAGGGGAACTGGTCCTGCCCCTGGAAGCGATCAACCGGGACTGGATCGGGCAGGTGGGCGGTAAGATGGCCAACCTGGGGGAAATTAGGAATCGTCTGGGTTTCCCCGTGCCGGAGGGTTTTGCCGTTACCACCGCGGCCTACCAGTATTTTATCAACGCCAATCAGCTTCAGGAAGAGATCAACCGTCGTTTCCAATTGCTGGAGGGGAATGATCTGGCCCGGCTCCATGAGACCAGCGCCGAAATCCAGAAGCTGATTACCGGCGCCCCGCTGCCTCCCGATCTGGAAGCAGGCATCCTGGAGGCTTACCGGCAGTTGGCGGAAAAGGCGGGCCGGCCCATTAACGTCTCCATGCGGAGCAGCGCTCTGGGTGAGGACGCCCAGGAGGCCTCCTTTGCCGGGCAGTACCGTTCCCTATTGAATGTCAGTGCGGAATTCCTGCTCCTTTCCTATAAAGAGGTGGTGGCCAGCAAATATTCGGTCCCGGCCATGACCTACCGCCTGAACAAAGGCTACCATGATGAAGACATCCTCATGTCCGTGGGCTGTATGGTCATGGTCTCCTCCTCGACGTCGGGGGTCATGTATTCGGCCGATCCGGGGGATGTCCTTCAGGAACAGGTGGTCATCAACGCCGTCTGGGGGTTGGGCAAATCGGTGGTGGACGGGAGCAGCACCCCGGATCTTTATCTCCTCAGTAAGCAGGACCCCCCCCGAATCCTAAAAAAAGAAATCCATCCCAAGACCCAGCAATTCGTTTGTCAACCCGAGGAAGGCATCGAACTGCTGCCCGTAGCCGAGGCGGATCGGGAGATCCAGGCCATTAGCGATGAACAGGCCGTCGCCCTGGCCGAACTGGCCTTAAAGCTGGAAAGGCACTTTGGCGGCCCCCAGGATATCGAATGGGTCTTTGAACGGGACGGCTCGGTTAAAATCATGCAAAGCCGACCCCTGATGATCCTGGGCCGGACGACCGGGACGGGCCATGAACTCCCCCCGGAAGGGATTGATCTGCCCGTTTTGCTCGACGGCGGGGTTTCGGCCAGTCCGGGGGTGGCCTGCGGTCCGGCCTTTCTGGTAGATTCTACGGTAGATATGCTTCAATTTCCGGAGGGGGCCGTTTTGGTCTCCCGCAACCCCTTACCTCAATGGGCGGCCCTGTTGGGCCGGGCGGCGGCCGTGCTGACGGATCAGGGGGCGGTCACCGGACACCTGGCCGCAGTGGCCCGCGAATTCCAGGTCCCGGCCCTGATGGGCGCCCTCGAGGCCACCCGGACTATACGTGGCGGGGAGCTGATCACGGTGGACGCCGATGGGCGGCGCGTGTACGCCGGGCGGGCCGAAGTCCTGATCCGCCGGGCGGCTGAAAAGGTCAGTCCGATGAAAGGCAGTCCGGTGGAACTGACCTTGCGCCGGCTGCTCAAAACTATTGCTCCGTTGACGCTTACCGATCCGGAGGCGGCCAACTTCAGCACCCGGGGATGTGAGACCCTGCACGACATCATCCGTTTTTCTCATGAAATGGCCCTTCGGGAACTTTTTGACGACCAGGGAGGGGTTTCCTTTTCGGAAAAGTTGGCTAAGAAATTAAGCGATGATCTGCCCATGCAATGGTGGGTCATCGACCTGGGCGACGGATTAAAGGAGGGGGTTCAGGGCGAGACGATTCGTTTAAAGGATGTGAAGTGCCTGCCCCTGCTGGCACTCTGGGAGGGCCTGCAGGCCATTCCCTGGAAAGGTCCGCCGGCCTTAGATACCAAAGGATTTATGTCCATCCTGGCGGAATCGGCCATGGATAGTTCCCTGGAGGCTGGACTGGGGACGGGCTACGGGGCCAAGAACTATGTCTTGGTGTCTGGGGAATTCTGCCATTTGAGCACCCGACTGGGTTTTCATTTTTCCACGGTGGAGGCCTTCTTTGGGGAAAAGACGGCCGAGAGCTATGTCTGGTTTTATTTCAAGGGGGGAGGCGCCGACCATTACCGGAAGGAACAGCGAGGACTCCTGATCCAATCCCTCCTGGAACGGTTTGGTTTCTGGGTCAAGGTCAAGGGGGATATCCTCTCCGCCCGTCTGGAACGGCAGGATCCTGTTCGCCTGAGCCAGGGGTTGAAGGTCTTGGGGTTCCTGATTCTGCATACCCGGCAACTGGATATGGTCTTGGGCGATCCCGGTAAGGTTCAGGGATACCGGGAACAGATGATCCAGCAGATCAGTACTTTTGTGGATGTCAATTGAAATTATTTGTAATGGGGTTATCCCGCGTCTGGGGATAATCAAGCGAGGTGATCGATGGAAGATATTCGGGTGCTTTTGGTGGATGATGAAGATGATTTTAGAACGACCCTGGCCAAGCGCCTGCGCAAGCGCCAACTGGAGGTGGCCGAGGCCGATAGCGGAAGGTCGGCCGTCAACCTCCTCAGACAGGGAACTTTCGATGTGGTGGTTCTGGATGTCCGGATGCCGGGGATGGACGGGATCGAGACTTTGCAGCACCTCAAAACAATCAATCCCCTGGTGGAGGTGATCATGCTCACCGGCCACGCCTCAGTGGAATCCGGCATAGAAGGGATGCGCCTGGGGGCTTTCGATTACCTGATGAAACCCTGCGATATAAACGACCTGATCAACAAAATCAGGGATGCCTACCAGCGGTTGCTGCTGCAGAAGGAATCGACGTAAGATCTGAGCCGTTCCGCGATCGACAGGCGTCTTTTTAAAACATGCTTAAAAAAATTAATTGGTCCCGCCTCTGGAAAGCAAGGGGAAAAGCCCCTTCCCGGGAATACCTGTCCACGTTTTTTCGATTCAAATATTCCTCCTTCCGGATGTTGCTGGAGTCGAACACGGAGTTTCTGAAAATCCTGGCCGATCTAGAGGTCAAACTCCAGGGGGAGCAGATTTTCGGCATGTCTTTCGTCCAGAGCCAGTCGACCCGGGCGATTTTTCACACCCTGCGGATGGTCAAAAACCTGGATGACCTCTCCCGGCACCACTATCCCGCCTTATTTGGAGTGGTGGATAATATCAATGCCCAGATCAAGGCCGTGGTGGGGGCCCGGAAGGAACTCCCGGAGGGGCAATTTATCCTGCCCTACTCAGAGATCAACGCCGAAATGGTGGACTGGGTGGGCGGCAAGAATGCCCATTTGGGGGAGATGGTCAGCCGGCTGGGCCTTCCGGTTCCCCAGGGTTTCGCGATCAGTACCCAGGCCTTTCAGGCCTTTTTCCAGCAAAATGATCTCTTCGATGAAATCAATCGAAAAAAGATGGAAATTGACCCTGTCCAATCGGAAACGATTACCCGGGCCAGTGAGGAAATCCAGGGATTGATCCTCAAGACTCCGCTCCCCCCGGCGTTGGAAGACGCCCTTTATCAGGCCTACGACGGCCTGATCCTGAAGTTAGCCGGCACCCGTCCTGAGGGGGATCCGGTGCGGGTAGCCTTGCGGAGCAGCGCTATTGGCGAAGACAGCGAACTTTCCTTCGCCGGCCAATACCTCTCCATCCTGAATGTCAACCGGGAGCAACTGATCCAGAGCTATACGCTGGTCGTCGCCAGCCTGTACACCCCACGGGCCATCTCCTACCGCTTGAATAAGGGGATCCGCGATGAGGATATTGCCATGAGCGTGGCCTGCCTGGAACTGATCGACTCGGTGGCCAGCGGGGTCATGTATTCGCGTCACCCCTTTAAGCCCTGGGATAAGGATATATTGATCAACGCGGTCTGGGGATTGGGACCTTATGCCGTGGACGGCGTAGTCACTCCGGACACTTACCGGGTTTCTCCAAACGACCGCTTCCATATTCTGGCTTCGGCCGTATCCTCCAAGACCGTACAACTGATCCGGAATCCCGAGGGAGGCTTAATGGAGGTACCGGTGGAAGAGGAACGGATTCACGGCCCTTGCCTCTCTTCCGATCAGATCAGCACCTTAGCCGGGTACGCGCAACGCCTGGAAGGGCATTATCACCTTCCTCAGGACATCGAGTGGGCCTTGGACTCGGCGGGTCGCCTGCTGCTTTTGCAGTCTCGGCCCCTGCTGGTAAAGCCCTCTTCGGCGGCGGGACCTCGAGACTTTTCCGGCAGGTCGGACCTGGCGGTACTCCTCGAAGAAGGCGTGGTGGCCTCGCCCGGGGTCGGGTCCGGGCCGGCTTTTTTGATCCACTCCGAGGAAGATCTCCTCGACTTTCCAGAAGGGGCCGTTCTAGTGGCCAAACACTCCTCCCCAAAATTTGTCCTGGTCATGAAAAAGGCCGCCGCCCTCATTACCGAAAGGGGAAGCCTTAGCGGCCATATGGCCTCACTGGCCCGGGAATTTGAGGTTCCCGCCATTTTGGGCGCCCGGGAAGCCATGAAGGTGATCACCCCCGGTCTGGAAATTACCGTGGATGCCTTCGAGGGCCGGGTCTACCGGGGCCGAGTCCCGGAATTGGTGTCCCTCGTCAAGAGGGAGGATTCCCGGGTCAAAGATTCGCCGGTCTACCGGGCCTTGAGGCAGGCAGCCGACTGGATCGTTCCTCTGAATCTGGTTGATCCCAAGGCGCCGAATTTTTCCCCGGAGGGCTGCCGGACCCTGCATGATGTCTGCCGGCTGGTGCATGAGTTTTCCTACCGGGAGATGTTTCTCCTCGGTGACCTGGTCTCCGACAGTCCGGGGGTGTCCTTCAAGTTGGAGGCTTCCATTCCTTTGGATCTTTATGTGATCAACCTGGAAGGGGGGTTTGCGGAGCTTCCGGAAAATGCGCGCAAAGTCACGGTAGATCAGATCGTCTCCGTGCCTTTTCGGGCCTTGCTCCGGGGCATGACCCGGGAAGAATTTAAGAGGCCCCAGGTGCGGCCCGTGGAATTCAAGGGTTTCTTTTCGGTGATGAGCGAGCAGATGCTGACCAATCCCCAGGCCTCCGACCGTTTCGGGGATCGAAGCTTCGCCATCATCTCGGATAAATACCTGAATTTCAGTTCCCGGGTCGGCTACCACTACAGCGTCCTGGATGCCTACTGCGGCCAGACCGTCAACAAGAATTATATCACCTTCTCTTTTAAGGGCGGGGCGGCGGACGACATCCGGAAGAACCGGCGGGTCAGGGCCATTGCTCAGATTCTTAAGGAATTGGATTTCACGGTGGAAGTTCAAGGGGATCGGGTGGACGCCCGTTTTCAAAAATATGAAGGCGCCGTCATTGAGGAAAAATTGGACCTGGTGGGGCGGCTGTTGATCTTCACCCGCCAGATGGATATGCTGATGAACAGCGAAAGCAGCGTGGAGGGGGTGGCCAAAAATTTTCTGGCGGGGAATTACCGGTACGAGTGAAGTTCGAAACCCGATAAACGGGCTTCGGCTCAAAAAGGGGAGGGCGACCTCGGTCGCCCCTACGGATATCCCCCTCATTCCGGCGGCGTGGGAGCCGCCTCCGCTGGGCAGGATTCCCACTTAATCCAGTTTCCGCAGCAGAGCGGGTTCCCACACCCGCGATTCTTCCGGCTCTTGAAAAAGGGGGCGGATTTCAGATCTGCCCTGTTTAAAGAGAAGGCGTGGGTTAAGCATGGCTGCAGGTCTACCAGGCGCCGGATCTCGGCTTGGCGAATCCGGTCATCCCGCCCGTCCTTGATCTCGTAAGCCCCGTTGATCTTTTCCACCAAGACCTCGATCTGGGAATTTATTTTTTTTATTTCACGCAAAGTCTCGATACCGTCCATTTCAGGCATCATCACATCCAGCACCACGACATCAAAGGGTTGATGCTCAATCCGTTCCAACGCCCTGGCCCCGTTTTCCGCCCCTTGGGTCAAAAAATTTCTTTTCTCGAGGCGTTTCACCAAGGTCTCCAAAAAATCATGTTCGTCGTCTACAATCAACACTTTGATATCGCTCATCTTAACCTCGATCATGTTGCGAAGGACCCACGGGAAATCAACGGTGATGAATCAAGGAAAACTCCCCCATTTCGAACAAATAGCATAAAAAATTCGAAAAGTCAGTTGAGAAACAAACGTGAATGGGGTGAACGGGAATCGGAGTGCCCGCCGGGGGGCAAGGGGGGTTTAGTACGATAAAAGAACTTGGCGCCACTGACCTTTATTAACAGTTAATGATGACGACTTCGCAAAAAGCCCAAAGCCCTGTCATTGCGAGCGAAGCGAAGCAATCCCCACCATGGTAACTAGCTGATTCTTGGGGATTGCTTCGTCGCTTCACTCCTCGCAATGACAGCGCTGGGGACTTTTTGCGATCATATCAATGCGGTTTAATATAGGGGCAGGGCCACGCTTAAGAAACGGTCGCTGCCGATTTCCTTGAATTGCAGCCGCAGTTCTTTTCCCGAAGACGCTTCCCCAGGGAAAAAGATGAAGCCATGGACGACCTCCAGGGGCCGGATGGGTCTATTTTCCAGGGACTTGGTCCTTAAATCGTCGGCGATTTCCCGGTAGACCGGATGATCCCCGATGGCCTGAGCCCCTCCGACGGTGGCCCCGGCCGCCGCCCCAATCGCTGCACCGCCCAGGGCATAATTCCCCACATGGCGTCCGGCAACGATCCCGATGGCGGCCCCGATCAAAGCCCCGGCGGCGCCGGCCAAAAATCCGGAAGCCGCCGCACTGCTGCCGATGGCCGCCGGTTGGGCACTTCGGGCCACCCGGTCATAGGCCAGGCGTTTATCCAAAACCGGCCAGAAATTGTTCTGCAGGTCCACCAGAAAGGTTTGGGAGGGATTGATCTCCAAGGGGTAGTTCCCCTTATTGTCGATGACCACCTGGACCGGCATCAGTCCGGCCCCCCGGACGTCAAACCCGAAGACCGCCTGGGCCTCATTGGGTTCCGGGTAGGCTTTGGCCCCGATTTCCAAACCGGCCATTTTAACCATATTGGGATAGGCGGCCGGCATCTTGAAAGGGACCACCTGCTGGGAATAGGGGCTGCAACCCCAAATATTCAGCCCAAAGGCTATGAGAATAACCACGATCAATAGGGTTCGCCGGCGCATGGGATTTCCTCTTTCTGGATGCAAATTTTGGTTCTTCGTCCTTCGGGAGGGCGACTGGACTAGGGATTCGTTCACTCCGTAACCTGGCTCCGTCGCCGCCTGGGTCACGAGGAAAGGCTTTTCCCTCGTACTTTCTTTTTGGACCCGGTTTGGTCGCCAAAGGTTAAAACATTATAACGGGTTTGGAGATTAAATGCCAGTCTGAACGGAAACCGGAGAAACGAACTAACTAAACGAACAAAGGGATGGAAAGCAAAACCGGCGGGCAGGGATTTCGGAAGGAAATTAAAAGGAAATTAATTGGTCGGGACGACTGGATTTGAACCAGCGACCCCAGCGTCCCGAACGCTGTGCTCTACCAGACTGAGCCACGTCCCGACCTTAACTAAATAGACTACACCAAATCCTTTCCCCTGTAAAGTACTTCCACGAAATTTTTTAAAATCCGGGCCGTGGCCCCCCAGATGAAATCCCCCTGGTATTCGACATAGTAATTCAGAAAGGTACGCCCCCCCCAGGTAAAGGGGCCTTCTTTGAATTTGTTGGGATCCAGCAGGATTTCCAATGGCAGCTCAATCAGCCGGTCTACCTCAAAGGGGCTGAGTTGAAAGGGATAGGGATAGGGGATCAGACCCACATAGGGGCAGATCTTGAATTGGGTGATGGTTACCGTATGGTCCAATTCGCCCAGGATTTCCACGGCGTCCATGGCCAACCCGATCTCTTCCTCGGTTTCCCGAAGGGCGGTGGTTAGACAATCCAGATCCTCGTAGTTGAACGCCCCGCCGGGAAAAGAAATCTGGCCTTTATGCTGGTCCACTTTTTCCGTCCGTTTGGTGAGCAGGATATGGGTGCGACGATTTTTCTGGAACAAAGGCACCAGGACGGCCGCCGGAGTGAGATCCGGACGATCTTCGATTTTTCGGCCCCGGCCCTGGAATGTTTTTCGCAGTGCTTCTTTTTCCATGGTTAGGCCAGGGTTCCGTATTTCGCCATATAATCGTCAAAATCTTTTTTCAGGGACGGAGAGATAGGTTGCCGTTCCCCTTCGATGAATACCGGGATCTGCTCCGTGTAAAGGTAGTGCATCACCTCGGAAATGGGTGCTAACGAGAATACGGGAACGCCGGTTTTTTCGGTAAATTTTTTTATGGCGTCGGCGCCCTTTTTTTCCAAAATAATTTTTCCGGACTCGTCATAACAGGCGGTGGTCTGCTGGCGGTCAACCCCCAGGCAGAGGCCTACGATGCGCAGGGAGATATTTTTACTGACCGTCTCCTGATCAATCTTTTCCAGCAAGTCATATTTGGTGGCCATGGAAGTCCCCACATCATCGACGATCCATAAACCGCAACCGTCCGAGAAGGTATTGTTGACCATCCTGTTTTTTTGTCCGGAGGCCTCGCCGTAGGCTTTGACCTCTTTCCGGTCATATTCGAAAGACCGGTCCAGGCGATGCTCCAGCCAGAGATTGATGGCTGTGGCCTGAGCGATGGCGCTGCCCTTGTAGGAGGGGCCCAAAATAATGTCCACCTCCGGCAGTCGGCTCGATTCGACCAGAAAACGGGCAAAAAAAGAACCCAACTGGTAACTTAACTTGCCTGTGGAAAATTTCCCCAGGTTGACGAAATAGGGACTGGGTCGGCCGTCCTTGAGGACCAGCCCCTGCCGAAAAAAGAGGCTCCCGGTCTCGACTAAAAAGCGGGCAAATTCTTGTTGAAAGGGTTTCAAGGCCATGAGTTAAAACCTCCCGGTGATTTGTAGATAAAAACCGACCCGTTCGGATTTCGCTTCATCCAGTCGGGAGACGATCGTGGTGCCATCGGAAATATAAGCGACGTTGGTGCCATTCTCGGCCTGAAAGAAATAATAACGAGCCCCGCCCTCAAGTTCCAGATGAACCCCGGGTCGGTATACCAGTGCCAAAAGAGCCTCTCCGCCACCCCACCCGGTGGTTTCGGCCCGATGGGCGAAACTGGGGTTCTGATTAAGGTCCGCCCTTAGGTTCCAGCGTCCTTCCCCCCGATAGCGGGTGTAAGGAAAGAGGGCGCAAGAGGCTTTGAGGCCCACCTGTTGAAGCCCGGGTCGGGGGGTCCGGATAAAGTCGACCCCGCCGGAGAGTCCCAGGCGCAGGGCCTCCCAGTTGAACTCATAGCGGGAGTCCAGTCCCAGGATAGGCTGATCGGCGGGGACTCCCCTCAGGGTGGTCCAGCGTCCGTTCGTCAATTTCATTTTTTCCCGGTATTGCTGCCAGCCGGCAAAAGGTTTCAGGTGCCATAAGGTTCCGGAGGCGGAGGAGACGGTGGTCTGAAGGTCGGCGGACCAGAAGGTCGTGTCACTGGAAACGTCCATGCGGGCGTCATAGGTTAACCCGCCGGAAAGATAATCGGAATCCCGGCCGCTGCCTTTGCTCCCGCTTCCTGAGCCGACGATGACCGTTAACCCCACAAGCGATTGGGGATGCGAAAGGACCAGGGAGGCATAGGGCAGTACGCTGTCCAGATCCTGGAAATCGAGCGCTGACCGACCGGGTCCCTGGGTGCTGGGGAAGCTGATTTGCCAGGAACTCCAGCCTCTTGAAAAATAGGCCCCTAATCCAATCTCCAGCACCGGGGAGGGTCTGCCCCAGATGAAGGGAGGCGATTCTCTCGATGGGACCGCCGATCCCTGGTCCTGGGCGAAGACCGTACAGGCCATGGCCAGAATCACTAGAAGGCTGAGGCCTCTGGTACCCCATGAATCCAAGCGGCTTTTCTTGACTTTTGTTAATGGTCCCATATAATCAAATTTTTAGAAAATTCGTCCGTTAGGGGGGGAATCCGTGCAATTGGGTTTGGAGGTCTTTCTGAACAAGCCACCCCAAGGGCTGTTGAATAAACGCTGGGGCCTGCTCTCCAACCAGGCTTCCATCAACAGGTCCGGCTACTATAGCAAAGATCTCCTCCGGGGTAAATTTGAAAACAACTTGACCTGCCTTTTTTCCCCGCAGCATGGGTTCTGGGGGACGGAGCAGGACAACATGGTCGAAACCCCGGATGCCTGTGATTCAGCCACGGGTCTGCCCATCTTCAGCTTATACAGCCGCACCCGCCGGCCTACCGCTGAAATGTTATCTGGGATTGACCTCTTGCTGGTGGATCTCCAGGATGTCGGCACTCGGGTTTATACCTTCATCACCACCCTGGCCTATGTGCTTCAGGAGGCCAAAAAGTTCGGGATAAAAGTAGTGGTGCTGGATCGGCCCAACCCGTTGGGGGGGGGAACGGTGGAAGGCAACGTGCTGCAAGCGGGCCTGACCTCATTCGTGGGAGTCTGGAAACTTCCTATGCGCCATGGCCTGACCCTGGGGGAACTGGCCGGGCTTTTCAATCAGGTCCTGGGGATCGGGGCCGATTTGTCCGTGGCGGCCATGACGGGTTGGACCAGGGATATATTTTTCGATCAAACTGCCCGGTTCTGGGTTCCCCCTTCACCCAATATGCCGTCTCTGGAAACGGCCGTAGTGTATCCCGGACAGGTATTATGGGAAGGAACCAATATTTCCGAAGGCCGGGGGACCACCCGGCCATTTGAATATTTTGGCGCCCCTTTTATCGACCCCTCCCGGGTAACAAAACGTCTGAATGAATTTTCGATTCCCGGGGTGAACTTATTGGAGACCGCTTTTCGTCCGACCTTTCAGAAGTGGCAAGGGGAAGTGTGCCGCGGGTTTTTTCTTCAGGTTTATGACCGTCGGGTTTTTCAGCCTTACCGCACCGCATTGATTCTCCTTCAAACGGTCCGAGAGCTGTACCCCGAGGAATTCAAATGGAAAGAACCCCCCTATGAATACGAGACCGAACGAAGGCCCATAGACCTGTTAATCGGGGATCAGTCTCTCCGCCTGGCGCTGGAAGCCGGGACCGAAATCGATACTTTGGAAGCCTCCTGGCAGGACGGTCTGGAGGAATTCAGGAGAGTCCGAGAGGCTTTCATATTGTATTAACCCTCCATGTCCGGGCGGGCACCCAAGAAGCATGAAAATATGGACCGGCCAAGGTTCGTCATTTCGGACAAGCGAAGCGCGATCCGGAATCCAGCCTCGGATAAGCTCTGGAGGTCCTGGATACCGGATCAAGTCCGGTATGACGAACCCAGGGAAAAGGACTAAAAGCCGTGTTCGATTTTATTTACATACTAAAATAATGAAACGCTCCCACCTTGTTTTCAACCTGACGCGGGCCATCTCCAGCCTGATTCTCGCTTCCCGATTCAAGGTGCAGATCGAGGGCCTGGCCCATTTGCCGGAAAAAGGGCCGGCCTTTTTGATTCCTAAGCATCAGCAATGGTGGGATGTCCCCCTGCTTGGCCAGGTGGTCCCCCGCCCTCTGTATTTCTTTGCCAAACAGGAGTTGTTTCGCTCCGCCCCGGGTCGCTATTTCATCAGCCGGCTGGGCGGGATCCCGGTGGATCGAGTGTCTCCGATTAGAAGCCTGGCCACATTCCGGGAAATAGGCTCCCTGTTGCGGCAGGAAGCGTTTTTGGTGTTGTTTCCCGAAGGGACCTATTATCCCGGGGCGATGGGGCCGGGGAAATGGCGACTGGTGCAGGTGATTCTGAGGCTGCAAAATAAACAAGCCTTGAGACCCGTTCCGTTTTTACCGGTGGGCATCGATTACGAGCGACTATCCGGGAGCGGCAGAATCCGGGTTACACTGCGGATCGGTGAACCGCTCCAGGAACCGGACCCCTGCCGGGCCGAGGGGTTCACGGGACATCTTTTGTCCCGGGTCAAGGACCTGTCCGGCCTGCCAGCTTAACCCGAACGAGACGGAAGTCACCTTCCACCTTGACGCCCTCCCGTAGAGATAGAGTATAATTGGTTGATAAGGCTGACGAACTGCGCTAAAAGAAAAGGAGGAGATCTCTTTATGGTTTTTGCTAGATTGATTTTGGGTTGTTTGACCCTTTTGATTTTTGTTTTTTCGGGTTGCGGGACTATCCCTAAACCGAAAGAAGCCAAAGGGCCCCCCAAAATCGCGCTAGTACTGGGGGGCGGGGCGGCCCGGGGCTTTGCCCACGTGGGGGTGATCCGGGTTTTGGAACAGGAAAAGATCCCGATCAGCATGATCGTGGGCGCCAGTGTGGGCAGCCTGATCGGGGCTCTTTATGCCGCCGATCCCAATAGTTTGAACCTCGAGTGGCTGGCCTTCTCCATCGAGAAGGAGGATATTTTTGATTATTCCGTCGTTTACTCCAAAATGGGACCGGTCCAGGGCGACCGTTTGGAAAAATTCGTCCAGACCAAGGCCAAGGTGAAAAACTTGGAACAGATGAAGATTCCCTTTTTCCCGGTGGCCACGGACCTCAACACCGGTCAGACCTGGGTATTCGAGAGGGGTTCGGTGGCCAGGGCCGTTCGGGCCAGTTCGTCCATCCCCGGTATCTTCCAGCCGGTGGAGATCAACGGCCGGACCTATGTGGACGGAGGCGTTACGGACAACCTGCCGGTGGATGTCGCCCGGGCCAAAGGGGCGGATATCGTTATCGCCGTTAACATCCAAAAAAGGATCGATAACCCCCAGATCAATTCCCTGATCGACGTGATTCTCCAATCCATCAACATTATGGGGCGAGAGCTGGTCCTTTATAAATGCCGTCAGTATGAGGTCTTGATCGAACCCCCCGTGGGTGATGTGGGCCTGACCGATTTCAGCCAGAAAAAACGTCTGATGGAGGCCGGCATGCAGGCGGCCCGGCAGGCCTTGCCCAAGATAAGAAAGCTGATCGAAGAGCGATGATCTAGGCGGGCACCCACGATGTATGAAACAAGGACTTGCGAGCAAAGACGTCATGCGAGGATGGAGCGACGAAGCAATCCCCCAACGGTTTCGGCTCTCTCTAAGCTATGGATGGGGATTGCTTCGCGCTCGCAATGACCATAGCGAGGCATTTTATTTCGACTAAACCCGAGAAGAATTCGTTCTTAAAGGACAATGATGCGTTTTCCGCTGCATGGCTGGATTGGATTGGTGGCCCTGGTGGGTTCTCAGACCGCTTTACTTCTCCAATTTGAACCTTTGACCATTCATTTTTATTCATTGATCTGGTGGCCCTATATCTTGTTGGCTGATGGACTGATCTACTATCGGCGGGGTACCAGCTTGATCATGAACCGACCCCGGGAATTTTTATTATTAATCCCCTGGTCGGTGGTAATCTGGGTAATTTTTGAGGCCTTTAATTTGGTGCTCCGAAATTGGTATTATATCGGGGTCCCCCAAGAAATCTTCGTCCGTTGGCCGGGGTACTTTGTGGCCTATGGAACCGTACTGCCGGCCATTTTTGAAACCCGGGAACTGCTGGACGCCTGGCAGGTTTTTGGCAAAAGGCGGATAAGACCGGTCCAAATTTCCGCTTCCTGGGTTGCCGGTTTCAGATTCCTCGGCCTGGCCATGCTGTTACTGCCGCTGATCTGGCCTCTTTACGCCTTCCCTCTGGTCTGGGGTGGTTTTGTCTTTCTCCTGGAGCCCTTAAATTACCGGCGGGGTCGGCCCTCCCTCCTCAGGGACCTGGAGGGGGGAACGCTGGTTAACTTTTATCGACTTCTGCTGGCCGGCTTGATCTGCGGCGGTCTCTGGGAGTTCTGGAATTTCTGGGCCCAGGCCAAATGGATTTACACCGTGCCCTGGGTAGGTGAAATTAAATTGTTTGAGATGCCGATCTTGGGCTTTCTGGGGTTTCCGCCTTTCGCCGTGGAGTGCTACGTCATGGCCCATTTCCTGCGGATCTACGAAATGGATTCCAACCAAAAACAGTGGTCCTGGAAGGCCGTTCCCCTCTGGCTGCTTATCTACGCCCTTATGTTCTGGGCCATTGACCGGTTTACGGTCCGCCTCTATGTCTGAAAGGGTCTATCTTATCAGCCTGGGCTGCGCCAAAAACCGGGTGGACAGCGAAGTTATGCTGGGCCAACTGCAGGGGCAAGGGTATCGGATCACGGAGACGCCGGAAGAGGCGGCAGTCATCATTGTCAATACCTGCAGCTTCATTCGCTCGGCCGTGGAGGAGTCCATAGAAACCATCCTGGAGGCGGCCCGATTCAAGGAACAGGGCCTTTGTCGTGTCCTGGGGGTGACCGGCTGCTTTCCCCAGCGGTATCGGGAAGAACTGGTCGACCGGCTGCCGGAGGTGGATTTTTTTTTAGGCACCGAATCCTTTGGGGGGATCGCCCGGCAGGTTCGGGAAGCCCTGACCCGGACCGGGGGAACGACCTTCGACTTGAAGCCCGACCCGGCCCTCTGGCACGAACCCTGGGACAGACTGCTGACCACCCCTCCGGGGACGGCCTATTTAAAAATCGCGGAAGGCTGCTCCAACCGCTGTGCCTACTGCACCATCCCGGATATTCGCGGTCCCTTCCGGAGCCGGGACCCGAAGATCCTCGTCGCGGAGGCCGAGACTTTGGCCGCCCGGGGGGTCAGAGAATTGATCCTGGTGGCCCAAGACACCACGGCCTACGGGGGCGATCTTTCCCGGCCCGCTTCTCTCATAGGTCTGATAACCTCTCTGGCCGGGATCGATCCGATCCACTGGATCCGGCTTTTATACCTGAGGCCGGAGCGGGTCACTCCGCGACTGTTGGAAACCTTGGCCTCGCTGGAAAAGGTCTGCCCCTACTTGGATATCCCCATCCAGCATGCCAGCGACCGTATCTTAAAGGCCATGAACCGGCCCTACCGGCAGCGGGAGCTAAGGGCCTTGTTTCGGCGTATCCGCCGGACCTGGCCCCGGGTGGCCCTGCGGACCACGGTCATGGTCGGTTTTCCCGGTGAAGAGGAGGGGGATTTTCAGGAGCTGCAGCATTTTATCGAGGAAATTGAGTTCGATCACCTGGGCGTCTTTCGCTATTCACCCGAGGAAGGGACCCCGGCGGCCTTGCTGCCGGGAAAGATCGCCAAAAAAACGATTACCAAAAGATACCACCTGCTTCTGGCCCGGCAGAAGAAAATCTCCCAGGCCCATAATCGGGATTTTATCGGTCGGGTCGAACCGGTCCTCATCACCGGCCCGAGCGCCGAGAGCGAGTGGCTGCTGGAGGGCAGGACCCGCTTCCAGGCCCCCGAGGTGGACGGGGTGGTCTATATCACCGACGGCAGCCCTCGGATCGGAGAAATTAACACGGTAAAAATTATCGAAGCGCATCCCTATGATCTGGTTGGTGAGGCGCTGTAGTTGAAAGCCGGCGATTTCCCTCCCAAAGTCCGGTAGCCGGCGGAAATCCTTTTCCAGTTTCTTGCGAATAATTTCTTCATTATCCGGTCCTCATCACCGGTCCGAGTGCGAGAGTGAATGGCTGCTGGAGGGCAGGACCCGCTTTCAGGCCCCGGAGGTGGACGGGGTGGTCTATATCACCGACGGCGAGCCCCAAATCGGCGAAATCAACTCCGTAAAAATCATCGAAGCCCATCCTTATGATTTGGTGGGGGAGGCCCTATAACTAACGCCCAGGGATACTTCACATATCCCCGACGGGATTCGTTTTTACCGGAAATAACATAATCATAATAATTGGTTGGGCTATTAACCCCAATTTCCTCCCCTCCCGCCTCTTCCCTCCAGATTGACGAACTTGAACCACATCCTAGGCATTCCCGGGCCAGTTGGTCGATGGGCCGCCAATCCTCATTGATCCCGGCCGGGATCCGGCACCCGGAGTAAATGAAGCAGGTTTTGATTAAAATCCCCAGCCGATTTTCTTGACAAGGCTTTAAATTTATGGTCAAATTCTTAACAAAAATAGACCATTGAATACTTCTATTAAAACAGTCAATTGACTGGTTGCAGACCGGTCATTAGAAACTTGGCTAAGGGGAAAAATATGGCAGGAGTCCTTGATGTTGCAGCCTATATTTTAAATAAACATGGTCCAATGACCGCGATGAAACTCCAGAAAATTGTTTATTATTGCCAGGCCTGGTCTTTAATTTGGGACGGAAAGCCCCTTTTTCGGGAAAAAATAGAGGCTTGGGCTAATGGACCAGTCGTGAGAAAGTTATTCGAGGCCCATCGGGGTCAATTTGAGGTAAAATCAATTTCCGGATGGAAATCAAAATATACTCAAACAATTTCAAATAGATACTATTAGTGCGGTATTAAATTATTATGGCGATAAGTCCTCACAATGGCTTAGCGATTTAACTCACATGGAAGAACCTTGGCGAAAAGCCCGTGCCGGAATCCCGGAAAATATCCGCGGGAATAACGAAATTACCAAAGATACCATGGAAGAATATTACAGCAGTCTTCTCCCCGGATCATAATTAATCCTTTCAATACCTAAACAATCTCCTGCAAAAACGGATTGGTAAACCCGATCCGAGGCCCGTCAAGCCGGATTTAATGATTAATGCCCTTCATCCATCCCGCTCAAGTCCCACAACGACCCTTTCCAATTAGAGATATACCCGTTATCCCGGCACACCGGACACCACCACAGGATATCCTCGGTTTCGAAATCGAGATCCCATTCAATCATTCCCTGGCAGGGCTTTCGCCCCGGACGGCGGCGGCAGCGCACCCTATATCGAGAAGGGACGATTAAATCCGGATGGGAGGCCATGACCACAATGGAGGTTAAATACTCCGCCAGTCGGAAGGCCGGGCCCGAAATGGGGGCGATATCGCCGTCCTCGTCGAGGAAATGAGTCAGGTCGGTTATCCAGGTTTCGGTCATTCAACTAAGCCTCTTCATGAAGGAATTCTTGCAGAATGGCGTCCGTAAACAGCAATAGATCGTTGAGCCGGTTTTCAATCACCTCGATCATGAGGGGGATATCCATTCGCTGATACTCGTGGACCAGTACATTCTGAATCCCACCATTCCTTCCAGATTTTTGGCCAGATCGGCAGGGACGACCTGGTTGGCCGCCAGCAACCGGAAGCTGTCTTTACTTTCCTTGGGAAGGCCGAGCTTTCGCACTTTGATTACATAGTTCGCCAGGTCGATACATTGTTCACAAGCCCGTTGGAGATTCAAAGCGATGGCATCCTGGCGCAGATAATCTTCTTCAAAGGGCGCTTCGCTGGAG
Source organism: uncultured delta proteobacterium (assembly GCA_963743305.1). Classification (GTDB taxonomy): domain Bacteria; phylum Desulfobacterota; class RBG-13-43-22; order RBG-13-43-22; family RBG-13-43-22; genus CAVQSS01. The sequence continues at coordinate 24,492 of CAVUPH010000019.1, forward strand.
AGCCCGTAATAGGTTCGGATTTGTTTGATGCAGCGTTCGATGCTCTCTTTCTTGTTCAAGACGATGTCGTTCATAAAGAATGAAACCTCCCGCTGGACCAAGGCGCTTGAGACGATCTCAGCCCGTTCTTCGTTGAGTTTTTGGTAATACGAAAGGGTCAGCATCTCGAATTCCTCCGCGGCGAACCAGTCCCCGTCATAAATACGGCAGTCGCCGACGACCACTTCCTTCTGGAGAACGGTAGGGACCCTTCGGAGGTTGATCAGGTCAACCTCTTTTTTCAGAAGGGATTCGAGGTCAAAACGCAAATCACTCATCTGGAGCAAACCGGCTTTTTTCGCTTCTTCCGGCGGAAAAAGCACGGCGATATCCACATCGCTATCCGGCCATTCCTGTTCGGTACCGTACGAGCCGAAAAGATATATGGCCTGGGTATTCGGATAATGTTCCAGGACCGTCCGAATTATATTATCACGCTCGTTCATAGCTTAGCCTTAAATTTTTTCCAATTCCGATAAGTTGATTTCGGACATTTTACTTTACTACCTCCCAATACCCATTCCTGGCTTTTCCGATGCGACGCAACACCCCTTTTTTCTTGAGCTTATTTAGATATTCTTTGATGGTGGAGATGCTGATTTCCAAAGCACTTGAGAGCTTACTTCTGGAAATCTGTGGATTATCAGAAATTTTTTGGAGGATCTTTTTCTCCAAATCGGTCAGGTGGATTGGGGGGGTGATTGGGAGGGTGTGGGGGGGTATTACCTTCCGTCTTCACCTCTCTGTAAAAGATAACCCGAAAAAAGCCATTGGCATCAAAATCCGGCTCTTTTAATCCGGCATCCGCCACGGCTTCCCGCATTCGCTGAATCCCCATGCCGATACGTTCTACCTTGTGGAGTCGAAAGAAAAGGTCGGAGATGATCTCATTACGCCTGACCGAGATGGTTCCGAAGGCTTTTTTGGACAGGCCGCGGGGAAGACCCCCAGGATTGATGATTTCAATTCGATCGTCGTAGATTTCTACGCTGACCTGGGTCCCCGTGACGCTGTAATCCCGGTGCATGAGGGCATTGACTACGGCCTCTCTAATGGCATCCAGGGGAATCTCATAAATATCCTGCCTGTTAATGCCTCGGATTTCGCTCCTGATATTCAGATGTTTCTGAATAAGGAGAGGGTCTCGTTTTCCCGGAACATTATCCGAATTTCCTGATGGCTCATCTTCTGGGTGGTACCGTTGAGCCGCCGGAAATAGCCGACCCGGCAGCTATAAGGCTTTTCATGGCCTTCCGGCACATTGATGGCCACCACGTCTCCTACCTGGGACATTTCAACGGCGATGGGGGGTTGGCAGTTCCTGGCCAGGCTGTTGATCCTTCCCTTCAGATCGTTGGTCAGTCGTTCTCCGGAAATGGCACCGTCATCACGGACGCCCAGAAGCAGAGTCCCGCCCCTGGTATTTGCGAAGGCCACCAAGTCTTCGTCAATATGGGGGGTAAATCTTTCCTTGAACTCCAGGGTGAGCCCCTCGCCCTCGCGGATAAAAAGCTTTATTCTGTCAATGTCCTTTAATTTAAGCATCTCTTTCCCTGGTATTTTCAAGAATCAATTCCTGAGATCATCCAGGAATTCTGAGGGGTTATCGCCGCTGGTCACGAGAAGATGATCCCGGGCACGGGTGCAGGCCACGTACAGGAGGTGGCGTTCGGTGTCATAGACTTCCTGGAGGTCCGACTCGTCGGCCACCGTTTCGATTCGTTTCTGTGAGGGAATGATCTCGTCGTCGCAGGCCATCACGACAACAGCACGGAATTCCAACCCTTTGGCCAGGTGCATGGTGCTGATGGAAATGTGCCCGCTGCTTGTTTCAACCCGATCGTCGAGCACTTTATAAGGGATTCCGGACAGTTCTACCGCCGCGCGGGCCCGGTCCAATTCACCGTCAGAGCGTACGAATACACCGATTTCGTGGGGGGAGACGCCCTCCAGGATTCGATCCTTAAGCCACTGGCTGACCGCTTCAATTTCTTCCTTTGGACTATCCAACGTCATAATCCTCGGTTCCGGCCCATTGAATACCGAAATGGTGCCCCGCCGGTTTTCCACATTGCCGTCAACATCCTGCAATTCAGGGCCCAACAGCCGGTCGGCCTGCATCCGGATCTGGTGTGAGGTCCGGTAGTTTATTCGAAGGGTCCGGGATCGCCCGCGGATATCAACGCCAAGGGCTTTCCAGGAAAAAGGCTGCTGGAAGATCCGTTGACCAAGGTCCCCGGCAAAGAAAAGACCATTAGGTCGGTCGCCCTCCAGGGCAGCCAGAAATTTCAATTGGGCTACACTGATGTCCTGGGACTCGTCTATGACGGCAAAGTCGAAAGGCGGATGTTTGCTTTCTGCAAGATGGGTTGCCAGCCGGCTGAACATGGCGGAAAGGGTGATCTGGTTTTGGGCCTCCAGGTTGGATCGAACCCGATCGAAGATCGACCAGAGCACGGCCCTTTGCTTTTCCGGCAGGCGCGTTTTGCGGCCCAACCGGGTGACGTCCCGGTAGGCTTCCCAGGTCTCCAACTGCCAGGCGTCTACAATCTGCTCCCATTCGGTCAGCAAAAAGTGCAGACTGAACTTGTGCCCCTCGACTGCTCCGGCGGCCTGTTCGAGAAGTTGTCGTATAAACTCACGGGAGGCGATGTGCGGACGACCGAAATTGGCCTCATAAAGCCGCCGGCCGACCGCGTCCATGGCGAGCACTTCGAGGCGTTCGCCCAGGCGCGGTTCGCTGCTGATCAACCGCCTCAGCTTGGTCCGTAAGGCATTGGCCAGGGTATCGGAAAAGGTAGCGAGCAACACCCGGGCATCGGGATTGGTGCGGGCCAGAAACACGGCCCGGTGCAAGGCCACGATCGTTTTACCTGTACCCGCCGAGCCCGAAACCCGTGCCGGGCCGCTGTAATCCCTCTCAACCATTTGCCGCTGCGCCGGATGGAGAAAGACGGTCCATTTCTCCCAGGGGTATTCCAGGGCCTGTTCCAGCTCCTCTATATTGTGCATCGTCCGGAAGCGGCGTTGCGCATCGGGATGGGCAAACGGATCCAGGCCGGAGGGAACCGGCGGTACGGATGGAGGCGTTGCGCCGGTGGCCAGGTTCAACAGCGCCTCGGCGGCCTCGCCGGGCAGATGGTCGGCTATCTCCAACAAGGAGTCTTCGTCGGCCGCGCGCACATCCCCCAGCCATTCGGCCGGCACGCCGTAGCTGAGCAGTTTATCGTCGGAAAGATGGGCGAATAAGACTGGTTTGGGTTGATAAGGCTGCTCGCTCGCCACGTACCTGGGGATAGTGATCTCCTCCACCCGCTCCCGCACTTCCACCAGTTGGGCCGCGCCGGTCTTCGGATGGATTTCCAGCTTCCGCCGTTCAGCCCATTGATAGGCGGCATCGTGATGATCCACGTAGCACAACAGGAGGCTTTCCGCGGTCTTATGGACGATCAGGCGGATGTCACTGCTGACCCGAATCGACCAGAAGTTCTTGTCCTTGGCCTTGGCGAGTTTGTGAAACTTCAGGCCCGGGTTCTCCGGGTTCATTTGCAGGTCAAAGGCGGTGGTCTTTACGGCCTTCTGCTCTTCGCCGGTGAGTCTGGCAAGGCTGTCGGTGAAGGTATCGGCGATGCGGAATTCCATCACGTCTCCACGAGCACAGGCACAGCGATTTGGTTGGCTATTGCAGTATAAAGGTCAACATCGATCTCTGGTGCGCGAATGGAAACGATCAAAGTGTAACGTGCCGCCTTGTCATAACGCTCAAGACGAAGCCGCGTCTTCCACCATCCAAGCGCCGGATAGACTGCCAGAGTACCCCGACTGGCAAGATCAGCCGCGCTGCCCGCCAGATGTCGGAATGCAGATGATCCCTTGTGGCGATTTTGTTTGCCGATTAACCACCCAGGATCATCACCGCCGTGCGCGTACCCTCTTCCTCATCCCGTGCCGCCGCATTGATCCGTGACCGAAAATCGTCTTCCGATTCGTACGGGCGTTTTACGTCAAAACGCAGCCCATGGGATTCATAGCGGTATCGTGAACGAAAGTCGCGTGCCGAGGGGTTTGGTTCGATAAAATAGGACAGCGTGACCCGCATCTCCACCTGCGTTTCACCAAGTGCTTCAAGCTCCGTCAGCGGCCAGGGCAGTCGATGCAGGTTCATGTCTCTCAAGGTTGGCTGCTTTCTGCCCTCACGCTGAAAGGGATGTAACTGTGCTTCTACCACCATGGTGAGGGAATTTGAAACACTCCACAGGGCGCGATCCAGATCAGGAACTCCAAATCCACAATGGCGAACAAGACTGTGCGTAATCATTCTTTGACGGATTGAGGTCGGGAAGAAAAAACGCCGCATGGCATCCGTCCACTCCGCTGAGTGAACGATCAAGCCGCGTATGGATTCCGGCCAGAGGTCAGGATAAGCCGCCATCAATTGCGCTGCCATGCGCGCGGCAAGCGCCGTCGCTGCGCTGGTGGCGTTGGCTGTCGTAAACAACCGCTCTCTGGGCATATGGTGTGAAGTCAGAAGGCTCAAACTGGGCATCCAGACCGCCCCAAGAGCATCCTTGGCCGCGTTGCCGCCTTCGAATAATACGTCCGGTTTTAACGGCCAATGCGGTTCCCAGGTGGCTGAAGTCGTGCTGAAGGGACTCAATCCTCCGGCCGGCGCAATGGGACTGATAACCGCCAGTATCCGGCTCGGCAATATCGACAAGATTTGTATAGGCACCCACGGTCAAGGCATTCCATGCCTGAGCGGGATCGTGAATGCCGTCGGTGCTGTTACTATCGGGAGAGTGCAGCCCAGGCATTCGGATCACGAATATTGCCAGCGGAAACTAGCAACAAGCGAGGGTTGGCGCCCTCTCCGTCCACATCCGCAGCCAAACGATCCACTGCTGCCGACCACGCCGAGGGACGGCCTCGATCTCGGTTATCCTCGGCGGTCACCGCCATGCCGAACACACGCCGTCGATAGGGATCTGTAATTTCTGGACGAGAGACCGCCTCCGATGTCAAATAGCCGTGGTGCAGAGAATCGCCGACATTTCCACCATCGGCCTGCAACAGTTTGACCGACTCCAGTCGATGCCCAATTTCGATGGGCGCGTCTGAGGCGAGTGCATCCGTCAGATCTCCTGCAAGGGCAAGACCCGCCATAGCGGTACCGTGACCTTCAGTGTCATCCGTCCCCCATGCGGGTTCAACCGTGTGAAGATCGGAATCGGCAAGCGCCGGTGCAATCAGCGGATGACCGTTGTTGACCCCAGTATCGAGTAGACAGACGTAAGGCACTGAATCATCATTTTCAGAAAATCGGCAACGGGCGAGCAGTACATCCATCCACGCGGGCTGTTCTTCCGGAGGCAAGGAATCAAAGAACTCGGCTGTTTCCTTCGCCCGTCGGAGCTCGGCGATGCTATTGAGAATCATCATGGAGCGACGCATCACTGCGGCAGATGTTCGAACCAGCAATACCGTTCGCTTCCGGGAACTCCAGTATCCCCGGCGCAACCTGGAAGCCCAGGGACTCGGCTAATCTGCGGAAATTTGCTACCGTAGCGGAACGATCAGCGCGAACTGGAAGCCAGACCTCCCACCAGAAGATTTCATCATCTGTTGCCGGGAAAACCTCTGGAGTATCTGTCCACAGCGCGCGCAAACTGGCGGCGCGAATCTGCTGAATGGTGTTAACGAGGGCTTTATTGTCGCGAGCTCGCCCTATGCTGTCCCGTTTTTCACTCGAGATAGTCCCGAATCAGGTTTTCAAAATGTTCCAGCTTGCCGTCCGGCACGAAAACGGTCGCATAGGTCCGCTGCTCGCCATGCCTCACATTGAACAACTCAATGCCTTGATTTTCCCGAGACAGGCTTTCAAAAGCCAACGCGATGTCCGGAAAGCTTTCAAATTCCAACCTGTAACCCAAAACCGCCCTCGAACCCGACATCCTCTTGGGTCCTGCGGGCGTTTTCCAACACAGGCTTGAGCGCCTCTATCTGACCAAGAAGCGCCGTGCCGTGGCGACGGCGGTCCCGCTCGGGAACCGGCACCCGTTCAATCCTCTGCCACGGCCGACTGAACCGCTCTGTCTCGACAAAGCCGTCAAGGATAAAGTGTCTTTTTTTCTGCTTGTTTTTGTCTGCCATTTCAAGAAGGCGCCTTCTCCACTATGTTTTCTTGCTCTGTTTGCCTGCAACGCCTTGGCGCTCGATCAACATCTTGCCAATATCGGCCTCGGTGACGAGCTCGCGATCAAGGATCAGCGCTTCTTTAAGAACCTCTTCGGCAGCCCGGGCGACCTCCGCATAGCTCAGTCCGGCAGCGGATTTAGCAAGTCGTTTCCAGGAAACGCCTTTGGCGGATAAACGGAACAGTCTTGCCCGTAGCAAAGCAGCGATCTGTATTTCTGCGGGTAGTTCGTAATGGAGCACATCATCGAATCGGCGAAACAGTGCGTGATCCAGAATCTCAGCGTGATTGGTCGCCGCAACAATGAGACTATGGGATCGATCCTGCTCGATCATTTGCAGGAAACTGTTAAGCACACGTCGAATTTCACCAACGTCATTCGCTAAGCCACGCTGGGAGCCAATGGCGTCAAACTCATCGAAGAAATAGATTCCGCGGGTTTGCCCTGTAGCCTCAAAAATCTGTCTGAGCTTGGCCGCCGTTTCCCCCATGAACTTAGTGATTAGTCCATCGAGACGGACCTCAAATAGCGGGATGCCCAACTCCCCCGCGAGAACCGAAGCTGTCAAGCGTCTTGCCGGTGCCTGGTGAACCCACCAGCAGGAGCTTGCGCCGCGGGGAGAGGCCATGTTCCAATATCCTCGCGGCATGGCGTTGTTCTCGAATAACACGTTGAATCTGTTGTTCAAGGGCATTATTCAAGACCATATCCGACAGTCGTGCCTTGGGATAGGAGACTGTCAACAGATTGGCCAACTCACCCCGAGGCCTACTGATTGGAGTCGGTTGCCCCGAACCTTGGCGAAGTTTGGCCTCGTCGATCAGCGCGCGCAAATCCTCAGCCAGTTGTCCATGCCCCAACTTCGCCTCATGTGCGGCGAGTTGCATTGCTACAGAGAAGAACTGTTGATCATTGCCTTCTATGTGCGATTTAAGCAGTGCCTTCAATTGGTTAGCACTTGCCATGGTTTATTCTCCTTTTCTACTTAAACCTCATTATACCTTAAACACCTTCATCACTTCATCCCCCAAATGATTGATCACCTTCACCGCAATTCGGCCGGATTTGGGTTTGTCGAAGGGCCGGGAGGTGTCGCTGTTCAGGGTTGCCCAGGCTTCTTCGTTGACTTCGGCTTTGAGGGTGGTTTTGAGGGATTTGTAGGGATCGTTGGCTCCCAGGAAGTAGGCGTGGCGGACGAAGAAGCTTTCTTCGTTGTAGTCGGTGTCGATAAACCAGCAGGCGATGCCTTCGGGACCGTCGCTGCGGACTTCGCCGGTGGTGGGGTGGAAGACATCGACGCCGTTGACTTTGACCTGGATTTGTCCGTCTGCGGCGTCGAGGATGTCGATGTCCGGCTCGCCGAAGATGACGAACAGATTGCCCTTGCCGGTGTTCTTGAGGTCGTCGGCCATGTGCAGGTCGGCGTTCATCCGGGCCTTGAGGACGGGGATGCGGCCGAGTTTGTTGAATTCCGAGGAGTGGGCGTCGTAGTTGAAGGCGCAGGTGATCAGGACATCGAAGCCCCCGTCGCCGGCCTCCCGGGCGGCGGCGACCAGGTCGGGGCGGGAAACGGTGCCGAATTCGGGGCCGATGAAGATGGCGGCCCGCTTCTCGATTAGGCCTCCTCACCCCCGTATCGAGTACGGGGCAGGCTCTGCCCTCTCCCCCCGGGGGCGAGGGTTCTAACGAAGTGCCTTCAATATAACGGCCTTCGGCGCAGATCAGCTCGCCCGGCCAGGGGGTGAGGGAGGTAAATACAATCTTGTCTTCCTTGTGGGCCTGCTGGACCCCGGCGGTCTTGAGGTTTTCCAGAATCATCCGGGTAAAGTCTCTTTCCTCCCCGTAGCCGGCCTTGGGATCAGCGAGGCCGTCGATTAGATCGTCGTTCTCGTCCACCCCCAGTACGCGGTGCGGCGACAGGCTTTCGACGGTGAATGGCCCGGCCACACGAACCGTTTTCTTATCCTCATAGGGTTTGTCGTAGAGGTATTCGAATTCGGCCTTGGCGGCGATGGAGGCATCGATTTCCTTCTGCCGGGCAATGCGCTGCTGCCACCACTGGGCGTGCAGCTTCTTCGCCTCCTCAGGCCATTTGTCGTCTGCCTCGCGAGGGATTTCCCATTCTTCCCATGGATGTTTTTCTCCCTCTCCGCCTGGCGGGAAGGGCTGAGGGTCGACGGGGGAAACCCGTCTCCAGGGCGCGAATGTTCAACTTTTCCCGCAGCGGTTCCAATTTTTCCTGGAACTTCTCCCAAATGACATCGATCTCGGCGTTGTTGGCAATGGACTTGAGGGTGATGTGCGGTACCCGTTCATAGACAAAGCCCTGGCGGATGTCGCCGCGGGTGGGCTGGCTCGATGGCGCGGTGCGGGTAACTTCGGCCTCCTTGAGTTGCCCGTCCGGCTGTCGGCAAGCAGGTAGTACTGATAGCGGGCACCCATGATGCGGGCACGGGCCAGCGCCAGGGCCACGCGGGAGGTGTCAATGGTGATCCAGCGACGGCCCCATTGTTCGGCGACATAGGCGGTGGTGCCGGAACCGCAGGTGGGGTCGAGGACGAGGTCGCCGGGGTCAGTGGTCATGAGGATGCAGCGTTCAACAACCTTCGTGCTGTTTGAACAACATAGATCTTCTCATCCGCGCAACGTCCTGATCAGTGTCATCCCAAATGATTCGCTAATGCCGATAACCGGAAAATCATCCGCAAGATCGCCGACACATCGAAGTGTTCCGTTCGGCCTTGTCAAGTCGGTCGCATTTAGCAAGTCGATCGAAGCCCGACTGCGGTTGTTTTCCAGTCGTTCCTTGTGACGTGCCGTGAAATCTTCCTGATAACTCAAGTAACTGTCGACGTGGATTCGCTGATCTCGAGCGACGTAGGCTGATATAGATTATCTCCATCTGGAAGTAGCTTGGTTCTCTGCAGTTCTTCTCCTCAGCAGTGTGCCAATCCGCAAATCCGAATCTGGTCAGCTAGCGTATTGAATCGTGCCTCCTCGCCAACGATCACTGTCTTCGAATAGACGCTGCGTAACTTTGACCGATCCAGTATTCTTGGCAATACCAAACAATGTAGTCGAACATGTTCGGATACAATCAGCTGCTGAGCCACCTGTCTTTTTGACCGCAATCATGACTACATGAAGTTGTCCTCCCCAAACACCTCATCCATCAACGCCCGCACACGATGGACATTTTCATCCCCAATCTGCACGAAGATCGACCCGGAATCGGTGAGCAGATCGCGCGCCACGGTGAGGCGGTCGCGGAGGTAGGTGAGGTAGCTAGTGGATGCCGTCGCGCCAGGTGTCGCGAAAGGCCTTCACCTGCTCCGGCTCGCGGGTGATGTGGTCGGCGTTGCCGTCCTTCACATCGCGGCTGGTGGTTGACCACTGGAAGTTGGAGTTGAACTTGATGCCGTAGGGCGGGTCGATGTAGATGCACTGCACCTTACCGCGCAGTCCTTCCCGTTCGGCCAGCGAGGCCATCACCTGGAGGCTGTCGCCGAGGATCATGCGGTTGGACCAGTTGGCGTCGTGCTGGTAGAACTCGGTCCGGGCGCTCTCGCTGGGCAGGCCGTTGAAATCGGCAAAGAGGTCGAGCTGCGGCTCGGCGTCCTTCTTGTCGGCCTGGGAGCGGCGCAGCAGGTCGTCGATCAGCACCTTGGGGTGGACCTTCTCCTGGATGTAAAGCGGCGGGGCCTGGACCACCAGGTCCGACCAGTCCTGCTCGTCCTTGCCGCGCCAGACCAGTTGGGGGTCCAGATCGCGGTTGCGGCGCTGTTTTTCTTCGTCGAGCCCGGTTGCCCCCCGTTCATAGGCAACCCGGATCGGGCTTTCGACTTCCTTGGCCACGACCGACTGGTATTCGGCGGTGGGGATGTTCTTCCGGGTCGCCTCGTCGTGGGTGAGGGTTTCGACGGATTTGCTGGCGGTTGGTTTCTTGGCCATAGTTTTTATCCTTGCTGTCCCATATATCTCACCCCTTTGTTGCCCTTTCGTGACGGGTTTGGCGGGTTCATGACGGGTTCCTGTTGACGCGTTTGTGGCCCCATTCGGTCGGGTTTATGTCTGGTTCCATTGAGCCATGAGCCGATCAATGGCCCATTTGACAGGGTTGTGGCACGATTGGGAATGCCCTTTTGCCCCTTTGATGCCCCATTCAAAATTCGAGTCATTGCCCCTTTGAGCCCCTTTGATGCACTCCTTTGGCCAATTGACATAATACACGCCTTTACCGCGTGCGTTCACTCGCTTGTTCAAGGATCCCTTTCAGCGACCAGTATCGTCCAAGTCACGTGAGGCGGTCTGACGCTTATGCCTCGGTACTCTTCCTGATACCTTCGCGTTTGTGAGTCGTCCTTCTGATCTCCAGGTAATGGACCAGCCTGTCTAACTGCCGCTCATTCAGGTTGAAGACCGGCCAGCACCTCCGACGTCAGCCAATCACGCCAAAGGGTGATGACGAATGAGCCGCTACGTTGCTCGAATTGCGGCTCCGGCAGACCAGCGGACCGGCAAAGTTCGATCATGCGTTGGGTGCCTGATCCGGCCTTTTCAATGTATCGCGTCAGGTAAAGCGACTCAGCAATAAGGGGGTTGTTGGGCACCGAAGGGTGATCATTGCGCAGGTCGTCGAGCGTCAGCGTTCCCGGGAGTCTGCCGGGGTTCCAGACTTCGAGACGGTCGGTGAAGAGACGGACTTCAACAGAGGCGTTACTGTGGTAATCTCGATGGGCTATGGCATTGACAATCGCTTCGCCCACGGCGTCTGGAGGCAATTCGTAGGTTGCCGGCGCGGTGATGCTGGTGGCGCGGGTGCCGATGGAACGGTTGATTTTGGCAAGAACGAAATCTCGGGCCTGATTCGCCTGATCGAAGAGATCGCCCCCGTACATCTGCAAGGAGGCAAACGGGCGGCGGTATTCCAGTGCCATGGCAGTGGATGCACTTGGTTTCGGCGGTACGGTGAAAGCGCTGGGGATTCGTGCCAAACAACAGCATGGCGGCATTGGTCGGCTTGCCGTGTTCGAACAGGTTCAGATGGGTGAGCAACGCCTGGGTAGTCGTGTTGGACTTGAGAGGAAAGCCGCGTTCACGGCGGGCGGTTTCCAAAAACCAATCAACGCGCTTGCGCGAGAGGTGCTGCAGGGTGGCGCCGTCACAAGCGGAAGTATCAAACGGAGGGACGCGCAGAGCCCCCATGCCGTCGAGGTAGTCAACGAGGCTGGCGTAGACTTCGGAGCACAGGGCGCTGAAGTCTTCGATTCGGCGGCGGATCAGTTCGCTGCTGGCCTTGCTGACCAAGTTGCCGCATTTTAGGCGCACGCCTTTTTTCATCCGAACCCCATACATAGACCAGTCGGGTTTTCCGGTGCTTGGCGGCGTGGTTGTATTCATGTTCGGTCGGAGAGACGCCGTCCTGGTCTTCATAGCCGTATTCATAGCCGAAAATTCCCAGATAAATGTCACAGCGCTCCACTTGTTCGAGATAAACCTGATCCGCACGGCGGTCTTTGGCTGGAAGTTCCTCAAAAAGAAAAACTTCGGAAACGAAACGGTGCAGGAAGGCATCGCCGAGAAGAAAGGCCTTCAAGTCCAGGCGAATTTGTTTAAATTCCTTCTGGACACTGCTGACGAATATTTTCAGACGTACCGGCTTCACGCTGCACCCTTCGCGATACCTTCGATCATCTTATTGAACTCGCTTTCGACCTTTGCCTCGAAGTCGGCTTCGATCTGGTAGACCTCGGTGAACTCGGCAAAGGCCCAGCGGCCATAGGCTGCCCAGGTTGTTCACACCGGGCACCCAGTAGGTCTCCATGGTGGCCTTTTTCTCTTTGGCGTCCTCACGCCGGTAGCCCTTGATCTCGACGATCAGGTGGAGCAGGTCGTCCTCCCCGTGGCCATCGTCCACCAGCACGATGAAGTCAGGGATGTAGGTGCGCTTCTCGGAGCCGTAGCGGTAGGGCACTTCCAGGCCGAGGTTGTGGTTTTTGACGTAGGCTCTGACCCGCGGATGGGACTCGGCCACGCGGCAGAATTCGGCCTCCCAGTCGCTGTCGAGGATGACCCAGTTGACGTGGCAACGGCGGGCGTCGGTCTCCCAGCGGTCCCGTCTTGGAGGTGTTGAAGTTCACGTGGATGGTGGAGCCGGTGGGGTTGTAGGGATCGAGCACGGCCTTGATCGGCCGTTCGTCCTCCAAGGCCCGGGTGATGCCGGCGGTAATGCGCTCGCAGGCCATGTCGGCCAGCGTCCAGGTACATAAGCTGGGCCGGATAGGTGCCGCCTTTGCAGACCAGGCAGGTATCGAGCCACTGCTCTGGTGATCCGCTTGAGCTGGCCGAAGAGGTAGAGCTTTGGGTTCCTCGCCGGGATCGCGCCATTTGGTGTAGAGCAGGCGCTGGGTGAGGTGGAAGAGGAGCGTCGAGCGGCGGAGGTCGCCGGTATGGACCAGGTTGAGATCAACCCCTTCACCGATGATGCCCTTCGTTCCTGGTGATCGAAGGGCCAACGAGATCCGGGGTCAGCTCCAGCACGGAGTCGTCATTGAACTCGGCAGTAAGCCGTTCCTCCGGCAGTTCAACCCGATACCCGGCCACACGGGGAAAGCGGATTTCGAGGGCATCGCGGTCGGGACGAACGGCCTTGACCTGGATGGTCTCGCGGGGCGGCTGCGGAGGCGCAACCACCGGTTTGGCAGTGAAATCGAAGGGGATGCCCAGCACATCGGCGTATTCGACGTTGAACAGGTCCTCCTCATTGAGATCGTAGGACTGGCGGCGCAGGGCACGGCCGATGACCTGCTCGCACAGAAGCTGGGTGCCGAAGGCGCGCACGCCCAGCACATGGGTGACGGTGCTGGCGTCCCAGCCCTCGGTGAGCATGGAAACCGACACCACGCAGCGAATCGAGTCGCCGAGGCGGCCGTACTTGCCGACGGTGTTCATGACTTCCCGGAGCAGGTCCTGATCGGTGAGGTTCTCGGCCTGACGGCGGTCGCCGGTGCGTTCGATGATCTCGCGACGGAAGCGCTCGATCTCGTCGGCGGCCATGGTGCGGAAGTTGTCGTCCAGCGCATCCCCGGATTCGAGCTGTTCGCTGTCGATCAGAAGCGTGCGCGGACGGGCAATCGGGTTGCCGTGTTCGTCGAAATTCCGGAATAAGGCCAGACGGCCGTTTTCAAGGGTGGTGGAGCCGTCTTCGTTCTCCCGCTGGAAACCGGAGATGTAGTCGTAGACCAGCTTCGAGGTGGAGGTGTTGTTGCAGACGACGATGAAGCAGGGAGGAACCTTGATGCCGCTTTTCTGCCAGAGGTCGAAGGTTTTTGCGTAGTGGCCGTAAAGCGCTTCCAGGGCGGTCTGGAGTTCTACGGGAATGCTCAACGGATCGAGGGTTTTGGCTTTGCCCCGGCCTTTTTTGGGCATCTTCGGCCCGATGTGCTTCCATAACTCTCGGAACCTGGGCATCTCCCCGCCGGGGATGTTGTCCGCCACGGGCACGCGCGGGCAGTTTGACGATCCCGCATTCGATGGCGTCCATCAGCGAGAAGTCGCTCATCGTCCAGGGAAACAGCGTGCCCTCGGCATAGCCCGAGCCGCGCAGGAAAAAGGGTGTGGCCGACAGGTCAATGACCTGGTTTAGCCCGAGCTTGCGGTTGACGGATTCAAGGCCGGAGATCCAGACACGGGCGGCCTCGTTGTTCTTCTCGGCTTCCTTCCTTTCGTCGCCTTTCAGGTCTTGCTTCATCCACCTGCGCCAGGCTTTTCGCGGTAGCAGTGGTGGGCCTCGTCGTTGATCACCAGGATGTTCTTCATGCCCATCAAGGCCGGCATCACCCGCTGGAGCATCTGCCCCTCGGTTTCGAGGGTGTTGAGCGCTTCCCCCCGGCCCTGAAGCAGGGAACGTCCACCCTTGGACAGCTCCATGCGCTCGCGCAGCTTGAAGGCATGGTAATTGGTGATGACGATCTTGGCCCGTTCGAGGTCGCCCAGCATATCGCTCGGAACCAGCTCACGGCTCTGATAGTAGCTGTCCGGATCGTTGGGCTGGAGTACGCGCAGTCGGTCACGGATCGTCAGACCGGGGGTCACGATCAAAAATCCCCGGGTGAATTTCTTGCTGTTCGGTCGGCGCACGGCATTGATGGTCTGCCAGGCAATCAGCATGGCCATGACGGTGGTCTTGCCGGCGCCGGTGGCCAGTTTCAGGGCCAGTCGCATCAACTCCGGATTGGCATCGTTGTTGGCATTGGCCAGGTGCTCCAGGAACATGCTCCCGGCCTTGCCTGCCTTCGGAGCCACCTCGGTCAGCCAGATAGCGGTTTCAACCGCTTCGACCTGACAGAAGAACGGCCGAATTCCGTTGAACCGGTGATGCCGCCAGTGCTGAAGCAGGCGGGCGGTTTCGGGCGTGACCTGCCAGTTATTCGGATTGGGGAGGCTTCGCCATTGATCCACCTGATGACGCAGTTCATTGATGATCGGAGTGGGGTCGTACTGCTGCTCCTGGGTCGAAAGCCCCTTGCCTTCGTCGAAGACCAGTTGCTGCTGCTGGGCCGGTCCCTTGCGTTTTCTGGGCTTTGGAATCGGCGTGATGAACTCGGCACGACGGCGGCTCTTAATGATCTGCTGGGTCGGCTGGCCTTCATCATCAAGCTCCCAGTGTCGACCGGGTATTCGTAAGGGGAGTTGAGGATCGGCTTTTCGAAAAATCGATTTTCCATATCCAATCCTTCTGAGGTTACGGGTGAGTGGAAAAAGAAAAACGAAATTAATCAGATAGCCTGGGAATAGCATATCCCAACCCTGTTGTCAATGTAAGGAAAGTGGACCTTTGGTCCCTGATCCGGTCCTGGATCGCTATTCTAACTTTAACTCTTTCCCTGACTCTACCCCTTAGATCTGGCTGCCGCCCAGTTTATATCTATTCCGTCGCCGAATAGACTGGCTGGCCCCCCCAGAGAGAAGATGCGATCATTATTGAAGCGAAGGGATTTCTTGGTTCCAGCGGGGGTTCCCCCACCCCCTAACCCCCTCCCGCCAGGGGAGGGGGGATTCCTTATCTCATTGATATTGTGACCATCCTTGATATTAGTGATTCATTTTAGCCAGTTATGAGCCAATTCGTGGAGAGGGCGGCGTGTTTTTTCGCACCCTTAAGAAATGTCTCCTTCGTCCCTATAATTTCCCCTTCGTGGCGGATAGCATAGGGATTGCTTCGTCGCTTCACTCCTCGCATTGACGGTTCGGGGGGGCTTTTCGCGAATCCGTCAGAATTGTTAGTGAGGCGGATCATTGAAGTTGACAGAACGGGGTTTTTTCGTTATGAACACTATGGAAGAAAGCGCCGTCCCAAAGGCGTTCAGTAGGAGTCCGAATGAGCCCAAAAGGCGATTTTTTAGAACATTTACAGGAGGATATAGAAAAGGTCAACTATTACCTGATGGAAAACCTTCGCTCTCACATTCCCCTGATCGCGGAGGTCAACCAGCACATCCTGACCGGAGGCGGCAAGCGGCTGCGATCCCTTCTTTTTGTAATCTGCGCCCGGCTTTGCGGCTATGAGGGGGAGCGCGCCTACAACCTATCTTCCATTTTCGAATATCTGCACGCGGCCACTCTGCTCCACGACGACGTGATCGACAAGGCCGATACCCGCAGAGGCAAGCCGGCGGCCAACAAGGTCTGGGGCAACTCGGCGGCTGTGCTGGTGGGGGATTTTCTCCTCTCCAAATCGTTTACCCTGGCCGTGGAAAGCCAAAAGCTTCGGTTGTTGGAGGTCCTTTCCAGTACCACTACCCAAATGGCCGAAGGGATGGTGTTGGAACTCATCCACACCGACGACTTGGCCGTGGCTGAGGAGACCTATCGGCGCATTCTGATCGATAAGACAGCCATACTGATCTCCGCCGCCTGCCAGACCGGGGCGATTTGGGGAGGGGCCCCGGAAAAAGAGGAACAGGCCCTCAGAGATTACGGTTTGGACTTGGGGATCGCTTTTCAAATGGTGGATGACTTACTGGATTACATTGCCTCGGAACAGGAAACCGGAAAGACCGTGGCCAATGATTTTAAGGAAGGGAAGATTACTTTGCCGCTGATCTACGCCTTGAGTAAATGCTCGACCGAAGAAAAGCAACGGATTGAAGATTTGGCCAAAAAAATCAGACCGGACCAAGCGGAGTTAAAAACTGTTTTTGAATTGGTTCAAAAATTCGGGGGGCTTGAATATACCCGGGAGCGGGCTGAAAGCTATAAAAATCGGGCCGTAAAAGCGCTCGAAATTTTTCCTCCAGGCCGGGACCGGCGGATCCTGGAAGATCTGGCGGAATTTGTGATCGCCCGGCGAAGGTAGCTTAACAATTGGAATTCACTTTAGATGGCGGGGTTACCCGCCGAGCAGAGAGTCGTATTTGGACTTTTTACGAGGTTTTTAAATATGACGGACTCGCGAGAGGCCCGTCAGCAGACCGAGGGCGATTAAGCCCCGGTCTGGGGTAGGGGTGGCACCATTTGAATTCACTTCAAATGGCGGGGGAGGGGAAGCCCTCCCCCGCCGAGCAGAGAGTCGTATTTGGACTTTATGCGAGGTTTAAATATGATACGATATGAATTGGCCCCGGATATCGAACGGCAACTAGGACAGATTGCCCGAAGGCTGAAGATGAAACACATCGACTTGAAGCGGGTCAGGGGGGTCCGAAGTTACGGGTCGACCGGCAAGGGGATCATTGCCCGCTGCCATGCCCTGCCCAAGGTCATGCAGTTGGCCCTTGGGCAGGAGGCCCACTACGTCATTGAGATCTTAACCGAAGGCTATGAACGTTTGAGCGAAGAAGCCCAGATTAAGATCCTGATCCACGAATTGATGCATATCCCCGAGACCTTTGGGGGCGGGTTCCGCATGCATCGGGATCATGTCACCCGTCGAAATGTAGAGAAGATGTACCGGGAGTATACCCAAAGCAAGTAATGGTCCGCAGATTATTCCTCAGGCTCCGAGGCATCATAGAGCAGGTTATTCACCATGGAATGGAGGATGCCGGCCAGATAAATTTCGTCGCCGATATCGGACGAAAGGGAATGATACACCCCCTCCTTGTCCATATAAAAAACGATTAGCTCCTTGATCGCTTCGTTGTCATCGCTCAACCGTTCCAGGATATCAACCACTTGTTTCTGGGTCCGGTCGATATGAATAAGTTTTCCTTTTTTACCTGCCATGGTGGAGTACTCCTTTTTTGCAGTCGGCCTGATCGGCCCATTCCACTAATAGCGTAGAATAATCCGAATCATCCGAAAAGACAAGCCCCTTTACAAATAGTAGATCATCCCGAACCCAAGCTTCCGGGGCCGCCTGGGTCTCTTGAAAAGGGTTTTCCACACTTCTTTTTCGGTTCTAACCCGGCCCCCGTGCCCTCAATTCGCCCCGAAGGCAGGGTCGGCAGGGAAGACGTTAAAGGCCTCCGGTTTTGGGCCTGCTTTTAAATAAAGTTGATTTCTTAGACCCGGATTCGGAGTCCGGATGGCCTTTGGAAAACCCTTTTCAAGAGACCCAGGCGGCCAGATCCGATATAGGGGGTACCCACCCAAAAGGGCGAGCAAGCAAGAAATCTATTTGGGGAAAAAGAGGATAAATTTTTCCAGCAGATGGTCCGGGTGATACGACTCCTTAGCCTTCCTTAATCCGGGTTCTCCCAAGTCCTGTTCACGGTTGACAAAGCGAATAGTGCTCCACTCCCTTTCCAAGAACTGCTGATTGATCAAGGCATACAGCCCGGGAATTTCCGGGTTGGCCTTCTCGACATGGATGACTACCGTATCAGGATTCAGTAATTCACCGAGGCTGAAGGCCTCCACTTTTCCATGGATACGGATAACACCCCCCCGATACGGCAGAAAATCAATATGCTTAAAGGCCTCGACAATGGCCTGTTCTTCGTTTAATAAACTAGGCGATTCTTCGCATTGGCGCAACCGGCACCAGGCCTCCTGCAAATTAAGGCATTCGGTCACCAGTTCCGGGGTTAGGGGAAGATATTCCCAGTCGCTATTTTTCTTAAGCCGGTTGACGTGATTCTTCTGGGAGTGGTAGCGGTTGCCGGATAGGTGGACCAGGTTCTTGGTCAGGTAGACATAATCGCTGTTGTCCCGGTCCAGGACCAGTTCCGCCCCCGGAAAGGAGACCAACTCGCCGGCCAAAGGGTCCGGAATCCGGCCTACTCGGGGCCGATGCCCACCGTCCTTTAGGGTTTCAATCCCGCTTTGGGTCCAGGCCCGAATATCGCCCTGCCCGATGGGAGGGAATAAAAAAGGGGCGGATCCCGGAGGCTGTCCCAGGAGGGTCAAAAAGTCATGTACCACAGATACCTGGAAGTGATAATAGTGCCGCCAGATGAAAAGGTTGGTAAAGGTGAATTCCGAAATTTGCGGTGGAAAACGCCTGAAAAAAACGTCCACCAACCCCTGGTGGGCCTGCGATAAGGGTTCGAAGGGAGGAAGCATATTCAATGCGCGGCCTTGAGGTCTTTAAGGGACTGAAGCCTTTCATAGGGTATCCGCAAAGCGCCGTAACCGGTCAGTATATCCACCCCTTCCTTGTTTTTGCCGTGAAAATCGCTTCCTCCGGTCACCAAAAGGTCCAGGTCCTCGGCCAAGGCCAGATATTCCCGGGTTCGTTCCGGGGGATGCTCGGAGTAGAGGCATTCCAGCCCCTGAAGGCCCTGATCCCTCAACTCCCGAAGCAGATGGAAGAGCTGCTCCCGGGTGGTGCAGTTTAAGGTAAAAGGATGGGCCAGAACCGGAATGCCACCGGCCTGGCGAATCAGAGCGATGGCCCGGCCCGGGGAAAAGCGAAATTTCTCCACATAAGCCGGAGCGCCTTTGGTCAGGTATTGTGTAAAAGCCTCGTCCAGGGTTTGGACGGCCCCAATTTGCAGCATGGCCTGGGCGATGTGCGGTCGGCCGATTTGTCCTCCGGAAAGGGCCTGGACCTGATCGTAAGTAATGGGAATGCCCAGCTCTTGTAGGCGAACGATAATTTTAGGGTTCCTTTCTCGGCGGGCCTCCTGAAGACGTTCCAGTTCCTGTTGGAAGAAGGGGTCGGTATGATCGATATAATAGCCGAGGATATGCATGCCCCCGCCGGTATAGTCGGCGCTGATTTCGAGGCCCGGGACTAATTCAAAATGACTAGGCCTCGGCTGCGCGCAGGGCCTCCGCCAGACCGGCCACCGTATCGTGGTCGGTCAGGGCGATGGCGGCGGCCCCCTTTTGGAGGGCATAGGTCACTAATTCTCCGGGTGCCAGGCTACCATCCGAGGCGTTGGAATGCGTGTGAAGATCGATAAGGTTCATAGTGAAGGGCTTTTTCCTTTACCCCGTCTTGGGATTTGTTTCTAACCTTGGGTTAGCGCTTGCAGGCTTTGTTTGGTTGCCGGCAGAGGGCCAAACCAATAACTTCATCCATGCGATCCACAAAATGGAATTTAAGTCCTTTCATCAAGGCCGGTTGGATCTCCTCCAAGTCCTTTTCATTTTTGTGGGGCAGGATCACCTCTTTGATGCCGGCCCGTTTCGCGGCTAAGACCTTTTCCTTGATTCCCCCCACCGGAAGGACCAGGCCTCGGAGGGTGATTTCTCCGGTCATGGCCAGGTCGCTCCTCACCGGGCGATCGGTTAGCAGTGAGGTCAGGGCGGTAAATATGGCCACCCCGGCGGAAGGCCCATCCTTGGGGATGGCCCCGGCCGGGACGTGGATGTGCAGGTCATGGTTGTCATAGAAATCGGGAGAAATTCCAGCATGTTCAGCATTTGAACGAATATAGCTCAAGGCCGCACCGGCGGATTCTTTCATCACGTCTCCCAATTGTCCGGTCAGAGTGAGCGTTCGCCGGCCGGGCATTTTTGAGGCCTCGACAAAAAGAATATCCCCCCCAGCCTGTGTCCAGGCCAACCCGGTGGCCACTCCCGGCGTTTTGGTTCTTTCGGCGACATCGGAAAAGAATTTTACCGGGCCTAAATAGGAGTGGAGGTCTTGAGGCCCGATTTTTTTGAACTGTAACTTTCCTTCGGCCACCTCTTTGGCCACACCACGACAAATAGCCGCGATTTCCCTTTCCAGGTTGCGAAGCCCGGCCTCCCGGGTGTAATTCCGGATAAGGTCCTGAAGGGCTTTTTTCCCAAAGACCAAATTTTTATCGGTTAAGCCGTGCTCCCCCAGTTGCTTGGGGATCAAATGGGTCTGAGCGATTTGCACCTTCTCTTCCTCAATGTAACCCGACAGGTTCAATACTTCCATCCGGTCAAGGAGGGCAGGGGGAATGGTGTCTAATATATTAGCGGTAGTAATGAACATGACCTGGGAGAGGTCAAATTCCACCTCCAGGTAGTGATCGGAAAAGGAAAAGTTCTGCTCCGGGTCCAAGACCTCCAAGAGGGCTGAGGAGGGATCGCCTCGAAAGTCGGTGCCGACCTTGTCGATTTCATCCAGGATAAAAACCGGGTTGTTGGAACCCGCTTTGCGCAGTCCCTGGATAATCCTCCCCGGCAGTGCCCCCACGTAAGTGCGGCGGTGCCCCCGGATCTCGGCCTCATCCCTAACCCCGCCCAGCGAGAGGCGGACGAATTTACGCCCCAAGGCTCGGGCAATGGAACGGCCCAGGGAAGTCTTCCCGGTACCCGGCGGGCCGACAAAGCAAAGGATAGGGCCTTTCATGTCCGGTTTCAGTTTACGCACGGCCAGATACTCCAGTATCCGTTTCTTGACCTTTTCCAGATTGTAATGGTCTTCATCCAGAACTTTAGCGGCTTTCTCAATGTCCAGATTATCTTCCGTCCGAACATTCCAGGGCAATTCAGTGATCCAGTCCAGGTAAGAAAGGGCCACCGTATACTCCGGTGAGGCCGAGTTCATCCGGGCCAGGCGGTTCAGTTCCCGCTCGGCCTCCTTGGCCGCTGCAGCCGGCAATTGGCGATCCTTGATCTTTTGCCGATACTCTTCGATTTCCAGGGTCTTCTCATCTTTTTCGCCCAACTCCTTCTGGATGGCCTTGAGTTGCTCCCGCAGGTAATATTCCCGTTGGTTCTTGTCGATTCCCTCTTTGACCTCGGACTGGATTTTTTTTCCTAATTCCAGGACTTCCAGTTCTTTGGTCAGTACCACGGTGACTTTCTGCAACCTGTCTTTGACGTCCAGGGACTCCAGGATGTCCTGCTTCTCCTCCTTGGTAATATTGAGCGTCGAAGTAATCATATCGGCCAGAGAACCGGGGTCCTCCACGCTCTGGGCCAGCAGGCTTAATTCCGAGGGTAAGTAGGGGGATAATTCCAGCACCTTGGTAAAGAGGGAGCGAGCATTGTTCACCAGGGCCGTGGTCTCCATCCCGGAATCAGCGGCATCCTTCAAGACCTCAATTTTAGCCTTGAAATAGGGTTCGGTGGCCGTAATTTCAAGGATCTTGAACCGGGTTAATCCCTGGACCATGATTCGGACGCCCCCTTCCGGGACTTTAGCCATTTTCAGAATCGAACCCACCGTTCCAATGCCGTAGAGATCTTCGGGAGTTAGCGGCTCCTGCCCTTTACCCTTAATCAGGACTAGCCCCAGGATATGGTCTTTCATCAGAGCCTCGTCCACCAGTCGGACCCAGTTGTTTTCCCAAATCATTAAAGGAAAGACCATCTTGGGAAACAGGGTCACGTCCATAACCGGCAAAATAGAAATTTCTTCCGGGATATTAACTACCTGTGGCTGTAGGGGTAATGTAGTCTCGTTGATTTCCATAGGAAACTCCTTTTTATGAAAAACGCCGCTAAATTCATTTAATGGGAATGGTTTTAGCTTGCGTCGGTTTTTTTGGTAAAGTGATAGTCAAAAATCCGTCCTGGTACTTAGCCTCGATCTTATCTTCATCGATGAGTACCGGCAACTGAAAGACTCGCTCAAAGGAACCGTATTCAATTTCCATCTGCAAAAAACGAATGCTCTCGGGAGTGAAGGGGCGTTCGCGGCGTCCATAAAGATAAACCAGGTTCTTTTTAATGGTTACCTGGATTTCATTTTTTTTAAGTCCCGAGGCATCCGCCAGGATCACAAAGGACTGAGGGGTTTCCATAATGTCCATCTGCGGGTACCAAACCCGCTGATCCAGCAGAAATCGGGGACTGAGCTGGTGAACCATATCTTCCATGAGACGGCGCATTTGCTGCTGTAGTCGGTTGAAATCGCTTACCAAGGTGCCTCTCCTTCTTGAATTAGGTTAGCCCATAGAGTCGGATCCCCACAAATGAAGGAGGCCCTCCTCATTGTTCTGAACGATTCGTCAAGTTAAGTATTGCCAAATATTATAAGATCGGATAGTGGTTTTGTAAAGGAATGGGAGGGTTTTTTCGCGGTATTTCAAGCGTATATTTTACTTGCCAGGCTTTAATAATTAGGCTATATTACAACTTTTAAATAAAGTGACCTGCCTGGCTCCAGGGGAGACAAAAAGGGAGAAGAGGAAGCGGAAATGGGGAGTGTAGTCAAGAAGAGACGGAAAAAAATGCGGAAACACAAGCATAAGAAGTTGATGAAGAAGACCAGGCACCAGCGGAAGAAGAGAGGGAAGTAACCCAGAGATCCCTTTCGGGATAGTTTTACAGCCTGGAACCCATAATCCGGATGCATCCAGTGGATTGATATTTTTATGATTTTCTGCTTGCCGCTACAGGCCAGCCCTTCGGGGGTGGCCTGTCTTTTTTGGGAGGGGTCCTATTAAAGCGCGTATTTTAACGATTGCCGGGTCGGATTCCGGCGGTGGGGCCGGAATCCAGGCTGATTTGAAAGTAATTGCCCTGTTGGGCGGGTACGGTACTTCGGTGATCACCGCCTTGACCGCCCAAAACACCGTGGGGGTCCAGGGGGTGTTTCCCGTTCCCGCCACCTTTATCCGTGAACAAATGGATTCGGTTCTGTCCGATATTGGAGCGGATGCGGTCAAAACCGGTATGCTGGCTGAGGCTGAAATTATCCGTCTGGTAGCTCGGGGGTTGGGCACCTGCCGTCTTCAAAAAGTGGTGGTCGATCCGGTTATGGTTTCTCAGAGCGGTCACTCCCTTTTGGCCCCCGGGGCCGATCGCAGCCTGATCGAGGATTTGCTGCCTAAAGCCGGGTTGGTGACTCCCAATCTCCCGGAAGCTTCCCGGCTGGTCGGGTTTCCCATCCGGACGGCGCCTAAGATGCGTGAGGCGGCCAAACGACTTAAATCGATGACCCGAGGCGCTGTTTTAATCAAGGGCGGGCACCTGAAAGGGCCGGCCCTTGACCTGTTTTATGACGGGGCCTCCTTCCAAGAATTCACGGCCCCTCGAGTGAATTCCCCCCATACCCATGGGACCGGGTGTTCCTATTCGACGGCCATCGCCACCTTCTGGGCCCAAGGGCACTCCCTGCTGGAAGCCATAGAAAAAGGGAAACAGTTTATTCAGCGGGCGATCTTGACCGGAGAGCCGCTGGGCCGTGGCGAAGGGCCGACCAATCCCTATGCCTGGATTGAAGCGGAACTGGCCCGCTATCCGGTCCTGATGGCCCTGAACCGGGGGCTGGAACGGTTGAAGACCAACCGGCTGGGAGATTTAATTCCCGAGGTGCAATCCAATTTTGGGTTTGCCCTGCCTTACCCCGGGACGATTGACGAGGTAGCCGCCTTTCCGGGACGGATCTGCCGGTTTAAGGACTCCATCGCCGCGCTGGGATCCCCGGAGTTCGGGGCCTCCCGCCATGTGGCGCGAATTATTTTGACGGTGGTCGGCCATGACCCGGAATACCGTGCGGCGATGAATATCCGTTTTTCAGAAAAGATCCTTAAAAGCCTTCGGCAATCCGGGCTCCGGATGGGCGGGTTTAATCGCCAAATGGAACCCCAAAAATTAAAAAGGCGGGAGGGTTCCTCCCTGTCCTGGGGC
The DNA here is from genome assembly GCA_963743305.1 of uncultured delta proteobacterium. Classification (GTDB taxonomy): domain Bacteria; phylum Desulfobacterota; class RBG-13-43-22; order RBG-13-43-22; family RBG-13-43-22; genus CAVQSS01. Next base: position 48,674 of record CAVUPH010000019.1, read on the forward strand.
GTGGGCCGGGTACTGGAAGAAAAAGGGTTCGTTCCGGATTTTATCTATGACCGGGGAGATGTGGGCAAGGAGCCCATGATCCGCGTTTTGGGAAAAGACCCGGACGAGGTGGCTGACAAGATTATCTTCATAAAGAAAAAGAATCGATGACCGACTCTATTGCGAGGTAGACTGTTATGACCCAGTTGGATTCAGCTCGCCGTGGGGATCTTACTTCTGAAATGAAGACGGTGGCCGCCCGGGAAGGGGTGGACCCTGAAAAACTGATGGAGGGGTTGGCCCAGGGGACCATAGTCCTTCCGGCCAACACCCTCAAGAAAAAATCCCGGCCGGTGGGTATTGGGCGGGGGCTGACGATCAAGGTCAACGCCAACATCGGGACCTCCTCGGATCATATTGATCTGGAAGAAGAGTTGACCAAGTTAAGGATTTGTGTGGAGGCCCAGGCCGATACGGTCATGGACCTGAGCACCGGCGGGGACCTGAAGGCTATCTTGAAGGCTATTCTCCAGTCACTCTCCCCTGCCGGTAGGGACGGTGCCTATTTACCAGGCCGTGGTGGAAACGGTCAGTGCCCTGGGCGGAATCATCCATTTAACCGCCGATAAGATTTTTGAAGTGATCGAAGCCCAGGCCCGGGAAGGCGTGGACTTCGTCACCGTCCACTGCGGGATGACATTAAGTTCGCTGGAGCGTTTGAAAAGGCAGGGGCGGATCACGGATATCGTCAGCCGGGGCGGGGCCTTTTTGACCACCTGGATGGTCTATCACGGCCGGGAAAATCCCCTTTACGAACAATATCCCCGGTTGCTGGAAATCGCCCGGAAATACGACCTGACCCTGAGCCTGGGCGATGCCCTGCGTCCCGGTTGTTTGGCCGATGCCACCGACCGGGCTCAGGTGGAAGAGCTGATCCTTTTGGGGGAATTGCGAAACCAGGCCCTGGAGGCCGGGGTCCAGGTCATGATCGAGGGTCCGGGGCATGTGCCTCTGAACCAGGTGGAAACTAACATCCTGCTTCAAAAACGGTTATGCCAGGGGGCCCCGTTTTATGTCCTGGGACCTCTAGTGACCGATATCGCCGCCGGTCACGATCATATAGCCTGTGCCATCGGCGGGGCCCTGGCCGGTATGGCCGGCGCCGATTTTTTATGTTACGTCACGCCTGCGGAGCATTTGAAACTTCCGGACCCGGAAGATGTTCGGGAAGGAATCATGGCGGCCCGTATCGCCGCCCATGCGGCCGATCTGGCCCGGGGGAATCCCCGGTCTTGGGAACGGGATCGCCAGATGGCCTTGGCCCGCAAGGCCCTGAATTGGGAAAAACAAATGGAATTATGTCTGGACCCGGTGAAGGCCAGGAAATACCGCCAGGAAAATCCGCCCCAAGAGTCCGAGGTCTGCACCATGTGCGGCGAGTTTTGCGCCATTAAGCTGGTCCGTGATTATTTGAAACGGCCGTGAAACCCTTAGGCTCGGCCTCGGCTTCAGCCCTGTCTCCCCTTCCCCAGCTCGCCCAGCAAATCGTCGCCATCCTGCTTAAACGAGAACCCGTCTCCGGGGAGGACTTGGCCGGTCTGCTGGGTGTTTCCCGGACAGCGGTCTGGAAGCATATTCGGCTCCTGAAAGAGGTCGGATTCACAGTGGAAGCTCGAACGGGGAAAGGGTACCGGTTAACCCAGGTCCCGGACCTGTTGCTTCCGGTGCTGATCCAGGCCCTGCTGAAGACCAAGATCATGGGGCGGACCATTTATTACTTTCCGCAGACCGAGTCCACCAACACCAAAGCCCGGGAATTAGCCGAAAAGGGAGCCCCGGAGGGCACCCTGGTGGTCGCTGAATATCAGACTCGGGGCAAGGGTCGTCTGGCCCGACCCTGGGAATCTCCGGCCGGTCAGAACCTGTTGTTTTCCATAATTTTGCGTCCGACTTTGCCCCCCCAACAAACCTTTAACCTGATCCTGCTGGTCTCCGTGGCCCTCTGCCGGTCTATTCAAATGGAAACCAACTTGGAATTGAAAATAAAGTGGCCCAATGACCTCTATTGCCAAGAAAAAAAAATGGCGGGCATATTGGCCGAATTCGCAGCGGAGTCCGATCGTCTGAACTATGTGATCATCGGAGTAGGCCTGAACGTGAATTGGTCTCCAGCGGCCTTGCCGGAGGATGCCCAACCAACTACCAGCATTTTAAAGGAAACCGGAATGCGGGCATCCCGGTTGGAAATTTTGGCATCGTTTCTTTCCGAGATGGAGCAGCTTTACCGGAAGGCGCAAAGGGAGGGCTACCACTTTATTAAACAGGCCTGGGAACACTATTCGTTAATCAAGAACCGTCCGGTGAGGGTGATGGACGGAAAGGAAACCTGGACCGGGATCGCCCAGGGGATTGATCCGCAGGGCGCCTTGCTGGTTATTTTGGATAGCGGGGAGAAAAAGCATTTTCTGGCCGGCGATGTGCATCTTAGGATCTAGCCAAAAATTTTTCGGGTTTGGGCCTTAGGTGGGTTTTGGCGGGTGGGACAGGGGGATTTGAAAAAGGATTTCGGTTCCTCGATTGGGTAGCGAGGATAGCTCCATTCGTCCATTTACCATCCGAATACGTTCTTCCAGCCCTATCCGCTCCCAGGCTTCCTCGGGACCGTCCCCTGGGCGGTCCTCCTTTCTTTGCCCGGTTTCAGAAATGAAGAGCTGGAGGGCATCCTCCCCCACGGTGAGCCTAACGGTAATTTGGGCGGCCTGGGTCTGGCGCAGGACTTCTTGGACCAGCCGGAAGGAGGCGATTTCTACTTCCGGGGCAAAACGTACCGACGGCGGTTCGGCGGAAAACGCTATAACACTTCCGGTCCGTTGGGACTCGTGGTCGATATGCCGGCGGAGGGCGGGAATCAATCCCAGCTCATCCAGGATCGGGGGGCGTAACTCCATTGAAAGCCGGTTAATCTGCCGCCAGACCCGGTCAATCAATTTTATACTTTCATTGACCGGGATCGACCGGTCGACAGGGTTGGGAAGGGCCAAGGCGGCTTGGAGATTGACTTGAGCGGTGAAGAGGGCTGGACCGATTTCAACCTGCAATTCCCGGACGATCTGTTGCCTTTCCGCTTCCTGGGCTTCGATTAAGTGCCGTGATAGCAGGCGGAGCCGGTCCCGGCTGGTTCGCAGGTCTCCGGATGGCCTCTCCGCGGCCCGGGATAGTTTCTGGAATCCCTCGTCAGCCCTCCGGCCTTCAGGTATTTCCGAGATGAGGTGAACGGCCCCGATCAACCGACCGGATTCGTCGAAGAAGGGATCGGCGCTGAGGTTTAAGGTGCGGCCGTTTAAAGACAATACCAGGGTTTCTTTTCGCAGGCTTTGTCGCATGCGGCTGACCGGGCAACCGGGGATGGGTTCCGGGTTTCCGTGAACCAGTTGGCAGCAGGAAAATCCCAATATTTGATCCGCCGGTTTTTTTAGAAGTTCTACCATGGCCTGGTTATAGTTCAAAATCCGGCCTTCCAGATCCAATAGGCAAACGGCTTCAGGGAGGGAATCAAAAATACTTTGCCAGGGCTGGGAAATTGCCTTATTGTTCTGTTCCATGATCATTGTCTGGGTCTTCCTTCGGGGAATAGGCCTGTAAAACCCAACAAAGGCCCGGTTCATACCTTCTTGAAAAGAGTACAGGTATTCTGCCATACCCTCAGGGGAGAGATCAACTCATTTCCCCGGTTTTCCCGCCTAATTTTTAAAGGGCGTTGAATGAATCTCGTGAGTATGATAGTAAACCTCCATGCCTTAGAGGGCACCCCGAAGCATGGAAATTTGTTTTTAAGCTTAAGCCTTAGCTCGTCATTCCGGACAAGCGAAGCGTGATCCGGAATCCAGGGCCGTCGAAGCCCCAACGCCCTGGATTCCGGATCAAGTCCGGCATGACGGCCAAAAAGCTGTGTTTGTCCTTTATTTTCGGATTAAATTATGACCGTTCTCCATCCGGCCGCGGAGCGTTACCTGAACATCCCCGGCAGCCTGATCGCCTGGGTCCTGCTGATCGTGGCCTTAATACTGTTCTCTTTTTCAATGTACCGGCGCCTCTTTTTGCTCCGCTCCGGGCAGCCGGACCCCCGCTGGGGCAACTGGAAGGAACGAGCCCGGGGATTGCTTGTTTTTGGAATTCTCCAAAAAAGACAGCCCCGGTATTTCTGGTCCGGGGTGATCCACTTTCTTATTTTTTGGGGGTTTATGGTCCTCGGGCTTCGGTCGCTGGATCTGATCGTGCAAGGCTTGGGAGGCGGGACCGCCCTGCCTTTTTTTAAAAGCGGATTAGGATCCTTTTACAGCAGCCTCAAGGATTTGTTCGAACTGACCGTCCTGGGCGCCTGTATTTGGGCTATCTTTCGTCGGGCGGTGCTCCGGCCTGCCCGGTACGAGCTGGAGAACGGCCGAGGGCCTGGCTGGGAGGCTTACCTGGTCCTGTCCCTGATTGGTTTCCTGATGCTTACGGATATGTTTTTTGAAGGGGGCACGCTCCTTTTGTCCCCCTCCGCTCCGGGCTGGCGTCCGTCGGCCGGCCTAGCCGCCTCGGTTTTGTCCGCCCTGGATGAAACCGAGATCAAAAACGTTTCCCTTCTCGCTTACTGGGCCCATTATTTGGCCTTCTTTATTTTTTTAAATTTTCTCCCCCTGGCCAAGCACTTCCATATTCTTACGGCCCTGCCCAATATCTTTCTGCGCAAGCTCAAAAAGGGGTCCCTCAAGCCGGCCCGCTGGGGGATGGAGAACTTGGAAGAAATGGAAAACCTGGGCGTTGGTCGTCTCGAGGATTTTACCTGGAAGCACCTCCTGGATTTATTTACCTGCACCGAATGCGGACGCTGCTCGGACCAATGCCCGGCCAAGGCGGTAGGGCGTCCCCTTTCGCCCAAGATGATCACCCTCAAGCTCCGGGATTACGCTTACCGGAAAGTCCCCGTGTTTTCCCTCGGCCGCTCGACATCCGCTACAGAGCCAGCAGAGGATCGGAAGGAAAAAGAAGACTCCGAAGGCGCCCTGATCGGGGAGGTGATCACCTTCGCTGAAATCTGGTCCTGTACCACTTGTGGGGCCTGCGAAGAAGAGTGTCCGGTCTTTATCGAATACATCGATAAAATGATTGATATGCGGCGCCACCTCATTGAAACCGCCCAAAATCCCAAGACCTTTAATTCGATTCTGACTCATGTGGAAAAGACCGGCAATCCCTTCGGCAAACCACCTAAAAAGCGGGCCGATTGGATCAAGGAGATCGCGGATGTTCCGGTCAAGGTCCTGAAAGAAGGGGATGAGACGGACGTTCTTTATTTTGTGGACAGCTATGCCTCTTACGATCCCCGGGTGCAGGCCGTAGCCCAGGCCGTCGTTCGAGGATTGAGTCTGGCCGAGGTGGACTTCGGGATCCTGGGCGCGCGGGAGAAGGACTCGGGCCATCAGGTCCGCCGCCTGGGTGAAGAAGGGCTTTTTCAGTTGCTCCGGGAGGAGAACCTGGAAATCCTTCAATCTTGCCGGTTCAAACAAATAGTCACCACGGATCCCCATGCCTTCAATACGCTAAAAAATGATTATCCGGGGAACCTGCCGGTGGGGCATTATACCCTGTTTTTTCGGGATTTGCTGGCTTCCGGCCGGTTAAAGCCGAAAAAAATAATCGACGGGCAACCGCTTTACACGTATCATGACCCCTGTTACCTGGGTCGGCACAATGAGATTTATGAAGCCCCCCGGGAAATCCTCAACCGCCTTCCGGGGTTGAAGTGGGTGGAGATGACGCGTTGCCGGGACCGCAGCTTTTGCTGCGGGGGCGGGGACGTCAATCTCTGGCACGAGATCGAAGGGGAAACGATGCGCCCGGCGGCCAGGCGCCTGGAGATGGCCCTGGAAGCGGGTGTCGGGGGGATTGTTACGGCCTGCCCCTTCTGTTTATTGAACCTGGAGGATGCGGTCAAGACCGCGGGCCTGGAAGATGAAATGAAGGTGGTTGACCTGATGGAATTGTTGGTGTCGACCCTGTAGATTTTCTTGGTTGTTCGCTTTTGGGCGGGTACCCAGCATAGTGGGTATGGCTGCCGGGTCTCAGCAAAAGGGTCTTCCCTATTGCTTTTTAGGTTTTAACCCTGTCCCCGTGTTTTCAAATCTTCCCGGAGTCAGGGCCATCCTGGGAGCCGTCAAAAGACTCGGATTACGGGCCTGCATCAAATAAAATTAACAGCTTCAGCCCGGATTCGAAGTCTGGAGTACTTTTGGAAAACCCTTTTGCTGAGACCCGGCAGCCACGAGGCCCGGTTTCAAACTAGGCCTTCCCGCCCCCGGGAACGTCCCGAAGGATGAAATTGACTGGGAGGCAATAGACTAACTAATGGATATAAATAATTAATAATCAATTGTTAATAATTAGTTATTAATGAATGTCTAGGCAGGAGGATACCCTTTGAATATTATTGTTTGTGTAAAACGGGTCCCTTTCACCCAGGAGGTGGACCTGGAAATCGAGTCCGGTAAAAAAGAGGTGGACCGGGAATCCCTGGCTTACGTCATCAATGACTGGGACCACTATGCCATTGAAGAGGCCGTTTATCTGAAAGAGCAGGGGGAGGGAACGGTCACGGCCATTACCATCGGACCGGAGGAGGATGAGGAGGTCCTCCGGCGGTGTCTGGCCATGGGGGCCGATCAGGCCCGGCGCATCGATCCCGGGGAGCGAACCCTGGACGGCGGCGGAACGGCCCGGGTGTTGGCCCGGGTCATAGCCGCTATTCCCTTTGACCTGATTTTATGCGGTGTCCAGGCGGAAGACGACAACCAGGGGATGGTGGGAATCATGCTGGCCGAACACCTCGGTCTGGCCCACGCGGCGGTGGTCACCGGCATCGAAACCCGGGGAGAAGAGTTGATCGTTCAATGCGAGTTGGAAGGCGGGATGGACGAGCGTTCGAAGATAAAGCTCCCGGCCCTTTTGACCGTTCAGACCGGCATCAACGAGCCCCGTTATGTTTCCATCATGGGGATCAAAAAGGCGACCAAGAAACCACTGGAGGTGATCCCCCTGGCCGACCTGAATTTTTCTTCGGACGACCTGGCTCCGCAAGTCCTTATGGATGAAGTTTTTCTCCCGCCGGAGACCGGCGGCGCCGAAATGATCAGCGGCGACCCGATGCAGGCGGCGGAAAAGATCCTGCAAATACTAAAAGAAAAGGGGGTGAGGGCCTGATGGAAGGAATCTTCGTAGTGGTGGAGCACCGCCAGGGGAGGGTTCGAGATATCTCCCTGGAGATGCTCTCCAAGGCCGGCGAATTGAAGAATGACCTGGGCGGCGATCTAACGGCCGTCCTGCTGGGTTGGGAAACCGGGCCGCTGATTGAAGCCTTAAAGGGGCGGGCCGACAGGATCCTGGTGATCGAAGACGAGCGGGTAAAATTTTTTGAGGCCGAGGTTTACAAAACGATCCTCCGGCAACTGATTCAGGAATTTCAACCGGCCCTGACCCTGATCGGCCAGACCTCCTGGGGACTGGACCTGGCCCCCTGCCTGGCGGTCCAAATGGGTTTCCCCTTGGTCACGGATTGCCTGGATATTAAGATCGAGGCCGGAAAGCCTACGGCCCTGCGCCAGATATACGGTGGTAAAGTATTTGCCCGGGTCTCTATGAAGGAATCCACCGGGTATCTGGCCACCATTCGGCCGGGCGCTTTTTCACCTGACCCGGCAGGAGACCGTCCGACCGAAGTGGTCAAAATAGAATTCCCGCCGGGACTGCCGGAAAGTAAAAGGCAGATCCTGGAATTGGTCGAGTCGGAAGCCGGGGAGGTGGATATTGCCCAGGCCGAATTTCTGGTTTCAATAGGTCGGGGTGTGGGCGAAGAAGAAAACCTGGCCCAGGTCCGGGAACTGGCCCGGTCGCTGGGGGCCGTGCTGTCCTGTTCCCGGCCGATTGTGGACAAGAAGTGGTTGCCCAAGTACCACCAGGTTGGCACCTCGGGCAAATCGGTCAAGCCCAAGGTCTACCTGGCGTTGGGCATCAGCGGGGCCTTTCAGCACCTGGCCGGGATCGGCGGCGCCGGTACCGTAATCGCCGTCAACAAGGACCCCAAGGCCCCGATTTTTCGGGTAGCCCAGTACGGCGTGGCCCAGGATATTTTTAAGATCATCCCGGCATTGAGGGAACAAATAAGCAGGAATTAGATTCTTGTATCCATTCTTCTGAGAATTTGTCTTTAGCAAAGGATGTAAGAATTTAATATAAAAAAATTGCAGATTTTTTTGGCTAATATTCACCGCCACGACGCAAAGGAACCCCATGGATTTTACTTTGAGCAAAGAACAACAGGATATCATCAAGGCCGCCCGGGAGTTCGCCCGCAAGGAGTTTCCGGAAAGGGCCCTGGAGTTTGACCGTACTGAAACCTTTGATTTGACCCTTTGGAAAAAGGCCTGTGAACTGGGTTTCGTGGGCGTTTTCATCGACGAAAAGTATGACGGGGCCGGCTACGGCTTTCTGGAGCACTGCCTGATTACCGAGGAATTCTGGGCCGTGGACCCGGGGATCGGACAGGCCATCCTATCCGCCACCTTCGGGGCCGAACTGCTACTATTGTTTGCCCAGGAGGACCAGAAGGAATGGATCCTTCCCGAATTGGTTTCCGGAGAGGCCCTGCTGGCTACGGCCATCACCGAACCGGATGCCGGATCGGATGTGACCGGGGCTTCCACTGCCGCGGTGCAACAGGGGGACCAGTGGGTGATCAACGGCTCCAAAATGTTCATCACCAACGGAGACCTGGCCAAGTATGCGATCGTCTATGCCCTGACCAATCCGGACCATCCCTCCCGGCATTCCCGTCACAGCTTTATCATCGTGCCCACCGATCAGCCCGGTTTCCAGGCCAACAAAATCCACGGGAAGCTGGGCATCCGGGCCTCGGATACGGCGGAATTGGTTTTTTGCGACGTCAAGGCGCCCCTTTCCAATCTGATAGGGGAAGAGGGGGAGGGGTTTCATCAATTGATGGCCTTCTTCAACCGGACCCGCCTGCACATCTGCGCCCAGGGTGTGGGGTTGGCCCGGGCGGCCCTGGAGGAGAGTATCCGCTACACCAAGAAGCGCCACCAGTATGGGGTTCCACTGGCCTCCTTCCAGGCCACCCAATTCAAGCTGGCCGAAATGGCCACCCGGATCCGGGCCGCCCGCAATATGTATTACGAGGCCGCCTGGCTGATGGATAACGGGGTGGTAGATCACGCCCTGATCGCCATGGCTAAGTGGTTTTCCGGGGAGATGGCCGTGCGCGCCGCCGACGAAGCCCTGCAGATGCACGGGGGCTATGGCTATATCGACGAATACAAAGTACAGCGCCTCTACCGGGATTGCAAGATCCTGGAGATCTACGAAGGCACCAAGGAGATTGAAAAATCAATCGTGGCCCAGTCCATTTTGGGAATGTAGCGGTTCCCCGTCGATCGCCTGCGAGCTTTTCCCGACGGTTCTCCTGTCCCCCGGTTTTTGGTGCGATGGATGGGGGAAGGCTGCGCCGCATTGTAGACTTTTTCGATCCCCCTGTCCGAGACAGAAACGGGGGGATCGGTTAAAGCCGGTTCTTCAGGTTATTGCGCTGGTCCACCCCTAGACAAAGTCCAGTCTTGCCATTCTTCCCTCAAGCGCTTCTCTCCCTTCCCATGAAAGACCAGCGGTTCCCGCGTAAGTAGTCCTTTTCTTTGTCGCCGATCACGTTACCTTTCGGCACTCATTAGCAACGCGCCAGCGATCATTGACCCTGGAGAATTTCCTTTTTGCTATTAAATTTCATCAAGTTATACATAGTGAAACGTAACCGGGAGTTTCTGGCCTAATGTTTGCTAATGGGTATCAATAACAAGAAAGGATACTGCTATTTAAACGTTAATGTTAATTAACGTTAACGATACATATAACTAATAAAGTATTATTTTATTGTTGTAAATTAATAATTTCAGTAAGTTGTATAATAAATTGTTTTGGTATATTTATTGCTCATAATAACCATAAATATATATTACCTAACAAAAAGCAAGTGTTCTTAGTCTGAGATGAGGGGAGGTGAAATCCTAAAAAAAGATTTAAAGCCCATTTATCCTTTGGGCTTGCAAGAATTACCCGGGTTTTCTTTGGGCAAGCATGCCACGTTACTAGATCCGCTAAACAGGAACTGCCTCTCTCCAGGCTTTAACGTATCCGGTGTCAATCAATTAATTAACTCACCCCTTCAGGAGGTTTTCTTATGAACATATCAAGGCGTGATTTTCTGAAATATTGCGGTATATCGGCGGCGGCCGTGGGATTGTCAACCAGCGAACTCGGCTTGCTGGAAAAGGCCTTGGCGAGTCCTACCGGACCATCGGTCATCTGGCTGCAGGGCAGCGGTTGTACCGGATGTTCCGAATCCTTCCTCAATCGCATAGCCACCGACGGTCCGCAGACGGCTGCAAATGTGCTGGTCGAGGCCATCAACCTGGTTTATCACCCGAACCTCATGGCCCTGGCGGGTCAGGATGCTGTGGCCCAAGCCGAGGCGGCCTACAATAAAGGAGGATACCTGCTGGCGGTGGAGGGCGGGATTCCGACCGCCTTCGGCGGAAGGGCCTGTTATGCCTGGACCTATAATGAGCAGGAAGTCACCTTCGAGTCGGCAGTGCAGACCCTGGCCGCCAAGGCGGCCGGAATCCTGTGCATCGGGACCTGCGCTGCCTGGGGAGGAATCCCGGCAGCACCGCCGAACCCCACCGGTGTCATGGGGGTCAAGGCGCTGACCGGCAAGGACACCATCAACATCCCCGGCTGTCCCACCCATCCCGATTGGATCGTCTGGGCGGTGGTTCAACTGCTATTGGGTAATTCGATTGCTCTGGACAGCTTCGGCCGGCCCACCCAATTTTTCGGCTCCACGGTGCACGATCTCTGCCCTCGAAATGGAAGCACCAAGGCCACGACCATCGGGGTGGACAATAATTGTCTGATGGATTTGGGCTGCCGGGGTCCAGTGACCATGGCCAATTGTCCTCAACAGAAATGGAACAACCAGGTCAACTGGTGTGTCGATGCCAATGCGCCCTGCATCGGCTGTACCGAGCCCGGGTTTCCGGGCACGGATCCCTTTTACGCCCCCGGTGTGTAATCTATTTAAGGAGGTAGCTCAATGTCGACCAAGATATTTATAGATCCCGTGACCCGTCTGGAAGGACATCTCAAGATTGCGGTCACCGTGAATGAAGTGCAAGGCCAACAACAGGTCGTCGATGCCCGGGCCACGGGGACCCTGTTCCGTGGTTTTGAGCAGTTGCTGGTCGGCCGCGACCCAAGGGATGCCCAGCATCTTACCCAGCGGATCTGCGGCGTCTGCCCCGTGCCCCACGGAATGGCCTCGGTCCTGGCCCAGGACGCCGCTTTTCAGGTGACGGCCCCCACGAATGCCCGGATCATGCGCAACCTGGTCCTGGGCGCCAATTTTGTGCAGTCCCACATCCTTCATTTCTATCATCTGACCGCCCTGGATTACCTCGACGGGCCGGCCATGCCGCCCTGGCAGCCCTCCTGGAAAGCGGACAAACGCATCACCGGCGCGACGGCCGCCAATTTAGTAAACCATTATGTAACCGCTATCGACATGACCCGCAAGGCCCATGAGATGGGCGCCCTTTTCGGGGGGCGGATGCCGGACCCGGCCGCTTATATCTCCGGGGGGTTTACGACGACGCCCCGGGCCGACCGGATCTCCAAGTACAAGGCCTACCTCAATGAGTTGATTCCCTTTATCCAAAACGTCTATCTGTCGGACGTGGCCGCCCTGAGATCGGTCTATTCGGATTATAACACCATCGGAAGGGGATACGGAAACCTGCTGTCCTTTGGGGTTTTCGACCTGGATTCAGAGGGCGAAAGTAAGCTCCTCCGAAGGGGTCGATCAGCGAGCGGGAGCACCTCCGTGAATTCGATCGATCTGACCCGGATCACCGAATCGGTCCGCTATTCCTGGTATGAGGATGCCACCACCAATCTGAATCCGGCTGGCGGTCAAACCCTGCCCCATTGTCCCAAAGCCAAGGCCTATTCCTGGCTCAAGGCGCCGCGTTACGACGGCGCTCCTTATGAGGCCGGTCCGTTGGCCCGCATGTGGGTCAACGGGGATTATCGGCAGGGGATTTCCGTGATGGATCGACACCAGGCCCGGGCCCTGGAAACTTTAAAAATAGCCCAGGCCCTCCAAACCTGGGTGAACCAGCTTCGGCCGAGTGGAGCGGTCTATACCAAACCTACGATTCCCTCCACCACGGCCTCGGGTATAGGACTCACCGAGGCCCCCCGCGGCGCCCTGGGACATTGGCTCCAAACCGCTTCGGGCAAAGTTTCGAGCTATCAGATCATCACCCCCACTTGCTGGAACGCCTCACCCCGAGACGATGCCAGCCAGATGGGTCCCATCGAAAAGGCCCTGATGGACACGCCGGTCAAAGACCTGAAAGAGCCTGTGGAGGTCCTGAGGGTCATTCATTCCTTCGACCCCTGTCTTTCCTGCGCGGTCCATGTCTCCCGACCCAATGAAAAGGCGACGGTCCAGATCATCTCCGGGCAGCGGTAGGTCGGGATGGAAGGTCAGCAGGAAACCAAAATGAATACGCTGCTGGAAGAACCAGGGATAAAGGCCGAAAGGGGACCGAGGATCCTGATTGCCGGCATGGGCAATATCCTGCTTAAGGACGACGGCGTCGGAGTTCACGCCGTGAAGCGGTTTCCGCCGGCTGAAAGCGGAGAATATCGGGCCGTCGAGGTAGGGTGTGCGGTGTTTGACGCCCTGCACCTGTTTCGATTGGGCGGAGAGGATCCTGCTCATCGATGCCATGCAGGCCGGTGGGCTGCCCGGGACCGTGTACCGGGTCGACAGCCTGAAGGACATGGATATGGGAACCGCGCCGGTCTCGCTCCATGAGTTTTCCGTGATCCAGGCCCTGGAGATGATTCAAAAAGATCCGATGCCGGCCGTATCGATCATCGGCGTCGAGCCGGAGATCATCGACTACGGCCTGGAGCTTTCGGCATCGGTGGAAGCATCCCTCCCCCTGGTCTGGGAGACCGGGCAGGAAATTGTCCGGAAATGGATAACGGAATTTGAAAATCGAGGTGCCATCGAGATATCCGAGGGATTCCTCGGAAAAAAAACGATTTCGGCGGACCAGACCAGCTTCAGCCGCCTGTAAAAATAACAACCCAGGCAAGGAGATGAAAATGAAGTCCAAGATTTCTATGATTTTAATTTTAATAGGTTTAGCGTTGGGAGGATTCAGCAGCGCTTTTGGATCAAGTAGCTTTACGACCTCCTTTAATAATGCGAATGGGACCTCCTATGGGTGCAACCTTTGCCATATCAGTACCTCAGCCCCGAACTACACTCGGAATCAATTCGGGTTAGACTGGGCCAATGCATCCATAGGAAATCGTTCCTATACTATTACTACAGCGCTTGCGAATCGGGATTCCGATGGCGACGGCTACTTTAATGGCGATGAAATCCTGGCTAAAACAAACCCTGGAGATGCTGCCAGCTTTCCAACCGGGGGGACGGCTGACACCACCCTGCCGGTGGTTTCGGTTTTCACCATCCCGTCCAGTTCTTCATCCCTGGTCGTGCCGATTAGCGCCATTGCCGCCACGGACAATGTGGGGGTGACCGGGTACCTGGTCAACGAAAGCCCGACCAAACCGGCAGCGGGGAACTGGCCCGCTGCGGCTCCCACGAGCTATACCTTTTCCAGCGCCGGGGCCAAGACGCTCTACGCCTGGGCCCGGGATGCGGCCGGGAATGTCTCCAACGTCCTGAGTTCGGGAAGGAGCGTGAGCATCACCTTGGCGGATGCGACCTTGCCGGTGGTTTCGGCTTTCATCGTCCCGGCCACTTCTGCTACCCTGGTCGTACCGATTACCACCTTCACCGCCACGGATAACGTGGGGGTAACCGGGTACCTGGTCAACGAAAGCGCGACCAAACCGGCAGCGGGGAACTGGCCCGCTACGGCTCCCACGAGCTACACCTTTGCCGGCACCGGGGCCAAGACGCTCTATGCCTGGGCCAGGGATGCCGCAGGAAACGTCTCCAATAGTCTGAGCGGGACCGTGACCATCGACACCGGCAGCGCGATCGACGTCGAATCTCCCGAGGTAATGGAATTCACCCTCCCCCTGACCAGTACTTCGCTCACTGTGCCGATCCTGGCCTTCCGGGCCATCGATAACATCGATGCCGTCGCCTACCTGATCACCACCACCCCCACGGAGCCTGCCGCCAACGCCCAGGGCTGGAGAGCCACTCCCCCCCGAGCTATACCTTTACTTCCGGGGGCGCGAAGACACTTTACGGCTGGGCCAAGGACGCGGCCGGGAACATCTCGGAAAGTATCTGGGACAACGTGGTCATAACGAGTTCCGTCGATACGGCACGGCCGGCGATCACGTCCTTCAGGATTCCCAGTACCTCCAGTTCTTTAACTGTGCCGATTCAGCGATTCATCGCCACGGACAACATCGCCGTGACCGGTTATCTGGTAACCACCACCGCGACCAGACCCGCTTCGTCCGACTCCAGGTGGAAGGCCACACCCCCACCAGCTATACCTTTAGTTCCACGGGAAGAAAAAGGCTTTACCCCTGGGCTAAAGACGCGGCCGGAAATGTTTCGACCTACCGGTATTCAACGGTGAATGTTTCAGGCAACGATCACGGAGGAGATGATTAAATCTTATCCCGAAAGAGAAAACCATTCACCCCGCTGAGCGGATCTATGAAGTATCTTCCTCTTTGATAGAGGGGAAGGTACTCGGGGGGAGGCGGCAGAGTAGTCCTAAGGTGGGCTTCTCTGTCGCCTTTTTTTAGGGGCCGGTTTTAGTTTGGAGATAATCCCGACGATAGGTTCATCAGACCGTACCCTCCAATGAAAAACTCAGGACATATTACCCTTGAACTTTTAGGAGGGTTCCTCTAACTTAGCGAAAAGATATTGATCCCGGAGATTTTTTTGCGGAAACGGGGATGAAACCTGATTCAGGAATTGGAAATCCACTGCGAATTCCCGCCGTGGAATTGAGCTTCGAATTTTTCAGGGCCTCGGGACCGGGCGGCCAGAATGTCAACAAAGTGGCCACCGCCGTCCGATTGCGGTTTGATGTCCTGACGGTCCCCCTCCCTGACCGAGCCCCAACGAGCGCGGCTCATCCGGTTGGCCGGCCACAAGTTGACCGAGGGGGGGAACTCCTGATCGAGTCTCGACGCTTCCGCACCCAGGAGGCCAACCGGAAGGCGGCCATTGAACGGTTGGAGCAACTGGTTTCCCAGGCTTCGGTTGTGCCCAGGGTCCGGCGGCCCACCCGACCTACCCTGGCCTCCAAGAAAAAACGCCTGGAGGGCAAACGCACCCGTTCGGGATTGAAAGATCGGCGTCGACCGGTTTCGGATACGGAGGAATAATAATGACGGAGGTTGTTCCATGAAGAAGAGGCAGGGGGCATTGCTCATGATGGTTCTGATGTGGGGGCTGTTCGGTGCATCCGGTCCCGCCTGGGCCCAGAGAACAGATGGAGGACAAACCCTTTCCCCCAAAGGAAAGGAGCGGGAGGTCAAGAGTCGGATCTATGTGAACCCCGCCGCCAGCCAGCGGCTATATCGGAAAGTGTCGGTGCTGCCCTTCCAGGCTGCGGTGGATGTGGTGGGTGCCAGCATATCCGACCTGTTTTCCACGGAATTGTTGACTACCCATAAATACCAATTGGTGGATCGCACCCAGTCGGAGCAGATTTTACGGGAAAAAGATCCAGGCCATAAAATCGTTCCAGAAAATGCCGCGGCCGCAAAAATGGGACAATTATTGGGTGTTCAAGGGGTGATCATCGGAACCGTTCCGGAATACGGGGTCAAGATTTCGGGAACGACCGAATTAGTGGCTGTAGGAATCAATGCCCGGATGATCGATGTTTCCGACGGTTCCGTCGTCTGGAGTATAGCGGACATAGCCGTTTCCGATCGATCCCTGACCCTTTCCGCTCTGGCCCACCAAACGGTCCGTAAGATGGTGACCCAGCTCTTCCAGGAGATGATCCGAGCCGGCGACCTGCAAACCGCTGCTCTTCCGGTTCCCCGGGTCCTGGCCTCTGAAGGCCAGCTTCGGGGGACGATGATCGAAATCCAATCCGCTTCCCTTAACACCGTGGCCTCCTATAAAATCCTGAGGAGCCGCAGCGGGGAAGGCCCTTTTCAGGAGGCGGGGTCCATCAAAAACCCCGGTTCTCGAACGGTTCGCTATGAAGACCGGGATCTCCCGGACGGAGAGACCTATTATTACCAGGTCTTGGCGGTGTCGCCTCTGGGGTTAACCAGTCTGCCCGGACCGTCGGTCAAGATTACCACGGCCGGACCTCCGGGGACTGTTGCCGGTCTGACCGCCCGGTCCGGGTTGATTCGCCAAGTGGTCCTCGCCTGGCAACCGCTGACGGATCCTAAGGTTCAGGGCTACCGAGTGTTCCGCCAAGCGGGGAAAGGACCCTGGGAAAAGATCCGGACCCTGGAAGGACGGGAACAATCCACTGTTACCGATCAGGGACTGGGGGATGCCACCTCATATGCTTACCAGGTGGTAACCGCCTATAAGGACGGCCAGGAATCCCCGCCCTCGCCGGCGGTCAGAGCCACCACCAAAGGGCCTCCCTCCAAGGTTCAAAAACTGGAGGCCGTGAGCAGGCAGGCCCGAAAAGTCCCCTTGACCTGGACGCCGGTCAATGAACCGGAAGTCAAAGGCTATGCCCTCTTTCGATCATCCAAAAGGACCGGGCCCTTCGAAAAGATCGCCTTTGTGGAAGGACGGGAGACCAGCCGGTTTGTGGATGGGGACAAAAGGGGTTTTTTCGAGATAGCGACCCCCCTTAACGACGAAACCCGTTATTACTACAAGGTGCAGGCCGTGAACATTGTGGACGTCCACGGCGAGGATTCCCCCCTGGACAACGCCGTCACCAAACCGGTTCCGGAAGCGGTTGTGGATTTGCAGGCCGATCAATTGGAGGTCAAACAGGTGTCTCTGAAATGGAAGGCCAGCAAGGAGGCGGATATCGCTAAATATGAAGTCTACCGCGGTCGGGACAGTCAGTCGGTGAACACCCGGGTGTTGGAGGTTCCGGCCTCAGCCACCCAGGCGGTGGACAAAGGGTTGGATGACGGCTCCAGGTATTACTACCGCGTTCGGGCGGTGGACAAAGACGGGTTGGAGGGGACTTTTTCCAATTCGTCCTCCTCGGTCACCAAGCCGGTCCCGGTTAAACCCCAGGGGCTCAAGGTTGTCCTGGAAGGAAGCCGGGTCCGATTGACCTGGCAGCCCAACCCGGAAAAAGATATAAACGGATATCGGATTTTTCAGAAAAGTTTCTTTTTGTTTTGGGAAAAAGTGGGCGAGGCGCCGGGAACCGAATTTCTTTTTCAAGGGGAATTGAAAAAGGGGAAAACCTTGACTTTTCGCATAACGGCCGTGGACCGGACCCAGCTCGAGGGGGAGCCTTCCGAAGAGGTGGGCCTGGTAGTCCCTTAAAGAGGATAATGGTTGACGGACTCGCCAGAAGTCGTTTTTTGGCTTCTGGCGAGATTATCTTTGAGATTGACTCGTTTTTTTCTTTAGCCTATAGTTTCAGACATTTATTTTAATCGCTTAAATGCTAAAATTTTCAATCAAGGGAGGCGCCCATGGATTTGGTTACCCGAGTCAAGGCCATTCTACTTAAACCCAACGACACCTGGCCGGAGATCAAGAATGAACCGACTACGGTGAAAGACCTTTTTACTTCCTACGCGGCCATTCTAGCCGCCATCCCGCCCATCGCCTCTTTTATCGGGTTTTCGCTGATCGGCATGTCCGTTTTAGGGTTTCATTATCGCATGCCTTTGGGATCGGGGCTCGGGCATTTGATTGTCTCTTATGTCTTTTCACTGGCGGGGATTTATTTAGTCGGAATGATCATTGATACCCTGGCGCCCAGTTTCGGGTCCTCAAAAAATCAGCTCAATGCCATGAAGGTGGCGGTCTATTCCTGGACGCCGGGCTGGGTGGCCGGCGTCTTTCTGGTTATTCCTTCCCTTTCACCCCTCAGCATGCTGGCATCCTTATACGGATTATATCTGTTTTACCTGGGCTTACCAATCCTGATGGAAACCCCTCAGGACAAGGCTCTGGGGTATGTGATCGTTACAATCCTGGTAAGTATTGTGGTATCCATTCTGGTGAGTACCCTCTCGGGCGCCCTGTTCGGTTATGGACGCGGGGGGATGATGGGCTGGCGTTTCTAATTCCTAAAGGGATTCAGGAGGGAGCAAATGAAGAGAAATAAGTTGGGATTCGTGCTTTTTTTTATGGTTCTATGGATGGGCGCCTATAGCGGAGTCTGTTTCGCCAATAAAGCCGCGGTGACCATCGAAGCCCCGGACCAGGCGTCCAAAGGAACGGAAGTCATAGTCAAACTGCATGTTGCCCACAGCGCTAACAGCTTCTTCCACTACACCAATTGGGTGCAGGTCAAAGTGAATGGCAAAGACACGGCCCTTTGGGAATATTCCATGACCAACCGACCCGAAGCAGCTAACTTCACTAAAGAAGTAAAATTGATGGTCAACGAGCCTTTGGAAATCGTGGCCGAGGCCAACTGCAACTTGCACGGCAGCGCAGGTCCGGCAATAAAGAAGATCGGCCTGAGAGAATGAAGTAAATTATGACCATCGGCGGCTTTTCCATTATCTTAATTTTGGGCATCATCAATTTTCTGCTGTTGCTCTTCCAGCTTTCCACCGGGTTGCATTGGA
This sequence comes from uncultured delta proteobacterium, assembly GCA_963743305.1. Lineage (GTDB taxonomy): Bacteria > Desulfobacterota > RBG-13-43-22 > RBG-13-43-22 > RBG-13-43-22 > CAVQSS01. The sequence continues at coordinate 67,538 of CAVUPH010000019.1, forward strand.
TCAAAGTCAAATTCGGCCTTCACCGGAAAATCGGCATCCTGCTGGTCATCGTGGCCACGATTCACGGTCTACTGGCCCTGCTGGCCTCGGACTGAAAAGAGGGAAGAGGGAAGAAGAAGCAATCCCGGCCCCCGGCATTAAACCTCCATGCCAGCGGGAGGGTACCCGCGAAGCATGAAAATAACAGACCTGCGGTCATTGCGGGGAGCGAAGTGACGAAGCAATCCCCCCGTTGGCTTACAACGCTCCCCAAGCTTGACCGGGAGATTGCTTCGCTTCGCTCGCAATGACAAGAGGGACGGGGTTATTTTCGTATAAATGTTGTGCTCCTTCTCCTTTGCCTTTTCTTCTTTCTTCTATCTCCCTTCTTCCCTCTGCTCCCTGTTTTCAGCCCTTATCGCTAACCCCGGCGGAGGCGAAGGTGGCCATCTCATTGTAGATCCTGACTGACGCTTCGATCAGGACCATGGCCAGGGCCGCCCCGGTCCCTTCCCCCAAGCGCATTTTCATATCCAGAATCGGTTCCACCTGGAAGAGACGCAGGAAGGTGGTATGCCCTGCTTCTTCCGATCGGTGGCTGAAGAAAAGATAATCGCGGACCGGGGGCGCCAGTCGGCAGGCCACCAGGGCACCAGCGGAAGAGATGAAGCCGTCCACCACCACCGGCCGGCTGAGGGCGGCCGCTCCCAGACAAAGCCCGGCAATGCCGGCGATCTCCAGCCCGCCGATGGCGGCCAAAGTATTGAGCGGATCACCAAGCTGGTCGCGGTTGACCCGCAGGACCTCCTTGATCACCCGGATTTTTCTGTTCAACCCAGCATCGTCGATGCCCGTTCCTCTTCCGGTGATGTCCTCCACCGGGCAGGGGAGCAGTGCGGCGAATAAGGCGGACGAGGGCGTGGTGTTGGCGATGCCCATATCCCCGGTGCCCAGCAGATCGAATCCCTGTCCGACCGCCTCCCGGGCCAGCTCGATGCCGGTTTCCAGTGCCTGAACAGCCTCTGCCGCGGACATGGCCGGCCCCTTGGCGATATTGCCGGTCCCGGGCCTCACCTTGCGCCGGACCAGGCCGGGAGCGTCTTCCAGCGGATCATTGACGCCCATGTCCACCACTACTACCTCTGCCCCGGCCTGTTGAGAAAGCACATTGATGGCCGCCCCGCCGGCCAGCATGTTGCGGACCATCTGGGGGGTCACCTCTTGAGGATAGGCAGAAACGCCTTCGGCGGCCACCCCGTGATCCCCGGCAAAAGTGAATATTTTTTTCCGGTCCAGGACCGGCCGGGCCGTCCCGGTGATCAGGCAGTATTGTGCGGCCAGGTCTTCCAGCCGTCCCAAACTTTTCGGGGGTTTGGTCAACCGGTCGAGATGGTCCCGAACTTCGGGCTCCAGGGTCAAGTCAACCGGTTTGATTTCTTGAATAGTTTGCTTCAAGGCATTCATGGGCTGCACTCCTTTTTTGAATGAATTATTGAATGGCTACCCCGGCCGCCGCCACACCGGAGACTCGGGTAGACCTATACCGATTGACTGGCATCAAAACCTGAAAGGTCGGCCCAGACAACCGGGGCGCCCTAAAGAAAAAAAGGGTTTCTTTCTTCAAAAGAAGAAAGAAACCCTTTACCATCAGGTTCTTCAACAGGTTGGCCCGGCGGTCGTCTTCTGGCTCCCCCTCCCATCCAACGATCTTCCCGCCCGTCTGAAGACGGGCCGTGATCCATACCCGGTTGGAAAGGCTTCTTTGCCCGAACGGGAAAAGACAGGGTTACAGCGGCGGGACCGCCGCGGATTTTCACCGCGTTCCGTACCCGCCCGGCCTACAGAAAAATAGGGTACTCTAGACCGAAGAGATTTCGATTGTCAAGGTAAAAAATAGAACGGAATTACAGATTGATGGCTTCGAAAAAAGTCCCCAGCCCTGTCATTGCGAGGAGTGAAGCGACGAAGCAATCCCCAAGAATCAGCTAGTTACCATGGCGGGAAAGGATAGAGGCCATCAGGTTGACTTCGTCAGGACTCGTTATAGAGCCGATATTGGTTCTGTCCCGCTTGCTTGGCCTGATACATGGCGCTATCGGCGTTCTTCAGAAAGGTGTCGATATCTACGCCATGATTGGGATAGAGGGAGATCCCTAGGCTGCTGGTGATGATTAATGGGTGTCCCTCAAGAACAACGGCGTTCCGGAAAGCACCGATGACCTTCCGGGCAATCCGCAGGGTAATCTGGACGTCTCTTTGCTCGGGAAGTACGAGGACAAATTCATTTATTCTCTTTTATTGCCAAAAAGTCAATTAATTTCAATCACCTGACACCATCGGTGGCGCTCAGTTCCCATTAGGGATTCACCGCCTGCCAGGCCTAGTTGAACCGGTATAGAAAACCGCATAATTAGGGGTTAGGCGTTTAGTGTGGATGGAGCCGGCGATGGGATTTGAACCCGCGACCTGCTGATTACGAATCAGCTGCTCTACCCCTGAGCTACGCCGGCTTGATCCAACTATCCCACATTTTGTTTTCCTTGTCAAACCCGGAAACGTGACTTCAAAGATGCCTTCTTTCGCAAACAGGTATTAAACACCTACCGGTCAAATCGTCCGGCTGGATATTCCCGTCAATCGTCAAGAAGCAACTTTCTCATCGGTTAGTGATCTCGCCGTTGGCGGGTCTTATTTTATATTTAAAGTTAATTCAATAAGTTTTATATGCGCTCCGCCCAAGGTGGGGGGGCTTATTCGTCTTCGGTCCGGTGATGGACGGGAGGCGAGTCGGTCTTCCTTGATCGGGAGGAAAAAGATTCAGCGGCGTCGGCTAATTTACTTGTTTACAAAAGTAAATTTTTATGTTAAAAAAATAAGTTTATTTAATAAATTCATCCTCCGGGGAGGGACCGCGTGGCCCGAATAACCATTGAAGATTGTTTGGAAAAAGTAAACAACCGTTTTGCTTTGATTCAATTGGCCTTTCAACGGGTTAAACAGTTGAGAAATGGAGCTCCCCGACTAATCCAGACTAAAAACAAGGAAGTTGTGGGGGCCTTACGGGAAATCGCCGCCGGTCTGGTGACGCTGGAACAAGCGCAACCCGCCTTGCCGGAAGGACAGGACCACAAGCTTCTGAATCATGAAGGATAATATCCAAAAAACGGCCTCCAAGACCGACTGGACCCATATTGATTCCGCGGGTCAGGCCCGGATGGTGGATGTGGGCTCGAAAAAAATTACCCGGCGTGAGGCCTGGGCCGGTGGGGCCGTTTATCTGCAGGTTGGGACTTTGGAAAAAATCCAGGCCAATACGATTCAAAAAGGGGATGTCTTGGGGGTGGCCAAGGTGGCCGGCATTTTAGCGGCCAAAAAGACGCCGGAGTTGATTCCCCTTTGTCACCCGCTCAGGCTGACCCAGGTGAATGTATTTTTTTCTCCGGAGCAGGCCCCCTCCCGCATTGAAATTACCGCCCAGGTGAAGGCCCAGGATCGGACGGGAGTGGAGATGGAGGCCTTGACCGCGGTGACCGCGGCCGCCTTAACCATCTATGACATGTGCAAGTCCATTGATCGGGATATGGTTTTGGGCCCCTTCGGGTTGCTGGAAAAAACCGGGGGGAAAAGCGGCCGGTTTAAACGAAAATCACTGCCGGTTTTCGGTCAATGAATAGGAGCACCCAAGGAGGACTCCCATGAATGCCAGGAAAATAACCAGCTTCAAAAAACTCTTGAACGAGCAATTGAAAACGCTGATTCAGGAGGCCCAGAAAACGGTCAGCGGCATGACCGATTCCAAGGAAAATTTCCCCGACCCTACCGACCGGGCGACGCTGGAATCCGATCGCAATTTCATGCTGCGTATCCGAGGACGGGAGCGGAAACTTATTTTGAAGATTGAAGAAGCGTTGGAACGGATTGAGAACGGTACTTTCGGGGTCTGTGACTCCTGTGGAGAAGAGATCGGAGAAGAACGTTTGAAAGCCCGCCCGGTAACCACCCATTGTATCGATTGTAAAAAAAAGGAAGAGGCCATAGAAAAAGCGCGAGGGGAATAGCCGGTTTCCCCGGGCGGCCTTGGACCGGCCTTTCTTTATAATCCCGCTGTCGTGAGGCCTGCACCCCAATGTTTAAAAAGCGCATCCAGGTCTTTCGGTCTTTTCTTTTGCTGAACGACCTCCTGGTTCTTACCGCTTGCTGGTTTGGCGCTTTTTACCTGCGTTTTTTCATCCCCCTCATCCCCGTCACCAAGGGTATTCCTCCCCTGCAGGATTATTTGTTCTTTTTCCCCTTTGTTTTGCTGATCTGTGCGGTGACCTTTTATCTGACCGGGATCTATACCCGGTTTTTTAACCGGACGCAGGAATGGCTGGCCCTTTTTAAGGCTTCTTTTGTGGCCTTAATGATTTTGGTCTTTATTACCTTTTTTTTTAAACGAACCGACTACTCTCGTTTAGTCTTTCTCTATTTCAGTTTGCTGGGTTATGCGGCCCTGATTTTAACCCGGCTGTTGTTAAAAAAATATTACATAACCCTGCAGCGTCGCTATTTTGACCTGGAGCAGGTCCTGATTGTCGGCGCCCGGGAGTTGGCCCAACGGGTAGCCCAGACCATCGTTAATCATCCGGAATTGGGACTGGTGGTCTCCGGGTTTCTCAGCCGGATTTCTCAGAAGATCGGGACGCGGATCTTGGGCCTGGAAGTGCTGGGGTTATACGAGGATATCGACCGGGTAATCCAGGAAAAACACATCAATCTGGTCATCTTCGCCATGCCCTTGACGGCCCAGCAGAAACTGGAAGTTTTATTGAACCAGATCCGCGATGAACTGGTGGATATTAAAATTGTGCCTGATTTGTATCGCTTGATCACCCTCCGAGGGGGGATGGAAGAGTTTGAAGGACTGCCCTTTATTAATCTGCGGGAATCCCCCATGGTGGGCTGGAGTCGTTTTTTTAAAAGGGCCATGGATTTCAGTTTGGCCGCCCTGGTTTTAATTCTCCTGTCTCCCTGTCTGTTGCTCATCGGTCTGGCGATTAAGGTTTCCTCCCCCGGTCCGGTCATCTACCGTCAGACCCGCATGGGTCTGGACGGCAAAGTTTTTGAAATGTGGAAATTCCGTTCTATGGTGACTGATGCCGAAGGACAAACCGGGCCGGTTTGGGCCCGAAAAGGGGACCCTCGAAGGACTCCCGTGGGGCGGTTCCTCCGCCGCCTCAGCCTGGATGAACTGCCGCAGTTGGTCAATGTCCTGAAAGGGGAGATGAGTTTGGTCGGACCGCGGCCGGAACGTCCGGAATTGATCAACAGTTTCAGGGACAAAATTCCCAACTACATGCTTCGCCATAAAATGAAGGCCGGCATGACCGGCTGGGCTCAAATCAACGGCTGGCGCGGGAATACCTCCCTGCCCAAACGCATTGAACATGATCTGTATTACATTGAAAACTGGTCCCTGGTCTTTGATTTGAAGATCCTGATCAAGACCCTCTGGAAAGGTTTTTTAAACCGGGAAGCCTATTGATTCCATGTTTTTGTCCATCCGCCAGCACCTCCAGGAAGTATTCCGCTACCGCAGCTTGGTCAACAGCCTGATCCTCCGGGAACTAAAGGCCCGCTACCGGGGGTCAATCCTGGGATTTCTCTGGACCTTCCTCAACCCCCTGCTGCTACTGGGGGTCTATGCCCTGGTTTTCAGCATCTACTTTCGTATCCAGATGGAGCACTACGCCGGTTTCATGTTTGCCGGCCTGCTTCCCTGGATCTGGTTTTCCTCCTCCCTGATCGAAGGTACCAACGCCATTACCTCCGGGGGCAGCCTGATCACCAAGGTGCTTTTTCCGGGGCAGCTCCTGCCCCTGGTCAAGGTCGGTTCCAATCTGATGAATTTCCTCCTGAGCCTGCCGATTCTCTTTGTCTTTTTGGGCTTCATGGGCATCTACCCGAGCTGGGCCCTCTGCTGGTTGCCTTTGGTTCTTCTAATTCATTTTGTTTTCATCGCCGGGCTGGTGTTGGGCCTGGCGACATTAAATGTCTTTTTGCGGGACATCCAGCATATCCTGGCCAACCTCTTGACACTCTGGTTCTTCCTGACCCCGATTCTTTATCCCCTTACCCAGGTACCGGGGCCATTCAAAAAGGTTGTGCTGCTTAACCCGGCCGCCCTCTTTACCCTGGCCTACCAGGATATTTTTTTTTACCGGCGCAATCCGGATCCCTGGCACCTGATGCCTTCCCTGATCCTGTCGGTCTTCATCTTGGGTTTGGGAATCGCTCTCTTTGAACACTACAAGGAGACCCTGGCGGAAAAGCTATAATCTTATGATGAACTCGGCCATCACCATTCAAGGCGTTTCCAAGTCCTTCAAGAAAATCATCCTGCGCGGGAATCATACCACGCTGAAGACCTGGCTGCTCAAACCTTACTCGCTGTTGTCTAAATCCCACGGCGAACGGCTGGAGGTCTTTTCCGGCTTGGATCTGGAAATTCCTCAAGGGATCAGCCTGGGGGTCATCGGTCGCAACGGATCGGGGAAAAGCACCCTGTTGAAGCTGCTGGCCGGCATTTACAAGCCCGACGCCGGGACCATCCGGATCAACGGCCGGATATCGTCGCTGATTGAACTAGGCGCCGGATTCCACCCCGAGTTCACCGGCCGGGAAAACGTGTTCATCAACGGTGCGGTCTTAGGCTTAAGCCGCAAGGAAATCCAGGCCCGGTTTGAACAAATCGTTCGCTTCGCCGAACTCGAGTCTTTTATTGACGCCCCCGTCCGGACCTATTCTTCCGGGATGTATATCCGCCTCGGTTTTTCGGTGGCCGTCAATGTGGACCCGGACATCCTCCTGGTGGACGAGGTCCTGGCCGTGGGGGATGAATCCTTTTCCCATAAATGTATCGATAAAATGAGCGCCTTTAAAAAGGCCGGGAAGACCATTGTTCTGGTCACCCATGATCTGCCTACGGTGGAACGCTTCTGCGAGCTGGCCGTCTGGCTGGATGGGGGCTGCCTGCGGGCCCAGGGCGATCCCCGGCAGGTAATCGACGCCTACCGGCAGGAGGTGGCCCGCTGGGAAGAGAACCGCTTCCAGGAGGAACGTCCCGAAGAGGCTTGCCTCTCCCCTGCCGGCTTGCTGTCCAAGAACCGCTGGGGCAATGGAGACCTGGAAATTACCCGGGTTCGGACTTTGGATGACCAAGGGCAGGATCGCCATGTCTTTCAGGTAGGCGAGGATATCACCATTGAAATGGAATATCAGGTCCACCGGCCTACCCGCGATGTGGTCTTCGGAATCGGAATATTTAGTGGTGAGGGGACCTGCGGTTACGGTACCAATACGGACTCGGATCAAATCGAATTGCCGGAACTGGGGTCCCGGGGTTGCATCGGATTCAGGCTGGAAAAACCCCAGCTCATCGAAGGGACCTACTTCCTGGATGTGGCCGCCCATGCCCGGGACGGGCACGCCTATGATTATCAGAGTCGCTGTGTTTCCCTGGCCATTCGTTCGTCTTTTAAGGATACGGGGTTTTACCGGATCCCCCATCGCTGGATCCTCCCCGGAAATTAATTGTTCATTATTAATCGGTAACAGGATAAACCATGACCAGGGAACAGAACGCCTCTTCAGGCCCAGCCGTGAATGTGCAGGAAATTATGGAAGGTATTCGCCAACGGATCGACGAAAAGAAAAAGAGCGGCGAATACACCACGGAGGAACTGGAACGGATCGATCGCTATGTACTGCAGATAGAGACCGAGGGCTATAATACTCCGGAAGAGGACCTTCGCCATCACCTTTCCGTTTTGAATTATCTCTTTGACACCCTGAAACCCCCGGAGTTCTCTTCCCACCGCCAACGATTCGGGGGGATCGTTACCGGAATCAAGAAAACCATCCGCCGGATCACGGAACCCTACATCCAGATGATTCTTAAACGCCAGGTGGATTTTAACGCCGAGACCGTCCGCCTCCTTAACCAATTGGTGTCCGACTATCGCTTTCGAGTGTCCGCCTTGGAACAACAGATCGCCCAGAGGCCGGAAGAGGTGCTGGCCCAGGAAAAACGCTGGGAGGCCTTATCCCGACAGGTGAACGACTTAACCCAGGAAATTCGGGCCCAAAAAAATACCGCCGAGGGGCTGCTGGCCCAGTTAAAATCAGCGGCTTCTCCCTCCGGCGGAGGGCCAGGCGTCCCCGAGGACGGCCCATCCCGGATCAGGGCCTTTGAGTATCTCCGGTTTGAAAACCGCCACCGGGGGCCGGAAGAAGTCATCCGGGTCAAGCAGCGCCGCTACCTGCCTTACTTCAAGAAATCGGAGAAAGTCTTGGACCTGGGGTGCGGGCGAGGGGAATTTTTGGAAATGCTGCGAGAGGAAGGCATTGCGGCGGCCGGAGTGGAATTGAATCCGGAAATGGTATCCTTGTCCCGAAAAAAGGGGTTGGAGGTCATGGAAGGAGACGGACTGGACTACTTGAAGAACACCCCGGACCTGAGCTGGGGAGGACTCTTTTTGTCCCAGGTGATCGAACACCTGAATCCGGATGCCTTGCGGGACCTGGTCCGGACCGCTTTCCAAAAATTGGCCCCGGAAGGGGTCCTCCTGGCCGAAACCATCAATCCCCAATGCCTGACCACTTTCAGCGGGGCTTTTTATCTGGACCTTTCGCACCACAACCCCATTCACCCGGAGGCGGCCCGTTTTTTGTGGGAGTCCCTGGGGTTTCGCCGGGTGGAGATCCTTTACGTCTCCCCCTACCCGGAAGAAATGCGTTTGGAGGAGGTGGTCCGCCGGGATGACGAAACCTATGAAGATGAGATCGCCCGGGTGCTCAACAAGAACATCCAGCGACTAAACGGCCTGTTGTACGGCTACCAGGATTACGCCGTTGTTGGATACAAATAATTACGAATATCGAACAATGAAGTTTTTGAAATCCTTCGACCTTCGATGTTCATTTTTTTCCAAGTTGGATATTTTGGTTCAGGCATGAAGATTGCCTTCATCTGTCCCTGGTACGGCAAGGACATCCCCGGGGGGGCCGAGGCCGAGTGCCGTCGCACGGTGGAGAACCTCCAGCAACGCGGCCTGGCCGTGGAGGTTTGGACGACCTGCGTACGGGATTTTGAGGGCGATTGGTCCCTCAATTATTACCGTCCCGGGGAGTACCGGGTGGAGGGGGTACCGGTTAAACGTTTTGCCGTCAGCCGCCGGAACGGAGAATTATTCGGCCGCTTGAACCAGCGGATCATGGCCGGGGAAGCGCTGCCCCGGGAGGAAGAAAAGCTTTTTCTGGAACACATGATCAACAGCCCCGGCCTGTATCAGCACCTGCAGCGGCAGGGACCCCGCTACCTGCTGGTTTTCATCCCCTACCTCTTCAGCACCACCTATTTCGGTTCCCGGATCCATCCCGAGCGCTCCTTCATTATTCCCTGCCTCCACGACGAAGGGTATGCGCGACTGGCCCTGCTGCGGGAGGCCTATGGGCAGGTCAGGGGTCTGGTTTTTCACACCCGGGCCGAACAGCAACTGGGCCGGGAGCTTTTCGACCTTCCGGAAAACCGGGCCTTTTTACTGGGGGAAGGAATCGATACCGACCTCACCCCCGATCCCGAGCGTTTTCGCCTGAAATACCATCTTCAGGACCCGTACCTGCTCTATGCCGGGAGAAGGGATGCCGGTAAAAACACCCCGCTCCTGATGAATTATTTCGCCCTCTTTAAAAAGAGATTCCCCTCGCCCCTGCGCCTGGTCCTGATCGGGAATCTCCCGGTCCGGATCCCGGTGGAGCGCCGGGAAGATATCCTGGATTTCGGCTTCGTGCCCCGGCAGGACAAGATCGACGCCTATGGCGGGGCCGCCCTCTTCTGCCAGCCTTCGGTGATGGAAAGTTTTTCCATCGTGATCATGGAAGCCTGGCTGTGCGGGTCGCCGGTCCTGGTCAATGCCCATTGCCCGGTTACGGTGGAACATTGCGACCGCGGAGCAGGCGGGCTCTATTTCGGAGACTACCTGGAGTTTGAAGAATGTTTAAAAGAAATATTGGATCATCCGGACCGGGCCAACGCCTTGGCCCATAACGGACGACAATACGTGCTCGAAAATTTCCACTGGGACCGGGTGACGGAAAAATATATTCGTCTTTTTGCCGCCGCCTGGGAAGCCCTTGACCACCCTTCAGCGACCGATCTTCGGGAGACGCCCATGGCAAAATCCCCCCCCGCTCCGGCCAAAACAGCCATCCACCAGATGCTGCCCGATTTCAGCTACGGGGACGCCATCGGAAACGACGTTTTGGGAATCCAGAAAGTCCTCCGGGGCTGGGGCCTGGATTCGGAAATCTACGCCCAGCATGTTCACCCCAAACTGGCCGGCGCCGCTCGTCCCTACTGGGAATACCAGGAGGTCAGCGGTTTCAACCGCCTGCTGATTTTTCATTTTTCCATCGGCTCGGAAGTGTCGGAATTCGTACGCCGCCTGCCGGACCGCAAGATCCTGCTTTATCATAACATCACCCCGCCCCATTTTTTTCGGGGTATCAACCCGGAAGTGGAGCGGCGCTGCGCCTTGGGGATCGAGGAGTTGAAGCTCCTGGCCCCGTATTTTGATTTAGGGTTGGGGGTCTCCGAATATAACCGGCAGGAACTGGAAAAGGCGGGATTTAAGAAAACAGGCGTTTTGCCTATTTTTTTGGACTTTCAAGACTATTATCTGGCTCCGGAGGAAGCGTTAAAAAGGGATCTGACCGACGGCCGGATCAACATTCTCCACGTGGGACGCATCGCCCCGCAGAAAAAAATCGAAGACCTGATTCGGGTTTTTTACCTGTTTCAAGCCCGCCACCGGCCGGACAGCCGCCTGATTCTGGTCGGCACCGACAACGGCATGCGCAACTATGGGCGGGCGCTCAGGAAGATGGCCGAGGAGTTGGGTCTCAAGGAAAAGGTAACTTTTGCCGGGTTCGCCACCTTCCGGGAATTGGTCACCTATTATTCCCAAGCCCAGGCCTATCTTTGTTTGAGCGAGCACGAGGGCTTCTGCGTCCCCTTGATGGAAAGCATGTTTTTCGGTCTGCCGGTAATCGCCTATTTAACCGGCGGCATCTCCGAGACCCTGGGTGGGGCCGGCATCGGTCTGAAGGAAAAAAACTGGGAAGAGATCGCCGAAACCCTGGCCTTGGTCATCGAGGACCCCTCTTTCCGGGAAGGAATCATCGCCGGCCAGAATGAACGTTTGAAGGACCTCAGTCTGGAGGCGAATAGTGCCCGTCTGCGGGTCTTGTTGGAGCCCTTTCTGGGGAAATAGGTCCATGAAAAAACTGAAGAGAACAGTATTCCCATCTCGACCTGGCTTACCTCAAGGAAAGCCTGATCACCACCGGGCGCACCGGCAACCAGTTTCTCCGCTTTTCCCTGGTGGGCTCCAGCGGAGTGGTGGTCAACCTGGCCGTGTACACCCTGGCCATTTATGTTTTTAACCTCCATTACCTCCTGGCCGCGACCCTTTCTTTTTTGGTGGCCATGACCAACAATTTTCTCCTGAACCGCTATTGGACCTTTAAGACCCACCAATCGGCCACCCAGGGGTTCGGGGGCCAGTACTTCAAATACTTCGTGGTCACCTTATTCGGGTATACGGTGAACATGATCCTCTTGTGGGTCTTTATTGACGGTTTTCATTGGGACAAGGTTTTTTCTCAGTTGGTGGCCATCCTGGTAACCACCCTGAGTAATTTTATCGGCAGCAAGATGTGGGCCTTCAAGGCCGGTAATTAATCAATTGGAAACCCCTAATTATTAACCCTATCGCCAGTGGCCCGGCCTCCAGCCCCAACCCCGAGGACCGGTATGATGCCAGTAGCCCGGCGCCCAAACTGCGCCATATCGGGGAGGCCGGTCCCAGTACCCTCGGTTCCAGGCCCAGCCGCGGCCGCTATAACCCCAATAACCGCCAAGCCAGACCGCCCCGGGGTAGGGAATCGCCGGAACGACTTCCACCAGGGGTTCCGGCGGGGGACCCGGGGCGTAGATCCCGTCCATGGGTGGCGGCCCGGGCACGTAAGCCAGGCAGCCGACCAGAGCTACAGCGGCGAATATCGAGAACAGTAAAAATAAAAGGTTCTTTTTCATATTTGTCCTCCTTTTTGGATTAGACCGGCCTAAAACTGGATAGGTTAAAAAATAGAATAGTACGACTTCCTGCCTTCATATTTTTTCTCCATTTGACCAACGGCTTTTTTGATTATCTCAACCTACCGATCCGGTTCAATCAACTTTTAGCGATCTGCCGACCTGGTCTCCAGGCCCTTTGGGCTGAATACCGGGCTGCCCAGTCCATCGACTCAACCACCACTTCAGAGACCTCATCCTTGATGACCCGAACCATCGGTTGAAGTCTCTTTTTAAAGTCATAATCCGTTAGGGATCATCTCCCGATTGGACTTCCTGAAATGTTGTAAGTTACATTTGAGAGATATCCGAAGAGTACAAACTATAATAAAAAAACAGCTTGATTTTTTAGGAAAACTTAAATAGAATTTTAAGTATATGTCATTATAGCTTTTTCCTGCGTAGTTAATCCCTATCAAGGGAGTACTTTTGGAAGAACACTAGAACCCAATATCTTAACAAGAATTGGGTTTTTTTGTTTGGTGACCAACAAATAATAGCCTCAAGCAAAAATGATCTCCAGAGATATACTGCCACCCAAAACGAAAGGAGGATAGGTCATGAAACTTTTAATATTTGATACTCTGCTATTACCTCCTTCAACATTATACCTTATTTCTATACCAGCGGTTAACAAACCCCTGTTTCCAAACTAGTGCCATTTTTGCCTTGGAATGGAGGAAAATACAGATGAAGGGCTATAAAAAGAAATTTGGCATTTTAGTCACAAACTTTCTGATCATAATAGTCTTGTCCGCCACCACCCAGGCCCAGCCTTATACTATTACCGGGTGGACGGCAGGTGGGGGAGGTGGAAACAGCACCGGCGGCGAATATTCAATATCTGGAACAATTGGCCAGCGCGATGCCGGCAACCTGGCTGGCGGCGATTACACGTTGGCAGGCGGCTTTTGGAGTCTGGAACTGTTCAACCTTGTTTATTTGCCCTTGATCCTTAAACAATAATTCCGATCGCCAATCCGTCTAAAGTAGCCTCTCAAGACGGATTGACTGGTATCAGAAAATGGAATTGACAAGACGAGGTGATTCTACTATCAATTGTTAAATTACCAAAATAAATGAAGAAAGGGAAAGTTATGACTAGAAAAACTGCCTTTTTTAGTTTGTTTTGCTTCTTATTTTTATTTTCTGGGATCGTTGGCGCCCAAGATACCATCACGCTTGACACGGTCTATTCAGACAACACGGTCTTTAACCATTTCCACGGCTTAGCTAATTCATACACTATGGCAGCTGCGCTGCTCGACACAACGGCTGCCAATAGAACCGTTTCCATCGGAAATCTTCCGGCCATATCCCCCAATGACACAAAGACCTTGACCTATTTGTCAGGCTGGAGTGCCTTAGTCCCTTATCTTTACGCTGCATCTTTCCTTCCGCCCACATATCCCGCTCCGGGGGCCCTATGGGAAAACAGACCTTTTCAATTCAATATCGCAGAAACCGGGCAAACGATTGCTCCCTTTACTATTCCCTCTGGCACCCTATTCCAAATGGATCCGCCCAATGTTTCGATAACCGGGGGCAAACATCCGACCATTACTTGGGGTCATGTAAACGGGGCTACCAAATACCGGGTCCGATTCTACCCTTTAAATTCCTCAGGTAATCCTAATATCTCGGTTTTGCTTTTTCAGACTATCATCGATGATATCGGACCCGGTAATTACTCCTATACCTACCAGGGAACCCTGTTCGAAACCAATGTCTCCCTGGCTGTCAGCGTCGAGGCCTACGATAACCCGGGAACAGCCACCTATTTCTTCAATCGATCCAGGGCTATCTCACCCTATCCCTATCCAGTCTATTTGCCTCTTGTTGTGTCCAGCATAAATTCATTAGTAGGAACATGGAATTTTGTCAATTGCACTGGTTCTTGTAGTGCGGTACCAAATCAACTTGTTTTTAATGCAAATGGAACAGGGACCGCTTCGGGTCCTGGAGGTGGACCCTTTACCTGGACATTGTCTGGAAATCAATTAACCCTTAACCCTACGAGTGGCAATATGAATGCTGCGGATATAAACTGGATAGATAATAACAACTTTATTGCAACCTTAGTAGTCGGAGGGAATAATCAAACTACTTGGAAAAGGGCATAGGTTTGATGGCTAAGATGAATAGCTTCAGGCAAAGAAGCGGTTTTGATAATACTCGGCGGAGCTAACGTCTTCTACTAAAAATTGGGAGCTCATTAAAGACCCGAAATATAATAAAATTAGATAAGAGAAATAGTTTCGTCTTTCCTAAGGCAGGGTCAAATGGTCCTGCCTTTTTTATGCATATTTCGAATAAGCTTCAATTTTTTCGAACCGTCGGGTCAACTAGAGGGAGTAACCATTGCCAACTAATTAGAATTATTTATCATTTTTCGTATCCAGCCCCAAAATCAGGAAGCGCTCAACTCGCTCTTGATTTTCTCGGATAACCAATGGCGGATCAGGGTCTGGTAGGGCAGGGATTTGGTGGTCGCTAATTTCCGGATCATCTGAATTTGGATCGGATCCATCTTGATGGTTATATTTTTAAGTTTCTTGGCCCTGCTGCCGGCCAGAATTTCCTTTTGGAGTTCCGGATCCAGGCTGAAACGGACGGGTTTTTCCAAGAGTTCCTCAAGAATATCGGAATGGTCATAATAATCCGGCCAATTTTCCATCTGTTTTTCAGTTTTGCCCATAACTTACCTCTGAGTCCTTTTAAAATACCTGACTTCCGCCGGTTTCATGTCCCAACCGATGATGATACGCACGATATTCTTAGGTTTTACTTCAAAAACTACGACCAGGTATCTCCCGCCCTCAGTAAACCCAAAAGCCGCATAATGACCTTTTCGAGTTTTCCGGCAAAGCGGTTGATTCAAAAAAACCTCCTCCGCTTCCTCCGTCGTAATTCCGTGCCCCAGTTCCAGATGGAGGGCGTTGCCCTCGTCCCATTCAAATTCGGATATTCGCAACCGGCACCTCACCCTTAAGTCATACATAGTATGACGAAATTATTTATAAAATCAAGAAATTTTTGTTCGCCGAATAGAAGCTCCGACCAATTTCCAATTCGAAAAGAAATTAATGGTTCCAAAGCCCCTTAATCATGGTATAAATAAGTCCAAAATCCATCATCGGCTGACTTCCTCGGGGAGGTAAAGGAGCGTTATGCCTCACTCCAAAATCCATTACGGCTGGGTCGTGGTCTTCACCGGCCTGCTGGTGACCATCGGCGCCCATGGGTTCGGGCGCATGTCCTATACCTTGATCCTGCCGGCCATGAAGGATGGGCTTCAGCTCAACTACACCCAATTGGGACTGATCGGGACCGGCAATTTTATCGGCTACCTGATCATGGCCATCATCGGCGGGGCCTTGGCCGCCCGTCTGGGTTCCCGGCTGGTTATCTGCCTGGCCTTGACCCTGATGGGGGTCACCATGATCCTCACCGGATTGGCTCAGAATTTTCAAACCGCTTTCCTCCTTCGCTTGTTGACCGGACTGGGTCACGGGTCCTCTTATGTGCCGGCTATGGCCTTGGGATCGGCCTGGTTCGTAATGAAACGCCGGGGGTTTGCCACCGGGATCGTTTCCGCCGGTATCGGGGGCGGGACGATGATCGCCAGCTTTATTGTCCCTTTGGCCTTAAAGGCTTATGGCATCGAAGGCTGGCGCTACGCCTGGTACTTTCTGGGAGCGGCCGTCCTGGTGATTGCGGCCGTGGCCGGCCTTTTGATCCGCAGTCGCCCGGATGAACTGGGACTACACCCGGTGGGGGCCGAGGCGGATCCCACGGCCGGATCACTCCCCAAGTCGGCCTCGACCTCCCTGGACTGGGGCCTGGTTTACCGCAAAGGGCGCATCTGGTATCTGGGGCTGGTTTACTCTTTATATGGTTTTTCCTATATCATCTACATGACCTTTTTTGCCGCCTACCTGGTGAAGGAAATCGGTTGGACCCCGGCGGTCGCCAGCGGGCTCTGGGCTCTGGTGGGGGGCATCAGCATTTTTTGCGGAGTGATCTGGGGCGGCATTTCCGACCGCCTGGGAAGAGCCCGGGGGATGGCCCTGGCCTACGGCTTACTGGCCGCCAGTTACCTGATTTTCGCCCTGATGAAATCCGGCACCGGCTTTTATGTCTCGGCCGTCCTTTTCGGATTATGCGCCTGGAGCATTCCGACGATTATGGCCGCCACCGCCGGGGATTTTGTCGGCCCTCAGATGGCCCCGGCCGGCCTGGGATTTATCACCCTCTTTTTCGGCTTGGGGCAAGCCCTGGGTCCTTCCCTCGGCGGCTACCTGGCCGACTTGTCCCAGTCCTTTACCGGGCCGTTCCTGCTGGCCGCCGTCGTCTCCCTGGCCGGCGGCCTGCTGTCCCTGGGCCTCAGGCCTCCCGCCCGGGAGGGTTAAATTAATAATATCAAAACCAAAAGGTGTATATCTAGCTGTAATAATTAATAATTGATAAGTAATTATTATTTATTAATTATTAATACTGACCCCAGAAAAGCCCGATTATTAAATGTAACCAAATAGGATTTTTATGAAACGATACCCAGTGATTCTTATTTTCATGGTATTTCTGACGGGGGGCACCCTTTTAGTTAACGGTTGCGGCGCTGATAAACAAAACGATGCCGCCAAGGGGCGGCGTGACCGGCCGGTGCCGGTCTCCGTCAGTCCCGTACTCCAGGAGACCATCCCGGTGGAGATTTCCGGCATCGGCAACGCCGAAGCCCATTCCACCGTGTCCGTCAAATCGCGTATCGGCGGTGAACTGAAAAAAATCCACTTTCGGGAGGGCCAGGAAGTCCGTCAGGGAGACCTGATTTTTACCATCGACCCCCAACCCTACGAAGCCGCCCTGAAACAAGCCCAGGCCAATCTGGCCCGGACGGCGGCCTTGGCCAAGAAAGCGGAAGAGGACCTGCGACGGTATCAGGACCTGATCCGGAAGGAATACATCAGCCAGGAACAGTTTGACCAGGCCAAGGCCAATTCCGACGTTCAGACGGCGGCCCTCAAAGCCGATCAGGCGGCGGTGGATAATGCCCGCCTGAATCTGAGTTATTGTTTTATCCACGCCCCGTTGACCGGGGTGACCGGCAGCCTGTTGTTCAATCAGGGGGCCCAAATTAAGGCCAATGACGACAAGGCCATGGTCACCATCAACCGGGTTCAACCCATCTACGTCAGTTTCTCCGTACCCGAGCAATACCTTTCCGAGATAAAGAAATATTCGGCCCGGGGACCGTTGAAGGTTAGGGCTTCCGTGGACAACGGCGTCAAGACGGCGGAGGAGGGTCTGCTGACTTTTGTCGACAATGCCGTGGACCAGACCACCGGAACGATCCGTCTCAAGGCCACCTTCGACAATAAGAATAAAAAGCTCTGGCCGGGTCAATTCCTGCGGATCTCCCTGGCTTTGAGCGCGCAGGCCGACGCCATCGTCGTACCTTCTCAGGCCATCCAGACCGGCGTCCAGGGACAATACGTTTTTGTGGCCACTCCCGAGGAGAAAGCCGAAACCCGGCCGGTGGTGACGGGGAGGAATTTTGACGGACAAACGGTTATCGAAAAAGGCCTGAAGGCCGGAGAACAGGTGGTCACCGACGGGCAGTTTCAGCTCGTTTCCGGCAGTAGGCTGCAGATCAAGCAGGCGGTAAACGTTCCCGGAGTACAGCGCCCATGAACATCTCCGCCGGGTTTATCCGCCGGCCGGTCATGACCACCCTGGTGATGGCCGGCATCCTGATTTTCGGGATCTTGGGTTACCGCTCCCTGCCGGTCAGCGATTTGCCTAACGTGGATTTCCCGACCATCCTGGTATCGGCCGAATTGCCCGGGGCTTCTCCGGAGACCATGGCCTCGGCCGTGGCCACCCCCCTGGAAAAGGAATTTTCCACCATCGCCGGGCTGGATTCCATGAACTCCACCAGTGCCCTGGGGATTACCCAAATCACCCTCCAGTTCAACCTGGACCGGAGCATCGACGCCGCCGCCCAGGATATTCAATCGGCCATTTCCAAGGCCGCCCGGCTGCTGCCCCCCACTCTGCCCACCCCCCCGTCCTTTCGCAAGGTGAACCCGGCCGATCAACCGGTCCTTTACCTGGCCCTACAGTCGGACCTCCTGCCTCTGTCCGTGGTGGACGAATACGCCCAGACCACCATCGCCCAGCGGATTTCCATGATCAGCGGGGTGGCCCAGGTGCTGGTCTACGGCTCCCAGAAATTCGCGGTCCGGGTGCAACTCAACCCGCAGGCCCTGGCCTCCCGGGGGATCGGGATCGATGAGATCGCCGCCGCGGTGGACAAAGGCAACGTTAATCTGCCCACCGGTACCCTCTACGGTCGCCATCAGGCCTTCAACCTCCAGGCCAGCGGGCAGCTCATGAAGGCTGAAGATTACAAGTCATTGATCGTGGCTTATAAAGGCGGCGCCCCGATCCGGCTGCAAGATCTCGGTCGGGCCTTCTCCAGCGTCGAGAACGACAAAATTGCCAGTTGGTACAATAATAAACGGGCCATTGTTTTGGCCATCCAGCGGCAACCGGGGACCAATACCATTGAGGTAGTGGATTCCATCAAAAAGCTATTGCCGCAATTCCAGGCACAACTTCCGGCCTCCCTGGAATTCACGGTCCTGTATGACCGCTCCCAGTCCATCCGGGAATCGGTGAACGATGTCAAAGTTACCTTGATCCTGACCATCTCCCTGGTGATCCTGGTCATCTTTCTGTTTCTGCGTAATTTTTCCGCCACCGTCATCCCCAGTCTGGCCTTGCCCATGTCCATTGTGGGCACTTTCGCCGCCATGCAGCTCCTGGGATTCAATCTGGATAATTTATCCCTCATGGCCCTGATCCTCTCGGTAGGTTTCGTGGTGGACGACGCCATCGTCATGCTGGAGAATATCGTCCGCCACCTGGAAAAAGGCGAGGCCCCCCTGGAGGCCGCTATGAACGGTTCCAGGGAAATCAGCTTTACCATCCTCTCCATGACCGTTTCCCTGGCGGCGGTTTTTATCCCGGTTTTGTTTATGGGGGGGATCCTGGGACGACTGCTTCACGAATTTGCCGTGGTCATTGCCGTGGCCATATTGATTTCCGGGTTTGTCTCCTTAAGCTTGACTCCCATGCTCTGCAGCCGCTTCCTGCGCCCGACGCGGGAGCAGGGCCATGGCCGACTCTATATGTTCATGGAGCGATTTTTCGACGGAATGCTGCGGGTCTACGACTGGAGCCTGAAAAAGGTTTTGATTTATCGCCGGACCACCATGGCCGTAACGGCCCTGACCCTGGTTGCCACGGTATACCTGTTTATCATCAGCCCCAAGGGGTTTATCCCCAGTGAAGACACCGGACAGATCTTCTGCATTACCGAAGCCGCCCAGGGGATCTCTTTTGAAAACATGGTCCGCCACCAGCAGGCCCTGGCCGCCATTGTCCAGAAAGACCCCAATGTGAGCAATTTCATGTCCTCGGTCGGTGCCGGGGGATCCAGTGTTTCCGGGAACGCCGGCCGAATGTTTATCCGGCTGAAGCCGAGGGGTGAACGGAAGCTGAGCGCCGATGAACTCATCCAATCGCTGCGGGTCAAACTGGCCACGGTGCCGGGCATCCGCATCTTTCTGCAGAATCCCCCCATGATTCGCATCGGCGGCCAGTTCACCAAGAGCCTCTATCAGTTCACGCTGCAGAGCCCCAATACCAATGAACTCTATTATTACGCCCCCCTGTTGGAGGCTCGGCTGAAGACATTGCCGGACCTGCAGGATGTGAATAGCGACCTGCAGAACCAGAATCCGGAGGTCGATATCGAAATCAACCGCGACAAGGCCACGGCGCTGGGGGTTACGGCCGAGCAAATTGAAAATGCCCTGTACACCGCTTATGGGTCCCGCCAGGTATCCACGATCTACACGGCCAACAATGCCTATAAAGTAATCATGGAAGTAGAACCCCGGTACCAGATGGATCCCGAGGTCCTGGCCATGCTGTATATCCACTCGGCGCAAGGCCCATTGGTCCCCCTGAAGGCGGTGGCCAACCTGACCGCCGGGGTCGGCCCGCTGTTGGTCAATCACGCCGGACAACTTCCCTCCGTGACCATCTCCTTCAACCTCCGGCCGGGCGTAGCCCTGAGCGAGGCGGTAAAGCAGGTGGAAAAGATCTCCCGCAACCTGCTGCCATCCACCATCAGCCCCAATTTCCAGGGAACGGCCCAGGCCTTTCAGGCCTCGCAGCAGGGTTTGCTGGTGCTGCTGATCCTGGCCATCGTGGTGATCTATATCATCCTGGGTATTCTATATGAAAGTTTCATCCATCCCCTGACGATCCTTTCCGGTCTCCCGTCAGCCGCTTTCGGCGCCCTCCTGACCCTGAGGTTCTTCGGGGTCGAATTAAGCATCTACGCCTTCGTGGGCATCATCATGCTGGTGGGCATCGTCAAAAAGAACGCCATCATGATGATCGACTTTGCCCTGGAGGCCCAGCGCCACGACGGAAAATCTTCCCTGGAAGCCATCTACCAAGGTTGCCTGGTCCGCTTCCGGCCCATCATGATGACCACCATGGCCGCCTTCATGGGCACCCTGCCCATCGCCCTGGGTCTCGGGGCCGGCGCCGAATCCCGCCGACCGTTGGGTCTGGCGGTGGTCGGCGGCCTGGTTTTTTCCCAGTTGCTCACCCTGTACATCACCCCGGTCTTTTTCACCTACATGGAAGCCTTTAAGAAGAAATTCGGCGGTTCTTCCCGGACCCAATCTAAGGATTAAAACGGGTCGATTTCTGGGGTCTACTTCAAAAACCTAAGTACTCCTTCCTTCACACCAGGCACAACTATTGCAAAAATGTTGGATGGTTGCAGGTCTTTCCTGGAACGCTTTCGGAAAGGCAGGTATGGAGGGTGATAGCCGTAAATAAATAATAATTAATTATTATCTAAACTATCCCATGATCTCCAAAATCTTTAGCAGCGCCATTCTGGGCATCGATGCCTACATCGTCCAGGTGGAGGTGGATATCGCCCGGGGGTTGCCCTCCTTTTCCACGGTCGGTCTACCGGAAGGGGCGGTGCGGGAAAGCAAGGATCGGGTCAAATCGGCCATCAAAAATTCCGGGTTTGAGTTTCCCAGCCATCGGATCACCGTCAACCTGGCCCCGGCCGACATCAAAAAGGAAGGTTCGGCCTTTGACCTGCCGATCGCCGTGGGGATCCTGGCGGCCACGGAGCTGGTCCCCCCCGATCTGCTGGGTCAATTTCTTCTATTGGGGGAATTGTCCTTAAATGGTGAGGTCAAGCCCGTCCGGGGGGGGTTGCCCACGGCCCTGTCGTTGAAAAACAACGGCTATCGGGGCCTGCTGCTGCCCGAGGCCAATGCCTATGAGGCCGCGGTGGTGGAGGGCATTGATGTTGTCCCGGTGAAGACCCTGGGTGAAGTGGTGGAATTTCTAAATGGTGTCACTACACTTCCCACCTTTACCATCGATCATGAGCACCTCTTTCCCAGCCGGCCGGTCTTCCCCTTGGACTTCAACGAGGTGAAGGGCCAGGAACAGGTCAAACGGGCACTGGAAATCGCCGCGGCCGGCGGCCACAATATCATCATGATCGGGCCTCCGGGCTCAGGCAAAACCATGCTGGCTCAACGGCTTCCGTCCATACTGCCCCAACTAACCTTTGAGGAGGCCCTGGAAACGTCCAAGGTATACAGCGTCATGGGTCTGATGCCCGGAGACCGGGCCTTGATTACCACCAGGCCCTTTCGGTCCCCCCACCACACGGTGTCCGACGCCGGACTGATCGGCGGCGGGCAAATCCCTCGGCCGGGCGAAGTCAGTCTGGCTCACAACGGCGTCCTTTTCCTGGATGAGCTGCCGGAATTCAAAAAAAATGTTCTGGAAGTGCTGCGTCAGCCGCTGGAGGACGGTCAGGTGACGATTTCCAGGGCCATCACCTCCCTGACCTATCCGGCCCGCTTCATGCTGGTGGCGGCCATGAATCCCTGCCCCTGCGGATTTCTTTCCGATCCTCAACGGGAATGCCAGTGTACTTATCCCCAAATCCAGCGCTACAAGTCCAAGATCTCCGGCCCCCTCCTGGACCGCATCGATCTCCATATCGAAGTGCCCGCCGTAAAATTCAAGGACCTGACCGAGCCGGCGGGAGGGGAATCTTCGGAAGTCGTCCGGACCAGGGTCCAAGCCGCCCGGGAGCGGCAAAAAGAACGCTTCCTGGCCAAAAATGTCTACTGCAACGCCCAGATGGGCCCGCGGTTGATCAAAAAGTTCTGCTCCCTGGATGCGGAGGCCCACCGCTTATTGGAGCAGGCCATGGAATACCTGGGCTTCAGCGCCCGGGCCTACCACCGCATCCTCAAGATCTCCCGGACCATCGCTGATTTGGAAGCCTGTTCGGCCATCCAATCGCGCCACGTTTCCGAGGCCATTCAGTACCGCAGTTTGGACCGGAGAGTCCTGTAGAAACAGTTTGGCATAGATTAATAACGGAGATTATGCTGACACTGTCGACATAAATTACCGGGAAATGGTTGAAACACTGTAACGACATTTACATCAGGAAATCTATTTGGTAGGATTGTACTACAACGGTCTTAGGAGGTTAAAAATGAATACGGCAGTTTCTATTCGGCTTCCCGATGGCCTTTTAAAGGAATTGGACCAGATCGCCCAGGAGACGGAAAGGCCTCGGTCTTTTATTGAAAACAAATAATTCAGATTTCCGGATAAGTGTTTGACCGCTATTCCATGCCTGAATTGAATCCCGACGAAATCATCCCGGCCGATAAAGGGCTCCGTAAAAAGACGATCATTCTGGTCATCGGGGTCGTTCTGGCCGCCATGATTTTGGGGCCCTATCTAAACGGCTACCTGGCCGATCTGAGGCAGGAAGGGCAGCTCAGGCCGGAGTCGGCGTACCCCAAATTGATCACCCTGATGAAATGGGTTTTGGGGTCGGCGGCTCTCGGGATCACTCTGACGGGAGTTTACCTTTCTTTAATCGCCTCCCGGGCACTGAAGGCCGGCCGCTACCCGCCGCCGGGCATGAAGGTGATTAAGGATACCCGGGTCAAAACCGGACGGCAGGCCAAAATAATGGCCTACCTGTTGATTTTTAATTCCGGGGCCCTCATCTTGTTGATCGGCCTGATTCTTTTTCTTTTTATGACGATGGCGGAGAAATTGAAAATACCATGAGGTGTTCCCTGTCTGAAAAAAACCGGCCGCGCCGGGTGGCCATCCTTATTTTTGACGAAGTGGAGGTGCTCGACTTTTGCGGTCCCTTCGAGGTTTTTTCGGTCACCAGGGTGATGGAACCGCCCCAGCCCTTCCAGGTTTACACCGTGGCCGAAATCCTCAAACCGGTCACCGCCCGGAATGGCTTGAGCGTCAACCCCCGGTATTCACTTTCCGACTGCCCCGCTCCGGACATCCTGCTGATCCCCGGGGGCCTGGGGACCCGCCGGGAGATGCACAACGCGGGCTTGCTGGACTGGATTCGAGATCAGGCCGTGAACGCGGAATTGATCCTGTCGGTCTGCACGGGGGCGCTGCTGCTGGCCAAAGCCGGCCTGCTGGACGGGCTGGAGGCCACCACTCACCACGGGGCGGTCGACCTGCTCCGTGAAGTGGCGCCCCGGACCCGGATTAGCCCGGAAAAACGGTTTATCGACAACGGGAAGGTAATCGTCGCCGCCGGTATCTCGGCCGGAATCGATATGTCCCTTTCCGTGGTTGCCAGGCTTCTGGGGGAAGCCGAAGCCCTGAAGACCGCCCGGTACATGGAATATGATTGGAAGAGAAATATTTAGGAGGGTAAAAAAGGGAGAGTTACCATGGCCAACTATGATTTTGATATGGGGGTAATCGGAGGAGGGGCGGCGGGTCTGACCGTAGCCTCGGGAGCCGCCCAGTTAGGGGCCAAAACGCTGCTGGTGGAGAAGGAAAAGCATCTGGGCGGAGATTGCCTGTACTTTGGCTGCGTGCCCAGTAAGACCTTGATCCGCAGCGCCCAAGTCTATCATTTCATGAAAAATGCGCAAGCCTACGGACTTCCTCCGGTGGAGGCGCCGACCGTGGATTACGGCGAGATCAGGAAAAGGATCCAGTCGGTGATCGGCACCATCCAGAAACACGATTCGGAGGAGCGCTTCTGCGGTCTCGGCGCCCAGGTGAAATTTGGCAATCCCTCTTTTATAGATGAACATTCCATCCGCTTGAACGGTATTTCCTATTCAGCCAAAAATTGGGTCATTGCCAGCGGCTCTTCGCCGGGGATCCCCCGCCTGGAGGGCCTGGACCAAACTCCCCACATCACCAATAAGGAGATTTTTTCTTTGGATCGTCTCCCGAAGTCCATGATCATTTTAGGCGCCGGCCCCATCGCGATCGAAATGGCCCAGGCCTTCTGCCGCCTGGGGACCAAGGTTTCCGTGATCCAGCGGAGCGGACAGATCCTCACCAAAGAGGATAAAAATATGGCGGATGAGGTGATGCAGGTCCTGGGTTCCGAAGGAGTCACTTTCTATCTGAACACCTCGGTAGTCTCCACCAGGGACCTCGGAAATGAACGGGAAGTGGTCATCAAGGATGGAAACAAGCGGGAAATTCGACTGACCTCGGAGCAGATCCTGGTGGCCATGGGAAGGGACCCCAACCTCCAAGGGCTCGGTCTGGATCAAATCGGAGTGGTCTTTGATCGTAAAGGATTGCAGGTGGACGAGCGGTTACGAACCACCCAGAAACACATTTATGGGGCCGGCGATGTGACCGGGGCCTTTCAATTCACCCATGCGGCGGGCTATGAGGGCGGGATCGTTATCAGCAACGCTATTTTCCATCTGCCCCGAAAGGCCGATTACACCTTCATGCCCTGGTGCACCTTCACCGATCCGGAACTGGCCAGCATCGGAATGAACGAGAAGAGCGCCAAAGAAGCCGGCCTGGAATTCAGCGTCTGGACCGAAGACTTCCTGGGCAATGATCGCAGCCTGGCGGAAGGGGAGCAGGTGGGCCGGATCAAGATGATCCTGGATAAACACGAGAAACCCTTGGGCGTTCAGATTCTCGGCCCCCAGGCCGGGGAGTTGCTGAGCGAATGGGTGGCCGTTTTAAACGGCAAAGTCAAGCTTTCCACTCTGGCCTCGGCGGTGCACCCTTACCCCACCCTGGGCGAGATCAACAAGCGGGTGGCCGGCACCTTTTTTTCGCCGAAGATATTCTCGGACCGGATAAGGAAAGGACTCAAGTTTTTCTTCCATTTGAAAGGGAGGGCCTGCGGATAATGGAAAACCGGGAAGCGAAGGGAACCGGCGTCGGCCAATAAAATTTGAAATCCAATTTAGTCCAATTATTTTCAAATTTTCATACCCCAGTTCATCAAGAAACTGCGGCAAGAACCTTGATCCACAAGTCCTTCTTAAAAGCCATCAAGCGTTTTTAATCCCCTACGAACGATGTTTTCTGTTGCCAGGCTGCCGGGGTACCCATGTTTTTCCGAAGACCGTTTAAGATTACGCTGTCCGCTGGAATCATAGCCGCCGTCCTAGCCGGTCTATTTCTGCTGAGCGCCGTTTTATTCTGCGGCCTGATCCAGGGGCTCTCCTGGTGCCGATGGTGGCCCCATTTTTCGATCAACGAACTCATTGCGCTGATTAAATCCTCTGGGTTTTGGGGAGTGGGCGCCGCTATCGGTCTCATGGTGATTCATTCTTTTGTGCCCTTTCCGGCTGAATTCGTGGCCATAGCCAATGGGATGGTCTACGGGCCCCTGTGGGGAACGGTGGTTACCTGGGTCGGGGCCATGACCGGCGCATTTTCAGCTTTCGGACTGGTGCGATTATTGGGGCGCCCATTTGTCGCCCGGATGCTGACGAAAAAGAAGATTCAGAAAGTAGACGAATGGACAGCTCGATACGGGGGAGGGATGATTCTAGTCAGCCGGTTCATCCCGGTCATCTCCTTTAACCTGATCAACTACGTGGCGGGTCTTACCCGAATTTCCTGGTGGACTTTCGCCTGGACAACCGGCCTGGGAATTCTGCCCATGACTTTGCTGATGGTGGTTATGGGGGAGCAGATAAAAAATTTGCCCTGGTGGGTCTGGCTGCTTCTACTGGCTGCCGGATTGGGAATATTGTTGCTGGTGCAACGAAGGTTCCATTCCACCGGTACTTGAGGTATAGTGAGAATGTCCCGGGGAAGATAGGCCGACGTCTTCTCTATTCTTTTTGGTTTCAAGTTCAAACGGAGCTTTCCGCCACCGTTTCAGGATAACCGCTATGGCTCAAATGCGACAATGGCTTTCGCTTCTTTTGGAGATCGGTCTCTCGGGGCTTTTGGATATCCTCATCGTGACCTTAGTGATCTACACCTTCCTGGTAGTCCTCAAGCGAACTCGTCGTTCCGGTTTGATTTTTACCGGGATCGTTATCGTGGGGGCCATATACCTGCTGGCCCGGAGACTCAATCTCTTGCTGACGGTGGCCTTGTTGCAGGGCTTTTTTGCCGTAATTCTGGTGGCCTTGATCGTCATTTTTCAGGAAGATCTGCGCTTTTTTTTCGAACGGATGGCGGCCGTATGGCTGCAACGGGGCATGCCCGGTTTTAAACGGCGCCGGACCCGTCTCCCTCGCCGGGAAGTGGAAATATTGGCCCGGACGCTGGGAGATCTGGCCCGGGGGAATATCGGCGCGCTAATCGTCATTCGGGGAAAGGACTCGATCGCCCGGCACCTGGAAGGAGGGGAGGACGTCGACGGGCTGATCAGCGAATCCCTGTTGAAAAGTATTTTCGACCCCCACTCACTCGGGCACGACGGCGCCGTCGTCATCGGCAGCGGCCGAATCGAAAAATTGGGTTGTCACCTGCCCCTGTCCAACAATTTCGACCGATTGCCCCGTAGCGGAACTCGTCACGCGGCCGCCCTGGGAATATCGGAACGAAGCGACGCCTTATGTATCGTTGTTTCCGAGGAACAGGGGACCATCTCCATTGCCAGACAGGGTGAACTTAAATCTGTTTCCACGGCCTCGGAACTGGCAGCCACTCTCGATGCTTTTTACGAAGAAATTGATCCTTCCCCAAAAACCAGGTCCTGGACGGAAACACTTCGAAAAAATCATCGGGAGAAAGCCCTGTCTTTTGGTTTGGCGGCGGTCCTCTGGATTGTCGTGGGGTATGGATCCCAAACGGTCCAACGGACTTTTGAAGTCCCGGTCCATTATGGGGCCCTCCCCGGGAACCTGCTGGTGGCCGATATCGCTCCCGGCAAGGTCGAAGTCACCTTTTCCGGACATCGCCGGGCCTTCGCCTTTATCCGTCCCGAAGACCTTAAACTCGAACTGAACCTCTGGGATTTAGCCAAAGGGGAACACTATATTTCCGTCAGCGCCCACGCCCTGTCTTTTCCACCGGGGATGGAGGTGGAGGATATTGAACCGCGCCGG
Source organism: uncultured delta proteobacterium (assembly GCA_963743305.1). Classification (GTDB taxonomy): domain Bacteria; phylum Desulfobacterota; class RBG-13-43-22; order RBG-13-43-22; family RBG-13-43-22; genus CAVQSS01. The sequence continues at coordinate 95,165 of CAVUPH010000019.1, forward strand.
GTGCGGCTGCTGATTGAGAGCAAGCCCCCGAAAAAATCGACCGAAAAATAAACGAAGCGTAAAACGGCCTGGACACGGTCCCCGTTCAGGTCCGGGTAACCACCGTCGAGACGACGGACACGGCCCCCTATAACGGCGCCATCGAAAAGTTCCATTTTTCCTCGGTCTTGATGCCTCCCCACGAACCAATCCCGGCGGAAACCCGGGCAGTTCCCGGCCCGGGTTTCCGCTTCATGGCTATCCGATTAATCAAATAGTTCTTCAAAAAAAGATTTTTTGCGGTGTTTTTTATAGCCGTGGCCCTGGTGATGGTGCTCTTCCTGCCGGTAGGGTTGAGGAGCCGGCGGATAAAGAGTCGTGGGCTGGGGACCCGGCGGCGATGGGGTTAGGGCTGAAGGCGCACCAGCGGATCGCTCGATGATCTTATCGAGCTCTCCCCGGTCCAGCCAGACCCCGCGGCATTGCGGGCAGTAGTCAATCTCGATCCCCTGCCGTTCCGACATAACCAAATCAACATTGCAAGTAGGACATTTCATTTACTATTCCTCCGATTAAAGGTTGAATTAACATCCATTCGGCATCATGGACCCGATCGGGCTTATGGCCTGACCGGAAAATCCTGGCTACCGTTCGTTTTAAACAGGCCTGCTCCTTCCTCCCTTCCCGTAGTCATTAACCGGACCGCTATTGCGGAATGGCCGCTTGATCGTCATCGAAATCCCCTTGTTCGGCCCCTTTATGGCAGGCAAGACAGTTGGAAAAGGAGCCGACGGATTTCCGTTTAAAAACCTCGGGAGAAATCCCTTGGTGTTTCTTCCGAATGTAGGGTAGCTCGGTGATCCGGTCCGGAATTGATCCTCCCAGATTGCGAAGGATCTTTCCTCCCGTTTCAGTCCCGGACCGGTTCGCGGAGTTCTCAGCGAGGTATTTCCTGATTTCCTCCCTGGTGGGGTCATCCAGTGAAATTGATTCACCGAAGTGGTTGTCCAGACGGGTTAATATCTTATTCCAGGAAGCGGCCGGGAGCAGATCCGAGGGATAGGTCAAGTGGCAACTTCCGCAGTTGTTTTTATAATTCTCGTTGCCTGGCCGCTGCCCGTATTTCTTGAAATCCAGTTCCCGGTCTCGGTCATGGCCCTTTCCCCCGGATTGAGCGAATCTACCCCGGTGATCACCTTCGTCTCGTTCGTGCCTCTCCAAGAAGGAAAAACCGGTCAATCCAATACCCGCAATCAGCAAAATAATGACAGCCAACCAGAAATATTTCATTCGCTTTTTCATAAACATCACCTCTTCGGCCAAAAGAGCGCACCTCTGGCCTTCTCTCATTCCTGGTTTTAGAAATATCTTCCAAAAGGTCCAATACACCGCCTAAAGGATGAAAAATATTTCATCGACCTTTGATGGCTAACAAGTTTAAGGGGGGGGAAAGCCCCGCGAAGGGAGACAACCCGGCCCCGGGCACAGGACTCCAAACCACCTCCTGCGAAAAATCCGCTGAGGCTTTCAGGAGATAGCTGGTTCTAGACTAAAGAAGAGTAGAGAGAAGATTTTTGGGAGGTTGAGTGATCGGGAAAACTAGATCGCCGGTAGGGGAAACAATATATGGTTTGGTATTTAATAACCTCATCGGTTTGGGAAGACTAAAACCAACAGGATGGTCGGCTGTCTCCAGGCAGCAGAAATGACAAGGGGCGTTTCCTTTTTGATCGAGAGAATCCGCTCGGTCCGACCTTACAAGCCCCTGGCCCGTGCCGGAGGCTTCTGAGCTAACCGGCGGGTTTATTGAATTAAGCCCGGGGTTTCTTACAGGTTTCCCTAGACAATTTTGACATACCAGGCTGTCGGGGATGGAGCCTAAGATAAAAGAGAACAAAAAAAAGACTATGATAAATTGTTTACGCATAAGATGGTCCGAAATTGACTATAACTGAAATTGATTATTATCAAAGGTCTCTCTAAAGTCAAGGTCAAATAGTGATACGAGTGGCAGCATTCATACCAAGGCGCGAAAAGGGAAGTCAGACGGCCTGGACTTGGGACCCGTTCACTTCCAGCAGGAGTTCCAGGCCAGAGGGTTTATGATTCATCACGGATTATAGACCTCCGGGTTCAGGCAGTTCGGTGGTATCTTTCCCTGGAAGGCGGCGATCAGATTTTCGGCGGCCATCAGGCCCATTTTCGTCCGGGTTTCCACCGAGCCGCTGCCGATGTGGGGCAGGAGGATCACGTTGTCCAGGGAAAGTAGGGCGGGGTGAATGGCCGGCTCGTGTTCAAAAACGTCCAGGCCGGCTCCGGCGATCTGTCCGTTTATTAAGGCCTCCACCAAAGCCCCTTCATCGATCACCTCACCTCGAGAGGTATTGACCAGAAAGGCCGTGGGCTTCATTTGGGAAAATTCCGTCGCGCCCATAAAATGTACCGTCCTCGGGGTGAGCGGCACATGGAGAGATACAAAGTCCGACTCCCGCAGCAGGGTTTCTTTGTCCACAAAGCGGGCCCCCACTTTTTCTTCCAGTTCCGGATCCGCCCGCCGGTTATTATGGTAGAGGATGGTCAGGTCAAAACCCCGGGCCCGCCGGGCCACGGCCGAGCCGATCCGCCCGAATCCCATGATCCCCAGGGTCTTATGATGCACGTCCGCCCCCAAAAAGAGCAGGGGCGCCCAGGCTTGGAATTTCCCGGCCCGGGTATATTTGTCGGCCTCCACCAGCCGCCGGGCGACGGCTAAAATCAGGGCCATGGTCAGATCGGCGGTGGTATCGGTCAGAACTCCAGGGGTGTTGGTGACGGCTATTTTACGGGCCGTGGCGGACGGCAGGTCGATATTATTGAAGCCTACGGCGTAGTTGGCGATCACCCGGAGCTGGGCCCCGGCGGACTCCATCACCTCGCGGTCGATCCGGTCGGTCAACAGCGGCAGCAACCCGTCCCGGCCTTTCACCTGCCGCAGAAGTTCTTCCCGGGAAAGACCCCGGTCCCCTGGGGGGCAATCCACCTCAAAGTATTTCTCCAGCAGGTCCATGACTGCCGTCGGAAGCCGCCGGGAAACCCAGATGTTCTTTTTCACGAAACCGGCTCAATCATACCGTTGTAATCCTCCCCTTAAAAACCGACGTTGATCAGGACAATCCCTAAAATAATGATCAGCGACCCGATCGCGTTGCGCAGCTCAATTTTCTCCTTGAGAAAGAGCACCCCCAGCAGGATGGCAAAAATGATAGCTACCTGACGTATCGGGACGGCCAGGCTGACAAATACCTCTTTCAGGGCGACGCGAAACAAAAGAAACGAAAAATAAACAATGAGACCGCCCAAAATTCCCGCCTTCCAATAATGCAACACCACGGGTACGATCGTTTGCTTTTTCCAGAAATGCCAATAGACGGTCATGTTGACCGTCATGAAGCCGATGATAAGAAAAAGATACAGGGTCAGGGGGAAAGAGGCAATCCGCGATTTGTCGAAGATGGCGCCTAAGGAATAGACGAACGAGGCCCCCAGCGCCAGCCGCGCCCCGGCATATTCTTTATGGAATCGAATCATTTTTTTGAACTCCCGCAGATTGACCGCCTGGATTTTGGCCAGGGTAGCCCCGACGACCGTCAACACGATGCCGGCTCCGGTCACAAAGGAAATCGTCTCAGAAAGAAAGAAAAAGGCCCAGATCGGTATAAAGATGGGACTCAATACCGTGAGCGGGTAAAGGGCTGAAATATTCCCTGATTCGTAGGCCTTGGAAACCAGAATTTGATACTGGATATAAAAAAATGAGGCCCCGTAAACATAAGGAAGGTGGCGCCAAGGGATGGCGGTCAGCCCGTCCGATGAAAGAGCGATGGCCCCCGAAATCCCGGAGGCCACCAGAAACATGGTCAGCAGGAACCCCTCGTCCCCACCGGCCTTTCTCATCAGAAAGTTATAGAAGGCATGTAAAAAAGCAGAGAGGACGATAAACCAGATGAATTGGAGAGCCAAGAATACCTTTCCTTAGGATGTAAATAGAGGTTGGTGGTTATGCCCGCTCCCTTAAAATCCTCCTAAATCTCCCTTTGTCAAAGGGGGACTTTGACTCCCCCCTTAGAAAAAGGGGGGCAGGGGGGGATTTTCATGCTGTCGTGGGTGCCCGCCCCGGGCATGGGGGTTTAATGCGAAACTAATTTCATGCTTCGCGGGCCCCGGATCACCTTCCCTGGGAGCTTAATATGGTTGCATCCCTTTTTGAAAAAAGATATAAAAATTTCAGGGAAATCATAAAAATCCGGGAGGTGGCCCATGAAACTCAGCGGAAAAATCATCGATCTTAGCCAGGAGATCTATCAGGGCATGCCGGTTTATCCCGGCCACCTTAAGACCGTGATCTGGACCCATGCCTCCCATGAGGAGGTGGGCCGCCAGTTGGGCACCGGCTTTTCCTATGAGACCCGGGGCATCATGCTCTGCGACCACGGGCCGACCCATATCGATTCGGTCAGCCATCTCTGCACCGATCCGGATGCCCCTCCGGTTGATAAAATCCCCCTGGAGTATTGCATCACCTCGGCCGTTTGCCTGGATGTCAGCGATGTCCCCCGCAAGACCCAGTTCGGGCGGGCCAAGATCGAGGCCGAGCTGAAAAGGTGGAACCTGGAAATTCGGAGAGGGGATACCGTTCTTTTTTACACCGCCCATTACGATCGTTATTATGGAAAACCCGAGTACATGACCGACTATCCCGGTTTGGACCGGGAGGCCACCGAATTCATCATTGACCAGGGATGCATCAATTTCGGTGTCGATTCCTCCAGTCCGGACATGTGGTACGACAAGACGTATCCTTGCCACACGGTCTGTTCCGAGCGACGGATTACCCACATCGAAAACCTGTGCAACCTGGATCAGGTTGTCGGGAAACGGTTTACCTTTGTCGCCCTGCCGCTCAAAATCCGGGGCGGGACCGGGTCTCCTCTCCGGGTGGTCGCCATCGTGTACGAGGGGGAAGACGTTGCCTGGGATCTCCACTCCTAACCCTCTTCTTTCGGTTTTTCCTGTCCGACCTTGAACCGCCACATCCTCATGGCCTTCACGGCCAGCCTGGGGATGGGTGTGGCCTTTCTGAACCTGACCCCCGTTCTTCCCGTGTTGCAGGCCTTTTATGGAGTGAGCAACGCCCGCATGGGGATGCTGATCACGGCCCTGATCCTCACCCACTCGCTGGTGCAGGTGCCCTCCGGTCTGGTGGTGGATAAACTGGGGGTCAGGATGGGGCTTCTACTGGCCCTGGGGCTGGGTTTCCTGGGCTGCTTCTTTTCTGTCTTTTCCCGGAATTACAGTTTTATCTTGGCCATGCGGTTGTTAACCGGTCTGGGCACCGGGCTCTCTTTTGTCGCCGGTCTTCATTACGCCACTTCCCATGCCTCAGAAGATAAGAAGCGGCAGGTTCAGGCTATCTTCGGCGGCCTGATCAATATCGGCAGCGTGGTCCCCTTCTTTACCAGTCCCCTGTTGCTGAAACAGGACGGACGGCTGATTCATCTCCTGACGGCCCTCTTTTTTTTCCTGCCCTGGCTGGCGGTCTGGATCTGGGGCCGAAACCCGCCAAGGAAAGCCGTCGTTTCCAAAATTCGGATAGGTCAGGTCTTCACGGCCGGGCCGGCCTGGACCCTGGGTTTAAGTCACGCCTTGTTCTTCGGCGGGATGATGACCGTCGGGACCTGGATTTCGACTTACCTGCTCCAAGTGGCACCCGGCCCTTTCTGGCTCCCCTGGATAGGATGGATCGGTGGCCTGGTCATCGCCGTCAGCGCCGCCGGAAGGTTTTTAGGGGTCTGGGTCCCACCCGGGATATCCCCCCGGACCCTGATCATTTGGGCCGTGACGATACTGGCGGTTTCTTATGGTGGATTAGGGGTCAGCCGGACCCTGATCCCCGGGCTGATCCTGTTGGGGGTGGCGGCTTTAATGAGTTCGGTTACCTTCGGATCGGTATTTTCACTGGGCTACCGCTACTCTCCGCCCCAGGTTGCCGGGACGACCATCGGTTTGATCAATTTCATTGCCAGTATCGGGGCCTTCCTGTTTCCCATCCTCTTCGGCTATCTCCTGGACTTGACCGGGGCCTTTACGGTTCCCTTTCTCTTTCTATCCGCCTTGGCCTTGGTAACATTGCTTCGGGGCTTCACTCTCCCACCCGACTCCAGGAATCCAATTACTGCTGTTTAGCCTGCCCGGCCCCGCGCCCGGCCGCACCGTTACCCTAATGAAGAATCAATACGGCGCGGTGTAAATGCTCCGCTCTGATTTTTGCTTCATTTTGGCGTCGAATTTCGCCTTGTCGATGATAAAGCGCTCGTGTCTCCCCCGGGAGATCAGATCCAGCTCGTCATGAACTTCCACTTCAAACAGCAACCGCCGCCGGTCAACCTCCACCAGCTTCACCCGGGCAACCACCTCCAATCCCGGTGGGGTGGCCGCCAGGTGGCTGACGTCAATGTGCGTACCGACCGTCTGCTCTTCCGGCCAGTTTAAATGAGGGTTGATCGCCTGGATGCAAGCCCACTCGATGAACCCGACCATATACCCGGTGGCCAGTACTTCCGGCATAGCCTGAAACTCTTCGGATTCCGGGTATAGTGCCGGAACAGTTTTCGAGGCGGATAACCGTAATCGAAATTCATGCTCGATCCCCGGTCTTAAGGTGTCTTTCATGATGTCTCCCTCTTGGCAGGATCATCTATTTCACTTGGCCCGACGCCCCTTGATCTTTCCCCGGGGGCCGCGCAACGGGATGCTCTTCCAGGGCAGCCTTTGGTCGACCGCCTCCTGCAGTTCGTTCCTGAAGGCAACGCCGAAAACCCTTTCGATGTTTTCGGCGATCGAGGGGCACAAGGAGAATTTTCCTTTGGCGTTGCGTGTATTGCAACTGAATTCGAAGGCGTAGTCATCAATGGATAGTATTCTTTTATCCCCTTCATAAACGGCCAGAGGCCAAAGGAGACAGGACTCCGGTTTGGCGTTTCGGAAAGGGATTCCCATTTGTTCGGCCGCCGTATGCAGGGAACAGACGAGTTTGTTGCCCTTGAGGTAGGCAAACACGCAGGCGCCGTCTTCCTTCGTGTCCAGGCCATACAGGCCGCGTGAGATTTCTTCGAAGACATTTTCGTATGAATGGTTTGATCTCAGGTGCGGGCAAAAGCGGGCGGCCAACGGCAGGCATCCGCTTATATTCCGTAGTTCCCGGCTGTTGATCGTTACTTCGTAGCTCGAACAGCAACAAGGGGTCCCGCTCGAACAACCGGTGCAGTTGTGCCTGACCGAGCAAATCCCGGCGACATCGATCTCAAGTATCTGTGGGTTCATCTATTGCCCATAAAGCTGTTGAGCCCCTTTGTTCCAAACGTTGATAGTGGAAAATTATTTATGGTCGTCCCTGATGCCCTCATTTGGCTGTGGCAGCGAAGACATCAAAAAACTCGACCTTACCGGTCTCCAGGCTGTAGACCCCCCCCGCTATTTTGACTTTCTTTTCATCGGCCAGGCGTTTGATGAGGGGGCTTTCTCTCCTGAGCGCCGCCGCGGTATTTATCACATTAAGTCGGATGGCTGTATTAAGGACCGCGCGCTCGTCCTCACTCTCTTTCTCGGCCATCTTCACGGCAGGATGTATTTTTTTAGCCACCAAGCCTATGTGGCCCTCCGGCTTGCCGCCTTCCATGGCCGCCTTGACCGCACCGCAGCTCTGATGCCCGAGGACGAGCACGAGGGGCACCTTCAGATGTTCCACCGCGTACTCCACGCTCCCCAAGTCAACGGGGCCCACCACATTGCCCGCCGTCCTCACCACAAAAAGATCTCCCAGACCCTGGTCGAAAATGTGTTCGGGGGGCACCCGGGAGTCGGAGCAGCTCACAATGACCGCCAAGGGATGTTGTCCTTTCGTCAGCTCCATCCTTCTGGCCGAACCGAGATCTTTCTGCGCCGGGTCGTTACCCGCAAAGCGGGCATTGCCCTCCACCAGTTTCTTAAACGCTCCATCCGCGGTGAGCCCTGCTCCTTCCTCAAATCCAAACCCGGTCGCCGCCAGCAGGGAGAGTACCACAACGATACCCGCCAGACCGACAAAAATCCCAATCTTTTTCATGACGCGGCCACTATTTTTCGGCCAACTGTTGTGCAGTAAAACACTCGTGCGCTTCCCTGACGACATAGCGGCTCCTTCAGCAATAAACCAGTCGTATCGACTTTAATCGTTGCGCAGCCCGTTATGAAAGCAAAGGAAATGATTGATGCCTAGATTAAGGTGCGCATTTATCGTTCCGACCCTCATTCGACGCA
>CAVUPH010000020.1:0-196812 GCA_963743305.1 uncultured delta proteobacterium
CTCGCGTCGTACGGGGTCAGAGGTACTGACAAATAAGAGAAGGAAATGGACTCCCTCTTTTGTTTCTAATTCAGCTCCTGGAAAAACGATAATGTTGGCTTGTCGGGCCGCCTCTGCAAGGGCCTCGCCGGTGTGGCACCGGCTATGATCGGTGATAGCGATAACCTCGATATTATCTTTCCAGGCAGGCTCGGATTATTGCAGTATGTGGGAGAGTTCGTCAGGAGAATTGAGTCGTGTTCTTTTCTCGCTTGACATACTCAAAGGGGTTTACCTGAAGGGCACAACGGTAGAACCGCGCGCCGCGTGGCAGCTTCAGGGCTTCCATAATGGGGCCGGGAAGATTCATTGAGGTCCTCCTTTGTTACAGACTTTTCCTAAGCAACCCACCTAAAACGTTTTGATATATCTGATTTGAGCCATCCATGAATTGCTCATTTGAGGAATAGGTGAACTTTGTCATCCGTTTATAAGGAAATTGAAAATTTTTTTAGCGATTTACTGAATTTGTTATCATCGACCAGTTTTTTCCCCTTGCCATCACAAACAGACACTTCCACCGCTTCTTTCCGCCCATAGCTCACCGACCGCCCTTTTTTCTTTTGAGTCGTCGTTACTCCACAGGTGTTCTCCCTTATATTCCACGGCCAGGATCCGACCGTCTTCCAGCAGGGCCAGGAAGTCCGGATAAAAGCGGTCGGAGGCGGTTTGCAGCCAAAAAGAGGTATCTTTGCGTCGTTCTAAATTCCGCACCCAATACTTAATTTGGGAGCAGACTATCCAAAAACACCGCGCACTCAAATTCTTCCCCTTCGGATCGGAGTTCTCCGATAGCTTTAAAATAATGCTTCTGGAATTTAAATGATCCTTCGTAATACCAATTGGGGGAATAGGCTTCCTCGGATAAAGGCAGGATCAATCCCGGACCGACCTCGGACAGGTAAAGCCTCAGAGCCAAACAATGCTTGCTGATAAGCCTTTTTATGCTGGGTGTGGCGATATTCTTGAATCTTGGCGGTCTATGGCATTCCGAAGGCGGAATTTTTCCCGGGCCAGTTGTTCAATAGTCAGTCCCCGTTTTTCGATCAGATCCTCGATTGATTTATGGATAAAAAGACTGGAATAGGCCTGAGGGATATCCGGATGGTAGATTTGACGGTCGATCCAGTTGGCCAAGGCGGCCATAGTCCAACCGGCTTCACCGGTCAGCCAGCTTATTTGCTCCTGTATTTGATGAACAAATTGAACCGCAATCATCCCCTTGTCGTCCACATCCACTTGTCCAGTGGCCCCGGACACCTTTTTAGATGGAAATTCTTCTTCCGACAGCGAAGGGTCTAATTCGGCCAGATTCCAGGGAACATCCAGAAAATGACTTTCTTCAAACAATTCCACCTGGTCGCCGAATCGAACGGCCATCAAGGGGACTTGAAAGGGATCCTTTGTTTCGAGAGGCGGATCTGTTTCTACCCGTGCACCTTGGACAGCCTGATAAAGCCGTTCGACCGCCGCTTTATCTTCCGGGAGGTCATAGGATTTGATTAAGGCCTGCTTTTCCCGAAAAGAAAATTCTCCTCCCAAAACCAGCCTGCCGGTGTTTTGCTCATAAGAAACGGCTTTTGAAGAGATGGGGGGAGCTTGGAAAAATCCGGCGAGCATGAAACCTGTTCGAACAATGGACCACGGATGGAAATAGGGACCTGTTCAAAGGGTTTAATGAAGTCAATGGCCTCCATTCTCTGAAAACCATTCTCAATCAAGGCATCCTTTAAAGAATTGGCCGCCTCTAAAAATTTTGGGGAAGCCACAAAGGCATAGGCCCAATTCAGGGGATCCTGAGTTTTCCTTTTGGCCCCCGGAAGCCGCAGGACCCTTCCTAAAATCTGTTCGACGGCCCGAGATGAACCCATTTCGGCCAACGAGCAAAGTATGTAGGCATAGGAACAGTCCCACCCTTCCTTCAGGGCATAGACGGTAATAATGTAGCGGATGGGACAAGTCCGAGCGAAGATATCCACGTTGTCAATTCCTGGGTTTGACCGGTGGCAATGGCGATCTCCTCTTCGGAAATTTTAAAGTCCTCGATCAGGGTTTTTTTGACGACCTCCACGGTCAGGGTTGGTTTTGTCCTGGTTTTTGGGCTGGGCCTGGAAGAGGATAATGGGCCGTATATATTCACCGGAAATTTTTTCTTCGGCTTCGGCCGCCTTTTCTAAACTTTGCTGCATCTGAAGGGCTTCGGCAATAACCTCCTGCCAGTCTTCATGAGTCCGCAGCTTGATGGGAAGTTTAATCATTTCCTCGGCTTTCAGTTCGGCAGCCGAGACATGATGCAGGACATTACTGGCAAATAGATCTCTTTCCGGGTTATGCGACGTTTCGGGAGTAGCCGTGAATTCTATGATGCAGGAAGGATTAAAGCGGGCCAGGGTATTGAAAGGACAGGGGGGTGCGGGCGTTGTGGGCTTCATCCATGATCACGATGGGTCTCCAAAGCCTTAGGACATTGGAGAGGGAATGGGGGATGGTTCCATCTTCTCTCTTTTCGATCAGGTCCTTCAAGTTTCCTGGATAGGCCGTAAAAATGATGTTGCAGGGCGCCGGAATCCTCATAAACCTTCCTCCCTTCCGTATCCTCCACCCGAAGAGCGGCTAAGGTGGAAATGATGATTACGGTTTCGCTCTTCGAGGGCGTTCCTTTGGATATAAAGGGCTTCGGTGATATCCATCACCCTGACCAGACCATCAAATTGATCATCGATAACTTGTCGGTAGGGATGCTCACGGTTGCGCAAGGCCGCTAAAGTCTGTTCGCGAATGGCATTGGAGGGGACCAACCACAGGCAGACGGTCTTTTCTCTTTGCAAGTAAGTCTTGGCGACCATCCCCAGGGCATGGCAGGCCATCAAGGTCTTGCCGCCGCCGGTCGGCACGCGCAGGCAAACATAGGGCAGTTCCGGCAGTTGGGGGACGGATCGGTAAGGCCTTTCGGTTTGGATCACAAAGGCCCTTTTTGCCCCATCCTGGGTGACCAGACTCAGATAGGATTGTAAGGCATCGAGACTTCGTTTTTGATATTCCCGAAGGGGGAGCATATTCAGCTCACTTTGATATCATAGGGAATTTGTTTGAAGATGATCCTTTCCCTTTTAAGCCGGTTTTCCCCAATCCGGCAGCCCTCCCCATAAACAACCCGAGGACCATCATGGGGAGGAAGTTTTTGAAGGAGTTCGCGGGTCAACACATTCCCGCCTTGGGGTCGTTTGTCCCCCATCACCCCATTAAACAAAAGATAAACAGCTCGCCCGTTATGAATACCAAGAAGGGGGGTATTACCCTGGGCCGGTTTGGGAATGGGGGTTCCGGTTTCGGTAAAGAACACATGGGCCGCCAGGTCCGGATAGGCAACAGTTTCCCGGATATTTCCGGATTCGTCAAAAAGAGGTTCACCCAGTGAGCAGAAACGGAATCCCCCTCCCAGACCGGGAGTATTGTTATATCCTTCTATGACCCGGGTCAGTCTCTGGGCGGTCACATTGCGGCAAATAGAAGGGTCCATCTCCACCAGGATAAAACGACGGTTGCCCCCATCATCTTGGTTTAACCCCAAGACAGCATGGCCTGTGGTCCCACTGCCGGCAAAAGAATCCAAAACCAGGGAATCTTTGTCGGTAGCGATTTCCAGGATACGTCGAATCAATCGGGTTGGTTTGGGGGTAATAAAAACGGAAGCGGAATCCTCGAAGTCACAAATGGCTACCAGCTCTTTTTTGGCATCCTGGGTATGACCCACTTCTTGATAGGTCCATAATGTTTGCGGAACAACTCCTTGTTTGACTTCGATAAAAACCTTTTAAGCTGTGGAATAGAATCCCCTTTTTTCCCCCACCAAATTCTTTTGTCTGCATCGAGTTCTCTAAATTTTTCTTCCGAATATCGCCAATATGCCCCTTTGGGAGGACCAGGGATTATACGTCCTGAAGGACATGTAATTGAATATGTTCCTTTACTATACGGATTTCTCGCATCTAATCCACTTGGTTTCCAAGGTCCACGGGGATCATTGTCTGGATTTTTATAGGCCTTGTCCTGTTTTAAGGTTCGAGATATGAGATTTGGTCGCCATTCTTCGGCATACTTGGCATATACGATTATATAATCATGGTCTTCCGAAAAATGCTTGGCCGAGTTCTTAGGGGAATAAACCTTTTGCCAAATCACGGTGGCGATAAAATTACGGGGGCCAAAAACCTCGTCCATAACTTTCCGGAGGGAATGGACTTCGTTATCGTCGATGCTGATAAAGATAGCCCCATCTTCGGTCAAAAATTCCCTTAAAAGAGAAAGCCGGGGATACATCATGCACAGCCATTTGTCGTGTCTGGAAAGATCTTCGGCCTCGGCCCCGACCACCTTCCCGAGCCAATGTTTCATTTCCGGACTATTGACGGCGTCGTTATAAACCCAATTTTCGTTGCCGGTATTGTAGGGGGGATCGATATAGATACATTTAACCTTGCCGGCATAATAGGGGAGCAGGGCTTTGAGGGCCAAAAGATTATCGCCCTGGACCAGTAAATTTCCGCTGTCCGGGTCCCCAACGGACAAAGCTTCTTCAGACCGCAGCAGGTGATAAGGAACCTGCCGGTGGTGGTTTAAAACCGCTTTTTTACCAATCCAATCAAGTGTAGGCATAATCTAAAATCGATCAATTAAATCATGCCCGCCAACAAATTTAAGGATGTAAATATAACCCTCCTGTTGGAATAGGCACCGGTATTTCTTGTCCACATAGAATTCCCAATGGTCTTTGATACGGTGAATCTTTAGGGAGGGATGTTTGGGGTTTTGGGCCAAAAGTTTCAGTTGTTTCTGAAACTTGGCTTGAACAGCTACCGGGAGGTGCTGATATCCTCTCCGGAGTGTTTCAGTGAGGACAATTTCAATCTTTGTCATTTAACCAGGCAATCGCTTGATCGACATTCCGCCCGGATACACGGATAACCCTACCTTTTTTTAAATCTTCATCCGATTTTGCAATCTCCTCTTGTACTTGGGGAGATTCAAAAAAAGCCAATCGTTCCAATTCCTTTTGCATGTCCTTGAATTTTTTATAACTCAACTGGACGGCGCATCGCTTACCTTGCCGGTTCACGATGAATTTAACATCTTGGTCGGTTAAAACCAGCGACATAACTCGCGCCTTTCTTTCTCCTTTAATTGAGAATAATTATATCATGACTTTATGCCCATGTGCAAGATTTCCTGCTTTTTTAATTATTTACCCTTCCCGAACACCCTCTTAAAAATCGCATCCACATTCTTCAAGGTGTGGTCCAGGTCGAACAGGGCCGCCAGCTCTTTGGGTTTCAGCCACTTCTGAATGCGGGGATCGGCGGCCAGCAGGTCTTGAAAACGATTTCCCTCTCCGGCCCAGACCTTCATCGCATTTTCCTGGACTACCTTATAGGCCTCCTCGCGGCTGATCCCTTTGCGGGTCAGGGCCAGGAGCACCCCTTCGGAGAAAGGCAGGCCGCGGGTGATCTCCAGGTTGCGCTTCATGTTTTCCGGATAGACGATCAGGTTTTTGATCAGGCCGGTCAGGCGGGCCAGCATGTAGTCCAAGAGGGTAGTGGCATCGGGGCCGATGACCCGCTCCACCGAGGAATGGCTGATGTCCCGTTCGTGCCAGAGGGGCTGGTTTTCCAGGGCCGACAGGGCGTAACCGCGGATCAATCGGGACAGGCCGGCCAGGTTCTCCGAGGCGATGGGATTGCGTTTGTGGGGCATGGCCGAGGAGCCTTTCTGTCCTTTGGAGAAATATTCTTCCGCCTCTAAAACCTCCGTCCGTTGGAGGTGTCGGATTTCCACGGCCATCTTTTCGATGGATCCGGCCAGGATAGCCAGGGCGCAAAAAAACTCGGCATAGCGGTCCCGCTGGACGATCTGGCTGGAGGCCGGGGCGGGTTTGAGCCCCAGCTTTTTACAGACATAGGCTTCAACGGACGGGGAGATGTGGGCGAAGGTCCCCACCGCTCCGGAAATCTTGCCGACGGCGATGGTTTCCCGGGCCTGTTCCAGACGCCGCTGATTGCGTTTGCTTTCGTCGTACCAGATGGCCAGTTTCAGGCCGAAGGTGATGGGCTCGGCATGGATCCCGTGGGAACGGCCGATCATCACTGTTTTCTTATGGCGGAAGGCCTGTTCCCGGATCGCTTCCTGCAAGGCCTTCAGGTCGACCAATAAAATATCCGCGGCTTCCTTCAACAGGATGGCCATGGAAGTATCCAGCACATCGGAAGAGGTTAAGCCCAAATGGATGTGCCGGCTGGCCGGTCCCACGTGTTCGGCGACACTGGTCAGAAAGGCGATGACGTCGTGCTTGGTTTCCAGCTCGATGGCCTCGATCCGTTCCACGGAGAAGCGGGCCTTTTTTTGGATCGCGGCCAGGTCTTTGGGAGGAATATACCCCAGTCCGGAGAGAGCCTCACAAGCGGCGATTTCCACCTCCAGCCATTTTTGATAGCGTGTTTCCTGGTTCCAGAGTTTTTCCATAATGGGACGGGTGTAGCGAGAAATCATAACAGCCTCCTAATCAAAAGGATCGTCACCCCGGCGAAAGCCGGGGTCCAGGGCATTTTGGGCTCCGGGTTTCCTGGATCCCGGATCAAGCCCGGGATGACGACGAAAAAAAATGCCTAGAAGCGGAGTTCGATGTTAATTTCGTATTAACTCCCACAAAGAAACCCGTGGTGTCAACCTGAAAAATGGTCGGGTTTGATTTGACAGACCCTTCAATCCAGGTTAAGCTATCCCCTAACCGATCGAACCCTTCTTCAACCGGGAAACAAAAGGAGCAGCCATGGCCGCCCGCAAACGTTCCGCCCTCATATTTTTTGGAATTATTTTTCTTCTCTTTGTTTTTGGTTCCAGCCTCCTGGGATTTTATACCGAATGGCTCTGGTTCCAATCCTTGGGCTATGCCTCGGTTTTCCTCCGCCTGTTAAATTTCAAATTCATGTTGGCCCTGGTTATGGGAGTGGTTTCGGGGCTGATTTTTTATGCCAACGGTCGGATCCTTTTTCGGCTGGCCCACCAGACGGTTTCGGCCGGTCCCCGTCAGTTTCCCTTCACGATACCCCTCTGGCTGGAAGAAAAACTGCAGCGTTTTTTGAAACCCGCGGCCATATTGGTCGGGATCTTATTCGGAATGGCGGCGGCCGGACAATGGGAAAACCTGCAACTTTTTCGGAATGCCCTGCCGGTCGGAACCAAGGATCCGGTTTTTCAGCAAGATATCTCTTTCTATCTCTTCCGGCTGCCTTTTTTGGAATACCTGAGAGGGTGGTTCGGCGGTCTGTGGTTCCTCTGCCTGATCGCGGCGCTGGGGATCATCATTGTCCGTTTCCAGTTTCAGTACTCCGATAAGGGCTTCAGCGTTCAACCCTGGGTAAAGAAATATTTGGCGGCCCTTCTGGGAGTTCTTTTTTTCTATCTGGCCTTTTATTTTTATCTTTCCCGTTATGATATGTTGTTTACCGGCCGGGGAGTGGTCTTCGGCCCGGGTTTTGTGGATCAGAACTATGTCCTACCGGCCATGAACCTCATGGTGATCATCGCGGCCTTTACCGGGCTGGTCTTTTTTTCATTAATGTTCAAATCGAATGGGAAGATCCTTACGGGAGTCCTGGCCGCCTTTATCGCGATCTATTTGATCGGCGTCCAGGCCCTGCCGGGGATAGTCCAGCGTTTTGTGGTCACCCCCAATGAGATTCACAAGGAAACGCCTTACCTGGCCCGCTATATTCAAGGGACCCTGCAGGGTTTTGGGTTGGACCGGGTGGAAGAGCGCACTTTGACGGCGGCCACCTCCCTGACCCCGGCACTAATTGAAAACAACCAGTTGACCGTCAAGAACATCCGCCTCTGGGACCATCACCCGCTTCTGGAAACCTTCAGCCAGCTTCAGGAGATCCGAACTTATTACAAGTTCCAGGCCGTGGATAACGACCGCTACCTGATCAACAATGAATACCGCCAGGTGTTGCTGTCTCCCCGGGAACTGTCCTACGCCGACCTGCCCAGCAAGGGCTGGATCAATGAGCACCTGGTTTATACTCACGGCTACGGACTGACCCTGGGGGTGGTAAACCAGGTGACCCCGGAGGGGTTGCCGGCCCTGCTGATCCAGGATATTCCCCCGGTTTCCAAAACCAACCTGCAGGTCACCCAACCGGAGATCTATTTCGGGGAGATCGAAAACGATTACATTATCGTCAATACCCGGCAGAAGGAATTCAACTACCCTTCGGGCGATCAAAACGTCTTTGCCAGCTATCAGGGAAAAGGCGGCATCCGCATGGGCGGATTTCTAAAAAAGGTCCTTTGGGCCATGCGTTTCGGGTCCTTTAAAATTATCCTTTCCTCGGATATCACCCCGGAAAGCCGAATTCTGTTCACCCGTTCCGTTTTTAACCGGGTCCAGAAGGTGGTACCGTTTCTCCAAGTGGATCGCGATCCCTATCTGGTTGTATCGCAGGGCAAGTTGTACTGGATCGCCGACGCCTACACTGCTTCCGACAACTATCCCTACTCCCGACCTGTTCGCCGCCTGGGAAATTACATTCGCAACTCGGCCGTGGCGGTGGTGGACGCCTACGAAGGCACCGTGCAGTATTATATCAAAGATGAAAAGGACCCTTTAATTAAGGCTTATGCCCGGATTTTCCCGGGGTTGTTCCAACCGCTGTCGACCATGGCCCCGGATCTAAAAAACCATTTGCGCTACCCCCATTATCTTTTTAACCTCCAGGCCAATCTCTACGCCACTTACCACATGAACAATCCCCAGACCTTTTATAATAAAGAAGACCTCTGGGAAATCCCGACCAATCTGCGCTCGGGCAAGAAGGACATGGAACCGTACTATACCATCATGCGCTTGCCGGGGGAAAAGAAGGAGGAGTTCATCCTGATGATCCCCTTTACCCCGCAAAAAAAAGACAACCTGGCCGCCTGGATGTCGGTGAAGTGCGATTTCCCGGATTACGGTAAATTCGTGGTCTATCGCTTTCCCAAACAGCGTCTGGTCTATGGGCCCAAACAGATCGAGTCCCGCATCAACCAGGACCCGGAGATCTCCCGCCAGCTCTCCTTGTGGGACCAGCGGGGCTCCAAGGTCACCTTGGGAACGCTGCTGGTCATCCCTATCGAGGAATCCTTGATCTATGTGCAGCCCCTGTATATCAAGGCCGAGTCGGGACAGATCCCGGAATTGAAGCGGGTCATCGTGGCCTATGAGAATCAGATTGCCATGGAAGAGACCCTGGATAAGGCCCTGGCTCGGATCTTCGGACAGGAGGGCAAAAAGGCGAAAGAAGATAAAATCCCCGAGGCGGGAGCCGTTAAATCCGAAGGGGGAAAACCTTTGCCCGATCTAGCCTGGCAGTATTTAATGAAAGCCAAACAGGCCCTGCGGGAGGAGAACTGGACCGCTTATGGACAGGCCCTGAAAGACCTGGAGCAGTTGCTGAAGCAGATGAAGGAGGCTAAGAAGTAAGGCGGGTACTGGATAAAGTCGAGAAACGATGCGGATCGCCGGAGAAAAAAATTGGAATAATGGAATGTTGGAATAACCGACCTGCTGATCCCTGGAAGGGCGGCCGGCGTTATCCCAGGAAGGGTTCCGGCGGTGGCTCCGGAGTTTTTTCTATGCGCAGGCGGCGAACCCGGCGGCTGTCGGCCTCCAGCACGGTGATTTCCAGATCCTGATGAAAGATCTTTTCGCCGGCCTTGGGCACCCGGCCTAAGAGATGGATGATAAACCCCCCCACCGATTCGAAATCCCGTTCTCCGATTTCCAGATTAAAATAGTTTTCCAGGTCTTCGATTTCCAGGCGGGCATCCACCTCCGCCCGGCCTTCATCCAGAGGAATTAAGCGGGGTTCCTGACGGTCGTATTCGTCCTCGATCTCTCCGATAATCTCCTCGATGATGTCCTCCATGGTGACCAGCCCCGAGATACCCCCGTATTCATCCAGAACCAGGGCCATGTGAAATTTTTGACCCCTTAATTCCTTCAGCAGTTGAACGATCTTTTTGGTCTCTGGAACGAAGACGGGCTGGCGGATCACTTCCGTTGGCAGGGATTGATCGGTGGGCTGTCCCCAGTAGAGTAAAAGGTCCTTTACATGAAGGAGCCCGATTACATTGTCCAGATTTTCATGATAGAGGGGAAGGCGTGAATGGCCATGTTTGACCATTAAATCAATAATCGTTTGAATCCGGGTGTCGGCGTCCACGCCGACGATCTCGGTGCGAGGCACCATGATTTCCCGCACGATGGTGTCCTTAAACTCGAAGATGCTATGGATCATGTCCCCTTGTTCGGGGGTCAGGAGACCCTGCTCTTCACCCTGGTCGATGAGTTCCTGAAAATCTTTCTCCAGGATCGATTCAGGAGTGGACTCGGATTTCTTTTTGAACAGCGACCGGACCTGGTCGATCAAACTGGGAGGGTGATCTTCTGTTGAATTGCTCATAACGATTAGAAATTATACCAAATTTCTTTTCCAAGTCAAATCCAATCTTTCCTGGTTAGTCCTTGATTTTTGAGGATCAACGGGTTAGTTTATTCAGTGCCCGGTCACGGATAGCGGCAAGAAGGATTAACGGATGTTGGACCCATCCCAACCCAATTTGGAAGATCTCTTTTCACCTCAAAGCGTGGCCGTCATCGGGGCCTCGAATCGTTTTGGCAAGTGGGGCTTCAACCTGGCGGCCACCCTGCTGGTTTCCAACTTTAAGGGGCCGGTTTATCTGGTCAATCCCCATGAAAGCCTAGTGCTGGGCCGAAGGGCCTATCCCTCCCTTAAAGATATCCCGGGAAAAGTCGATCTGGCCGTCATCGCCGTTCCGGCCCTGTCCTCCATTGCCATGGTGGAAGAATGTGGCCGTTTGGGTGTCAGGAATGTCCTCCTGGTATCCTCCAATTTTAAAGAGGTCGGGGAGGCCGGCGCCCAATTGGAAGTCCGGTTGACGGAAAAGGCCCTGGCGGGCGGGGTCCGTCTGGTGGGACCCAACACCATGGGGATGGTTTCCACCCCAGCCGGGATGGAGATCCTATTCATGCCCCTGGGGGTGAAACCGGGCCCGGTGGATGTGATCTCTCAATCGGGGAATATCGGTCTTCAGATAATGGAATTGAGCATGAAGGAAGGGGTGGGGATCTGCCGCTTTGTCGGCTCAGGCAACGAAGCCGTCCTGGATCTGGCCGATTACCTGACCTTTTTCGGGCACGATCCTCGGTCGAAAGTGGTGGTACTCTACATCGAAAGTGTTCGCCAAGGGGAAAAGTTTCTGGAAACGGCTGCCCGGGTCAGCCGGGTGAAACCCATCTTGGCTCTCAAGGCCGGCAAAACGGCCGCCGGGGCCCAGGCCGCCCGTTCCCATTCCGGGGCCGTGGCCCAATCCCCCCAGATGATTTCCGATCTTTTCAAACAGGCCGGGATCGTGGAGGCCCAATCCACCGAGGAGTTGATTGACTTAGTCAAGACTTTCAGCCTTCTAAAACCCCCTGAAGGCCGACGACTGGGAGTGGTCACCCTGGGCGGCGGTTGGGGCGTGGCCACTACCGATGCGGCCGCCTTGAAAGCCTTACCGCTGGCCGCTCTTTCACCTCCGACGTTGGAAAAGTTGAATGCCATTCTGCCGCCTTTCTGGAGCCACGCCAATCCCCTCGACCTGGCCGGGACCACCGATCGAATGTCCCACCTGGAGGTCCTGCGGATCCTTTCCGCCGGAGGTGAGGTGGATGCCCTGATTGTCCTGGGCATGCTGACCGGGGTGCGAAAATATCTGGGGCAACTTTTTCGCTGGAAGTGGCTTTTTGTAAAACATGCGCTGCGTTCCCTTTTAAACCTTCCCCGGAAGCTTTTGGCTAAAGACGCCGGCCGATCAGAGGGGAAATCCAGTCGGAAAAGCGAGAAGAGAAAACGGGGGGGCTTCCGCCTCAGAGAATTCAGGATCTGGGCGGATGGACCCTTCATGGTGGAAATCCGAAAAATCATGGCCCGCTATGGGAAGCCCATCCTGCTGGTTACCTATCTGCCCGGAACGGCGGTAAAGATGACCCGCCGATTTCAGCAACCCATCTTTGGGAATCCGGAACGGGCGGTGGTGTCCATGAGCGGTCTGATGGAGTATGGCGGGTATCTGAACGACGTAAAACGAGGTCTGCTGGCCATTCCGCAAAGATCTCCTTTAAAGGAATCTCTTCCGGGTGACTTAAGATCGGCTGAAGTGCCGGATGAATTTCAGGGCAAAAAGATTTTAGCCCACTACGGGATAGCCATTCCCAAAAACGGGATCGCCCGGGACGAAGCAGAGGCCGTGGCCCTCGCCGGACAGATCGGGTTTCCGGCGGCCCTCAAGATACTATCCGCCGAAATCCAGCATAAGACCGATGCCGGGGGAGTATTTCTCCATTTGGAGAACGAAGAGGAAGTAACGGCCGCGGTCAATAAAATCAAAAGAAGATTCCCGACTCTCTTTCAAACGAACGGGCCGTCTTTGCTGGTGGAGGAGATGGTCGCCGAAGGGGTGGAGGTCCTTTTAGGGATGACGCAAGACCCCTATTTCGGACCCTTGCTGGTCATCGGGCTGGGCGGAATCCTGGTGGAAGTGTTGAAAGACGCCGCTTTTGCCTACGCACCGATTTCTCCCTTTCAGGCGGAAAGGATGTGGCGGTCGCTCAAAGGATTTTCCATCCTCATGGGAGTCCGGGGGAGACCGCCGGCCGATTTTCAGGCCTTGATTCAAGCCACCGTGGACTTTTCCGGCCTGATAGAGGAAATGGGCCGTGATTTTGATTCCATCGAAATCAACCCCCTGCTGGTCCTGCCCGAGGGCCGCGGGGTCCGGGCCGTTGATGCCCTGTTTGTAGGCAAAGGCGCAGAGGGCAGAGGGCATGGGGTAGAGGCGTGAAAGCGTGAGAGCGCGAGGGGTAAGGAGTGAGGAGTAAGGCTGATGGTGGTCGCAAAAAATCCCGCAGGCTGTCATTGCGAGGAGTGAAGCGACGAAGCAATCCCCAATTTAGACTTCGGACGAGGATATCGGGCGTGAGACGAAAGAAAAGATTTATAAGCAAGGGGGGGATCTTTAGCTGGTTTCTGGCTTTGTTCCTCCTGGTTGCGGGAGCGGGTGTCGGCTGGGCAGGACCGGAAGGACGTCTGCGGATACTCTACTTGAATGATTTTCATGGATACGCGGAACCGCAGCGGCCGGTAGGGAGTTCGGAGGCCTTAGGGGGGATAGCTTATCTGGCGGCTGAGGTTAACCGGCTGCGGGCTGGACAACCAACGCTGCTTTTGGCCGCCGGAGATATGATCCAGGGAAACCAATGGGCCAATTTTTTTCAGGGCGCCTCGGTCCTTCGGGTAATGAAGGCCATGAAGTTCGATGCCCTGGTAGTGGGCAACCATGAATTTGATTTCGGACAGGAGGTCCTGAAACAGCGGATCGGCGAGGCCGCCTTTCCCGTTCTGGGCGCCAATGTAAAGGGCCTGCCCGAAATCAGGCCCTATGTCCTGAAAGAAATCGGGGGCTGGAAGGTGCTGATCATCGGAGTAGTGACCGAAGATACCCCGGTGATGACCCATCCCCGGAACGTGACCGGCCTGGCCTTCCTTCCTCCCGCTGCCACCATCCGGCAGATACTGAATTCGTACGCTCCGAATGCGGATCTGGTCGTTGTCCTGTCCCACCTGGGCCTCCCCGCCGACCTGAAACTGGCCCGGCAGGTGAAGGGGATCCACCTGATCGTGGGAGGCCACACCCACACCCGAATCGAACAGCCGATGAAGGTAAATGACACCTGGATTGTCCAGGCCTGGGAACACGGCAAAGTCCTGGGCTGCCTGGACCTGATGATGGCCGAGGGCGGGATTCGACTTGCCGAAGGACGATTGATCGACATCAAACCCGGGGGGGCACCGGATAAGGAGGTCTCCGCCCTGGTGGAAGAATACCAGCCGCCGGGTTAATGCCCAACTGGAGGAAGTCATCGGAGAAGCCCTGGTGGACCTGAAAGGGCAGGGCGCCCGCCGGCAGGAAACCAACCTGGGCGACGTGCTGGCCGATATTCTCCGCACTGAAACCGGAGCGGATCTGGCGGTTCTCAATGGGGGCGGGATACGGACGGATATCCCCCAAGGTCCGATCCAGGTCAAAACGGTAATGGACGTTTTACCCTTTAACAATTTTCCGGTTGTCTTGCGTCTCAGCGGCCGGGAAATAAGGGAAGTCCTGGAACAGGGGGTTTCCGATCTGGGGGGACATGGAGGCAAATTTTTGCAGGTATCCGGAGTGCGCCTGGTCTACAGACCGTCGGCGCCCCCGGGCAACCGGGTCCAGGAAATTCGGATCAACGATCAACCTCTGGACCCGGATAAGCAGTATCTGCTGGCCACCAATGATTTCCTGGCCGCCGGGGGAGACGGTTTTTCCGTTTTTAAAAAGGCCTTCCCGGACCAGGCTTCGAATCCGGACTGGAAGACCCGAACCCGGATCCGGAAAGGTCGCCCTATACGATCGGGGGAGAACGATTCAGGAATTGGTGATCGCTTTCATAAAAAGACAGAAAAAGGTGACGGCCTCTACGGATGGCCGGATCCGGAGCCTGGAGTAATCATGAAAGCCTGGGTCAATAATCAACGGGTGGATCTTTTGGAGGGGATGACCGTTCGTCATGCCTTGATTCAGGCGGACTTGGTTAAAGAGATTGAAAAAGGGAAAAAAGTCTATGATGAATGGGGAAACGAGGCGGGTTTGGACGGGGCGGTTGAAGAGGGACAGCGCTTTGAGGTAAAATAGAAAAGCTATGGTTGAGGGTTTCGCAAAAAGTCCCCAGCGCTGTCATTGCGAGGAGTGAAGCGACGAAGCAATCCCCAAAAATCAGCCGGTTCCCATTAGGGGATTGCTTCGCTTCGCTCGCAATGACAGTTTCTTGGACTTTTTACGAGGTTGTCATTATTAACGGCCTCAAACTCCGCATGTAGATGCCATCTATGAGACTGTTACTAAATAATAACACCGGACTTTTTGGCTTAAATTCAAAAATAAGGAGGACTAAATGCAGGTATTGATTCTTTATTACTCAAGAGGAGGAAATACCCGGAAACTGGCCGAGGCCATTGCTGAAGGAGTTAGCGCAGTGGAGGGGACGCAGGCCCTGTTGCGGAATACTAACGAGGTCACCAAGGATGATTTCGTGAATTCCGCCGGGCTGATTGCCGGGTCGCCGGTCTACTTCGGGGCGATGGCCGCGGAACTCAAGAAGGTTTTTGACGATTACGTGGGAGTTCGGAAAAAGATGGAGAACAAGGTGGGGGCAGCCTTTGCCACCTCGGGAGATCCTAGTGGAGGAAAGGAAACCACCATGATATCCATCATCCAGTGTCTGCTGATTTACGGCATGGTTGTCGTGGGCGATCCGCTTTCGGCCACCGGGCATTACGGGGTGGCCTGCACCGGGGCCCCCGATGAAAAGATTTCCGAAAACGCCCGCCTTTTGGGGAAACGAGTGGCCGAACTTTGCTTGAAATTGAAATCCTGAGAGTCGTCATTTTGTGCGGGAGGGGATGAACCCCTCCCCTACATGCGAACGCTTAAGTTTTTGACCTTGAAGCCCGCTTTTTGATTTTTTTTCGTATTAGACACGAATGCCCGCGGACGGGCACCCCGAAGCATGAAAAGGCTCAAAGGGTGATGCCCAAGGTTAAGACCGACTCGGTCTGAACGCTACCGAGCTTAGAAGGCTATCGTCATACTAAACCCACATGCCCCGCGGACGGGCACCCACGAAGCATGAAAATATACAGACTTGCCAACAAAGACGTCATTGCGAGGTGCGGAGCGCCGAAGCAATCCCCCCGCTGGCTCCCGGGTTCCTCTAAGCTGTCGTTGGAGATTGCTTCGCTCCGCTCGCAATGACGGGGGCTGGAGCTATTTTCGTATATGACTGACCGACCCGAAGCGATAAGACATCTTCAAGAAGAAGTCATTTCCTGCCTGAAGTGTCCCCGGCTGGTTGAATATCGTCAGGAGGTAGCTCAACAGATACCGCGGCGGTTTCAAGGCTGGTCCTACTGGGCCCGCCCCTTGCCCAGTTTTGGGGATCCCCAAGGCCGGGTCTTGATCATCGGCCTGGCCCCGGCGGCCCAAGGCGGAAACCGTACTGGGCGCATGTTCACCGGAGACCGGAGCGGTGACTGGCTTTTCGAGGCCCTGCACCGTTTCGGGTTCGCCAACCAGCCCCATTCGGAAACGGGGGATGACGGGCTGGTTTTGAAGGATTGTTATATCACCGCCACCCTCCGCTGCGCCCCGCCCCAGAACAAACCGCTGCCCGTGGAGATCGAGGCCTGCCGGCCTTACTTTCAACGGGAACTGAACCTGTTGAAAGCGGTTCGGGTCTTTATACCTTTGGGCCAATTGGCATTCAATCAGCTTTTGAAAAACCTGCGCTGGAAGGGCCTGACGCTGCCGTCGTTGAAATTCGGCCACGGGCAGGTCTATCCCCTGCCGGATGACCGGACTATCATCGCCTCCTACCACCCCAGTCAACAAAACACCTTTACCGGGAAGTTAACCAAGGAGATGTTTTACCGGGTCTTCGAACAGTCACGGCAGTATTTGAATTCCCCGGCTCCCCCGGGAAAATGAAAACGTTGAAAAAAATAATCAATAATCAATTGATAATTACTAATTGTTAACCGTCATGCCCCTGGCCTTCGACAGCCTCAGCCACGGAAAAATCGCCTTCGGTTTTTTCAATATCGAGACCGACCTGCTGCTTTTGAACCGGTATTTCTTTTTCGCCTCCGACTTCTGCCTTCGCCTTGTCGAGGCGGCCGGTTCGATTCACAGAGAGAATTCGGAATGGGTCCTGGACGGCTACCGGTTGGAAGAGGAGCGGATCGGCAACCTGATGGGGGCCATTCACGGTTTTGATTTCCGGGGATTTATCGGGGAGGTTTACCGTTTCTATCCTTTTCCGCAGGAGCCGGATGATTTCAAGCAAAACCCGGAGGGCTTCCGGGCCCGATCGGTCATGGAGCAGGTGCTGGCAAAATACGGTTCGACCGTGGCTATCCCCATTCGATTCCCGGCGGAAAGGAACGAGGTCATCATCGGAGAATATCGTTTCACCCGGGAAAATTTCCAGGAATTGCTTTTCTACGTCTGGCGGGGAGGCTATCCCCGCTGGCGCGACGACCGGAGGCCCGATTACGTGGAGACGATGAAGAAATCGGTGAAAAATGCGGGTGGTTTTCCCTTCGATGGAACCTGGTGGGCACAGCAGGCGGTTTAGAGAGATTTGATCTTGTTTTCCCTTGCGTGAGGAAGCCCAACAGTTTTTTCTGCAATCGATTCAAGCAGGGAACTGGCTGGTGACCTCGGCCGAAGTACTTCAGGAGTTGCTGCATGTGTATCTGCCGGCAGGGCGGTTGGTGACTAAAATTCGTGCGTACCAGACGAATATGGCCAGCAGTTTGAATTGGTTGCGGAGAAAATCGTTCAGTTGCCCGCAGGATATGTCTAACCCGAAGCAGTCCGTCCTGCCAGGGCAGGACCAGCCACTTGAGCAGTTTAGAGATTAGAACAAGGCAGTCGGCTGATGCTAAGCTCTCGTCGGCAGCAGGGGATCTCAGGAGTTTAATATCAAGAATAAAGAATTGACCCCATGTGTGTGCGTTTTTGGGGCCGACCCTAATTTCTAATTTCTCCGTTGGCGTCGTGTTCTCCCGCGTAAACCATCTGGAAGACTGGCCGCAGTTATCCAGAATCCCTTCCGGTTCCGGATTCAGGCAGGTCTTTGCACAAATTATACTTGACAATGTAAATGATATAGGCAATTATAGTCGGCGTGGAGGAGGGGCCAATGAGACGCACAGTTCTTGACTTGCATCACGCAGGGGATGAGACGCATCTGCTTCGTGAGATCATGCGCACGCAGCAGGCGGCGCTCAATGTGTTCAGCCGCCAGGTGGGAATGCCGGCGGCGCGGTTGGCGCTGATGCGATTCCTTGCGATTCGCCATCCGGAAGCCGTTGGGATCATGGAGATCGCTCGACAACTGGGCATCAATGCGGCAGCGGTCACCCGCCAGGTGAAAGGTATGGAAAGCGAACGGTTGGTCGAACGTTGTGCTGATGCCAGGGATGGCCGGCGCAACTACGTCACCTTGACCGCCGATGGCCTAAGGATTTTCGAGCAGTTGCACGAACGGGCACACGCTTTCGAGCAATCACTCAGCACCGCCATCAGCGCTGAAGATATGGCTGCCACAATACGGGTCCTGGTTCACGTACGCGCCGCTCTCGAAGCGTTGCGTTGAACTTGCGACATGCCTGGATGTCAGCGCACACCATACTTGGCGTCCTCTTTATGGTATCGATTGTCTGGCATGCCATTCTCAATCGTCGCCTACTGCTCAACTACATCCGAGGGCACGCCGCCCGTCCGGGAACAGGGCGAGAAGCTGTCGGTGCCATCGTCCTCGTCGCGGTAATGCTGTTTGTCGTGGTGAGCCACACGTTTCACTAGGAGCCCTATAACGCAGCCGCGCTGAGGGTGATCACCTATGGAGGCTTTATGCAGATCAATAACGATATTTACCAGACCCAAGGCCACGTTTGGTGGGCAGAGGATGCCGGATTTGATGTTTCCAGCCTCAGATATTGCATGAACCCCGTGAGGTACGGGTATTTCAAGCGCAAGCTGAAGGAGCGACACCTTACGGGCAAGACCGTATTGGACGTCGGCTGTGGTGGCGGCTTTCTGGCGGAGGAATTCGCAGGGGACGGGTTTGCCGTAACCGGTATCGATCCGGCCGCTCGTTCCATCGAAGCGGCGCGGAAGCATGCCGCCGACAACAACCTGGAGATCGACTATCGTGTGGGAAAGGGAGAAGCCTTACCGTTTTCCGACGGCTCCTTCGACATCGTTGCCTGCTGCGATGTGCTCGAGCATGTGGACGACCTCAGCCTGGTGATCAGCGAAGTCGCGCGCACGCTGAAGACAGGGGGAGTATTCTGCTTTGACACGATCAATCGAACCTGGTTGAGTAACCTTGTTGTGATCAAAATCAGCCAGGACTGGCGCTTCACCAGTTGGACCCAACCCAATGTCCATGTTTGGGGGAAATTCATCAGACCGGCCGAACTTACTGCCGTCATGAATCGCTTCGGGCTCGCGCATCAGGAGCTGACAGGCATTTCTCCGAATAAGAATCCTCTGGCACTGCTCGCGAGTCTGCGAGCCTTAAAAAAAGGCAGGCTGAGCAACCAAGAGATGGTTGCCGCCATCGCATTATGCGAAACCGAAGATCTGAGAATATCCTACATGGGCTATGCTATCAGAAGTTCTTAGGTTTGACTCAAATTACAATGGCCATGGGCACTGACCTTAGTATAACTCAACAGGGAAGGGGATCTATTGCGGGGGCCAACCCAAGCGCGTCATTCCCGCGTACTTTTAATCCAGAATGGGGTCGGACCCAACGCCGTTAACTTAACAGATTTAGACCTGAAATTGAGTATGGTCGTCATTCTGGAAGCCTGCCCGACTCAATGACCCGTGAGTACCAACGGCAGGTGGAGCGTTTCCGGCTCTTCGAAGCGAATATTGTCAATGTAATACATATTGCCCTGGGCGGGGGAAGGCCTTCAAGGGCAATCTTTTGATTGACGTCGAACCCGAATTTGTCGATGGCGGCGAAGTTGAAGTGGGAGGGGATGGGTTCCCGATTGACGACTCGAGCGCCGTTCAGGGACGCCGAAAAGCAATTGGATACCAGGTCGTAATCAAACCGAACCGTGTACCGCGACCCCGCCTGGAACGTCCCCACAGGTACGAGCGTGTCGACGGCGGGCGGTCCGGAAAACCGGATCAACCGGCCGTCGTCCAGAGAGATCAGGGTTGCCAGAGCCGGAGCCAGCGACCAGAGGAGCCAAAGAAACAGAAAACAACTCAAGGAGAGGATTCGGCGCCGGGGCGTGGGGCGGTTATTGATTTTCATCTAAGGATTCCGTTTTCTGGACTGCCGGCGTGAACCTTGTTGATTCACCCACCCCCCAACGTTCGGCTGAGCTCACGTCGAAGCCCCCCTCCCGTCGAGGGAGGGGGAGTTATTTCAAATAAAAATGCGAAATACTCGGCGGGTGCTTGTGGTTCAAACCCCTTGGGCCTGAAAGGCCCGCCGGACGATTTCCTGGGCCTCCGCCTGGATTTGGGCCAAATGTTCCGGCCCCTTGAAGCTCTCGGTGTAAATTTTATAAATGTCTTCGGTACCGGATGGGCGGGCGGCGAACCAGCCGTTTTCGGTGACCACCTTCAACCCGCCGATGGCGGCCTGGTTGGCCGGGGCTTTGGTCAGCTTGGCTTGGATGGGTTCACCGGCCAGGGTATCCGCGGTGATCTGTTCCGGGGAAAGCCGGTTCAAGGTATCTTTCTGGGCCGTATTGGCGGGGGCGTCTATCCTTTCGTAAAGGGGCGCGCCGAATTGTCCGGTCAATTCCTCATACAATACCCCGGGGTCCTTTCCGTTCCGGGCCGTGATCTCCGCAGCCAGAAGGTCCAAAATAATCCCATCCTTATCCGTGGACCAGACCGTCCCGTCCAGCCTCAAAAAGGACGCCCCGGCGCTCTCTTCCAGCCCGATGCCGTACTCCCCGTTTTTCAATCCTTCGACGAACCATTTGAAACCGACCGGGACCTCGGCCAGGGGCCGTTTCAGGTAGGCGGCCACCCGGTCGATGAGGCTGCTGCTGACCAGGGTCTTGCCCACGGCCGCTCGGGCCGGCCAATTAGGCCGGTTCTGAAAGAGATACCAGACGGCCACCGAAAGGTAGTGGTTGGGGTTCATCAGGCCCACGCTGGGACAGACGATGCCGTGGCGGTCGCAGTCGGCATCGTTGCCGAAGGCGATGTCGTAGCGGTCCTTTAATCGGATCAGGCCGGCCATGGCGTAGGGCGAAGAGCAGTCCATCCGGATTTTTCCGTCTTTGTCCACGGACATAAACGAAAAAGTCGGATCGACAACCGGATTGACCAGATCAATCTTCAATCCGTATTTTTGGGCGATGGGTTCCCAATAAGCAACGGAAGCCCCACCCAGCGGATCGACCCCGATCCGCAGACCGACGGCACGAACGATTTCGAGATCGATTACATTTTTCAGGTCGTCCACGTAAGGGGTGATGAAGTCATATTCCCGGATCCCAGTCCCCATGAAGGGCCGAGGAATAAGGAACGCCGTTTAACCCCCCGGTTGCCTTGCTTCAGCAGTGCATTGGCCCGGTCTTCAATCCAACGGGTGACGGCGGTCTCGGCCGGCCCCCCATGCGGCGGGTTGTACTTGATACCCCCGTCATCCGGCGGGTTGTGCGAGGGCGTGATCACGATCCCGTCGCTTAAACCCTCGGACCGCCCCCGATTATAAACCAGGATGGCATGGGAAATGACCGGGGTAGGGGTGTAGCCGTGACCAGGGGCGATCCGCACGGGGACCGCGTTGGCGGCCAGTACCTCCAGGGCCGTGGCCTGGCTGGGTTCGGAAAGGGCGTGCGTATCCATACCTAAAAATAAAGGCCCTTGGATGCCGTTGGCTGCCCGGTAATCGCAGATGGCCTGGGTGATGGCCAGGATGTGATCTTCGTTAAAGCTTTTTTTGAAGGAGGAACCGCGGTGCCCGGAAGTTCCGAAGGCGACCCGCTGGTCCGGCTGGTCATCCTCCGGGTGTTCCAGAAAATAAGCCGTGATCAAGCGGGGTACATTGACCAATATTTCCCGGGGGGCCGGCTTCCCGGCCAATGGATGCAAGGGCATAAATAAGTCTCCTTAGATTTTTACATCCATTGTTTAGAGACAAATTCTCAGAACAATGGATGTAAAAATCTGAAATAGAAAATGTTTTTTGGCCAGGGTTCATTGCGGATCAACAACTAACCCTGACCCGCTTTGTCAAGAAATCCGGTCTTAAGGATTTCAACGGTCTTGTCTAAAATTGTCCGGTAAACGGCTTGAATCGTCAATCCCTTGGATTTCGGTACCTTAAAAGAGTGATCCCCGCCTTCGATGATTTCCCATTCCCAGGGCGCGGTTACTTTTTTCAGGACGTCCTCGAGAATCTTCAGATCGCAGAAAGGGTCTCGGGTGCCTTCAAAGAATACCATCGGGATCGACAAGGAATACAGGTGGGCGTCCCGGAGTTTTTCCGGATGGCCCGGCGGGTGGAGCGGGTAGCCGTAAAAAATAAGCCCTCGGACCGGAAGCCGACCGGCAGCGGCCGCTTGAGAAGCAATCCGCCCGCCCATGGATTTTCCGGCCGCCACGATGAAAGCCGGGCGATATGGGGTTTGCCGGTTCAGGAAATCAAAAGCCGCCTGCCAGGTGGCCTCCAGGACCTCCGGTTTGTCCGGCGCGGTCCTTCCGGCATCTTTATACGGGAAATTAAACCGAAGCGCCAATATGCCCGCCCGAGCTAAACCTTCGGCCAGGTAGACCAGCAAGGGGTTTTCCATATCATTTCCCGCCCCGTGGGCCAGGATGATCCCCGGGTCTCGGCCGGGTCTGAAATCAGCGGGGACGGAAATTTTAGCGGAAACCTGGTCTTGTAGCCGTACAGGGATGGATACTTTTTTTATCATCTTCACTCTTGAGCTGTTCGCAAAAAGTCCCGAGCTGTCATCCTGAACCCTTCACCTGCTGTCACCTTTCGCCTGCTTGTCAATCTATTTCAATCATAAGGTCTGAGCGAAGCGAAGGATCTCGTCTTTCGGTTCAGGATAAACTCCACCTTAATAAACCTGCAAAGCTTGAACCCTTTCGAACTCTAAGGGAGCGTTCCCGAATCACCGGCTAAGAGACTTTGCTCCGTATCATCCGTTTTCAGCACCTTGAAAGAAAGCCCCTCTTTCCAAAGCAGAAAAAGGCCCAGGGAAGTGATGGGGATAAAACTGACGAACCATAAAATGATGGCGTAACTTTTGGCCAGGTTCGCTTCCACCCCCATGAACATCAGGGCGGCGGCACAGGCCCAATGGAAGGTCCCGATAAATCCCGGGGCCGAAGGGATGGTCACCCCAAAGACCAGGATAACCGTTAAAAAGACGGCGGAAAGTAGGGACAAATGAATCCCAAAAGGGAAAAAAAGAAAATAACCGAGCAGAATACTGATCGCCCAAACCAGGGCCGAATAAAAAGAGATGAGGACGATATCCCGGAGGTTTCTGAGGATGCCCAACCCAAAAATAAAGGCGTCCACCTTTCTCCGGACCTTCAAGGCCAGATTGGGTGGAAAGGGTTTCAGAAGAAAATCAAACAGCCGGTTGACCCGCTGGTTATGAAAAAACATCAGCAGCAGGATCCCCAGGACCGAGAGATAGAAGGCAAAACTCAGGAGGCCCACCAGCTTGATATTGCGCTCATTGAAAAAAGAGACCTGTCCGGTCGGGAAGGGCATGAGAAAGAGTACGACCAGAAACATGACCATCACGGTAAATCCGTCGAAGACCTTTTCCACCACGATGGTGGCAAAGGAGGCCGTCCTGCTGATCCGTGCCCGACTTCCCAGAAGATAGGCCCGGACAAATTCCCCGACCCGGGCCGGCAACAGGTAATTGGCCATGAAGCCTATGCCTGTGGCGGTATACAACTCGCCCAGGGGGATGGCTTTAAGCGGACGGAGGAGGACCCCCCACCGTTTGGCCCGGATCAGGGTGGTCAACAGATTTACCGCCATCAGGGGAAGGATATAGATTAATTTAACCTGGCCGAGGATAATCCCCACCGTTTGCCAATCGATTTTTCGTAAAAAAAGGATTAGGAAAATGACGCTGATGAGGAAACCGGCCCAATAGCTTTTTTTGCCCATATATTATTAATAAAGCAATTCTAACAGAAAAGGCAAGGAATATGGAAACTGGATTTTCTCCGATAATCTGGAGCGATCTTCCGGGCGATGTCGAAAGAAGGATAAAATGCCTGGTTTTCCAGATGGGGTTGAAAGGGAAGGGAGAGAATCTCGGCCTAGGTGTCCGAGTTGATAATCAGGATTTCCGCCTTGGACAGACGCTGGGCACGCCGCTGGCGGCCGATTAATTCCAACAGTTCATGGAGGACGGTGTTCCCGTGCTTGTTCTTCAGCAACTCCGGATGAGTGACCAGATCTCGAAGGGCAACTTCCAGGGCTTCGATCGATGTACCGGAGGGGACGGTCAAAAGAAAACGGGCTGGTGTGATTTCGATCAGTTTCAGCCAGGAAATACTCCGCAAGGCCTTGCTCGGGCCGACTACAATCAGGGATTTGCCGGGGGCCATGTTGATGAGCTCCACCGGTTTGAATCGTCCCGATCCGGTCCCTGCCACCGCCTCAGTGACCTTGACTACGGCCCGAGTCCGATCCGTGTCAATCTCGGCCAGTTGGTCCAGAATGCGCTTTGGCAGCGTCATGGTAACCGGATATCGCGGCTCAGGGAATTTAGGCGGGCGCCCACCGCTGTTCTTCCTTCCATTGGGAAACATATCGAAATAATAAGTATAAACGTAATTTATTTCAATTAAAAAATCTTTATATATTTCTTGTCATCCCTAATTATTATGTTATAATTAGTTAATTTTATATGTTTCTACGTTATAAATCAATATATTTGTTGAGCCTATCAAGGGGAGGCTTCGGCCCCTATTTTATTCATTTTTTTTGCAAAGGAGTGGGAAAGATGCCGAGAGTGAAAGTTTGGTTGGGGGTGTTCTTTTTAATCGTGTTCTTAGGACTGGCCGGTTGCAGCAGCAGCGGCAGCAGCAGTGGTGGCGACAGTAGTACTCCAGGAGTTGCTACCAACGCGTTTGTTGGATCATGGAAGGTTACCGGTGAAGCAAACGCTTGGTTATATATCGACTCAAACAATGCTTTCGTTTGGGCAGACGTTCCGGATAAAAATCATCCACATTTTTCCGGCTCTGGGTCGGTTGCGAACAGTACTTTTAAAGGCCCTTTCACAAACCCGGGGGTTGGTGCCGGTGATTTAGTATGTACGATAGCTGCTAATGGAGTCATGACAATTGATTTCGTTGAGCATTGGCATACTCCAGACAAACACGTGCCCTATGCCGCGACGAAGCTGAATGCCAAGTTGCCCGTTAAGCGCTAAACCCAGGCTTAGAGAGGGTCGCCGGGTATCGGTGAAAGGGTTTTCCAGCCCGCCCCCGGGCGGGTCTTTTCCGTTTCCAACCCAGCCGCGGGCTTTCAAATTTATAAGTTCGAATTTAATTTAGAAGCTAGGGGGCAACCCCCCCCAATAAGGTCTCCAGAGATGGCGGGATTATTCCTAAAGTTTTTTTTTCGGAATTGCCCCGCCCTTATTCTTACCGGGGGTTATCAGGTGCGGACAGGGGTTAGAGCCGAAGATAGTCCCCCAGCGGAGCCGCAGGAATGGGTGGATGTCGTGGTCCCTGTTTTGGATGAAGGGGAGATGCTTCCCCAGTCTGATGGTTTTCCGGGTGGGCCGAAATGGCTGAACGGATCGCCCTGATCCCGGCGGCCGGGAGAGGGAGCCGTGCTTACCCCTACACCAAAACCATCCCCAAGGGGATGCTGAAGGTATCCGGAAAACCTTTGTTGGAGCATCTGGTGACCCTGCAACGGGACCAACTAGGGATCCAACGGATTTTCATCGTGGTGGGAACCTTGGGGGAGGCGATCCAACAGTACTTCGAAGACGGATCGAACTGGGGGGTCCGAATCGAATATCTGCAGAACGATGCCGTCCATCTGGGGTTGGCTTACTCCGTAGCTTTAGGGGAAAGGGTAGTTCATGATCCCTTCCTGCTGATGCTCTCCGATGAATATTATCAGGACACCAATCACGCCCGTCTGGCCGATATTTCCTTCAGCGGCAGTTTAGGGTATTGCGCCCTGATGGAAGAGCAGGATTGGGACCGCATCAGCCGAAATTACACGGTCCGCCTCCAGCAGGACGTCATAACCCGTCTTTTGGAAAAACCACGGGAGCGGGTGGGGGACCTGCTGGGCACCGGAACCTTTCTTCTTTCTCCCCGGATCTTTGGGTACCTAAAAAAGGCGTTGGCAGAAAAAAAAGGCTCCGCTGATTTCATTGGGGTGCTGGATGAGGCGGTCCAAAACGGCGAGAGGCTTCAGCCGTTTTATTTAAAAGGGAAATACGTCAACATCAATGATGTCGACAGCCTGAACTGGGCTAATTCCCTGGGACGCAGCCGGCAACTGCCATCGGCCTCCCTGAGCATCGTCATCCAGTCGATGGGCATCGAGGAAGGGCTTCCCCGTCTGGCGGCTGAGTTTAATGACCTGGCCCGGGTTAATGAAGTGTTGATCATCGTCCCCGCCGGATTAGCAAAACCCTCCTGGGTGGCCCCCCTGGCCAAGACCCGCTGGCTGGAGGCCCCAGCCGGAATCGTCGGATTCGGCAGTTTGATTGCCTTTGGACTGGAACAAGCCCGGGGGGATATCCTGGTGGTAGTGGAAGGGTTCTACTCCTTTTATCCCGGTGACCTTTCGAAGTTCATGGCTTATCTGCCGGACGCCGACCTAGTCCTGGGCACCCGCACCACCCGCCAGCTTATTCAGCAGGGCAGCCGCATGCGGGGGGTCGTTCGGCTGACCCATGTGGTACTAGCTAAACTGATTGAAATCCTCTGGATCAGTCACCGGATTCGTTTGACCGATGTTGGCTGTACCTACAGGGCTCTCTGGCGTGATACTTATCTGGACATCAGGGAACGGTTAAAAAGTCCCGGGCCGGAGTACGTGCTGGAAATGGACATCGAGACCCTGCGCAGCCGGAAGCGCCTCATCGAGGTCCCGGTCAGTTTTCTAAACACCCACGAAGCGCTGGCTCAGAGACATCAGCAGGCCGGCGTTTTTTTTCGGATGCTGCGGACCATCGTGAGAAAGCGTCTGGGGTTGAATTAATGGCACCCTGGTCCTTATTAACGGTCTCTATATTGAATTTACAGCTAATTTTTCGTCATCCCCGAAGGCCTTTGGTGGGGATCCAATGTACCTTAAGAAAGGCCTGGATTCCCGCTCAGAAGCGTTGCGGGAATGACGCTTTAGTCTGTTGTTCCAATTTTGTGACTATGGTTAACTAGATAGAATTGCCTATGCGAACGGTTCGAAGGAGGCCCATCCCCGGCTGGATGATCGGGGGAGGGGGCCTGTTTTTTATAATGCTCCACTTCGCGCTTTGGCCGATGATCTGGCACTGGGTACTCCTGCCCTCGGCCCCACCCGGTAAGCCCGGATTTCGAGTGGAGTCTTACTGCTACGATCTGAATTTCAAAGCCCAGGACAGCATCAAAATCTCATCCGCCCCGGTAGTAACCCTGGACAAACCGCTAACCTTTCTTAACGCCTATGCCGTCTGGCAGGTCCCCCAAGGGGGCATCTACCGCCTCCGGTTATGCGGCGAGGGCCGCAATGGGACTCTTTTAGTCGACAGCCGACCGATAATTTCCTTGCCGGACCTGAATTCCTGGTCATCCGGAGAGACCCAAAAATGGTTGTCCCCCGGTCCGCATTTATTGGAATTGCGTCTAAGGAACCGCTGTCAGCCGGCCTGGCTCCGCATCGAAGCGGACGGGCCGGGACAGATCAATAAAGCCTCTCTGGAAGCCTATGAGCCTCAATGGTCATACCCGGAGGGGGGGCAGGCCTTAAGGCCGAATGATATAAACGTCCTGGATCTGGGGAATATCGAAGCCTGGCTGACCATAGTCCACGGGGGGGAATATCTCTGTTTGCTCGGGATCCTCTTGTCGGGCGGGTTAGTATTACGCCGGTTATACGTCCGATACTGGGCTGGAAATATTTTCCCCAACCGGCGCTGGAAAATTTTGTCTCTGGCCCTGGCCCTTTTTGCTTTGGCCATCAGTTGGGTTGACCATCTGGAGCATCCCATGCTTCCCATCTGGAGCGACGGCCTCGGCTACTACTCTTATCTGCCTTCCTACCTGATTTATCACGACCTCTCCATGGAGGGCCTTTATGAACCGACCCGGCACTATGACTATCCCTCCCAGGGGCTGGACTTGCATCCCGGCGAGGGGTTTTTGCGCCATCCCGCCACCGGGCGTTATTTGATCAAATATCCCTTAGGGACGGCGGCCCTGGAGTTCCCTTTTTTCCTTCTGGGCCATTTGGCGGCCCCTTTCCTGGGATCGACTCCCGACGGTTTTTCTTGGCCCTATCAGGTGGCTATGGATACCGCCACCACCGTCTATATGCTCCTGGGGCTGATTTTCCTGTATAAGCTCCTCAATGAATACTTCTCATCACGAATCGTTTTGATTACACTGCTGAGTCTGTATTTCGGAACCAACTTCCTCGCCTATGTCGCCGTCGAGTCGAGCTTAAGTCATGCCTATTCCTTTTGCCTGGTCTGCCTCTTTCTCTGGTTGGTTCCCCGCTGGACTGTCACTCCCTCCCGGGGGAACAGCGCGCTGTTGGGGTTGGTCTGCGGGCTGATCCCCCTGGTTCGCAATACCAACGCCCTTTTGCTTCTTTTTTTGCCGCTCTACGGAGTAACCGGCTGGGAGGCACTCAAAGAAAAAGTGCGTTTTCTCTGGCTGGAAAAAAAGCGGGTGCTGCTTTTGGTGACCGTAGCGGCCCTGGTCTTTTCCCCCCAGTTAATTATTTGGAAGCTGGCCACCGGCCGTTTTTTCGTCAGCACCTATACCTATCCCTTCGAACATTTCTATTTCCTTTCGCCCAAAATATTCAAAGTTCTTTTCAGCCCCCATCACGGCCTATTCATCTGGTCCCCCATCCTGATCTTGGCTGTCCCGGGACTCTTCCGGCTGCAGGGTCCCTTAAGGGCCTTTCGCTGGCCCATCGCGGTCTGCCTTCTTCTGCAGCTTTATCTCATCTCCAGTTGGTACCTCTGGTATTTCGGGTGGTCCTTTGGTCACCGGGCCTTTGTGGATGTCCTGGGGCTGTTTGCCATTCCTCTGGCCGGCTTTTTCAGTTCGCTACGGCGCCTTTGGGTTAAGAGAACGGTTGCGGTTATCAGCTTCTTTTTTATCGCCCTGACCTTTTATTGGTTCATCGAATATTTTCAGGGAGCACTGCCCGGTGAAATGCGCCCGAATATGACCTGGCCGATTTATTATAAGATGGCGCGCGATCCTCAGGGGGCGCGCGAACTCTGGCGATGGCTCAAGAAGCCGGAGCTGAGAAATCACCAGCTCCACCGTTGAGGAGGAATTTTTCCACGCGCGGCCAAGGAAGTGGAAGGCCGATTGAAAATTGAATTGCCGGGAGCTGATGGGTTTACCTAATACGTCCCTTTTCGTTACAAAGCCTCCCGCTGAAACCGGAAGCGACTCGTGACTATTAATCCGACTGCCATAAAAATAAAAATGCGCCCCCATGATGCACTGGTTTGTTTTGGATTGGCGGTCCTGCTCGGAGTTTATTTGGTGATCCGCTGGGTCATGGCCCATTCCCCCCTTTTGGCGGAGACCTACTACGACGAGGCGGTGACCGGGAATATGGCCCTCCATATCCTCAAGGGCGAACCCCAGCTTTTCTTCTGGGGGCAGCCGTATATGGGGGCACTGGAATCGTATCTGACCAGCTCCCTGTTTTTCCTCTTTGGACCCTCGGCCTTCACCCTCCACCTGACCGATATTCTGATCTGCGCTTTTTTGCTTTTTATGGCCTTTCGGGTCGGGACCTTGGTGGGTGGGCGTTCGGTCGGTCTGCTGGCCGCCGCTTTGTGGTCCTTCTCACCGCTTTATCTGAGCGTTATCGGATTGTTGGCTACGGGGGGGCATGAGGAGGCCTGCGCATTCGGGGCCTTTATCCTCTTCGGTATCTGTCGGCTCAGTTTCGATTTGCCGAAGGCCGCGGTTCCCCTGGCTGGTTTGATCGGGTTGCTGGCCGGTCTGGGATTCTGGTCAAGCCTCTTGTCCGGCCCCTACCTGCTGGTCGGAGGCCTCGGCCTGGCCCTGGCCCGGCCGCGATTGTTATTAACCCGGATACCCTGGGTTGGAGTAGCCTTTTTTGCACTGGGTTCCCTTCCCTTCTGGTTGTGGGAAATCCGGCATGACTTCTCCACCTTCCAGTTTTTTGAGAGCCAGGGGGTCGGCATCTTCAGTCAATTGGCAGATCGGATTTATATCGTTCTGCGGTACTCTTTTTTCCAAACCTTGCTGGGGGACTGGTGGGACGGCCACAGCGTCTTGCCGGCAGTTCCGCCGATTTTGGCCTGGGCGATCTGGGCCGTTTTTTATCTACCCCCCTTCATCCTTTCCCTGATCGTTATTGCGCGCTGGGGCCGAAGGATCGCTTCTTTTCGCGGCCCGCTACAGGAACCGATCGACCTGGTGGTCGCTGTATTCTGGGTTCTGGTCCTGTCCTTTTCCACCAGCGAACAGGGGGCTACCGGTTCGCTCCGCTACACCTTGACCTTTTATACGCCCTTCCTGATCCTGACGGCGGTCTGGCTTAAGACGTTATTCTCCTTGCGGCGCTGGCTGGGCGGCGGTCTGCTGATCGTTCTCCTGGGATTTAATCTTTTTCTCCATGGCCTCTTTCTCAAGGAATATCAAAGCCTGCCCTACCGTCCCATCGCCGGGCTGATCAAGGCCCTGGAGGCGCATCATATTCGTTTTGCCTACGCCGATAACCGGATCTCCGTGCCCCTGAATTTTGAGAGCCAGGAAAAAATCACCTGCGCCGATTTCTCCGGCCAGCGCAATTATGATTACCTCCGGGCCGTGGATCAGGCCCCGGCCGGGGAGGTGGCGATTATCACCAATCGGGAATTGGGTAATCCCCCGCCGGAGGTCATGGCCGCCTCCCTGCAAATGATCGGCGGCAGTTCCGACCGTTTTGAACAAGGGGATTATGTGGTCTGGTATAATTTTAGAGAACCGGCCTTTCCTCTCCGGTCCATTCCCGGTAAGGATTGGCGGATTACCGCCAGTCAGAACAGCAATAATGCATCTTTAATGAAGGACCGTGACATCCTGACCGACTGGGGGGTCCTTGAAAAGCCCGGGGAATGGGTGCAGGTGGATCTGGGCCACGTCCGGAAGTTGGCCCGGGTATCCCTCCTGCCCGGGCTAGGCGTATCCAGTGAAACCTCCTCCCTCCGGCTCGAGATTTCCCGGGATGGGCGGGACTGGAGCACGGTGACCCGAGACCAGTATTTCTTAGCCGGGTTGACCTGGGTGGGAGGGCGGCCCCGTTTGGACGACAATCCCCGAATTCAAATTAATTTCCCGGCCCGGGAAGGGCGCTATCTGCGCCTAACCAACCTTCTTCAACCGGAAGATCCAAACAAGACCTGGACCATTGCGGAAATGTTTATCTATGAGAGTCTGGAGCATCCGGACCCACCCCGGCCGGAAGCGAAAGCGGCCTTGGCCCGGGCCGGAGAGGCCCTGGATCGCTGGATGGATGATCCCACCGGACCCCATCCGCGTTTCCCCGGCACCAACTCGGATTTTCGAAAAAGGCAAGTCAACTGGCCGGAGGTCATCCAGTGGGCCCAGACCGCCGTCAGCTTGGCTCCGGACTGGGAAGAGCCGCATCAGTTGCTTGGAAAGGCGCTGTATCTGGGTGGATTGGGGAGTCCGATAGTTAAAGAGGAGGAAAAGAATGGTCTGGGTTACAACAACTTGTTTTCCCGGGGTGAATTAATTAAGAAGGTCCCACGGGATCAATTCAAGGTGGTTTCAAATTTCAATAATAAAGAAGCGGGACTGGCTGTAGACGGAGATCCGTTCACCCGTTGGGGGACCCTCCGGGAGCAATCCCCCGGTATGTTTTTTCAGGTGGACCTGGGTGAACGGTA
Organism: uncultured delta proteobacterium; assembly: GCA_963743305.1. GTDB lineage: Bacteria > Desulfobacterota > RBG-13-43-22 > RBG-13-43-22 > RBG-13-43-22 > CAVQSS01. The sequence goes on from CAVUPH010000020.1 coordinate 31,902, forward strand.
CGAGGTAAAAGGCTTTTCCCTTTTTTTGAATACCTCCATATACGATTACCCCCGAAACCTCAAAATTTCAGGATCGCCGGATGGAACCCACTGGCGGGATATCCAGGCAACCGCTCTGGCCGAATATGCCTTGAGAAACAGCCGTTTGATTAAACAAACGACCTACCGTTTTGATCCCCTCCCGATCCGATATCTAAAGTTAAAACAAATCGGTTCGGATCCGAGGTTCTGGTGGTCTATTTATGAATTGGAAGTGCTGGAGGCTAAAACAGTGGAATGATTAACCGGCTTTTTCGGTTCTAACCCGGCCCCTGGTGTTTTTTAATCTTCCAGGGGGCAAGGTCGACCAGGAAGGAATCCAAGGGCTCTAAGTTTGGGCCTGCTTTAAAACATGTTGGCCTCTTCTATCGTAAAATGGTAGATAAAACAGGCTTCAGTTATATTCTTTACACGGTGGGTTCAATGGATGAAAAGAACAAGAAAGAATTCTCCGATCCCGGGTTAATAAGTCGGAAGAGAGATTTTCGCTGGTGCTCTAAGATCTTCCGCTGGGGTCCTTTATTGGTAGGTGTTGCCTTCTGGGTTTCAACGCCCGGATACGCGCAGGATTTGTCCGGGGCAATCACCTCGGCGACGGCGGCGATCCAAACCAAGGCCCACCGTTTTTCGAAACTTCTGGATCAGGCGCAAAATAAAGGGACAGTCAGGGCTATTGTCCGGCTTAAGAGCAGCTCCGTGGCGGGAGGACGCTTGTCCAGGGAAGAAGAGATTGCGGAGGAGCGGGCGGACATCGCCCGCCGGCAGGACCGGATTTTGAATGACCTGGAGGGACAACTTGTTAGAAACATAAACAAATTCAACTATATCCCCTTTCTGGCCCTGGAACTTGATTACCTGGCCCTGGCCTCACTGGAAAACAATCCCCTGATCGCCGATATCGAAGAGGACAGTTTAAGCCAACCGGCCTTAAATGAAACGATCCCCCTGATCGGAGTCCCTTCGGTGTGGTCGCTGGGGTTCGACGGCCGGGAGTTGACCGTAGCCGTGCTGGACACCGGGGTAGATTTTAGCAATCCCTACTTCTCCGGAAAGCTGGTGGGCGGGGCCTGCTTTTCCAATTCCTGCAACTCGCCGGCCGGCGTCAATTGTTCTTCCACCGCCCTCTGCGATCACGGGACCTATATTGCCGGCATCGTCGCGGCCAGCAGCGGCGGTTCCTCAAATAATGGAGTGGCCAAAGGGGCCAACATCTTGCCGGTCCAGATATTTTCCAAAACGGACTACGGAATCGAATCTTATAAATCCGACCAGATCGCAGCACTCGACTATGTTTATGGATTAAGGAGATCCTACAATATTGCCGCCGTAAATATCAGCGTTCGCGGTGGGCTTTACCCGAACCAGGCCTCCTGTGATGCGGACAATCCCTCTACGAAATTTATGTTTGACCTGCTGAGGTCGATCGATATTGCTCTGGTCGTCCCTTCCGGGAACAATGGGGACTCCAAACAATTGGCCTATCCCGCCTGTATTTCCTCGGCGATTAGTGTGGGGGGCACTACCAAGGGCGATCAGATAGCCGATTTTTCCAATAGCGCCGAATACCTCTCCCTCCTGGCCCCCGGGGCGGATGTCTTTTCGACCACGATTGGAGGCGGCTGGGTCCTGGGATACAGCGGGACCTCTCTGGCCGCCCCGCATGTTTCCGGAACCTGGGCCATCCTTAAACAGGCGGCCCCCAAGGCGACCGTCGATCAGATCCTGGCGGCCCTACAGGACTCCGGGGTCCCGATTAAGGATCCCCGTAACGGTTTGACCAAATCCCGAATCCAGGTGGATAAGGCCCTCAAGGCGCTTGATCATAACGCTCCCCAATCCCAAATGACCGCTCTGCCCACAGTGTCCACTAGCCCGTTTTCCCTATCCTGGTCGGGGACGGATGACGTGAGCGGCCTTGGCTCTTATGATGTCCAGGTCCGCGAGGGCTATGAAGGGGTCTGGAGGGATTTTCTTCTGAATACCACCACGACTTCCGCTTCCTTTAGCGGCGGTCATGGACAGACCTATTTTTTTCGGGTCCGGGCCCGGGATCGTATCGGTAACCAGGGACCCTACGGTAACGAAGAATGGGGACAGACTTTTACCACGGTCCTGACCTCACCGGCCCCGGTCCTGGTCTCCTCATACCAATACGCCTCTCCTCGGCTTTTTCAAGGGGACCAACCGCTTTTCTATACCATCCGGCTCCAAAACACCGGGAATAAAGACGCCCTGGCTTCGCTGGAAGATACCCCTCCCTCAACCCAGACCGTTTTTTCTGGAACTCTGGCGGCCACCTCGGGTCTGCCACCGACCTTCGTGGGGGGGAAGATATCCTGGTCGGGTACGGTCCCGGTCTCGGGAGAAGTGCGGGTAACCTACGCTGTCGCCCCTAAGCCGGGTCTCCCCTGGCTGACCCCACAAATCAACACCGTCCAAATATTCGGAAGCGTCCTGGGACCCTTCAGCCGTTCAGCCGAAGTAATTCGGGCCTATGGGTTTTGGCTCCCTTTGATTATGGAGACGCCCCCCTGATCACTGCCAGGCTATCCTGATGATTTTCCCGACATCAGGACCTCCAGACACTGATCTACCGACGTTTTCAGCCCCAGGGATCCGGAGTTTATTACAACAGTGGCTATTTTCCCTGCGTCTTTATGATCGGCAAGGCGAAGGCCTTTCCCAAGGCAATGAAAAACAACTACTCGAACGCGGTGATCGATTCTCTTTACAAATTAGTACGGGCTTGACGAAAGGGAGGGCTTTTGGTAGGAAAGAACTCAATAATCAGTACGAACTTAGCCCGGGCCAGGCCGTGGCCCAACTCTGGAATTAAACGGCACTGACGGAACAAACGGAGATAAACCCGATGCCTTCCGAGTGGGATCAACATTTCAGTTCAACAAAAATCGATCACGGCATTATGGAGATCTGGGCCGGCTATTTCGTGGACTCCTACCAGAAATATTTCGGTTTTTCAAAACGCGATATAGTGCTGGATTTTGGGGCCGGGTTGGGGGATGTTTCCCAATTGATCAAGGATAAGGTCGAAAGGATTTATTTGTATGATAAGTCGGAATTTTTCTTAGAACAATTGAGGAATAGGTTTGGCGTCTTTCCCCACCTCCAGGTAGTTCACTCGCTAGAGAACATAAAGGAACCGGTTTCTTTAATTATTATCAACGGCGTCATCCACTACATGAAGGAAGACGAAGTTAAGAACATGTTGGGGGAGCTGAAAAGACTCTGTGACTCAAAAACCCGAATCATTATTTCCGACATTGTCCCCCCCGGTTATTCGAAAGCGATTGACGCCATTTCCCAATTGCTGACCGGCATGAGGAAAAAATTTTTCAGGAAACTGCTCTCCTTCATCATTACCAATATCCGGGACGATCCGAAGCTGAGCTTGAAAACGTCTTCCCTTTATCTCTATGACGAGAAGCAATTGCGACAAACCCTTTCAGGGCTGGGGTATGCCGCCCGCAAGCTGGAGAATAATTTTTCCTACTCCAAGTACCGGTATACGCTCCATTGTACCCTGAACGGTTAAGACGACCGCCGGAGGTTATCGAGGTCTTTCTGAACTCCCCTCAGATGGCCCGCCTTTTTTCCGCCGGAACGTCCAGAAGAGAAACCCCAAGAGCCAGAGCGGTGCGATAAACAACCCGGCCACCAGCCAGGGGGCGCCAAAGGCAAAGCGGACCTGATGGGATCCCGGCCCAATCGGCAGGGCGGTCAGAAATCCATAGGCCTTGAGGATCGAGGTCTTTCGACCGTCCACCCAGGCGGTCCATCCGGGATAAGCCGCCTGGGTCATGACCAGATATCCGGGGCGTCGGGCGTTCACCTGAAGGTCTACGTTTTCGTCTCCCCAGTGGAGGATTTTGACCTCCCCCCCCGGATCAGTCGTCATTGTGGCCGGGGTCTGGTACCCCGGAGGGGTCTCTCGAAAGAGCACGCAACGGGTGGGGTCTTCAGAAGAGAGGGCCTGCAGGTAGGCCGTCTGGTCCTTAAAGACCGCCGCCCGGGAGACGAAAAAGGCCAGGGACTGGGGATGCTCGTTGCGGACCAGCCAACTGCGGACCGGTGTGGTCTCCAGGGTGTCGGAAACCGGACTTCCGTTGACCGAGACCTTTTCGATCCTGACCTTTCCCTCGGGCTGGGTGGAGGCCATCAGGATTTCTGAAGCGGATACGGGTCCGGCCAGGGGGATTTCCAAAGAGGCCCCTTTGGAAAGTTGTTCGAGCGTTATCGGCCAACTACCCATCAGCTGCGAGTCCTCCGCCAGTCCGATCTCCGCCACGACCAGTCCCGCGCTTTTGCCCTCGAGGCCATCAACCCGGGCTTCCAGGTTCAGTTGCGAGACCTTTTCTCCCGGGTTCAGGCGGATGGCGGCCTGGGAGAAACCGAGCAGGTCCCATCGCGACCGCCGGGCGGAAATTTCCGGGCGTCCTTTTTCTAAGTATTTCACCCCCAAGAGGCTGATCGCCCTGGGCATCTCGATCAATCTCTCCCCCCAGGCCAATTGCCAGAATCCCAGAGGATGAAGGCGTTCCGGGTAGCCGTCGATGGGGTAAAAGGATCTCACCCGATACCGGTAAAAGGCGGACTGGGAGATGTTCCGTTCCCAGGGAGTTCGAACCCCTTCAATGCCGATCAGAATGCGGGCAGGCCCTTCCGCAGAAAGATGGCCCAAATCCCGCGCGATGCCGTCCATGGCAACGGTAACCTCGCTGGGATCCGGTCCATAGGCATTTTCACTTTTGACTATATTGAAATTGAGCCCCGCCGAAGGATAGTAAAAGACCAAATCCAGAACCACAATGGCTACGATTAAAAACTGAAGCCGGAGGCCCGTCACCCCCTCCCGGACCCTCCGAAAAACAAACCAGGTAGCAGCCAGAAATAGGATGACGCCGGTCATGGACTGAAGGATCAGGGGGATCTTCTCGCGGCCGGTAAGGACATCGAGGTGGCTGACGGCGACCAGGGAGATCATCAGCAGGAAAAGGCCCCCAATGATAATTGCCAGCCCCCGGCTGAATCCGGAGAACTCCTCGGGCTGTTTGACCGAGAGTAGTCGGGCAACCCCAAACCCGGCTAGGACCAGCAATCCCAAGGAAACTACAAAGACATAACGGCTGGGAAGGCGGAAATACTTGAAACCGGGCAGCACATAGACCAGGATCTTGTGGATCCCCAGGTTGCCTCCCATCATCAAAATCAAAAAGGCGATAACCAGCACCTTCCAAAAACCGGCCTCGGAACGGGGCTGGAACCCCAGGGCCGCCACCCAGGCCAGAACCAGGGGCATGATGCCTACGTAAAAAAAAGTTTCCCCGTGACCGCCCTCTAATTGCGGAAAAAGGAAAGTATAGAGCATGCTGAAGTCGGCCGAACCGCTTTGACTGTGAATTAAAAGGCTGCGGGTGTGGCCGGCTATCACCTCAGCGGGACCCCAAATGAGGGTGACCAGTTGCTGGGCTAACTGGGGGGCGCTGGTTAATACAAAAGAAAGGGACAGCGGCAGGTAAATACGGAAGGCCGTGGCCCAGGCCGCCCGGACCCCCGATTCTTCCGTGTCCATAACCAGCCCATAGAGGGCATAGAGCAGGACCGCCACTCCGATATAATAAAAAATTTGAGGATGGCCGCCCATAAAACAAAAGCCCATGAAAACCCCGGCCCATAACCCTTCTCGTTTCAATCCTCGCCGGCGGGCACGTTGCAGAAATAGAAAGACGAAGGGTGCCCAGACAAAGGTATGAACCATCATCGGCTCTACGCTTTTGATCACCACCACGCCGCAGCAGCCCATGATTACCCCCATGACCACGGCGGCGGTTCGGCCCAGGTTCAGCGATAACCCTAATAGGTAGGCCCCCAGCGCCCCCAGGGAACAATGGATGGTGAGCATCCATTGAGCCGGATTACTCCGCAGGTAGCCATCCTGCAACAGAAAGGTATAGACCAAAGAAAGAGGGTTAAAAAGGTCGAAAAAATAAGTAGGGAAGGGTATTCCGGTGGCCTGAACGGCATCCCAGAGGACCAGTTTTCCCTGGCGTAACTGGTGATAGAAGTAGCCCCGGGCTCCGATGAGTTCGGTGAAGTCCCGCCCGTAAAACAAACCATTCAGGTAGAGCAATCGCTGCAGGAAAGGCAGGAGCACGACCAGGGCTCCTCCGAGAAAAGTTCTGCCTAGTAATTCGGAAAGTCGGTTTTTCGCTTGGGTAATGATTTTCATGTCGCCTTCTTCCGTTTTTATGAAGGGCTATTGCGGATGGACTTTTTGCGGGGTCGTCTTCATTGATAGCCGCCCTTATGGTCCTGCGAACGAATGGTAAAAAGGTCCCTTAGGCTGGCCAGAGACTGCCTTAAAAAGGAAACAGTGGTAGGTTCCGAGAAATAGCGGAAGATGACCGGAACCTCTCGAACCGTCAATCCGAATTTTTCGGCGATATAAATCAGTTCCACATCAAAAGTAAAGCCTTCCAGCGTCTGCCGCGGGAAAATGATCTCTTTGGCCTTTCGGCTGAACCCTTTCAGCCCGGCCTGGGTGTCAAAAATGGAAAGGCCCAGCATCTTTCTGACCAGTCCATTAAAGAGGCGGCTGCCAATATGGCGGGTGTAGATATAACCGAAAAATTCGGGGCTCATAATGAAACGGGAGCCCGGCGCCACCCGGGTGGCGATGGCTAGGTCCGCCCCTTCTTTTAGGGTCTGGACGATCTTGCCAATCTCCGGGGGCTGGTAAGCCAGATCGGCGTCGGTAAAAACCGACAAATCTCCTTGGGCCTGGTTCATCCCAACCCGTACGGAGTACCCTTTGCCTCGATTGGTCCCGTTCCGGAGCAGAAGGACCCGGGGGTGGTTCCCGCCAAGTTCCTCCAAAATCGATGCCGTATGATCCTGGCTGCCGTCATCTACAAAAATGAGCTCGTACTCTTCCCCCAGCCCCTCCAGATAATCCACTAATTCCTGGAAGGATTCCGATATAAAGACGGCGCTATTGTAAACGGGAACGATGATCGAAAGCTTCATACCGTCGCTTCAACGGACCCGGAGACCGGCCGGTCCAAGACAATTTCCAAATCCTTGAGGAGTCGTTTGACTCCGGGATCGCAGAGCCCTTTCAATTCGATCGCCCTTTCCCAGACAAAGGTGTCCTCTTTTTCCAGGAGGGTATCCGGTTTTCCGGGGTGAACCATGAATTCTGTAGTCCCCTGGGGTAACCCGCGGATGGTCCTGGTGAGCCGGGCAGCGTAATCCCGCCGACCCTGGATGGACAGCCCCCGGAAGGCGTCACTCGTGGGAAGCGGCCAGGGCCTGAGAGTCAGGAGGCGAAAGATGACGCGTTTGACCAGTGCGGGATGGGAAAGGCTCCCTTGCCAAATGGCCTCAGCCGGCCTTCTCAGCCAGGGTATGTAGTATTTGTGAGCACATCGGGCTGCCAGCGGCAAGAGCCCCGGCAGGAGATGCAGGTGATGGTGGCTATCCAGATGGGTGGGGCTGATCCCGGAATGGGAAACCCTTTGAATTTGGGCCTCCCATTCCCTGGCCACCTCCCCCCGGTCCAGTCGGCCCATCAGGAATCTTTTTAGGATCTCGCCCAAGGATGCCAATTTCCCATCCGCTCCCACCAGGCTGGGGATGCTGGAGGGAGATGAAAGGGGGGGGCCCCAGGTTAAGGTTAAATGGACGCCCACTCCCAGACCGGGTCTCTGGCGAGATAGGGCCACGGCCCGGTCGAAGTCCAATCCCCCGGCCATGATAGAGGTGTGGGTCACGATCCCTTTTTCATGCGCTTCGAGGATCCCGTCGGTAACTCCCGGGGTAAACCCAAAATCATCGGCGGTTACCCGAAGCCTGCGTTTGGAAGTGAAACCCACTTTATTCCTTGCCGGTAATGATCTCGCTTGACATTTTTAATTTTTCAACTTAACTCATAAAGTCGGCTGGAGGCAAGGAAAAGATGAGCAGGAGATGGAGGAGGCCCATTGAGTCGAACCCGGGAAATCATTTTTTTATTGACAGGAGAGCTCATTTGCCATTTAATTAAAAAAAGTAGTAAAGGTGTTCTGTTTGGCAACCCTTATCAGGGAGGTTTAAGGCAGAGAGATCGACCCCATTTCCATTAGCGAGATGGGGTTTTCCTATTTTGGGGCCTCCTTCTTCCAGGAGGGTCTCGGGGAACGAATATTTTTGTGGGATCAAAAGGATGGTGAATAATCAATCAACCCTTAGCCCAGCGGCTTATTTGAATCCTGAGCCGGAAAGGAGAAGCCATGAAAAAACAACTTCTAAACTATGAAACGATGCTCAAGGTTTCCAAGGCCATCTCCCATTCCAAGGACCCGGAAGAAGTAATCCTGATGACGGTGGAGAGTATTAAAACCGCCTTGCAGGCCAAAGGGTGTACCTTGTTCCTGATGAATCGCCAGACCAATGACCTGGAGGTGGCCGCCTCGTTTGGACTGAGTGAAGAGTATCTGAACAAAGGGCCGGTCAGCGCCTTTCGTTCCATATCCCAGACTTTGGCGGATGGGCCGGTGGCTGTTTACGATGTCACGGACGATCCCCGGATCCAATATCCGGACGAAGCCCGTCAGGAGGGGATTTCGTCCATCCTTTCCGTACCGGTCTTGGCCGGCGGTCATATCATCGGGGCTTTGCGGGTTTATACGGCCGAGCCCTGGGAATTCGCCATGGACGATATAAATTTCGTTCAGGCCATGGCCGCCATGGCCGGGATGGCCATCGATATGGCCAGGCTCTACAAGGGGATGAAGGACAGCATCGAAATATTAAAGACGATGAGGGATCCCAAGACCCTAAAATCCAGAAAAAGGACCCCCCACGAAGGGGTCCCGGTCAGTGTTCCGACACCGCTGAGTGCGCCGGCCTAAGGCGAGCCGATTCAATAGGCAGCAACCAGGATGAATGGAAGAAGCCATCGTGGATGCGGGGGGATCTGATCAAAGAATTCGGCCGAACAGGATCATTTGAAGATCTTCGTCAGCAATATGTCCGGATCATCGCTGCCCACCAGGTTCCTTACGCCGAGAACATTAAAGCCTTATCCGATTGGCTGATTTATGTGTATTATGGCCGGCTGATTGCGGAATTTTTGCCCGATAAAAATGCCCGGATCATTGATTGGGGAGGGCTGTATGGTCAGGTCACCAAAATCTTATTCGGTCTTGAGTTACCGAAACGTTTTCAACTATCTCCTGCACGACACCAGGCACTATCCTCTTTTTCGGGAGGCCTTCAACCTGCCGACACTATGGGGCCAGGACCCCAATCGTCTGGAATTGGAGGACGGGTCCATCGAGGGTTTTATTTCCTCCGGGGTTCTCGAACATGTCCGGGAGGACGGGATCGGGGACGAGCGGATGATCCTGCGAGAGATTCACCGGGTATTAAAAGCAGGGGGCTTGTTGTTTATCTGGAACCTTCCGGCCCGCTGGGGGACTTCGGAATTATTGGCCAGGGTGTTCAATAAGTGGCACCATGCGTATTGTTTCCGGCAGAAGGAGATCCGGGACCCTGTTGAGCGGCGCCGGTTTTCAAATTTTATATTGGGATAAACACAAATTCCTGCCCGGATCGGTTATGGAGTGGCTGGGGAAGAGGATCGATCCGGTCCGATTGCTCGAGGGAGACGACCACCTCTCCCACTGGTTTCCATTCAACCTACTGGCCCGGGATTATGCCATCATCGCGAAAAAAGGATGAACAGCGAACAGCGAACGTCCAACATCGAATGAAAACAAACATTCAATTAATAGTCGATGTTGGACATTCGCTGTTCATTTTTTAAGAATAAAATAGATCCTCCCCTCATGGCGCAGGTGCCCGGCGGCCATTTCTGCCTGAGCCCCGGGACCCCAGAAAAAATCGAGGCGTCCCGGCCCCTTGATGGCCCCGCCGCTGTCCTGGACCAGCACCCAGCGGTTCATGGGGACCCAGTAAAGAATCTGATTGTCGGGGGAGAATACCGGCTTGACCCCGGTGAACCAGGCCAATCCGCCAGAGGGAAAAATTTTCGGGTCCATGGCCACCGACCGACCGGGGGTCAGGGGGACGTTCAGGCTTCCATAAGGCCCTCCCTGGGCCTCCTGGAAAAAGACGTAACTGGGGTTCAGGTTCAAGATCTCATCCTGCTCAAGGGGATGATCCTTTAAGTAGGCGTAGATTCGTTGCAGGGAGACTTCTTCGGGTCTTAAAATGCCCCGGCGAATCAGCTCCCGGCCGATCGGGAAATAGGGATGACCGTTGGTCGCCCGGTATTGGAGTTGAACGAAGGCGCCGTCTTCGAGCACCAGGCGGCCCGAACCCTGGATCTGCATGAAAAAAAGCTTCAAACGGTCATCGGTCCAATACAACTCCAGGCCCCGGCCGGCCAATTTCCCTTCCTGATCGATCTCCCGGCGGGAAAAATAAGGGAGGACCTTTCGGCCCAATAATCGTCCGATCAGCCGTTCCCCCTTGTATTTGTTGGAGAAATTCTCGAGGTCGATGGTCAGGAGGTCATCCGGTTTTTGATAAAAAGGAAAAGGAAACTTATCGGAGGGGACCCGACTGGCGGCCAGAGTAGGCTCATAATATCCAGTTGTTAAAAGAGAGGCTGATCGGTTTGGGAATACCAGTTGGTACAAATTAAACCGGGCCTTCAATTCCCGCTCCAGGGAAGGAACATCCATATTGGTATTCAGAAGTTCCTGAAGAAGAGATAAGGTGGATCGGATTTCTTCGTTGGAAATTTCCCGAGTTCCCAGAGGATAGGTCTTTTGAGGGGAGCTCTTCTGGAGGTAGATCAAACTTTGGGTCAGGGCTTGCCGAAGGCTTTCCCGGTCGGCGTCGTCATCCAGCAGGGGCCAATCCTTCTCGGAAATCAGTTCCAGGATACAGGGCTCAGGAGAGGTTAGCGGAGGACCAACGGGTCGATAAAAACAGGAAGACAGTTGAAAGGCAAGCAGGATTAAAAGTAACCCTTTGAAAACTCGGATCATAAGGGTTTCTTTTATCCAAGTCAGGGCCAATAGTCAAACGGTAAATGCGCCCAACATTCTCCTTGTCTTTTCGTTTATTATCCATTAAGGTGTGTTTTATTTAACACAGTCCACAGAAAGTTCTACCGCAGGCATCCAGGCTCTTAATGAAAAAATTTAGTTAAATCATTTAAGTTATTTTGATGAGGCCCAAATGGTTTTATTGGCACCTCGATTGCATATGTATCTTCTGTCATGGTAATCCATCAACGTACGATTAATCGAGAAGCCGGGTGCGCCGGAATAGGTCTTCATAACGGGAAGAAGGTCAACCTCACCTTAAAGCCGGCTGAACCGGATTCAGGGATCCGCTTTGTCCGGGTGGATCTTCCCAATTCCCCGGTTATTGAAGCCAAAAATACCCAGGTGGTGGCCACCCAATTGGCTACTTCCATCGGGTACAACGGGTATCGAATTTCCACCGTGGAACACCTGTTAGCGGCCTTATCCGGATTAGGCATCGACAATGCCTCCATTGAACTGGATTCATCGGAGGTCCCGATTATGGACGGGAGTTCCGGTCCTTTCATCCGTTTGCTTCATGAAGCCGGCCTGAAAAAACAAGAGGAAACAAAAAAATATCTGGTAGTTAAACGACCGGTAGAGGTCCGGGAAAACGGGAGTAAAGTCACGTTGCTCCCGGCGGATGAATTCAGGATATCATGTACCATCGACTACGATCACCCGCTCCTGCAGAACCAATCGCTCACGGTCGCGGTCGAGGATAAATCGTTTGTTCAGGAGATCGGTTGGGCTCGCACTTTTGGGTTTCTGGAAGAAGTGGAAAGCCTCAAAAGAAGTGGTTTTGCTCAGGGCGGTTCTTTGGAAAATGCCATCGTGATCGATCGTTCCGGAGTCCTGAACGAGAAAGGGCTGCGGTTCCGAGATGAATTTGTTCGTCATAAGATCTTGGACCTGATCGGTGATTTATCTCTGATCGGTATGCCGATCAGAGGCCATGTCGTCGCCCATAAATCCGGGCATACCCTTCATCGAAATCTGGTCCAGACGCTGCTTTCCGACCCCGCAAATTACAAAATTGTCACCCCGGTCAACGGAACGAACCCTCCTAACCAGTGGTAAACGATCCCTTAGCCTACCCCCCCTATTTCCTTATCCCCCGCTAAAATTTAGATTCAGTTCAATAAATTTCCCGCTGCCTGCTTGCTTTTTTTCGATATTCTGATAAGATACGGCTATGAGTGGGTTTTTTTCAAAAATATCAAAATATTCCTGTCTCTTAGGGGTGATTAGTCTGGTCCTGGTTTTCTCCTTGACCTCGATGCTCTGGGGTAAACAGGCCCAGATTGCCGATATTATCGTAACCAATAATCGAGACCAGTTGCTGGTCTACTTTAATACCAAGGGGTGTTTTACGCCGGATATGAACAAGGCGATCATGAGCGGCATTCCCACCACCTTTACCTTTTTTATAGAGATCTACCAACCGCGTAATTTTTGGCCCAACAAGAAATTATCCGCCGTTAAACTTCATCACACCATCAAATATGATTCCCTGAGGGAGGAATTTAACCTCACGCTGAGTGAACGGGGAAACCAGACCTTTATTGTCAAGGAATTCTCCAAGGCCCAGGAGATAATGGCCGATGTCAGTAATATCCAACTGATTCCGCTGAAGCAGTTAGAAAGAAACAATCAATACCAACTGCGGATAAAAGCGGAGTTGAATAAGGTCACCCTGCCTCTTTATCTGCACTACATCCTCTTTTTTGTCTCCTTGTGGGATTTTGAAACCGATTGGTATGTGGTGGAATTCAACTACTAAGCAATTGACCCCGGCTTTTATTATTGCTGCCCGCCTATGGCTCAGCACCTCAAAGGATTAAAAACGGATTTCCCGGAGGAGGAAAAGGAACACCGCCGCCGAAGAAGAGAACGGATCATCATCGTCATTACTTCGGTGGTGGTCATTGCCATAACCTTCTGGGAAACCAAGATCCTCCGCACCGAAATTCCCTTTTCCACGACCCAGCGGGTGATTCTCTTCGCCCTCATCAATATTAATATCATCCTCCTGCTGTTGTTGATCTTCTTAGTTGTCCGGAATCTTTCCAAGCTGTTCCTGGAACGAAAGCGTAAAATACTGGGTTCCAAAATACGTACCAAACTGGTCATGGGTTTTGTCACCCTCTCCCTGATTCCCACCATAGTGCTTTTTGTGATCGCCTACGAATTTATGACCACCGGAATGGATTACTGGTTCACCATTCATCTGGAAAGGTCTCTCGAAGATTCTTTGGACGTGGGCAAGGCCTATTACCAATCCTCCCAGAGGGGAACTCGGACTTATGCGCAACAGATTTCCCAGGACTTGGCGCAGCCGGGCGCCTTAAGCCCCGCCAACTCCCTGGAGGTTCAGAAATTACTGCAGGACAAGCTCCAGGAATATGGGTTGTCCTGGGTGGCCCTTTACCTGCCGAACATGGAGCGACGTTTCCAGGTTGCCCGACCGGAAGCCTTTCTTGAATTTTTCAACGCCCCGTCCCTGTCCTTTATCCAAAAGGGTTTCCAGCCCTCGGGAATTACCGACATCCAATCAACACCGGAAGGGGACTTCTTCATTGCCGGAGTCCCGGTTTGGGACAAATCGCAATCCAAAGCAGCGGCGGCCACCCTGGTGGTAGTATCCTATTTCCCCAAAACCCTGATGCGAAAAATGGACGCCATCTCGAGCGGTCTGGAAGGCTACCGCCAGATGCAGTTACTGAAGAATCCTATCAAATTTACCTACTTAATCATTCTCTCGATTGTCACCCTGCTGATTATTTTTTCGGCCACCTGGTTTGGTTTTTATTTGGCCAAAGGGATTACTATCCCCATTCAACGGCTGGCCGAGGGCACCTTCCGAGTCGCTCAGGGGGACTATAATTTTACTATCGACCTGGACGCCAAGGATGAATTCGGGCTGTTAGTCCGATCTTTTAATCAAATGACGGCCGACCTGAAGGAGGGTCAGACCGAACTGGAAAGAATCAATGAGGAACTCCGAAAAAGCTATGAGGAAATCAACCAGCGGCGGAGGTACATGGAAACCATTTTGGCCAATATCGGGGCCGGAGTCATTTCGGTGGACGTTGTGGGCCGGATCAGCATCATCAATACCTCCGCCAAGGAAATGCTCAATATCAAAACCGAAAAAGTCCTGGGACGGCCTTATCGAGAGGTGCTCCGGCCGGAACATTTCGCCCTGGTGCAGGACGTAGTCGCCAATCTGGACGGGCTCAAGAAAGGAACGCTGGAGCGATCATTACAAGTCCCTTTGCGGGATCGGACCTTAACCCTGCTGGTAAAAATAACCATGTTACGGGACGAAGAGGGGAAATACCTGGGGCTGGTTATCGTCTTCGATGATCTGACCGAGATCGAAAAGATCCAAAAGGTTTCGGCCTGGCGAGAAGTGGCCCGGCGACTGGCCCACGAGATCAAAAACCCCTTGACGCCTATCAAGCTGTCGGCCCAACGGTTGCGGAAAAAATATTTGGACCAATTGCCGAGCGGCCGTGATATTTTTGATGATTGCACCCAGACCATTATCAACCAGGTGGACGAACTGACCCGACTGGTCAATGAATTTTTTGTCTTTGCCCGACTGCCGGCGGTTACCTTAAGCCAAAATGACCTGAACACCCTGATTCCGGAAGTCCTGGTTCTTTACCAGGAGAGCCACAAGCACATCCGGTTTTCGTTTGAACCCGACAGCCAGGTGCCTTCTTTTATGTTGGATCGAGAACAAATCAAACGGGTGATGATTAACCTCTTCGATAATGCCGTGGCGGCCATTGAGGGCCAGGGAGAGATCTCGATAAAAACCGGCTATGATCCCCTGCTTAAAATGGCCCTTATCGAAGTGTCGGATACCGGAAAGGGCATCCCTCCACAAGATAAGGACCGGCTGTTCGAGCCCTATTTCTCCACTAAGAAAGAAGGCACCGGGTTGGGGTTGACCATAGCCAGTTCCATCATCTCCGATCACCGGGGCCATATCCGGGTCAGAAACAACGAACCCCGGGGGACCATTTTCACTATTGAACTGCCTTTGGAGGTTTAAGGAAATCTCTTTTCACTCGGTTCTATCCGTGATAAAAGAGACTGCAGATCTTTGCCGGTCAGCCGGGATTCTGTTTTATCGGGGAGCTCCTTGCCCAAACTGGTTTTAGTAGTAGACGACGAACCGGAAATCCTGAAGTCGGTCCAGCAGATACTGCTGGACGAAGGCTATGAGGTGATCTGCGCTCGTGACGGACACGAGGCCCTTAGAAAAGCAGAAGAGGAGAATCCGGACCTGGTGTTGCTGGACATCAAAATGCCCGGACTCGATGGGATCGAGGTGCTTCAGTGGATCAAGACGACCCATCCTCAGTTGCCGGTCATCATGATGTCCGCTCACGGCACCATTGAAACGGCGGTCAAGGCCACGAAACTAGGTGCCCATGATTTTATTGAAAAACCGCTCTCCCTGGAGCGGATCACGGTCGCCATCCGCAAGGCCCTGGACTACCGCCTCCTGGAGGAGGAAACCCTTTTCTTCCGGCAGAAAGAGGAGGCGCGTCATCAACTGACCGGTCACAGCGAACCCGTCCAAAAGCTGAAACAACAGATTGACATCGTGGCCCCCACCAGCGCTTGGATCCTCATCCGGGGAGAAAACGGCACCGGGAAAGAGATCGTGGCCCATACCATTCACCGATTGAGCAAACGGAAGAACAAGCCCTTTGTGGAGGTCAACTGTGCCGCTATTCCTGAGGAGTTGATTGAAAGCGAATTGTTCGGTCACGAGCGGGGGGCCTTTACCGGCGCCACCAACCAAAAAAAAGGTAAATTTGATCTTTCCCATGAAGGCACCTTGTTTTTGGATGAAATCGGAGATATGAGCCTGAAAACCCAGGCCAAAATTCTTCGGATCCTTCAAGAGCAAAAATTTGAAAGAGTCGGCGGCGGGAAAACAATCGTCGTGGATGTCCGAGTGATTGCCGCCACCAACAAAGACCTGGAGCAGGAAATCAGCCTGGGGAATTTTCGGGAGGACCTCTATTACCGCCTCAATGTCATCCCTTTGGAAGTGCCGCCGCTGCGAGAGCGAAAAGAGGACTTGCCCGATTTGATCGAAGAATTTCTGAAAGAATACGCCCTTAAGACCGGAACGGATAAGAAAAACCTGGATCCGCGTTCTTATGATTTATTGAGGGAGTACGAATGGCCCGGTAATGTGCGGGAGTTGAAAAACCTGATCGAACGATTGGTAATTATGACCCCGGGAGCGATCATCGCGGCCGATGACCTGCCGGACCATCTAACCAAGAAGCCCGGGACGGATAGCCCGGGTGCCGCCGGTCCGGCCTTCTTGCAGGAAAAGGATTTCAAGGAAGCCAAGATCCGCTTTGAAAAAGAATTTATTGTCCGGAAACTGCAGGAACACCAGGGAAATATCACCCAAACCGCCGAGGCCTTGGGGATTGAACGTAGCCACCTGCACAAAAAAATTAAGGCCTACGGCATAAAGTTGGATAATGGAGACTAAACCTCGAATAATTCAGTTGGTAGTTAAGAATAATTTAATGGCCCATCGGGAGGCCCGGATCATCAAAGATCGCTTGACCCGGGAAATGGGTCTTTCTGTTTTTTGGGATGAGGAGCAGGATCCCGGCAGCGAATGGAACCCAACAGACGGACCGGCAGACCTCATTTTAGTCCTGGGTGGGGATGGAACGTTGTTGAAGGCCGCCCGTCTTTACGGCGGCCAGGGAACACCCATCCTGGGGATCAATCTGGGGGGGCTGGGTTTTTTAACGGAAATTGCCTTGGAGGAATTCTACTCCATCCTGGAAAAAATATTCCAAGGCGATTTTCAAACGGAAACCCGAATGATGTTGAAGGCACAGATCGTCCGTCAAGACCAGGTTCTGGAGCCCACCGTTTTTCTCAACGACATGGTGATCAATAAGGGTGCGTTGGCCCGAATTATCGATCTGGAAACCAGTATTGATAACCAGTTTCTAACCATCTACCGCGGAGACGGGTTAATCGTTGCCACCCCTACCGGTTCGACCGCCTATAACCTGGCGGCCGGGGGGCCTATCCTCCACCCGGCCCTCCGGACCATCATCCTTACGCCCATCTGTCCCTTTACCTTGACCAACCGGCCGATTATTCTACAAGACAACTCGGTAATCGACATTCGCCTCGGGGCCAAGGCCCGAGATGTCTGGTTGACGATCGACGGGCAAATCGGCTATCCTCTGATGCCCGGAGACTTGGTCCAGGTCCAAAGGGCAACAGGGCAAATTACGCTTATAAAATCACCCCTAAAAAATTATTTTGAAATTCTGCGCACCAAACTTAAATGGGGATAAATTGGATTCAGCCGATGACAGGGATGCGGCAGTTTCAAAAAAGTGAAGATCGGATCGGTTTCGGAAAAGAAGAAATAGACGATTAATCAGGGTAATCGATAGTGGCGGACGGGAGCCGGTTTAAGGATTTTAATCAGAAAAATCCCGGTGATAAACCCCCCGATGTGGGCATACCAGGCCACCGATCCTCCTTCGGTTCCGGCATTCAGGAGTTGAATGAGGAACCAGAAACCGAGGACCAGGACGGCCGGCACCTTGATAATTCGAATAATGATCACGAAAATAAAGAGAGTGGAGACATTCGTCCGGGGGAATAAGATCAGGTAAGCCCCCAGGATGCCGGCGATGGCCCCGCTGGCCCCAATCATGGGGATGGTGGCATTAGGGTCTGAAAGGATATGGGACAGGGCGGCGAAGAAACCGGAGATTAAGTAAAACAAGATAAAGCGGAGAGGTCCGAGGGCGTTTTCGATATTATCCCCGAAAATCCAAAGGTAGAGCATATTGCTGGCCAAATGGATGAACCCGCCATGCAAAAACATGGCAGTAAAAATAGTGAAGACGGGTGGCAAGGCGGTTACGTAGAGGAGATCTTTGGCCAGGGGATGGGTCAGGTTATAGGGGATGGCCCCATAACGAAAGATCAAAGCTTCCAAATCGAGGGGGGGTAAGGTGAGTTGATAGACATAGACCAAGGCATTGATGGCAATGATCCCTAAGGTTATAAACGGAAAACGCTCAATAGGACTGTCGTCTTTAAGTGGAATCATCAGCCTTCTTCTTATTCTTTAGAAAAATAGTATTTCTTCCTGATTTTACCCATTGAATAATTCGGTCAATTATTCTTCTATCCTTTCAAGTTGCCAAGTCAAGGTTTTTTTACTCCTTTTTTTGTCCCTTGAATTCTCCCCCCCAATCGGGGTAGAATAAAAATCATGAAGCAAGTTCACATATCCACTTTCGGCTGCCAGATGAATGACCGGGATTCGGAACTCATGGCCCAAATTTTAGCGGAACATGATTACCAGCGCACCGAACTTCCGGAAGAGGCAGATTTGATCCTGATCAATACCTGCAGTATTCGGCAAAAAGCCGAGGAAAAAGCCTATAGCCTGTTGGGGCGACTGAAAAGTCTAAAAACCAGGCGGCCGGATCTGATTATCGGCATGGGGGGCTGTGTGGCCCAACAGGAAGGAGAGAGACTTCTGGAAAGGATCCCCCACCTGGATCTGGTTTTTGGCACCCGCTGGATCAGCCGGCTGCCCGGGTTGGTTAAGGCCGTGGAAGAAGAAGGCCGTCGCCTTTCCCAAACCGAAATGGACCCGGCGGTTGCTTACCGGCCGTCCTCTTCGACGTTTCGATCCTCGCCGGCCAAGGCTTCGGTTACTATCATGCAGGGGTGTAACAATTATTGCGCCTATTGCGTAGTCCCCTATGTCCGGGGACCGGAGGTCAGTCGACCCAGCCGGGAAATTCTGCAAGAGGTGCAATCCTTGGCAGCTCAGGGAGTGAAAGAGGTCCTGCTTTTGGGACAAAATGTAAACTCCTTCGACCGGCCCGGGGAAGAAGGTCTGGGCTTCGTTAAGCTTTTGGAACAAATGGAAGAGGTGCAGGGCTTGGAACGTATTCGTTTTACTACGTCGCATCCCAAGGACTTGTCGCCGGCCTTGACTCGCTGTTTCGGACGTCTTTCCAAATTGTGTGAGCACATCCATCTTCCCTTTCAGTCCGGATCCGACCGGGTGCTGAAAAGGATGAACCGGCATTACACCCGGGATCTTTACCTGGAAAGGATCGCATCGCTCCGGGATCAATGCCCGGAGATCGCCATTACGGCCGATGCCCTGGTCGGTTTTCCCGGGGAGACCCCCGCCGACTTTGAACAAACCCTGGAGTTAATCCAATCCGTAAAGTTTGACGACTTGTTTTCCTTTAAATATTCGGATCGTCCGCCGGCCCGGGCCAGCCATTTTCCGGACAAAATTCCGGAAGCCGAAAAAAGCCGAAGGTTATCGGAATTGCAGGGCGTTCAAAAAAAGATCACCCTGGACCGGAACCAAGCCCTGGTGGGCTCGATCCAAATCCTGCTGATGGAAGGGCCGAGTAAGAAGTCCGACCGACAGTGGATGGGGAGGACCCGGACCAATAAAATTGTTAACGTGGCGTTATCCGGAATAAAAATAGGGACCACCCTGTCGGTCAAAATCGATAAGGGGTACGCGCACTCTTTCAAAGGGACGATGATCCCTCCGCTTCAATAAGGAATTACGGGGAGGCCCCATGTTACTTCGCATGAAAGTGTACGGTTTGACGATCGATCCCATGACCAATAGTCCCATCATTATACTCAAGGACTTGGAAGGGGACAAAACCCTGCCGATCTGGATCGGGTTGCTAGAGGCTACGGCGATTGCCAGCGAGATGGAAAATGTAAAATTTTCCCGGCCCATGACCCACGATTTGATGAAAAATCTATTAGACCAATTGAACATCCGAGTGGCGCGTATCGAAATTTGCGATCTGCGAGAAAATACCTTTTACGCCCTGGTTTACTTGGTAACCCAGGACCAAGAGCTCACCATGGACGCCCGACCCAGTGATGCCATAGCCCTGGCCCTCCGTATGCAAGCCCCTATATTTGTTGATGAAGAAGTCATTCAAAAATCCAAGGCCGTTGATCTGGGGGCCAAAGAGGAAATCCACTCCGATGATGGGAAAAAATGGACCGAAGTCCTGGAGGGTTTGGATCCGGATGACTTCGGAAAATATAAAATGTAGCCTCAGTGAATGCGCTTCGCCGGACCTTTAAACCCCTTAACCCTTCCGAAACCCTGCTGGTGGTCCACGGTTCTTCCTTTTTCCCTCTACTGCCTGGTGATCTTTTATTTATCCTCCCAAACGCGCTTTATTTTCCAGCCCCCGGAGTTTTTTTCCTCGGATAAGCTATATCACTTTTTGGAGTACACTATCCTGGGGGTTCTGGCCGGTCGGGTGATCAGGGCCTATGCCTTTGATTTTCGGGGTCTATCTTCAGTGACGGTGGTCAGCTTTTTTTGTCTGCTTTATGGCGTCGGAGATGAATTTCACCAATGGTTTGTCCCGGGTCGTTTTGCCACGGTGGGCGATGTCCTGGCCGATACTGTCGGAGGCTGGGCCGGGGGTAGGCTCTATTTGATTTTTTGGCTCAAATGGGCGAGATAAATTTTCAGACTAAACCCCCATGTCCTGGAGGGGCGCCCGCGAAGGAGGAAAATCCCCCCCGCCCCCCTTTTTCTAAGGGGGGAGTAGAAGGCTTTTTTCCGAAAGACCCCTCCCTTTACAAAAGGGAGGTTGGAAGGGATTTTTTAAAAAAATGAAAAAGGGGAATTAGTACCAATCATACTATGTCAGCACCTTAAGATTGGGAGGACCTCATGATTGATTTACACAGCCATTCCCTGATGAGCGACGGGGCACTTTTGCCCTCGGAACTGGTGCGTCGGGCCGAAGTCCGCGGTTACCGCTACTGGGCGATCACCGACCACGCCGATCGGTCGAATTTGGACCACGTGGTCCCCCGGCTGGTCCAGGTCGCTCGGGAACTGAACCGCTACCAAATCATCCAGGTCCTGCCGGGCATCGAATTAACCCATGTGCCTCCGGAAACGATCGGCGAATTAGCGGCGGTCGCCAAGCATTTAGGCGCCAGGCTGATCGTAGTCCACGGCGAAACCATCGCAGAACCGGTCCCTCCCGGAACGAATCGGGCGGCCATCCTGGCCGGTGTTCATCTCCTGGCCCATCCGGGCCTGATTACGGTCGAGGAAGCGCGTCTGGCGGCAGAAAAAGGGGTCTACTTGGAAGTGACTTCCCGAAAAGGGCACTCGTTGACCAACGGGCATGTGGCGCGGCTAGCACAGGAGTATAAGGCCCAACTGGTATTGAACTCGGACACCCACGCCCCGGGGGATATCGTTTCCCAGGAGCAGCGGGACCGGGTGGTGCAGGGCGCGGGGTTGGGAATGGATGCCCTGGAAGCAATGGATCGAGCTGCGGTCGATCTGTTTAACCGCTTGATGGAAGGACTTGAGGATGGAGTTTAATTGCCCAGGCCATTATAAACAAAAGGGTTTTAATGGAATAAACCCTCCGAGAAATCCCCCCTCACCCCCCTTTTTCAAAGGGGGGAACCCAAGTTCCGGAAGACTCCTCCCTTTCAAAAAGGGAGGTTGGGAGGGATTTTTGAAAAATTGGTAAAGGGTGTTCAGCCTTTGAGGTCCGCTTCGACCATTTCGCGGATCATTTCCTCAAAGGATATCCGGGGCTGCCAGGCTAAAAGACGATGGGCCTTTTGAGCGTTGCCGATTAGATCCACCGGTTCCTTTTCCCGGAAAAAAACCGAGTCTACCTGCACATAGTCCTGGTAATCCTTTCCAATACAAGCAAAGGCAGCCGAGAGCAGGTCCCGAACCGTATGGGGGACCCCGGTAGCAATCACGTAGTCATCCGGACGATCCTGCTGCACCATACGCCACATGGCCTGGGTGTAATCCCGGGCATGGCCCCAATCCCGGCAGGCTTCGAGGTTGCCCATATGGAGCTTACCGGATCGGCCTTTTTTTAGCCCGGCGACGAAAGAGGAAACCTTGCGGGTAACAAACTGCGGACCCCGTCGCGGCGATTCGTGATTGTAGAGAATGCCGCTGGAAAGGTGCAGCCCATGATGGCGGCGGTAAAAGCGGCCAAGGTGGAAGCCCGCTAATTTGGACAGACCGTAAGCCGAATGCGGATGAAACGGAGTCTCTTCATCCTGAGGGGAATGGGGCGCATCGCCGAACATTTCGCTGCTGGCGGCAAAATAGATCCGGCAGTCGTTGTTGATTTGTCGGAGGCCCTCCAGTAGGTTGTGGGTAGTATAGAGGTTGGCATGCATCATTTCTCGCAGGTTATCAAAGCCGGGGCTGACATAGCTTTCCGAGGCCAGGTGATAACACTCCTGGGGTTGTATTTCCCTGAGGACGCGAAGGGTGCTGGTCAGGGAATTCAGTTCCACGGCGTGGAGTTGGATCCGGCCCAGGTGGGCCTGGAGATGGGCCAGGCGCATCTCTGGATTTTCCAGGGTGGCCGGACGGACGATGCCGTGTACGGCATAGCCTTTATCCAAAAGGAGCTCCGTGAGGTAGGAGCCATCCTGTCCGGATATGCCGGTAATCAAAGCCTTGGGCATAAATGAATTCCCTTTCTTTCCCCTGCAGTAATCGGCCAAGAATCCGCTTAGATTAGCAACCTCCCCCGGGCTTGTCAACCCTGTCCGGAAAAGCGGTTTGACTTTTAGGGCCTCCCTGATTATGCTGGCGAACGATGGGCTCCCGGTCGCTTCATATTGGCGTCATCTACGGTGGAATCAGCGAGCAAAAAGTCGGCATGGACCATTACCTGCACCAGGTCTTGCTGACCATGAAAAGGCTGGCCCCGCACCATCGCTATACCCTGATCGATCATCGGCTGCAGGCCACCGCCTTTCGGGAGCAGTTCGGACAGGTGAACCTCCCTCTCCCTGCCGGACCCCTTTCCGTCAGCCGCTGGAACCTGCTGGAAGTCCCAAAAGTCTTGCCCCAATTTGACCTGGTTTTTTCTCCCGGCCTTTACGGTCCGGCGCGGATTCCTTCGGGCGTCAAAGGGGTCATGGTGGTTCATGATCTGGTCCGCTATCTCTTTCCAGGCTTCTTCGTCTTTAACCCGGTACAGAAGCTGCTGGATCGTTGGGCCTACCCGGTCATGCTCCGAAACTACCATCATTTGATCACCGTCTCCGAATCCACCCGTGACGACCTGATCCGCTTATTCAAGGTCCCGGTTGAAAGAATCACCGTCACTCATCACGGGGCTGACCCTCAATTTCGCCCGATCAGCGACCCCTCGGCTTTTGCCGGTCTTCTCCGGAAGTATGGGTTGGACCAGCCTTTTATCCTCTTCCTGGGAACCCTGGAACCCCGTAAAAACCTGATGACCTTGTTGCGGGCCTTTGCCCCGTTGAAAGAGCGGGTTCCTCATTCCCTGGTCCTGGTGGGCCAGAAAGGCTGGAAATGGGAGGGAATCTTTGAGGCTATTAAGACCCTCGGCCTGGAAGAACGGGTCCGTTGGACCGGCTATGTGTCCGATGAAGAACGGGTCCTTTTTTACAATGCCGCCGATTTTTTCGTCTATCCCAGTTGGTACGAGGGCTTCGGTATGCCCCTGCTGGAAGCGTTGCAGTCCGGCTGCCCGGTGATCGCCTCCCGGGTCAGTGCTCTGCCCGAAGTAGTGGGCCAGGCCGGGTTGCTGGTCGATCCCTCCAGCCCGGAAGAAATATCCCAGGCCATTCTCCGCCTGGTCGAGGAGGGGGGACTCAAAGAACGACTCCGAGAGGCCGGACTGGAGCGAGCGAGGCAATTTTCCTGGGAGGATAGCGCCCGAAAGACGCTGGAGGTCTTTGAAGGGTAACCGGTAATGGATAAAGAAAATAATCTTGTAGTTGCAGAGGTCAAACTCGAAACCGAAATCCGAAATCCGAAACAAATCCAAAGGTTCAAAATTGCAAATGACCACACCACTCCCTCCCTCGACGGGGGGGGGTGGGGGGATTGGGTGAATCACGAGTTCCCAGATCGCTATCGAAGTAGAGGGTGTTTCGGATTTCGAATTTCGGATTTCGAATTTAGTCAGGTGGACTTTGCGCGTTGCCTTCCTCGGAGATCGTTTGGGTCTGGCCACCGGCGGCAATTTATATGTCGCCCGGGTGGCTCAGGAATTGGTGCGTCTGGGGGTGGAGGTATCCCTTATCACGCTGGTGCCGCCCCGGGATGTCGTCTGGGATTCGGGGCTACGGGTGATTTCTCGTTCGGTCGACTTCACTTTTGGCCGTTCACCCGATAAGGGGAGGCGGTTCTCCTTTCTCCAGGCCAAGTGGGCCGCCGTCGGGGAGTTACGTAAACTGGTGCGCGAACCCTACGATATCCTCTACTCCGTAGGGGGCCCCTCCAACATCGTCAACCATCTCTGTCATTCCGGCCCATTCCGTCCCCGGGCATCGGTAGCCGCCGTCTTTCACCTCTTCCGGCAGGCTCCTTGGTCCCGGTTTCTTTTTTCGGCCGATACCTATCGCAAGCCTTTTCAAACCATATATCATTCCTGGGGTGACCACTTGGCCAAAAAGTTCACCGTGGTCACCGTTTCCCAATACTGGCGGGATCGTCTCATCCGCCGCGGTTTTCAGCCGGATCGGGTCCGGGTCATTCCCGTAGGCGCGGAAACCGCGGATTGGCCTCGCCTCGACCCGGAGGAGGCCAAGCAGAAGCTGGGCCTGGCCGGCCGGCTGGTGGTCTACACCAGCCCCCTGCGGCTGAACAAAGGCATCCTCCAGGTCCTCCAGGCCGTCAGAAACTTAAAGGACCGTTTTCCGCAGCTTTTGGTCATCTCCACCGGGGTAACCGACCGACAGACTCAGGAGCAGGTCCGTCTTTTCTTGATCGAAAACCGTTTAGATGATTTTTTTCGCTATGACGGCGTGGTACCCCGGGACGAGGTCCCCTGGTATCACTATGCGGCGGATATCACGGTCCTGGCCTCCCAGGAGGAAGAAGGCTGGGGCATTTTCCTGCTGGAGGGAATGCTCTCCGGTAAGCCGGTGGTCTGCACCCCTCTGGGGGCCATGCCGGAACTGGTTGGGGACCGAGGGGTCGTGCTGGAAGGAAATACGGTCGAAGATTTGACCCAAGCCGTCGATCGACTTCTGGCTTCTCCCGAACGGAGGAAACAATTAGGACTGGCCGGCCAGGGACAAGCATTGAAATTTTCTTACCAGATCGGCCGCTAAGGCCCATCTGATATTATTTGAGGAGTTACTCAGGGGTTCGCCAAAAGCCCATCCCCAGGCCGCGGTCGAGATTAAGCCCCGGCCCCGCTGATAACCGTTTTCAGACTTTTTACGCGCGTATCATTAAAGGGCAGGTGATTTTCGCCAAGCCTTTTGGATTTGTTTGAATAGAGGTAGGATATTCATTCGGTTACGTCGCCCGTAATTCCACCAGATCCTTTTCTGCCGGTAGAGGAGGAAGGGCCAGTAGCCCCAAGAGATATACTTGAAGAAGAAATACCAGTCATTGAAGATGCAGCTTTCCAGGTAGGCATTCGGTAAAGGGTTGCGGCTGCCCCCCTGTTTGACCATGACATGAAAGACCGAGGCCCGGGGTTCGTATTGAATCCGATGGCCTTTGCGGCGGATTTGCAGGGCGTAATCCACTTCCTCCCACAAGAAATTTCCCCAATAGTTCAAATCGAAATCCCCGACCTCCTGGAGGACATTTTTGCGGATGGACATATTGCATCCGTACAGGGTGGGCAGCTCACAGCGCTGGTTGGTGGTGAAGTTCCGGAGATAAGCCCCGGTGCGGGTCAGGCAGGCCGCCCAGGGTTCGTTGTTTTCCTCGGCCCCTTCGTACATGATCCGGCCGTTCACGGCGCCGATGGAAGGATCTTCATAATTTTCCAGATGATGCCGGATCAGGTCGGGCTGAAAAAGGACGTCGTCATCCAGGAAAAGTACGATTTCGCCTTGGGTCTCGCGGATGGCGAGATTACGAGCGGCCGTAGTGGAAGGAGGCGATAGGGTCAGATGCCGAATGCCCTGACCCTCTCCTTGGAGATAGGCCATTACTTTGGGGAAGGATCGCGTGCTTTGGTCCACCACCAGAATTTCCAAGGGCCGGACCGTCTGGTCCTTCAACAGACGAAGGACATGGAGCAGGGACTCCTCCCGGTTGAGGGTGCAGATGACGACGGAAACGGAGATGGAGGCTTGGTTGTTCATCGCTTGGTTATACCAAATACGATAAATAAAACGAATATCGAATATCGAACACTGAATTCCGATGATGACGTCCCAAGGGAAAGGCGAGCCCGCGTGCCGCCCTGGTTAGCGATATCGAACAAGGAATAATGAATGCATAAAGTGGCTCACTTCTTAATTCGAACTTCCGTCGTTCGATATTCTTCATTCGTATTTCCCCTGGTTGTAATCAGTTCCAGAAAAAGGGTCTCCATCTTTTCCGCCACTTTCCCGACCGTAAATCGTTCCCGGACCTTGGCCCTCCCGGCCTCGCCCATTCGCCGGCGTTGATCGGGATCTTTCAACAGCTTGAGCATGGCCTGGGCCAGGGCCGACGGATCGTCGAAGGGCACCAGATACCCATCTTCCCCAGCTTCCACCAGGGCGGCCACGGCCGGAATATTCGCTCCGATCACCGGCTTTTTTTGGGCCCAGGCCTCCAGGAAAACCACCCCGAAGCTCTCCACCGCTGAAGGCAGGGCCAGAAGGTCGGCGGCTGCCAGGAGGTCGATCTTTTCCTTCTCCGGGAAATTATCCAGAGATCGAAGTCGAGCGTCACGTCCCACCGGCAGCCGGTCCAGCAGGTCCCTAAAATAGGGACTTGTTTGACCGGCTAAAAGGAGAACCGCCCGCGGGGTTTCTTCCCAGACCCGCGGCATAGCCGAAAGCAGGGTTTCGATCCCCTTCCCCTCCACCTTCCGTCCTAGAAAAACGATCAATGGTTCGTCGGTCCAGCCCTGGCGGCGGCGGAAGGCCTGACCGTCACCGGGGATCAAGGCCTCTTCGGAGAGACCCTGTCCAAAAACTTGGATTCTCGAGGGCTCGATCCCCTGGGAAATCAGGAATTTTTTTTCCGGTTCCGTATTGGTCAGAACGGCCGAGGCCTGGGGAAAGATCCATTTCAGAATCTTCAGCAGGGATTCGTTCATCTGGGCTTCGTGAATATGGGGCTGTATTACCCAGGGGCAGCCTAAATAGCTGGCCACCTGCCAGGCATAGTAGGGGGTGGCAGTGGGAAAGGGAACGGCATAGAGGATATCCGGGTTCAGCTTTCGCGCCTTCGGGATCATTTGGGGAAGGTGGGGCACCTGGATCCTGTACCAGAGCCTATCCCCGCCCGGCAATCGACTTCGCAAGGAGAGGGCTCCCAGTTTGGCCAAAAGGAGGCGCTGAAAAGGGCGGAGACAAACGCGGATAATCCGGATCCCTTCCCAGGTTTCTTCTTCCGGGAGGGAGGGATGAATTTGGGGACGCCGAAAATCTTCCAAGCCCAGTTGATTGGAAGTGAGCACGGTGACCCGATGACCCCTTTTCACCAACTCCCGCGAAAGCTCGAGCAGGGCCATCTCTGTCCCGCCATGGGCCGGATGGAAGAGATGGGTCAAGTTAAGGATGTGCATTTATTTTGCTGGAGGGAATAGGGCGCTGATCCGTATCAGGACTTCCGGTTTTTGGGGGTGATCGGTCAAACACTTGATGACGCCGGAATAAGACCCCTCCCGCTGAAGATTGGTGATCTTGAGTCGGTAATGACTGCCCGGGACGATGGTTTCCAATTGGGCGCCGATTTTTTCTTTTAAATTATTTTCAATTTTTAACACCTTAAAATCCTGACCGGTCGCCAGCAGGTCGATGGTTTTTTTATCAGCGTCTTGGGCGGCCGGAGAGAATTGAACGGAGGGACCCGGACGCAGCTCGATAAACGGTCGGACTTTGCCTTGAAGCACGATTTGGAAGGAAGGTTGCCGGAGGTCATTGCTGAAAATGGTGGCCTCCTTCCAGACCTTCCCTTGAAACCCCCTGAGATTGACGTTTAACGAAACTTTTCCCTCGCCCCCCGGCGGGATGACCCGGTCAAACCGGGTCACGGCGCAGCCTCAGCCGGGGCGGACGTCTTTAATTTGCAGGGCCTCGGCGCCGATATTCAATATTTTAAAATCATGACTGACGGTTTCGCCTTCACCCAATTCCCCAAAATCGAAACGGGGTTCGGGAACCTGCATTTGAACGTTGCCGGCCCAAACAATCCCGGCCCAAACCCAAAGCAGGAGCAGAACCAACCCGGCGGGCCATCTTTTTTGAATGTTCACGCTAGTGTGCCTCGTTATTCGTTGCAGGTTAAAAATACCGACTTGATTAATACCCCCGCTGGCTGACTTTTTCCAGATCGGCCCGGGCCATCATCCGGGCCAAATGGTCGAATTTTACCTTGGCCTCCCAGCCCAGTTTATCCTTGGCTTTGGCCGGATCGCCAATCAGAATATCCACTTCAGTAGGGCGATAATAGACCGGATCAATCCGCAACAGGACCGAACCAACCTCCGGCGGTTGGGCCTGTTCCAAGGGGATCGCCGGTTCCCGATGCCCGTTGGGACCGTTCGGCCGGCTGTCCCGTTCGGCCTCCAGGAACACCGAACTAATTCCCGCCAGGATCCCCACTTCGTCGACCCCTGAGCCCCGCCATTCAATCTCCAGGCCGACGGTCCGGAAGGCCGCCTCGACGAACTCCCGGACCGAATGGGTTTCTCCGGTGGCAATGACAAAGTCATCGGGCTGGTCCTGCTGAAGCATCCGCCACATGGCTTCCACATATTCCGGGGCGTACCCCCAGTCCCGCTTGGCTGCCAGGTTGCCTAAGGTCATCTCCTTCTGGACACCCAACCGGATCCGGGCCGCGGCTCGAGTGATCTTACGGGTCACGAAGGTTTCCCCCCGGCGAGGGGATTCATGGTTGAAGAGGATGCCATTACAGGCATAAAGGTTATAAGCCTCCCGGTAGTTGACCACAATCCAGAAGCCATAAATCTTGGCGACTCCATAAGGGGAGCGGGGATAGAATGGAGTGGATTCGTTCTGGGGGATTTCCCGGACCTTCCCGTAGAGTTCGCTGGTGGAGGCCTGGTAAAATCGGGTCTTGATGCCCGTGTTCTTGATGGCATCCAGAAAACGGAGTGTTCCGATGGCGTCCACCTCGGCCGTGTACTCCGGGACCTCAAAAGAAACCCGGACATGGCTTTGGGCGGCCAGGTTATAAATCTCATCGGGTTGGACTCGTTCCAGTATCCGGTTCAGGTTGCTGGAATCGGTCAGGTCCCCGTAATGGGTGATAAAGGTTTTGTCGAAGATACCGGCATCACCGTACAGATGGTCGATGCGGGCGGTGTTGAAGGAACTGCTGCGGCGCAGGATGCCATGAACTTCGTAGCCTTTTTCCAGTAATAGCTCGGTTAAGTAGGATCCGTCCTGCCCGGTGACCCCGGTAATTAAAGCGCGTTTCATAGGTTTATTTTTCTTTCTCTGTTCTAATAATTATTTGAAGCTTCGCCCTCTTGGGTAGGTCCTATATCTGGTCTGGCCGCCGGGTCTGGGCGAAAGGGTTTTCCAAAGGTACTCCGGATTTCTTATCCGGGCCTAACTTATTAATTTTATATAAAACAGGCCCAAACTCCGAGACCTTTAACCCCCCTTGAGCCGGCCCTGCCTCCGAGAAGATTTGGTAACCCGGACCCGGGTTAGAACCGATAAGGCCATGTGGAAAACCCTTTCGCCCAGACCCGGCGGCCAAGAGGAGTCGATTTCTGCCTAAGATACCGTATCTGGGTCCACCCACCCAAAAGGGCGAACAACCTATTATTTATTTGGCCTTCGGCGAGAATCCGGTTAAAGTGAATCTAACCCACCTCCGGAAAAAAATCAACTTGGAATCTCGGCCAAAAGAAAATATGATTAAGACTGACTGATGAAACCAGTTAAAAACAAAATGACACTTGAGGACCAGATCCCATGAAAGAAAACCCTGCAGAACCGGGAACGGATTTCATCCGTTCCATCATTAACGATGATTTGGAAACCCATAAATACGGCGGCCGGGTTCATACCCGTTTCCCGCCTGAACCCAACGGCTACCTCCACATCGGCCACGCCAAGTCAATTTGTATCAATTTCGGCATCGCGGCCGACTATCGGGGCCTCTGCAACCTTCGCTTCGACGATACCAATCCGAGTAAGGAGGAGGTGGAATATGTGGAATCCATTCAGGAAGATGTGCGCTGGCTGGGTTTCGGCTGGGATGAGCGCCTCTATTACGCCTCCGATTATTTTGAACAACTCTACGATTTCGCCGTCCAACTTATAAAAAAGGGCAAGGCCTACGTTTGCGACCTGACCGCGGAAGAGGTCAGGCGATACCGGGGGACCCTGACCGAACACGGAAAGGACAGTCCTTTTCGAGACCGTTCGGTCGAGGAAAACCTGGACCTCTTCGCCCGGATGCGGGCCGGGGAATTCCCCGACGGGTCCCGGACCCTGCGGGCGAAAATTGACATGGCCTCTCCCAATTTAAATCTGCGCGACCCGGTAATGTACCGGATCATGCACGCCGAGCACCATCGCACCGGCCCAAAGTGGTGCCTCTATCCCATGTACGATTTCACCCACGGCCTCTGCGATTCCCTGGAAAAGATCACCCATTCCATTTGCACCCTGGAGTTTGAAGACCATCGGCCGCTTTACGACTGGTTTCTGGATGAACTGGAGATTTATCATCCCCAGCAGATCGAATTCGCCCGTCTGAACCTCAGCTACACGGTGATGAGCAAGCGAAAGCTCCTGCAACTGGTGGAGGAGGGTTTGGTCAGCGGCTGGGATGACCCCCGGATGCCGACCCTTTCCGGCCTGCGCCGTCGGGGGTACACCCCGGAGGCGATTCGAGATTTTTGCAACCGCATCGGGGTGGCCCGGCGAGACAGCCTGGTGGACGTGGCCCTGTTGGAACACTGTTTGCGGGAAGATCTGAATAAAAGGGCCCCCCGGGTCATGGCCGTGCTGCGGCCCCTCAAGGTGGTGCTGACCAATTATCCGGAAAACCGGGTGGAGGAGTTGGAAGCCGTCAATAACCCCGAAGACCCGTCCATGGGGAACCGCAAAGTGCCTTTCTCTAAGGAGATCTATATCGAACGGGACGATTTCCGGGAAGACCCTCCCAAGCAGTTTTACCGCCTGGCCCCAGGCCGGGAAGTCCGTCTTCGTTACGCCTATTTTATCACCTGCCAGGAGGTGGTGCGTGATGAGAAAACAGGAGAGGTAATCGAGTTGCGCTGCACCTACGATCCAGCCACCCGGGGCGGGGACGCGCCCGATGGCCGCAAGGTGAAGGCCACCCTGCATTGGGTTTCGGCCTCCCAGGCTTTCCAGGCGGAAGTGCGGCTCTATGATCGCCTCTTCCTCAAGCCGAACCCTGGAGAAGCGAAAGAGGGGGGCGATTTCAAGGCTTCCCTGAACCCGCAATCGCTGGAGGTTTTAGACTCCTGCTGGGTTGAGCCCGAGTTACAAGGAGCCCAAACAGGAAATCACTACCAGTTTGAAAGGCTGGGGTACTTCTGCCTGGACGGACGGGATTCCACTCCGGGGAAACCGGTGTTTAACCGCACGGCCACCCTGAGGGATACCTGGGCCAGGATAGAAGAGAAACAGAAGAAGGGCGGCGGAAAATAACCTTTCGAGCCTCTCTCAAACGCGGAGGCTAAAGCCTCCCCTGCCCGGGATCTTCATGTTTCGTAGGTGGCCGCAGGCGGCCATGGGGGTTTAGGACGAAAACAGAACCCGGCGCCACTCAGGCATTCATCAATAATTAATAATTAACAATTGATTATTAATTATTAATGTCAAAAACTTAGGCCTATGTCTGCCCCTTATTTTCATGCTTCGGGGTGCCCGTCCCTAGCATGGGGGTGCTTAATACGGAAATAGCTTTCCAATCTCACCAGCGCGAAGGCCTTCCCCCTTAGGTCGCCGTGCCTGCCGCGTGGTTCACTCCGATTAGAAGCCCTGTTTGGCCATAAAATCGGCCAGGTCCGCTACCCGGCAGGAATAGCCCCACTCGTTGTCATACCAGGCGACCACTTTGACCATAGTCCCCAGAAGCACCTGGGTAAACTCCAGATCGACAATGGAAGAATGGTCATTCCCTTTGAAATCCATGGAAACCAGCCGCTCTTCTTCGCAGGCCATGATGCCCTTCAGACGACCCCCGGCGGCTTTCTTCAAGACCTCCCGTAATTCCTCGGTTGTGGTGGCTTTCTGCAATTGGATGGTCAAATCCACCACCGAAACCGTCGGCGTGGGGACCCGGAGGGAATAGCCGTCAAACCGGCCGGCCAGCTCGGGTATGACCAGGGCCAAGGCCCGGGCGGCCCCGGTGGTGGTGGGGATGATATTTTGGCCCGCGGCCCGGGCTCGGCGCAGGTCCTTGTGGGGGAGGTCCAGGATGCGCTGGTCGTTGGTATAAGAGTGGACGGTAACCATCATGCCCCGTTCAATCCCGAAAGCCTGATGGATGACCAGGGTGGGCGGGGCCAGACAATTGGTGGTGCAGGAGGCGTTGGAAACGATCTGATGGGTTTTAGGCTGGTATTGATCCTGGTTTACCCCCATCACCACGGTCAGGTCGATTTCCTTGGCCGGGGCGGAAATGATCACCTTTTTGGCCCCGGCCTCCAGGTGGGCCTGGGCCTTGGTACCGGTGGTAAACAGGCCGGTACTCTCGACCACCAGTTCCACGCCGATATCGTCCCAGGGAATGGTGGAGGGGTCCTTGCAGGCGTAACTGATCACCGGCTGCCCGTTGATCAGAAAGCGATCTTTTTCGACAACCACTTTCCCATCGAAGCGGCCGTAATTGGTGTCGTATTTAAAGAGATGGGCGTTGGTCTCCGTGTCAAACAGATCGTTAATAGCCACCACCTGGAGGGTTTGGGGATACCGCTCCATGACGGCTTTCAATACCTGGCGTCCGATCCGGCCGAAGCCGTTAATCCCGATGCGAATCATGTGAGCCTCCTTATTAATTGTCGTCCAGCCGAAACTTGTATTCGCTTAGTAGGGCGCATTCCGTTTTCAAATGCTGGTGCAAACGGGCGTTTTCAATGGCCAGCGCGCTGAGGTTGGCCACGGCTTCCAAAAACTGAATTTCCTGGCCACTGAATTCCCTGGTTTTTTCCGTGTAGACCCTTAGGACGCCGATCACCTTTTTCCCGACCCCCAGGGGAACCACCAGAACGGATTTAATCCCTTCCTCCTTGGCCCGCTGCCCGTACTGAAAATTTTTATCCGATTGGGCATCTGCAATCCAAATGGTTTCCCCTTTGAGGGCCTTGCGGTCCAGTCCGCTTTTTTCCACAAGTACCGGTCCTTTGCGCACGTAACCGGTGGTCAGTCCGTAGGCGGCGGCCATGATCAGCCGTTTACGCTTGGGGTCAAGCAGTCGCAGGGAGCTGGCTTTCACGTTCATAGATTCGGTAACCTGCCGAACGACTTTGTCCAGCACCTCGGGGAGTTCGAGGGAGGCGTTGATCACTTTCGCCACATCGTACAAGGCCGTAAAATAGTCCATCTTTTTTGTAGCCATGGTTTCGCTCCTTCTCCGGATTTTGGTTAACCGGGATTTTCCTCTTTTTTTTAAAAAAGATCAAGGAAATGGTGAAGTTAATTAATCGGAAAGGGGCCAGGACGGCAAATTTAGGGCCACAGTTTTTCCAGGAGTACGATATTCTCCCATTCTTAACCAACAAGAATTGAGAATCGCGTTAAAAACTGCTAAAAAAAGGGCTTAGAATTTCTTCTAAGCCCTTGGATATTCTGGCGGGGTCGACGGGACTCGAACCCGCGGCCTCCGGCGTGACAGGCCGGCGTTATAACCGGCTTAACTACGACCCCGCAACTCATGATGGTAGGCGGAACAGGATTTGAACCTGTGACCCTCGGCTTGTAAGGCCGATGCTCTCCCGCTGAGCTACCCGCCCGGTAAAGCACATATAATACAAATTTCTGGTGTATTTTGTCAAGATTATTTTATAGTGGGGGTAGGTGGGGCACTGGAAGAAGAAGGAAGAAGGAAGATGGAAGCGGGGAAGCGTTGGGGTGATAAACTTAGACCTTTTGAAAGACCGGGATGGGGCAGCCGCGAAGCATGAACATAATTGACCTGGCGAGGACTTTAGTAAGGGTGGGTTCAATCCTACTCTTGTGAAGACAAATTATTAATAATCAATATTTAATTATTAACCGGTGAGTTTCTTTTTTGGTACCCTCCATCAGGGAAAGGAAGGGGTATGAACAGCCAAAAGGCGTTTTTAACAGGTAAGGGCGAACGATGGGTCCGCAGCGGGCACCCTTGGGTGTTCCGGGACGATATCGCCCGATTCGAGGAACCCGAGAATGGGGCCGTCACCCCATTTTTCACTCTACGGGGCGAGTTTCTGGGGTGGGGGTTTTTCAGCGCTCATTCCCGGATCGCCCTGCGAAGAATTTCTTCCCGGGAAATACCGATAGATGATGCCAGGTGGCGGCTGATTATCGAGAAAGCCCTGGCCCCTCGAAGAAACTGCCTGGACCAGGCCGATCAGGCCTGTCGTCTGGTTTTTGCCGAGGCCGACGGATTTCCCGGGTTGATCGCCGACTGGTATGCCGGCTATGTAGTCCTGCAAACCCTGATCCCCGGGACCGAACGTCTTCTGCCACTGCTGATCGGCCTTTTTCAGGATCTTCTTCACCCCCGATCCATTCTTCTGCGCAACGACCTGGAGGCCCGGACCATCGAAAAATTGCCCCGGGAGGTCAAGGTGCTGGCCGGTGAAATCCCGGAGCGGGTGATCATCCGTGAAGGGGAGATCCACTACCGGGTTGATTTGCTTGGCGGGCAGAAGACCGGGGCCTATCTTGACCAGCAGGAAAACCGAAAGCGGCTGGTTACCTTGACCCGGCCGGGAGGAAGGGTCCTGGATTGTTTCTCTTATACCGGGGTCTTCGCTCTTCACCAGGCCCTAAAGGCCGACGAGATTATCGCCGTGGACGACTCGGCCCGGGCCGTTGAAGAGGGAAGGGAAAATGCCCGGTTGAACGGCTTCGATCGGATTCGTTTCATAAAAGGCAATATTTTTGATTTTTTGAAGGAGGCGGAAAAACAGGCGGATCGGTTTGACCTGATTGTCCTGGACCCGCCCCCCTTTGCGCGGAAAAAATCGGAGGTGGCCGGCGGGCAGCGGGGTTATCTGGAACTGAACCGGCGGGCCATGGGGTGTCTGATCCGCTGGCGGCATTTTAGCCACCTATTCCTGTTCCCACAATTTCTCGGAGACGCTGTTTCTGGAGATGATTCGGGAAGCAGCCCGAAAGGCCGGACGCAAAGTGTTTCTACTGGAGAAGGCCCTCCAGTCTCCGGATCATCCGATTTTGTTGTCTTTTCCGGAAAGTTATTATTTGAAGGGAATGGTACTGCGGGTTGAGTAGAAAGACGCAGGGCGCGGAGCGCGAAGCGCAGGGCGTTATAAAAACCAAGACGTTCGGCGTTCGGATAGAGATAAATTCTCAGTTTAAACCCGCATGACCCACTGAGGCACTCCGAAGGATGAAAATCCCCCCCAACCCCCCTTTTTCTTAGGGGGGAGTTAAAGTCCCCCTTTGACAAAGGGGGATTTAGGGGGATTTTGAATAAGCAGGAATAACCACCAAACTATTTATTTTCATACTAATATGTGAGCATCTGATATCTGCCCTTCGCCCGCTAAACGCCGAACGTTTCATCAGCCCATCTTTATCTTCAGGCTCCTCAGGCGATTGACAGCGGCGGCGGCTTCCAGGAGACGTGGCCTGACCAGGTTCCCGACTTTATAGGGCATCAAGCAGTCCATCCCCTTTTCCTTCACCTCCTGATAGGCTTTCTCCAGCCCTTCCCTCAGATTGTCGCTCTCTTTTAAATATTTGGACTCGTAGAGGTGGATCAGCCGTCCGATGGTCCGGAGCTGGCCGGGTTCCACCAGTTGCTCCAGATAGGAGAGGTCGATGGCCTGGTCGCCGTAAAGGACGGTTTGCATGCCCTTAGCGTCGATTCGCACCTCCCGGCGCCCCAGGCTGGAATCGAAGGCCTCGGCCTGGGGTTGGCGTGCGGTAATTTCACCAAAGCCGCTCCCGCCTTCCTGCAATCGTCGGACCGGAAACCTTTGGGCGATCTCCCGGGCCTCCTCGGTTACCAGGGCGGGCCGGTAATTGTTCATCCAAATCACTTGGTCGGCCGCTTCGAAGTAATCCCCGGAGCCGCCCATGACTAAAACAGTGGAGACTCCATAATCCTGGTACAGCGGGCGCACTTTATCGACAAAAGGCCTAATGGGTTCATGAGCCTTGGGTATCAGTTCCTGCATCCGTCGATCACGGATCATAAAGTTGGTGGCCGAGGTGTCCTCATCCAAGAGCAGGACCCGGGCGTCCATCTCCAGGGCCTCCATAATATTAGCGGCCTGGGAGGTGCTGCCGCTGGCGTTTTCCGTGCGAAAACGGGTGGTGTCTTCCAACAGCGGAAGGGATCGAATAAAGGGACTGATATTCACTTTTTCCACATTCCGCCCGTCCTCGGCCCGAATTTTTACGGCCTGGGGATCGGTCACCACAAATTCCCGACCGTCCCCGGGAATGTGGCTGTAAATACCCAGTTCCAGTGCCCGCAGCAGGGTCGATTTCCCGTGAAACCCGCCCCCCACGATCAGGGTCACCCCTTCGGGGAGGCCCATGCCGGTCAGAAGGCCCTTGTGGGGGAGTTGAAAGGTGACGGTTAGATCTTGCGGCGGCCAAAAGGGTACCGCTCCCATGGCCAGGGGCCTGGAGCTGACCCCGCTTTCCCGGGGGAGAATCGCCCCCTCGGGAATAAAGGCGATCAGTTTTTTCCCTCGGAGCTGGTCTCGTAGCCATTCCTGGTCCTCGTAGGCATCGACGAAGCGTTTGACTTCCAGTATTTTGTTCGGGATTTGCTGGATCCCATGTTGCACGAGCAGGGGGATTTCCTCAAAAAAAATGGCTACCGCCTCCAGGCCCTGAATGGTCCGTCCCGCCGCCGGCAAGCCCACGGTCAGACGAAGCTCCAGGGTTTCCCCGTCGATTACCACGGAGGTCCGCTCCAGAATTTCCGGGCCGCCGGCCTCGATCTGCAGCAGTCCGCTCTTTCCGCCTCCCCCCTGTCTTTTTAATCGGGTGCGAATGGCCTGCTGCACCTGCCGTCCCACATAATCGCCAAAGGCTACCCGACGGACGGGGTTTTCCCAGAAGTCGGCCATGATCTTCCACTTTTTCAGGGAATAGAGGACCCGGAACCGGGAAGGCGGGGCAAAGGGATCGGCCTGGACCCGGTCAATGTTCAATTGATACTGTGAGAAGAGGTATTCCCCCTCAATATCCTGGTAGGCCTTGTAGCCTTTTTCATGGATCCGGAACAGTGTCCGCTTCAAATCATCGGCCGGTTTCATTTCAAGCCTCCTCTGGCTGATTGCAGTCGTATTTAATGTACACCAAAACGGCAGGATTGAAAAGGAGGGAAGAGCCGATCCTAAGCAGCCTGTTGGCGATTTATGATTGACAATAAATTCATCGTTTCATATTGAGAGGAAGAGAGGGCAAATATCTGACCTATGGAATGACCTAAGGGGGGAGGAATTTATCACTCTGGCCTTTTACACGTTAGTCCGTTCGGCCTTTTCACCGTCTTGGCGTCGAACGGCGTCAATGTTAGACTGCGCTCATCTCTTCTCAAGAACGCCCAACCATCCAAAATATCTAAATAAAAAAATGATTCTTGAAAAACAGCGGGTTGTTTGTTATCTATAATGAATCACTTTTCAATTCTGAAATCATAACTCGCAGGCGTTTTGAAAAAAGCCGGTGCCATAGACGTTGGTTCCAACACCTTACGGTTGTTAATCGCCCAAATCGAAGGAAATCGAATTCTCCCGGTCTGCCGTGATCGCGAAATGGTCCGGTTAGGGCGAAATTTTTTTCCAGGACGGGTCATCGGCCGTCAAGCCCTGGGGTCGGCCCTCCAGGTGTTGGAACGGTTCCAAAGGACGGGCGTCCAGGAGGGGGTGGCCCGGTTCCGGGCCGCAGGCACTGGAATCCTGCGGGAATCCTCGAATACCCATCAATTTTTAGAGGCCGTTCGAAAAACCACCGGAATAGCGATCCAGGTTCTTTCCGGTGAGGAAGAGGCCCGTTTAAGCGCCCTGGGGGTCCTGTCGGTTTTTCAGGATATCACCGGGCTCACCTGTATTTTTGATCTCGGGGGCGGGTCCGTGGAATTCACCTGGGTGCAATCGGGGAAAATAAGGGAAACTCTCAGTCTGCCTCTGGGTGCTGTAGGGTTGACCGAGCAATTTCTTTTTTCCGATCCTCCGCTGAAACATGAGCTGGACCGCCTTCGCGGGCATTGTCTGCAGACGCTGCGGAAAAGAATAAATATAACTGAATCCGTTAGTTGCCTGATCGGAACGGCCGGAACGGTGACGACTTTAGCCGCCATGGTCCAGAAGTTGGCGGAGTACGCTCCGTCCCGGATCAATGGTTCTGTGCTTGATCAAGACACCCTGGATCGGTTATTATTTACGCTGACCTCTATCCCCCTGACCACCCGCCAAGAACTTCCCGGGCTGGAACCGGACCGGGCGGATATAATCACAGCCGGCCTGGTGGTCGTGTTGTCGATTTTGGACTTTTTTGATGCCGATTCGCTCCGGGTTAGCGATGCCGGGTTGCTGGAGGGGTTGTTGCTGGACGAAGCGGCGACCTGTATCGGGCGCCGGCCATAAGGCAACCGAAGTTAATTGAAAGGAGTAACCCATGGCCAACCAACCGAATGCCATTCCCGACGGATTGACTTTTGACGATCTGTTAATCCAGCCGGCTTATGCCCAGATCGTACCCTCGGAGGTCGAGGTGTCCACCCGCCTGACCAAAGGGATTCAACTAAACATACCCATCGTCAGCGCCGCCATGGATACGGTGACCGAGTACCAGACGGCCATCAGCATGGCGCGCCAGGGCGGAATCGGGATAATCCACAAGAATATGACTATCGCCCTGCAGGCCACCGAGGTGGAAAAAGTCAAGAAATCGGAAAGCGGGATGATCGTGGATCCGGTGACCATCGAACCGGACCGCAAGGTCCATGACGTCTTGGCCGTCATGGAAAAATTTGGCATTTCCGGGGTGCCGATCGTTAAAGGTAAAAAATTGGTGGGGATCATTACCAACCGCGACTTGCGTTTCGAGACGGACATGAACAAGAGCGTGGAAGAAGTCATGACCAAGGACAATCTGGTGACCGCCAAGGTGGGAATCAACCTGGCGGACTCCAAGGCCCTGCTCCACAAGAACCGGATCGAGAAATTACTGGTCATCGACGATAAAGGCAACCTTAAGGGTTTGATTACCATCAAAGATATTGAAAAACTTAAAAAGTACCCTTTGTCCTGCAAGGATAAGCTGGGCCGTCTTCGGGTTGGGGCCGCGGTCGGAGTGTCCCCCGGGGAACTGGATCGGGTCGAGGCGCTGCGCCGGGCGGAGGTGGATGTGGTCGTGGTGGACGTAGCCCATGGCCATTCGCAGAATGTGGTCGAAGCAGTGAAAAATATCAAAAAGCGCTTTGCGGATTTGCAGGTTATTGCCGGAAACGTGGGGACGGCCGAAGGGGCCGAGGCCTTGATCAAAGCCGGAGCCGACGGGGTCAAGGTGGGGATCGGGCCGGGGTCCATCTGTACCACCCGGATCGTGGCCGGGGTGGGCGTGCCGCAGATTACCGCCATCATGACCTGTGCCGGGGTGGCGAAAAAATACAAAATTCCGGTTATCGCCGACGGCGGCATCAAGTTCTCCGGAGACGTGACCAAGGCCCTGGCTGCCGGAGCAAACACGGTGATGATCGGCAGCCTTTTTGCCGGGACCGAGGAAAGCCCCGGTGAAACGATTCTGTTCCAAGGCCGGACGTACAAGGTCTACCGCGGCATGGGTTCCATCGAGGCCATGAAACAGGGCAGCAGCGACCGCTACTACCAGGAGGGATTTGAAAACGAATCCAAGCTGGTTCCAGAGGGGATTGTGGGCCGAGTCCCCTACCGCGGCCCTCTATCGGCCATGGTCTACCAACTGGTGGGCGGGCTTAAGTCCGGCATGGGCTATGCGGGGTGCCGCACCCTGCCGGAATTGAGTGCCAAGGCCCGGTTTGTGCGCATCACCCCGGCCGGGTTGCGCGAGTCCCACGTCCATGACGTGATCATCACCAAAGAGGCGCCCAATTACTGGCTGGATTAGAGGGCGCGTAGCGCTGAGCGCAGAGCGCCTGGCGAAAGAAGACTGAACCCATTCAGCGCCCAGCATAAATTCTGAACCCTGAAAGAGGGAAAAACCCCATGGACCTGCACAGTCAAAAAGTTCTTATCTTGGATTTCGGGGGCCAGACCAGCCAGTTGATCGCCAGACGGGTGCGGGAGGCCAAGGTTTACTGCGAGCTTCATCCCTTTAACTGGTCCTGGTCCAAAATTAAAGCCTTCGACCCTCAGGGGATCATCCTTTCCGGGAGTCCCGCCAGCGTCTATGACGCCAAAGCCCCCTTCCCGGACCCCAAAATTTTTGAATTGGGCGTTCCCGTGTTAGGCATCTGCTATGGTTTGCAGTTGCTGACCCACCAACTGGGCGGTCGGGTGGAACATTCCTCCAAACGGGAATACGGCCGGGTGGAGATGACCATTAGGGATTTTGAAGGGCTATTCCAGGGTCTGGACCGGGGCGGCCGAAAAGGCCAGACCGTCTGGATGAGCCACGGCGACCGGATCGAGAAGATGCCCCCGGGCTTCAGAGCCATTGCCGGCAGCGGCAATGCCCCGGTGGCGGCCATGAGGAATCGGTCCCGGACGATTTGGGGCGTTCAGTTCCATCCGGAAGTGGTCCATACCCCTAACGGCTATAAGATAATTAGAAATTTCCTGTTTAAGATTTGCCGGCTAAAACCGCTTTGGACCACTCGTTCTTTTATCAAACAGGCGGTGGCCGATATTCGGGAACAGGTGGGAACGGGAAAGGTGATCTGCGGCCTCTCCGGCGGGGTGGATTCATCGGTAGTGGCGGTCCTGCTCCACCAGGCCATTGGTGACCAGTTAACCTGTATCTTCGTCAATAACGGACTGCTGCGGAGCGGGGAGGCGGAAAAAGTGGTTCAGGTGTTCCGCGGCCATTACCGTATCCCCTTAGTCCATGTAGACGCCGGGGCCGACTTTTTGAGAAAATTGAAGAAGGTAACCGATCCGGAAAAGAAACGCCGGATCATCGGCCACGAATTCATCCGGATCTTCGAACAGGAAGCCAAGAAGATCGGGCCGGTCCGTTTTTTAGCCCAGGGGACCTTGTACCCGGATGTCATCGAGTCCGTGTCCTTCCGGGGCCCTTCCGCCACCATCAAGACCCATCACAATGTGGGCGGCCTGCCGGCTCGGATGAAACTGAGTCTCATCGAACCGCTGCGGGAGTTGTTCAAGGATGAAGGCCGGCAGGTGGGGCGAAGCTTGGGCCTGCCGGAAGAGATGATCATCCGCCAGCCCTTTCCGGGGCCTGGCCTGGCCATCCGGATCGTGGGCGAAGTGACCGAAGACCGGCTGGCCGTCCTCCGCCGGGCCGATACCATCGTTTGGGAAGAGATGCGGCGGGCCGGCCTCTACAACCGGGTTTGGCAATCTTTCGCCGTCCTGCTGCCCGTTAAAACCGTGGGGGTTATGGGGGATGAACGGACCTACGAGCATGTGATCGCCTTGCGAATCGTGGACAGCCAGGATGCCATGACCGCCGACTGGTCCCGCGTTCCTTATACCCTGCTGGGGCTTATCTCCAACCGCATCATTAACGAGGTCAAAGGCGTCAACCGGGTCGTTTATGATATTTCCTCTAAACCGCCGAGCACCATCGAATGGGAATAACCTTTCGGACGCTGGGTTTAAAACAAAGCGCAGGCCGGGGGCGGATACCCGCGAAGGATGAAAATCCCCTCCAACCCCCCTTTATCAAAGGGGGGAGTTAAAGTCCCCCTTTGCAAAGGGGGATTTAGGGGGATTTAAACTCCGGCCAGGCATTGGGAATGTCCGCTATTTTTGCCTTCAACCTCTAACACGCAACGTTTCTAATTTTCAAAATAAGAGTAGCCCAACGACCATGCAACACGCTTCCTTCGTTCACCTTCATGTTCATACCCAATACAGCCTTCTGGACGGAGGTATCCGCCTCAAGGAGCTTTTCGAAAAGGCCCAGGCCTTTAAACTACCGGCCATTACCATGACCGACCATGGCAACCTTTTCGGGGTGGTGGATTTTTATAAGCAAGCCCCTAAATATGGCCTGAAACCGATTATCGGCTGTGAAGTGTACGTGGCCCCTCAAAGCCGCTTTCACAAAGAAAGCAGCGCAAATCTCGAGAACGCCTACCACCTGGTCCTGCTCTGCAAAAACGAAAAAGGTTACCGTAATCTGCTCCAGTTGGTCACGCTGGGCCATTTGGAAGGCTTTTATTACAAGCCCCGGGTCGACCGGGAGTTGTTGAAAAAACACAACCAGGGCCTGATCGCCCTTTCCGCCTGCCTACACGGAGAGGTGCCCCACGCCCTCCTGCGGGGTGACCCCCAACGGGCGTTGGAAACAGCCCGTGAACTGGGGGAGATCTTTGATCGAGATCGTTTTTACCTGGAGATCCAGAAAAACGACATTCCTGAACAGGAAATCGTCAACTCCGGACTAGTGGAACTCAGCCGCCGTTTGAATCTACCCTTGGTGGCCACCAACGATTGCCATTACCTGGCCCAGGAGCATGCCCGGGCCCATGATGTTCTGCTTTGTATCCAGACGGGTAAAACGATCCAAGATCACAACCGGCTTCGTTTTTCCACCAATCAGCTCTATTTCAAATCACCGGAAGAAATGCAGGCCCTCTTCGTCGACTATCCCGAAGCTATCGAAAACACGGTGCGCATCGCCGAACGCTGCAATTTGGATCTGCCGCTGGGGCACTCCCTTCTGCCCCGTTTCCCTTTGCCTCCCGAAGAGACCATGGATCATCGTTTGAAGGGGGAGGCCCGGGCCGGTTTGGAAAAACGACTCAAAGCCAAAGAAACCGATCCCGGGTTCCTGCCCTCGCGGTTCAAGGACTACCGGGCGCGGTTGGAAAGGGAGTTGGCAGTCATCACCCAGATGGGTTTTTCCGGGTATTTTTTAGTGGTTTCCGATTACGTTCGCCAGGCCAAGGAAAAGGGCATTCCCGTGGGCCCGGGCCGGGGGTCGGCTGCCGGCAGCTTGGTGGCCTATGCCCTGGAGATTACCGATATCGACCCGTTGGTCTACGGGTTGTTCTTTGAACGCTTTTTAAACGTGGAACGCAAGGAACTGCCGGACATCGATGTGGATTTCTGCGTGGAACGGCGTGATGAAATCCTGAAATACATTATCGAAAAATACGGCCAGGACCACGTGGCTCAAATCATCACTTTTGGGAAAATGCTCCCTCGGGCCGTGATCCGTGATGTGGGGCGGGCCTTGAATATGCCCTACGGCGAAGTGGACCGGATCGCCAAACTGGTACCGAATATTCTGAAGATTACCCTGAAAGAGGCCCTGGAAAAGGAGCCCCGCCTCCGGGAACTCAAAGAAAACGACCCGATGGTGCGGGAACTTTTGACCATTGCCGAGGTACTGGAAGGCCTCCCGCGCCACGCCTCCACCCATGCCGCCGGCGTAGTGATTTCTCCCCAGCCGCTGGTCGAGTGCACGCCTCTGTACAAGGGGCCAAAGGGCGAAACGCTGACCCAGTACGATATGAAATCGGTTCAGGAGGCGGGTCTGATCAAGTTCGATCTCCTGGGCCTCAATAATTTGACCATCATCCAGTACGCCTTAAAGATGATCGAGCGGTCTCAGGGCCGGCCCTTGGCCCTCTCCCAGATCCCCTTAGATGACCCGGCCGTCTACGAATTGTTGGGACGAGGGGATACCACCGGGGTCTTTCAATTGGAAAGTTCGGGCATGAAGGACCTGGTGATCAAGATGAAGCCGGAAAACTTCGAGGACCTCATTGCCCTGGTGGCCTTGTATCGTCCCGGACCGCTGGAAAGCGGCATGGTGGATGACTTTGTCAAGTGTAAGCACGGCTTGATTCCGGTCGAATATCTGCTGCCCCAGATGGAGCCGATCCTCAAAGAAACCTACGGGGTCATCGTTTACCAGGAACAGGTGATGGAGTTGGGCAGCGTCCTGGCCGATTACTCCATGGGTGAGGCTGATATCCTGCGCCGGGCCATGGGCAAAAAAATAACCGAGGTAATGGCCCAGCAAAGGGAACGTTTTCTGCAGGGAGCCAAAAAGAAGAAGATCGACCTCAAAAAAGCGGAAACGGTTTTCAACCTGATGGAAAAGTTCGGCGGCTATGGGTTCAATAAATCCCATAGCGCGGCCTATGCCTTGATTGCCTACCAGACCGCTTTTCTCAAGGCCCATTATCCTCTAGAGTTTATGGCGGCCTTGTTGACCAGCAAAATGGGCAACGCTCCCGATATTATCAAATATATCACCGAATGCCGGGAGAAGGGGATTGTCGTTTTGCCGCCGGATATCAACCAGAGCCGGATGGATTT
Organism: uncultured delta proteobacterium; assembly: GCA_963743305.1. Lineage (GTDB taxonomy): Bacteria > Desulfobacterota > RBG-13-43-22 > RBG-13-43-22 > RBG-13-43-22 > CAVQSS01. The sequence goes on from CAVUPH010000020.1 coordinate 76,690, forward strand.
TTCCATTTTTGAGGATAAGATCCGGTTCGGTTTAGCGGCGGTGAAAAATGTGGGGGAGGGGGCCATCGAATCCATCCTCGAGGCGCGGGAGCAGGGAGGGCCTTTCCTTTCTCTGGTGGATTTATGTAAACGGGTCGATTTATTTCGGGCCAATCGCAAGGTCCTGGAAAGCCTGGTCAAGTGCGGGGCCATGGATTCTTTGGGAGTGGCCCGTTCCCGCCTGATGGCTTTTTTGCCCGAGGCCACGGAAATCGGTCAACAATTGCAGCGGGACAGGACCGGCAATCAGTTCAGCCTCTTTGATTTGGGGGATCAGCCTGGATTTGATATGCCCGAGTCGGAACCTCCGGCGCTGGAGGAATGGCGGGAAAGTCAGAAACTGGCCTTTGAAAAAGAAATTTTGGGTTTTTACATCACCGGGCATCCCCTGACCCGCTTTCTGGAGACCATGCAGGCTTTAAAAGCGACGGCTATCCAGGACCTCTCCGAGTTGGCCGACAAAGAAACGGTTCACCTGGCCGGTACAGTGGCCGGTCTCAAGGAAATCAACAGTAAAAAAGGGGATCGTATGGCCTTTGCCACGATCGAGGATCTGACCGGCTCTTGTGAAGTGATCGTCTTCGCCGATATCTTCCGCAAGTGTTCTCCCTTGCTGAAGGATGAGCTCCCCTTATGGATCACCGGTAATCTGAGCAAGGACGAGAAAGGGGTTAAGGTCATCGCCCAGGAGGTCATGACCCTGGAACAGGCTGAGGAAACTTCAGCCGTTAAGGCCACCCTCTCCATTTCGGCCACCGGTTTGAGCCGGGACCAACTGGCCAATTTATCGGTCTTATTGCGTCACCATCCCGGGACCTGCCCGGTACAATTTTTGGTTCATTGTCCAAATCAGACCCAGGTTTTGTTCAGCCTGCCCGATGTCTATAAGATCAAGCCCTCGACGCGGTTAAAGCGGGAACTGCGAGATCTTTTCGGGACCCCGATTTTGGAAGTGCAGTTCCAATAGACAAACGTTGAAAAGGTTGATACCCATTCCAGGAAGATCTGGTTTAGTTGGGTGAATAAAAACGAATTTCGAATATCGAACACCGAATGTCGAATGAACGAAGAATAGTTATAGGTATTTGACGGCCGATGCCTACCTACCAGGAACGTTTTTACCGCACCCAAACCGCTTCTCCCGACTGGGTATCTTTTGCCATCCAGGTCAAGGAAAGCGACCTCTGGATTCGGGCCCGTCGAAATTTGGCTGAGGAAGGATATGAGCGGCTATACCGCCATCGTCAGAACATCGAAGAGTATCTCCGCCAACATCCGGAGTTTGGAGAGGCGCTGACGCCGCTGCCTCCCGATCCTCTGGCGCCGGGAATTATTAAAGAGATGCTGGCGGCCGGGAGGGCGGCCGGGGTGGGACCGATGGCCGCCGTGGCCGGGGCTGTCGCTCAATACGTGGGAAATGATCTGCTGGACCTCTCCCCGGAAATCATTATTGAAAATGGGGGAGACTGTTTTATTTCCTGTCGGGAATCCCTGACCGTGGGTCTATTCGCCGGGACTTCCCCGCTCAGTCGGAGGATCGGGATTTCCTTGCCGCCTGCCGAGGAGTCGGTGGGCCTTTGCACCTCTTCCGGGACGGTCGGGCATTCCTTGAGTTTCGGCCGGGCGGATGCAGTGGCCGTACGCTCCTCTTCGGCGATCCTGGCCGATGCGGCGGCCACGGCAGTGGGAAATCGCGTCCGGACCCGGCAGGACCTGCCCGCGGCCTTGGCCTTCGCTCAAACGATCCCGGGGGTCGATGGCGTTTTAGTAGTCCTGGGAGATCAGTTGGGTCTCTGGGGATCTTTAGAAATCGTCACCCTTTAAGCCCAGGGTTCCGGGTCTGGTGATTAAGCTTGACTCCTTTCGAGGGTTTTCTTAGATTAATGCTATGACGCTTAATACGGATTCTCATTCTCTAAAAGGGCAGTTTCTCATCGCCATGCCGAGTTTGCTGGACCCTAATTTCCATCAAACCGTAACCTGTATCTGCGAGCATTCCGTGGAAGGAGCCTTGGGGTTGGTGATAAACCGGGTCTACCCGGATTTGACCGGCTTGGCGATTTTCGAGGAACTGGGATTACCTTTCATCCCGGGGCGGGAAGAAATTCCCATCCATGTGGGGGGGCCGGTTCACAAAGGGCAACTCTTTATCCTGCACGGACCTCCTTTTGATTGGGAGGGCAATCATCCGATATCGACCTCCCTGGCCCTCAGTAATTCCAAGGATATTTTAGAGGCCCTGGCCCGGGGACAAGGACCGACGGCCTTTATCATTGCCATGGGCTGCGCCGGTTGGGGACCGGGTCAACTGGAAGCGGAGATTATGGCCAACGCCTGGTTGACCTGCCCGGCGGATGAACGGATAATCTTTAAGGCGCCCGTTGCCCAGCGTTGGGAAATGGCTGCCAAATTACTGGGTGTCGATCTCGCCTTATTGACGGACACGGTTGGGCACGCTTAATGGGCGAAATTCGCAGCACCTTAGACCTTATTGAGGAATTGGATCAAGCCCGAAGCGAAAAGGTCCGGTTGGCCTTAGATCGACTGGCTGAAAGGAATACTTCAGGCACAGCGGTGGTCCCGAACCTGAACGGCGACCCGGAGTGGGTCGCTTTTCGCCGGCTAAGGATTGAGGAATGCCTCCGGGAACTGAGCCTTATCCTTTAAGGTCGGTTGAGCAGGTAAGATAGTCTCGCCAAAAGTAGAAAGACTAGTGATAAGCTGGTTATTGGGGATTGCTTTGGGGGGGTTACGAATCCGTCAGATATAATTGAATTAATAGTCCTCCACCGCTCTAAAAGTAGCCTCTGCCGCCTCTTTCCCCACTACCACCTCCCCGTGCCCGGGAAGGAGAATCTCTAGTTCCAGGGCGGCCAGCCTGCGGATACTTTTAATGTCACTCAAAAAGATTTAATTGTCCGCTGGGTTTTTTCTTTTTCCCGGCCGTTTTTGGTTTGAACACTTCAATGGCCGGTCCCGGGTCTGCCGGTGGAGATTCCTTAATCTGCGGGAGGTTCGAGTCCGGTTGAACCAGGAAGGAGCGGAAACTCTCAGCCCGCCTGCGGATGTCAACCAGGCGGGATTGCAGCGTAAATTCGATGGCGGCCTGAAAGCTTTTCAGATCCTCAGGCGCTAAAGATACTTTCCCCCGAAGGTTGGTTGCCAATTCCGGCCAGAGTCGGCAGTGGGGAAAAATATAAAAAAGGCCCGTCGTAACGGTCTGGTCGTCTTCGCGGCTTAGTTGAAGCAATGAGCCATCCCGAATAACCATCCAAGGATGGGTCGTTTGCGGTCTGGATTTTGAAAGGAAAAGACGCCGCAGGATGGGCTGGTGGAGGAAGCAGCGCCAGATTTGAGCGGCCAAAGGGCTTTGTTCCGACTGGGGAAGGGAATCAAATCTTTCTTGAAAGACAGCCGGCTCCACCCGGAGGAAATATTCCAGCCACCAGATGAAATTCATATCCCGGAGGGAGAGTTCGGTTTCCTCCTGAACGGTTAGAGATTCCCCCGGGCGGAGATGAGGCGTTCAGCAGGGAAATAATCTCTAAAAGGATATTTTCCGGGTAGAAATCCATGGTCGGGGCCTTAACGATTTGGTTTCCTTCATTAGATACCGGTAAGCGGGTTTCCTGTCAAGGGAATTGCCGACCGAAATTTTCGGGTTGGGGAGTTCACCCGGCCGAATCGTTAAAGGGAATTGACAACAAATCCGGGGTTAGTGTATGGTCTACTAAATTTCGAAAAGGAGGAACTCTATGGAGATCAAGAAAATTGGTGTAGTGGGAGCCGGTACGATGGGCAACGGAATTGCTCAGGTTGCCGCCCTCATCGGGTGTGAGGTCATCATGCGGGATGTGGAAGAGCGTTTTGTCCAGAACGGGCTCAAGAATATTGATCGCTTCTTAAGCAAAAGCGTGGAAAAAGGAAAAATGACCGAAGACCAAAAGCAGGGTGTGCTGGGACGCATTAAGGGGACCACCAACATGGCCGATTTGGCCGAAGTGGATTTTGTCATCGAAGCGGTGATCGAGGACATGGACCTGAAGCGATCGGTTTTTAAGGATCTGGATGGGATCTGCCGGGCCGACGTAATTCTGGCCACCAACACCTCCTCCATGTCCATCACCGAGATCGCCGTGGCCACCCAGCGTCCCGAGAAGGTGGTGGGTATGCATTTCTTCAACCCGGTCCCTTTGATGCGTCTGGTAGAGGTCATCCGCGGTTTTCATACCAATGACGAAGCGGTTCAGGTGACCACGGACCTGGCTAAGAAAATGGGTAAGGAGACGGTGGAGGTCAAGATCGATTCCCCGGGTTTCATCGTCAACCGGATCATGATTCCCCACATGTTGGAAGCCATCAACATCGTCCAGGAGGGTGTGGCCTCCAAGGAGGACGTGGACAAGGCGGTCAAGCTGGGTTTGAACTATCCAATGGGCCCCTTTGAGTTAATGGATCTAACCGGCGTGGACATCTGCAAGTTTGTGGCCGATTATTTTTATAAGGAGCTGAACAAGGAAGGCAAGTGGGTGGCCCCGACCCTGATGAAGAATATGATCCGGGCCGGCCGTCTGGGCCGTAAGACCGGCGCGGGGTGGTTCGATTATAAGAAATAAAATAAGCCTGCCGAACCGGGTATAATTCATTCGGAGGATGAGTAAAACCCCGGTTTCCCCGGAAAGGGGAGCCGGGGGTTTTTTTTATCTTCGCCCTTCGGCCTGATATATTTTGAAGGGGAAGATAAACGGTTTCAAATTTCGTATTAATGCCCAGGTCGGGGGCTGGTCCTCGGAAAGCATGAAAATAACCGAGCCAGTCCGTCATTGCGAGCGAAGCGAAGCAATCCCCCGTGCGGCTCACCCCTGCCTCCCCCCAAGCTTAACCAAGGGATTGCTTCGCTTCGCTCGCAATGACAGTGCAGTAGGGCAGGCGACCCCGCCTGCCGGCTGAGCAAGGGATACGGTTAACTCCACATCCAAGGTGAGGCGTAGGCGGGGGTGGTCAAATCCAGCCCCGGTTTGGGCGGCGGGGTCGCCGCCTCTACGAAAAACCCCTTCTTCATTCGAAATTCGGCGTTCGATATTCAAAATTCGTTCTTTTTACGGACTAAATTCCTTCAGGAAAGCGGCCGAATCCATGACCCTCAGCAGCGGATAAAGGGGATTACGCCGATAATTGTCCAGGGTCCGCTGGTGCATTTCCGGGGTGGGGGCGGCCGAGCAGTCCTCCAGGATGACCGACCCGAAAGTCATGGCAGAGGGCGTCCAAGGCTGTGGTCAGGACGCAGAAATGGGTGGCGATGCCGGTGACGGCCACCGTATCGATTTGAGAGTAGCCGCAGGGTCATGTCCAGATCGGTCTTGAAAAAGGCACTGAAGCGGCGTTTGGGTAAAACAATGTCCGTGGGGGCCTGATCCAAAGCCTCCAGCACTTCAGCCCCCGGCGTACCTCGCAACGAGTGGGCCTTCATCTTCCCCTGAAAAATGAAATCACCTTCCAGGAAGCTGTCACAGGCAAAAATGATCGGGATTCCTCGTTGACGGGCTTCCTCAAGCAAGCGGTTCAGCGCCGGGACCATGGCCCGGGCGTGGGCGGTAATGGGCAGGTGGTCCTCGTCGTGAAAATTGTCCTTCACCATGTCGACGACAATAATGGCCGGTTTCATAGGTTTTCTTCGCGCTAAAGGACGGTCAGCAGGTCGCTGAAGTTAATCTCCAGCATCTTGGCGCTGGCCAGGATACGGTCGGCGTTGCAGTCCGCCGCCTGAACCCCTCCGGAGAGATTTTTAAGCTCCAGGGCGGCGGTTTTGATGATTTGGATTTGCTCACTCAAGGCTTTTAGTTTGGCGATTTCGATTGGTTCCATCGTGATCCCCTTCACCCCCGAAGTGCTAAAAAGATGAACATCGAACGTCCAACATCGAATGTTGAATAAGAGAAAATGAATAAATCCCGCCGAGATCGGGTTTAATGTTCAGTATTGGGCCTTTGTTTTTCATTCGACGTTGAACGTTGGATGTTCGATGTTGGACGTTCGATTTCGTGGTCTTTCCTCTTGTTTTTTGTTCTTGCCCAGAATCCAGTATCAATGGTTCCGCAAGTCCTTGAACCGCCGGGCCTTGCCCTCCGGCCGGGGCAAGGCCCCGGAATGGAAAGGTCTTTGGCCGGGTCGATCCCCATCTTATTCCGGTGTTAGACTTTTCGGGTTATTGGTCTTCCGGAAATCGTCATATTTCCAAGTCGGGCTCTGAAGCGGCAGGGTGTCCTTAAAATAGTCTCCGGCCGGACGGCGGAAGGGTTCCAGGACCTGGCTGTTCAGTTCCGCCGTTTCTTCAAACAGGGACTTGGGCGTGGAAAATTCAATGATGTTATTGTCATCCGTATTGAGCGGGCCTTTCTGCGTCAGCACGGCAATTTCCCGGGGACCCATCACGAAACGACCCAGGAGGGTTTTCAATTCCGTAACCTCGATACGTTTCAGGTCCTGGGCCACTTTGGGCCATTGCATTCGTTTTTCGATCTCCGCCGGAGAAAAAACGGGAGGGGTTTTGAAACCCACCAGGACCAGATCTTTGTCCTGAGGCTGGAAAACGTAGACGTGGGGAAAAACGGCGCGAAAGGTCCGCAAAACGGTTTTAAAGCTTTCCGGAGAAATTTTATACAACTGCAGCCACTGGCAGAAAACGCCTTCCGGTTTAAGCTTGTCGAAGCCAAGCTGAAAGAATTCACGGGTGAAGACATTGGCGATACCGGCCATCCAGGGGTTGGAAGGTTCGGAAATGATCACGTCATAAAAATCAGGGGTTACTAAGAGGTAGTTGCGGGCATCAGCCACCCGCAAGACCATCCGCGGGTCTTCCAGGGGCCGGTAGTTGACGTGGTCGAAGAAATGGGACCCTTCGATAACCGCCTGTTCCAGTTCCACCAGGGTAATTTTTTTCGCGGGGAAGGTAGTCACGGATCCGATCGTCACCCCGCTGCCCATGCCGACTACCAGGATTTCATCCAATTTGGGCGCCAGCAGCAGCGGAATGTGGCCCACCAGCACCTGAGTAGGCATGTCCCCCTTGGTCGAGGCCTCCACTTTGCCGTTGGACTTCATGTAAATGGTTCCGGTGTACTTGGACTTATGGACGCTGATGGTGCAGGTTTGCCCTTCTTTATAATATAAGAGGGGTTCGTTTTGGGGGGAATACATGGCCACGAGGTCGGACCGGGAGGTGTTTTCAAAATTATGGGCATAGATATAGACGCCGCTGGCCATCAGGGGCGCTTTCCATTCGGGTGGAAAGGCCATGATGGCGGCCGCGAAAAGAATGGTCAGCGAATAAGCTGCTCTTTTCAAATAGGGGCGCGGGGCCGGGGAGATCAAGAGGACGTATAGGCCGTAGAGCAGATTCAGACCGATGCCCAACAGGATGGTGTTGCGGATACCGATCAGCGGGATCAGGAAGAAGCCGCCGGCAAAGGACCCCAAAATGCAGCCGAGGGTATTGATAGTATAAATATTGCCCACTAGACGGCCCACCTGGTTGAGATGAGACATGCAGATCTTGATGGTCAGGGGGAAGAGGGCGCCCATTAAAAGGGTAGGGGCCAACATGATAAAAAAAGCCAGCAGGTACTTCCCGAGCAAAAGCAAATTGATGGACTGCCCGATGGTCTGGTAAAGCAATAAGTAGAGGTAGGGGAGCTCCTGAAAAAAAATCAGGCTCAGGAAGGCCAGGACCCCGATTCCGATTTGCATCAGGGCCCAGGTAAATCCCTGGTAACGAAAGGTATCCACCCACCGGGAAAAAATCAGAGACCCGAAGGCGATGCCGACCAGGAAAGTGGTCAGCATGATGGTAAAACCGTAAACCGAAGAATCCACCAGCAGAGACAGGGTCCGGCTCCAGGCCACTTCGTAGATCATGGAGATAAATCCGGATAGGGAGATCCCGATGACGATGGACCAGACCACCTTTTTGGGCAGTAGGCCCGAAGTGGCTTCCAGAAATTTCCCGGCGGGTTTTGGCCCCGGAGATTCCGCCACCATCGGGCGCTCAGGAAACCGGGGCAACAAGGCGAGGATCAGCAGGGCGACCAGCAGGTTGATGCCTACGGCGATCCACAAGGTGTGTTGGACCCCCAGAGCGGGCAACAGGAAAAAACCGCTGAGGGCGGTGCCTAACACGGCCCCGAAGGTGTTCAAGGCGTAAAGACGGCCGATGGTCACCCCCAGGGTGGTTTCTTCCCGGACGGCCCAGGTGCTCAGGATGGGCAAGGTGGCGCCCATGCAGGTGGTGGGAATGATCAGGACCACGGTAATCAGCAGGAATTGCAGGAGGGTGAAGCTGTAGAAATTCAAATTAAATTGCTGCCAGAGAAATTGGTATACCGGAATCAGTCTGCCGAAGATCCAGGGGATGATCAGGGCGTAAAGACCGATAACCCCTTCCAGTATCCCGTAATAAAGGAGGGGGCGTTTTTGACGATCCATCATCCGGCCGAAAAAGTAGCTGCCCAGGGCCAGGCCGCCCATAAAGGCCGTCAAGACCGTGCTGATGGCCAGGGTAGTGGAGCCGAAGATGAGGATCAGCAGGCGCAGCCATAAGACTTCATACAGCAACCCGCTGAAACCGGAGAAAAAAAAGCACAATAGGACGATGGGACGGATCAAAGTCATTCTCCTTTGGTTGTTTCGGAAAAAGTCACCCCGGCTGTCATTGCGAGCGAAGCGAAGCAATCCCCGCCATGGGAACTAGCCGATTATTGGGGATTGCTTCGCTTCGCTCGCAATGACGGTACCGACGATTTTGGTATTTAATCCTAACAGATGAAGATTGCAAGAAGAAACTGCCTTGGGTTACAATAGCCCCATGACTTTCAGCCGGAAGCCCTATCGCTTAATCAGCCATACCGGGGACCTGGGGATGACCGTTCAAGGTAAAGACCGGACTGATCTTTTCGAGCAGTCGGCCTGGGCTTTCTTTGACCTCCTGGTGGACGTCCGGAAGGTTGAACCGAAAAAACCGCTGGAGGTCTCGGTCGAGGCGCCGGATCGCGAGGCCCTGCTGGTGGCCTGGCTGGGAGAACTATTGTATTTATTCGACGCCCGCCGTCTGGTTTTCAGCCGTTTTGAAATCGAAGAGCTGACCGATCGGTCGCTGAAGGCCCGGGCTTGGGGGGAGGATTTCGATCCGGAACGGCATGGGTTCAAACACGGGGTGAAGGCCGTAACTTATCACCAACTGCAGATTCGGGAAACCCCGAAAGGCTGGCGGGCCAGGGTGATTTTGGATATATAGGTGAAATGTAAAAATAAAAACGAATATCGAATATCGAACACCGAATATCGAATGACGAAGTGGTTTTTCGTAGAGGTTAAACCAGGGCAAACATTTTCCGGATATCCATTCTAGGTAGTCCGGATAGCGGGTACCTGAAAAAGGGGGAGAGTTATGGCTGATAAAATCAAGATGGAACAAATCGATCCTTATCGATTTCGAATCCCCCGGGAGGGGAAGATGCGGACCGACGGCCTGGTTTTTACTTCTTCGGAATTGTTGCCGGATATCCGGCAGGACCAGAGTCTGAACCAAGTGGCCAATGTGGCCTGGCTGCCGGGGATTGTGGGGAATTCCCTGGCCATGCCGGACATCCACTGGGGGTACGGGTTTCCCATCGGCGGAGTTGCGGCCTTTGACCCTGCGGAGGGGATCGTTTCCCCCGGCGGGGTGGGCTATGATATCAACTGAGGCGTGCGTCTGCTGCGCTCCGGGTTGAGCCGCCGGGACATTCAAGGAAAAATGAAGGAAATCGTGGACGCCCTGTTCCGCAACATCCCTTCCGGGGTGGGGTCCCACCGCAAGGATTTTAAACTTACTCCGAAAGACCAGGAAAAGGTCCTTCAGCAGGGGGCTCCATGGGCCGTTCGGCAGGGCTACGGATCGGTCAAGGACCTGGAACATATTGAAGAGGCCGGGTGCATCGAAGGGGCCCGGCCGGACCTTGTTTCCAACAGGGCGTTGGAAAGGGGGAAGGACCAGTTAGGGACCCTGGGATCGGGGAATCATTTTGTGGAAGTGGGCTACGTGGAAACGATTTATGAACCGGCGGCGGCCCGGGCTCTGGGGCTTTTTGAAGAACAGGTGACGGTGATGGTCCATACCGGCTCCCGGGGGTTGGGCCATCAAGTCTGCGACGATTCCATCAAACAGCTTATCCGGGCCACGGCCAAGTATGCCATCGAGCTCCCGGACCGGCAATTATGCTGCGCCCCTATCAACTCCCCGGAAGGGCAGGACTATCTGGGGGCCATGGCGGCGGCCGCCAATTTCGCCTTTGCCAACCGGCAGATCATTACCCACTGGGTCCAGGAAACCCTGGAGCGGGTTTTGCGATGCGGGCCCAATGATCTTCGATTGGAATTGGTTTATGACCTGTGCCATAACATTGCCAAGTTTGAAGATCACTTGGTTGAAGGGAAAATGAGACGGCTGTGCGTCCACCGCAAGGGAGCTACCCGGGCCTTTCCACCCCGGCATCCCCAGATCCCTCCCGATTTTTTTGAACTGGGACAGCCGGTGATCATCCCCGGGGATATGGGTCGTTACTCCTATGTGCTGTTGGGGACCGAGCAGGCCTATACCGAGACCTTCGGCAGTACCTGCCACGGCGCCGGACGGGTCATGAGCCGCCAGGCCGCCAAAAAGGCCGCCCGGGGCCGTGCGGTACTTCGGGAGTTGGAGGACCGGGGGATCATTGTCCGGGGAGCCGGCCTGGGGACCGTGGTGGAAGAGATCTCCGAGGCCTACAAGGACGTGGCCCAGGTGGTGGAGGTGGTCCATGGCGCCGGGATTTCTAAAAAGGTGGCGCGGTTAAGGCCCATGGGGGTGGTGAAGGGCTAAGCAATAACGTTTTGTTCGCAAATTTCGTCGAGCCGGGCGTTAATGCTCTTGCGTTCTCTCTTGGCCGCCAGGGCGATGGCCCAATGCAGCTCGGAAGGAACCCGCACCATGAACCGACCGGAGAAAGGCTTTTCCGGCTCTCGCCCGATCCTCCTGCAGGTTTTTAGGTATTCGTCAACGGCGGTCCGAAAATCTTCTTCTAAATCCCCAACCGAGGCCCCCTCAAAAGTAATCATATCCGTGATTCCCATGAGCCGACCATGAAAAATACGGTCATCGGAATCAAATATCACCGTTCCAGTGTATCCCTTGTATTTCAAGGTATTTTTCATTTTATCACCTCCGCTATGATACTAAAAATGATATCCTTGGGCAAGGAAATCTGACCACTCAAAACGACCTGGCCCAGGCTGCGGAGCGCCCCATCATTAATTTTTTTAGGCCTGCGGGTCCCCGGCCCATCAAACGGATTGAGCAGACGCACCAAGCCGCGTTCCTCATCCTGGGGGTTATCCCCTAAAAAATAAACCTTTCAATTAGTCCACCTAATGTGTATGATCTAGCCTATTTATACACATAGGAGGGAAGAAATGAGAACGAATGTAGTCGTAGATGACGATCTGATGGAGTCGGCTCTCAAGGTATCCGGCCTCAAAACAAAAAAGGATGCCATAGAAGAGGGATTGAAACTGTTGGTGCAAGTTAAACGCCAGAAGGAAATTAAGCGTTTTCGAGGAAAACTCAAATGGTCTGGCAATCTCGACGAGATGAGGTTAGACAAATGATTCTCGTTGATTCGTCCGTCTGGATCGACTACTTTAACGGCAATAAAACATCTCAAACGGACTGGCTGGACTCTTCACTTGGAAATATACCCATCATCATAAATGATCTTATTCTAACCGAAGTCCTTCAGGGATTTCAGAATGATAAAGACTTCAAGACAGCCAGGGACATTCTCTTAGGAATCCCATTTATGTCAATGGGAGGACAGGTATTAGCCATAGAGAGCGCTATGAACTATAGATTCCTGAGGAAGAAAGGTGTGACCGTGAGGAAGACGATAGACGTCATTATTGGAACTTTCTGTATCCACCACCGGCTGACATTGTTGCATGACGACAGGGATTTTGATCCGATAGTTAAGTTCCTAGGTTTGGAGATAGTCGACACATAACGAATCAATTCACCGGACGCTCGTTCCTCGCGCCGGTGATTACATTGATGGGCCGCCTGGCTGCGGCCCATCCTCCCAGGCTGCGTCTCGCCATATAATCAAGTATGGTAGGCCTGCGGGTCCCCGGCTCATCAAACGGAATGAGCAGACGCGATGGCGTGCTCCTCATCCTGGGGGTTCCGTAGACATCGAAACACCATTCAGAAAGCCGCCGTCCAATAATGTTGCCGGCGGCTTCTTACTTACTGCGTGATAGCTTTTCTGTGATTACTTCCCAAACCTCCTCCACGGAGATGGCCTGGAGGCATTTGTTGTCCAAACAGGGGGTATTGCGGTGGTTGAAGGCGGTTAGGCAAGGGGAGCAGGGGAATTTCGAATAAAAAACATGGGTGTTTTCGCCAAAGGGTCCGTAAAGATAAGGGGACTCGGGACCAAGGAAAACAAAATTATTGATTCCGATCAACGACGCGAAGTGGGCCGGGCCGCTGTCGTTGGTGACCAAGGCCTGGGAAACGCTGAATAAGTCCATCAACTCCTCGAACGTCGTCTCGCCGGTCAGATCCAGGCAGCGTTGATCAGACAACGTTTCCGCCAGCCGGCCGGTGGTTTCCCGGTCCGCGCCGGCCCCCATCAGGACTAAGATCCGGTTGGGATCCCGGAGGAGCAATCGGGCCAGCTCCACATAATTTTCCAGGGGCCAGGCTCGGATGGGGATTTCCCCGGCGCTGGGATTTAAAAGGACTATTTGGCTGGACTCGCCGAATTCCGGGAACCGATTTCGGATCTTTTCCCGGATACGGGTTGTTCCCGATTCCGAGGCCCGATACGAGGCCGTTTCCAGACGGTTGTCCGGAATGGCCGCGTCCATGGTCGGCCAGTCCTTGGTCGGGTAGCGGAGCACGTCTAAGAAGGAGAGAAAGGATTTGCTGATATGCTGCTGAAAGTTGTACTGGATTTTATGGGTGTGCAGATTTCCCCGGTATAATCCCTCCATCCGGAATTTGTGAAAGCCCACCCGGACCGGGGCGCCGCTTAGATAGGTCAGGATGGCGGTCACCCGGGTGAACAGTTCCAGGTCGAAGACCACCTCGATCCCTTCCCGACGAATCCGCACCACCGTTTTAATTACATCGGCCAGGAAAGATCCCAGGGATTTTTCGCGGATCGTCAACACGTTTTCCCGGGGGATCTGATTCAGGATGTCCACGCTGGCCCGGTTCTTGGCAAAGATCAGGAAAAAGAGTTCGGCCCCGGGATATTCCCGCTGAATGGCTTTCATGGTCGGATAGGCCAGAATGGCGCTGCCCATCTCGGACAGTTCGATAAACAGGAATTTTTTCAAAAGTGGCCGTTTACCCGGTCTTGGAAAAAAAAACCTCTTCACCCGATCCCAAAGACTCAATAAAAAACAGGCCGGGATGCCAACCCAGTAATCAACTTTTCTGACCGTTTCGATTTTCATAGTTTATATCATTGGTTAGAAAGAGTCCAAATTTTGAGGAGAAATGTAGCGCAATTCCTGATACGCTGCAATCTAAAAGAGATTCAGACGCTTCGCCCTTTTGGGTGGGTACCCCCTGATCTGGTCTGGCCGCCGGGTCTCGGCGAAAAGGTTTTCCAAAGCTACTCCGGACTTCGAATCCGGGCCTAAGTGGTTAATTTTATTTAAAGCAGGCCCAAACTCCGTGTTTCTTTATGCCTCCCAGGCTGGCCCTGCCTCCTGGAAGATTTGAAAACAGGGGGGCCGGGTTAGAACCTAAAAAACAATGTGGAAAACCCTTTCGCCGAGACCCGGCGGCCACGGAGGCCCGAATTCAGTCATATCTACCACACCCACCCAATAGGGCGAACAACCGAGATTTATTTATTCTCTGGCAAGAGAGAGGGGTCTTTTATGAATCCTGTCGGCGCCCACATGTCTATTGCGGGGGGCCTGCATCGGGTCTTTGAACGGCTAGAGGCCGTGGGTGGGGAATGTCTCCAGCTTTTCGTCAAGCCCAATGTCCAGTGGGCTGCGGGGGATCTGTCGTCGGAGGAAGTGGAGTGGTTTGTCCGGGAGCAGGTCCGGACGGGGATCGCTCCGGTAGTGGCGCATGCCTCCTACCTGTTGAACCTGGCCTCACCCGATCCGGGTCTGCGCCGGAAATCCGGACTCACCCTGGCCCTGGAACTGGTGCGCTCGGCCCGGCTGGGGATTCCTTTTCTGGTTCTTCATCCCGGGAGCCACCAGGGGGCGGGGGAGAAGGTCGGCCTGCGGCGGATTGCCCGGGGGATCGACAGGGCCCTGGCCCGGGCGGAGGTGCCGGACATCCAGGTCCTGCTGGAAACCACTGCCGGCGCCGGGACTCAATTGGGGTGCCGTCTGGAGCAGTTGAGGGACATCATCGGCTTGAGCCGGAATGAAGCGCGTTTGGGGGTTTGTCTGGATACTTGCCATGTCTATGCTGCCGGGTACGATCTCTCCCGGACGGAGACCTGCGAGGATTTTTTTGTGTCCTTTGACCGGCTGATCTCGCTGAAACGGCTGAAGGTGGTCCATGCCAACGATTCCAAAACCTCTTTGGGGGCCAAGGGGGATCGCCATGAACAGATCGGGCTGGGGGGACTGGGGATCCCAACTTTTGAAAGGCTCCTGCGGGATCCCCGCTTATCGGGCCGGCCGTTTATTTTAGAAACCCCGAAAGGAAAACAAGGGGACCGCTCCTGGGATGAAATCAATATTCAAACGCTAAAAAGACTGCGGAGGCCCACAGCCGGGGGCGGCTGTGCCACAAGTAGGGGCGCCCGGTCGGTCGCCCGGTCACCGCGAGCGATAACCGAATAAAACTGTTGCAGCGGCTTTTATTTCAGCCGGAAATAGTTCAACTATTTCCGGCTAAAGATACCCGGCGGCAGCATATTGTTTGATCTTTTGCGGGATCACCGTTTCCCAGTAGTGATCGAAATTAAACCCCGAATAATCATGGCAAGGGGCGGGACCGGTATCCACCAACAGGCACTGGCAGTCATTTCCCTTTAGTAAGACAAAAATATTATTGGGACTGACCGAGGTTTTCACTTCCGGGTTTTTGTCGAAAAGGTCAATCAGCCGGTCAATGAAGGACTGCACGCTTTCCCGTACCAATCGATAGGCCGAATTGCCTGGTCCACCCAGGGAATAATAGGTTTTGGCCAGGGACTCTCCGGCCAGACGCTCTTTGATCATGAAGCTGCCGTAGGGATCGCTCAACAGGATGCGCGGTACGGGAACGCCCTGCCTTTCGAAAAAGTCCGTTACCTCGTATTCCTCTTTCAGATGATTCCGGCTATAGGGACGGGGTTTGGCAAGTTTTAAGACCGCTTGCGGGGCTTCCTGATAGTCGTAGACGATCCCGTTTTCCCCTTCCCCGATCCTGGGCAGCTTGACGGTATAATGATTGCCGGCCAGGTTGATGGGGATGGATCCGGAGGGAAAGCCGCCCAGCCCCTGAATGACGTGGCTGGATTCGTTATCCAGATAAAGGACCCGTAGATCTTCCGCCAGGTTGGCCACGTAATCCCGGGAACCGAACCCGATAAAAGTCTCCGACCGGTCCTCCCTCAAGAACATACCGTAATAACCGGCGGTCTGAAGGGCCAGGATCAAATCGCTGATTCGGGCATATTGGGGAGCGAAAAGGATTTCGAACAAGCCCACTTCCCTCCCGGAAAGAGAGCGAAAGCCGCAAACCCGGCACTCATCCACCTGGACATTGGGGATACGGACAATGGACCCTTCGATGGTGATGTCCTGAGGGGTTTGAACCGTTATTAAAAAACCTTCTTCACAACGGGGACATATTTCCGTTTGGGGTTTCGGTTCATCCATGGGCGGTTTCCCCGGAGGCGTTAGGATCATGATTCTCCAAAACCTTTTCATGCTTGACGGTCAATTGGAAAAGCCGTTCGGCCAAAATAACCGAGATGTTTTTGATGAGCTTATAGGGGGCCGTGAGGTTGGCCTCCAAAAGCTCGTTGAACTTGTCCTGATCGATTTCGATCAATTTGCAGGGGGTGGCGGCCACGACGGTCATGGACCGGGGCACATGGAGCAGGAAGGCCATTTCCCCCAGGACCGATCCCCGTCCGATCCGCAGGTGCCAGGAACCCGGTTTGGAATAATGCCCCCGCCGGACCTCCACCTCCCCCTCCAAAATCAGGTAAAAATTTTCCCCGATGGCCCCTTCCCGGAGGATGATTTCCTCCGGTTCGAATTCAATGGTCTTGGCCGTTTTCAGGAGCAGGAATATTTCCGCCGGTTTCAGGTCATGGAAAATTTCAAATTCCTTAGCCTCGTCCCGTTCGGATTGGGTCACTTCCTGCGGCACCAGCCACTGCAGGTAACCGGTGCGCTGGTACTTGCGGATGCGGTCGGGCAGGACTTCATTCCAGTACTTGTTGAAGGTATAGCCTTCGTAATTCTTTTTTAAGGTGGTCCCCGGATCGATCAGGACAAATTGAGTGGGATCTTTAAACTTCCCCCCTTCGCTCAAGACATAAATGTTATTGGGGCTAACGCTGACTTTGCAATCGGGCCGCTTTTTGAATAATTCCAAAAGACGGTTCAAGAATTTTTCCAGGCCTTCCAGGATCAATTGCTGGCTTTTAACCGATAATTCGTTGAAGCGCAGATAAAGGCTGGTAATGGATTCCCCCTCTACAAATTCTTTGATACAAAAACGGCCTAAGGGATCCAAATGAAATATACGAGGGACGTACACTTGTTCGGAAAGGAAAAAATCCGTGGTCATGGCCTCTTCCAGGAGGCGCTCGCGACAAACCGGCTGCTGTTTGGCCACCTTGAGGCAGAGGGACCCCCGGGCCTCCGGGAGGGTTAGTGAATGGGAACGCAGCGGATAGACGATGCCGCGATCCCCCTCCCCGAGAGGCGGCAGGTTGATTCCCAGGGTGACCCCGCCGTAGACTTGATCGCTTTCCTTGAATCCGGCGGTGGCAGCCTGCTGCAAGGCCTCAAAAAAAACCACGGCCTGATCCTCCAATTCCGGGGCTTCAAACGCTTGAAGGGGTTTCTTTGCCGATGTCATAGTCACCTCTCTGCGGAAAGATTTTTGCTTCGTTCCTCTTTTTCGGCCCTCCAGCCCAAAAAGAAAACCACGGATCCCAAAAGGGGAAAAATACCCAGCCAGCCGAAAAGGGTGCGGGCCGATACCTGAAAGGTGGTTACCAATAGATAGACCGCCCCCATGGCCGCCAAACCAAAAATCCGGCTGCCGAAACTGGTGGTGGATTTGGCCCTTCCCTGAATGTGGGCCTCGGAGTAGCGGTTCACGATGGCGTCAATCCCCACGGCTTCGGAGGCCTGGCCGGCCCCCACCAGGGCCCCCACCAGGCAGGCCAGGAAGACGTCATTCACCAGATTAAAGCCGAAGAAAGCCATCCCAATTACGATCAGGGAAACTCCGGTAAGAAAAAAAGTGGAACGGTAGGCGAAGAAAAAAGGGATCACCAGGGCGGTGACCACCACCTTGCCTGCGGATTGGGCGGATTCAAAATAGCCGTAGGACGACAGCCCTTTGGCCAGGTGGGCCAGGTAAACCACCGATAGTACGGTAAAGGAGCCGCGACCCACCGCTACCAGGGAACGGCCGATTAATAAAAGCCGCAGGGGTTTCTTGCCCCAGGTATAGCGGAGCCCCTCTTTTTGGCTGGCCCAATAGGATTTTTTACGGACCCTCTGGTAATCAATGATGGATTCTCCGGTCAGTTGTAGGCGGGTGACCAGCAGGAAGGAAAGAAAGAATAGAGGTGGTCCCCAAAGAACTGCCACTTTGAGCCCCAGCCAACCGGACACCAGACTGGCCAGGGCGTAGCCCGTGATATTGCTGAAATGGTTGGCGGCGTCCACCTGGGATAAGACTTTGGTCCCTTCCTTAACCGGAAAATTGACTTTAACCACTTTGTCGGCCGCCGGTTTAAAGAAAATAAAGACAAAATCTCCTAAAAAAGAAAGGACCAGATAAACCGGGTAGGGATAGCCCCAAAGCACGGCCGCCACCAGCATCAGGCTCAGGATCGTCCGCAGCAGCTCGGCGGCCATCAGGGAGGTGCGAATATGCAGTTTGTCGATAAAGGGGCCGGATATGGCGTTGATCAGTATTTCGCAGACATACCGAAACACCAGCACCAAGCCGGCGATCATGGGGTCATGGCTCTTAGAGGCGACTAAGAGGACCGAGAGGATCCGCAAAAAGCCGTCTCCGATCCGGGTAAAAACCCGGCTGGAGATCAGCAAGAAGAAATCTTTTTGGATAGTGGAGGGTTCCATAAATAGTCGTCGCTATTCTAATAGCAAACCTTTCGGCGGGAGTCAATCCCAGTTTTTTCGGAGGTTTGACTTTGCTGAACCTTGGGAGTATAATCATAAAAAAAACTTAACTAAGAATACGGTATGCTCTATAAACTGCAAATTACCCCATCCGTCGGAAAGCGCTGGATCTATACCATAGAAAAACCGTTGGCCAGAATCGGCCGGACCCCTCACTGCGAAGTGGTCATCAACGACCCGCTGGTTTCACGAGAACACTGTCTGCTGCAATTGATGCCCGAGGGACTGTTTTTGGAGGATTTGCACAGCGCCAACGGCACCCTGGTCAATGAACAGCGGATTACCCGGGTCTTGCTGCATCCCGGAGATAAGATACGTTTGGGGCTGTCGGAATTCGTCCTGGAACAGATCCCTGAAAGAGAAGCGGTCCTTCCGGCTCCGCCGGCTCAGACCCCGGATCCGGGGCTCAGGCAGAGCGATCCAGGGGCAGCCCAGCAGCCGCGAGAAGCTGAACCGGAGAAGGCGGTAAAACCTTGGCCGGTGAAATCGCCGGAGGCGAAGCCGAAGAAACCTTCCTCGGAGAAATCGCCGGAGGCCAAGCCGAAGACCGAAGGGGAACCCCCGGTACCCCCCATTCCTCTGGTTTCCCCCAACCAAGAACCACCTTCCCTACTGGTCATTCATCCCGGATGTCCGAAAATTGAGAAGCAACTCGAACCGCTGGTCGCTTCCGGAGTGGTGATCCGGCAGGCCACCGAACGGGATCAGGTCCGGGCGGCCCTGGAGAACCCGCTGCCCGATTGCATCCTGCTCTGCCATCAGATCCCGGAGCCTCTGGAAATTTATCAGGAGCTGCGTTCCCATTCACAAAACATGCCCATTGTATTGTTACTCCATGGGGAGCCTTGGACCGAGGCCCAGACCCTCATTCGTTCCGGGGTGGATGAAATCCTGCATCATCAGGATTTCACGGAATTTCAGGTGCGGATTCGCAACATGATTGAAATGAACCGGTTGCGAAAAGAAGCCATCCTGGTGACCGCCCAGGTGGAAAAGCGGGTCAGTGAGGACGTTTCCGAGGCTGAACGCATCACCCGACTGAAGCGGTACCTTTCTCCCCAGTTGGTGGCGGCGCTGCTGTCCGGGGATGAATCGCACGTTCTGAAGCCTACCCGCCAGGAGGTCACCATCGTCTTTTCCGATCTGCGGAACTATACCCATTTCTCGGAGACTTCGGAACCGGAAGAGATTATCGCCATGCTGAGTGATTTTCATGCCCTCTACGGCGAAATAATTTTTAAATATGACGGGACCCTGGAACGGTTTGCCGGGGATGGGGTCATGGTCTTTTTTGGTGCGCCGGTCCCTTTCAAGGATCATGCCCGCCGGGCGGTGGCCATGGCCGTGGCCGCTCAGGAGCGTTTGGTCGACCTGCGGACCAAATGGAATAAATTAGGCTATACCCTGGATGTTTCCTTCGGGATTTCCACCGGCTACGTTTATGTGGGCAATATCGGTTTCGAAGGACGAATGGACTACGCCGCCATTGGTAAGACCACCAACCTGGCCGCCCGGTTATGCGCCGCGGCCAAGGGAGGTCAGATCCTGATCAGCCGCAAAACCCTTTTTCAGGTGGAAGATCTGGCGGAAGTGGAAGAAATCGGGGCACTGGAGGTGAAGGGCTTCGGCGAACCGGTCATGGCCTACAACGTAATCGGCTTGAAAACCCCCTTTATCCCCGTTCCGATGAATTGAGTAAAATCGGACTTCAATGACGGAGTCTCCAACCGATCCTTCCGTCGGCCAGGCGCTTCCTGGAATGCCCATTTTAATTCTACCTGTTGCCTTCTCCCGGCCGGCGACTCTGTGGCGAGAGGTCGCCTCCGCTCAGAACATCCAAGGAGAAACCCTTTTTCTCACCGTTTACCATAAAAAAGGCCATGTCCAACATTGATCAATTAAGAAAACCGCTCCTCCATTTGCGCGAACTTCTCCCCCGAGTGGTCGATTTGATCGAGACCGCTGACCCGGATTCGAGCGCACAGTGGAGAAACCTTGATGCCAGGCTGCTTCCGCTGATGGATAAACGTTTGCCCCTCATGGTGGCCGTCTGCGGGGGCGCCAACTCAGGGAAGTCCACTTTGTTCAATTCCCTGTTGAAGATCCGTCTCTCACCGGCCCGAGGTGACGCCGGAAGCACCCGCCGTGTTCTGGCGGCCATACACCCCGCCGTACTGCGCCGGAAGAACTTTATGGAAAACCTCTTTGAGCCTTTTGGTCTCATTCCCCGGCTCCTTGAGGATTCAACGGCCCTGCTGGAGACCGGTCCGCCGCTGGTGGTGTCCCACCCGGATGTGCCGCAGGATCAGGTCTGGATGGACACCCCCGACTTTGATACCGGGTCCGACGACCGTTATCTGAACCGTCCCATCGCCCGGGAGGTGCTGGAGGCCTGTAACGTCCTGATCTATATTGTCACCAATACGACCTACAACAATCTGGAGAACACCCGCTTTATGCGGCAGATTCTAACCGAGACCGGAATGCGGCGCTTAATCCTGGTCTATAGTTGTTCCCGCACGATCGAGGACCAGCAGGCCAGAGAACATTTGAATACTACGGCCTCCAATTTATATGGGCCGGCCCAAGAGGAGTATTTGATCGGCACCTACCGAACCGACACCAGCGACGAGGTGGCCGCCGGTCAGGCCTTCATGAATCCGCGACCGATCTTTTCCGGAGAACCGGATTTAATGGAATTGTTACGAAGACTGGACCCGCGGGCCATCAGGGAACGACAGATTCTTTCTACCCTGGAGGCCTTCGTCGGTTATGTGCGGCAGCTCATGAAGACCTCCAAGGTCGTGCGGGAGGAGATCGACCTGTATGTCGGTACGCTGCAACTGGCCCTCGGGCGGGCGGTTCAACAATCCCTGGTTTCTATCCCGGTCAAGAAGATCCTCCAAAGCATGAATGAGCTCTGGCTGCAAACCAGTCCGCCGCACCTCAAGTTCTTCCGCGGCGTGGGCAGCGTCCTCGGTAAACCTGCCAGGATGCTTCTATCGCTACTGAACCTGGCCCAAGGGGATGAGGCCCCCCAAAAAGGTTCTTTCACCCAACCGATCGATCCGCTGGAGGAAATCAAATCCAACCTCCTGGGCGCGGCCTCGGAACTGCGTGACCACCTCCTGGCCGAGGAACTAATGGCCGAGATCGTGGCCAAAGAACCGGAAGGGGCCCGCCTGATCGCCCTGGTCGATCATATTCGCCAACACCGGGGATCCAAGGAAATCCAGTTACCCTTTCGGCAAATGGCCCCCGGCAGAGGAACCGTAACCCTGCACGTGGTTGCTCCCGACGGGTACCGCCGTCGTCCGGAAAGCATTGGAGGGCCGTCCCTGGTCGGCTACCTCCGAGCGGATTGTTTCCACGGCCCGAGACCTTTTGGATATTTCCGAAGATGCCGTTTTGACCGCAGAGCTGACCAGCTTGATTAACGAATTCCGTCTGCAAATGAATTTTCTTCAAAGAACCCGTGAATCATTTTTTGCTTCGTTGAATGTCTTACCGGCTACCCTCGGTATCGCCTATATTCTGACCACCGGTGACCCGGTGGGCGGGAGCGGCCTTTACGCCAAACTTCACGGTATCTTCGGTATGCACGATTTATGGGCCCTGGTTTCCATCCCCGCTTCGGCCGGTCTGGATGAAACCGGACGGAAACAGCTTTCCGACATGCTGGAGCCGGTGGTCAGACGGTGGCTCGAAAATCGGGCCATTATCGTTCGGGAAGTCTTCGAGGAAACCATTACCGGCGGCGTGATCGAGGAATTAGTAAAAATGAGAGGGGTCCTCGATCAATTAATTGAAGAAATTGAAAAAGAACTGGACTTATTGCGAGGTTATCTCTGATGATCCAGGACGACTTCTATCCGCTTAAGGCCCGCGGGCGGTTATCGGCCGCCAGAGAATCCATTAGACAAATCCAGACCACGGCTGAAACCGCCGGCCACTGGATTCCCGGCCGGAGCCTATCGTCGGAATGCCGCGCGGCCGTCGATTTGCTGGAAAAAATGGAGGAACGGTTGGTCCACAAATTGGTGGTCACCCTGGTCGGTCCCAGCGGGGCCGGAAAATCGACCCTCTTGAACGCCCTGGCCGGTGAAGACCACCTTTCCCCTGTCGGAATCGACCGGCCAACCACCAGAGGTCTCGTCGTTTTCTGCCGATCCCGGGCTGATGCCGAAATCCTGCTTCAGGGCCTGGATCCGGCCGCGGTCGAGGTGGAGCCCCGTCCGCTCGCGGCTGGATTGGAACAGGTCATCTTGGTGGACACCCCGGACATGGACAGCATGGAAAGTCGGCCCTTTCATCCGCTTCTGGAGAAAACCATCGCCCTGACCGACGTGCTGGTCTGTGTCTTGAATGCCGAAAATCCCAAACGCCGGGATACCATCGTTTTTCTTAAACGGTTCGTTGAGCTGCTTTCCCGGTCTCTCGCTTGTACGTGGTTTTGAACCGCTGCGACCGCCTGCCGGAAGAAGAATTAAAGACCGTTATCCTCCCGGACCTCCAGACCCATCTGGAGACCTCCTGGCGAAGAAAGGTCGACCACGTATTTTGTCTCAGTGCCCGCGACCATTTGAAAGCGCCGGGCTGGCCGGAAGACGAAAAACCCAGACATCGGTTCGATCAATACCCGCAACTCCATAATCAGATCTTCGGGACCCTCAACCAGGAAGGGCGCTTGGTGGACGTTCGGCTGGAAAGGGCGGACCATCTGGTTGAATGGATACAGCAAACGGTCCGGCACACCCTGGCGGGAGTGCCGGAAAGACTGACGGAAATCAGAAAGGACATCCTGGATCTGGAACAAAAGGCGACCAGGACCGCAACGGAAACCCTGAAGGAAAGCGGGGGGGAGATGTTGAGCGGGATACAAGCCCTGTTTTATCAAAAACTGGCCGATCGCTGGTGGGGTCCGGTAGGATGGCTGGTGGCCCTCTGGGCCCGATTTCTTATGGCCGGGGCCGGTGTTTTGGCCACGTTGCGTTTTGGAAACCCGTTGCTGCAGCTCTGGGGTTTGATTTCCTCCTTGGTCCGTTACCGGAAGTCACGTCAGGCGGTTGAAGAAGCCACAGCGGGAGGTGAGATGGCTTCCGTCTTGCTCAAATATCGTTTTACCATCCAGCAGGTTTGGCCGGATTTGGCCGGAAGACTGATTGCCCTTGGATTTAATCAGGGGGTGCGCGAGGCCAAAGCGGTCTTGCAGGACGAGGAAGACCTCCGTCTGCGCCTGGCTTCTTCCTGGAAAGGCGCTTTGGAAGAGGCCCTGAACCGCCGGGTAGGAAACTTATCCGGGTTTATTCTGCAGTTGATCTTCAATCTGCCGACCTTGGCGGTCATGGGGCTCTTTGCTTATCAAAGTGTAAAAAGTTTTCTCTGGCAGCAGAACCTGGTTCCCGAATATTTTCTTCACGCCACCGTCGCCATCCTTATAGTGAGTCTTCTTTCTTTCTTCCTCTTTCAAGTCCTGGTCCGTTTGGTCGGGGGCGGGCATCTGCTCAAGTCGGCCACCGAGCGGTTGGTCGGCTTGGTCGAGACGGCCGGCAGCGCCCGCCAGAACTATTCCATCCTCCAAGAGATTGATGCCGTGCTTCGTTTGGGAGAGGTAAAATAGCTGGAGACGTTGGTCCTTCGGCTCCGGGATTGGTCGGCCAAATTTCGCTGAATTTTTTAACCGGCCTTCGAGTCACCGAGTTTGCTGGAAACCGGTGAAGTCTTCCAAATGCGCTCGCAGTATTCCCGGATGGATCGGTCGGAGGAAAAATAGCCGATACGAGCGACATTGAGGATGGACAGGCGTGTCCAGTTCTCCCTGTCTTGATAGGCCAGGCTAACCCTCTCCTGACAATCGATGTACGAGCGGTAATCGGCCAGGAGCATGAATTCGTCGTGGTCCAAGAGCGCGTTCACCAGCGGATGGAACAACCCGGGATTCTGAGGGGAGAAATAGCCGGAGTGGATCAGATCAAGGACCTCTTGGAGTTGATGATCCGCCTCATAATAGTCGCGCGCTCGATAACCACGGGATTTTACCTGGTCCACCTCGGCGGCGGTCAGACCAAAGAGAAAGAAATTTTCATGACCCACTTCGTTGCGGATTTCGATGTTCGCTCCGTCCAGTGTGCCAATAGTCAGGGCCCCATTCATCGCGAATTTCATGTTACCGGTACCGGAGGCCTCCATCCCCGCGGTGGAAATCTGCTCCGAAAGGTCGGCCGCCGGATAGACCCTCTGGGCGTTTTTAACATTGAAGTTGGGCAGGAAGATTACCTTTATTCGACCCTTGATCAGCGGATCTTGATTGACCGTTTCAGCTACGGAGGTGATCAATTTGATCATCAGTTTGGCCATGGCGTAGCCGGGCGCGGCCTTGCCACCGAAAATAAAGGTGCGCGGCAACAGGTCAATATCCGGTGCTTGCCTCAACCGGTGATAGAGGGTGAGAATGTGCAGGAGGT
Source organism: uncultured delta proteobacterium (assembly GCA_963743305.1). Lineage (GTDB taxonomy): Bacteria > Desulfobacterota > RBG-13-43-22 > RBG-13-43-22 > RBG-13-43-22 > CAVQSS01. Next base: position 101,625 of record CAVUPH010000020.1, read on the forward strand.
TCAGGTGTTGCCGCTTGTATTCGTGGATCCGCTTGGCCTGGATATCGAAAAGGGTGTCAGGATTGATGACCAGCCCTGTGAGGCGCAGTATCAGGGCGGCCAGTCCTTGTTTGTTTTGGAGTTTGATCTCCCTCCATTCCCGGCGGAAGGAAGGATCCTCAGCGGCCCCCTCAAGTTGCCGGAGTTCCTCAAGATGTTTGACCCACTGGTTTCCGATTCGGCGGGTGATCAGCTTGGCCAGACCGGGGTTGCTGAGCAGTAGAAAACGTCGGGGAGTGACACCGTTGGTCACATTGGTGAACTTCTCCGGTGAAAACTCCACGAAGTCGCGCAGGACACCGGATTTGAGCAGATCCGTATGCAGTTTGGCCACACCGTTGACGGAATGACTGCCCACGACCGCCAGATTAGCCATACGCACAAAACGCGGACCCTGCTCGTCGATCAGCGACATGCGGACTACCCGGGCCTCATCTCCGGGAAAGCGAAGCCGGACCTGGTCTAAAAACCTTTGGTTGATTTCATAGATAATCTCCAGGTGACGGGGCAGCAGGCTGCCGAAGAGCGGGAGGGGCCAACGCTCCAGCGCCTCCGGCAATAAGGTGTGATTGGTGTAACCCATCGTTTGCTGAGTAATCTGCCAGGCCTGTTCCCAGGGCAGGGCGTGCTCGTCAATCAGCAGGCGCATGAGTTCAGCTACGGCGATGGACGGATGCGTGTCGTTAAGTTGCACGACCCACCGCTCGGGCAGTTGGTCCAGGGAACTGGCCCGTTGCAGATACATACGGATCATATCTTGCAGGGCGCAGGAGGCGAAAAAGTACTGTTGCTGAAGGCGGAGTTCCTTGCCTTGAAGGGATTCGTCGTTCGGATATAACACCTTGGTGATGTTCTCGGAGACCACCTTTTCCATGACGGCCCTGAAGTAATCCCCGGTGTTGAAGGCCTGGAAATCGAAGGACTCAGCCGCTTCGGCTTTCCACAAGCGCAGTAGGTTCACGGTTTTCCCGCCATACCCGAGGACAGGCGTGTCGTAGGCCATCCCTTTGACCACGCGATCGGGAATCCAGCGAACGCGGTTTCTGCCGCCTTCGTTGTAGGTCTCGGTGCGTCCGCCCAGTTTGATGTCAAAGATTATTTCCGGTCGGGCGATTTCCCAAGGGTTGCCCAGCCGCAGCCATTTATCCGTGACCTCGACCTGCCAGCCGTCCCGGAGAGCCTGGTCGAAAATTCCAAACTCATAGCGGATGCCGTACCCGATGGCTGGGATCTGCAGGGTGGCCAGGGAGTCCAAAAAGCAGGCCGCCAGGCGTCCGAGGCCGCCGTTGCCCAACCCAGGTTCCCCCTCCTGTTCCAGCAATTCGTCCAAATCCAGACCCAATTGCTTCATGGCTTCCCTTACCTGATCATAGATACCCAAGTTCACCAGGTTGTTGCCCAATTGCGGCCCCATTAAAAACTCAGCGGAGAGGTAACACACCGATCGGCTGCGCAGTTGATAATAAGTTTGGGCGGTATTGATCCAGCGATGCAGAAGACGGTCGCGGACTGAGTAGGCCAAGGCCACATATCTGTCGTTGAGGGTGGCCACCTCAGGAAATCGTGCGCAGAGATAGGCCAGATTGTCGGAAAAAGCCTGGGCGATCGTGGAAGGGCTCAGTCCGGAACGGATATCCTCGGGTTCAGACGGATTAATGGAAACGGGGTTATCAGTTTTTTGTTGCATGCTGGCTTGGGAACTTCCTGGCTAACGATTATCGAGATTTTTATGTTTTTCAAATTAAGCGGGTATCCGCACCCCCCTCAAAAATTCGGCGTCCTTTTCCGGCAACTGGGTATTGATGTACATCCCGGAACCCAGTTCAAAGCCGGCGGCTTTGGTCAGACGGGGGACGATGGCCATGTAAAAATGAAAATATTCAATATTCCCCTGGGGATCCGGCAGGGAGCGCAGGACATAGTTATAATCCGGGTCGTCCAGTCCGTAATACAATCGCTGCAGGGCCTGTTGGAGGGCGGAAGCCATATCCAAGAGTTCCGCTTCGGTCAGCGCGTCAAAGGAGGCCAGGTGTCGTCGCGGGAAAATCCAGGTATGGAACGGGGAGAGGGCCGCGTAGGGCACGAAGGCCACAAAGTGTTCGGTTTCCAAGACGATCCGGCCCCGGTCCTTCAGTTCTTCGGACAGAATCCGGCAGTAAAGACATTCGCCGGTATCGTCGTGGTATTTCTGGGCCTCTTCGATGCGGTGGCGGATCTGCGGGGGAATGACCGGGGTGCCCACAATTTGAGAATGGGGATGCTCCAGCGAAGTGCCGGCGGCCGCCCCGTTGTTCTTAAAAAGGATCACCGTTTTGACCCGCGGATCCTGATAAAATTGCCGGTATAAGGCCTGGTAGACCCGAAAGATGTCCTGCATCCCTGATAAGGGGATAACGGCCGGAAAGCCATTATGGAGGGGATTCTCGATAATCACGTCATGGAGACCGACACCGGCCATGGTCCGTTTTATACCGTCCATCTGGCGTGACAGTTCCCCATCCCGGGCCAGGGCCGAGAATTTATTGGGGATGGAGCGTACCTGCCAGGAATCACCGCTGCCAAGACGGTAGGTTTCCGGCGGGGTGAGGTGTTCGTGGCCGGGGCAAAAAGGACAGTTTTCCTTTAAATCCGGGAGTTGTCCCCGCACCACGCTTTTCTTGATAAAATCCTCCGGACGTTTAGCCCGCTCCGGAGCCATAATGACCCAGTCCTTGGTAACCAGATTGAAACGCAATTCGGGCATGGTATCCTCTTTGTCGATGTTCATTGCGGAGACGCAAAGAACGCAGAGGTTGAGTTCTTTGCAACCGGGGTAAGATGCGGCCGGTTGCAAAAATAACCAGATTTCGACGGCTGACGCTCTACGTTCAATGCTTCGCAATCAGCGTATTTTACGACAAATTATACTATTTGGAAGGGAAAAGCTATTTAAAAGCCGGAGAAGGGGGAACCATGGCCCGGGGACCTTTCGGGGGTCAATTTCTCCCCCATTACTGAATCAATTAATGGACTTGGTACTTAGGGCGCCAAAAACTTCATCCACATAAAGGGTACAGATTATCTTGTGCCGATTGTTGCAGTGTAAGGTCTTAGGGCTCAATTCCAGCCAAAGACAATGCTGGCATTGGGGATCAGGCATTTTCAGGTTCAGGCAAGGCATCCATTCCCGAGCTTTTTCCTCCATAACGACTTCCCCTTCCTTTATCTTGTACCTGATTTCTCTATACTATACAAGATGTGGGGTGTCAAATAAATTATACTTCACTAACATTTAAAATTAACCTCTTAGGCCCGGATTCGAAGTCCGGACTACCCTTGAAAAACCCTTTCGCCGAGACCCGGCGGCCATACCAGATCTGGGGGGTACCCACCCAAAAGGGCGAAGCGTCAAATATTTTGGGGGGGTTATTGACTGGGAGGTTCAACCGGTGGCAGACCTTCAGCGTGAGGGGAGGCGAGGCCTTTAGGACTTTTTATCCAGTCCTTGAAATTTTTTTCGCAATTCACTGATTTTCCAGGAGGAATTTTTAATTGATGGATCCCGGCCGCTAGGGTATAGCCCTGCAGTTCCACATTCAATTCTTTAAGTTCTTTATAGAACGACCCGCAGCCACGGGCTAAATCCCGGAGGTGGACTGGGTAGGGCAAATTAAAGGTGACCAGGTCAAATACCTCGGGATAATAGGCATACCCGTCCGGCAGTTGGTACCCGTAACTAACCGGGTCGCTTAAAATGACTTTGGCCGTTAGAATTCGAAAAATATAGCGTTCAGTTTCCTGGGGCAAATCCAGACGGTAATAATCGGTTTCTCCCTGCTGGCTGATTTCTTCCTTGACCCGTTCTTCTCCGCAATTGTAAGCCGCCATGGCCAGATTCCATTTGCCGAAGAGATTATAGAGCAATTTCAGATAAGACAGGGCCGCCTCCGTGGATTTGGCCAAGTCCAACCGTTCGTCAATTTGGGAATTTTTGCGCAGATTAAAACGTTTGCCGGTTTTCTCCATAAATTGCCAGTGGCCGGCCGCCCCCTTGTTGGAAAAAACCACGGGGCGCATGGCGCTTTCGGCGACCAGGAGGTATTTCAGGTCGTCCGGCATCCCTTTGGCCTTCAACTGGCTTTCGATAAAAGGAAAAAAACGGGTGCTGCGTTTGAGCCAAAGGTAAACCTGGGCCTGGTCATGAACGGCCATGGTGAATTCCCGATCCATCATCTCCCAGAATTTTCGTTCCTGCAGCGGGACCGGTTCCCCGCAGAGGGTCAGGTTGGTCGGAAAGCTGTAGTAAGGCTGCTGGGCCTCCAGGGCAAGCGGAAAGAGCAGGGCGCTTAGGCAAAGAAAAGGCCAGAAATAAAGCCTGTTTATGGGCAGATGCATTCGTTATACCCTTATTTTAATTCTAACCCAAAATACTTGTTCATCAGGTGTTAGAGAAAAATTCTCAGAATGAAATATGTAAAAAACTAATCAATCAGACGGATTGAAGTGGTCGAACCCGGTTTCTTTCAGGAGACGGACCCTTTTGGGAAATTTGATAAATATCTTTTGGCCGGAAGTGATTTCCCCGATCGGGTATACCGGTCGCTTAAATTGTTTTACTACCCGGGTTTCCACCTTTTCGGCCAGATCCTTCGGGACGGAAAAGAGCAACTGATAGTCCTCACCGCCCGTCAAGGCCAACTCCAGCGGGGCGGTTCTCAGCAGGTCGGCGGCGCTCCTGAGGGCCGGGGAGAGGGGGATTTGGTCCGCGTCCAGTACGGCGCCCACTCCGCTGGCTCGGCAAATATGCCGGAGGTCGGAAGCCAGCCCGTCGGACAGGTCAATCATGGCCCTTACCAACCGATGCCGGACTAAAAAATGGCCTAAGGCGACCTGGGGCTCCGGGTCCTGATGGGCCTTAAGGAGTTCGCGAAAGACCCCCGGTCTTAATGACGGCGGGTGCTTTTGGAATTTCGTCAGGAGCCTGAATCCTGCCGCGGATTGACCCAGGGTGCCGCTGACGTAAAGGCGGTCCCCGACTTTGGCTCCGGAACGGTAAGCAATCGTGCCGGCGGCTTCCCCGATTACGGTCAGGCCAATGGCGATTCGCTGTGGTGATTGATGGGTGTCTCCCCCGGCCAGGGCCACGGAGAATCTTTCGGCCTCTTCCTTAAGTCCTTTGATAAAGGGAGAGAGGAAACCCCGGGGGACCGGCCTGGGCAATCCCAGATTTAGAAAAGCAAAGCGGGGAATTCCCCCCATGGCGGCGATGTCGCTCAGGTTGACAGCCAGACACTTTTTTCCTAGACGGAAGGGTGGATTGGTTTCCAGACGAAAGTGGACTCCCTCCACCAAGGCATCGGTGGTGACCAGCCATGGTTGGCCTGCGGTCCGGAGGACGGCGCAGTCGTCGCCTATGCCCTGAATCATTCCCGGGAAGGGGCGGCCAAAAGCCTTTCGAAAAAGGTTGATTATCGCTGATTCGTTCAATTAGCCTACCATCTCCAGGGCGTTGAAAAAATAGCCCATTTCATATTGGGCCGTCTCTGGAGCGTCGGAGCCGTGGACGATATTCTGCTCGATACTGCCGGCAAAATCGGCCCGGATGGTCCCGGGGTCGGCTTTTTTAAAGTCCGTAGCGCCCATTAAGCGGCGGTTTTTCTCGATGGCCCCTTCGCCCTCCAGGATCAGCACTACACAGGGTCCGGAAGACATGAAGTCGGTCAGACTCTCAAAAAAAGGACGTTCTCGGTGGACCGCGTAAAAACCTTGGGCCTGGGTTTTGGACATTTGGATCATTTTCAGGGCCGCGATCTTCAGGCCGTTGGCTTCAAACCGTTTAAGCACTTCCCCGACGAGCCCTTTGGCCACGCCGTCGGGCTTGATGATGGATAAGGTTCGTTCCATGTGGATCTCCTTTGCTGAGGTTTACCTGCTTTGAGATGAGTCTAGCTGAATAGACCGAAAAGTGTCAAGGCTTTCAGGGGTTGAACAAGTCTGCTCCGCCATCGGCCGAAAAATAAGGGGGATTCTCGAGGCAAGCCTTTTATTTGATAAATGCTCCGATCATCCTCCGGAACTCCCCCGAAAAGACCATGATGGCCTGGTTGCGGTTTTCGAGGTTCAGGGCGGAATCCAGGGAGGCCGCCGTGAGGTTTTGCTCAAGTGCCCGTTTGGTTAACTTGAGGCCGCCTACGGTCTTGGCGGTCATCATTCGGGCATAGGACAGGGCGGACTCCAACAGGTTCTCGGCGGGAGCCACCTGACTGACCAGCCCGATCCTCTCGGCCTCCTCGCCGAAAACCTTCCGACCGGTGAGCAGAATGTCCGCCGCTCTGGAAATTCCGACCATCCGAGGAAGCAGGAAGGAACTGCCCATCTCCCCGCCCGACAACCCAATGTTGATAAAGGAGGCCACGAAATAGGCTTCGGGGGCGCAGATTCGGATGTCGGCGGCCAGGGCGATGGCCATCCCGCCGCCGGCCGCGGCCCCGTTTACCGCGGCGATCACCGGCTGTCGAAGGCCCCGCAATTTCGACACCAATCCCGAATATTTTTCCTGCACTAGTCTCAGAAAGGACTCGGGATCGGCAAAGGACTCGGTTTGCGCCCGGGTGGCGACTTCTTTCAGGTCGGCTCCGGCGCAAAATCCGCGTCCGGCACCGCTGATCAGAAGCACGCGGATGGCATCCTCCCGGTCGAGATGTCGCAGCAGCTCATCAAAGTCATCAAGCATGCGGTCGTTGATGGCGTTGAGCCGGTCCGGACGATTCAGGGTCACCAGCCCGATCTGCGGTTCGATTTCCTTAAAAGTAAGTGTTTCCAAGATGGGGATTGATGTACTCATGGAGGCCTCATTAGGTGGTCATTCTCGTAGTCTTAACATCTGCTACTTTAAGGTTCATCCAAAGATTTCTCGCACTGTCATTGCGAGGAACGAAGCGACGAAGCAATCCCCTAATCAGCGTCTCGACTTACCCAAGCTCGATCGGGGGAAGCAATGACAGAGGTATCAGATTTATTTTCGTATTAAACCCCCATGCCCGGGGCGGGCACCCCGAAGCATGAAAACAAAGGGAGCAGACATAATCCTAAGTTTTTGACATTAATAATTTATAATCAATTGTTCATTATTAATTATTGATGAATGCCCGAGTGACGCCAGGTTCTATTTTCGTACTAAATCTTCCAAGGCAGCAGCCCTTTCATGGTCCTGCCGATCTGTTGCAGCCAGGATTGAGAATAGATGTAATTCACCATCAGACCGCAGGATTCGGCCAGGCCTTTCGCGGAGCGGTTGGCCCCGAAGTTGATATGGTTGGGGCTCACCGTGGCGCCGTTGCCCAAATGAAAATTCGCTACCGGATTCAAAGGGCGCCCGCGTTTGTTTTTTTCTTGGGTCAAGTAGAAGTAGACGAGCTCGTTCAAGGGTTTCCGGATTAGGTTGGAAAATTCCTGTTGTTCAATCCAGTCCGTACGGCGTAACACCTGATAGAGCGCCTCCCGCAGATCGCCTGTTTCCTGACCGGTAATCCGGCGACCTTGGTCCAAGATTTGAGGACGAAGCTTTTCCGGGAAAAAGTTTATCAAACGTTCCGGGGTAAGCGCAAAATGAACCGGTTCTCCTTGGAGGCAAGGTTCTAAATACCGTTCCCAGAAACCCGGGACAGGACTCAGGGTGGCATACGTTTTTATGTCGGGGTTGTCTTTTTTCAAGGCCTCCACGACCTGGAAAATAAGGACTTTCCCCAGTCCCAGTCCGGCTAGACCATTCTGGGTATTGTTGATGGAATAGAAGATCGCGGAGTCAGGGGCCTTGACGCGCCGGCCCGGGGCCGCTGCCTCGCCGAGGATTTCGTCAATGGACCGGGCCAACCCCCGGGTCAGCGCCACTTCGATGAACACCACCGGTTCCTGAGGTAGCGCCCGGTGATAAAGGGCAAAGCAGCGGCGGTCGGTTCCCAGACGCCGGCCCATTTCTTCCAGATCGGCCATGGGATGGACCAAGTCGCGGTCTTTTAAAAACCGGATTTGACGGAAAGGAGAATCCTGGGTGATTTCCTGAAGGACCAATAGACCCTGTTGAAACAGTAGGTTAAAGAGGGTGACGATGTCTTCGTCCAGGTATTCCAGATTCAGGGTAGTTTGCCGCTGGGTGGCCAACAAGTCTACCCGAAAGTCCAATAGAAATTTCAGGCCTCCAGGAAGATTCAGGAAGGGCGCAAAGAGCTGCCGATAAGGGGGGTCGATTTTCCGGCGCAGTTCGACCATCTGACGCTGCCAGTTGTCGGATCGGTCATCCGGCTCGGTCAACAGGGACTCCAGATTCGGGGCAATCTGATCTTTGGAGATTTGAAAAGTCAGAACCAGCGTTTCAAAGAAGGAGCCCCGATCATCCCGGTTCACCACGACATATTGGTTTTGAAATCTTTTGAGCAGGTCAAGGGAAGGTTCCTTCAAGTTTCGGATTTCCTTCAGCAGATTGATGAGTTCCTTAACCTTTTTATTGGTGGATCGGTCCGGCATCCTTGGTCCCTGGACTTTTATAGTTTTGGCGCTTTCTTCTGATATCGATTTCTGTGGATGGTAATGTATTATGGACCACTCAGGTTGTCAACCCCGGTTTAAATCCAGCCTTGACCTTTTCAAAAAAATGAGGCGTTATGGGATGAAGGACGAGGGCCTAAGCTGCCTATGGGCTACAGAAAGACAGCCACGGCCTTCCCAGGCCGATTATTTTTACCAGGAGGCGGAATCTTGCCGACCGATTATTTTTTTTCCGGAGTGGACGGGGACTTCCATTACTTGGACTGGGGAGGTGAAGGACCGCTGCTGCATCTGGCCCACGCCACCGGCTACTGCGCCGGGGTCTATACTCCGCTGGCTGAAAGGTTGACTGCCAAATTGAGGGTGTTGGGGTTGGATGACCGCGGCCATGGGAAAACCTCGGTTCCGGCCGATCCTCGGAAATTAAAGAATTGGAAGATATTCACGGAGGATCTGGCAGCCTTCATTCAAAGGCAGGGGAGCCCGCTGGTGGCCCTGGGCCACTCCCGGGGCGGGACGGTCAGCCTGATGCTGGCGGTGCAGTACCCGGAGTTGGTGCGCGCGCTCATATTGATCGATCCCACCATCCTGCCTTTCTCCTGGATGTGGTGGTGGTACCTGGCCAAAAAAACGGGTGCGGCTCGTTTTGTCCCGATTGCCTACCGTGCGGCCGGAAGACGGCGGATTTGGCCGGACCGGGAGACGATTTTTCAATCCTATCGGCGCAAGGAGTCCATGAAACGCTGGGACGAAGCCTTCTTGAAGGCCTATGTGGAAGAAGGTACGGCCGAAACGGCTGACGGTCGGATTTCCTGGCGTTGTGCTCCCTCCTGGGAAGCCCGCTGTTTCGCCGTCTGCCCCCACGACGTCTGGCAATTCGTTCCGCAGGTCCGTTGCCCGACCCTGGTGCTTTATGGACGAGAATCGGACACCTTCCTGAGGCCGGCCGCCGAGCGTTTTAAAAGAAAACTGCCTTCGGTCGAATTGGTCGGGATGGAACATACCAGCCACTTCGTCCCCATGGAAAGACCCGAGGAAACGACGACGGCCATATTTGAATTCTTAAGGCATAATCGAATAATAACCTGATCGATTAAGCCGATTTCCGGGTAAGTGTTGGGTCGATCTCAAGTTCATATTTTAAGATGGTCCTGATATTTATTTTATGGGAGGCATTGAGTATTTCTATCCCCACAATTTTATCATCTTTTGTGGTGTCTAGATTAACCCCTTCAGAAATTTCAATCACGCCGTCCGGTTTTTGATTGCCGAGTTTAATATATACGGCATCAGCCTCATGGTCATAATGGACTCTCATTATTGAACCCTTTCCATGACAATTTGGTAAACCATAAGGGTCCCCTCTTGAGGTGTAAAAAAATCAGATCTAGCTTGTAGCTGTTTAAATTTAAGGGAAAAACAGAGGAGAGAAGCGACGAAGCAATCCCCCGGTGAGTCTATACTGTTTCATCGGACACTGTGGATATGGAAACCGTTTCCCTGAGCAATGACCCTAAGTTTATTGCCCTAATTGAACGCTCCCGCGCTAGACAAGAAGAAGAGGGGGGAATTTCCATCCAGGAAATGTGGCGACGGCTGGAAAGGCCAAAAGATTTAAAACGGCCATAACAAAAGAAGTTCCCGGCCGGATACTTTTGTGGATGAGGATCCCCTGGCCTGGGAGATTAAACGCCAGGGCCTACCGATTTCATTGGAAGGATGAGAAATGGTGCGGGTCCCGGGCGATTACCTCAGGATCGCCTCGATGACTCGGCAGATGGTTTAGGATTGTTTTAAATTTTTGCGGCAAGTTGGGCTACGCGAAGAACGGTATCTCGGTCCCGTCCCCGCTTTACTTTTTTGAAGTGCCTGAGTAGGGCAAGTTGTTCGGTCGGCAAACTGTCCGGCTGGTTCATAAGAGGCCGTGTAGACTCCGGTTCAAAAAATTTTTACCTAGGTTACCGGGATACAAATCCAATTGGATCCCCGGTTGCGCGGCGGAAACGATGTGTGTAGTTTTCGATGAGAAATTTAGACATGCAACACCGAGAGAGTTCAACGGGAAGGCCAAGGACCTCGGTTTTTTTGCATATTTAGACAGCTAAGTTCTGAATTTTATTCCCAAGCCTATGAGCGCCGTAAGGGCATTTGAAGCCGATTGATAAAAGAGGTTCGTGAAATCTTTGCCCAACAAAAATCATCTGCTCTTGCTTAATAAAGGGGCTGAAGCCCAGATTCGAGCGCAGAAAGGATATGTAAAGGCAATATTTCGATAAATTGGAAGATGACTCTTGGCCATCCCAATGTCTTATTATTATTGGACTGGCAAAGGCCTGTAATTTAATCAAGTGAAATTTAATTTTGAAATCTCTTTCCTCAGTGGCTAAACAAATCCAAGGGTGGCTGTGCCACCGGAGGGGCAAAGCCCTGTCCCAACGGTACCCTTTAGACGTCTTTCAAAATTCCTTACCGTATCATTGGGGTGAAGGGCCGAGCCTGGCCGGCCTGCCCGCGTGGTTACCAGGGCGGCGTCCATTGCTGCGCTTCCTTTTTGCCGGAGAAGGAAGGGGATGGATCGTTTGAGGTGATCGTCCGGAAAATAGAATAGATCAGGTACTCTTGAACCAGGATATCTTCAAGGGGCGAATACGGGCAATTTTTTCGAAATCCCGATCTCGATTCAGCAAAAGAGCGTCGGCTTCCATGGCGATCTGAGCGATGCAACAATCAACAGGACTGCTGATTGTCAGCCCTTTTCTCCTTAATTCAAACCAGATTCGGGCGGCCTCTCTCCAGGTATTATCCCCGGCCTCCAGGTAATATTGATCGGCCAGGTATTCGTCCAGTAGCCGCCATTCCCGCTCGTCTTTCGCTCCCTGCAGGAGTTCAAGCTGAGTGAAGCGGCAAAGTACGTCAGGACTCATCTTCGATAATAACCTGAAAAGCCTTTTTGACCTTTCCCGTTCGATCCCGCAGCAACTCGACCCAGACCGAGGTGTCTACCAGGTTCATCTGTTGGTTTTCCTTAATTCCTTATGATCAAACCCCGGATAAAAAGAAATACGGCCGGACAAGCTCTGTCAGGTCCTTACTGTTTTTTTAACCGGATCATTTCCCGTAGTGCCTCATGAATTAAGTCCTTTTTGGTTTTAGCCCGGCTGACGGAAAAGGCTTCTTTCATCAATTCATCGTCGATCACGATATTGGTTCGCATCGCAAAATCATCTCCTTTTATGTGTATTTAATACACATTCTAATAAGCCTGAAATGAACGATCAAGATAATATTCACATGGGTGAGAAAACAGAAACGGGCTTTAGGCCGAATTGATTCCGAGACAAAGGTCTGAGGGCATCGGAGGGCCAAGTTTAAAGGCCGGTCCGGTTTAAGGCTCGAAAATAAACCTGTTCCACCCGCTCGAACACCCGGGTCCAGGAGTATTCTTCCAGGATGGGGGTCAACAGGGCCGGGTCCATTTTCGGCTCCTGCCGGACCGCTTTTATCTGATCCCGGATGGCCGCGGCCAGACGCCCCTCAAATGAGGCTTCATCCTCCGGGTAAGGGGTGTCTAAACTTTTCAGGCGGGGCAGGTCCACCAGACGGCAATAGGACCCAGGGCAGTTCCCCCAGCACCTCCTCGATGCCGGGGAAGTTGGTCGAGACCAGTCGGCAGCCGCAGGCCAGGGCCTCCAGCAGGACCAGGGCCAGTCCTTCGTAAAAGGAAGGTAAAATCAGAAGATGGGAGCGCCGAAAGATCTCCGCCAGTTTTTCCTGGGGCAAAGGGCCGTGAACCTGGACCCGAGCTCCCAGGCTTTCCGCCAAGGAATGGGCCTCTTCTTTTTCCGGTCCAGCTCCTCCCCCAATCAGGTGCAATCTCCAGGACGGCTCGCTGATATCTGAGAGCGCCCTCAACATCCAGGGGACTCCTTTGGCCCGGCTGAGCTTGCCGGCATAAACCATCTCGATCGGCGGGGGATGGGGTTTCGGTTCCGGTTTAAAGATTTCCTGATGGTAGCCTACTCCCACTACGGTGACCTGATCGGGAGAAAATCCATAGAGCCGGATGATCTCCCGCTTTTGTGCCTGGCTGAGGGCCATGATGCCCTCCAGACCGGCGCAACCGGATTGGACCCTTGGCTGAAGGTCACGGCATTTCTGAAACTGGCGCAGGTCGGAGCCATGGCAGGTGGTCACCACCGGGATTTGGGGAAAGGACCTTTTGATGAGAGAAGTCAAAAGCCAGAGGTGGTGACTGTGGATGAGGTCCGGTTGAAAATCTTTGACGACTCGTTCCAAGCGGTCCGCAAAACATTTTTCATACAGTTCCAGGTCCGTGCCGGTCAGGTCGGAAAAGCGTTTGCTGGGGTAGGGCATGACGTCGCTCATGCCCACCACCGGAAAAGGGAGACGGGGGGTTTCGAAATGGACGTAGGAGCACTGGTCGCCGGTCAGACAGTCGAGCCGGGGTTGATCGTCCGAAGGGATGCCGGCCAGGAGGAAATTGTCATGCCCGGCCCGGAAGGCTTCGCGGACCATGGCCCGGACATAGATGCCGCTGCCGGTGGCTTCCGGGCGCTGGCTGAGAGCGTGGAGAATACGCATAAGTCCGATCAAAAACCAACATTAATAATCAATAATCAATTGTTAATTATTAATTGTTAACGGGCTGGTATGGGCTAGACTGAGGTTTTTAAACCACAACCTGCAACACTCAACGCCCATTTACATACCAAACTTCCAAGCCCCAGGGGCCACCCTTGAAGCATAAAAATAACCGAACTATTCCGTCATTGCGAGGAGAGAAGCGACGAAGCCATCCCCCAAGGGGCTTAACCCCTCCCCACGAGCCCAACCAGGGGATGGCTTCGCTTTGCTCGCAATGACAGTGGGGCGTGATTTTATTACAGCCAAAAAAATTTCATATTTTTTTGGTCAGACTTTCGGTTCCTTCCACCAGGGATAGAAATCCGGAAGGTCTTTGGTCGGGCTCAAGGGGAATCGGGGCGGACGTTTTTCCAGGAAGCTCTGTACGCCTTCGTAGGCATCCTTATTTTTTCCAGCCCAGAAAAATACGCGCGAATCGATCAGGTGGACCGACTGAGGATCGCCTTCGGCCAGCCCGTGCCAGAGCAGGGCCTTGCTCAACGTTACGGAAACGGCGGAGGTGTTGTCGGCTATTTCCCGGGCGATGGACAGGGCCTTCGGCAAGACCTGATCCTGCGGCAGCACATAGTTAAAGAGGCCGGAGTGCGCCTCCTCCCGGGCCCGGAAGATCCGGCCGGTGAGTACGAGTTCGGCGGATTTGGAAATTCCCACAATCCGGGGTAGAAACCAGGAAGAGCAGGCCTCCGGCACCACTCCCCGGCGGGCGAAGACAAACCCGATCTTGGCGTCTTCCGCTGCGATCCGGATATCCATGGGCAGGGTCATGGTGATCCCGATGCCTACGGCCGGGCCGTGGATGGCGGCGATCACCGGTTTGCGGCATTGATAGACAGCCAGGGACACCTGTCCCCCTCCGTCGCGGTGCCGGCTGATGGGGATCTCCCGTTCTTCCCGGCGGGCCCGGTCAAAAGTCCGGCCTCCGGCCGACAGGTCGGCTCCGGCACAGAAGGCCCGGCCGGCGCCGGTCACCACCACCACCCGAACGGCGTCATCCTCATCGGCTTCCTTAAATAGATGGATCAATTCTTCCCGCATGACCGGGGTGAAGGCGTTCAATTGGTCCGGGCGATTCAGCCGGATGAGGGCGAGGCCGTCCTTAAGTTCATATTCGGTTTGTTCTAAGTTCACTGTGGCAATTCTCCTAAGTTTTATCGATATATGAGGCAGCGATGATTTAGCCGGGGGATCCCCGAACTGTCCTAATAAGGAGGCAACGATGAAGCAATCCGCTACCTCGGGGATCGATCTCTTCGATCAGGATGGCATCGAGGTATAATAGCCGGAAAGACTTATCCGGCAGACGGCTTCGACCCGCTGATGTGGATGGCCGCCCGAAGGCCGGCCGATCCCGTTCCCGAAACGATCAGGTCAGGGGCTTTCATCCCTTTCTCCGTTCCCGGGCATTTCCTTCTCCTGGTTTAACCGCGTGATGGTTTCGTCGACCAGGTGAAGCAGGGGGCCGTCTTCCCGCCAGAGTTGACAACTGTTGATCAGATAAGGCAGCCCTTGGACATCCTCTCTCGACCGCGGTCCGGGCCGGGGCTTCCGTGAATGCTCCGCCCAGAATCCATGCAGGATGGCCGGGCCCATGGCCAGGATCAGGTGGGTCAAATGCGAGCAGCCTTCCACCCCGCCCAGGCGACGGCGGATCTGTTCGCTGAAACCGGCGGCCACCGACACCCCGACGATCTTTTGAACGGAGTCGGCTACGGTCGGACAGAGCTCATGGGGGATGTCCACCATTTCGGCTTCCGCCTCCAGGATGGCCGGCGGCCAATTCCCGACCAGGAGCCGGACCCCTATCCGGTGGACCACACCGGGAGGACGGCGGCGCCCGTCCCAATGATACCCATCCAGCAGACGGTTATCGGTCAGCCAGCCTTCGACAATAATTTGTTGGTTTTCCAACGGAACCGTCCGGATCTCGATCTTCCGCTGATGAACGGGTGGACCCGGGATAAGATCCTTCAATCGACCCATGCTGCCACTCCCTTCGAACGTTGCCTGTAGAGAATCAGAAATCCTTCCCTTATTCTCCGAGGTTATTCATAATCTTTTAGCCTGTCAACGAAATCTGGGGAGAGGAAAGGAACTCCTGGTTGGGGTCCGATTCATTCGTGCCGCGGTTTTGGAAGCACAAGGAAGACCTAGCCAAAAGAATTATTTTTTTTGGCTGGAATAATAACCACATCCGTTGTTAAAAACAAATTCACAGAACAGTGGATGCAGGAATCGAATGCCGGGTAACTGAAGTGACCGGCAGTTAACGATCCAGGATTTCCCGCACTTTCATCGCCAATTGATGCGGTGAAACCGGTTTTTGGAGAAAATCGCCTCCGGTCGACGACAGCCCTCGTTCCTTGACGGTATCATCCATATACCCGGACATGAACAAGACTCTAAGAGTCGGCCGTTGCCGACGAAGCCGTTCAGCCAGCTCTTTCCCGTTGATGCCGGTCATGACCACATCCGTCAAAAGAAGATCGATAGCCTCCGGAATGGTTTGACTTTGTCTCAAGGCATCCTCCCCCGAAACGGCGGTGATCACCCGGTAGCCCAGCGGCTGAAAGGTGTCCAGGATAACCTGGCGAATGGCCGCATCGTCATCGGCCACCAGCAGGGTCTCGGTTCCTATCGGGATCTTCTTGGGTCCGAATGTCTTGGAAGCCACGGCGGTTTCCGCGGTGACCGGCAAGAGGACTTGAAAAGTGGAGCCTTTTCCGAGTTCGCTGTTGACCCTGATGAATCCGTTGTGTTGCCGGACAATGCCGTACGCCGTGGCCAGCCCCAACCCCGTGCCCTTACCCAAGCCCTTCGTGGTGAAGAAGGGCTCAAATATCCTTTCTTGGACATCGGGGGCCATGCCCGCCCCGTTATCGGAAATGGATAAAAGGATATACCTTTCCGGGGATTCCCCTTCGGGTAAAAGATGGAAATCCGCCCCTGGATCAAGATCGCGGGTGGAGACGATAATTTTTCCTCCCGGAGGCAGCGCGTCCCGGGCGTTGACCACCAGGTTCATCACCACCTGGCCGATCTGATCGGCGTCAGCCAGGATATTTTTCAGAGGTGATTTGGTTTTGACCTCCAGGGTCATATCCTCCCGGAGCAGTCGTTTCAGGATCTTGGCCAGGTTGTCTACTACCGAATTCAGGCTGATCACTTTCATTTCCAGTACCTGCTTGCGGCTGAAGGCCAGCAGTTGCCGGGTGAGCGAGGCGGCTTTTTCTCCGGCTTCGTGGATAATTCTTATTTCCTCCCGGAGGGGGTGATCCTCGCTGAGTCTCAACAGGATCAGCTCGCTATAGCCGAGGATGGCCGAGAGGAGGTTGTTGAAATCGTGGGCCACTCCTCCGGCCAGGGCCCCGATGGATTCCATCTTTTGCGCCTGCTGTAATTGCGCCTGCAAATCTTTCTGCTTTTTTTCAGACTCCTTACGGCTGGAAATATCCCGGACGATATGAATAATTCCTACCAGGCGACCTTCCGGAGTGAGTCGAGGCAAGGCCTTGATCTCCAGGTGCTTATTCAAATGGGGTTCGAAAGACTCCACCGTTATGGCTTTACCGGTTTTCAAAACCTGACAACTGGGGCAGTCCTCCGGCGGGCAGCCGGCGCCGTGAAACAACGCATAGCATTTTTGGCGGTTCAGGTTCAGGAAAGGGGCTGCTAAAATACTTTGGGCGGCCCGATTAGCCTGAATAATGTTGAAATCCGAATCGTGGATGGTGATCGCATCGTTGATGATATCAAAGGTCTCCTCCCATTCCTTTTTGGCGGTGGCCAATTCTAATGTCCGTTCTTCGACCGACGCCTCCAGTTGGCCGTGGTATTCCTCCAATTCATGCCGCAGGCTCATTTCAGCGATAACCCGTTTCCAGCCGAAAAAGCGCATGACCAGGGCGCTGACCAGGACGCCAACGATAAAAAAATTCGCCGTGAAGAAAAACCTGAAATCAGTCACCGGTTCGCCGAGAACGATAGGGAGCAAATAAATTAGGTAAATCAAGAGGGCATAGGTGACATGCAGAAAGAATTTGGCTTCAATGAACCCGACGATGCAGACCCCCACCAGTATCATGCCTACATAGTAGGGGGAAGAGGGGCCTCCGGTCTTCAGAATCATTAATTCGACCGTTATGGCGGTTCCGATGACCGCCAGGTAGGCCAGGAGGTGGTGGATAATCCGGTGGTTGGTTCGGCCCGCCCCAAAAGAAATCGTTAGCAGATAGACGGCGGCAACTATTCTATAAATGAGAAAAGTTTCGAAGTATTGGGGGAAGCTGAAGTAATCCAGGAAAGCCAAAGCGAGGAAGACCAGTCCTCCCCAGGCCGGGCCGCGCTGAAGCCAGAACTGGAAAAGACGATCGATTTCCGAGGCGGGATTGTATTTTGGAAGAGGAGCCAAGTGAAACCCTTTTAATAGTTTTGCCGGTGGAACTTTTTGAGTCGAAAAACGAACTGACCGACTTCTTCGGGCGCCGCAAACATTATCCCCTTCTTTTCGGTATTTCTAAATAGATTCTTTAGGGGGATCTTACCCTGCGAAGGAAAACTCCGTTCTGAGGAGAGTGCCTATAGGTCAAGATTTTTGAGGATCGGGTTGATTTTTTGGATGAACTTCCGGGAGGTAACCTGCGTCGTCCGGTTGTAGCTGTTCCCGTCTTGCGGGTTATTTTGGACAACGGTGCTGAAATCAAGACCGGCTGAAAAGTTTAGACCGCACGTTCAGTAATTCTAATATTCTCACGGTGGCCAAAAGAATTTATCTAAAGGAAAGGGTATTTGTCAAGGGAATATGATTGGAGGGGAAAAGGATATTTTTTGATAGATTTTAGAAGGCGGACTGAGAATATTTTTCCTTTAGAACAAGTCAGACTATCGGCATCTGGCATCCATTTTCCGATAGTGAAATGGCGGTCTTTGGGCCATTTCTTTAATTATCTCTTCACTCTTTTGGGTGGGGGGCTCCCCTTTCCGGCTTAGCCGCCGGGGTTCGGCGAAAGGGTTTCCAAATTCTTTCCGGAGCGAATCCGGGTCAAAACGCCAAGATTCGTTTTAAGGCAGACCAATATAGCCGCCAGCCCCCCCGGATCTTTCCATTTGACAAAAAAGGATAGATAACCTAAGATAATTAATCAAAAAATTCAGGAGCAGCGTATGGAAAAAAGGGACGAAGAATTGATCGACCAACTCCTGGCGGCGTCGGGGAATGATGATTTGCGTCGCCTCATGAAGGCTCACCGGGAATTCGAAGCCCAGTTGCTGGAATTCAACAAGCGCCTTTATCTCTCCGATCAGGAGCAGGTGGAGCGAAAACGCCTCCAGAAGTTGAAACTGGCCGGTCGGGACCGTATCGACCAGATCCTCACCGACTATCGCCAAAAGGGGCTGGGAAGTTGAAATTATCGGGTGCCGAAATTCTAATCGAGAGCCTGCTTCAAGAGGGGGTGAAGATTGTCTTCGGCTACCCCGGAGCGGTGATTACCGATATTTACGATGTCCTGGAAAAGAAGCCCATCCGGCACATCCTGGTGCGTCACGAGCAGGGGGCGGTCCACATGGCCGACGGCTATGCCCGGGCCTCGGGTCAGGTGGGGGTCTGCCTGGTGACCTCCGGGCCGGGGGCGACCAACACGGTTACCGGCATCGCCTCCGCCTATATGGACTCCATCCCCATCGTGGTTTTCACCGGACAGGTGCCGACGGAGCTCATCGGCAATGACGCCTTTCAGGAAGTGGACATCGTGGGGATCACCCGACCCTGTACCAAGCACAATTACCTGGTCAAACGGGTGGAAGACCTGGCCCGGGTGATCAAGGAGGCCTTTTTCCTGGCCCGCTCCGGTCGGCCGGGTCCGATCCTGGTGGACCTGCCCAAGGATGTGCTTAAGGCCATCACCGAGTTTAAATACCCGAAAAAAGTCGAAATGAAAAGCTATCGCCCCACCTACAACGCTCACCCGGGGCAGATCGAGAAAGCGGCCGCCGCACTGCAGAAGGCCAGGAAACCGGTGATCTATGCCGGCGGCGGGGCGCTCTCTTCCCGTTGCTCCCCGGAGATCCAGACCCTGGCCGAAACCCTGTCCATCCCGGTGACCTCGACCCTGATGGGGCTGGGTTGCTTCCCCGGAAGGCATCCGCTCTCCCTGGGGATGCTGGGCATGCACGGGACCTATTGGGCCAACATGGCCGTCGGTCATTGCGACCTGCTAATCGCGGTGGGCGCCCGTTTCGACGACCGGGTGACGGGCAATGTGGACCGGTTTGCGCCCGAGGCGCGCATCATTCACATCGATATCGATCCCACCTCCATCCGGAAAAGCGTGAAAGTGGAAATCCCGATCGTGGGCGATTGCAAGGACGCCCTGACCAAACTAAACCATCGGGTCCGGCAGTGGCCCGAACAGGATTGGAACGAGTTTCGCCTCCCCTGGCTTGAGGAGATCCGGGAGTGGAAGGCCTCTCACCCGCTGACCTACCGGCAGGAGGGGGAGGAAATAAAGCCGCAGTTTGTCGTGGAAAAGATCTACGAGGTCACCAGGGGCCAGGCCATCATCACCACCGAGGTCGGCCAGAACCAGATGTGGGCCGCCCAGTTTTACCACTTTGACCGCCCGAACTCTTTTATCACCTCCGGAGGATTGGGGGTCATGGGTTTTGGGTTCCCGGCGGCCATCGGGGCCCAAATCGCCTGTCCGGAGCGCATGGTTATCGACATCGCCGGCGACGGCAGCATCCAGATGAACATCCAGGAGCTGGCCACGGCCGTGGCCAACAACGTCCCGGTCAAGATCGCCATCCTGAACAATGGCTATCTGGGCATGGTCCGGCAGGTGCAGGAACTGTTCTATGGAAAACGCTATGCGCAAACGGCCCTGAAAGGCAACCCGGATTTCGTTAAGCTGGCCGAAGCCTACGGGGCAGTGGGGCTCCGGGCCACGCGGCCGGAAGAAGTGGTCCCGGTCATCAAAAAAGCCCTGTCGATCCCCAAGCTGGTGATCATGGACTTTGTGGTTTGTTCCGAGGAATGCGTTTCCCCCATGGTGCCGTCCGGGGCGGCTATGACGGAAATGCTCTTGGTGTAACGGTATGGAAAATAATCAAAATCAAAAACATACCATTTCGGTTTTAGTGGATAATGAACCCGGGGTTTTGTCCCGGGTGACCGGGTTGTTCAGCGGTCGGGGATTCAATATTGAAAGCCTCTGTGTGGCGGAAACCATGGAGCCCGAGGTTTCCCGGATAACCCTGGTCACTCAGGGCAATGAGCAGATCGTCGAACAGATCACCAAGCAGTTGAACAAGCTGGTGAATGTGATCAAGGTGATCGATTTCACCCAGACCGAGTTTGTGGAAAGAGAAATGGCCCTGGTCAAGGTCAGGGCCGAAGCCGCCACCCGGGCGGAAATCCTGCGGATCGTGGATATTTTCCGCTGCCAGGTGGTGGATGTGAGCCCCCAGGAATATACCATCGAGGTCACCGGCAATGAAGGCAAGATCACGGCCATTTTGGACCTGCTGAGCCATTTGGGGATTAAAGAAATTGCCCGGACCGGGGCCATCGCCCTGGCCCGCAGCAAAAAAGAGGGGGCCTTGAAACGTGAAAAAATGAAAGGATGAAGGGCTGTCGCCCTTATCTATAATTAGACTATTAGACTGAGGAGGAAAAGATGAAGATTTATTATGATCAAGACGCCGACCTGAATGACCTGAAAGGGATCAAGGTGGCGATTATCGGCTACGGGAGCCAAGGGCACGCCCAGGCGCTGAATCTGCGCGATTCCGGGGTGGATGTGGTCGTGGCCGAATTGGCCGGAACGGACAATTACCGCTTGGCCCAGGAACACGGCTTTTCTCCGGTGACGGCCGCCGAGGCCTCGGCTCAGGCCCAGGTCATCCAAATCCTGGCCCAGGACCATGCCCAGGCCTTTCTCTTTGAAAACGAAGTCAAAAAACACCTCCATCAGGGAAAGACCCTGGTCTTCTCCCACGGATTCAATATTCATTACGGGCAGATCCAGCCTGCTCCGGAGGTGGACGTGATCATGGTCGCCCCCAAAGGTCCCGGGCACCTGGTCCGCCGCGAATACGAAAAAGGGGCCGGTGTCCCTTCCCTGGTGGCTATCTATCAAAATGCCTCGGGCCAGGCCCTGAAGATCGCCTTGGCCTATGCCAAAGGGATCGGGGCCACCCGGGCCGGAGTGATTGAGACCAACTTTAAGGAAGAGACTGAAACCGATCTTTTCGGGGAACAATCCGTCCTCTGCGGCGGGGTGACCG
Source organism: uncultured delta proteobacterium (assembly GCA_963743305.1). Lineage (GTDB taxonomy): Bacteria > Desulfobacterota > RBG-13-43-22 > RBG-13-43-22 > RBG-13-43-22 > CAVQSS01. The sequence goes on from CAVUPH010000020.1 coordinate 123,135, forward strand.
AATTGGTCAAAGCCGGGTTTGATACCCTGACCGAGGCCGGGTATCAGCCGGAGATCGCCTATTTCGAATGTCTTCACGAGTTGAAATTGATCGTGGATTTGATGTACGAAGGCGGCATCAGCCGCATGCGCTATTCGGTCAGCGACACGGCCGAATTCGGGGACCTGACCCGGGGGAAACGGATCATCACCGAGGAGACCCGGAAGGAAATGAAAAGGATACTGAAAGAGATCCAGAGCGGGGAGTTTGCCCGGGAGTGGATCCTGGAGAATCAGGCCAATCGTCCGGTTTTTAACGGGCTCAGACGGATCGAAGCCGAGCACCCGATTGAGGAAGTCGGGAAAAAGCTTCGGGGTATGATGAGCTGGCTGAAAAAATAGGCCACTGGATCCGGATGCGTATTCCCGTCGCCCGCCAGGGGGCTCCCATTATCGCCTTGGGTTTGGGACTGGTGGTCCTCTGCGGATGGCTGGGGAGCTGGATAGGCATGAGTCTGACCGGTCTCTTCGCGCTCTTCGCGATCGCCTTTTTCCGGGACCCCGAGCGGGTTTCTCCGAGCGGAAAGGGGGCGATACTGGCGCCGGCTGACGGGCGGGTGTTGCTGATAGAGGAACAGGGGGCTGGACCGGGGGGGGCGGAACGAACGTTGAAGATCAGTATCTTCATGTCGGTCTTTAACTGCCATGTGAACCGGGTTCCGCTCAGAGGGGTTGTCGAGGGGATCGACTACCGTCCGGGAAAATTTTTTGCGGCCCACCAGGATCGGGCCTCCGGGCAGAATGAACAAAATATCCTCCACTTGAAAACGGATCAGGGAGATCACTTTACGGTGGTCCAGATCGCCGGGCTGATCGCCCGCCGGATCGTCTGCTGGGTTCGAAGCGGTGATCGGGTCGGCGCCGGCGATCGTTTTGGTTTGATTCAGTTCGGATCCCGGGTGGACCTCTACCTGCCCCTCGAATCCCGGATCACCATTAAACGCGGCGACCGCACTAAAGCGGGATTGACCGTGTTGGGGTATTTGCCATGAAGATGCAGCGCAGAGCCAAAAAACGGCGGGATAGAAGAAGAGGCATTTTTTTATTGCCGAACCTGGTTACCACGGCCAGTCTTTTTTGTGGATTTTATGCCATCATCGCTGCTATACAGGGAAATTTTTACCAGGGGGCGATTTCCATCCTGGTGGCTGCCGTGCTGGATGGACTGGACGGGCGCATTGCCCGCATGACCCATACCACCAGCGCTTTTGGGGTGCAGTATGATTCCCTGTCAGACCTGATCGCCTTCGGCCTGGCACCCGGCATCGTGGTTTTTTTGTGGGCCTTGCGGCCTTTCAACCGCCTCGGCTGGCTGGCGGCCTTTCTATACGTGGTCTGCGGGGCCTTGCGCCTGGCTCGGTTCAATGTCCAGGTGGGGCAGGTGAATCCCAACTTCTTCGTCGGGTTGCCCATTCCGGCGGCAGCGGCCATCGTGTCCGCCACCATCCTATTTGTCTACCAGATGGGGGGGGCCAGTTCGACCGGCTATCTCTTGATCCTGATCATGATGTATACCCTTTCTTTTCTGATGGTCAGCAACCTGAGCTATCCGAGTTTCAAGGGGTTAAAACTGGCGGAGCGGCGTTCGTTCAATGTCTTAGTCGCCGGGGTCCTGTTGTTTGTCCTGATCGCCATGGAGCCCTTCGTGATGCTGACCGTCTTCATCCTGGGGTATGTCCTCTCGGGCCCGGCAGTCAGCCTTTATTTGTGGAAAAAAAAACCGATTCCGGAACCGGTTGAAAAACCGATTTGAATCTTCGGCCGGCAAGAATAAGAGGTGGTTTGCCCTTTTGGGTGGGCGGCCAAATCATATAAAGGACGAAAATCCCCCCAGCCCCCCTTTTCCTAAGGGGGGAGATAAAGTCCCCCTTTGGCAAAGGGGGATTTAGGGGGATTTCCAAAGAGCCGGAATAACCCCCAAACCTTTCATTTTCGTATTAAGGATTGCGGATTTTTTATGGCGGAACGTATTATCATTTTTGACACCACCCTGCGGGACGGCGAACAATCCCCGGGGGCCAGCATGAACAAGGCGGAAAAGCTCCGCCTGGCCCGCCAGTTGGAAAAATTAAAAGTGGACGTGATCGAGGCCGGATTCCCGGTGGCTTCCCAGGGGGACTTTGAGGCCGTGAGTCTGATCGCCAAGGAGGTCCGGGGATTGACGGTAGCGGCCTTGGCCCGGACCCAAAAAGGAGATATCGACCGGGCCTGGGAGGCCATCAAGACCGCGGCCGACCCCCGTCTGCATATCTTCATCGCTACTTCGGACCTTCATTTGAAGTACAAGCTGCGCAAGACCGGGCGGGAAGTGCTGGAGTTGATTCGGGAAGGAATCGGTTACGCCCGCCGCTATACCCAAAACATAGAATTCTCGGCCGAAGACGCCTCCCGGTCCAAAATCGGGTTTTTATCCCAGGCCCTGCAGACGGCCGTTAAGGCCGGGGCCACGACCCTCAATGTGCCGGACACGGTCGGCTACGCCCTGCCGGAGGAATTCGGAGAAAAAATACGTTTCCTGCGGGAAAAGGTCCAAGCCCCGTCGGAGGTAGTCTGGAGCGTGCATTGTCATAATGACCTGGGCTTGGCCCTGGCCAATTCCCTGGCGGCCATGGACCAGGGGGCCCGCCAGGTGGAAGTGACGATTAACGGCATCGGGGAAAGGGCCGGGAATACCTCCCTGGAAGAACTGGTCATGGCCCTTCATACCCGGAAGGATCTGAAGCCCTATGTAACCCGCCTGGATCGGCGGCAGATATTCCCCACCAGCCGATTGGTCAGCCGGATCACCGGTTTGGTGGTGCCGGCCAACAAACCCATCGTGGGGGCCAATGCCTTCGCCCATGAATCCGGGATCCACCAGGACGGGGTGCTTAAGAAACGGTCCACCTACGAAATCATGACCCCCAAGGACATCGGCTTGGGTCAGAACCTGTTGGTCCTGGGAAAGCATTCCGGACGCCACGCCTTTGAGGAGCGGCTGAAGGAGATGGGCTACGCGCTGAACCCGGAGGATTTCCAGAAGGTCTTCGATCGCTTTAAAGACCTGGCGGATAAAAAGAAAGAGGTGGTCAACGAAGACCTGGAAGCCCTGATCGCCGATGAAATTCTGATGATCCCCGATACCTACAAGCTGATTTATCTGAACGTGATCAGCGGCAACGTGGCGGTCCCGACGGCTACGGTCCAGATCGAATGGAACGGGGAAATCCTCCAAAAGGCCGGATTCGGGGTGGGGCCCATCGATGCCACTTTCAATACCATTAAAAAGATCACCCGGACCAATTCCCAGCTTTTGAGCTTCGCGGTGAACGCCATCACCGGGGGCATGGATGCCCAGGGGCAGGTCAACGTACGACTGGAGGAGCAGGGGATCGTCGTTTTAGGTAAAGGCGCCGATCCGGATATCATCACGGCCAGCGCCAAGGCCTATTTGAATGCCTTGAACCGGCTGGAGTATTTAAAAAAGAACCCGATTAAGAAACTGCGATGACTCGAAAAGCCCAGACCATTACCGAAAAAATCCTGGCCGCCCATGCCGGTTTGAAAACCGTCGAGCCCGGCCAATTGATCCAGGCCAAAGTGGACCTGACCCTGGCCAACGACATTACCGCCCCGATCGCCATCCAGGTTTTTAAGGAAGCCGGCGGGCGAAAGGTTTTCAACCGTCGGAAAGTCGTGCTGGTGCCGGACCATTTTGTTCCCAACAAGGATATCGCCGCCGCCGAACAGTGCCGCCTGATCAGGGAGTTCGCCCGGGAGCAGCAACTGGAATATTTTTTTGAGCTGGGCGAGATGGGGATCGAGCACGCCCTGCTCCCGGAGAAGGGATTGGTGCTGCCCGGCGATTTAGTCATCGGGGCGGACAGCCATACCTGCACTTACGGGGCCCTGGGGGCCTTTGCCACCGGCGTGGGCAGCACGGACCTGGGGGCGGCCATGATCACCGGGACGACCTGGTTCAAAGTGCCGTCCAGCCTAAAATTTATTTATCGCGGCCGACCCCGGCCCTGGGTCTCCGGGAAAGACCTGATCCTCCATACCATCGGGGATATCGGGGTGGACGGGGCCTTGTATCAGGCCATGGAATTCTCCGGGCCGGCCGTCGCCCGGCTCTCCATGGCCGACCGGTTGACCATGGCCAATATGGCCATTGAGGCCGGGGCCAAATCCGGCATCTTCGAACCGGATGAAATCACCCGGGCCTACGTGCGGGAACGGTCAAAGAAGGAAGGCCGCTGCTACCACTCCGATCCAGGGGCGGAATACGCCGCGGTGCGGGAGTATGACCTGAGGGATATCGAACCGCAGGTGGCCTTTCCCCACCTGCCGGAAAATAGCCGGCCCCTGTCCCGGGTGGGCCGGGTTCCGATCGACCAGGCCGTTATCGGCTCCTGCACCAATGGGCGACTGGAGGACTTGCGCGTCGCCGCCCGGGTTCTAAAAAACCAAAAAACAGCCAGGGGGGTACGTTTAATCATCATTCCGGCCACCCCCTGGATCTATCGGCAAGCCATCAAGGAAGGTTTGGTGGAAATATTTCTGCAGGCCGGCGGAGTGGTCAGCACGCCGACCTGCGGTCCCTGTTTAGGGGGGTACATGGGCATTCTGGCCCAGGGGGAACGCGCCATCGCCACCACCAACCGCAATTTTGTGGGCCGGATGGGACACCCGAAGAGCGAGGTCTATCTGTCCAACCCGGCTGTGGCCGCGGCCTCCGCCGTTTTGGGTCGGATCGGCGGAGTGGAGGAGCTACCCAAAACGGTAAGACGCCGGACGCCAAGCGCGCGGCGCTAAGCCTTTTGCACAGTAAACCCGCGTGCCTGGGTCGGGCATCCCGAAGCATTAAAATAAGAGACTTATCTGTCATTGCGAGGAGCGAAGCGACGAAGCAATCCCCCGGTTGGCTTACAACGCCCTCCAAACTCATTCGGGGGATTGCTTCGCTTCGCTCCTCGCAATGACAGGCTATTTTCGTACTAAACATCTATTGCTATGGTTAAAGGAAAACCTATGATTTATAAAGGGCAGGCCTGGAAATTCGGGGATCATGTGGATACGGATGTGATCATCCCGGCGCGGTATTTAACGTCTTCCGACCCCCAGGAATTGGGTAAACATTGTCTGGAAGACGCCGATCCTCAATTCGTCCGGAAAATAAAAAAGGGCGATATCCTCGTGGCCGGAAAAAATTTCGGGAGCGGATCCTCCCGGGAGCACGCCCCTATTGCCCTCAAGGCCGCCGGCCTCTCCTGCGTCATCGCGAAAAGTTTTGCCCGGATTTTCTATCGCAACGCCTTCAACATGGGGTTGCCCATCCTGGAAAGCCCGAAAGCTTCCGAGGCGATACGTCCCGGGGATTCACTGGTGGTCAATACCGATACCGGGATGATCGAAGACCGGACCAGCGGAGAGAAATTTCAGGCCCAGCCCATCCCGCCCTTCATGCAGGAATTGGTTCGTGATGGGGGGTTGATCCAGCATATCAAAAAGGGGCAAGACGGAGATCGCGGAGGGCCGAGCGCCAAGCGCTCAGAGTAACGGACTCACAAGAAGTCAAAAAGCCGTCATGGCGACTCCGGACTTGATCCAGGGGAAGCAATCCCTTCTTTGGCAACTAGCTGATTAGCTGGGATTGCTTTGGCGTTTCACTCCTCGCCCTGACGGTCCGGGGAACTCTCTGCGGGGATATCAGGAATGAGTCCCCGACAATACCTAATTCAGAAAAGAGCTTTATATGAATTCACGAACCTATCAGATTGCGGTGTTGCCCGGCGACGGCACAGGACCGGAGGTAGTAGCCGAAGGGTTGAAGGTCCTGCGGACCCTGGCCGGCTCAGAAAAACTTTCCTTTAATTTTATTCCGTACGACCTGGGCGGGGACCGCTACTTGAAAACCGGAGAAATCTTGCCGGATTCGGTACTCCGGGACCTGCGGCAAGCGGATGCCATCTATCTGGGAGCCATCGGCCATCCGGAGGTGAAACCCGGCATCCTGGAACAGGGACTGCTGCTCAAGTTGCGCTTCGAACTGGATCAGTACATAAACCTTCGGCCCGTGGTCCTTTATCCCGGAGTGGAAACCCCGCTGAAAAACAAGGGACCGGAGGATATCGATTTCGTGGTTATCCGGGAAAATACGGAAGGGCTATACGCCGGCATCGGCGGCTTTTTGCGCAAAGGGTACTCCGGACGAGGTGGCGGTCCAGGAATCGGTCAATACCCGCAAAGGGGTGGAGCGCTGCGTCCGCTACGCCTTTGACTGCTGCCGAAAAAGAAACCGGAAAAAGAAACTGACCCTTTGCGGCAAGACCAATGTCCTGACCTATGCCTTTGATTTATGGGATCGGGTTTTCAGGGAAGCTGGCCGGGAGTATCCGGATATGACTATCGACTACGCCCACGTGGATGCGGTCTGCATGTGGATGGTGAAAAATCCCGAATGGTTTGACGTGATCGTTACCGACAATCTGTTCGGAGACATCATCACCGACCTGGGCGCCATGATCCAAGGGCGGCATGGGCATCGCCGCGGGCGGGAATATCAATCCTCGGGCGGTTTCCATGTTCGAGCCCATCGGCGGGATCGGCCCCCAAATATACCGGGTCAAAACATAATCAATCCCCTGGCCGCCATCGGCGCGGCCCAGATGATGCTGGAGCAACTGGGCCTGGAAAAACCGGCCCAAAAAATCGAGCAGGCTATCCGCCGGGTGGTCCTGGAGAAGGTTAAGGATCTGACTGCCGGAAAAATGGGCTACACCACCCAGGAAGTCGGTGATCTGGTGGTGCAGTACCTTTAATAAGAAAAAGGTAACGAAACGGTTAATAATTAGCAATTAATTATTGAGGAGTTCGCAAAAAGTCCCCCGGGCTGTCATTGCGAGCGAAGCGAAGCAATCCCCAGCCATGGCAATTAGCTGATTCTTGGGGATTGCTTCGTCGCTTCTCTCCTCGCAATGACGGGTTTTTCGAATATTTTGCGAAACCATCGCTGTAATGGGGAACCTGGGGTAAGAGTCTTGGATTTCATACCTGAAAAAACTGATTGAGGTGATACTATGAGCCGTTTATGGAACGTGGCCGTGGCCGGGGCTACCGGCGCGGTAGGAAATCAGATGATTCGCTGCCTGGAGGAGCGTAATTTCCCGATCAGGCAGTTAAAACTTTTGGCCTCCGTTCGATCGGCGGGCAAATCCCTTTCTTTCAAGGGTGCTCCGCTGGTGGTGGAGGAATTGACCGAGCAGTCCTTCGAGGGAGTGGACATCGCCCTGTTTTCGGCCGGGGCCTCCACCAGCCTGAAGTTTGCCCCGGCAGCGGTCAAGGCCGGCTGTGTGGTAGTGGATAATTCCAGCGCCTATCGGATGGATCCCTTGGTCCCCCTGGTGGTCCCGGAGGTAAATCCCCACCGGATCGTCAGTACCCCGGGCATTATCGCCAACCCGAATTGTTCCACCATCCAGATGGTCGTAGCCCTGAAGCCGATCCACGACCGGTCCCGGATCCGACGGATCGTGGTGTCCACCTATCAGGCGGTGTCCGGCACGGGGCAGAAGGCTGTTTTCGAATTGCAGAATCAGATTAAGGACCTGTTGGACGGCAAGGCGCCGGAAATCAAGGTCTACCCCTACCAGATCGCCTATAACTGTCTGCCCCAGATCGACGTTTTCCTGGAAAACGACTATACCAAGGAAGAGATGAAAATGGTCCATGAAACCCGGAAGATTTTGGAGGATGATTCCATCCGGGTGGCGGCCACCGCGGTGCGGGTCCCGGTCTATTACGGTCATTCGGAAGCGGTCCATGTGGAGACCGAGGAGAAGATTACCCCGAGCGAAGTGCGAGACCTTTTGAGAGAGGCCCCGGGGGTAGTGGTCGTGGATGAGGTGGCGGCCAAAAGATATCCCTTACCCATCTTGGCCGCCGGGCGGGATGAGGTCTTCGTCGGGCGGATCCGGGAGGATATTTCCACCGAGAAGGGGATAGTTCTCTGGGTGGTGTCCGACAACATCCGCAAAGGGGCCGCCACCAACGCGGTCCAGATCGCCGAAATAGTCGTCAAGAATAAATAGATTTTTGCGCCGACCCCATCGACCCGAGCGGGGCGGCGCAAATAATTTATATGCGCATTATTGCCGGCAGCAGAAAAGGGCAGCGCCTCACCGCGCTGAAAGGCATTCGGATCCGACCCACCCAGGATCGGGTCCGTGAGGCGATTTTCAACATTTTGGAGCAGCAGGGGATATTCACCAATATCGTCGATCTCTTTGCCGGCACCGGGGCTATGGGCTTGGAGGCCCTTAGTCGTTGGTCGGGGCGGGTCCTCTTCGTGGACTCGGACCGGCGGGTCATTGAAAACTTGCGGGAAAATATTCGGCGTTTGAAGTTCGAAGCCGCCTCCCGGGTGGCGGTAAGGGATCTATCTCGCGGAGTAGGTTTTCTAGAAAAGATGGGCGCCCCCTTTGACCTGATCCTGGTGGATCCGCCTTACCTCCGGGGCTGGGGACAGCGGATCGCGGAAGGCGTGCTGACCGCCTCCCTGCTGACCGCTGAGGGCCTCCTGGTTCTGGAGCACGATCAAAAGGAAGCCGTGCCCGAAGAGGTGCCCGGTGGGCGGTTGGCCGATCAGCGCCGTTACGGCCAAACCCTGATTTCTTTTTACAGACTAAAATAAATACGCGATAAAGGATGACTCCTCATGATCCGTTGTGCCATATACCCCGGTTCCTTCGATCCCATCACCAACGGGCATTTAAGCCTGCTGCGGCGCGGCCTGCAGATTTTTGACAAGATCATCGTCGCCATTGCCATCAACCCGGAAAAAAAGCCGCTCTTCACCCTGGAAGAGCGGTTGGATATGCTGGGGCTGGTCCTGAAAGACTACCCCCGGGTCCAGGTGGATCATTTCCAGGGACTGCTGGTGGACTATGTGGCCGGGCAAGAGAGCAACCTGATTCTGCGGGGACTCAGGGCCTTGTCGGATTTTGAATACGAGTTCCAGATGGCCTTGATGAACCGGAAACTAAACCAGAAGATCGAGACCGTGTTTCTGATGACCGATTACAAGTGGTTTTACATCAGCTCCACCATCATCAAGGAGGCCGCCGCCTTGAACGGTAAGGTCGAGGGACTGGTCCCGGAGATCGTCAACCAGCGTCTCAAGGAAAAATTTGGGTATATAACAAAAAACGGCGCCCCGGTCCCCGAAAAAAACCACAAAAACAAGAATTCCATCCGTAAACCAATATGGGAATGAAAAAGGCTTGACAGGGGCTTCACTCCATGGTTAGCTGACCCTTTTCAAATTTCCAAGGAGTGAGTTCATGCGCAATGACGGGCGAAAACCCCACGAATTAAGACAAGTTCGAATTATCCGTAATTATATCAAACAGGCCGAAGGCTCGGTGCTGATCGAATTAGGCGAGACCAAGGTCATCTGTACCGTTTCCATCGAGGAGAAGGTCCCTCCTTTCCTCAGGCACTCCGGCCGGGGCTGGGTTACGGCGGAATATGCCATGCTTCCCCGGTCCACCAAGACCCGGACCACCCGGGAATCCACCCAAGGCCGAATCGGCGGCCGAACCCATGAAATCCAGCGCCTGATCGGCCGGTCCCTGCGGGCCGTGGTGGATATGTCCCTCCTGGGAGAAAGGACCTTCTGGGTGGATTGCGACGTCATCCAGGCCGACGGCGGGACTCGGACGGCCTCCATCACCGGGGCCTATGTGGCCCTGGTGGATGCCGTTGAGTTTTTACGAAAAGAAATCTCGATCCCCCGGGACCCGATCCAGGATTCGGTGGCGGCCATCAGTGTGGGTCTGGTCAACGGGGAGATTTGCCTGGACCTCAACTATCGGGAAGACTCCTCCGCTGAAGTGGACTGCAATTTCGTTATGACCGGGCACGGGAGTTTCATCGAGATCCAGGGTACGGCCGAAGGCCGCCCCTTTTCCCGGGAATCCTTTGACCAAATGACCCAATTGGCCGTTCAGGGGATTGATCGGTTAACGGCGTTTCAGCACCAGGTCCTGACCAAATGATTTTGGTCCTGGCCACTCAAAACCAGGGCAAGATCCGGGAGATTGAAAAGTCGCTGGATTTGTCCCGTCTGAAGATTCGATCCCTTCAGGATTTCCCGGACCTCCCCGAGGTGGTGGAAGACGGCCAAACCTTCTTGGAAAATGCCTTTAAAAAAGCTCAAGCCTGCGCCCGGGCCACCGGCTGCCCGGCCCTGGCCGATGATTCCGGACTGGAAGTGGACTGCCTGAACGGCGCCCCGGGCATTTATTCGGCCCGCTTTTCCGGAGAAGGGGCCACGGACGAAGCCAATAATCGAAAATTGCTGTCTTTATTGGAAGGGCTTCCCGAGGAGAGACGGACCGCCCGCTTTGTCTGCCAGATGGTCCTCTATTTGCCGGAGGGTAAATGGATTCAGACCGAGGGCTTTTGCCCGGGGATTATTGCCCCCGGACCGCGCGGAGAACACGGCTTCGGATACGACCCCGTTTTTTACCTGCCGGAATTCAATAGAACCATGGCCGAAATCTCCCTGGAGGATAAGAACCGGATCAGCCACCGCGCCCAGGCCCTGCAAAAAATTCGTCTCCATTTATGGACGATCCTGAAGACTCCCGGCGCTTAGCGCAGAAGGGAATCGGGAGATGGAAGAAGGAAGATAGAAGATGGAAGCAAAAAACAAATAAAACCGTTGAGAGATGGAGGCGATATTCACCTCTAAGAGCCCGTCAAGAAATAAGCTGTACGATGTCCCGGTATTTCCGTTCATGCTGAGCCTGTCGAAGCATGGCCGTATCGTTCACCCTTCGACTGCTCGACAGGCTCGCAGCTCAGGGCGAACGGTTGTAGTGTCGCTTTGTCAAGGGTATTTGTCTTTTCTTCCCTCTTCTATCTTCCCTCTCTCCTTTCTCTCCCCTTGCCTAACCCCCCCACATTGTGCTAAGTTACCAGGCAGTCGGGGCGTAGCGCAGCCCGGTAGCGCACCTGCCTTGGGCGCAGGGGGTCGGAGGTTCAAATCCTCTCGCCCCGACCACTTATTCCAATGGATGAACTCTTTCAAATGGGCCGGACAGCCTTGGCCGCCCAGCCATTCAGCCGTTTGCTGGGTACGGAACTTAGTGTCTTCCGGCCGGGGGAAGCTGAATTGGCTTTGCAGATCCGCCCCGATCTCCTACAGCAACACGGCTTCGTCCATGGCGGGGTGATCGGCTACCTGACCGACAACGCCCTGACCTTCGCCGGCGGCTCAGTGTTGGGACCGGCCGTGGTGACCTCGGAGTATAAAATCAACTACCTTAAACCGGCCCGAGCAGGCCGGTTGGTCGCCCGAGCCACGGTCGTGGCCCCCGGCGCCCGCCAGGCCGTATGCCGGTGCGATGTATGGATTGTCACCGAGGAAGGTGAAGCCCTGTGCGCCACGGCCCAGGGAACGATCTCCTTATTGTCCGAACCACGGCCCAGGAAATAATGGATGTTGGTTATAAAGTTGAGAAGGAGAATCAGGACATGCCGCGACTAATCCAGCAGGCGGCTTTCTTCCCGGTACCGCCGGATCGTTTGTTTGACATGTATCTGGATCCGGCCGCTCACGCGGCCTTCACAGGTGCCCCGGTAATAATCGGTGATCAAGCGGGTGCGGCCTTTCAGGCCTTCGACGGCATGATTTCAGGGACCGTCTTGCAGGTGGTTCCGAAACGGCTGATCGTCCAGTCCTGGAGGGCGGCCCACTGGAAGCCGGAGGAAATGGACTCTACGCTGATACTGACTTTCTGGCCGGAAGGGGAGGGTGCCCGGATCGAGTTGGTTCAGGTGAATGTGGCCGACCACGACTTCGCCGGGGTCAGCCAGGGCTGGGAGAAGTACTATTGGTCACCCTGGCTGGAGTACCTGCAGGCCGGATAAAATAATGCCGGGCATAAAAAAATAGGGCAGGTCCGTTTGGCTTGATCCACCCTATTTCCGTTGTCCGAAGCACGGCCCAAATCATAGACTACCCGCCCATCCGTGCAAGAAGCCCCCTGTACCACAAGGTGCAGGGGGCTTCCCGGTATATCTCTAAATGGTCTCAAGATGGTTCCAACCTCATAAAGCGTCAATTCCGCAGCATTAACCGTTGGCCTTGGCAAATTCCTTCATAAAATCCACCAGGGCCTGCACGCCTGCTTTGGTAGTGGCGTTGTAGAGGGAGGCCCGGCAGCCGCCCACGGAACGGTGTCCCTTGAGGCCGGCCAGATCGTGCTTCAGGGCTTCGGCGACGAATTTGGCCTCCAGTTCCTCGCTGGGCAGCCGGAAGGTGACATTCATCAGGGATCGGCTGTCCTTTTCCGCCGTTCCCCGATAGTACCCGGATTGATCGATATAGTTATAAAGAAGCGCCCCTTTTTCCTGGTTGATCTTTTCCATGGCTCCCAGACCGCCGATGGTCTCCTCCAGCCATTTCAGGACCAAATTGATGGTGTAAATGGTGAAGCAGGACGGCGTGTTGAACATGGAATTGTCCTTGGCGAAGGTGGTGTATTTCAGCATGGTGGGCAGATTATCCGGGGTCCGTTCCAGCATATCCTGGCGAACGATGACCAGGGCGGTCCCGGCCGGCCCGATATTTTTCTGGGCGCCGGCGTAGATCAGGCCGAAGGGTTTGCCATCAAAAGGCCGGCTCATGATGTCCGAAGACATGTCGCAGACCAGGGGAACATTGCCGCTTTTCGGGAATACGGGCCACTGGGTTCCTTTAATGGTGTTGTTGGAGGTGAAATGGAGATAGGCTGCCTCCGGATCCACCGTGTATTCTTTGGGGATATAAGAGAAATTCTTATCTTCGGAAGAGGCGATGACCCGGACGTCCAGCTTCTGGATCTTGGCCTCCTTGATCGCCTTGGTGGCCCAGGTGCCGGTATTGATGTAGTCCACCGGTTTCCCCGGCAGGGCCAGGTTCATGGGGATCATGCAAAACTGCATACTGGCTCCCCCTTGCAGAAAGAGGACCTGATAGTCGTCTCCCAGATTAAGAAGCCTTTTGGTCCGGGTCACCGCCTCGTTGATCACCGCATCGAAGGGCTTGGAGCGATGGCTGATTTCGGTTATCGACATCCCTGTGCCCTTATAGTCTAAAAACTCCGCCTGAATTTCCTCTAAAACGGGCAGCGGTAAGGCGGCGGGGCCGGCATTGAAGTTAAAAACTCTCTTTCCCATGATTGGTCCTCCTTCTATAAATGAAATTAATTTTGCTTGGTTCCCAGGGTTATGAGGATGTGGGCGCATCCCTCAATAAACGGTTTTTATCATTGTTAGCACAGGCGGGGACACCTTGTGTAGCATTTTTTTATTTAGCTTGAATTTATTGAAAAAATTGATTAAAGGAGATAAAGAACTCCTCTGAGATTACGGGGGTCCAACCCTCTCGACCCGACCATGCGATCATTATGCGGCGACCCGTTACCCGGCCAATGAAAGTTTTCGTTATTCTTCTGGTTTCCGCGATTTTCCTTTTGTTGTCCTGCTCCAGCGGCAAATCCTTCCAGGATCTCCGGATTGAATTAGAAACCCTCCGGGTCTCCCGGACCTACCAGGACGCCTTTGATCTGGAAGGGACGCTAAAGGTTTTCAACCCGAATGACGTGGGCGCCAAGGTTTCCGGTTACCGCTACCGACTGGAGGTGGAAGGCCGGCGTCTTATGGGGGGGGAATCGCACCCTGCCGTTTGAAATTCCTCCTTTGAAGTCCTTTCGGGTGAAGGTCCCGGGGACGGTTTATTACCAGGACCTCCTGGCGGCGTGGGGACCGGGCGCTTTCCGGGCAGGGCTTCCACTACACCCTTTTCGGAACGCTTTACTTGGACACATTCATCGGCCCCTATTCCGTGCCATTCAGTCAGGAAGGGGTCTTGAATCTCTCCGAGATCCTGCAGGAAAAAACCCGTCAATTATTCCAAGGTCTCCTGGATGGAAACTCCCCCTGAGGCTTCTTCCACCACCCAGGTAGCCAAGTCCGCCGGATCGGTAGGAGTTGCCGTTTTTTGCAGCCGGATCCTGGGCCTGATCCGGGAACAGGTCATGGCCGTCCTTTTTGGGGCCGGCTATTACATGGACGCCTTCGTGGTGGCCTTTCGCATTCCCAACCTGCTGCGCGACTTATTCGCCGAAGGCGCCCTTTCGGCCGCCTTTGTCACCGTCTTCACCGATTATGGCCAGACCAAAGGCCGGGAGGCCACCTGGCGTCTGGCCAACAATGTCCTGGTCACGCTGACCCTGCTTTTGACCCTGATCACCCTTCTGGGGATGTTCTTCTCCGAAGATATCATTCGGATCATGGCCCCGGATTTTGGGCGGGTGGCCGGCAAGATCGACCTGACCCGGCTGCTGGCCAACATCATGTTTCCCTTCCTGGTGCTGATCTCGATCGCGGCGGTGGTCATGGGCATCCTGAACACCCGGGGGGTATTCTTCATCCCGGCCATGGCCTCCACTTTTTTCAATCTGGGCTCCATCCTCGGCGGGGTAGCCTGCGCCTGGTATGCCCCGGTCTTCGGCCAGCCGCGCATCGTCGGCATGGCCGTGGGCACCTTGATCGGGGGCCTGCTCCAGTTGCTCATCCAGATGCCCTCTTTAAACAAAACCGGGTTTGAATGGCGACCCGTTTTCAATCCCTGGGACCCGGGGTTGCGGCGGATCATGGTTTTGATGATCCCGGCGGTGATCGGACTTTCCGCCACCCAGATCAACATTTTCATCAATACCAATTTTGCCGCCCGCTGCGCCGAGGGCAGCGTTTCCTGGCTCAACTACGCCTTTCGCCTGATGCAGTTTCCCATCGGGGTTTTCGGAGTGGCCATTTCCATCGCCACCCTGCCCCTGGTCTCCCGCCAGGCCTCCCGGGGCGATATGACTTCTCTGAAGGCCACCTACGTCTCCTCCCTGACCATGGCTTTCCTGCTGACCATCCCGGCCTCCTTCGGGCTGGCCTTCCTGGCCGAGCCCATCATCCGGCTCATTTTTGAACACGGCCGCTTTACCGCAATGGACACCCGGCATACGGCCGAGGCCCTGGCCTATTACGCCATCGGGCTCTTTGCCTATTCGTCGGTCAAGATCACCGTCCCTATTTTTTACGCCTTAAAGGACACCAAGTACCCGGTCATCGCCAGCTTTATTTCCGTGATCACCAACATCGTGATCATTTCCTTGACCCTGAATAGGTTCCAGCACAAGGCCATTGCCTTTTCCACCTCTATTACCATGATTCTTAACTTTGCTTTTCTGGGGACGATTCTCTACCGCAAGCTGGGGGGCTTCGACCTCCGGTATTTGTTTAAATCGTTGTGCAAGATCACCGGGGCTTCCCTGGCCATGGGCGGATTGGCCTATGTCCTGAATCTGGAGTCGGGAAATCTCTGGGGAAGACCGCGCCTGCCGGGCCAGATGGCCGTCCTGGGTTTAGTGATCGCCACCGCCGGGTTGTTCTATTTCGGTGCTGGTCCACTGGTTGGGGATTCGGGAACTCAAAGAAATCCTGGACAAACTGAAGGAACGATTGCGCCGTCCCCGCCAACTTTCACCTTGACAATTTTTGATAAATAATCAATAAAACAGTACAGCCGGTTGATCAAAAAGGTTCAGATTTGATCAACCGACTGGGTGCCTGGGTGGCGGAATAGGTAGACGCAAGGGACTTAAAATCCCTCGGTCCTCGTGGCTGTACCGGTTCGATTCCGGTCCCAGGCACCATAAAATAATAGGAAAATGAAGGACTTAATGCTGTGCTGGTTTAAAGTCCTTTTCTTTTCTGTCCGGCGTTCTAAAATTTACCCCCATTTTACCCCCACTTTTTTTAGAATAAGTCCTTACCCCCAATCCTCCTGATCCGGAAACAAAAAGGCTGGCCAGGTCCTCAGCCGGCCCCGATAATCAGCGTCCGGATTCCTGTGCGGTTCGCGGTGCGACGTTCTGCCCGGACCAAACATTCCTCTGCCCGGTCTGGTCCCCGATGGTCAGGCTCAGCACCTTTTAAGGGCATTCCCTTCGATAGGCGACCGAAACCCTCCTCGACTCGGCCCTTGTCTTTTGGATAGCAAGAGGTAAAATAATAGCCAGGCAAAAGGCCATGCTATTGGGCGGAGTGTTCCCGGCAACGAACACCTTTAACCCTGTCAAGGTATCTGCAAACGTGTAATGATCACATCCATGAACATCGCCTGGTGGGTGCAGCGCTGGGGTGAACTCCATCCCCAGAAGTGCGCCATTATCTATGAGGAAGAGCGGATCACCTATCTGGAGCTTGACCGGAGGGCCAACCGGACCGGTTGTTGGCTGCAGTCCCTGGGCCTCGAGAAGGGGGACCGGGTGGCCGTCCTGCTGCCCAATGGCCCGGCCTTCATCGAACTCTATCTGGCCTGCGCCCGGCTGGGAGCCATCTTTGTGCCGCTCAATTTTCGGCTAGCCCCGCCGGAACTGGACTACACCCTCAAGAACGCGCGGCCGCGGCTGCTGGTGTTCGGCCGGGAGTTTGCCGACGCCGTGGCGGAACTCCGTCTCAGCCGCCAAAGGCCAGAGATGCTATTGGCCGGCGTCGGACGCGGTTATCGGTCGGACGAGATCCGGGATTATGAGGCCGAGACCCAAGTCTTTGGTGAAGAAAAACCCTTTCAGGCCAAATCCCCGGGCCCGGCCAGCGAGGAGGAGCCCCAGGTGATCATGTACACCTCGGGCACCACCGGCCTGCCCAAGGGGGCGGTTCTCTCCCACCGGAAGACCTTTTTCAACTGTCTAAATGCCGAGATTTTTTTTAAGTCCCATTTTGATGATATCATGCTCATCGTCCTTCCTCTGTTTCACTCCGGCGGTCTGTTCATTCAAGCCTCCCCCACCCTGTACAAAGGGGCCACCATGATCATTCATCCGAAATTCGATCCCCAACAGACCTTCGAGGACATTCAACGCTACCGGGTCACGAAGTTCCTCGGGGTCCCGACGATATACAAATCGCTGGCCCGGGCAGGAGAGGGAAAAATGCCGGACCTTTCTTCCCTGCAGGTCTGCGCCATCGGCGGAGAAAAGGCGGCTCCCGAAATGATGGCCCGTTTCCGGGAGGCGGGCTTTCCGCTCCGCCAAATCATGGGGCAAACCGAAACCTCCATCCTGTTGTGGGCCTCGGAGGAGGATGTGATCCGTAAACCCGGTTCGGTGGGGCGGCCTGTCTTCCATGCCGAGGTTGAACTTGTTGATCGAGACTGCCGGACAGTGAAGCCGGGGGAGGTGGGGGAGATCGTCGTCCGGGGATCAATCATGATGAACGAGTACTGGCAGGATCCGGTAAAAACCGCGGAGACCATCCGGAATGGATGGCTCCATACCGGTGACCTGGCCCGCCGGGATGAGGAGGGGTATTATTATCTAGTAGACCGGGCCAAGGACCTCTATATCTCCGGCGGGGAAAATGTCTATCCGGCCGAGGTGGAACGGGTGCTGCGTCAGCATCCGGAGGTAGAAGACGCGGCCGTGATCGGGATCGCGGATGAGGTTTGGGGTGAAACGGGCCACGCCTTTGTCATCCCAAAGGCCGAAGGCCGTCTCTCGTCCGAAGCGCTGATCGCCTTCTGCGAGGGGAAGCTGGCCCGCTTCAAATGGCCTAAAGAAGTAACCTTTTGCCGCGAATTTCCCCAGACCTCCTTGGGAAAGGTTCGAAAATCTGCTCTCCTCATAAACCCAGCGGATGACCCGATCCTGAGCACTATCGGTCCGGGCTCCGGCGACCGGAAAGCGGTTGCCAGAAAGCAGGACACCCTCCTTTATGATGTTAAGCAGCAAGATCCCAAATGAAGCGCATTTTCTTTAATTTCGCTTTCTCTGGTGATCGACATTTCCTGACGATGCACTTTCAGGTCTTTTCGGGCATCTAGTGAAATCCGTTTCGGGGAAGACCTTTGGCCCTCTATTGCTTTAATACCCCTACCTCACCTGGAACTATCCCTTTGATAAGTTGAACGGACCGGCTCCCGACTATTTTTTACCAAGTCGTCTGCCGGAGAGGTGTATTTTTGTCTTGACATTAATATATCGAAACGATATGTATCGTCATAACATATTACCGTAGAAAGGCACCATGGACATCAAATCAATTCTTCTGGGATTTCTCAACCGTCAGCCTTTGACCGGCTATGATTTGAAGAAACGTTTTTCCATCTCCTTCTCTTTTTTTTCCGGTGCGAGCTATGGGTCCATCTATCCGGCCTTGAAGAAAATGGAAAGGGAGGGACTGGTAACACCACAGGTGGAAATTCAGGATGGGGCACCCAACCGCAAGGTCTATTCCATCACCGCTGCCGGACGTAAGGCATTTATTGAGGCGTTAACGGCCCCCTATCATTGGGAGATGCCGAAGAATACGTTTTTGATGCGCCTTTTTTTCTTCGCCCACCTCTCCCCGGAAGAACGGAAAACGGCGGTTCGCAGTCACTTGGAATCCCTGAAAGAAACGCAACGACAGCTCAAATCGACCCGATCGGAGATCGAAGGCCGGGCCGACTTTTACCAACTTCAATGCTACAACTTCGGACTACGGTTCTACCGGGACATCATCCGCAATGTATCCCAAGTGCTTCAGGTTCTGGAAAAGACACCGGAGAAGGAGCCATAATCCATGGAATGCATTAAGCCGGCCCAAACAGCTTTTTTTATATATCGCCCCGTTTCCGGCCCTGGCCTTTTTCAAAATTTGGGCCTCCTTTGAACCCTCAGCCAGCAAGCCTGACCTGGATCAGCCTGCTTCTTTTAGCCTACTGTCTGGCCGTACTGGTCATCGCCCGGCGGTGGGACAAACCAACCTATTTCGACTGGACCATCGCCGTTTATTTTGCGGTTATTTTTTTGTTTTTATTGATCGGACCGAATACCGCCGGACTTTTCCTTTCCCGTTATGCCGTCACCGGCATCTATGCCTGTCTTTTCACGGCGGCCTTTTTCCCTCCCCTCTTGGGCCTGCCCCCCTTTACCTATCACTATGCCAAGAAATCCACCCCCCGGGATCTTTGGGAAAATCCGATTTTTATCCGAATCAACCGGATTATGACCTTTGTCTGGTCCGGGATATTCACGGTCCTGTCTGCTCTTAAGCCTCTATCCTTCTGTTTTCACCAGGGCTTTGATACCGTTAACCTTGATCCTGGGATTGGGGATGCCCTTTAATTTTCGATTTCCTGACTATTATCTAAAAAAGATGGGCCTGCCCTCCCTGGCCGAGCAGAAGCGACTGGCGGCAGAGGCGTCGACCATCGTCCAGCAGGATCCTTCATCGGTCCTTCTACCGGAAAGCGCCTGGGAGAGCCGTTTCCCGGATGCCGGATTTATTCAACCCGGAGGCGGCGGGGCACCTGAATGCGGTTATCGGTTTCCTGGTGTCCGGCGCCGAGCACTTCGACGCCTACCTCGATTATTCAGGCGGGCACCTGCCGTCTGGAAAATAGCCTTCCCGTCAACCCGATCTGCTCATCCGTACCCCGGCCGAAGTCTGGCTGGGTCGTCACCCGGGGGGAATTGGACGGCCAGCAGGCTTTTTTTCAAAAGGCCTATCAGGCGGAGGGGGACCTGGGGCTACTGATCCGGATGAAAATCTTGTTCAGCGGCGGGGTCGCTGTGTCCGGCGGGAAAATACAAAGCGCAAAAACCGGATTTCCCGAATAGGCATCTCAACAGTTGACTTATGGACGATCACTTTATTGTGTTGACCGGCAACCTTCGTCATCCCCGAATGTTTTCGTCGGGGATCCAGTTTTTCCTGAGAAAAGCCTGGATTCCCGCTCAGAAGGGCTGCGGGAATGACGATCTAGCGAGTTTTGTCTATTGAGACAATTTGTAAGCAATCAACCAACAAGCAAATCACCAGAAAGGAGCAGGCAATGAAAGTATTGGCTTTGAACGCCAGTCCTCGAGGCGAAGGACAAAGCAAGACGGAATTTCTGTTAACTCTTCTAGTCCAAGGTATGCAGGAGGCCGGCGCTGAGGTAGAGGTCGTCGCGCTTCGCAAGAAAAAAATCAAGTACTGCGTCGGCTGCTTCACCTGCTGGACCAAGACCCCGGGGGTCTGCATCCACCAGGACGACATGACCAACGAGTTGTTCCCCAAGTGGCTGGCGGCCGACCTGGTGGTCTATGCCTTCCCCCTGTACCATTACACCGTCAGCGCCGCCATGAAAACCTTTATCGAGCGCACCCTGCCGGTGGCCCTCCCGTTTTTTGAGCAGGGAGAGGCTGAGACCTATCACCCGCTGCGCCATGATTTTCCCAAGGCAGTGGTCTTGTCGGTGGCCGGTTTGCCGGAAATGTCCGTTTTTGATCAGTTGTCCGCCTATATCCGTTTTCTCTTCGGATATCGAGCAAAAACATTGGTGGCGGAATTGTATCGGCCGGCGGCCGAAAGCCTGGCCACCCCGTTTTCCGGGAAAAGGCCCGGGAAATCCGGGAGGCCTTTGTGCAGGCCGGCCGGGAGATCGTCCAACAGGGTCATGGTCGCCCCGGAAACCATGGCCCTTCTGACCCGGGACTTTATCGAAAACAAGGAAATGTTCACCCGAATGGGAAACGCTTTTTGGAAAACTTGCATTAGCGGAAGGGGTAACTCCCAGGGAATTTGAGGAAAGAGGTCTTGTCCCCCGGGCGGATTCCATTGAAACCTTTATGATGCTTTTGTCGATGGGCTTCAACCCCGAAGGAGCCGGGGACACCAAGGCCGTTATTCAATTCAACTTTTCGGGGAAGTGGAAGGGCCCTGCTATTTCCGGATTGAAAACGGCCGGATTGAACCGCAAGTCGGGAAAGGCCGAGAAACCGGACCTGACTATCGAAGCTCCTTTTGAGGTCTGGATGGACATCATGACCGGCAAGGCCGACGGCCAGCAGATGTTCATGGAACAGAAATACCGGGTGAACGGCGATCTGTCCTTGCTGATGCGGATGAACCAGTTTTTTGGGAAATAAACCAAGCAAGTCAGGATCCTTAAATCCGAAATCCGAAGCACGAAATTCGAAACGAATTCGAATGATCAAAATCCAAATGAACGAAACATCTCCCCCCCCCTCCCTCGATGGGAGGGGGGCTTCGACATGAGCCCTTCGGCAGTGAGCTCAGGGCCGAACTGCTCAGCCGAACGTCGGGGGGTGGGTGAATCCCGAATCTGAGCTAAAAAATTAAATGCTATTGGTTAAAAATTGGGCTGATTTTTCACCGGGGTCTTCTTTTCCGCGCCTCCTCCTCCCGAATAAACCCGATGACCTGCTCCGCTGTATATCCCCTCCGGGCCATACCTCCCATCCTTCCCGGCTCCTGAAAACTCTATCTTAATTTCATTTCAGGAGCCGTTTAAAGGGGGCAGGTCAAGTTATCGGGATTTGTCTGGCAGACAGCCAATAACGGCCTCTACGGGTCTGGTAGCTCATTTACGACCCGACAGGCGGTTCGTCCTTCAAAGCATCCGCAAACTTCCGCATGAGTCGCACCAGCTCATCGATGTCGTCTGCGTCCCACGTCTGGAAAATGGCGCGGCCAATCCTCTCGCGCGCGGCGTCGATGAGGTTGGTCATTGCCTTGCCTTTCGGGGTGATGTTGGCCTCGCGCACGCGGTGGTCGGTGGCTCTTCCCCGACGCTCCACCAGACCCAGGCTTTCGAGCTTGGCGACCTGACGGCTGACGGTGGTGTAGTTCCGCCCCGCGCGGTCGGCCAATTCCACCACGCCGATCGGACCCAAGCGCTCGATGCCGACCAGCAGCGGAAACAGGGCGCGATCGAGCGCTAGGCCGGCTTCCCGAACAAGCCTCTCGTCACCTTGCGGGCGGTTCATGACGCTGACGATGTCGATCAGCGCCCCGTGCAACGTTCGGATCTGTTCGGAAATATGTGCATAATGCACTTTTTTTCTTGACGGCATCGGGGCCTCCTGGTATATGTGCATTATACACATATAATGGGGAAAGGAAAGGAAAAACGCCATGAACGCCGCAATCGCGCGAGGAACCGGGCCGGCGCCCGTCCCGGGGGATTTTGCCGGGCCCGGGCCGCACTCCGGCGGGAACCGCCCGCCGGATCGAGGGGAGGGGCCCAAAATCCGGCATCGAAAGGGGGGGCTGGATTTATGCCTAAGCTGATTCCGTTGCGCAACTGGGCGACACCGATGACCATCGGCGCCTTCTTCCTGATGTCGGCGACCGGCGTTCTGATGTTCTTCGAATGGGAACGGGGGCTGACGACCGTGGTGCATCAATGGTTCTCGTGGCTCTTTCTCGCCGGTGCCGGCGGTCACATCGCAGCCAATGTCCGCCCGTTCAAAAATCATCTCCAATCCCGCTGGGGTAAAGCCAGTGTCGCCGCATTCCTGGTTGTCCTGGTTGCCTCCTTCTTCTCCTGGGGGCTCATAACCGGCCCCCAGTTGGCGAGACCCATTGAACGAGCCTTGGTCGATGCCCCGCTGTCGGCTCTGGCGGCCGTGACCCGCACCGCGCCGGAGGCCCTAATGCGCAGGCTGAAGGCGCAGGGGATTGTCGCGACCGGACAGCAATCCATTCGCGACCTCTCCGGCGAGCACGGCCTAAGCGAGGACCGTTTGCTCGCGGTCGTGTTCCTGCCCGAATGAGGATATCCCGCTCCGCCAGGTCCGCCACCTACGACTGTCATAGGCTCGGTGCTGCCGGACGGTCGATGCGCCTCCGAGTTCAGGCATCAGGTACCGAGAGGCATTTCTTCAAAAAAAAATCCTCTGGCACTTCTCAGGAGTCTACGCGCGTTAAAAATCAGAAGCAATTGGCGCCAAACCCAATTCATCACGCACTTTCACGATTGAACGAGCCGGTATCCGGTTGCCGGGAGAGGTGGGTTCAAATCGACCCGGTCTGAGCACTAGCAGGCTCAAAAGTATTTTAAAAGCACCCCGGGGAGTTGGGGGTGTTGAAAGCAGGAAATTCTGAATCGATCGGCTCCTGCCCCTCCCCGGCTTTCAATTCCGTCTTTTCTTCCCTTTCCACCAGGTCCGGCTTGCGGGCGGCCAGGACCTCGTCCAAGCGTCCTACCGGCGTGGTGTGCGGCGCGGTCCGCAGCGATTCCGGGTCGGTTTCGGCCGTCCGGGCGATGTGCTCCATCGCTGCGACGAAGGCGTCCAAATTCTCTCGGTTCTCGGTTTCGGTGGGCTCGATCATCAGGGCCTCCTTGACTACCAGCGGGAAATAGATCGTCGGGGGATGAAAGCCCTCGTCGATCAGGGCCTTGGCAATATCGACCGCCCGAACCCCGTACCGCTCGGCCTTGTCGGCCGCCGAGAAAACCACCTCGTGCAGGCAGTGCCCTTCCACGGCCGGTTGCCAGTTTTCAGACAGTTTTACCCGCAGGTAGTTGGCCGCCAGGACCGCGTCCTCGGCCACTTTTTTGAGACCCGGCCCCCCCAGGGCCAAAATATAGGCGTAGGCCTTGAGAATGACGCCGAAGTTGCCGTAGAAGGGCGCGATGTAGCCGATGGATTTCGGACGGTCATAGTCCAGGAAAAACGTTCCGTCGGCCCGCTGGACCACCCGGGAGACGGGCAGGTATTCGGTCAGCTTTTCCACCACCCCCACCGGGCCGGCCCCGGGACCGCCTCCCCCGTGGGGGGTCCCGAAGGTCTTGTGCAGATTCAAGTGGACGATATCAAAACCCAGATCCGCGGGTTTGGCCCGGCCCAGAATGGCGTTCAAGTTGGCCCCGTCGTAGTACATGAGGGCGTCGAACCGGTGGGCCGCGTCCGCTATCCGCTTGATGAAGGGGTTGAAGAGGCCGAGGGTGTTGGGGTTGGTCATCATCACCCCGGCGACGCGGTCGTTCAGCCGGTCCTCGAAGGTTTCCGGGGTCATGATTCCCTTGACCGTCGGCACGGGCAGCACCTCATACCCGGCAATGGCCGCACTGGCCGGATTGGTGCCGTGCGACTCATCCGGGGCCAGGATAATCGATTTATCGTTTCCCCGGTCCCGATGGTAGGCGGCCATCAACATCAGGCCGGTGAGTTCCCCGTGGGCTCCGGCCAGTGGCTGCAGGGTAAAGGCGTCCATGCCGGTAATCCGGCTCAGGAGCTGCTCGGTGTCGTAAAGGACCTGCAGCGCCCCCTGGGCCAGCAGACCGCCTCTTCGCAGTTGGGGCAGCAGGGGGTGGAGCTGGGCAAAGCCGGGAAGCCGGACCATTTCCTCCGTAAATTTCGGGTTGTATTTCATGGTGCAGGAACCCAGGGGGTAGGTCCCTACGTCGACCCCGAAATTGAGCCGGGAAAGATTGGTGAAGTGGCGCACCACGTCCACCTCAGCCATTTCCGGCAGCTCTGCCGGCCTGCTTCGGGAAAGTTCCGCTGGAAGCCGGCTAGCGGTAAAGGCCTCCGCCAGGATCCGCGGCCGGGGAAACATGACGGCCTGGCGGCCGGGACGGCTTTTCTGGAAAATGGTTTTCATAGTACCGCCTCCAGGGCTTCGGCGAAACGGCCGATCTCTTCCTTGGTCCGTTTTTCCGTGACGGTTACCAGTAAATTATCCGCTTGATCCGGATAATAGCGCCCCAGGGGAAAGCCGGCGGCAAACCCCTTATCGATCAACCGGCTGACCGCCAAGCGGGCATCCAGGGGAAGCCGGAGGCGAAACTCGTTGAACCAGGGGCCTCGGTCCACCAGCGCCACTCCCGGGATGGCGGTCAAACGGGAACGGGCATAGGCCGCCAGAGCCAGGTTGAGCCGGGCCAGTTCCACCAGCCCGTTTTTTCCCAACAGACACAAGTGGATCAGAGCGGCCACGGCGCAAAGGGCTTGATTGGTGCAGATGTTGCTGGTGGCCTTTTCCCGGCGGATGTGCTGTTCCCGGGTTTGGAGGGTCAGGCAATAGCCGGTGCGTCCCTGCCCGTCCTTGGTGCGGCCCACCACCCGTCCGGGCATGGACCGGATCAATTCCTGGCGGACGGCCATGATTCCCAGGTAAGGCCCGCCGAAAGAAAGGGGCAATCCCAGGGACTGGCCCTCCCCTACGGCGATGTCCGCACCCATCTCCGCCGGCGTCTTACAAAGGCCCAGGGCCACCGGATAGCAGTTGAGGATGGCCAGGGCCCCCAGTTCATGGGCCTTGGAAAAATGAGTGGAAAAATCATGGAGGCGGCCGAAAAAGTCGGGGTTCTGCAGGATAACGGCGGCGGTGGCCTTATTGATAAAAGATTCGAGTGCGGCCGGATCTTCGAGGTCTTCTTCCACCAGATCGATCTTCAGGTTGGCGGTATACGATCGGAGCATGACCCGATAGATGGGGTTGACCGAGGTGCAGACCAGCAGTCGCCGCCGTCCGGTCCGGCGGACGGCGATCATGGCCGCCTCGAACAGGGCTGTCCCCCCGTCATAGAGCGAGGCGTTGGCGGCGTCCAGGCCGGTCAGGCGGCAGACGGCCGTCTGGTATTCGTAAATCGCCTGCAGGGTCCCCTGGGATATTTCCGCCTGATAGGGGGTATAGACCGTGTAAAATTCGCCGCGGCGGATCAGGGCATCCACGGCGGCCGGAGTGAAATGGTCGTAAAACCCCGCGCCCAGGAAACCGATCAGGCGATGGGCATTCAGGCCGGCCAGATACCGGAGGTGGTCCGTGACCTCCAATTCGCTCAGGGGCTCGGGAAGATCCCAGGTTTTCGCTTGCAGTTCCTCGGGGATGACTGCAAAGAGTTCATCCACGGAATCAAGCCCCAGGACTCCTAGCATCCCGGCCCGATCCCTGTCGGTGTGAGGGGTGAAGTCCAAGGGTCAGACCCCTTTCTCCAGAAAGTCCCGGTAACCCCGGGCGGACATCAGTTCCGCCACCTCTTCCGGATTGAATTCCTTGAGCTTGACCAGCCAGCCGCGGCCGTAACAATCCTGGTTGATCCATTCCGGATGCTCTCCCAGGTCTGAGTTAACTTCCGCCACTTCACCGGAAAGGGGAGCGTAAAAGTCCGCCGCCGTCTTGACGGATTCGATGGTCCCCAATTCTCCCATTCGGTCGACCCGTCGGCCGACTTCCGGGAGATCCACATAGGTGATATCACCCAACTGCTGTTGGGCGTGGTCCGTTATCCCCACCCAGGCCAGGGCGCCCTCGATTTTCACCCATTCATGCTCGGAGGTGTAGGTCAATTCTTCCGGAATCAAAATTTGCGTCATATCGCTTCCTCCCTCTTAAATCCGATCTACCATCAGTAATGACAACCTCGCAAAAAGTCCAAAAATCTGTCATGGCGAGCGAAGGGAAGCAATCCCCACCATAGTAGCTAGCTGATTCTGGGGGGGATTGCTTCGTCGCTTCACTCCTCGCAATGACAGCGCTGGGGACTTTTTGCGAACATATCAGTTATGGCGACCTCGCAAAAAGTCCAAAAAACGACTTTCTGCTCGGCGGGGGAGGGGAAGCCCTCCCCCGCCATTTGAAGTGAATTCAAATGGTTCCACCCTCACCCCAGCCCGGCGCTTAATCGCGCTCGGGCTGTTGATGGACTTTTTGCAAGTCCATCAGATATGGCGACCTCGAAAAAAGCCCGTCAGTCACGGTTTGTCATTCTGAGTCCCGCGACAACGCGGGGCTCAGGATGACGGCAGGCGAAGGGCTCGGGACGACTGGCGCTGGGCCCAGAATCTTCTAATCGGAAAAAGCCCTCAGATATTGGCCCTCCCTTTTCAGAAAGCGGGGAACGATTTCCCCCGGGAGTTCCTTCTCCCGATACTCAATGGTTACCCGATCCCCCGGGCGTTGGTTTCGGTCCAGATAGGCCAGGCCGATAGCCCGGATAAAGGTTTCTTCCCCGGGTCGGGACCCGTCGAATTCCCAGGCGGGGACCATCGTTCCGCTGGTCAATTCCCCCACTATCCGATCGTTAAATCGAACGGTCGATCCCTGCCGAATCATGCCTTTTCCCCGTACCTGCACTTTCATAATCCTCCGGGGGACCAGGCTGAACGCCTCTGACCCTAGTTCCGCCGCCTGGGCGGCCAGGGCCTCCCGGCCCGGGAAATCACTCCGCTCCCGGGTCAGGCTTACGCCGCGCAGCGCCTGGGGTAAAGAAAGTAGAGGCCGCTCCGGGCGGAGTTCCTGCCCGTACAGCGGCAACCCGGCCTCCAGGCGCAGGGTGTCGCGGGCGCCCAAACCGGCGGGAAGGACACCCAGGGAATCCCCGGTCTTGACCAGGGTATCCCAAAAAGCACCCAAGGCATCGGTTGGAAGCATTACTTCGAAGCCGACCGGTTCACCGGTGTAACCGGTTCGGGCGGTCAGCAATTCCAGCTTCCGCCAGCGAGACGTGGCGGTATGGCCGAACCCGGAGGGGGGGAGCCCTTCCACCCCTGACGCGGCTAGAAGCGCCTCGCTCTTTGGGCCCTGAACGGCCACCATCGACAACTCGGCGGTGACATCTTGAAGTCCCTTCTCGGATCCCGCTTGTCGGTTAAGGATTTCCCAGTCCCTTTCCCGGTTGGCCGCGTTGACCACCAGCAGCGTTTTTTCCGGTGTGAATTGATAGAGGTAGGCATCGTCCAGCGGCCGCCCCTGCTCATCGGAAAACAGGGTGTATTGAGAAAAACCCGGTCGTAGACGGGAAGCGTCGTTGGTCAAGGTCCGGGTAAGGAGGGCCAACCCCTCCGGCCCTTTGATTAGGAAGCGGCCCAGGTGGCTGATATCGAACAGGGCGCCGAATTTCCGGCAGGCCAGGTGCTCGGCGAGGATGCCGGGAGGATAGCTGACCGGCAAGCTCCATCCGGCGAATTCGGCCATTCGCCCCTTATGGGCCTCATGCCAGGCATCCAGGGGAGTACGGTGAACCAATAGGACCTCCCTTCTTGCGGGGAAAGACTATTTGAACTTCGAGATGGCCGCTTTGAGGGCCTTTTCCACCTCTTTCCAGGCGCCCTCGATCCCCGTCTTCAGGTCTTCCCAGGCCCCTCCCGATGACTGGTGGAGTTCATCCAACTTGGCGCGAGCGTTTTTCTGTTTGACTTGCAGGTCGTCGATCAGTTTGCGGTATTCGTTTTTGGCCTCAGCGGCCGCCTGTTCCGCTTTAGCCTTCAGCCGGTCAATTTCCGGCTTCCATTCGTCAAATTGGGCCTGTAACCGTTGAATGTAGACTTCCTTTAAACCGGGCGGCTCTTTTCCTTCAAAAGGGTTATACCCAGGCTTTTTGTACAAGCGGGCCTCGTTCCCTAGTATGTCCGGGCGATAGACCTTTTCGGCCCATTCGGAAGGTTCCACCTCCTCAAAGGCTACCGACACGGTCTTTTCTTCACAAACGGCAATCTCCATGACCTCTCGGGTGACGGCCTCGGCCAGCCGTTTCTTCTGGTCCTCGGTCCGGCCGGGATGCAGTTTAATGATTACATGTGGCATGTGGATGTCCTCCTCTCTTTATTTCATCTATACTAATACCACTTCTCTTAATCCATTTCAAATTGTATATTCTTTCCCGGGGGCGCTTTTCGTCTTAAAGTATTTTATGGAAATATTAAGCCAACTAATTAATCTAGCCAATTTTATAGGCTATGGTGGTCTTACTGACCCCAGGAATCAACCAACGCCCTTGACTAAACTGGCAGAGCCATTCCCCGGCCCCCCCGAAAAAAAAAGACGAAACCCTTCCCAGTCTGGAGGACGGCTTTGTCTTTCCAGAAATATAAGTTTTTATATCAATAAATCCAATAGTTGCAAGTTGTTTTTCAATAAAAAGTTTAGAAAAATCGAAGAGATGATAAGGGGTGTGATAAAGATCCAAGTTCCGGCTGAAAGGACCCAACAGGCGGACAATCGGGGTGGTATGAGGCCAACGAAGCAGCACTACTCCCCCCGGCCTTAAGAAACGAAAGACTTCCCGGAGCACCATTAGCGGATCCGGAAGATGTTCGATGACATAAAAGAGCGTTACCGCATCATAGCTATTTCCTGGAATTGAAGGATCAGGCAGGGGTGTGGATCGAATATTTAAGCCCGGGAAATGGCTCTGACAATAATTTCGGCCGGGTGGAGATATTTCGATGCCATCGGCCTGCCAGCCCCTATTGGCCATATATTGAAGAAAAAATCCATATCCGCTGCCCACGTCTAAAATCCTTCCGGGTTTACTCCGTTTTCCGATAATTTCGGCCGATTTTCGAATCACCTCCTCCTGGGACCGAGACCAGGACTGTATTTCATCCGGTTTCCCGGGCAGGTAGCTCTGATAAGCGGCGGTCAATTCCCGAGAAGAGGGCTGGGGGGCAATGAAGACTAAGGGACAGAATCCACACTGATAATAGGACCAGGAAGCCTTTTTCGCCACCAGTCGATCGGATGGAGTTCGGCAAATCGGGCAGGGGGGAGGGAATATTTCTTTATTTTTATTATCAAAATCGATAAAATTCATATACTTTCGACGCTTCGCCCTTTTTTTGGGCTAGATACCTCCGCCTATCCGGTCCGACCGACGGGTCTCGGCGAATGGGTTTTCCCAAGGTACTCCGGGCTTCGAATCCGGGCCTAATTTACTAATCTTGTATGAAGCAGGCCCGAACCCGGAGGCCTTTGACGCCTTTCAGGCCAGCCCTGCCTGTAGACAGATTTGAAAACCCGGGGGCCGGGTTAGACCCTGAAAAGAAATAGGGAAAACCCTTCCGCCGAGACCCGTCGGCCACGGAGGCCAGAATTTAGGTTAATCTACCCTGCATTGTGGCCAGCCACCCAAAAGCGCAAACGACCATATTTTCTTGACCGGACCGAGTCAATCCTTTATATCCTAATTCACCTTAGAATGAGAATCAGGTTTTTGATGAAAATATTCTTTTATTATGTCATCTTTCCTCTCTACCGGCCTTTTTACTTAGTTGCGGTGATTATCGACACCCTGCTGCTCGGCCTTCTGATTATTATTCTTTCACCTTTGGACCCCTCGGGGAATTTTGTCCATTATATAGGAAAGTTTTGGTCCAGGCTGAATATTTATCTGGGGTTCTGCCGGGTGAGGGTTCGGGGGAAGGAGTATATAGACCCTGAAAAAGCGTATATCGTCATGTCTAATCACCAGAGCTTTTTCGATGTTTGCGCCTTGATCGCCTATCTTCCCCTGCAATTACGCTGGGTGGTCAAAGCTGAAATTCGAAAAATGCCGGTGTTTGGCTATGCCTTGCAGCGTATGGGCCATATTTATGTCGATCGGGCTCGGGGAGAAAGTATCCGCCTGAGCATCGAAAAGGCGACCCACAGCGTTAAGGGAAAAACCTCGGTGGCCTTTTTCCCGGAAGGGACGCGCAGCCAGGACGGGAAGCTCTTAAAATTCCGGAAGGGCGGCTTTATCCTGGCCCAGAAATCCGGTTGTCCGATTTTGCCCATCACCATCAATGGTTCCCGCTTCATGCTGCCGAAAGATACCCTGGATTGGCTGCCCGGTAAAATCGAGATCCGTATTCATCAGCCCCTTGAGCGTCCCAGCGCCCTGACTTTGGACGATAGCCTGCTGGCGGTGGAGAAGGCGATCCGGGAGGGACTGGATTTGGATTACGGCCGGCGGAGCTGAAACGTGCTGAAACCTTAAATAAAATGCGATCCCATCCCTTTGACCATTACTTGGCCTATCAAGCCATTATTCAAACGGTGAAACGGATACCGCTGCCGTTGGCCTATAGTCTGGCCCGGGGCCTGGCCTCCTTTTTCTTCCTTTTGTTACCTGCTGATCGCCGGAATCTAATCGCCAATTTGACGGTGGTTTTTGGGGGGGACACCGCCAAGGCCCGTAAGACCTGCCTCAAGCTTTTTCAGAACTATGGCCAGTATCTTATTGATTATTTTTTGTTACCGAAACTTTCGTTTGAAAAGCTGAAAGATTTTTATTCCCCTCAAATTGGAGAGGCTTATTTACACAGCGCCATTCAAAACGGCAGAGGGGCCTTGCTGCTGACCGGCCATTTGGGCAACTGGGAAATGGGAGGGGTACTTCTGCGATTCATGAATTACCCCCTGAATATTGTCACCCTTCCCCATAACACGCAACGGGCCAATGACTTGATCAAAGGCCTGCGACAGGAAAAACAGATCCGGACGATTGAATTGGGAGGGTCTCCACTGGGTCCCCTGAACATTCTGGCGGCTCTTAAAAGAAATGAGGTGGTCGCCCTGCTGGCGGACAAGGTTTTCTGGGGTAAGTGCGCCGAAGTCGCTTTTTTCGGGCATAGAGTGGCTTTTCCTTTGGGTCCATATTTGCTGGCCCAGGCCAGCGGGGCCGCCGTGCTTCCGGTTTTCATGCTCCGGAACCCGAATGGCCGCTATCAGGGATTTATAGAACCGCCTCTGACGATTGGAACCGACGCGGAAGAAACTGACCCTGCGGGGGGCGTTGGGGCAATTCGTCGGTCTTTTTGAACGGTACATCCGGCGTTATCCCGACCAATGGTACAATGCCGATCGGCTTTTCCCGGAGGCCGAAGGACGTTTCTAAATTCTGGGGAGGTTGCCATGAGTAGGAAAATTCTAATAATTATGCCCCGCTGGTCGGAAAAAAGCCTCTGGGGCGTCATGGGTATAAAGTTTCCCTACTTGTCGTTGACCACCTTAGCCGCCCTGACTCCCCCGGATATTGAGGTCCGGATCATGGACGAGAACGTGGAACCCATTGATTTTGATTACCGTCCTGATTTGGTGGGGATCTCTCTGATGACGCCCCTGGCCCTCAGGGGGTACGAAATCGCCGATCAATTTCGCACTCGGGGGGTCCCGGTAGTGGTGGGAGGGGTACACGCCACGATGTTGCCGGAAGAGGCGGCGGAGCATGCCGATGCCGTGGTTATCGGCGAAGGGGAAATCCTTTGGCCTGAGGTGCTGGCCGATTTTAGTAAAGGGGATCTTAAGAAATATTACCTGACCGATCGTCGGGCCCCCTTGAATGCTCTTCCCCTGCCGCGCCGGGATTTGCTGAGGCGGGGGGCCTACCTTTTCCAAAACACCCTGCAGACCACCCGAGGTTGTCCCAATGACTGTGATTTTTGCTCGGTAACCACCTTTTACGGCAACACCTACCGTTTTCGACCGGTGGCTGAGGTGCTCAAGGAGATCGGGGCGCTTAAGGGCAACTTGATTTTTTTTGTCGATGACAATATTATCGGAAGCAGAACCTATGCCCAGGAACTATTTGAAGGGCTTAAACCGTTAAAAAAACGTTGGGTCAGTCAGGCTACTTTGAACATCTCCCGGGAAGAAAAATTGCTGGCCCTGGCCCGGGACAGTGGCTGTCTGGGATTGTTCGTGGGCTTTGAATCTTTATCCCAGGAGATCTTAAATGGGTTGGGCAAGTCCTTTTACCGGGTGGCGCAGTATGAAGCGGCTATCCGCCGCCTCCATGATTACGGTATCGGGATACAGGGGTCCTTTATTTTCGGGAATGACAACGACCCGCCGGACATTTTTTCCCGGGTGGTTCGGTTTTGCAACCGGAACCGGCTGGAGGCCGTGCTTTTTTCATTATTAACGCCCTTCCCGGGCACCCGGATTTTTCACCAATTGCTTAAAGAGAACCGGATTCTCCATTTCGATTGGGAAAAATATGATATGAACCATGTGGTCTTTCGGCCCCAAGGGATGGATGCGGAAGCCCTGGAAAAAGGTTTTTTCGAGGCCTATAAAAAAGTCTATTCGAGCGCTTCTTTGTTAAAACGATTGTTAAAGCCGGCCAAAAGTCTCTTGCTGTTCGGGCCCATGAACTTATCCATGCGGCAGTCCTGGAAAAGGATAAGACGCCAGGAAGGGTTGGATCGGACTTGAACCCCTTTCGTCTCTTTAAAAAAAGAAACCTCTCCTCGAAACTTCATCCGGGGCAGTGCCTGGGTATTCCCCGGGGGATGATGTTTTACCACTTTTTTCCTCTTTGGAAGACATTTTGGAAAAATTTAGGCTTCCCGGTTTTGGTTTCTCCGGTTTCCACTCCCGAAATGGTGGAAGCCGGCCAGGGGTTGACCCGGAGCGACCTCTGTCTGCCGATTAAAACCTATTTAGGCCATGTGCTCTGGTTGCGGGAAAAGGTGGACGCCCTTTTTCTCCCCCGACTGGTCAGTATCGAAGCCGGGGCCTATCTCTGCCCCAAGATTTTGGGTCTGAACGACGTGATCCGCAACGTGATCCCCGACCTGCCTCCCATCCTGGGGCCGATGGTCAACTACAAAGGCCCCCGGCGGGTCACCTTGGAAGAATCCTTTCTCTCTTTGTCGGCGGATCTGGGGTTGCCGGTTCGACGAATCAAGGAAGCCTATGCGGGGGCCTTTGAATTTTGGCAGAGGCATCAGAAAGAAGTGGGCGAGGCGCAGGGAATTCCCCGGGATCTCCTTCCGGAGGATCTGAGGGGAGATCTGGTTCGGTCCCCGGCGGAAGTCCCCAGGTTTCGACTGGGCGTGATCGGCCGGCCGTATCTGCTTTTTGATCCGGTACTCAGCCACCGATTGATAAAAAGATTGGTCTCCTATTCCTGCGGGATAACTTTTTATGAGGGAATCCCGGCGGCCGAGCGGGAGGCCCAGGCCGGACACTTGTCCAAGCCGGTGTACTGGAGTCTGGGCCGGGAGCTGGTGGCGGCCTCATTATCCTTCAGCCGCTGGGAAAGGATCGACGGGTTGATCAACGTTTCTTCTTTTGCCTGCGGCCAGGACGCCTTTACTTCTTATCTCATCGATCATTATGCCCGCCTGGGTTCCGATAAGCCGGTCTTATCCCTGGTCCTGGACGAGCATACCTCCGCCGTGGGCCTCCAGACAAGGCTGGAAGCTTTTTTCGATCTATTGGAAAACCGCGCCCGGAAAGGGGAGGAGGTCTCCTGCATCTGAGCATTCCCCATATGGGGCTCCTTTATGTGGGTTATGCCAAAGTTCTGGAAAGTTACGGAGTGCAACTGATCGTTCCGCCCCGGCCCAATCAGGAGGCATTGCAACTGGGGACCAAGTATTCTCCGGAATGCGCCTGTCTGCCCTTTAAGCAAAACCTGGGGAATATGATCCAGGCCCTGGAACGAGGGGCCACCGATATCCTCATGCCCGGGGGTTTCGGCCCCTGCCGCTTCGGCTATTACGCGGTAATCCAGGAAATGATCCTGCGCCAGTTGGGATTTTCCTTTCGCATGGCCCGGGCCGACGACCCGGACAGCCTGCAGGACATGGTAGCCACGATTAAAGCCATCAGCGGTATCCGGTCCAAGCGGGAAGCCTACCGGATGTTTTTTTTCATCCTGGAGAAGTTGGCCGCTCTCGATCATGCGCAGAAGAAATATCTGGAGATCAAACCCCTGGAAGAGGTCCGCGGGGCCGCCGATCGGGTTTTGGAAGAATCCGTTCAACAGATTGACGGCTGTCTGACCTATCCCCAACTCTTGGCCGCCTGGTTAAGAATCCGACGTCGATTTGCCGCTATCCCTCGGAAACGGAGGAAATTACTGAAGGTCGGTTTGGTGGGGGAGATCTTCATGCTCCTGGACCCTTTCAGCAACATGAACATCGAGGAAAAATTATCCGGGATGGGGGTTCGGCTTTCCAAGTCGGTCTGGCTCAGCGACTGGTTGAATGACCGCTTCCGCTTCCGGCCCTTTCGCCGCAATCAGTTTCAACTGGCCTGGAAAAGGGCGCTCGATTATATGGAGTTTCCGGCCGGGGGGGAGAGCATCAAATCCGTGGGCAAGACCCTGCAGTATGCCCGGCGGGGGTATGACGGGATCATCCATCTCATGCCCTTTACCTGCATGCCGGAACTGGTGGCCCAGACCGTTATCGCCCGCATCAGCCGGGATTACCGCCTACCGGTTTTGACCCTGATCTACGATGAACACACCTCTTCCACCGGACTCCAGACCCGGCTGGAGGCCTTCATCGATCTTCTCTTCCAAAAGCGCCACGGTCGGAACCCCGTCGGGGCTTAGAAACCTCCGTCTTCAGCCACCGCCAGGAAGTGAGCGGTTATTCTCCGGAACGGTTCCGCAGTGAACCATGGCCCGATCTCCAGCCCAACCCACCCTCAACCCTTTTTAGGCGGGGTCTGGATAATCAGTACCGGTCGCGAGGTCAGCTTCAGAACCCTTTCGGTGACTGAACCGAATACCAATCGCTTCAAACCGGTTTGTCCTTGGGTGGCGATGACAATCAGGTCGACCGCTTTCTTGTCCGCCAGATCCACGATCTGGAGGGCCGCTTGCCCGGTGAGGGTCAAAGGGCGGACTTTGACTTTGGCGGGAACAACCTTGGCGACCAGTTCCTTCAGTTGCCTCTTGGAACCGCTTTCCGCCTCGTCCAGGTATTGCCGGAGGTAGTTCAGCGGGAAGGTGTCCGCCGCCGAGATCGTCGGGATGGGCTCCACTACGTTAACCACCAGTAATTCCGAAGAATAATCCAAAGCCATATCGGCGGCCACCTTCAGGGCTCTTGCCGCCGGGGCGCTGAAATCCGTGGGGCAAAGGATTTTTTTGAATTTCATGAGTTTCTCCCTTCCTTTTAAAAAGATTTAAAAGAGCGTTTTTTATGTTAGATTCTAAATAAATTATAGCATACTGACCCGGTACGTCAAAATAAAGGAGGGAAAAATGAAAAAGATCAATTTGTATCAGGCCAATGATTTTGGAGAACTGTCCTTGAAACGGCTGCTGGTCCACGAGTCTCCGTATTTCAAAATCCTGAATTTTAATTTCAAGGCCGGCCAGTTTTTGCCGGTCCATGCCCACGATATCGAGGGGCAGGTCTGTCTGGTCGTCCTGGAGGGGTCTGGAAAATTCTTAGGCAAAGACAACACGGAGATGGCGGCGGAAAAGGGGGACGTGCTGATCTGCGATATCAGCGAGCCCCATGGTCTGGCGGCCGATACGGACTTGCGGTTGCTGGTCACCATCGCCCCCCCCATTTGATGAGCCGTATTTATTAGATTAGATTCTTGCTTCCATTGTTAGAGACAATTTTCCAGAACAATGGAGGCAAGAATCTAATTGCAGGCCCCTTCGTAGTTCGACGAAAGCTGATCGTTGGTCAGTTGCCAACAACCGCCCACTTTTTCGAATTTCAGGGTGACCTGGGCCTTGATGCATTGATTATAGCCGGTTCCGCAATTCCAGATGCAGGTCCTGGCCCGATGGTCACCGGAACTAAAGTCAATGATGTTGCTGGTATCCAGGCAGACCAGGTTTTCGCAGTCGAAACTATAGCGGACTATTTTTTCGCTATTTTTGGAGTCATGGCTGCCTCCGGTCGAACTGGTGGAACAACCGTAAAGGAAAACCAGACAGATTAAGGCCGCGGTTAAACTGCACCATTTTAAGCGAACGGACACTTTCTTGCTCCTTTCTGGGGGGGGTGAAAAGCCATCAACGGTTCCGGATTTATGACCCGTGCGTTATAGGTAAATTTCGGCGATTATAGCACAAACTTTAGAAAATCGTCCACAATCTGCATAATTTTCCGTATTGAAGAAATATTTTCCGGCTTCTCCTTTGATCCACTAATTCCCATCTGCTCTAAAAAATATATGATATCAGATGGTTGTGTGATGAAAAGATCCTGGCATGGTTTTTGGAAATAAACAGATTGCCGGTCAAGGATTATGTCCGGATGGCTGTTTCGGACATGGGAATCCGGGAAAAGACCAGGGCGGGAAAGGAGAAAAGGAATGGTAGTAAATGCGCAGAGTATCGGCCAGACCCTGATGAACGTTTTTAGGCCCGATCAGGCTCAAGGTCTGCAGGCCGGGGAGACACCGGGAGGGAGTGAGGGGATCCCGGCGGGTAAAACCGGGAGTTCCTTTCAGGACATTTTTCAATTGATCGACGCCAATACGGATCTCAAACTGGGGACGGACGAATTAACCATTATGTCCCATCTGTTTACGGAAGGGATGGTCTTGACGAAAGATGTGGATGGCGATGGGGCCTTGAGCGCTGAAGAAGCGGGCGTCCCGGCCAACCTGGTGACCGATGTGGATACCAACGGAGATAATCTAATTGACGGCAGGGAATTGGGTTCCCTGACCGATGATCTGCTGGGGGGCATTATCCAGGTCTTGGATAAAGATCAGGATAAGGCTTTGAGCGTCAAGGAACTGGCCGCGCTGTTCTTTCTTTTCGGCTCCCCGAATGCTACCCCGCCGGTCGAACCGGTGGAAGGTGAGGGGGAAGGCGCCGTGGAAGGGGTGGAGCAGACCGCTGAACGTCAACCCTTAAGGAAAGTATAGTGGCTGGCATATTCTACCAGAATTTTGCCTTCGAATTTGTTTCGGATTTCGGGTTTCAAATTTCTAACCAAAAATTCAAATAGTTTTGGTTAGTCCTTATAACTTAACCACCGGGATCAGTCGGGCCTGTTGATCCGAAAGGAGAAAAATACTTTTTAACAGCCATTCCGGCCGGGCTTCGGGGCCCGGCCCGTCGGCTAAAATCCAGTGAATTTCAGTTTGGTTGTCAGCCAAAGGGGTCAGCCGGATTTCTTTAATCAGCGGCCTCAGGTCGATGATCCCTTCCCTTTTGCCGGAGCGTTGAATCGGCCAGGATTCGGCTGCCAGAAAAAGCTGCCAGGAACCTTCCTGTAAATTCCCGGTGTCTATCCGGGCTTGGTAGGACCGTCGTTCTTCTTTAGGAAAAGGAAGATTCAGCGCTACTTCCCGGACTTCGACCAGGTCGGTTCCGGGAAAAAAATTCCCGACCAGGCGCCGCTCCACTTCTTTGATTCCCATCGATCCCTGACACTGCACATCCACCCACTCCCCCATGCTGCTCAATCCCACCGGCAGTGCCGGTCCAAAGGAGATTTTGGGCAGGGGGTGGAAGCCCTGAGAAAAAACCAGGGGCAGGCCGGCCCGTCTAAAGGCACGGATCAAGGCCTCCTTCCATTCCAGGTGGCCCAAAAGACGGGCCGGTCCGGTTTTGGAAAGGCGGAGACGGAATTTCTTAATGTCCGGCGGGGCGGACGCCGCCGGTCCATTTAATTTCGGGGGAGTGAAATGATCGAAAACAATGGGTTTCACCTTGCGGTCCGGGCAAACCCCGCATTGCCGGCAGTCTCCCTGGCGGCAGTCCGGGGTTAGGTCTCCGCTTAACCCGCGCTGATATTCCTCCCAGAGAACCCTTCGCTGCACACCGGTTTCGATGAAGTCCCAGGGGAAAATAGTTTCCTGACTGTGGACACCAAATAAAGATCGAACATCGTAGCCGGTTTCTTCCAAGGCCTGCTCCCAGGCCGGCCAGTTAAAATAATCACCCCAGGCATCCAAGCGGGCGCCGTTTCGATAGGCCCGCTCGATCGTCCGTCCCAGGCGTCGATCCCCGCGGGAACACAATCCCTCCAAAAGGCTTTGACGGGGATCGTTCCATCTCACCTGGATGGTTTTGCCCCGCAGGGCCTTCTGGATAAAGGCGATCCGTTTCCGGCTCTCTTCCCGGTCAATTGGGCCGCCCATTGAAAAGGAGTGTGCGGTTTGGGGATAAAGGTGGAAATCCCCAGGTTGATTTGCGGACGGGGAGTGACGGTTCGGGCGGCTTTCTGAATTTTTTTTACCAGGTCGACCAGGCCCTGAAGGTCCTCCTGAGTCTCGGTGGGCAGGCCGATCATAAAATAAAGCTTCAATACCCGCCAGCCGGCCTTGAACACCGCTTGAACCGTATTCAGGATGTCGGGTTCGCTGATATTCTTGTTGATCACGTCCCGCAACCGCTGGGTCCCGGCTTCGGGGGCCAGGGTGAAGCCGGTTTTTCGAACCCGCGAGATTTGGTCGATCATTTTGGGGCTCAAGGTGTCCACCCGCAGGGAGGGAAGGGAAAAGGCCACCCGTTCAGGTTCCCAGCGCTCCATCAGGGCCGGGAGGAGTTGATCCAGGCAGCCGTAGTCGCCGCTGCTTAAGGAGAGGAGTGTGGCTTCATCATACCCGCTTCGGGATAAGCCCTTTTCAAAAAGCTGCCAGACTTTTTCCGGCGACCGTTCCCGTACCGGCCGATAGATGATCCCGGCCTGACAGAAGCGGCAGCCCCGGGTGCAGCCCCGGGTGATCTCGACGCTCAAACGGTCGTGAATGACACGGTGGTAGGGCAGGGGGCTGACTTCCGGGTAACCCACCTGATTGATATCGGCCACCAGACGTTTGCGGATTCGATTTTCGGCTTGCGGCGGATGATCCGGCTCCAGGGCCTGGACCGCCGGAGCATAGACCCCCTCCAGTCCGGCCAGGGCCTGAAGGATTTCCGGTCGTCCGGATCCGCCGGCCTTCCAGGATAACCAGGTGTCACAGATTTCTTCGATGACCTCCTCTCCGTCGCCAATGACCAGCAGGTCAAAAAAATCAGCCAGTGGTTCGGGATTAAAAACGCAAGGTCCTCCGGCGATCACCAGCGGATGTTCAACGGTCCGATCCCGGGACCTGAGCGGGAGGCCGCCTAAGGCCAGCATCTGCAGGACATTGGTATAGCCCAGTTCATAGGGGAGGCTGAAACCGATCAGGTCAAAATCCTTCAAGGGGGTGCCTGATTCCAGGGAGCTCAGGGGCAGGGAGCGCTCCTCCAAAATCCGGGAAAGATCAGGCGCCGGGGCAAAAAAACGCTCCGCCCAAACCTCCGGGCGGGTGTTGAGGAGATGGTAGAGGATTTTAATCCCCAAGTGCGACATGCCCACTTCATACAAGTCGGGAAAGGCCAGGGCAAAACGCAACCGGACATTTTTAAGATCCTTGTGAGCCGAGAAAAGCTCCTGTCCCAAGTAGCGGCTGGGTTTTTGGACCTCCGGGAGAAGGTCCGCCAGCGAACAGGGATCCATGAATCAGATTTCCTTCAGAAAGCCGTCGAGGCCCTTTTCGGTCTTCTTCAGGAACGTCTTGAGTTCCCGGATTTTCCCTTTTTTCAAGGTCGGCATTTTTCCGAGGAGGCCGTGCAGTCCTTCCAGACGGGTTTCCAGCAGGGCGTAAAGGGCCATCAGCTCCTCGCTTTCCTTGGTCAGTTCAACGGGTCTTTCCGTGGGAATCGCCAAGGGGATTGTCTCCAGCCACTGTGGGACTTGGGCGGTGAAGGGGAAGTTTTTTTGAATGGCGGCGGCCAAGGCCAGGCTGGCCGATTCTTCGCCATGGATGACGTACACTTGGAGACCGGGATTCTTAAAGTGACCCAGCCAGGCCAGTAATTCCTTTTGGTCGGCGTGCGCTGAGAAACCGCCAATCGTATGGATTTTGGCCCGGACGGCTACCTCCTCCTGAAAGATGCGTACTTTTTTAGCCCCATTGACGATGGCCCGGCCCAAGGTCCCTTCGGCCTGGAAGCCGATGATGACGATTTGGACCCCGGGCTTCCAAAGATTATGTTTCAGATGGTGTTTAATTCGGCCGGCATTGCACATGCCGCTGGCGGCGATGATGATCCCCGGACCTTGATGGCGGTTAATCGCCATGGATTCCTCCGGGGTGCGGGAATAAACCAGGGTGGGTATTTCAAACGGATTTTTACCTCCGCCGATCATCCGGGCCGTAGAAGGATTGAAATAGTCCGGGTGCTGTTTAAAAATCTCGGTGGCCGAAATGGCCAGGGGGCTGTCCAGATAAATCGGGAGGGAAGGGATCTGTCCTTTTTCCAGGAACTCGTTTAAGGTCAAAAGAATCTCTTGGGTGCGTTCTACGGCAAAGGCCGGAATGATGACCTTTTCACCGTACTTGATGCCTTCCCGGATGGCTTCCAGTAATTCTTCTTTACTGGCCTCATGGGTCTTGTGGAGGCGGTTCCCGTAGGTGGATTCAATAAAACAATAATCGGCCTCTTCCACAGTCTCTTTTTCGCTGACGATCAAGGCATTTTCCCGGCCGATGTCGCCGGAAAAGACGATTTTTCCCTCCACTCCCCGCTCCTGGTAATAGAGTTCCAAAAAGGACGCGCCCAGGATATGTCCGGCGTTCCGGAAACGAAAGCGGATATCCGGGCTGAGAGGGATATCGGTATTCCGCTCAACGGGCTCGAAATATTTGAGGCAGGCCTCGGCATCTTCCAGGGTATAAAGAGGCTCTACCGGTTTTTGACCGGAGCGAAGTCTTTTTCGCGACTGCCATTCCGCGTCCATCTCTTGGATATGGGCGCTGTCTTTGAGCATGATCCGGCAAAGGTCAAAGGTGGCCTCGGTGCAGAGGATTTTTCCCCGGAAGCCTTCTTTGACCAGACGGGGAAGCAGACCGCAGTGGTCGATATGGGCGTGGGTCAAGAGCACATAGTGCAGTTGTTGCGGCCGGTGCCGGCTAAAGGAATAGTTGCGCCGTTCGATCTCTCGGCCGCCTTGAAACATGCCGCAGTCGACTAAAAAGCGGAGACGTTCGTTTTCCACCAAAAAACAGGAGCCGGTCACCGTTCGGGTGGCTCCCAGACAGGTCACTTGCATGAGGGTTGATCCTTTCTTAGCAAAGGCTTGACAGCGCTATTTAAATCATATAAGCAGATAGACGAGATTTCAACGAAAAATTGCGTTCTTAGGGCGTCTAAGGATCTTAACCGCGGCGCGACGTCTTAAAACGACGCTTCTTCCCTTTGGGTGGGTCCCCCCATAGCGGGTATGGCCGCGGGGTCTCAGGCGAAAGGGTTTTCCAAAAGTACTCCGGACTTCGAATCCGGGCCTAGATTACAGACGTTATTTAAAGCAGGCTCATCCTCCGAGTCCCTTGAGGCCTTCCAGGCCGGCCCTGCCCCCTGGAAGATTTGAAAACTTGGGGGCCGGGTTAGAACCTATAAAGTCCCGCCTGAGGGCGGGGGAAAACCCTTTCGCCGAGACGCCGCGGCCACCCACCCAAAAGTGCAAACAACCTTAGAAGGAACTAGTTATGCTGGAGCAAAAGTCAGACCGACAATACGTAATCGACGACCTGACCATAAAGGATACCTGGCGGATGTTCCGTATCCTGGCCGAGTTTGTAGACGGCTTTGAAACCCTGGCCCAGATCCACCCGGCGGTTTCCATTTTCGGTTCGGCTCGTTCCAAGCCGGGGGATCGCTCTTACGAGCAGGCCGTGGAGATTGCGCGCCTGCTGGTTAAGAACGGGTTCAACGTCATCTCCGGCGGCGGGCCGGGGATCATGGAAGCAGCCAATAAGGGGGCGGCCGAAGCGGGAGGCAAGTCGGTGGGACTGAACATTGAGTTGCCCTACGAACAAAAACCCAACCCTTACGCCAATATCCGTTTGAACTTTCGTTATTTTTTTATTCGCAAGGTCATGTTCATCAAATATGCCGTGGCCTATGTGATCTTGCCCGGAGGTTTCGGCACCCTGGATGAATTTTCCGAGGCCATCACGTTGATTCAAACCAAACGGATCAAACCTTTCCCGGTGATCCTGGTGGACAAGAGTTATTGGAAGGGTCTGCTGGACTGGATGCGCAAAACGGCCTGCCCGGAGTGCATGATTGACGCCGACGACCTGGATATCATCCGGGTGATCGACGAACCGGAGGAAGTTGTTCGGACTATCAAAAAGGTCATCATCCTCTAATAACAAGATGAACATTGAACATCGAACGTCCAACATCGAATCTTCAATGGTGGTTAGTTTTTTATTCGATGTTGGACGTTCGATGTTCAATGTTGGAAGTTCATTTTCATGCTTCGGGGTGCCCGCTCCGGGCAGATGGTTTTACGATGGAAAACAAGGAAGTCGCGCGGGTGCTGGCTGAAATCGCCGAGTTGCTGGAACTGGCCGGGGAGAACCCGTTCAAAATCAGGGCCTATACCCAGGGTGCCCGAATCATCGAGGCCCAGGATCAAACCGTTTCCGAACTGATCGCCGCCGGCGAACTGGCCCGGATCAAGGGCATCGGGTCCACCCTCTCCCAGCAGATCACCCAACTGGTTCGGGAGGGCGCCATTCCTTTACACCTGGAGTTGAAAAAAACTTTCCCCCAGGGCATCCGGGAGCTGCTCCGCGTCCCGGGGCTCGGCCCCAAAAAAGTGAAAGAATTGATCGATCAACTGGGTATCCGTTCCCTGGGAGAACTGGAATACGCCGGACACGAAAACCGGCTGGTCCCTCTGCCCGGGTTCGGAAAAAAATCCCAGGAGAATATCCTCAGAGGGATCGAACACTTGAAGAAATTTCAGGGACGGTTCCTCTTCGGGGAGGTCTATCCGCAGGCCCGGGCGCTACTCGAAAAAATCCTCAAACACCCCCAAACCCTCCGGGCGGACATTGCCGGGAGCCTACGCCGGCGCAAGGAAATCGTCAAGGACATCGATCTGGTGGCGGAAAGCCGAAAGCCGGAAGTCCTGATGGACTTTTTCACTTCCCTTCCCCTGGTGGCGCAAATAACGGCGAAAGGCTCGACCAAAGCGGCGGTCCAGCTCAAGACCGGTATTCAGGCCGATCTGCGGGTGGTGGGTCCCGGGGGGTTCCCTTTTGCCCTGCACCACTTTACGGGCAGCAAGGAACATCACATCGCCTTGAGGTCCCTGGCCAACGAAATGGACCTCAAGATCAATGAGTACGGGCTGTTCAAAGAAGAAAGGCCGATTGCCTGCCACGATGAGGCCGCGCTTTACGCCCGGCTGGGTCTGAACTACATCCCGCCCGAGCTGCGGGAGGATTGGGGAGAAATCGAGGCCGCCCGAAGGAAAGAGCTTCCTCGCCTGCTGGAGGAAAAAGACCTCCGGGGAGCCTTTCACTTTCATACGCACCTGAGCGACGGCACGCCCACTTTGAGCCAATGGGTCCAGGCGGCCCAATCCAAAGGATACCGCTACCTGGGCATTTCCGACCACAGTCAATCGGCGTTTTATGCCGGCGGCTTGAAAGTGGAGCAACTGAAACGGCAGGAAGAGGAAATACGGCGTTTAAACGAAAGTCAAAAACAGGTACATCTTTTTTGGGGAATCGAGTCGGACATCCAGCCCGACGGGTCATTGGATTACCCGGATAAAGAACTCGCCCGCTTCGATTTTATTATTGCCTCCATCCATTCCAAGTTCAATATGACCGAAGCGCAGATGACCCGTCGAATCATCCGGGCGCTGGAGAATCCCTTGACCACCATGCTGGGCCATCCCACCGGCCGGCTGCTCCTGGCCCGGGATCCGTATCCGCTGGATATGGAGGCGGTCCTTCAGGCGGCCGCTCGCCAGGGGGTACTGATCGAGTTGAACGCCAATCCCCACCGGCTGGATTTGGATTGGCGGCTGATGAAAAAAGCCAAGGACTTAGGGCTCCAGGTGGTGATCAATCCCGATGCCCATCATCTAGAGGGGTTGGATGACGTGGGTTACGGGGTGGGCATAGCCCGCAAAGGCTGGCTGACCAAAGAGGATGTCTTTAATACCAGGGAGGCGGAGGAAGTGGCGGATTATCTGGAGAAACGAAGGAGGAAAATAGAGGAAGGCGGTTGAAGGAGCCGGAATAATCACGAGACCCTTTCTTTTTGGTACTACAGT
The DNA here is from genome assembly GCA_963743305.1 of uncultured delta proteobacterium. Classification (GTDB taxonomy): domain Bacteria; phylum Desulfobacterota; class RBG-13-43-22; order RBG-13-43-22; family RBG-13-43-22; genus CAVQSS01. The sequence continues at coordinate 167,572 of CAVUPH010000020.1, forward strand.
GAACGTCGAACATCGAATGTTCAATGAAAGTCCGTTTTCCATTCAAAGTTGAACGTTCGATGTTCAATGTTCGACGTTCGACTTTTTATGCCCTTGGCACCGTCCATCCAGCGCAAGAACAACTTAACGCACGTTTTTTCTCATAGTAAGGCGTCAACTATGAAACCCGAAGACAAAATCAAAGATCATTCTCCCTGCCCTGGATAAACTTTATCCCCAGGCCCAAACCGCCCTTTCCTCCAAAAATCCCTTGGAGATGCTGGTAGCCACTATTCTCTCGGCCCAGTGCACGGATAAAAAGGTGAACGAGGTGACTCGGGTCTTGTTTAAGAAATACCGGAGCGCCCGCGATTATGCGGAGGCCGACCTGGCTGAATTGGAGGCGGATATCCGGCCTACCGGCTTTTTCCACAACAAGGCCAAAAGCCTCAAAAATTGCTGTGCGGAATTAATCCGGCGTCATCAGGGACAGGTGCCTCGGACCTTGGAGGAACTGATCGCCCTCCCGGGGATTGGGCGAAAAACGGCCAATGTGGTCCTGGGAAGCGCTTTTGGGATTCCGGGGGTCGTGGTGGACACCCATGTGGGTCGGATCGTCCAGCGTCTGGGACTGATCCGGGAAAAGGACCCGGTAAAAATCGAGCTGGCCTTAATGCCCTTGATTCCCGAAGACCGCTGGATCCTTTTCTCCCATCAACTGATCGCGCACGGGCGGTCCCTGTGCCCGGCCCGGTCTCCCCGCTGCCCGGAATGCCCTTTGCGGAAGGCTTGTGATTATGGGGGGGCGGAAGACAAGATGGAAGAGGGAAGAGGGAAGATGGGAGAAAAGAGAAGAGAGGGGGAGGGGGCGATCGCGGAGCGCGACGTTAAGGGGAAAAAAAGAGAGGGCGGAGGTAAAGACTGGTAGGAATAATGGAAGGATGGATAAGATCGAGAGTGAAATTCCGGTAGTCGAGATTGTTAATCTGTACAAGTCCTATTGGCGGGGCAACCAGCGGATACCGGTTCTGGAGGACCTTAGCCTCACCATTCCGGAAGGGGAATTTATAGCCCTCATGGGTCCTTCGGGTTCCGGCAAAACCACCCTGCTTAATTTAATCGCCGGGATCGATCAGGCCGATCAGGGCGCGATCAAAGTGGCCGGGACCGACATCACCCGATTGGGCGAAACCGAATTGGCGGCCTGGCGTTCCCGCCACATCGGTTTTGTTTTTCAGTTTTATAATCTGCTTCCGGTCCTGACCGCCTATGAAAATGTGGAACTCCCCCTGCTGTTAAGTGAGCTGTCCAGAAAAGCACGCCGCCGACATGTGGAAACGGCCTTGCGGGTTGTCGGTCTGGAGGACCGCCGGGACCACTATCCTCAGCAGTTATCGGGCGGGCAACAGCAGCGGGTGGCCATCGCCCGGGCGATCATCACCGATCCGACCATCGTGGTGGCCGACGAACCCACGGGAGACCTGGACAAGGTTTCGGCCCGGGAGATCCTGCTATTGATGGAGGGGCTTAATCGGGAGTTCGGGAAAACCATCATCATGGTCACCCACGACCCCCGGGCAGCCAAGGCGGCGCGCTTACAGTTTTTTTTGGATAAGGGGACGCTGAATCCCCAGTCGAAGGCGGACTCGTCGTTTTAAAACGGCATATTTATGTCTTTTTGTTTTATGGGTTGACATAGAGAAATTGGTGGAGCATACTTTTTTTATGAGGACCACGATTGAAATTGACATCGACCTAATAAGAGAACTTAAGGAGCAGGGACACCGGGAGGGCAAATCATTGCGAAAAATGGTGAATGCGGCCCTTCGACGGGGTTTAAACAGTTCAACCGTTTCACGTTCTCCAAGGAGATATAAATGTCCGGCTTGGCCTATGGGGAACCCGCCGGGCTCTATAATAGACCTGGATAAGGCCCTCGCCCGGTCCGGAGCGCTGGAGGATGTCGAGATACTAAGAAAACTGGAGCTGCGGAAATAAAAGCACGGTGAAGCTGGTCGACTTAAATTTGCTCCTTTATGCGGTCAACATCGACAGCCATCCCCATCAAAAGGCGAAGGCTTGGCTGGAAGAGGTGTTGTCGGGGGATGAACCTGTCGCTATTTCCTGGGTGGTTTTATTGGGGTTTTTGAGAATTTCGACCAACCCCCATATTTTCCCCAATTCCTTGTCGGTTGAGATTGCCTTGGAGATTGTTGAAAGCTGGATGGCCCAACCCAATGTGCAACTGCTATCGCCCCAAAAGGGTCACTGGAAAATTCTCCGGTCCCTAATGGTTGAATCGGGGACTGCGGGAAACCTCGTCACCGATACCCATTTGGCGGCCCTGGCCATAGAAAACGGCGCGGAACTTTGTTCGACGGACAGCGATTTCGCTCGCTTCCCCAGATTGCATTGGACCAATCCGCTCCGGTAAGGTCAGCATTTTAAGCTCCTTTCAGTGATTCCCTAGATGCGGATTGCTTATATTCCTTTCTATGCTATAATAGCAAACTTTTTGTAACCTAATATTACAAAAACCTTTGGTTTTTAAAATAAAGATTCCCTGAGCGTTCCCGGGAATCTTTGTTTTTAAAAGGAGAATCCCATGCCCATCTTTGAATTTGTGTGTGAGCATTGCCGCCGGAATTTTGAGCTCTTGGCCACTCGGAGCGAAGACCAGGTCGCCCCGGTCTGCCCCCACTGTCAGTCGCCGGAGATCAGGCGAGTGCTCTCCAAAGTCAATGCCCGAGTAGCCTCCAGCACCTCGCCGACGTCTTCCCTGCCCCAGGTCCAATCCCGGAATTGCGCCTCCGGTCATTGCAGCACCATCGAAATCCCCGGACCGACTAAGTAGGGGATGTTTATTTATAATTCAACAGGTTATCCTATTTGTTTAAAGCGTTTTCCATGGGAAACTTCATTCTGGAAAGCTTGACAATACAGCGGAAGTGTATTAAAGGCATATACCTAGCCAAAAATATGAGCGAACTACTGACGGTCATAGGGCTGATACTGGTTTTGGAAGGGTTGCCCTATTTCGCCTTTCCGGAAAAATTCAAGATTTGGATCCTGAAGATGGTGGAGATGCCGGAAGGGCAACTCCGGATCTACGGTCTGGTTTCCATGTTGATCGGTTTGCTGCTGGTCTTCGTGGCCCGACGTTCTCCTTGGCTGAGCGGATGAAGGCGGTGATCTGAGGATGGGAGCCTCCCTCGCGGACTTTGATTTTGAACTCCCCACCCGGTTGATCGCCCAGGAACCCAGCTCGTATCGGGACCAATCGCGATTATTCGTGTTGGGACGTCGTTCCGGTGGAACGGCCCACCGTCTTTTTTACACTATCGTTGAAAACCTGCAAAGCGGAGACGTCCTGGTCATCAATGACACCCGGGTGATTCCGGCCAAATTAACCGGGCGCAAAGACTCCGGGGGGCGGGTAGAATGTCTGGTTCTGAATTATCCGGATTCACCGGTTGAGAAAAGCTATGCCAGCCTCTGTTTGCTGAAGAGTTCGAGGAAACCGAGGGTCGGGGAGCGGTTCACTTTCGGCGAATGGGGTTCCGGTGAAATCCTGCCCCCAGCGCCCAACGGGACCGCTCGGGTGCTGTTTCGTTTCCCCGGATCATTCGAAGCCTTCCTGGATCTCGCCGGGCAACCCCCCCTGCCGCCCTACATTCGTCGGAAGGAAGAGACGGGCGCCTGCCAGGAGCGCGACTTGGAGCGCTATCAGACGGTCTATGCCGAAAAACCGGGGGCGGTGGCGGCCCCGACCGCCGGGTTGCATTTCTCTCCGGAGCTGTTAACCCGGATCAGGGCCAAAGGGGTCTTTATAGCCCCGGTCACCCTACACGTCGGCTACGGGACCTTTGCTCCCATCAAAGGCGACGACCCGACTCAGCACCGGATGCACGCCGAGTTTTATCATGTTTCCCCCGAGACCGCCCGTGTTATTCAGGAACAAAAGCGGAAAGGGAAACGAGTCTTCGCCACGGGGACTACCAGTCTGCGGGTTCTGGAATACGTGGCCGCCAAACAGGGAAACCTGGTGGCGGCTCAAGGGGAATGCGATCTTTTCATCACCCCCGGCTATGACTTTAAAATTGTGGATGCCTTGATCACGAATTTTCACTTGCCTCGGACGACGCTGATTTTACTGGTGGCGGCCTTTGCCGGGCGCGAGAATATCCTCAGGGCCTATCGGGAGGCTATTGAACAAAATTACCGGTTTTACAGCTTTGGCGATGCCATGTTGATCGTCTAGATGTTTTCCTTCTCCCTGGAACATACGGACGGCGCCAGCCGAGCGCGCCTGGGCCGGATGAGGACCGCCCACGGCGAAATCCGCACGCCGGTCTTCATGCCGGTGGGTACCCAGGGAACGGTGAAGTCCCTGACCCCGGAAGACCTCCGGGAAATCGGGGCGGAAGTGATCCTGGCCAATACCTATCATTTGTATCTCCGTCCCGGGCACGAACGGATACACCGGCTGGGGGGACTGCACCGCTTCATGCACTGGGATTACCCGATCCTGACCGACAGTGGCGGCTATCAGGTGTTCAGTTTGGGGGCCTTAAGGAAGATTTCGGCCGAAGGGGTCTCCTTCCGTTCTCATCTAGACGGCTCCAGCCATTTTTTGACACCCGAGTCGGCGGTGGAAATCCAGGAGGCCTTGGGGTCGGACATCGCCATGTGCCTGGATGAATGCACGCCTTACCCGGTGACCCCTGAGGAGGCCCGCCGTTCCCTGGAATTGACCCGGGACTGGGCCCGGCGTTGCCGTCGGGCCCACCGCTCGGAATCGCAGGCCCTGTTCGGGATCGTGCAGGGCAGTGTTTTTCAGGACCTGCGCCGGGAGAGTGCCGAGGCCGTCATGGAGATCGGCTTCGATGGCTACGCCTTAGGCGGTTTAAGCGTCGGTGAGCCTGCGGAGGAAAGACTGGCGGTAATCGAGGCCACCCTCCCGCTCCTGCCCGCCGACCGGCCCCGCTACCTGATGGGCCTGGGGACGCCGGAGGACCTGGTGGAAGGAGTGGCCCGGGGCGCGGACCTGTTTGACTGCGTACTGCCGACCCGCAACGCCCGCAACGGGATGTTGTTTACCCGGCAGGGAAGGGTGATTATAAAAAATGCCGTCTACGCGGACGATCCGCAACCGTTGGATCCGGAATGCGCTTGCTATACCTGCCGAAATTATTCCCGGGCCTATCTGCGGCATTTGTATTTAGCCAAGGAACTCCTGAGCTACCGTTTAAACACTTGGCATAACCTGTATTATTTCATGGAACTGATGGGGGATATCCGGCAGGCCGTGGCCGACGAGCGGTTTGGAGAATTTAGGAAAACTTTTTATCAAAATAGATAACCTCGCACACTAAAGAAAGGAGTCGTCATTATGGATTGGTTACTTTCAGCGGCTGAAGCCATGGGCCTTCCCGGAACGGGATCCGGAGGATCGGCGGGAGGAGGGGGATTGATGGGTTTGCTGCCCTTAGTCCTGATGTTTGCCATTTTCTATTTTTTGTTGATCCGTCCCCAGCAGAAGAAGGCTAAACAACATAAGGATATGTTGAGCAACCTGAAACGGGGTGACTCGATTATCACCACCGGGGGAATTTACGGACGCATCGTCGAAGTCAATGACACTAGTATGACCGTCGAAGTGGCGGATAAGGTCCGGGTCAAGGTCGGGAAAGGATTTGTCCACGGTATCGCCGGCAGCAGTCCGGAAGCCCCTCCGCTCCCCAAATAACGGGGTCCCGCCGCGAACTGCACCTGCGATCGCTGAGGGTAAACGTAGTTGACACGGGATCCCCGATATGCCTGGCTGGCCTTATGCCGGATCTCCGGTATCGGCCGGGTTCTCTACCGGCGTTTGATTGATCGCTTCGGCGCGCCTTCCGTCGTTTTTCAGTCCGACCCCCGGGAACTCCTGGAAGTTGAGGGACTGAGGGAGCAGACCGCCCAGAACATCCTTCATTTTACAGGGGATGACGCGGTGAAGCGGGAGATCGAGGTCTTGGACAGACTGAAGATCCACCTGCTTACCTTGAGGGATCCCCTTTATCCACGGCTATTGGCTGAAATTCACGACCCGCCGCCTTATCTCTATTATCAAGGCCGTGTCTCAGCGCAGGACAGTCGGGTAATGGCCATGGTGGGGTCCCGGAACGGCAGTCCTTACGGGATCAAGGTGACCGAACGGTTGGCCTACAGTCTGGCGCAACAAGGCTTGACGATTGCCAGCGGGCTGGCCCGGGGCATCGATACGGCCGCCCACGAGGGGGCCCTGTTGGCTAAGGGGCGCACTGTGGCGGTGCTGGGTTCCGGCCTGGATCAGATTTACCCGCCGGAGAATAGAAAGCTGGCGGAACGGATCGTGGAAACCGGGATGATCTGTTCGGAATTCCCTCCGGGGACCCTCCCGGAGCGGCAGAATTTTCCGGTGCGTAACCGGATCATCAGCGGCCTGTCTTTGGGAGTGGTGATTGTGGAAGCCGGCTTGCGCAGCGGTTCCCTGATTACGGCCCGATTGGCCCTGGAGCAGGGGCGGGAGGTCTTTGCCGTGCCCGGCAGCATTGAGTCTTTCAAAAGTTCCGGGACACATCGTCTGATCAAACAGGGGGCCAAGTTGGTGGAGCATGCCCAGGATATCCTGGAGGAAATCCCGGAGGCGGCTACCGCCCGGCCGATGCTCCCGAACGAACAAGAGTTTTCCAGGCCCGTACCCGCCCTCACCCCGGAAGAGGAGCTGATTTGGAAAGCGCTGGCCGACGGACCGGTACAAGTGGATCCTTTGGCCCGCCAAACCGGACTGGGGATAGGCGTCCTCTTGTCTCGGTTGTTGGAAATGGAAATCAAGGGCTGGGTCAAACAGTTGCCCGGTAAATTTTTTGAAATAAGATAGGAACCATTGAATGGAAAAGTCTCTGTTGATCGTGGAGTCCCCGACCAAGGTTCGGACCATAAAAAAATACTTAGGCCCCGATTTCGATGTCCGGGCTTCCCTGGGACACCTGAAGGACCTGCCTCCCAATCTGCTGGGAGTGGATGTGGAACATGATTTCAAACCGGAATTCCAAATCATCTCCGGGAAGAATAAGGTCCTGAAAGACCTGAGACAGGCCGCCCAGAAAGTGAAGCGTATTTATTTGGCCCCCGACCCGGACCGTGAAGGCGAAGCGATTGCCTGGCATATCGCCGAAGAATTGGCCGATCCGAAAAAAGAGTTCCATCGGGTTTTATTTCATGAATTGTCCCAGCGGGCCATTCAAGAAGCCATTCAGCATCCGGAACCGCTGAATGAGAATCGGTTCCAATCCCAGTTGGCCCGCAGGATTCTGGACCGTTTGGTAGGGTATCAGATTTCCCCCCTGCTCTGGCAGAAAGTCAAGCGGGGGCTAAGCGCCGGCCGGGTCCAATCGGTTGCCGTGCGCCTGATCTGTGACCGGGAGAAGGAAATACAGGCCTTTAACTCCAGAGAGTACTGGTCGATCACGGCGCTGCTGAGCCCGGAAGAGGGGGTGGCCCGAGCTGCGGACGAAAGTCCGCCGTCCACTTTTGAGGCCAAGCTCCTCAAAATTCAGGGCAAGGCGGCCAAGATCGCCAACCAGGAGCAGGCCGATCGGGTCGTGGCCCAACTTTCAGGGGAATCTTTCCGGGTCACCCGAGTCGATCGGAAAGAGCGACTGCGAAACCCCTCCGCCCCCTTCACCACCAGCCAGTTGCAGCAGGAGGCCTTTCGGAAACTCCGTTTTCCGGCTAAAAAGACCATGTTTTTAGCCCAACGGCTTTACGAAGGGGTAGAGGTGGGCGACCAGGGGTTGGTAGGGCTGATTACCTATATGCGTACCGATTCCACCCGGGTCTCCAAAGAGGCCCTGGAGGCTGTTCGAGGCCATATCGCGGCGCAATACGGCCCGGAGTACCTGCCGGCTCGTCCCTTAAGCTACCCCAATAAAAAGGGGGCCCAGGACGCGCACGAGGCCATCCGGCCCACCTCCCTGGATCATACTCCGGACCGGATCGCCTCTTTTCTGGAGAAGGATCTGCTGGGCCTTTATCGGTTGATCTGGAATCGTTTTGTCGCCAGTCAGATGAAGCCGGCCAAAATCGACCAGACCTCCGTGGATATTGCCGCCGGAGAGGGGCTCTTCAGGGCCACCGGCTCGATCCTGAAATTTCCCGGTTTTACCAAGGTCTATGTGGCCGGCAAAGACCTGACCGAAGGAGAGACGGTGGAAGAGGACAAGGCCGCTCAACTTCCCGACCTCCGAATGGAACAACTGCTGACGCTCTGGTCTCTGAACCCCAAACAACATTTTACGCAGCCTCCTGCTCGTTATACCGAGGCCACGCTGGTCAAAGAGTTGGAGGAAAAGGGGATCGGCCGACCCAGCACCTACGCCGCCATCATCTCCACTATTCAGGATAAGGAGTACGCCAACAAAGAGAAACAATTTTTCCGTCCCACGGAGCTCGGATTTTTGGTGACCGATCTGCTGGTAAAAAATTTCCCCGATATCCTGGATGTCCAGTTTACCTCCCAAATGGAGAATAATCTCGATCTGATCGAAGAAGGGAAAATGAACTGGATCCGGGTGTTGGAGAATTTTTACCAGCCTTTCACGGAAGCGCTGGTTAAGGCCAAGGCTGAAATGAAACAAGTCAAGGGTCTGGGGTTAAAAACCGATATCGTCTGTCCCCAATGCAGCCAACCGATGACCATTCGCCTGGGGAAAAACGGGCCTTTTTTAGCCTGTTCCGCCTATCCTCAATGTAAGCAGACCCTGAATTTTACCCGTGACGAGCGGGGTAAGATCCAACCCCAGGAAGAGGCCCCCGAGGCATCCTCGGAAAAAAACTGCCCCCAATGCGAGAAGCCGATGGTGGTTCGGAAAGGCAGGTTCGGCGCCTTCTGGGCCTGTTCCGGGTATCCCCAGTGCCGGGAAACCCAGCCGCTGATCCCCGGCGGACAGGCCCCGGTCGCCTCGGCGGCCGTCCCCACCGGCCAGGTTTGCCCCGAATGCGGCGGGGCCATGCTTCTGAAAAAGAATCGATTTGGCGGTGAATTTCTGGCCTGCGAGAAATATCCAAAGTGCAAGACCGCCCGGTCGCTGGAAACGGATATTCCCTGCGCCACTCCGAACTGCACGGGGAAACTGGTGCCGCGGATGACGAAGAGGGGGTTGCGCTTTTACGGCTGTAGCCGTTACCCGGAATGCAATTTTCTTCTCTGGGGAAAACCGGTCCAGCAGCCCTGTCCGGAGTGCCAGTCACCGCTGTTGGTGGAAAAGACCAGCAAACGGGAGGGAACCTACCTGGCTTGCCCGAATAAAGAATGTGGCTATAAAGAAAGCAGGGCGCAGGAGGATTCAGGGCCGGGAGGGGAATGACGAAAAGGGCCCGTTTATATGGTTTATTTCGTTATTTCGTTTGTTTCGTTAAACACCAAACAACCCAAGGATAGCGGTCTCAAAATAATATGACAGGATTCTTTGCAACCAAATAAACGAAATCAACCAAATAAACCAAACAAACCTCTTGGCATCCAATAAATTGCTGATCATCGGCGCCGGTTTGGCGGGCTGTGAGGCGGCCTGGCAGGCCGCCCGTCGGGGGATCGACCTGGAATTGTGGGAGATGAAACCCCGGCGATTCAGCCCGGCGCACCATTCAGCCGATCTGGCTGAATTGGTCTGCAGCAATTCCCTCCGTTCCTCTGACCTTCAAAACGCCGCGGGGCTGCTCAAGGAGGAGATGCGTCTCCTGGGGTCCCTGGTAATGGAATCGGCCCGGATCAACCGAGTCCCGGCCGGGAAAGCCCTGGCCGTGGACCGAGAGGGATTCGCCCGGTACATCACCCGGAGGATCCGGGAAAATTCGAAAATGCAATTGGTCTCCCGGGAAGCGTCGGAACTTCCGCCCTGGCGTCCCCTGATTCTGGCGACCGGTCCTTTGACGACGGATGAACTGGCCTCCGCGCTGGCCTCTTTTCTGGGGAGGGAGCATCTGCATTTCTATGATGCCATTGCTCCGATTGTTTACGCCGAAACCATCGATGAGACCAAAGCCTACCGGGCCTCCCGGTATGGCCACGGAGGGGATGATTATATCAACTGTCCGCTGTCCGAAGACGAGTATCGTCTTTTTGTCAGCCGACTGCTGGAGGCCGAACAAATACCCCTCCATCCTTTTGAATCCCAAAATTATTTTGAAGGCTGCCTCCCGATTGAAGTGATGGCCCGGCGCGGGGAAGAAACCCTGCGTTACGGTCCAATGAAGCCCGTAGGACTGCCCGATCCCCGGACAGGGAAGATCCCTCAGGCCGTGGTTCAACTGCGCCAGGACAACGCCGACGGTTCGCTTTACAATATGGTGGGCTTTCAAACCAAACTCAGGTGGAAAGACCAGGAGCGGGTCTTCCGTCTGATCCCCGGCCTGGAACAGGCCGAATTCGCCCGCTTGGGAAGCGTCCACCGGAATACCTTTGTGGACGGGCCCCGGGTATTGCTTCCCACCCTGCAGTTGAAGACGGACCCGGAAATATTATTAGCCGGTCAGATCACCGGAGTGGAAGGGTACGTGGAATCAGCGGCCATGGGGATCCTGGCCGGGATCAATGCCGTCCGGCTGATGGCCGGCCGGCCTCCGGTGGTTCCGCCTCCGACGACCGCCCTAGGGGCACTGAGCGGGCATATCGGTCGGGAGGGCCCATCGGATTTTCAACCCATGAATATCAATTTTGGCCTTTTCCCAAGCCTGCCGGGCAGGATCCGTCGCCGGGAAAGAGGCGCTCATCATGCGAGCAGGGCGTTGGAGGATTTTCGAGCCTGGATGGCGGATGAGGGGCTGGACAGCGAATAATGAACATCGAACATCGAACATCGAACGTCCAATCTCGAATGAAGAACGAACCTCCCTTGCCGAGGAGGGAACACTTATTTCTGTTTCTTCATCTTTTCCCTTTAACCATTCGATGTTGGACGTTCGATGTTCGATGTTCAATTTAGTAAATGAGGGGAGCGGCCAGGGTCTCCGGTTCGTCCGCACCATCGGCCCGGTTTCGAAAGGCCACCAGATACAGCACGGTCTTTCCTATGTTTTTGACCGCGTGTTTGACTCGGGGCGGGATGATCAGATAGGTATGCTGGTCGGCCAACTGTTTTTGCTGAATGGCGTCCGAACCTTCATCCTGCCAGACGACCAGGAAAGGGCCGCCGCAGAAAAGGAGCCATTCCGTGACCCGGGGATGGACGTGGTTTCCCCGGATGGAGCCCGGTTCCAGGGAGACGGTGTGGAAGGAAGCCCAGTCGAGGGATAATCCGGCCGCCAGGGGGCTTTCGGCAAAAGGAGTAAAAGTCCAGCCCCGCGGTTCCAGCCGAAACCGGTCCGGCAGGGAAACAATTCGCAATGCATTCATCGGCCGCTCCTATTTTAATCATTCATCAAGGGGCCCTGGGAGACCTGCTGCTGTCCCTCCCGGCCCTCTATTCTCTGAAAACCTACCATAAAAACAATCCTTGGACCCTGGTGGGCCACACGGCCAACCTGGCTTTGCTTGATCAGCGTTTCTACGCCCGGGCCATCCGTTCCCACCATGAAAAGGAATGGGCCTGTTTGTACGAGGAGAATCCCCTGCTTCCGGAACGGTTCCGTCTTTTTCTGGAAGCATTCGAGCGGGTATACATTTTTGCGCCCCAACCCCCGGAAGCGGTGATTCGAAATCTAAAAACCTGCGGCGCTTTCCCGGTGGACTGGATCCCCTCCTTCCCGGAGCCCAAGCGAAAAGAGTCCGTTCCCGCAGTGCAGCAGAGGGTTTTGGCGGCCCGGGGTATCCCCTGGGTTTCCCCGCAAAAACTCCTTTTCCCCACCGATCAGGATCGGCAGGCGGGTCTTCAGGTCCTCGACCGTATTGGAATCGGGGGCAGGCCGGAAGTTCTTCCCTGGGCCATTCATCCCGGCAGCGGCAGCCGGTCCAAAAACTGGCCCTTAGAGAAATTTCTGACTCTGGCCGATCAACTCCAAGCCCAACAGAAATGGGGGCCTTTCTTTATCCTGGGACCGGCGGAGGAAGAAGTTTCTCCGGGGATGGCGGAAACTATTCAGGCCCGGGGATTTCCGCTGGTTCGCCACCTTCCCGTAACCGTGCTGGCGGGACTCCTCGAACTTTCCTCCGGCTATTTGGGCAATGATTCCGGGATCTCTCATCTGGCGGCCGCCCTGGACCTTCCCAGCTTTGTTCTGTTCGGCCCCACCGATCCGAGACTTTGGGGCCCGGCGGGTAAAAGGGTCGTAATCCTCCGCTCCCAGGACTCCGGCGAGCCAGGCCGAGCGAAGGATTCTCTCTCGAAGGCCGAAGCAGGCGGTTGGGAGGGAATCCAGGTTTCGGATGTGCTGGCCGCGATCCTACGAAGTTCCCTTAAATCTTCCTTTAAATAGAATTAATCTTCCTTCTTTGGAAAGAGGGAGGAGCGGGGGATTTCCAGGCTTCCCGGGTGACCGCCACGGTCATCGGATTTAATCGGGAACTTTTGTCGATTCAGCGCTAGAAAAAAACCGCCTCTTTCGTCTTCTTCGATGTTTTGGGCGATCTGATAATAGGCGGCCCGAAGAAATCGGGCCGGTATCTGTCCGCCCTTCACTAATCCGTATAAGACGTTCTCCCCGCTGAGCCATAAGGTTCGGGGGTCCAGGACTTCCTGCCGTTCGTCGTTCAAGGTCAAAAGGAGCGCTTCGTTTTCCTCAGGGCCGGCTGGTATTCGATCCACCCCCAGGATGACCAGGGGGGTATCCTCCACCTCGAGGACACACTTCTGATTGTTTAGATGGACCAGGTAACGGCCTTCCTCGTCTTTTTCCAGGTTCTGAATCAACCAGAGAAAGATGGGGCGATGGATGATCTCGGCGCCCTCATGAAACCATTTACCTTCTTTCCCGACAAAGATCATACAGGGAGGAAGGGGCTCCGGGGTGTTCATCGGGACGGGGCCTCGCTGGAGTGCCGGGCGTTGAAATTATTGAACAGACCGCCGGCCAACATCATCGGGGTCTCCGTGATCGCTGCGACAGCCCTGGTTTTCCCCCTCACGGAGACCTGATCGATGTTTCTTCCGCTAACCATAGAGGAACCCTCCTAAAAAGATTTCTGGCTGTCCAGGAGCAGCGTGACCGGCCCGTCATTGACAAGCCGGACCTCCATCATCTCCTGAAAACGGCCGCTGGCCACGGACAGGCCGGCTTCCTTTGCCTTTTGGATAAATAGGTTGTAAAGCGGTTCAGCCTTTTCGGGGGGGGCGGAATGAGAAAAGGAAGGCCTTCGTCCTTTCCGGCTATCACCCCAGAGGGTGAACTGGGAAACAATCAGCAGAGAACCATGAATATCCAGCAACGAAAGGTTGAACCGGCTGTGACCATCGGCAAAGATCCGCAGGTGCAGGACTTTCTCCACCAGATAGCGCACATCCTCCTCCGTGTCGTCCCGACCGACCCCTAGAAATATCAACAGACCGAGGCCGATCTCCCCCACGGTTTCATTTTGAATTCGAACGGAAGCCTGTTTGACGCGCTGGACGACTAGACGCAAAGGAGAACCCCCTGGTGTATATCCATTCGATCCGGTCCTGAGGCAGTATAGGACCAGGAAATTCCGGGGGTCAAGGAAAAAGCTGCCCCGAAAAGTTGCTATTTCCTCGCGGTCAATTTTTACTTGGCATTCAAATTAGATAACCTTATAGTATCGTCCGGTAAACCAAGATCATCGCCATAAAGGAGCATCCATGAAAAAGTTGTTCTTTATCCTTTTAGGATTGTCTTTCTTGGGGCTTATCGGGTTGTCTCTGGCGGCTGATCCCGCCGGGAAAACGAATCCGGCCGAAAAGGCGGTCCCGGTCAAGAAATCGCCCCCCGCGGCGAAGAGTCTCCCCGTTGAAAAAAACATTCAAGAAGGACAACCCGCCGCCACGAAAGATGCGGGTGCCCCCAAGAAAGGCCAGTCCGGCGACAGCCGGCGTCTGGAAAATTTTAAGTCCAGTCTCCACCATACCGGCCGGGGACTGGCTTTTTGGTACGGAAAAGAACAAAAGGGTCTGGAACTCCTGACCGGGCAGCCGTATGAAAAATTGGCTTGCCGGCAATGCCATGTCGGATCCTGTCAGGGGTGTCACCAACCGCTGAAAAAAGTCAATGCTCAGGCGGCCAAAATGGGTCCGGTGGATCAGGAAACCTGTCTGAAATGCCATGACCGTCTGGCGGGGCTGCAGCAACAGATGCGGGAGATGAAAAAGGAAGATGTCCATACCGCCCGGGGCATGACCTGCCAGGACTGTCACACCACCCGGGAAATGCATGGAGACGGGAAGGTCTATCAGTCCCAAAAGCAGCCGGGGGCGATGGATGCCCGCTGCGAACGGTGTCATCAGGAAATCACCCAAAACTACTCCCACCGGAAGCATGGGGGGAAAGTCTCCTGCCAGGCCTGTCACGCCCAAATGGTTTTGAACAGGACGAGCACCCAGTTCGAATTGCTGGCTAAGGAGGGGAAACGGAAGAGCCTTCCCCAAACCGACTGGATTTTTCTGATGAGTCGGGGACGGGAATTGTCCGCCGCCGGTTTAGAGACCTGGGTGCTCCCGGACGGAAAGATTTTTATGGTCCTTTACCCCGGACGGCAGCCACAGCATCGGCAAGACAGGCCGAAAATGCGCCGAGTGCCACGCCAGCCCCTGGATGCTTCAGGCCCAGAAGGGAAAAATGAATTTATCCTGGATGGAAAAAGGGGAGATACAAAGAGCAAAAGGACTTATCCCGGTGCTGGAGGGCGTCGTCTACAACCTGGCCCATCAGAAATTTGAAAATGAAAAATGGATGCCCTTGGACCCTCCCGGTCCTGCAACCGTTCAATATGCCGGATATGCGGAAGCGGTTTCGGAGAAGCATTTCCGAAAAATGCTGAAGTTCAAGAGTGAAGAGTCAGGGTCCAAGGACAAAAAGAGAAAGAAATAAACCGATGAATCATCATCTGCCCCAGCCCATTCATCATATCCACCTCATGGGTATCTGCGGGACCGGCATGGGGTCCCTGGCCGGGATGCTGAAGGAGAGGGGATACCGGATCACCGGTTCCGACCAGACGGTCTATCCGCCCATGAGCACGTTTCTGGAAAACCTGGGGATCCCCGTCCGGTTGGGATACCGCGCCGAAAATCTCAGCCCGCCCCCGGACCTGGTCATCGTCGGCAATGTGATTACCCGAAGCAATCCCGAAGCCCAGGAATTGATTCGTCTGGACCTGCCCTGTCTTTCCCTGCCCCAGGCCCTGGCCCACTTTTTTCTAAATGGAAAAATTCCTTTGGTCATAACCGGCACCCACGGGAAGACCACTACCTCGGCTCTACTGGCCTCCCTGTTGGATCAGGCCGGACTTTCTCCGGGGTTCATGGTGGGGGGGATACTTAAAGGTTTTGAGCGGAACTACCAGATCGGGTCCGGACCCTACTTTGTCATCGAGGGAGATGAATACGACACCGCTTTTTTTGACAAGGGACCTAAATTCCTTCACTACCGGCCCCAATACGCCGTCCTGACCGGCATTGAATTCGATCACGCCGATATTTATCCGGATCTGAAGTCCATCCAGGAGGCCTTTGCCCGGTTTGTCGCCCTTCTGCCCCCAAAGGGGCTGCTGACGGTTTACGGTCCGGATTCCCGGATTCGGGAGATCATTGGACCGGGCCGCCTGTCCGGTGGAGACCTATGGCCTGGAAGGGGATTGGGACTGGCAGGCGAGAAATGTCCGGACCCATCTCTCCGGAAGCACCTTTGACGTGTATCCAGCGAGGGATTTTTTTCCGAAGCTTCGATTCTCCTCTAGTGGGGGAACACAATGCCCTGAACACCTTGTCTTTGGTCCCCCTGCTCTCCCGGCTGGGGTTAAGCCCGGAAGTCATGGCCCGGGGGGTGGCCGCGTTTCAGGGGGTCCATCGCCGACAGGAGGTGCGGGGGGTGAAGGCCGGGGTCACGGTCATCGATGATTTTGCCCACCATCCGACGGCGGTCCGCTTGACCGTTCAGGCCCTTCGGGACCAGTATCTGGGGCGGCGGCTGATCGCCGTCTTTGAGCCCAGAACCAACACCAGCCGGCGTTCGGTCTTCCAATCCGAATACCCTCGGGCCTTTGAGGGCGCCGACCGGATCATCATTCGCGAAGCGCCGGACTTGGCCAAGATTCCGGAAGGAGAACGATTTTCCTCCCGTAAACTGGTCGAGGATCTGAGGAGCCTGGACCGGCAAGCCGACTATTTTTCGGATACGGATGCCATTCTGGAGTTTCTAACGGGGGAACTTCGCAGCGGAGATGTGGTCCTGATTATGTCCAACGGCGGTTTTGACAACCTGCACCAGCGACTCCTGGACAGTCTGGAAAGAGAGGTCTGACGGACTCGTAAAAGTCCTCCCCGCCAAAGGCGGGGTTAAGCGCCGGACTGGGGCAGGGGTGGCACCATTTGAATTCACTTTGCGAGGTTATCAGGTCTCATGAAAATAAAGATACTCGGTTCTTCGGGTTCGGTGGCCCCGGGGCAAAACACGGCCGCTTTTCTGATCGATGATTTCCTGCTGCTGGATGCCGGGACGATCTCCCTCTCCCTCGACCGGGATGCCCAGTTCAAGATATCCCATATTTTTCTGACCCATGCCCATCTGGATCACGTCAAGGGTATCCCCTTCCTGGTGGACAACCTGGTGATGGCCCGCCCCAAGGCCCAGGTGACCGTCCTGAGCGGTCCGGAGGTCCTCCGGACCTTAAAAAGGCATATTTTCAATAACCGTATCTGGCCGGATTTTACCCGCATTCCCAGCGTGGAACATCCGGTGTTGCGTTTCCAGGAAGTTTCCACCCGCTCCCCTTTCATCATCGGGGATTATAGAATTTATGCGGCCAGGGTCAACCACGTGGTCCCGGCCTACGGCTATTTAGTGGAGGATAAGAACGGCCATGGGCTGGTCTATACCGGGGACTCCGGTCCGACGGAGGCCATTTGGAAACGCATGAAAGGCCATCAGGTCAACGTCCTGATCGTGGAAGTTTCTTTTCCCAATTCGCAAGGGAAACTGGCCCGGAGATCGGGTCACTTGACGCCGGCGCTCCTCAAGAAAGAGATTCAGAAAATGCCCGTCCGTCCTGAAAAGATTTACATCTGTCATCCGAAACCCGTCTATCGACAGACCATCGAAAAAGAATTGGCCGGCCTTAAAGGGGTATCCCTGGCGATCCTGGAGGACGGGATGGAGATTCAAACCTAAATATTTGCGACGGGATATTCAGGTCAGCGGGGGGGAGATTTGAGTGTACGAGTGCGTGTACGAGTACGGAAGCCTATAATGCGCAAAGCAGAAAACTG
The DNA here is from genome assembly GCA_963743305.1 of uncultured delta proteobacterium. GTDB lineage: Bacteria > Desulfobacterota > RBG-13-43-22 > RBG-13-43-22 > RBG-13-43-22 > CAVQSS01. Next base: position 184,947 of record CAVUPH010000020.1, read on the forward strand.
GAGGGCAAAGGGCTTTTGGCGGATGCTCGTTGCCTGGCAGCGGAGCCTGACGGAGGAATAGTCGAGCAAGCGTGCCGGCGCCTTACTCGTACACGTACTCGTACACGCCGGTCTCTCTTCGGGGATTGATAGCAGAGTCTGTTAATAACGGGATGACCTGGGTGCTGCCAAGGCTTTTTACCGGCAACCAGCAACGCCTTTTATTTCATACCTATCCTCTGGTCAACCGCCGGTACTTGATCCGGTGCGGCTGGTCGGCTGCGGCCCCCAGTCGGGCCTTGCGGTCCGCCTCGTATTCGGTGTAGTTGCCGTCAAACCAGAGGACCTTGCTTTCCCCTTCAAAAGCCAGAATATGGGTGACGATCCGATCCAGGAACCAGCGGTCGTGGCTGATCACCAGGGCGCAGCCGCCGAAATTCTCCAGGGCCTCTTCCAGAGCCCGCATGGTGTTCACGTCCAGATCGTTGGTCGGTTCGTCCAGCAGGAGTACATTGGCGCCTTCCTTCAACATCCGCGCCAAGTGGACCCGATTCCGCTCCCCGCCGGAAATCAGGCCGACTTTTTTTTGCTGATCGCTGCCGGAAAAATTAAACCGGGCCACGTAAGCCCGGGAGTTGACCTCCCTGACCCCCAGTTTAATGGTATCCTGTCCCCCGGAAATCATTTCCCAGATCGTTTTTTCGGGGTCGAGCACCTCCCGGCTCTGATCCACGTAGGCGAGTGTCACCGTTTCCCCGATCCGCAGGGTGCCGGAATCCGGCGTTTCCTGCCCGGTGATCAGGCGAAAGAGGGTGGTTTTGCCGGCGCCGTTGGGACCGATGACCCCGACGATCGCCCCGGGGGGACGCTGAAGGTAACCCGGTCCAGGAGCAGGTTGTCCCATAGGCCTTGTCGACCTTTTCCGCCTCGATGACCACGTTGCCCGAGGCGCGGGCCCGGCGGGATATAGATCTCCAGTTCTTTTTCTCTCTTTTCGCTCTCCTGACCCACCAGGTTCTCATAGGAGGTGATGCGGGCCTTGGCTTTGGCATGCCGTCCTTTGGGGGACATGCGGATCCATTCCAGCTCCCGCTGCAGCGTCCGCTGGCGTTGGGTTTCGCTTTTTTCCTCCAGGCGCAGGCGGTTCTGTTTTTGTTCCAGCCAGGAGGAATAGTTGCCCTTCCAGGGGATGCCCTCGCCCCGGTCCAGTTCCAGGATCCAGCCGGCCACGTTGTCCAGGAAATAGCGGTCGTGGGTGACGGCAATGACGGTGCCGGCATAGCGCTGCAGATGGCTTTCCAGCCAGGCCACGGATTCGGCGTCGAGATGGTTGGTCGGTTCGTCCAGGAGCAGGATGTCCGGTTTCTGCAGAAGGAGACGGCAGAGGGCCACCCGACGCCTTTCGCCGCCGGAGAGGATCTTGACCGGCGTATCCCCGGGAGGGCAGCGCAGGGCCTCCATGGCCAGATCCAGTCGGGAATCCAGGTCCCAGGCATCCAGGGCGTCCAGCTTCTCCTGGACCTGTCCCTGGCGTTCGATGAGCTGATCCATTTCCTCAGTCGGACATGCGGTTCGGCAAACTGCTCGTTGATGCGGTTAAACTCGTTGAGCAGGTCCACGGTCGCCTGGACCCCTTGTTCCACGATTTCCTTCACGGTCCGGGTATCATCCAAGTGGGGTTCCTGTTCCAGAAAACCCACGGTATACCCGGGGGAGAGGATGGTCTGGCCGTTGAAATCCGGATCGACCCCGGCCAGGATCCGCAGCAGGGAACTCTTGCCCGACCCGTTCAAACCCAGCACCCCGATCTTGGCGCCGTAAAAATAGGACAAGGAGATGTCCTTCAGGATCGGTTTCTTGTCATAATATTTGCTCACTCTGATCATCGTATAGATGACTTTGTTCGGTTCGCTGGCCATGGGGCGGTTTTTCTCCTTTATCGGTTATTTCTTCGTGTTAGATTCGATTATTGACTATTCGGCGGCTAATAAGCAAATAGAAATAAAAAAGGAGCCGCCCCGCAGGGGCAAACTCCTTGGAATTTGTGGTGGGCCGTCGGGGGCTCGAACCCCAAACCTACTGATTAAGAGTCAGTTGCTCTACCAGTTGAGCTAACGGCCCGAAAAATTAATTTTTTTACCACAATCGTCAATTAATGACAAGAAAAAATTTAAGAGTGGTTGATCGGAAGCAGGCGGGAGGGGATGGGAAGAAAGAAGATGGAAGAGGGGAGAGGGAAGCAAAAGAAAAGAGAAGAGAGAAGAGAGAAGAGAGAAATAACAGAGGGGTTGGATTTAGGGGAGTTTATTCTTCTGGATTCCCTCTATACAGGCGAAGATCCTTTCCAGGCGGCTCTGAGGTAACCCGCCAAAGGCTTCCTGGAGGACCTCCCGGGGAAAGTGTTCCTTTAAAAAAGTCCCCACCTCCATCCGGGTTTCCCAGCAATTTATGAAATTGCGACAGGGGAGGTCGGACTGGACCCGTCGGCAGTAATTGAAAGTCATCATGGTTCCCATCTGGGGGCAATAGATTTCCAGAAGATCGTGTTCGTCAAGCATGACAGTACCTCCGGGATAGCCGGTCAAAGCCGACCGGCTATCCCTAATTTAACGTTTATCTAGGAGGGCATTTGGGGAAATTCTCCAGAGCCAACAAGGACTGTTGAATCTCATCATCAGGCATTTCATAATCGGAAAGTTTTCCTTCAAAATAGGCATTATAGGCCATCAGGTCCACCAGACCGTGGCCGCTCCAGTTGACCAGGATGGTCTTGGCTTTGCCCTCTTCCTTGCACTTCTTGGCCTCCTGAATAACCGCGGCCAGGGCGTGGTTGGTTTCCGGGGCGGGGATAAAGCCTTCGGTCCGGGCCCAGGTAACCCCGGCGGCGAAGGTTTCCAATTGGAATACCGCCCGCGGTTCGATCATCTTATCGAGGATTAACTGGGATACAATGGGGGCCATGCCGTGGTAACGAAGCCCGCCGGCATGGATGGGGGCCGGTACAAAGGCATGTCCCAGGCTGTGCATGGGCAGCAGGGGGTCATCTGAACGGTATCGCCGAAATCATAGACAAAGGGCCCTTTGGTCATGGTCGGGCAGGAGGCCGGTTCCACGGCAATCACCTGGACCTGTTTGCCGTTGATTTTGTCCAGAATGAAGGGCAGGGCCAGTCCGGCGAAATTACTTCCCCCGCCGGCGCAGCCGATGACGATGTCGGGATATTCCCCGATTTTTTCCATCTGCTTCTGGGCCTCCAGGCCGATGATGGTCTGGTGCAGCATCACGTGGTTCAAGACGCTGCCCAGGGCATACTTGGTATCCGGGGTGGTCACGGCGTCTTCCACGGCTTCGCTGATGGCGATGCCCAGGCTGCCCGGGGTGTCGGGATTCTGCTCCAGGATCTTCCGTCCGGCATTGGTGTCCGGGCTGGGGCTGGGCACACAGGTGGCCCCCCAGGTGTTCATCATCAGGCGACGGTAGGGTTTCTGGTCGAAGCTGATCCGCACCATATAGACCTTGACTTCCAGACCATAGAGTGCCCCGGCAAAGCTCATGGCGCTGCCCCACTGTCCGGCGCCGGTTTCAGTGGAGATCCGCTTGGTGCCGAAGACCTTGTTGTAATACGCTTGGGGAATGGACGGTATTCGGCTTGTGACTGCCCGCCGGGCTGACTCCCTCATGCTTGAAATAAATCTTGGCCGGGGTTTGGAGAAATTGTTCCAGACCGTAGGCTCGGCCCAGTGGGCTAGGCCGATAATAGGCGTATTTTTCCAGAACCGGTTCCGGGATGTCGATCCAGCGTTCGGGGCTGACCTCCTGTTCAATCAGATTCATGGGGAATATGGGGGCCAGATCATCCGGGCCCACCGGCTGTCCCGTGCCGGGGTGCAGGGGAGGGAGCATCCCATTGGGCATGTCGGGTAAGATGTTGTACCACTGCCTGGGCATTTCGTCTTCGGTCAAAAGCACTTTTTTTTGCAACATGGTTCCTCCTTGAAGTAGGTAGTAATAGTACTAAACCTCTGGGACGATGGTTATGCTTCCCAAGCACCTCCTTTCCTTATATTGAACCAAGCTAACTATATACAAGGTCCGGAATGCCTGTCAATTTATTTTGAACCTGTTTTTCCGTATTCTCTCGACCATTGCTTTTTTCGGGCAGAAGGACTATAAAATTAACTTTAGATTTCGAGGGAGAGTCGGTTTCTTTTAAAGACCACATATTAATAATCAATAATCTAGTTGTTAATTATCGAACCGGTTCGTTTCTATTTTCGTACTAACTGACCATGCCCCCTTTCTCTCTTATATTGGCCTCGGAGTCCCCGAGGCGGCAGGCCTTGCTGAACGATCTGGGAATACCTTTCCGAGTAGTTGCCCCCCGGGTAGAGGAGATTCCCAGGGCGGGTGAGCAGCCGGCCGTTTTTTCGAAGCGCATGGCCCAGGAAAAGGCCAGAACGGTTTCACAACAATACCCCGAAGATTGGGTTTTAGGGGCCGATACGGTGGTCAGTCTGGGAAAGCGCCTTTTGGGGAAACCGGATTCGCTCCGGGAGGCCAAGAAGTTTTTGGAGGCTTTAAACAACCGGACCCACGAAGTGATCACCAGTTTCTGTTTGATCAACCAATCGCTCAAGAAGGCCCTGGCCCGGAGCGTCTATACCCGGGTAACCTTTAAGCATTTTTCCCGTCGGGAGATCGACTGGTATCTGCAGACCGGGGAACCACTGGATAAGGCCGGGGCCTATGCCATCCAGGGGCGGGGATCTTTTTTGGTCCGCGAGATTAAAGGGTCTTACACCAACGTGGTCGGTTTGCCTTTGACGGAAGTTCTGGAGACGCTGGAGAAAAATGCCGGGTTTAGACTGGGGGAGGGATGATGGACTCGTAGAGAGTCCATCATCAGCCCGAGTGTGATTAAGCGCCGGGCTGGGGTGGGGGTGGAACCATTGGAATTCACTTCCAATGGCGGGGGAGGGGGAGCCCTCCCCCGCCGAGCAGAAAGTCGTTTTTTTGACTTTTTGCGAGGTGATTTAAGGAGAAATAGATGAACGGGATCAATGACAATATCCAGCGGGTTCGGGAGCGCATGGAGCGGGCCTGCTCCCGTTCAGGACGTCGACTGGACGAGGTTTTGTTGGTGGCTGTATCTAAGACCCTGCCGGCCGAGCGAATCCGGGAAGCCCTGGATGCCGGGCTGACCCATTTCGGAGAAAATTATATTCAGGAGGCCCAGAAAAAAATTGAAGAACTCCAGGGAGGGGCCTGGCATTTTATCGGCCACCTTCAGCGGAACAAGGCGCGGACGGCGGTCAAACTTTTTTCAATGATCGAAACCGTAGATCGACTTCCTCTGGCCGAGGAATTGGACCGTCAGGCCCGGGAGGCGGGAAAAGTCCTGGAAGTCCTCATTCAGGTCAACGAAGCGGAAGAGGAAAGCAAATCCGGGCTCCCGCCCGACAAGGTCCCGGCGTTGCTGGAAGCCCTCTTTTCATTGCCCGGTCTGCGGATCCGGGGCCTAATGGCCATCCCGCCTTATGACCCGGACCCGGAGAGTTCGCGCCCCTGGTTTCGGTCTCTTTATCGATGGCGGGAGAAGTGGCAAAATCAGTTTCCCTCTCTGGACCTGTCCCAGCTTTCCCTGGGCATGTCCCATGATTTTGAAACAGCTATAGAAGAGGGGGCCACGCTGATCCGAGTGGGCACCGCCCTTTTTGGGGCCCGAGGGTGAAATTCTCCGGCGTAGTAGATTCCCGGGTTTATGGTTTACAACGGCCACGGTTTATGGCATAAAATTGGATTATTTTAAAATCGACAGGAGCTGAAAGCTTATGGCCATCCTTGCCCCCTTTCGCGGGTTGATTTATAATCCCGAAAAAATCACCGACCTTTCCAGGGTCATCACCCCTCCCTACGATGTCATTTCCCCCCAGCAGCAGGAGGCCCTATACGCCCGGCACCCCTATAACATGATCCAATTGGACCTGGGGAAGAACCTTCCCGGAGACAGCCCTACCTACAATCAGTATACCCGGGCCGCCCAACTTTTAAAGAAATGGCAAAAGGAAAAAGTGCTGGTTCGAGAACCGAAGCCGGCCATTTATCTGTACCGGATTCATTATCCTTTCCCGGGGCAAGGACTACGTCAACGCACCGGCTTCATCGCTCTCTTGGGCTTGGAACCCTTCGACTCCGGCATGGTCCGTCCCCATGAAAAGACCTTTTCGGGAATCAAGGTCGATCGCTTCCACTTGCTGGACCATTGCCAGGCCCAGTTCTGCCCGATTTTTTCCTTTTATTCGGACCCGGAAAATCAGGTGGTGGAGCTGCTTACTTCCCGGGCCCATCCTGAACCGTTTATTGACTATCAGGATGACGACGGCATCCGGCACCAACTCTGGCGGGTGACCGATAAGGCGGTTCTGAAAAAGGTTCAAAAGGATTTTCAGGAAAAGTTCGTCTACATTGCCGATGGGCACCATCGCTATGAAACCGGCCTGGCCTATAAGCAGGCCATGCAGGAGCGGTATCCCGACAGCCCTCCGGGCGCACCCTTCAACTTCACCCTCATGTTTCTCTGTAATATGCACGACCCCGGGTTGACCATCCTCCCCACCCATCGCGTTCTTTGCCAGTTTCCCGAGGAACGATTGGCTCATTTTGAAAAGGATATCGCCGAGGACTTCCTGGTGGAAAGGTTTCCCTTTGAGAAGGCGAACCGGAAAAAAGTGAAGCAGGCGTTTTTAACCCGAATGAAGGAGAAAGCCCGGGAGGGGCACGTGCTGGGAGTTTTTTCCGCCGCCCCCTCAACCCTCTATCTGCTGACCCTGAAAAGGGCTTGCTTGGAAGGAGCTTGCGCGGAAGACCTCCACCCGATCCTCCGGAAGTTGGACGTGATGATCCTGAGCCGCCTGGTTTTGCAGAAAGTGCTAGGGATCAAACCCGAAGAACTGGATCGGGAAAACCTGATCGAATACCGCCATGATACCCGGGAGGCTATGGCCTTAGTGGAATCAGGGTGCTGCCGGATGGCCCTTTTATTAAGTCCCCCGCCCATCCAGCGGATCCAGGAAGTGGCCGAAGCCGGCTTGGTCATGCCCCGCAAATCCACCTTTTTTTACCCCAAAACTCCCACCGGGTTGGTGATCAATATCATGAAACCCAATGAAACCATCATGGTCTGAGATAGCCGGCGGCTCAGGGGAGGATGAAACCTTAGACGTCTGGGCCCCGGCGGATCTTCGGCTGATCCAGAAGAAAGGCGGCTATCGTTTCGCTCTCGATTCCCTGCTTCTTTCCGATTTTACCCGTCTGAAATCCAAGGATCGCGTTCTGGAGTTAGGGATCGGCTGCGGGATTGTCTCTTTAGGGCTTTTTCGAAAATATCCGGAAATTTGCCTGGTAGGTCTGGAACTCCAGGCCGGGTTCGTTGAGCTGGCCCGCCGTAACCTGGGTTTAAACCAGGCCGAGAATCGCATTTCCCTGGTCCGGGGGGACATTCGTTCCCTGCCTTATCTCTTTCGGCCGGGCTCCTTTGACGCCGTGGTGACCAATCCCCCCTACCGACCGCTCCGTACCGGTCGAATCAATCCCCACTCTGAGAAGGCCCTGGCCCGACACGAGATAGCAATCGATCTGGAGCATCTCCTGGCCGCCAGTCGACAGGTCTTGAAAAAAGGAGGGAGATTTTTTCTGATCTACCCGGTCCGTAGGCTGCCCGCTCTTTTAGCCCTGTCCCGGCAAAATCACCTGGAACCCAAGCGCTTGCGCCTGGTGCACCCCCTGGCCGACCGGGATGCCGATTGGGTGCTGCTGGAGGCGGTTAAGGAAGGGGGCGAAGAACTTAAGGTCCTGCCTGTTTTGGTGGTTTACGAGAAGCCCGGTATTTACTCGCCCGAGGTTCGGGATCTGCTGGGGCGCTGAAGCGAAGGCTTTTTTCCATCAAGGCTTGGATCCTATCCCGCAGTTCAGGGTTTTTAATATCCTGAGACACCTGGTGGATGGATTTTTTCTCTTTACGGGAGAGGGCCCGAGGGTTTTCGGGCAGGTTGTTTTTCGTTTCGTTCCTGTTCCGTTCCTGTGGCGGGAGGTCCCCGGTTTTGAGGCGTACCTCTTTAATAAGGGTTTGATTCAGGCGTCGATTGATTTCCTGCCGGAGGGGTTCTTTTAAAAACTGGAATTGCTGGGCGGCGGCCGGGTTGGAAACTACGACCTGGAGAGTCCCTTCCTTGAGTCCTTCCAGACAGGTGTAGGGCCGCAAGGCCTCCGGGATCATTTCCGACCAGAGTTCGATCACTTGCGGGACAACCGGATCAATCGGCAGCCCCCCGCCGTTGATGAGCCCCTGGAGAATCGTTCCCAGGGACTGCATTTTTTTGTCTGGTTTCATAAAACCTCCTCTTATACCCAGGGTGGGCAACCACGAGGCATGAAAATACACGGAATTGCCAGCAAAAACGTCATTGCGAGAGAGTGGAGCGACGAAGCAATCCCCCAACTGGCTCCCGGGTTCCTCTAAGTTGTCGATGGGGATTGCTTCGCTTCGCTCGCAATGACCGGAGCTGGGGCTATTTTCGTATTAAATGAACGTCGAACATCGAACATCGAAGGTCCAACCTTGAATGAATAACAAACCTTCATTGCCGACCCGAGAGCGGCCATTTCTTTTTCTTAATCGTCTCCTATTAAACATTCGAAGTTGGATGTTCGATGTTGGACGTTCCCCTCACCACTCCATCCTCCTGAATGCCCGGCAGGTGTTTTGGTAGAGGACCGGAGCCAGTTCCGCCACAGGAATTCCCCTGATTTCCGCCAATCGTTCGGCCGTGTGTACCAAGTAGGCGGGTTCGTTTCGTTTCCCCCGGAACGGGTGGGGGGGCAGGAAAGGCGCGTCGGTTTCCAGGAGGAGTGACTCAAGGGGAGCCCGGCGGACGACTTCTTCCAGGGAAGAGCCTTTCTTATAGGTCAAGGCGCCGGTTACGGATAGAAAAAAATTCCAATCCAGGCAGCGCCGGGCCATGGCCCAATCCCCGGAAAAACAGTGGAAGAGACCGCCGATCTCCCAGGCCTTTTCCTCGGCCAAGATTTGGAGTGTCTCCTCATGGGCCTGGCGGTCATGAATCACGATCGGCAAGGAAACTTCCCGGGCCAATTGCAGGCATCGTCGGAAGCAGGCCTTTTGGTGTTCCCTCGGGGAGTAATTTCGAAAAAAATCCAACCCGATCTCGCCGATAGCCACCACCTTGGGATCTCCAGCCAGGACCCGTAATTCCGAAAGGGCCGGTTCATCAGCGGCTGAGGCTTCATGGGGATGAAGGCCGACGGTAGCCCAGATATGGGGGTTGGTCTTGGCCAAGACCAGGGCCTGCCGGCTGCTTTCCAAATCGATCCCGATGGTGATTATGGCGGCCAACTTCCGTTCCCAGGCCCTTTCCAGCACCTTCGGACGATCCGCATCAAAGTCCCCCATATCCAAATGGGCATGAGTGTCGATCCAGACGGGAGGGGTGGGCGCTGAGTGAGAAGTGGTTTTTTCAGTCATTGTCGTATTAAAAATGAACATCGAACACTGAACATCGAACGCCCAACCTCGAATGAAAAACAAACCTTTATTGCCGAACAGGGAACACCCGTTTCTGTATTTTTTCCCATTGAACATTCGATGTTGGACGTTCGATGTTCGATGTTCATTGCATTTTGAAATTTGCACTTTGCATTACTCATTACTTTTTTCTCTCTTCTGTTGTCTTTTCTTCCCTCTTCTCTCTTCCATCCCCCCCCTAGCGGCCCGGTTTCTGCCGGTACATGTTGAGATCCGCTTGGCGCAGGATTTGATCATATTCTTGGCAATCCGAATGATCTCCCAGAGAAACCGTCAAATAACGGGTTTGGTTGTTTTGGTCTAAGACGCTCAAGTTTTTCAGGGTGACTATCAGCCGTTCCCGTACAAAGGCCAGTTGCTCCGGGTCGGTCCGGGGCAGGATCACCACGAATTCGTCCCCTCCGAAGCGGGCCACGATATCCGTGGTCCGCAGGCAGCTCTTGATGATTTCGGCGGTCTTTTTTAAGACCTGATCTCCCACTAAATGCCCATAGCGATCATTCACTTCCTTGAACCGATCAATATCCAGCAGAATCATACTAAGATGATCCCGGTAACGGCGGGCCTTGGCGACCTCTTCTTCCAGTCTTTTTTCCAGGTATTGGCGATTATAGACCCCGGTGAGACCATCCTTGGTGGCCAGTTCGGAAAGTTTGGCCTCGAGGGCTTTATGCTCGCTTAGATCCTGGATGGACTCGATGGCCCCCCATAGTTCACCCGCCTGATCATAGATGGGGGCAGACATGAAATGCAGATAGCGGTCTTTCCCCCCGAGGGATTCAAAAAATTCCTCGGCTTCAAAGCCCCCCGTCAACAAGGGATAAGCCCGCAATTTCTTATCCCCGTAGAGGCGGCCTAGGAGGGCCAGGTTTTGAGACAGGATGAGGTTGGCCAGGACCGGGCGTTCGACCGGATAAAAGGGTTTCCAGATATCCCGGCTGCCCGTTATTTCTTCACCTGAAACGCCGGTCAACTCGACACAGGCCCGATTCCAAAAGACCACCCGGTGGTCCCGGTCCAGTACAAAGGTCGGGATGGGACTGCCGTTGACCAGTTCCTCCATGATCGCCTTTTCCCGGGTTAAAACGGCCTCCAGGGTCTTTTGCTGGGTCAAGTCATGGAAAAAACCGACACTGCCGATTTCCCGGTCCCCTTCATAGAGAAGGCTTCCGGAAAGACGCATGGGCAGCGCCGTACCGTCCTTGGTCAGCAATTCCGTCCGGTAATCCATCAGCTTGCCGACCCCCCCGAAGTCCGGGCTGCGCAAGGCCTCTTTAACCTCGTGGGCCTTGCCGGGAGGATACAACCGGGTAACATGGATCCGGCCAATGACTTCTTCCGGGGCATAGCCGATAATCTTGCCCGCCCCCTCATTGAAAGTTATGACCTGGCCTCGCGGATCCACCGAGATAATCCCGTCCATGGAGCTTTGGATCAACGATTGCTCAAAGTCCAAACTGCGGCGCAGTTCCTTCTCCAGGTTTCTCTTGCCCGTCACATCCCGGAGCATGACCGTGATCCCGGCTTGGGTTCCCCCCTCGTCCAGGTAACGAAAGGAAGTCAGGCTGATGTCCAAAAGGGCCCCCGATTTGGTCAAGCGAAGGGTTTCAAAGTCCTGGAGCACTTCGCCTCCCAGGACTTTCCGGATACCCTCCCGGGTGGGCGCCATTTCGGATTCAGGGACAAAGGGGATTTTTTGCCCGGAGAGTTCCGGCAACGTCCAGCCAAAGGTCTGTTCGAAGGCCGGATTAAGATAACGAACCGTCCCCTCAAAGTTGTAAATCACCAAAGGGATAGGGCAAGTCCTCAAAAAGGACTGGAAGGTTTCCTCCAGCTTCAGCAGTTTTATTTCCTTGGTGATATCCCGGGCGATCCCCACCAGTCCGGCCACGCGGCCGTTTTGAACGAAAGGCGCTTCGTTCACCTCCAACAGCAGTCGTCGGCCGTTTTTATGGCGAATTTCGACCGGGTAGGGCGGACATTTTTTCCCTTTTTCCAGGGCCTCCCGGGTCAAGACATGGACCCGCTCATTCAGGGGATTGGCGGTCATGAAAGTGCTGTAATGGACCTTCCATTCCTCCTGGCTGTAGCCGGTGATCTTACTGACTCCCGGGGAGACATGCAGGAAATGCCCTTCGGCATCGTGGAGGTACACAAAGGCCTCGGAGGACTCGTTCAGGAGCTGGAGGACTTCCAGAAAGGGAAGGCCATCCTCTGACGGCAAGGGGGTGTCGGTGTGCTGATCCACGGATTGTTCCTTTATAGGTACTTTAGCTCTTACATGTT
>CAVUPH010000021.1:0-79701 GCA_963743305.1 uncultured delta proteobacterium
ATCTACTATTAACCGGAAAAAATCAGAAAAGGAGGAAGAGGCATGAAACGGATGATCATTGTTTTGGCGGGGGTGTTCTTTCTATTTTCCTCTTTGGCCTTGGCCGCGGGGCCTAAATCCTACCAGGTGACCGGTCCGGTACTGGAAGTGAAGGACGACCTGATCGTTGTTCAGAAGGGCAATGACAAGTGGGAACTGGCCAGGGATAAGGACACCAAAGTGCAAGGAGACCTGAAAGTCGGCTCGAAGGTGACCATCCAGTACACGATGAAGGCCACCGAGGTCGAGGTCAAGGGCGAGGCCAAGAAGAAGGAAGAAGGAAAAAAGAAATAATCCCTGAAACGCACCCGAGTAAAAAGGGCCCGGGGGAAAAGCCCGGGTCCTTTTTAAGGGTTTCTAGCATTCCTTTTGGGAGCAAGTCTCCTTTCCCCGCCCTTACCCTGATCCTAAAAAGTCAACGGTCCGGCGATTAAATTCCCGGTCGGCTTCCATGAAGAAGCAGTGCCGGAGGCCCGGGAAAAGAACCAGTCCCGTGTGGGGGATCAGTTCCTGAAGTTGGTCCTTTCTTTCATTTCTTGCCGTATATAGTGGGCGGCTACGGCCTGGCCCAGAGAAATTCCGCCGTCGTTGGAAGGAATCAGGGATTTGCTGTAGACCCGGAAGCCCTCCGCAGACAGACGGGCCTCCATCTCCGTCAGAAGCGTTCGATTTTGGAAGACCCCTCCGCCTAGGGCCACTTTTTCAAGGCCCCGCTCCTCTCGCAGGATTCGGCAAACCCGGGTCAGGACTTCCACCAGCGTCCGATGGAAACGCCGGCTGATTTGTTCCCGGGAGGCGCCCTGGAGGACATCCTCCACCACGCTCCGGATGATGGATTGGGGAAGGATCTGGAGGGTTTCCTCTGATTTCAATAGCTCGAAATCATAGGAGCCTTCGTTTTCCCGGCTTTGAGTCATCTCCAGTTCCATGGCCGCCTGCCCTTCAAAGGCCACGGTATCCCGCAAGCCGATGATGGCGGCCACCCCGTCAAAAAGCCGCCCGCAGCTTGAGGTCATTGGGCTGTTGATCCCCTTTTGGATCATCCGCACCAAGATCTCGATTTTGGCGCGGTCGATCCGTTCCAGCAGGGGCAGGGAAAGATCCCAGAGGCCTTCTCCATAGGCCTGGTAAAGGTAGCTGACGGCCATGCGCCAGGGTTCCCGGATGGCCCTGGCCCCCCCGGGGAGGGGCAGGTAGGCGAAGTGACCGCATCGTTCAAAGGACCCGCAATCGCCCACCAGGACCTCGCCCCCCCAGATCCGTCCGTCCAGCCCGTACCCGCTGCCGTCCAGCATCAAGCCAATCACCTTTTCATTCAGGCCGTGTTCGGCCAGACAGCCCACCAGATGCGCGAAATGATGCTGCACCCCGATTAATTCAACCCCTTCCTGTTCCAGGGCAAACCGGGTGCTCAGGTAATCCGGGTGGAGGTCATAGGCGATAATTTCCGGTTCGATCTGCAGGATCTGTTTGAGATGCTCGATGGTCTGCTTGAAAAAATGCAGCGTTTCCAGGTTCTCCAGGTCCCCCACATGCTGGCTGATAAAGGCCCGGTTGTCTTTGGTCAGACAGACGGTGTTTTTTAATTCGGCCCCACAGGCCAAAACGGGCGCCAGCGGTTCCGCCAGGAAGACGGGCACGGGAACGAAGCCCCGGGAACGGCGAAGCTGGCGCAGCGATCCGGAAACCTGTTGAACAATGGAGTCGTCGCTGCGCAGGTGAATGTCGCGGTTGTGGACCAGGAAGTAATCGGCGATCCCCTTGAGCCGGAGGAAGGCCTCTTCATTGTCGATGCAGATGGGTTCCTCGGACAGGTTGCCGCTGGTCATGACCAGGGCCAGAAATCCGTGATCCAGCAGCAAATAATGGAGCGGGGCGTAGGGCAGCATGACACCGTAATACTGATTGCCCGGGGCCACCGCGGAGGCGATAGGGCTGGGGTCATTTTGCTTGAGGAGGATAATGGGACGTTCTCTGGAGAGCAGCACGGCCGCCTCTTCCGCTTCAATCCGAGCGAATGCTCTAATCCGGTCCAAATCCGGACTCATCAGGGCCAGGGGTTTCTCCTCCCGGTGCTTACGCGCCCGCAGGCGCCTGACCGCTTCTTCCTGAACGGCCTCCACGGCCAGGTGAAACCCTCCCAGGCCTTTGATGGCCACGATCCAGCCCTCTCGCAGCAGCCGGGCGGTTTCGGCGATGGGATCTTGACCTTCGAGGGTCTGGCCCATTCCGTCCAGAAGACGCACCCGGGGTCCGCAGGTCCAGCAGGCATTGGGCTGGGCGTGAAAACGCCGGTTCAGGGGATCGTGGTACTCGGAGGAACATTCCGGACACAGGGTGAAGGCCGCCATGGTGGTCTTGGCCCGGTCGTAGGGGATATCTTTGATAATGGTGTAGCGGGGCCCGCAGTTGGTGCAGTTGATGAAGGGGTAGCGATAGCGGCGGTCCCGGGGGTCTCGCATCTCCCTCAGGCAGTCGGGACAAACAGCCACGTCCGGGGAGATCAGGGCCGAGCGGGTCTCCTGGGCCTGACTCATCCGGATAATGAATCCCGAATCCCCTTGCGGTGGGAGGGGCTGAAACTCCAGGGAAGTAATGCGGGACAAGGGGGGAGGGTCCTGCCGGAGAGTCCGGATAAAATCATCCAAATCCGGTCCTTCCCCTTCCACCTCCAGATCCACCCCGTGGGAGGTATTGGTTACATAACCGGCTAGGCGGCGGGCCACGGCCTGCTGGTAGACGAAGGGCCGAAAACCTACGCCTTGGACGATCCCCTGGATAGTGAGCTTATAGCGAGATTTCATGGGATGAATTTGAATGGGGTCGAAAAGTTCGTCATGGCGAACGAAGTGAAGCAATCCCCATCATGGCTAAAAGGTGATGATTAGGGATTGCTTCGTCGCTTCTCTCGTCGCAATGACAGTCCTGGAGGCTTTTGGCGAGATCATCAGGTTTTGTAGGCCGGGGATTTATCGCTCCGCGCCGGGCGCTACGCGCTTTTATAGTGCGGCACCCGCTTCAAGATCCAGTTGAACCAGGACTCCAGACCCGTTCCCGTCTGGCAGGACACTTCAAAGATATCCAATTGAGGATTTATTTCCAGGGAGACCTGGCGGATTTTCTCCACGCTGGTATTGATGTAGGGCAGCAAGTCGATTTTGTTGACCAAGAGGACGCTGGACTTGCTGAACATCAAGGGATACTTGAGCGGCTTGTCGTCCCCTTCGGTGACGCTCAGGATCATCACCTTGTAATCTTCGCCCACGTCGAATTCCGCCGGGCAGACCAGGTTGCCCACGTTTTCCACTACCAGGAGATCCAGGCTGGAGAGGTCTATCTCCTTCAAGGCCTGTTGAATCATCCGGCTGTCCAGGTGACAGGCCCCGTCGGTGTTGATCTGGACCGCGGGAATTCCATGCTGAGCGATCTTTTCCGCGTCATAGGTGGATTGAATATCCCCTTCGATGACCGCGATCCGTATCTTGCCCTTCAGGGCCTCGACAGTCCGTTCCAGAAGGGTGGTTTTCCCCGCGCCCGGTGAGCTCATCAGGTTCAGGACGAGTAATCCTTTTTCCTGAAACCGGGTCTTGTTTTCCTGAGCCAACTGCTCGTTGGCCTCCAGAATATTACGCACTACCGGTACTTTCATCATCAGAATCCTTATTCCGCTTCTATTTCTTTGATAAACAACTCTTTCCCGGAAACAGGCTCGACCTCATTGGACTGGCACTCCGGGCAAACGAATCGATAGTCAACGATGGGGAATTCTTTCCCGCAGGCCCTGCACCGGCCGGTCAGGGGCACCTGCTCCAATTCTACCTTAACTCCTTCCAAAGGTGTGTCCTTGGTGATCAGCTCGAAACAAAAGGTGAGACTGTCCGGAACCACGGCGGTAAATTCCCCCACCACCAGGCGAATCACCGAGACCTTGGACACCTGGTGGCGGACCATCTCCTGCTCAACAATATCGATGATACTTTGGGCGATGGACATTTCATGCATAGGTTGATTAAGGTAGACCACCCTTCCTGAAAGGTCAAGGCTTATCTCCGCTTACAAGTCCAATTCTACACTGATCGACTGCATGGCCTGGAGGGCGATTTCGGCAAATTCCGGGAGGGGGATCCCGATCACCTCGCACTCTCGGATAATATCCCGGTTGACCGAAGCCGCGAAGGCCTTTTCTTTCATCCGCTTCACAATGGACTTGGATTTGACCGAGGCCAATTTCTTGTCCGGATAGACCAGGGTGGTGGCTGTGATCAACCCGGTGATGGTCTCCCCGGCGGCCAGGGCGTGATGAAAAACAGCGCATCTTTTTTCTCCGCAGGCCAATTCATTATGGAGCTTGACGGCCTGGACGATTTCCGGGTCCACTCCGTTTGCTTCCAGGATCCGTACCGCTTCAATCCCGTGAACGGCCAGGTCGGCCTGGGTCAGCTCCACATCCAGATCGTGGAGCAATCCGGCCAGAGACCACTTTTCACGGTCTTCCCCCAGGCGGTCCGCCAGGGCGCCGAGAACGGCCTCGGAAGCCAGGCAGTGTTTGATCATATTGGGATTTTTGAGGTGCTGATGGATTAGATCCAGGGCCTGGGTCCGTGAAATAACTGGTGACATATAATATTTCCCTCTCCTAGTAAATCTTCTAACCGAGTAACGTCACCAATCAGCCGCCGTTAGTTGCGGACGGCCGGATTGCCTTATTAAGCCATTCCTTATCTACTGAAAAAGTCTGACCTAAAGGATCAAAACCGGAAAGATCTTGCCTTTTTAATTTGTTCCTAATTTTTTCAAATAATCTTACGGTTTCCTCAGCATATAATCGTTCACCGCAATGAAGACAAACTTCAGCCTGAATTTGTAAAACAGCAGTATGATTTCCTCCATGCAAAATTTTTTCCACCGCCTTCTTTTTTAATTCGCCGCCACAAACGGGACATTTTTCAAAAGGTAACATTACCTTAAAAGTTAATTCATCTCCTTCCGCTTCTTCGTCAGCATGATCAGTAATCCTAATCCGACTATTCTGGATCGCACTTTTTATATCTTCAATTATCATATGCTTTCATCATCAGATCGGACAATATTAGCTTTCGTGCCATTACAGAAAGATGATAGTTCTTTGGCAACGGATTCGCTCCAATCAATGGTGTGGCGTGCATGCTGATAGAGAATCAACCATTCGCCCCGAAGAATTGTCCGCAGCTCAGATTCTAATGCGATGTGGCAGAGGGTTGCCCACTTCACGAGATCCCTGTCATCCGAGTAATACTTGTCTCTCATTCATCCTCTATAGGGATAACGCGAAAATCAGTCGTGTCCGTTAAGACATCGGCTGGATTGCATTGGAAGTATCATGGTGGCAACACTCATATCCTACTAAAATCATTCTTAATGTCAATTAATCTCTTGATTTTTTGAGGAGATCCACCAGTGTGCGATAGGTCCCTCCGGCCTTTCGAACGATGGCCGGTCCGTAGCCAAAGGCCAGGGGGTTGGGCTCCGTATCGATGAAGACGAAGGCGATGCCATTCCGGCGCAGCCAGGAGGCCGTCAGCAGGGCCTCATCCACCGGGTCCAAGCCGGAAAAACTTAGATTAGGTTTTCCGTCGGAGACCAGCACCAGGACTTGCCCGGATCGGGGGTATTTGAATCGTTCCTGGGCCAGGGCCCGGAAGCCCAGGCGCAGACCCTCTGCCAGGGGCGTCTTGCCACCCATCGGCAGCATTCGGAGGGAGTGTCGGACCCGTCCCAGATTTCCGGTGAAGGGCTGAATCAACTGAGACTGTTGATGGCGGAAGGCCACCAGGGCCACCCGGTCCCGCCGCAGATAGCTCTCCTTGAGGTAGACGTTCAACAGGCCCTTGACCAGAGACATTCGTCCATGCACCCCCATGGATGAACTGGCATCCACCACAAAAACTATCGAATAACCGCCTTTTTTCTTTTTGATTTTCCGCCTTAAATCGTCCCGGATAAAACGAAGCGGTCTCTGCTCCCGGTCAAAACCCGAACGGCCGCAGGCGGATTTCACCGTGGGAAGAAAGGCCGTCTCCGTCAACGATGCCCCGGAAAAAGGGCCGCTTCCAACCACCCGGCCTTCGTTCCTCATGGAGGGGAAAGTCTTTCTTCGGCCAGGGGAGGCGAGCCGGATCAATTCCGCCAAAGGGATGGAGGGATTTGGTATCCGGGTGCTTTCAGGTGGGAGAGGGACTGAAAGAGGAGGGGGGTCTAATAGGCCAGGGGCTTTTTTTTTAATTCGCCGGAGGACGGGGCGGCCGGCGGCTCTTCCTGAGCGGCTTCCAGTTCCTCGAGGATCTTTTGGATTTGATCGGGTTCCAGTCGGGGCTGGTTAAGGTCCTGGTTTTTCAAGCGGTGGGGCAGAGCCAATTCAGCAGCTTTCAGCAGATCCGGAGGGGTGACCTCGGTCCCCCCCCGGAAGGCGCTGATGGCCTGGGCGGCCTTGATCATGGTTATATCGCTGCGATGACCTTCCACCCCATAGCTCAGCGATAAGCGGGCCGCCATTTCCCAGATGCGCTGGGGAGTCCGGATTTGGTCTAAATCCCGGCGGGCTTGAATGATCTTTTGGGCCAGCTCATTTTCCTGGCCGGACCAGTCTTCGAGAAAACCAACCGGATCGGACTCGAAGGCCAGGCGGCGGTGGGCGACAGCCATCCGTTCCTTTAAATCGGAGCTGCCCCGCACGTCCAGGCAGAGACCGAAGCGGTCCAACAACTGGGGGCGCAGGTCCCCTTCTTCCGGATTCATGGTGCCGATCAGGATGAAGCGGCTGGGATGGCTGAAGGAAATCCCCTCCCGCTCCACGTAATTGACTCCCAGGGCGGCCACATCCAGCAGCAAATCCACCAGGTGATCTTCGAGCAGGTTGACTTCATCCACATAGAGAATAGAGCGGTTGGCCCGGGCCAAGAGCCCTGGTTCAAAACGGCGTTCTCCCTTGGACAGGGCGGCTTCAAAGTCCAAGGCCCCGATCAAGCGGTCTTCCGAGGTCCCCAGGGGCAGGTTGACCAGCCCAAAGGGGGCGCTGACGCCGGGCAGGGTTTCCCCCTTCGCCAGCCGCCGACGGCAAAGCTCGCACATCTCTTCCGGGTCTCGAAGAGGGCAGCGAAAGGGACAATCGGCCACCAATTCCACGGGGGGGAGCAGGTTGATCAACCCGCGAACGGCCGTTGATTTGGCTGTGCCTCGCTGGCCCCGGATCAACAGACCTCCGATCCGGGGGTGGATCAGGGTCAGCACGAGCCCTAATTTCATCTTCTCCTGACCGACGATTGCCGTAAAGGGATAGATCGGGACGGATTCAGGCTTTGATGGGGTCGGATCAAGGGCCAAAGACATGCCCTATATGTAACGGCTCCCGGATAAGCTGTCAATGATTAATCATGAAAAAGGAAAGGAGGTATGGAGGGTTGCTCCATACCTCCCGGGAGGAGGGGAAGGAGAGGTAGTTTATATTATAACCGGCCGCCGCCGGGGCCGAAGCCTTGGCCAGGACCCCTGCCGGGGCCTCCACCGGGACCGAAGCCCGCGCCGCCGGGACCGAAGCCGGAACCGTCACAGTTTCCGCGGCCCATGCGGCCCATGCGATGCATGCCGCCACCGCCGAATCCCATGCCCATACCCATACCCGGGCCACGGCCGGCCACCTGAGCGGCCTGTTCGGGGGTTAGCACCTTGCGGGCTTCCAGCCGGGAGTCGGTCATCTTGGCCTGGAGCGTATTCCTTAGGTCGTTAAGTTCCTTTTGCTTGGCCAATATCTTGTCCTTGTCGGGATTGGGATTGGTCCAGAGGGTTTGAAGTTCCAACCGCTTGGTCTGCATCTGATTTCGCAGGGAAACCGTATCCTTCCAGGTTTTCTCCCGCAGGTCATTCAGCTTGGTATTCTGGTCTGCGGTCAGGTTCAACTGGTCAAATCCACCAGGGCAATTGAAATTGTTCCCCCGGCCGAATCCGGGACCGGCGGCGATCGCTAAACCGGACATGGCCAAGAGGGCCCCACCGACCATCCATACTTTCATTCTACTTTTACCTAACATGATATTTTCCTCCTTTTAATTTTTTTTGAGTCAGGTTTTGTCTAGGGTATATTCAAGTCTTGTGCCAAGACCCCTATTAGTTGTAACAAATTAAAAATACTAACTATTTACATGTTACCGGGAAGTCGGCGGCTTTTTGGGCTCGACGATTTTGTCGAATGATTCTTTGTCTTTTGTGGCTCTTTATGGGGGAGGCTTCTGAAATGGATCTATTTATCTATAAAATTTAAACGTTTATAAAGGGACAAGATTGTCGAGGCGTTTCGACAAATCAATCCAGATTTACCTTGACAGGGGAGGTACTAATTCCTTAAGGGTGAGAGGGCAGGTTTTTTTTGGTATTAATCCCCTATGACCCAGGGGCCGCCTGCGAAGCATGAAAATCCCCTTGGCCAAGTGCAGGTCATCTTGGGCCTTTCGTTATCTGGTCATTCTGAGTGAAACGAAGAAACTCGTCTTTCAGCTCAGGGCCGGCCCGAGGGATTCTTCAGTCGCTTCGTTCCTTCAGAATGACCAAGTAGTTGGAGAACGAGTCGGTCTGAGCGCTTCCGATCTCGGAAAGGTATTTTCACACTATGGATAGTAAGGGCTTTACGAACAAATGACTAAAATCGCGGCGATCATTCAAATCATACTGGTTCTCTTGATCGTGGGAATCAGCACCTATTTTCTATTTAAAGGGAAATTTGAAGTGGGACTGGCTTTTTTACCCCTGCTCATGATTTATTATGTTTTTGTAACCGCCAGGAGGAAAAGGGGTGCCCCGGACGATAAAGAGGGTTGACATCGAGGAAACAGATCCGCCTTTTGATTATTAGTATCGGAAGAGGTTGCAGTAATAGACCAAACGACAAATCCCCCCTCACCCCTCTTTTTCAAAGGGGGGAACCCCTTCCTCCTTTAGACTCCTCCCTTTGAAAAAGGGAGGTTGGGAGGGATTTTTGAAAAATTGGAAAGTCTTTAATACATTTAAATCGAGTAATTCCAAATGATAGCCATTTCGCTGCAATCGGGCAGTAACGGAAATTGCATCTACGTGGAGGCCGAAGGGGTCAGACTGCTTTTTGACGCCGGCATCAGCGGCATCCAGGCGGAACAGAGGCTGGCCGCTCTGGGAAAGGACATTCGGAAAGTGGATGCCTTGATTATCTCCCACGACCATGCGGATCATCTTCGCTGCGCCGGCATCTACCAGCGGAAATACGGGATACCGCTCCACATCACCCCCCGGACCCTGGCTGCCGGGAAAACGCTTCAACTGGGCCGGTTGTCGGAGGTCCGTCCTTTTCAGGCCGGGGAAGGGATTTCTTTTGGAAGCGTATCCGTTCAGACCATCCCCACCCCTCACGATGGGGCTGACGGCGTGGCTTTTGTGGTGGAAACCCGCCAAAGACGCTTGGGGATTCTTACCGATCTGGGGCACCTTTTTCAGGGACTGGAAACCGTTATCGCTTCCCTGGACGCGATTATTCTGGAAAGCAATTTTGATCCGGAGATGTTAGAGCAGGGTCCGTATCCGGAATTTCTAAAACAACGGATTCGCGGACTGGGCGGGCATCTTTCCAACCAAGAGGCGGCCGGGGTGCTGAAAGGATCGGCTAGCCACCGGATGCAGTGGGTTTGTCTGGCCCATCTTTCGGAACATAACAATCATCCCGAACTGGCCCGTCGGACCCATCAAAGGGTTTTAGGCCAACGGTTCCCGATTCATGTCGCCGGACGGTACCGGGCTACCGGGGTTTTGAAGGTTCAATCCTAAGAAATTCCTGCTGTTTTCATTCAAATGGAGAATCCTTACAGCGTCTTCCTTTGAAAAAGGAAGGTTGAGGAGGAATTTCTATTCGTGGATAGCAAAACGGGGCGGACTGATGGACTCGCTGTGGCAAAGAAAACATTTGCCGGGGGCGGTCAGACGGCCGCGTTTCTTGAAGATAAAACCACAGCGTCGGCAGGAGGCCGGAAGGACGATTAATTTTCCTTTTACCGCCGCCGACCGGGCGATATGGGTCAGATGATCGTAGACTTCTTTTTCCCGAATCCCGACGATCTGGGAAATCTCCCTGGCGGATAAATCCTGGCCTTGAAGCAGTGAGATGATAGTTTGGCGGATGGTGGACATAACAACCCTAGATTCGTAATCCGAAACAATTATAAATGAAAGCAAAATGAAAAGGCTTGTCAAGCGAATTGTTGGTCTATGATCGAGCTGGAAAACCTGACCAAAGAATATGGAAGGATTCGGGCGGTTGAGGCTCTTTCGCTGCGCATCGAAACCAATGAAATCTTCGGGCTTCTGGGACCGAATGGGGCCGGGAAAAGCACCACCATCAAGATCCTGACCACCCTGGTCAAACCAACGGCGGGCCGCGCCCTCCTGGATGGGATTGACGTGGTCGAGGATCCCCTGGAAATTAAAAAACGCATCGCCGTGGTTCCCCAGGAAAACAACCTGGACCGGGAGATGTCCGCCTTTGATAACCTGCGCCTTTACGGACTCCTGCATCATATTCCAGGCCTGGCATCCAAGATCGAGGAGCAACTCCGTTCGGTTGGTCTCTGGGAGCGGCGAAACGATAATATCCTGACCTTTTCCGGGGGCATGCAGCGGCGCTTGCTGATCGCCCGGGCCATCCTGGGCCGGCCGAAAGTCCTTTTTCTGGATGAGCCCACCATCGGGTTGGACCCCCAGGTGCGCCGGGAGATCTGGAACATGATCCGGCGGATCAAGGCCCAGGGAGGGACGATTTTACTGACGACTCATTACATCGAAGAGGCCGAGGCCCTGAGTGATCGGGTCGGCATCCTTTCCCAAGGGAAATTGATCGCCCTGGACACCCCGGCCAACCTGAAAAAGATGGTTGGAGAATTCGTGGTGGAATATGCGGACCGGGACGGCAGCCGGGTCTATCGGATGTGTGCCAGCCGGGAGGACGCCCAGTGCCATTTGCGGGAAATCGAGACCGAGGTCACCATGCGCAAGTCCAACCTGGAGGACGTCTTTGTCAAGCTGACCGGGGGGCGAATCGAGCAATGAACTGGTATCCGGTTTTTCTTCGGGAAATGATCCAGTTCAAGAAGAAACTTTTTCGTCTGGGCTATATTTTTACTTCCATGATGGTGCCCCTGCTGTATTTGCTGGCCTTCGGGTTGGGTCTGGGACGCAGCGTGCAGGTCCCGGGCGGGACCTACCTGGGCTTCCTGCTGCCCGGGCTGGTGGCCATGAGTTCCATGAACAATTCCTATAATTGGGTGGCCAGCGGGCTCAACTTGAGCCGGGTTTATTTCAAAACCTTTCAGGTCCTGATCCAGGCCCCCATCGCCCCCACTTCCATCATGGCCGGCTATGTATTGGCCGGCATGGTCCGGGGGCTGTTTGCTTCGCTGATGATTATCCTGGTCGGGCTGGTGGCGGGTGCCGGGTTCCACCTTTCCTGGCTTTTTCTTTTCACCCTGCTGCTGAATTGTTTCCTCTTTGCCAACATGGGCGTGCTCATCGGCATGTTGACCAAGACCCATGAGGACACCTCCACCTATGCCAATTTTTTCATCCTGCCCATGGTCTTTTTCAGCGGGACTTTTTTCCCCCTGGACCGGATGCCCAAGCTGCTGCAATACCTTATTCTCTGCCTGCCCCTGACGCACACCAATATCCTGATCCGGAAACCGGTTCTGGATGAACAGGGGGTGACGGCCATTCTGGTGATGATCGGCTACGCCCTGCTCTTTTTTATCCTGGGTTCCCGAAAAATCAAGAACTACAGCGAGTAAAGGGCTGATGGTTTCGCAAAAAGTCCAAAAACCTGTCATTGCGAGCGAAGCGAAGCAATCCCCACCATGGTAACTAGCTGATTCTTGCGGATTGCTTCGTCGTTTCACTCCTCGCAATGACAGCGCTGGGGACTTTTTGCGGAGTCATCGAGGGCGGTCGCGGTTTCACTACTAATCTCTCCGGATCGTCACCCAGGACGATATGGAGCTTCAGAGAGGCTGAAATGAAATTGGAAGAACGAGAATACCTGCCCCATTCCTCGGGCTGCTTTTTATGCGGTGATGAAAACCATTGCGGGGTCCGAACCCGATTTTTTGTGGAGGGGGACACAATCCGGACGAGGTTGAAGCTGCCGCGCCATTTGAACGGCTACCTGAATACGGCGCATGGCGGAGTGCTGGCCGGTCTGCTGGATGAAACCATGGGCTGGGCGGCCACCGTGTTCGGGGGAAAGCATGTTTTTTATGTAACCGGGGAGTTGACCGTCAAATACCTCGCCCCTGTCCCGGTGGAAGAGGAGATCGAAATTGTCTGCCGCCTGGTCAAGGATGCGGGGCGGATCGCTTTCAGCGAAGGAGAACTCCTCTATCAGGGCCAGGTCTGCCTGAAGGCCAAAGGCAAGTTCATTCCCCTGAGCGACGCGGATACCGCCGGGGTTATCCCCTATTTGAAATTCGACCGGTGCCGGAAGTATCGGGATCTGTTCGGCCGAGTATAAAGCGAGAAAAGAACCAAAGGGCAAGAAATGGATCAACCGCCTTGGAGCACCACTGGAAGAAAGACCCTCTCCGTATACTCAATAGACGGGTAACGCACTTCGTTGGAAAAACTGCTCTCAAATCCTTTCTGATTATAAGCCGTTAAAGTAAAAAAATAGACCGTTCCATCGACCAAGTTGCTGATCGTATATTGAGTGGACAACCCCAGATCTACGACCTGGGTGTAATTTCGGGAGGAAGTACCAAGATAGAGTTTATACCCGCCCAGGTCGGGCTCCGAATTATGATCCCAGGCCAGGGTGATATCGGCGGCCATGGCCTTTTCGGAGGGAGAGGCAGGGGCCAGGATAACTGAAAAAAACAAAGACGCAATCAATATCAGGGTCAGGTTAAAAGGTTTTGTTTTCCAATAGTTAAAATATTTTTTGATATCTGGCATCAGGGAAAAGTCGAATCCTTATGTAAAAATATGGGTTTTTTATTAAAGTTTTGCAAAAAAGATGCCTGTCAGGGATTGTTAGCAATTTATTCAATATTTTTAATAAGATAAAATAATTCTATTTGAATTGAACTAGTAATTTCTGAAATTTTGTATGGTTATTAGTGCAGTTCAGCGTCAATTTAAGTTTTAGAGAGGACCGGTCGATAAGAATATCGATCTTCGGGGAAGCAGACTTTTCCCTGCAAGCTATCGAAAATCAAAAAAAAGGTCGGATCGACAAAAAAATGGGCATGATCCTGCAACTTAACGAACTAAAGGCTGTTGAACCCGGGTTAATTCTGACTGAACCGGTTTTAAATCAGTTCGGACAGACCTTGTTGCCCCGGGGGGTTGAACTTCAACCGCGGCACCTGAAGGTATTGAAGACCTGGGGGTGCAAAACCGTGAAGGTCAAAGAGGAGGGAGTCCCCGAAAAAGAGCCGGAAGTAAGTCCGGAGGTAATGGATCGGGCCTTGGCCCGGGTGAATTGGCGGTTAAAATGGGAACCGACCACACACCTGGAAAAGGAGATTTTTCAACTGGCCGTAAAAAGGGTCATTCAAAATTTTCTGTGATTATGAGGGTTATAGAGAGAATAATTGAAAATATCCGGGATCTTCCGACCTTGCCGACCGTTTATCTGGCGCTTTCTGAAGTCATGGCCGAACCCCGGTCCACAGCCCAGGCTATTTCACAAATAGTCTCTTCCGACCCCGCTTCCGCCTCCCGGGTTTTGCGGTTGGCCAATTCAGTGCTTTATGGTTTTCCCGGACAGGTTGATACGATTTCTCGGGCAGTGGTGGTCTTGGGTTTTGACGAAGTCCGTAATCTGGTACTGGCCACTTCCGTCCTGGATCTTTTTGCCAAGGAGGATTCAGCGTTTGATTTTCGGCCGGTCGATTTTTGGGCTCATTCTGTAGGGGTGGGGATTGCCACCCGGTTAATCGGGCAGGCCTGCCGCCTAGCGAATGTGGAAAATTTATTTGTGGCCGGTATCCTTCATGATATTGGGAAACTGGTTTTTTTTGAATTCGCTGAAAAGGAATTTTCCCGAGCCCTGGACCAAGCGAATAAATGCCAACAGCCGCTCTGGGAGTCAGAGTTGGAGATCCTGGGGATAGACCATAGTCAGGGCGGCCGTTTGTTGGTGGAAAACTGGAATTTGTCCCCGGCCATTCAAAAAGCTATCGGCGGTCATCATGTTGGGTTGGTCGGGCAGCCCCCGGATCCTCTGGTAGCGGCGGTACACATAGCGGATACGCTGATTAGGGCGCTGGAATTGGGGTTTGGCGGCGATGACTTGATTCCCCGACCGAATGAGCAGGCCTGGGAAGTATTAGGTCTCCCGCCAAATACTCTGACGGAAATGACTCCCCATATCCTGCAGCAGTTTGAAGAAGCTACAACAATTATGGGGCTCCATTAACCCAGGGGATTGAGGTTTGGATTATGGCTACGATTGAAAATACCGAGACCGAGGCTAACAAATCCTGGAATCGTTTTCTGGAAGCCTTGATGCGTTTTCCGAGCAACCGGATGGCGGATGAACCCCTGGCCAAAACCATTGCGGACGGCCTGGAAATTTTTCGCCTTTTTCCTGAAGCGCAAACCGTATCCATCTTCTGGCTGGACCAGGAGTCTTTTGAATTTCGTTTCGGGGCGTCACGACCTGAAACCAATAAGATCCGGATGGAGGAACGATTTGCCCGCTTGGTGGAGTCCGGGGCGATCGCCGGCGCGCTGGAATCGGTCCGGAACGGGGAACCCGGTTCTCATCAGACACTGGAGGAACCGCAGGGGATTTTTCTGATCTTTCCCTTAGTAATCCCGACCGGAATATTAGGCCTGGTTTTAGTGGAATTGGGCCGTTGGGCGACAGCCATCCCCTCGCAAGAAGCCCGCTTCGCGGAACTGGGGGTCCAACAACTTGCCAGTATGCTGCATAACAAAATCCTTTCTCAAAAATTGACCAATCAGAAAGGAGTGCTGGATCAAAAGGTCGCCTTGCGCACCTTGGACTTGGAAAAAAACCGCAGGGAGCTAACTTCTATCCTGGACTCCATTAACGCCGGGGTAGTGATTGTGGATACCAAAAACTACCGGATATTGGAAGCCAATCAGACGGCCTTGGAGATTATCGGTCTTTCCAAGGAGGAAGTGGTCGGGTCCTTTTGCAATCAATATATGTGCGTAATGGAAAAGGGGCGGTGCCCGGTTATCGATTTTTCCCAATCCATTCAAAATGCCGAACAGGTGCTGGTTAAGGGAAACCGAAAGACGGTTCCGATTATCAAGAAAGTATCCCCCATTTATTGGGGGGGACGAAAATGCCTGATGGAGAGCTTTATTGACATCACGGAGCTGAAATTCCTGGAAGAGCAATTTCACCAGTCCCTGAAACTGGAAGCCATCGCCCGGATGGCCGGCGGGGTGGCTCACGATTTCAACAATCTGCTGATGGCCATTATGGGCTATAGTGATCTGATCCTGATGAACCCCCCGGTCGGGGAAACCGGGGTTGTTCGACAGGTCCGGGAGATAAAAAAAGCAGCCCAAAAGGCGGCGGATCTAACCCAACAACTCCTGGCCTTGAACCGCAAACAGGTATCCGAACCGAAGGTGTTGGACTTAAACGCCATCATTATTGATTTAGAGAAAATATTGGGGCGCTTGGTGAGGGAAGAAGTCGAGCTGGTAACCGTGCTGGACCCGACCCTGACCAACGTTGCCGGCGACCGGGGGCAGATGGAGCAGGTTATTGTAAATTTGGCGATCAATGCTCGGGATGCCATGTCCGCGGGCGGAAAGCTGATCATTGAAACGAGCAATGTGGCTGTAGGACAGACCAGCCCTCGCCGCTACCCGGTCATGCCTGTAGGTAATTATGCTCTGCTGGCCATCAGCGACAATGGGAAAGGTATGGACGCGGAGACCAAATCCCATGTTTTTGAGCCCTTTTTCACCACCAAGGAATGGGGAAAGGGAAGCGGGATGGGCCTTTCGACCGTTTATGGAATCGTCAGACAATCCGGAGGGTATATCTGGGTGTATAGTGAAGTCGGTAAAGGAACGACCTTTAAGATCTATTTTCCCCAAGCGGAAGGATCGGCTCCCTTTGATTCTGCCGGGGCAGGCTCCGGGAAGGTCCCGCCGGGGTCGGAAACCATCTTATTGGTGGAGGATGAGGAATTGTTGAGGACCCCTATCCGGGAAATCCTGGAGAGGCAGGGGTATTCGGTCTTAGAAGCCAGCAATGGGGAAGAGGCCTTGGGCGTAGCCAGGCAATATCCCGGCCCGATAAATCTCCTCTTGTCCGATATCGTTATGCCCGGCATGAATGGTCGGGACCTGGCCGGTCAGCTCTCCCGGATCCGACCGGACCTGAAAGTGTTGTTTATGTCGGGGTATACCCACAACGCCATCGTCCATCACGGGGTCTTAGAGGAAGGGCTGGCCTTTTTAGAGAAACCCTTCACCCCGGAAGCCCTGGCGGTTAAAATCAGGCAGGTATTGCGAAGTCTCCCGCCATTCATGGGGGACTTGCCCAGTGGTTCTTCCCCCCGGATTTCGAATTAATGTCACTGCGTCCTCGGGCATCTATTTAAAACCAGGCGCTTCGCGGTCTCCTGCGCCAATTAGTCCGAGGAAAAGGCGCCTCCTCGCCAAAGACTACAAGAAGAGTTCTTTTCTCCCCCCCTTTTAAGAAAGACGCTTCGCCTTTTGGGGTGGGTACCCCCCTTTTCTGGTAAGGCCGTCGGGTCTCGGCAAAAGGGTTTTTCCGAAGAATATCAAACTTGGTTTGTTGACAGAGAGAGGAGCGCAATGCTATATAAATTATAGACCGGTTGAAAGGGGAACTCTTTGAGCTCATGGAGATAGCAAAAAGCCAGATTCGGATGTTAATCGCCGAGGACGATGAGATCCTGGGGGCCATGCTTCGGGATTTTTTGCAAAAGCCCGAAAGAGAGCTCCAGCTCCAGAAAAACGGCCGGGAAGCCATTCGGGATTTCAAAAACCAGCCCTATGATGTGGTCATTGCGGATTTAATGCTGCCGGGGGCCGATGGATTGCAGGTCCTTAAGGAGGTAAAAGCTGTTTATCCGGAATGCGAGGTAATCATTATCACCGGCTATGCCTCTTTGGATACAGCCATTCAGGCTATTCGCGGCGGGGCCTATGATTACATCCGTAAGCCTTTTAAACTGGAAGAACTGGAAGTGGCGGTGAAAAATGCCAGTGAGAAGATATCACTTATCCGGGAAAACCGGCACCTGTTACAACGGCTAAAGGAGTCCATGGGGGAAATGGACGGCCTGCAAAAAGCCTGGGACGACTTTCTGACCCAGACGGGTCCCCGGGATTCCAATCCGACAGGTCCGTTTTCCGAAGCCGACTTAAATATTACCTTGAAACAGCGTCCCCCGGATTTTGATCTGAACCGGAAGGAGTTCCAAGGAAAGGCCCTGGATGTTTTGGATCGATTGACAAAACTTCGGAAACAGGACTTGATCGGTGAAGAGGAGTTTATATCCTTTAAACAAATTCTTTTGGAAAAAATCAGGTAAAGGCCTGAAGAATTTCAAATTGAGCTGAGGAAACAGAAAGGGTTATCATTATGGCTACCTATGTGGAAAAGTGGGTTGAAGAACAGGCCCGGCTGACCAAGCCGGATAAGATCTATTGGTGCGACGGATCCGAGGAGGAAGCCCATCGGCTGGTCGAGATCGGGATCAAGGAGGAGCGAATCAACGGCCAACCGATCTTTCGCGAATTGAATCATAAGGAATGGCCCCATGCCTACTGGCATCTCAGCCATCCCACCGACGTGGCCCGAACCGAAAAACTGACCTTCGTCTGCCAGAAGGACAAAGAGACGGCCGGTCCCAACAATAACTGGATGGAGCCCGGGGAGGCTAAAAAGATGCTGACCGGGTTGACCGACGGCTGCATGCGCGGTCGGACCATGTACGTGCTGCCTTATATGATGGGCCATCCGGATTCCCCCTATGCCAAGGCCTGCGTGCAGGTGACCGATGTGACCTATGTGGCCGTCAGTATGCGCATTATGACCCGCATGGACCGGGGAGTCTTGGATAAAATCGGAAACTCGGAAAATTTCGTCAAAGGGCTTCACTCGGTAGGGGATTTTGATCCGAGCCGGCGATTCATCATGCACTTTCCCAATGACAGCCTGGTTTGGAGCATCGGCTCCGGTTACGGGGGAAACGCCCTTTTGGGGAAAAAATGTTTTTCGCTGCGCCTGGCTTCCTGGCTGGGTCTGCAGGAGGGCTGGCTGGCCGAACATATGATCATTATCGGTATCGAATCGCCGGATGGAAAAATCGATTATCTGCTGGCCGCCCTGCCTTCGGCCTGCGGAAAAACCAACCTGGCCATGCTCCAATCGGTCCTACCGGGATACAAGATCTGGACCCTGGGGGACGACATTGCCTGGTTAAATATCGGCCCGGATGGCCGGCTTTACGCCATCAATCCTGAAGCCGGATTTTTTGGGGTAGCGCCGGGCACGTCCATGAAGACCAACCCCAACATGATCCGGACCCTCAAGGCCGGCAATTTTTATCCGGTCCTGTTTACCAATACCGGGCTGAATACCGACACCAACGAACCCTGGTGGGAGGGCCTGACCGACGCCGTCCCGCCCCATATCCTGGACTGGAAGGGAAAAACCTGGACCCCGGCTTCAGAAGGAAGGGTCGACCACCCCAATTCCCGGTTTACCGTCTCCATCAAGGATTGTCCGACGGTCTCCCCGGAAATCGACAATCCCAAAGGGGTGCCCATAACCGCTATCCTGTTCGGGGGTAAACGGAGCCAGTTGCTGCCCCTGGTGTATGAAAGCTTCAATTGGGAGCATGGGGTTTTTTGCGGCGCCCGGATGGGGTCGGAGACCACGGCAGCGGCCGTCGGCCAGGAGGGGGTCCTGCGCCGGGATCCCATGGCCATGCTGCCTTTCTGCGGATATAACATGGCTGACTATTTCCAGCATTGGCTGGCCATGGGGCCCCGGATGACCCATCCTCCCAAGATTTTTTCCATCAACTGGTTCCGTCGGGATGAAGAGGGGAAATTCCTCTGGCCCGGATTCGGAGAGAATATCCGGGTGTTGAAGTGGGCCATTGACCGCTCGACGAACCCGGATCAGGTCGGCGCCCGGGAGACCCCCATCGGCCTGGTTCCGGATCTGAAGGATTTCAATACCGAGGGTTTGGACGTCTCCCGGGACCGGTTGGCCGCCCTCTTCGAGGTAAATCCCGCCGAATGGGACCAGGAATTGGCCGATATCCGGATGTTCCTGGGACAATTTGGCGACCGGGTACCCGAGGGAATAAAATCCGAACTGGCCAGGATGGAAAAAAGCCTGAAAAGATAATCGAATGATGTAAGTCTTAAATAGAGGAGTCAGAATCCGGATAAAGTTTAATCGGATGCTGACTCCTCATTCCCCCATATACCCATGCCCCCACTGCTGATAACCAGCGACGCCTATCAAGGTTTTGATTACGGACCGACCCATCCCCTGCAGGTCAAACGTCTTAAATTGACCGTTGAACTGATTGAGGCCTATGGGCTTTTGCGGGGAAAAAGACCCGGACCCTGGAAGCCCGTCAGGCCTCCGAGGATGAGGTCTTGACCTTTCATTCCTGGGATTACCTGCAGGTCCTGAAGGAAGCCAACTCCGGTCGGTTTCAAGCGGAATGGGGAGCTTATGGCCTGGGGCCCGGGGACAATCCGGTTTTCCCCGGGGTCCTCGATTGGGGGCTGTTCTGCGCCGGCGGAGCCCTGCAGGCCGCGGAATGGGTAGCCTCCGGCCAGGGACCGGTCGCTTTCCATATAGCCGGCGGCATGCACCACGCCCATAAGAGTTCCGCCTCCGGCTTTTGTTATCTCAACGATCCGGTCCTGGCTATTATTCATTTGCTTTCCCGAGGCCTTCGGGTGGCTTATATCGATATCGACGCCCACCATGGTGACGGGGTGCAGGAAGCCTTTTACGGGACCAATCGGGTCCTGACCCTTTCTTTTCACCAAAACGGCCGGACCCTTTTCCCCAGCACCGGATTTGTGAGTGAAATGGGGACCGGGGTCGGGACCGGGTATTCGGTCAATGTCCCCTTTTTCCCCTGGACAGACGATCAGATTTTTATCTGGGCCTTTGACCAGATCGTCCCGCCTGTAGTACAGGCCTTTAAGCCCGACGTGATCGTCACCCAGTTGGGGGTGGATACCTTCTACAACGATCCCCTGGCCAACCTCAGTCTGACCTCCAAGGGATTTTGTCACGCGGTGCGGTTTTTCAAGGGGCTGGATAAGCCTTGGGTGGCCTTAGGTGGTGGCGGTTATCACCCGGTAAACGTGGCCCGGGCCTGGACCCTGGCCTGGTCGATCATGCGGGGTCGGGAACTGGGCCAGGAAAGCCTTCCCGCCCCATTCCAGGAGACCCTTCGCGTCCTGGGCTACGACGAAAAGTGGCTGCGCGACGAGGAGCATCGCGAAGAAGAAGCCAAGTGGCAACGGGCCAATCACGAGGCTAAGGCCACGGTCCGGGCGGTCCAGGAAAGCATCTTTCCATTTTTTGGGCTATACACCGATTGCCGCTGGTTTTAGATTCTTATATCCAGGGTTTTGAGAATTTGTCTATAACCCTGGATGTAAGAATCTAAATAGAAAAACCTAACTTTTGAGACACCCGGGAAGAGCCCATGGCCATTAGAGATAAAGAAGAAGCCTCAAAAGCCGTTTATGAGGAAGCCCAGGCCCGATTCGAGTGCCAGGTCTGCGGGACCTGTTGCCGGGGTGAGGGGGGGATTTATTTCAACAAAGAAGAAGAAAAACGCATCGCCGAATTCTTGGACCTTCCGGTCGAGGATTTTTTGGCCCGTTTTTGCCTGGAG
Source organism: uncultured delta proteobacterium (assembly GCA_963743305.1). Lineage (GTDB taxonomy): Bacteria > Desulfobacterota > RBG-13-43-22 > RBG-13-43-22 > RBG-13-43-22 > CAVQSS01. The sequence goes on from CAVUPH010000021.1 coordinate 20,988, forward strand.
AAGAATGGCCAGAAATACATTCACGTTCGAGAAACCGACGGCTTTTGTCATTTTGCGGTGGAAGGCAAGTGCACCATCCATCCGGTCAAACCCACCCCTTGCCGTCAGTGGCCTTTCTTTAAGCCCATGCTCTCCGACCAGCCCAATTGGGAGGTGGCTCGGAATTCCTGTCCGGCCTTGGCACCCTTTAAAAATCTGGAAGACTATCTGAAAGGGATCCGGTCGGAATAAATTCTCTTACCCCTGAAAGAGAAATAACCGGAAATTGAACGATTAAGGTAAAAAGGAACAATCAGAATACATGGAAACTGTAGTCATCGAAGGGGTCACCCTGCACTTATGTCGTCCGGATGTTTTTCCACTGGACTGGGTGGGACAGCCGGATTTGATTGACCAGGTACTGGCCGCCTGGCTGGTGGTGGAGGAACAGGACCTCCCCCTGCATCCCCGCATTGTCGGCAAGCCCGGAGTGGGCAAGACCACCCTGGCCTACGCCGCCGCCCGCCGCTTAGGTCGGGAGGTCTATTTTTTTCAGGCTACCATGGACACCCGGCCGGAAGACTTGGTCGTCACCCCGGTCATTGCCGACCAGGGGAAAATCCGTTACATGGCCAGTCCGGTGGTGACGGCCATGCTGCGGGGTGGAGTACTGATCCTGGATGAAGGCAACCGGATGAGCGAAAAATCCTGGGCCTCTTTGGCGCCTTTGCTGGACAACCGGCGCACGGTGGAATCGATCGTCGCCGGTCTAAAAGTTCGGGCCCATCCGAATTTTCGTTTTTGTGCCACCATGAACGACGATGCCAGCACCTATGAACTGCCGGAATATATTCATTCCCGCCTCCAGCCTCAGATCTTCATCGACTTTCCCGAGCCGGACGAAGAACGGCTGATCCTCCAGCGCAACCTGCCCTTCGCCCCCTCGGATATTCTGGATTATGTGGTTCGATTTCTGCAGTCAGCCCACCGGGCGCATGAACGCTTCACGGTGCGGGACGGGATCAATATCGCCCGCTACGCCCTGAAGGTCCTGGAAACCGACGGTCTGCTGAAGAGGGTTCCCGGCGAAGAACGCCCTGGTTACGCCCTCCGGATGGCCTTGGAGATGATCCTGGGCGAAAAGGCCCTCATGTACTTTGGTTGATATCGTTTATTTGGTTTCTTTCGTTATTTGGATATTTGGTTTTTCTGGATATTTGGGCTCTAACCATTTTACGCCTAATACGATAATCATTTAATCGAAATAAACCAAATAGACGAATGAACCAAATAAACCCTTTTGTTTTTAACAATATTCACCTCGTCCCTATCCTGCATAATCGTCTGGAATTCGCTCTGGAAGTCCACCGGCGTTTTACCGATCTCCGGCCTTCGGCCGTGGCAGTGGAATTGCCCCCAACCCTGCAGGAAAAAATGGTAGCCGCCGTCAAACGTTTGCCCTTCCTCTCGGTCCTGGTTTATCCGGAAAAGTCCGGAAGAACGGTCTACCTGCCCATAGAGCCCGTGGATGGGATCATCGAGACGGTTCGCTTGGCCCTGGAGCATGCGCTCCCCATTTCTTTTGTGGATCGGGATACCGAGGGCTATCCGCTATTTCGCGATCCGCTGCCGGACCCCTATGCGGTGACCCAAATCGGGTACGAAGCCTATTGCCGGGCGTATTGGGAGGAACGGGGGAGTGAGACCCCGACTACCGACGACCTGCTGCGGGAACGGAGCATGGCCTCTCAGGTCCTGGCCTTAGGCCGCCGATACCAACGGGTTATTTTAGTCTGCGGGCTGGGGCATTTCTCGGGAGTCCGCAGGCAACTCGATTTGAATCCCGCCAAGCCCCTGGGGCGGGAGACGCGCTCCGGGGTCCTGCTGGGAAACCTGAAGGAGGATTCCAGCCGGGAGATTCTTTCGGAGCTGCCCTTTTTACAAGGAAGATACGAAGAAGAACGAACCAAGGCCCGAGTAGCCGGCGATCCGGCCGTTTTCCGGAGTCTGGATCGATTGCGTCTCCGCGACGAACTGCTGGGGGAGGCGCAAAAGCAGCATTACCAGAACAGCCGCGAAAAAATTAGGGAACCGACCTTGGCGGTGTTAAAAAAATTCGCCCGTAACTATGCCTTAATCCAGGGGACCTTGACGCCGGATTTTTACCAACTTCTGGTGGCGGCTCGCGGAGCGGTCAACGATGACTTCGCTTACGAAGTCTGGGAGAAGGGCTCCGCTTACCCTTACCAGGAAAGCCCGTCCCGATTGCCGGAAATCGAGGTGACCGCCCGGGATCTCCGGATCAATCAGAAAAGGATCCAGTTCTATCGGCGCTTCCGGACTTTTCGCCGCCGTCTGGTACCGGTGCCCGCGAAAAGAAGGGCATCCCCGGCCGAACAGGAGGAGTTCAAAAAACGCTGGCGGGGAGAGACTATCTGCTCCTATCCCCCTGAAGACATCCGGGTGGAAGGTCTGGGGGATTACGTTAAGAAGAAGGCCCGAGGGATTTTGTCTCAGGAACAGGTCCGGCTGCATCCGTTTACCACCTCTCTTTTGGACGGGTTGGACGTGAAGGAGACGCTGCGCCATCTGGTGGAAAGTAAAATCTATGTCCGGGAAGAACGTTCCGTCCGGGGCCAGGTAGGGTCCGTGGTGTTTATTTTCGATGAGGATGAACCGTCGACGAACCAGGCAGAACGGTTTCCCTGGAAGATCACCTGGCTGGGGGAGCACGATCAGGAGTCGGACATGGCTTTTTACGCCACTCCGGCCGGTGAAAACGTGGTCGGACCGGGGATCTCCCGCTGTGAGTACGGGGGCTTTGTCTTAAGCTATCCCCCCTTGCGGATGTTCGAGATTTGGAAAGATCGGTTTTTTAACGGGGCCCGCTCAAAGTCGGAAAGGTTGCTTTTGGCCGGGATCGATTACAGCGAGGAGCCCCTGGTGGCCTATATCGCCGCCCAACCGCCCCGCTCTTTCTGCCGAACCTTTGCCGAGCGTCAAGGAAAAAAGATTGTCTATCTGCCGATCGGCCAGTTTTCACCGGCATTGCTTAAATCGGTCCGTTTTTTTCACGTGTTGGAGAGCCACGAACTGCGTGCGGCCGCCCACCGGTATATTCGTTGATTTTTAAGACGAATTCCATAGGTCGGCCTCCTCGATGCGGAGTAGTTCAAAAATATTTTCATTGACATCTATGGACAATTATTCAAAATAGAGGACACTAGATATCTTTGGGATACCCATTTGAGGTTGAGGAGACATTTTTAAAGCCCATCCAAAACCGTATTGAAATGGAGACAGATTTAACTAATGAATATAACCGTAAAGGACGCGGCAGCGGCCCTGAATGTTTCGGAAAAAACCATTTACCGTTGGATCCACAAACAGGTTGTCCCGGCTTACCGGGTGAATGAACAATATCGTCTGAATCGGGCCGAACTCCTGGAATGGGCGACCAGGCGCAACATGGCGGTATCACCTGATATTTTTCGTGAGCCCGAGAGCACGGACGTCCCTATGCCTTCGCTGGTGGAAGCCCTCGAAACCGGAGGCATCCTTTATCGGATTGAAGGCGATACCAAGGAGACCGTGCTGCGTTCCATTATCGCCCATATCTGGCTCCCTGACGAGGTGGATCGGGAATTTCTCTTTCAGGTCTTATTAGCGCGGGAGGAATTGGGGTCCACCGGGATAGGCGACGGCATTGCCATTCCGCATGTTCGCAATCCGGTGGTCCTTCACATCACCAGACCGTTCGTCTCCCTTTGCTTCCTGGAAAAGCCCATTGAATTCGGGGCACTGGATGGGAAGCCGGTTAACGCTCTTTTCACCATAATGAGCCCCACGGTTCGGGCCCATCTCCATATGCTTTCCCGAATTGCCTTCGCCCTGCGCGATGAAAAGCTCAGGGTGGCCATTGAACACCAGGCCTCCCGACGGGAAATCCTATCCGAAATCCAACGAATCGAAGCCGCCTTCAAAAAAGTCTAATCGATAATCACAGAGGCTAAGAGGGAGCTGACATTGAGTATCCTATTGGGAAGCGTCTGTATTTTGTTCCTGAGCGGTCTGGCCGCCCTGGCGGATGGAAAATCATTTACCCGGTCCACCTTTTGGGGGGCGGGCGGCACGATTTTGGCCTGCCTGGCCGGTTTTTATCCGTCTCTGTCTTGCCTGCTTACGGGCCGGACCGATGTCCTGTCCCTGGATTGGGACATGCCCTTTGGTTCCTTTCTGGTCGCCCTCGATCCGCTCTCGGCCCTGTTTTTACTGCCCCTTTTGCTGCTCTCGATTCTTTCGGCCCTTTACGGCGCCAGGTATCTGAAGGTCGAGAAGGAGACCCAGGCTGTCGGGAGCCACTGGTTTTTTTTCAACCTCCTGGTGGCCGGGATGATCATGGTCTTGTTGGCCCGCAACGGGCTCCTCTTTCTGATCGCCTGGGAAGGAATGTCCCTGGCCCCCTTTTTCCTGGTTATTTTTGAAGATCACCGGGCCTCGGCTCGGAAGGCCGCCTGGACCTACCTGGTCGCCGCCCATCTGGGTGGCGTTTTTCTGATTCTGCTCTTTATTTTAATGGGCTGGGATGAAGGGACCCTGGATTTTATCCGACTGGTTCCGGGCGGGGCCCAATCCCCAATCGGCGCCGGTGGGTTGTTTCTTCTGGCCCTGTTCGGATTCGGGGCCAAGGCGGGTTTCATCCCCCTTCATGTCTGGCTACCCGAAGCCCATCCGGCAGCGCCGAGTCACGTCTCGGCCCTCATGTCCGGCATCATGATCAAGATGGGGATTTACGGGCTGCTGCGCATCATCACCCTCATAGGCCCGCCGGAGGTTTGGTGGGCCTATCTGCTGATCGGCATTGGTTTGACATCCGGAATACTGGGGGTACTTTTCGCCCTGGCCCAGCATGACTTGAAACGCCTGCTGGCCTATCACAGCGTGGAAAACATCGGCATCATCGCCCTCGGGCTGGGACTGGGTCTTTTGGGACTCAGCATCGGGTCACCCACGCTGGCGGTCCTGGGCTTTGCCGGAGGGCTGCTTCATGTGATTAATCATGCCCTGTTTAAAGGGCTGCTTTTCTTCGGCGCCGGGGCGGTCCTTCGCGGCACTGGAACCATGGAGATCGATCATCTCGGCGGTCTGCAGAAACGGATGCCCTGGACCGGCACCCTGTTTCTGGTCGGGGCAGCAGCCATCTGCGGTCTGCCGCCCTTGAACGGTTTTGTGAGTGAATTCTTGATTTACCTGGGATCATTGAACGGCCTCCTCTCCCTTCCCGCTGTTCCCTCCGGCGCCCTGGTTGCTTCGCTGGCCGGCCTGGCTCTTATCGGAGGGCTGGCCGTGGCTTGCTTTACCAAGGCCTATGGCATCATTTTCCTCGGCGAGCCGAGAAGCCAATCGGCCCGACAGGCGAGGGAGGTCGGCCTGCCCATGCGTACGGCCATGGCGGTTCTGGCCCTGGCCTGTGTGCTCCTCGGATTCGGCGGTCCCTGGGTCGTGGCCGCCCTTGGGCCGGTCATAAAAACTGTGACCCTTCTTCCCTCTGAAACCGTGCAGATCGGGTTGGATCAGGCCGGGCTTCCCTTGACGATGATCCTTTATGCGACCTTGGGGCTTCTTTTTTTGACAGTTCTCCTGACCCTGGCCCGCCGCTTCATTCTTTCGCGACGCGTGGTAAACCGGACCGAAACCTGGGGATGCGGCTACGCCGCCCCCACACCCAGGATGCAGTACACCTCATCCTCCTTTGCCCAACCCTTGACCGACCTTTTCCGACTATTTCTCCATACGCGGCAAAAGGTCCAAAAACCGAAAGGATTGTTCCCGTCCAGCGCCTCATTTTTAAGCGAGACGCCCGATGTCTTTCAAAAGGGTTTTTATGAGCCGGCCTTTTCACTGGTGGCCCGCTTGATGTCCGTCCTTCAATGGCTCCAGCAGGGCCGTGTCCAGATCTACATCCTTTATATCGTGGCGACCCTCTTTCTGATTTTTATCTGGAAATTAATGTAGGAGCGAAAAAAATGGCGATAACGGTCTATGCGCTGATTCCACCGATCCTGGCCCTGTTGGCGGCACCGCTTATGTTGTCCGTCATCAACAAGGTTAAGGCCGCCTTTGCCGGAAGAAGAGGACTCCCGGTTCTCCAGCCTTACCACGATATCCTGAAGTTGTTGCGCAAGGGGGCAACCTACAGTCAAACGACCACCTGGGTTTTTAAGGCCGGCCCACTGGTAGCCCTCGTCAGCACCCTGATGGCCCTGTTGCTGGTGCCCCTGGGGTCCTGCCCGGCCCTGTTGGCCTTTCCGGGGGATTTTGTCCTTTTGGCCTATCTTTTTGGACTGGGGCGTTTTTTTACCGTCATTGCCGCCCTGGACACCGGGTCAAGTTTTGAGGGCATGGGGGCCAGCCGGGAGGTGACCTTCTCCGCTTTGGCCGAGCCGGCCTTTTTTCTGGGTCTGGCCGCTGTGGCCCGCCTTTCGGGAAGCGCCTCGTTGTCCGGCATGTTTTCCCTTATTAACGGCCGCCTTTGGAGTGCTTCAGGCCCAGTTCTGATGCTGGTCGCCGTGGCCTTGGGGGTGATCCTTCTCGCCGAAAACGCCAGAATCCCCATCGATGACCCCAACACCCATCTGGAACTGACCATGATTCATGAGGTTATGGTCCTCGATCACAGCGGCCCCGAGTTCGGCGCCATCCTCTATGGATCGGCCCTCAAGCTGTGGATCATGGGCGCCATCCTGACCGGGATTCTGCTCCCGACCCATGGAGGGCCTTGGCTGCTTAGTTTGCTGGTCTCGGTCGCCGGTCTGCTGGGCCTGGCCGTTATCATTGGGATAGTAGAGTCTTCCATGGCCAGAATGCGGCTGGTTCGAGTCCCCCAGTTGCTGACCAGCGCCGTGGGTCTCTGCGCCCTGGCCTTGATTCTGACGTTGAGGTAATCGATGAATCATTTTATTGACCTGGCCTTGCTCTTGCTTATCCTGACTAATTTTTTACTGCTGGGATCAAGCCGTCTTCGAACCTGTATCCGTCTGGTGGCCTTTCAGGGTTTTATCCTTGGCCTGCTCCCTTTCTTTTTTTCTTCGGCCATGAGTTGGCGCACCACGGTCATCGCCCTGCTGGCCATGATCCTCAAAGGCGGGGTGTTTCCCTGGCTCCTGTTACGGGCCTTAGGTCTGGCCAGCTTCCACCGCGAAGAGGAACCCTTTGTCGGCTATTCGACCTCGCTTCTGGTTGGGGTAGCGGCCCTATTGGCCTCTCTTTGGTTCGATACCCGTCTGGGTCTGCGGGTAGTGGTCGAAGACGGGTTGGCCGTGCCGCTCTCCTTCTTTACCATCCTGGTGGGCCTTTTTCTGTTGATGACCCGCAAAAAGGCCCTGACCCAAATATTAGGGTATCTGGTGCTGGAAAACGGCATTTACGCCTTTGGGATCTCCCTGGTCCGGGGCATTCCTTTTTCCGTGGAGCTTGGCGTGTTGCTGGATGTCTGGGTGGCCGTCTTTGTCATGGTGGTGGCCACCTATCACATTAGCCGTCAATTTGAACATACCGACGTGGATAAACTGAACCGACTGAAAGGTTGATTTTTGATGGATTTTGGAATGCTTCTCTGGCTTATCCTCCTGGTGCCGGTTGTTGCCGCCGGCCTTTGCCAGTTAATGAAACCGGGCCGGAAAATAATGGCCTTTATTTTGGCCGGAGTTCTGACCGACGGGGCCCTCTGCCTGATTGCCGCCTACCGGGTGGTCATGGATGGCCCGGTGGCGGCCCTGGGCGGCTGGCTCTACCTGGACTCCCTTTCCGCCTATCACCTGGTGGTCATGTCCATCGTCTTTGTCATGAGTTCTGTTTACGGCCGGCACTACTTTGATGAGGAACTCCGTTCGGGGCTGTTCACCTTGGCGGGGGTGCGTCGCTATGGAACGTTGTGGTTTGCCTCCCTGGCGGCCATGACCCTGGTTCTGGTTTCCAACAGCGTGGGGATCATGTGGGTCGGCATGGAGGCGACGACCCTGGTCACGGCCTTTCTCATCTGTGTGCACAAGGAGAAGGCCGCGATTGAGGCCATGTGGAAGTACTTGATCGTCTGCTCGGTGGGGATTGCCTTTGCCTTTTTGGGGACGATTCTGGTGGCGGCCTCGACCAATGCCCTTCCGGCCGGGATGGCCGACACCCTTTTCTGGACCAACCTGCGGACGGCCGCGGGATCTCTGGATCCAACCCTCATCAAAGCCGGATTTCTTTTCGTCCTGGTCGGGTATGGGACCAAGGCCGGGCTGGCCCCGATGCATACCTGGCTTCCCGATGCCCACAGTCAGGCCCCCACGCCGGTATCGGCTATTTTTTCCGGCTTTATGCTCACGGCCGCCCTTTACTGCATCATGAGACATATCGCCCTGGTGAACGCCGTCCTAAAAACCCCTCAATTTACCAATGATCTTATCCTCTTTTTCGGGGTGGTTTCCATCATGGTGGCCGCGGCTTTTATCCTGATTCAGCATGATGTCAAACGGCTCCTGGCCTATCATAGCGTCGAGCATCTGGGGATTATTGCCCTTGGTCTGGGGTTGGGTCCCCTGGGGGTTTTTGCCGCCCTGTTTCACACCCTGAACCACTCGGTCTGCAAATCCTTGGGGTTCTTCTGTGCCGGGAGCTTGGGAAAAATCTATCAAACCTATGATATGAGGCAAATCAAAGGGGCCCTGCATGTATCGCCCATCTGGGGCACTGGGCTTTTGGGAAGTTTGCTGGCCCTCATCGGCGTTGCCCCCTTTGCCCTTTTTATCAGCGAATGGCTGATCGTCAAGTCGGCCATGGAGACTCGGTCCATCGTTCCTCTGATTTTTTTTCTCTTCGGCAGCAGCGTGGTTTTCGTGGCCGCCTTGCAGCATGCCATTCCCATTGTCTGGGGAAAACCGTCCCTCGCCCCGGAGACCGTTCCGGAACGGGCCAGGCCCACGGAAATTTCCCTGGTTTTTGTTTCCCTGGGTCTGTTGCTGGTCCTGGGGATCTGGATGCCGCCAGGGTTGCGGCAGATGCTGGAACAGGCGGCCCTAATCGTGGGGGGGGCCAAATGAAGGGCCGGTCTTTTATGCGTTTCCACAATGGGGAACAAATCGATCTGGTGGATATTCCCCTGGTGGATAGGAACACCTTCAGGTCCGTGGTCATTCATGAAGTGGAATCCGGCGGCCGCATCAATGGTCTTTTTATTTGGCCGAACGACAGCCAAACCTGGCTCGTGGGGATCTTGGGCCACGCCGAAACGGGCAGTTTCACCATCCTCAGCGCACCGGTTGATGCGGCTTATCCGGCCCTAACGCCTGAGTGTCCGCAAGCCCACTGGTTTGAAAGAGAAATCGCCGAACAGTGGGGGATTCGTCCGGAAGGTCATCCCTGGCTCAAACCGATCCGTTTTCACGGTCCTTATCGCCCGGGACCGGATGTGTGGGGGAAAGACACCGGGAGCCCGATCTTGCCGGGGGTGACTGATTTTTTTCAGGTCGCAGGTGTTGAGATCCACGAGGTGGCCGTGGGTCCTGTCCATGCCGGTATCATTGAACCGGGGCATTTCCGGTTCCAGTGCCACGGGGAAAAGGTTTTGCACCTGGAAATCGCCCTGGGATTCCAGCACCGGGGAGTGGAAAAGGCCCTGCAGGGCGGACCGGACAAACGGACGATTCATTATATGGAAACGCTGGCCGGCGACACCACCATCGGTCATGCCACCGCCTATGCCCAGGCCATTGAGTCCCTTTCCGGCTGCCATCCGACGGCTCGGGCCCAGGCCCTCCGGGGAATCGCCCTGGAGCTGGAACGGGTAGCCAATCACATCGGCGACCTCGGAGCCGTTGCCGGCGATATCGGATACCTGCCCACGGCTTCTTTTTGCGGACGAATCCGGGGGGATTTTCTAAATATGACCGCCCTGGTTTGCGGAAACCGATTCGGAAGGGGCTGGATACGGCCGGGGGGAGTCGGGTTTGACCTGGACGCGGAAAGGGCCTCCGCGCTGGCCGACAGGATCAAAAAAGGGCTGGCCCAGGTGGCCGATGCCTTTCATCTGCTGCAGCACACTCCGTCCGTGCGGGCCCGCCTGGAAGATACGGGTATGGTGCCCAAAAAAACCGCCCGGGATCTGGGGCTGGTGGGACCGGCGGCCAGGGCCTGCGGGCTTAAGCGCGATGTGCGTTTCGAATTCCCCTCCGGGATCTACACCGTGAGTCATATCCCGCTTTCCACCTGGGAAGGGGGAGACGTCTTTGCCCGGGTCTATGTCCGCTGGCTGGAAATACAGAAATCCGGCGATTTTATTTTAGACCAACTCCAGGCCCTGCCCGGGGGGGCCCTTTTTAAGGAATCAGGCCCGTTGGCCGCCTCAAAAATGGTCGTCTCGCTGGTGGAAGGGTGGCGTGGAGAGATCTGCCATGTGGCCATAACGGACAAAACCGGCCGGTTTGTCCGTTACAAGATAATCGACCCTTCCTTTCACAATTGGATGGGGCTGGCCATGGCGCTCAGAAATCAGCAGATCTCCGATTTTCCGCTGTGCAACAAAAGTTTCAATCTCTCTTACTGCGGTCACGATCTTTAAGGAGCAGCGATGTTTAAGGCACTGGCCACGCGATTAAAGCAAGGTCGGCGGACCATCCCTTTCCCGCCTCGGGAAACGGGGCTTTCCGACCGCTACCTGGGCCGTCCGGAAATCGATTCCTCAAAATGCTCTCCCAACTGTCAGGCCTGTGAAAATGTTTGCCCGACAAAGGCCCTGTCAATCACCCCGGGGGGACTTCATCTCGACCTGGGCCGGTGTCTCTTTTGCGGGGAATGCCGACAGGCCTGCCCTGCCGGTGTCATTGATTTTGGCCAAGATTACCGGCTCTCCGTTCGCCATCGGGAAGATCTCATCATTCCGGGGGAGAAGTTTTTATTGGCCGACCCGCTTGAAGACAGCTTAAGGCGCTTATTCGGACGATCCTTGAAACTGCGCCAAGTTTGTGCCGGAGGGTGCAATGCCTGCGAGGCCGATGTTAATGTCCTGGGAACGATCACCTATGATATGGGACGGTTCGGAATTGAATTCGTCGCTTCTCCCCGCCATGCCGACGGGCTGCTGATCACCGGACCGGTGACTCAAAACATGGCTTTAGCCCTCCAAAAAACCTTTGAGGCGGTCCCCTCTCCCAAGATCGTTATAGCCTCCGGGGCCTGCGCCATATCCGGCGGCCCCTATGCGGATCATGCGGAGGTGCAAAACGGCTGCGCCGCTACTGTCCCGGTTGATCTTTATATCCCGGGATGCCCGCCCCATCCCCTGACCATACTCGATGGCCTGTTGCGTCTTCTCAATCGGGTTCCCGGGGGGAATGAATAGAATTTCCCGAATTGCTGCCTGGGGATAACGTCTTGAATATAGGGCCGCACATCAAAGGCCGGTTCCCTGAAGTTGATATTCACCCGGTTGATGATACGGGGAGAGACCATCTACTCCTATCCCCCCTTGCGGATGTTCGAGATTTGGAAGGATCGGTTTTTTAACGCGGCCCGCTCAAAGTCGGAAAGGTTGCTTTTGGCCGGGATCGACTACAGCGAGGAGCCCCTGGCGGCCTATATCGCCGCCCAACCACCCCGCTCCTTCTGCCGAACCTTTGCCGAGCGTCAAGGTAAAAAAATTGGCTATCTGCCGATCGGCCAGTTTTCACCGGCATTGCTTAAATCGATCCGTTTTTTTCACGTGTTGGAGAGCCACGAACTGCGTGCGGCCGCCCACCGGTATATTCGTTGATTTTCTTGAAGAATTCCATTGACCTGGATTTTGGGGCTTCCGCGACTCCATCGTCTCCTTGAACTATGAGGTCCGCCGGAGGCCCAGGGTGTAGTTCGTCCCCTTTTTGGTAGTCCCCCCCCGTTTCCCCTTCTTCCCGGCGGTGCGCAATGTCTAATCCTTCAACACCCCTTTTCTTTCAGAATACCTCCCCCTTGCTTTGGGGCCAATTTATTCCCTTGCTCTCGTCTTTTCCTTTTTATATACTCGTTCCAGCTTTAAGAAAATACTTATCAATATTAAATACCTGTCCTTAAAGAGAGGCCTCCATGAGTCGTTTTGGTGCAATAGCTAGGCGGTGTGCATTTGGCGCGGCACTACCAATAATGTTTGTGATTATCTCAACCTCGGCATCGGCCCAGGGTGACACGGTCACCATGGAGGCCAACACTGATCGCATGGGCGGCGACTATCGCCGCATCGATGCCAGCCCGTCGGTGGAGGCATGCCATTCCGCCTGCGTCGCCGATAAGGAGTGCGACGCCTATACGTACGTGAAGTCCGCACACCATTGCTGGCTGAAGAAGGGCGTACCCGGGCCGGCCCCCAATAACGACACCGTATCCGGCGTAAAGAAGCGCGCGGTCGGGGGCGGAAGCTGCGCGACCGTGAATGGAATGACCTGCGAGCCCAATACCGATCGGATGGGCGCTGACTACCGAAGAATCGATGCCGCGCCTTCGGTGCAGTTCTGTCAGAACCAATGCGCCACGGACCCCAAGTGCGCCGCGTACACCTATGTGAAGTCTGCCTTCCATTGCTGGTTGAAGACCGGCGTACCCAATGCAGCGAGCAACAGCGATACATACTCTGGCGTGAAGTTACGGGGACCAACTCCTGCGACGACGCCCGCAAAAGAACCCGTGGATTCAAAAACATATCTTGATCCAAAGATCAATGGACGCCATGTGGATAATTGCCTGAACTGGGGGAGCAACTGTCAAAAGCCGGCCGCAGACTATTTCTGCCGGCAAAATGGTTTCTCCGGTGCGATTTCGTTCGAACTTGCCAAGCGTCGCCCAACGTGGGTTATGGGAGATAACAAGGAATGTAACGAGGACTTCTGCCTCGGATTCTCGCGCATCGTATGTGGGGGCGGAACCGCGAGCGCCCCTGCCGATCGGAGCGGCTCGGATGAAAGCAGAACGAAGATCGGCCAACCCGGGAATGAATCGGTTATATTTTATAACGGCAATGAAGCCGGTGTTTCACCGGGAGGTAAAAATCCGCGCTTCAGTATAGACCGTCCAGTACGGATCACTTATATTTTTACCTATCATTATGGCTACACGGGGGCGCCGGGAAATATACGGATAATGAACGTAAATGGTGCCGAGATAGGTATCTGGCAGGCACGAGGAAGGTCAGGAAGTCCTAACCCATCGTATTATTGGGAGATTACACCGAATGTCGAACTGCAATCCGGCACCTACTTGATAGAAACCTCCAGTCGGGGCTCTTGGTCACAAAACGCGGGATCAGGGGGATACGGCATGGTACAGATCAAGGGCGTTCACTAACCCCCCTGGGTCCGGACTTTTCTGGTTTGCCGATACCCGATTGAAGGGAAGCGCCAATGACCGTCAAAGATCCCTTTGGCAACGGTTATTGCCATCGCGATGGTCGGCTCCTGTTGGGCTAAGTCGATACTCGGACATCAACGAAAAAGCGAAATGAACCAAATCAACGAGATAGTTTTGCGGTTACTTGATACAACATACGGAAACCCGGCGCCACTTTTTGATCCGGGTCTCCGAGAAGATCCTTCAATTGGTGCGGGGTAAAAAATCTTCCTTCGGTGGCCTCTTCCAGGTTCAGGCGGATAGGTTCGTCGGTCCGGCCGACAAAAAGGGTTACAAATTCCCAACCGGTTTCTTGACCGGCCGGATGCCGGTAGACCTCGGTTAATTCGGTAGTAATCCCCAGTTCCTCAGCCAGTTCCCGATGTGCGGCTATTTCCTTCGCTTTCCCCGGGGTTCAGGTGGCCGGCGGCCGAGGAATCCCAATGTTCCGGGTATTGGTCTTTTCGAGGGGATCGTTTCTGCAGATAGATTTCCCCCCGAGAATTAAAAATGAAAATATGCACCGAACGGTGCCAAAGCCCTTGCCGGTGGATCTCCGCCCGGTCCCGGATCCCGGTGACCCGGTTGTTTTCATCGACTATTTCCAAGATTTCATGTTCGGGAGAATGGGTGCATCGGTTTTTCCTGCCTTTTGGTTTAATACGAAAATAAAATCGAATTTCGAATATTGAACACCGAATTTCGAATGATGAAGTGGTTCTTCGTAGGGGCGGCGACCCCGCCGCCCAACCCGAGGCTGGATTTGACCACCGTCTCCTTAGCTTTACCTTGGATGTGGAGTGAACCGTATCCCTCACCCAGCCGGCAGGCGGAGTCGCCCGCCCTACGAAAAACGAAAACTTGAAATATTTCATGCTTCCTGGGAGCCCGCCTCGGACACGGGGGAATTAGGGCTTGAAAACCAAAGGCATCTTTCTCATAGTAATAGGGAAGTGAGGATTCAGTCGTCCGAATACAGTGAGGAGTGCCCATGGTTATTAAAATTAGCTTCTTGATATTATTGCTGGTTTGATTTATTCCGGTTCGCGGTCCTTTCCTCAAAACAATTCTCCGGCGAGTTGACTACGAAAGCCTGGCGAAGAAAAAGGCCCATCATCGGAACTCCGGATTTTTCAACCCCTGGCTGATCGAAAACCAACCCGGGGGGTTATGGCGTTTCCTGCGGTGGAAATTGGGCTCCAACCCGTATGCCAAGGAGAAAAAGAAACCCATTCAGTTTCCCAGTATCCCGACCAATGTCAAGAAAATTCAAAGCCACGGGGATTCCATCACCTATCTCGGTCACGCCACCCTCTGGATCCGGCTGAAGGGCCAGAATATTATCACCGACCCGGTTTTCGGGGATATCGTTTTTTTTGTCAAGCGGCACGCGCCCTTCCCGATTCCTTTGGAGGATCTTCCCGACTTCCAGGTGGTCCTAATTTCGCACGGCCACTTTGATCACCTGAATGAGGACAGTATTCGCCGACTGGGCACCGCGCCCCTGTATTTGACCCCGCTCGGCTATAAGGATTGGTTTGAATCCGTGGTCCCCGGGGCTCGGGTAGTGGAACTGGACTGGTTTGGAACCTATACCTACCAGGGTATTACCTACCGACTGCTTCCGGCCCAGCATTGGACCAAGCGGTCGCTTTTCGATACCAACCAACGCCTCTGGGGGTCTTGGCTGGTAGAGGGCGGCGGGCGAAAGGTTTTTTTTGCCGGAGATTCGGGTTATTTTTCCGGTTACCGGGAGTTCGGCAAAAAATTCGGCCCCCTGGATGCGGCCCTGATGCCGGTAGGGCTCTATGAACCGCGCTGGTTCATGCAATCCTATCATATGGATCCTCGGGAAGCGATAAAAGCTACTTTGGAGATGCGGGCTAAGGTTCTTATTCCTCAACAATGGGGGGTCTTTGATTTAACCGATGAGCCGATGGACCTGCCACCCAGGGATTACCGGGAAGCTGCCGGAGCGGCCGGCTTGAACGAACAATCTACCCCTTTGGTCGAACATGGGGGGACCTGGTATTTCCCGGATCAGTATAATCGCTGACTGCGGGTCCTTACACGAGAAGGGGTTTTACGCTTAACGATCGATTCCAGGGGACGCCTGAAGGAAAGAGTAAAGATTTTTCCCGAATCTGTCGATACAAGAATACACCAATCTCTTTTCGGGGAGGAGACTCTTCTTGGTCCAGATAAATAATACGACCTTGTCGGCGCTGCGGGCCTTTGAGCGGAAATTCCAGGTAACCGCCAACAATATCGCCAATGTGAACACGGACGGTTTCAAGAAAAGCCGGACCTTACTAAAGGACAATTACCCGGCAGGGGTGGAAGCGGTGATCGACCGGGTCGACACCCCGGGGTTCCTTAGGCCCGCCGAGGACGGAAGTCCGGATATGAGGGAATCGTCCAACGTGGACTTGGAGGGAGAACTCGTGGGGCTGGTCCTCACCAAACGGGATTACCAGGCCAATATAAATGCCTTAAAGCTGGAAGAAGGGACTATCGGCACAGTCCTGGATCTTATCGCCAAGTAACTGTTTTTCAATACAAATTATTACCTGCCGCGAAAACCACGTCTAACTATAGCTTCCTTTACCAACAAGGTGTTTCCTTTGAAGTCGGTTCGATGATGCATGGATATGGCCCGACGGGCCTCCCACTGAGTGGACATTTCCACAAAGGCAATCCCTTTGGGCTGGCCGGTCTGCCGATCAGAGACAATTTTTACGGACACGACCTCCCCGGCATTGGAGAAAAGGGTTTTGAGTTCGGGTTCACTGGCCTGAGCAGGGAGATTGGCCACATAAATTTTTTTGTTCATTAGACCTCCTGAATTATAAAAAAACCCGCAAAGAAGTTGTCGAGGGTTCTTTGCGGGCCCAATCAACAACTTAGATAAAGTTCTTGGGCACGATGCAACCAAATGTTCCTATTATATCCCTGCTTATTACTAAAAGCAAGCAAATCGGCCTGGTTTCGGGTTATCGGAAATTATTTAATGATTTCAATTAGGCAGCCGACAAGGCTGTGGGTATTATGAGGTAAAACCCCCTACTGTCAATTGTCCGGCGAGGTCGGTTAATATAATAAGGCACTTCGACCCTTCGGATGCCAGCCTTCCGCAGGTGCTATGAAGGCCAGCGGGTCAGCTTCGACAGCGAGTTTGGCAAAAAAGGACCGTCGGTGGTCAACGGCATGAACTATTTGCTTGCGGTCGGTGAAATCAATGGATAGACTTGTACAGTAAATTGGACAGGAGTGTTGCTATGCGTATTGTAAATTTTTCTGTGGCACGAAACGCCCTCAAGGGTATATTAGATCAGGCTGTCACGGATGCCGATTTCACCGTGATCACACGTCGTGACGCGCCGGATGCGGTGGTAATGTCGCTCGACACTTTCAACAGCCTGATGGAAACCGTCCACCTGCTTAAGTCCCCGGCTAATGCCGCGCACTTGGCGCGTTCGATCAAGCAGTACCGTAGCGGCATTATGAATAGTACAGCTTCTATTTGAAAAGCCCAACCCCGCCTAATCCCATCTTCTTCAGAAACCCCCTCTTTCCCTAAATCCTCCGAACGTGTCAGGGGTTTTCTTTGGGTTCACTTTTCGATTGACAATACCTCCAAGAATTGATTTCATTGACCCGTCTTTACGAATAATCCTACAATCAGCCCCAGCTTTAAAGCAAGGTGATTTTATAAATTAAACGATCCCATCGGGCCTTTAATCCTCGTTTAACGTCCAACAGAAAGACGGGTGGAACAAAAGGTGCCAACCAAGACCAATAGGTTACAGCGTATCGACGGGGCTTACCACTCTGATTTCCGACCGACTGGCGACTACCGGCAGGCGCAAGCCCTCGCGGGCCCGAGAAAAATCGCTAAAGTCGCCGATTTCCTTTCTGATCACCGTGCGGTAAAGAAAGACCACAGCGTTCAGCGCCTGATTTTGGATGGCGCAAGAAGGCCTGGACGTGATCAGCTCCCGGCGAAGAAGGCTTCTGCCAGTGGTGAAAGAGGACAAACCGGCGAATCCAGGATACATAGTGCGGGATGGTCTTCTCCGTGCCCCGGATTCCCGCAGTACGGCAATGGTTCCCTCAGGCCGGCGCGGCTGGGGGGTCAATGGCGCCACGCCGCGGCGAGTCGTTTGAGGCATAGCATCCCTCCTCAATTGGGGTCATATGCGTCATGATTACATATGAGATTAAGGACTGTCAGGCATTTTTTTGAGGCATAGCATTCCCGGAGATGCTCAAGTGAGGCTCCGGGAGGCATCTGAAGCTACCCTAGAATGGCTAGTTCTAAGGGATTTCTGGCCGATACCTCGGTCTGAGGTCTTACATCTTCGAGAAGACCATACGACTGTCGAACTCTCTCGAAGAACGGCAAGTCGATGCCATCCGTTGGTCATGGGGCGGTCGTCTCATGGGAAGCTACACACAGCGAGTCACCATTGCGGCTATTCTTGAACCCTTGCCAATGGCTTTCACGGAAGGCGCATGCAGGTAGTCCTTGCCGTCTATTGAGGCCCGGAATCAGACTTCTCACGGTATATGAAAGAGGGTTGGGCTTGAATGACTGGATGTCGATCTTCTTGCTGCCGCCCATCGGCCTCACTGGAGTCTCTCTCTGGACGTTAGACAGGAAACTAGACCAGGCCGCCGCTTGAACTGAATTGCAGCTATACCAAAGGCCGGATATCGCGACGAATTGGATCGAGGTAGCTGAGGCTGAGAAAGCATTATCCATAGCAGGAAAGTAACCAGGGCTGATGCAGGAAGAGCGGACCGGGCTAACGCCTGAAGTACGAAACGAAGGCGCAACAAACCGTCGCCTTGCGGCGTTGCAACACTGGCGGGATCAGTACGGTGTCCACGGCGCCGCCGCTGGCCTAGCGTGCACCAACCAGGCTGGCATCGCGAAACAGCCGCGCAGGCGCCTTAACTCCGGCATTGGCTCACGGGCCTTCGGCCGCCGCAAGCTGCGTGCCACGGGTCAACGCCGCATTAAACCCCCATTCCCAGCAGGACACTTGCGAAGCGTGAAAATAGTTTAACCCGGGGATTCCCCGTCCGAGGGGAACACGGACGAGGGCGTCTGGGTTGCATCACGGGCGATTATCCGAAACGTCCGGTGATATAGTCCTCGGTCTGTCTCAGCTCGGGGCGGGTGAACAGCGTGGCGGTATCATTTATTTCGATCAGTTTGCCCAGGTAGAAGAAAGCGGTGATATCCGAGACCCGGGCGGCCTGCTGCATGTTGTGGGTGACGATGACGATCGTATATTTTTTTTTCAACTTCTGAATCAGGTCCTCGATCTTCTGCGTGGCGATCGGGTCCAGGGCCGAGGCCGGTTCGTCCATCAGGATCACTTCCGGCTGGACGGCCAGGGCCCGGGCGATGCACAGGCGCTGCTGCTGGCCGCCGGACAGACCCAGGGCCGACTCATACAACCGGTCCTTGACTTCATCCCAAATGGCGGAATCGACCAGGCTTTTTTCCACGATCTCGGCGATTTTCCGTTTGTCCTTCATCCCGTTGATGCGCAAGCCGTAAGCCACGTTGTCGAAGATACTCTTGGGAAAAGGATTGGACTTCTGAAAGACCATGCCCACCCGCCGACGGACGTCCACCACATCCAGATCGCGGCCATAGAGGTTTTCCCCGTCCAGCAGAATCGTTCCCTCGATTCGGGTCCCCAGGATGGTTTCATTCATCCGGTTGAAACAGCGCAGAAAGGTGCTCTTGCCGCAACCGGAGGGACCGATAAAGGCCGTGACCCGATGGGCAGGAATGTCCATGTTGATATTTTCCAGGGCTTTTTGAGAACCGTAATAAAAATCAAGATCTTTGACGCTGATTTTAATCGTGTGGCCATTGCCGTCGGCCGGCTTTCTGTCGATTCCAATAGAAACCATTATTGACGAACTCCCAAAAAAACTGTCAACAAACCGAGGGCGATTAAGCCCCGGTCTGGGGTAGGGGGAACCATCCCCCGCCGAGCAGAAAGTCGTTTTTGGACTTTTGGCGAGGTCAACATCATTGACCCAGTCGCGCTTTCTTTCGGAAATGATAGCGGATCAACACCGCTACCATGTTCAGGCAAAGGACGAGGGCGATCAAAACCAGGGCGGTGCCGTAGGCTATCGGTCTGACCCGGGCGATGTCCTGATGTTGGGTCGATAGGATGTAGAGGTGGTAGGGCAGGGCCATGAACTGATCGAACAGCGACTTAGGCAGGTCGGGGATGAAGAAGGCGGCCCCGGTAAATAGAATGGGAGCGGTTTCCCCGGCCGCCCGGGCCAGGCCCAGGATGGCCCCGGTCAACATGCCCGGGATGGAGTAGGGCAGCACATTGGTGCGGATGGCCTGCCATTTGGTGGCCCCCAGGGCCAGGGCCCCGTCACGGTAGGGTTTGGGCACGGTCTTCAAGGCCTCTTCGCTGGCCGTGATCGTCCAAGGGAGCGTCAATAGCCCCAGGGTCATCCCGGCGGAGAGGATGCTGGCCCCGAAATGTAAAACCCGGACGAACAGCGCCACTCCGAAGAGCCCATAGACGATCGAGGGCACGCCCGAAAGATTCCGAATTGACAGCCGGATCATGCGGACCAGCTTACCCTGGTGGGCATATTCGTTGAGATAGATGGCACTGAACATGCCCAGGGGAACGGCGAAGAGTACCGTAATCAGGCTTACCAGCAAGGTTCCCAGAAGGGCCGGAAAAATGCCCCCCTGGGTCATGCCTTCGCGTGGCGGTTGGGACAGAAACTCCCAGTTGATCACCGATCCGCCGTGGTAAACGATATCCCAGAGGATTCCGAAAAGGGTGAGAACCACCAGCAGACCGCAGATCCCCAGCACGGCAAAACCGATCTTTTCCGTAATGGCTTTTTTATTCAGGTGCACTAGCGTTCCACTTCCTGGTATTTGGCCAGGACGATATCGGCGACCAGGTTGACTAGAAAGGTCATGATGAACAGGACGAAACCGATGACAAACAACCCGTGATAATGCTCCGAACCGAACGGAACCTCCCCCAGTTCGATGGCGATGGTGGCGGTCATGGTGCGCACCGCCTCCAGGATGTGGGTCGGGGTTTTCAAGGCGTTCCCGGTGGCCATGAGGACGGTCATGGTCTCTCCGATGGCCCGTCCCATGCCGAGCATGACCGAGGCAATGATCCCGGAAAGGGCCGAGGGAACCACGACCCGGATCAGGGTCTGCCACTTGGAGGCCCCCAGGGCCAGAGAGGCCTCTTTGTAGGCCCGGGGCACCGAGGAGATGGCGTCTTCGGAGATGCTGATGATCGTGGGCAGGCTCATTACCGCCAGCAGGATGGCCCCATTGAGGGCGTTCAGGCCGTTAGGGAGGTGGAAGACCCGCGCGATCCAGGGGCCGATGATGACGATCCCCAGAAACCCCAAGACCACCGAAGGGATCCCGGCCAGGACTTCGATGACCGGCTTCAGGATTTCTCGCACCCAGTTCGGGGCCACCTCCGAAAGATAGGCCGCGCAGCCCAAACCCACAGGGACGGCCAAGAGGAGGGCTAGAAAGGTGACCATCAGAGTGCTGATGATCATGGCCCCCAGGCCGTAGGTCTCCAGCACGAAGGAGGTGGGGTTCCAGGTCATGCGGATGAAGCTGGCGGCCCCCAGTTCACGCAGGGCCGGCAGCCCGTCCTTAAACAGAATAAAGAAAATACCCAGAAGGATCAGGATGGACAGTACCCCATTGAATTGAAAAAAACGGTGGATGGAGGCATCCTGAAATTGTCGCCAGTTCCGGGTCATTCCGGGCATATCCAGGGTAGCGCCGTTAGAAGCCGAACTGGGCATTGTATTTTTTCCATTGAGCGGTCAAGGGATAAAAGCCGTCCTTCTTGGTGATGGCCAGGCCTTCCGCGCTGAGCTCGTACTTGATGAACCCCTCGACCTTGGCTTGATTGTTCTTGTCGAAATACTGATACAGCGGCCGGGTGATAGGGTAAGAGCCGCTGAGAATATTCTCCAGCTTTAAGGGGGAAGCCGGAGTGCTGCGGCTGTCCTTGGCCACCTCCAGGACGTTGATGCCGGCCACGACTTTTCCGGCGTCATCCACCACGTAGCCGATCCCCACGTAGCCGATTCCGCCGGCGTCGTTCTTGACCGCTTCCAGGATCTGGGCGTTGCCGTTCATCTGATTCATCTTGTTGGAATAATCACTTTTGACGATGTGCTCGCGAAAGAAGACGAAGGTCCCGGAATTCGGCTGGCGCCCGTAGAGGGTGATAGCGGAATCCGGTCCCCCCAACTGCTTCCAGTTGGAAACCTCCCCCCGGTAAATCTGCCCGATCAGGTCAGTCGTCAGGTGTTTGATGGGATTCTTGGCGTTGACGATCACCGAGAGGCCGTCCACGGCAAAGGCTACCCCGACGGGATTGACACCGTTGGCCTTGGCTTTGGCGATTTCCGAGTCCTTCATGGGGCGGGAGGCGTTGCAAAGATCGGTCGTCTTGTTGATAATGGCGGCAATTCCGACGCCCGATCCCCCGCCCGTTACCGCGATGCTCACATTGGGGTCTTTCTTCATATAATTTTCCGCCAAACGCTGAACAAGGTTTACTTCCGTGTCCGAACCCTTCACCTGCAAGAAGTTCTTGGCCTCGGCCTGGACGGTTGGCATCCAGAGACCCAGCAACAGCCCGGTGGTCAATACGGTCAATATCTTTTTCATCATGTGGTCATCCTCCTTATTATTTATTCAATGATGTTAAGTTCTGATTGTTACAGTCCTGTTACAAAACGATGAAAAACAGATTACATTTCCAGTGATTGCACCTCCTTTCCTTTGCTTGCTGGTTCGCCCTGTTGGGAGGGCACCCTTCATCTCAGTTCTGGCCTCCAGGTCTCGGCAAAAGGGTTTTCCTTGAGAATCCCAGGACCCGGGACGTATGAATATTTTCCGTTGGTTCCTGCCTTCGATCAATGTAATGCGCATCGGTAACGTTTCGGTGTTCGCTAGGTTACATTTAGGAGAACTTTCCGCCTTACCGTTCCGATCCAAAGTGTCACCCTTTTTTCATTCAGCCTTCACCGCTTTGTAACCTGAGGCGACTACAGTCTCCTTCCCAATAGCCCTGCGAAAGGGAAAATTTCCATGGGGAAAGAGAAAGGAGAAGGCATGATGAGGAGAAAGATTTGTTTGTGGTTAATGATTTTTGGGTTCCTGGGGTTTCTGGGGAGCCGGCATCAGGTCCAGGCGGGTGAAGTCGACGCCCTGCACCTGATCAACCTCTTGAAACAAAAAGGCGTCCTGACCCAGGAAGAGGCGGACGGGCTGATGAAGGAGGCCCGCAAACAGGCCCAGACGGAGAAGGCGGAACTGAAGGAAGAGATCAAGAAGGAAGGCGAAAAAGGGTCCTACCTGCCGAAGGCCTTGAAGGACTTCGGGTTCAGCACCACCATGTATGCCGAGTATAACCTGAAGGATACGGAAGGGGGAAAGACCCAGAACCAGTTCCTGCTGAACCGGCTCTACCTGACCTTCAAGAAGAAGGTCACTCCCTGGCTGGGTTTCAATGCGACCACCGACATCTTCACTTCCAAGGACGCCAACGACGTCGGTAACGGCTTGGAAGTCAGGATGAAGTATGCCATGGCCCAACTCTACCTGGGCGGCACGACCACGGAACTCGGTTTGATCCACACCGCCTCGGACATGTACGACTCCGACATCTGGCCCTACCGGGTCCAGGGCAAGCACTTCCTGGACCGTCACGGCATCCAGGCCTCGGCGGATTACGGGGTCGGCATCCTGGGACCCTTCGGGCCGACAGTGGACAAAAAGGACTACTACGGTTCCAGTAACTACAACGGGAAATGGGGCGGCTACCAGGTCGGCGTGTACAACGGCCCGGGGTACGACAACCCGGGGGATAACAACAACAATAAAGTGATTTCCGGTCTGGTATACTTCCGGCCCCTGCCCAACATCGACCAGATGAAGGGGCTCCAGTTGGCCTACGTGGGGAGCTACGGTCAGAGCGACAAAAACTTCACCACCAAGGGAAAAACCAACGATTTTCCCGACTGGCAGATCAACATCGGCCAGCTCTCCTACCAGCACAAGTGGTTCACCCTGATGGGCCAATATTACTGGGGCAAAGGGACCAAGAACTCGACCGAGGACAATGACCGCACCGGTTGGGTGGCCGCTGGTTTTGTACAGATCCCCGGGGCCGAAAAGATGCGGCTCTTCGGCAAAGTGGATTACTACGACCCCAATAAAGACGTATCCAATGATGGAGTAACGACTTATATCGCCGGTATCTCCTACGACCTGACCAAAGAGTTCATGCCCTTTATTGCCTGGGAACGGACCGACAATGAAAATCCCAAGACGGGCGACAGCAACATGTACCAGATAGGCTTTCAGTATAAGTTTTAAAAAAATAGCCCGAAAAACCCGGACCATTTTTTTAATAAGCGCTAAATAAAAAAAGCCCGGGACAGGGATCCCGGGCTTTTTTTATTGGAGTTGCATCTCAGGGAAAAGGAACCTTCGAATTTTGACGGTTTCGCAACAAGAAATTAGACTATTGGTGAAATATCGATAACGGTGTGGTTACTTTTTGGGAAAGGTCAGGGTGAAGGTGGAACCCCGACCCAGTTCGCTTTGGGCCTCGACGGTCCCCTTGTGGGCTTCGACGATGTGTTTGACGATAGACAGCCCCAGCCCGGTGCCGCCCATTTCCCGGGATCGATCCCGATCCACCCGATAGAAGCGCTCGAAAATACGGGCCAGGTGTTCCTTGGGAATCCCAAGTCCGGTATCGGTCACGGAGATCACCAGCGATTTTTCGGCTTCCCGGGCGGACAAGTGTACCTCTCCTCCGGGAGGGGTATATTTAACGGCATTATCCAATAAGTTGAAAACCGCCTGTTGCACTCGGTCCCGCTCCCAGAACAAGGAACATCCTTCGGAAATGCCGGACAGGTCCAGCGTCAAGGTAATGTTTTTTTCCTGGGCGAGATCCGAGACGGAATGGAGGGCCGATTTTAAGACTTCCGCCACGTCGACTTCGTCCAAGAACATCTCCGCCCGTTCCTGTCCTTCCAATTTGGCCAAATCCAGAAGATCGGAAACGAGGTAGTTCATTCGCCGAACATTTTTTTGAAGGATGGTAAAGAACTTGGCGGTATCCTGGTCTGGCGTGGGAAGAATGGCCAGTAGGGTTTCCAAGGCGCCATTGATGGCCGTCAAGGGGGTCCGCAGTTCATGAGAGGCGTTGGCCACAAAATCCTGCCGGACTTTGAGCAGGTGTTTGAGATCGGTAATGTCATGAAAAATGACCACGGCGCCCTGGGGTAATTGGACCGAGATCAAGGGCACGATTTGGACCTCAAAGAAACGGGGGGACTCCCATCCCAGACTAATCTGCAGGCGGTGAAACGATTCCCCCTGGAGGATGGCATCCACGCCATTCTGCAATTCGGCGTTCATGAAGATTTCCTGGACGGTTCTATTCTCCCACTGGATCTTTCCGCCCAGGAGATTCCGTAGAAAAGGGTTGATCAAGGTGATCAACCCTTTTCCATTGGTCACCAGGACCCCTTCCCGCATGGCCAGAAGGATGGCCCGCAAACGGCTGGTTTCGGCATCCAATAAGTCCAGTTTGCCCCGCAGGTCGCGGGACATCTTCTCCAGGGAAAGGGCCAGGGGGGTGAACTCACTCTGGAGGAACAAATGAAGGGGTTGTTTCAAGTGGCCCTCGGCCATCTGTTCCGCCATGACGGTCAGTTCCTTCAGCGGTTGACTCATCCACCAGAGAAGAAAGACGCCAAAGAGGAGAGAGAGTAGACTCACGAGTCCGGCCAGAAGAATCACCTTCTGGCGAAAGACCCGAACCGTGTCCTCCAAAGTTGTCAAGGGCCGTGCCAGACGGACAAACCCGATCAGGGTATTACCCTGGTAAAGGGGTGCGGCGGCAAACAGAGCGGTGATATTCATGAAAGGACTGTGGCGGATGATATCCCCGTAGCCTTTTTCCCGGGCCATAATGATTTCGGGTCGATGGCTGTAATCTTCGGTCAGATCCCGTTGTTGGGGGTCCCGGGTGGAATCCCAGAGCAGACGACCGTCGGCTGAGATGACCGATATCCTTTCCCCCAAATTCCGCGCGACTTCCCCGGCCAACCGATCGATCCGGGTCCTATCCCTGGGGAACTGGCGAAGGGGATCTTGGAGGGATTGGGCGGCATGGCTCAGGTCTTTTCTCGATTGTTCCTTGAATTGGCCCAGGAGTAAAGATCGGAGGTTGGAACTCAAATGGGAAGAGAACAGGGCGATCATCACCCCGGCACATAAAACAAACAGCCCGAAATATTTCCAGTAACGTTTGAGCCACATAAGCAACGCGATTATTCCAGTGCCTGAAATCGGTAGCCGACTCCGCGGACGGTTTCAATCAGATTTTGGGCCTCCCCCATTTTTTTCCGAACCCGGCGGATATGGGTATCGATGGTGCGGCCATACCCCTCAAAGGAATATCCCCAGACTCGATCCAAAAGCATTTCCCGGGTCTGGACCCTCCCCCGGTGACGCAGGAGATAGACCAGGAGACGGAATTCCGTGGCCGTTAATTCCAATAATTGATCATTGAGGCGGGCGGTATGGGCGTCCAGATCCAGGACCAGAGGGTCCGCTTTGAGGATAGCCGGAGCCGCTTGCTTTTCCCTGCGCTCCAATAATTTTCGGATACGCAGCACCACTTCCCGGAGGCTGAAGGGTTTGACCACGTAATCGTCGGCTCCGAGTTCCAGGCCCACCACGCGGTCCAGCTCCTCCCCTTTGGCCGTTACCATAATAATCGGGAGGCGTTGCAACTCCGGGTCTTTTTTTAGGGTGCGGCAAACCTCCAGCCCATCCACTCCGGGCAACATCAGATCCAGGAGGATGATGTCCGGCGTATGTTTGCGGGCCAGCTCCAAGGCCTGTTCTCCGTCCTCCGCCAGGAAAAGGGTATACCCCGCTTTCTCCAGATTAAAGCGGAGCAGTTCCCGGATATCCGGATCGTCCTCAACAATCAATATCTTAGACATGGTTGCTATTTTTGTCATTTTATAACCTGTTCTCCGTTCTGTCCATAAAAAATACTCCTGATAGACCGTAGCGGCGACAGGTTACCATTGGGTGACAATTAGGCGTTTTTTCGGTTTTATTTGGCCGAGGATCACCCGTTCGATCCGTCCATTCCCTTTCCTGAGGATGGACTCAGCCAGATGCCGGAGGGGGTGGATATCGACTTGGGAATCCATTTGATTCAAGAAGACCAGCGCCCGCATTCCGGGCTTCCAGCCCTTGAGCCCTCCCTGCGGGTGCGTAGCCAGGTTCGCCAGGCCTTCCACCGTAATCGGGTTTTCAGGATGAATCCCGGCCAGGCGGTTGATTATTTCCGGGCGGAAGGCCCAGGTCGAATTCAACGGTTGTCCAAGGGCGGAAAGACCGAAGACGGAGATGAAACAAGTAGATTCCGGAGGAACCAGTGGTTCGTTTTGGCTGGGGGCCTTAATCGGTCGCCGGGCCGAACCGTCGGCTTCCACGATGAGATAGTCAGCCCAACCCCGGGTCCAGAGATGACCCAGGTCGGCCAGCGTACCACCGAGGAGTTTATTCTCGGGGCTCCGCCCGGCAGCCCAGGTGATATGGCCGTAGTGGAATAGTTCCCTTTCCAGGGTCGAAAAAATTTCCGGGTCCCCTAAGAGCAGCCGAGGAGATTCTTCCGGCAGGGGGGGGAAAATTTTGGTGGTAGTTGTGGTGATCACCCGTCGGTCCCGGACCCGGAGTTCCCCGGCCAGGGCGAACATCAAGGTGGTTTTGCCGCCGGCCCCGACCAGGCTGATCAATTCCCTGGGGCCCAGGGCTAAGGCTTCGCTAAGGGAGAAAGAGGTTATTGATTGAACCGCCGTAAAATGCCTTCCAGGACCGCCCCACCGATAGCCCGGGCCTTTTCCGAAATGGTCTGAAAATAAAGAGGGTTCCCCCGCGGGTCCACATCCCCGATCTTGAGCCCCGCGTTCACCGGGGTCCCGCTGCGGATCAGCCCGCGGAGAATCCCGGAGATCCGAGCCGGGACGGGGATCCCGTCCACTTCCGCCACCACTTCCTCTGCTTCCACCCCATCCCCAAGGTTTTTCAAGAGGTTTATAATTCCAGCCACCGGCGCCCGCAAAACCCGTTCGCCTGAAAAACCGCCGATGGTCCCTGGAATCCCGGTGTCCGGCTCCGCTTCGCCCTCGGTATACAGACGCCCCAGATTATGGCCGCGTTGGGTTTCCACCACCAGGTGGGCATCAATCCCGGCCCGAAACCCGGGGCCCAGTCCGATAACCAGCGGGGCGTCGGTGATCCGGGTCCCGAGGTTTTTCTTGGCCAGGATGGCGTCCACCAGGACCTCCGGTTTCAGCTTGAGGGCCTGGGAAAGCTCGGGGTCGATCAGCAACGGAATCCGCTTGCTCCGCCAGACCGCGGCGCACTCCTCCAAGTGTGGGATGCGAACGGCCTCAACCCCTTCCACGGACTGGCTCCCTTCGTAAACCGCTTCGCAAAAGGAAACCCCCCGGCGCACAGCCAGGGGTTGCGGGATCTCGGTCAGGAGGACCTGAAAATGAGACTGAAAAAGGCGCCAGGCCACCCCGCTGGCCATCTCTCCCGCGCCGCGAATAAGCACCCTCAGACCCGATAGGTTCATACTAATAACCTCCTTTCCCGAATGGGCAGACGGGATAGCGGCATTCCGGACAGTTCCGGCAGAGACCGCCGTGACCCAGGGCGGCGATTTCCTTTCGGGTGGGTCGTTCGCCGGCTAAGATCAAAGGCAGTATCAGGTCAAACAAAGTTACCTGATGGTAAAAGACACAGGCCGGCAGTCCCAGTAACGGGATCTCCCCCACCCGGGCATAGAGAAACATGGCCCCGGGCAAAACCGGGGTGCCATAAAAAATGATCTTGGCCCCGGCTTGACGGATTCCCTTGCGGGTTACGTCGTCGGGGTCGATGGACATGCCGCCGGTGGTTACGATCAGATCGCAGCCCAACTCGATCAATTCCCGGATGGCCCCGGAGATTAAGGGCCGTTTATCGGGGACGGTCACTTTTTTTATGATCGTGCAGCCGTAGTCGGTTAACTTATTTCCTACCCACTGATCAAAGCCGTTTTTTACCCGCCCGGAAAAGACTTCCGACCCGGTCACCACTACGCCCACTTTTTTAAAGGCCAAGGGTTGGATGGTGACCACCGGTCCGGCCTGGGCGCAGATTCGTTCAGCCCGCAAGATACTTTTCTCAGCGATAGTCAGCGGTATGATGCGGGTGGCGGCGGCCACTTCCCCTTCGCGGCAGACCGAATGGTTGTGGAGGGTGGAAACGATGATCTCCGGGATCAGGTTGATGCGGTTCAGGGCCGGAACTTGAATTTTCAGGAGGCCTTTCGCTTGGGCCACCAAACTGATTTTTCCTTCAGTCGGGCCCTGCAAAAGGAGGTGTTCCCCCTTCAGCGCCTCGGCCAGACGCTGGGCCGCTTCGTTCTCGTGAAGGGTCCCCGGGAGGATATCCAAAACAAAAATGGTTTCTTTCCCTAAGTCCAGCAGGGCGGGGATATCCTCTTCGCGAATGATATGGCCTTTTTTGAAAGCCACCCCCTTGAATTGGCCGGGGATGATCCGGGTCAGGTCGTGGCCCAAGACCAGACCGACCGCTTTCTTAACCTTGACTTTTTTCATTTGACCTTACCTTTGATAACCTCTGATTTCGAGAATTTGTCCATCTTTAAGCGTTATGATTCGACTGGCCAGGGAATCGGCTTCCCGGGAATGGGTGGCAATTAAAAGGGTTTGTCCCTGGGCCCGATTTAAATCGGACAGGATGGATAAGACCTGGTGCCCGGTCTGGGAATCCAGGTTGCCGGTCGGTTCGTCGGCCAGGATGACCCGGGGGGAATTGATCAAGGCCCGGGCGATGGCCACCCGTTGTTGTTCTCCGCCTGAAAGTTCGTAAGGCCGGTGATTCCGGCGAGGCGTCAGTCCCAGTTGATCCAGCAAAGTATCCACCCGATCACGGGTTTGTTCCGTGGAAAACCCCTCCAGCCAGTGGGGGAGGGCAATATTTTCTTCAACGGACAGCATGGGGATGAGATTAAAGGATTGGAAGATGGTGCCCACTTCCCGGCGACGATAAAGGGTGCGCTCTTTTTCCGAAAGGACCCCGATGTTTCTTTGGCCCACCCAAACCTCTCCGGAGGTGGGCTTATCCAGGCCGCCTACCAGATTCAGCAAGGTGGTCTTGCCGCAACCGCTCTTCCCGGAGAAGATGATCGCTTCTCCGGGCTGAATGGAAAGACTGAACCCCTGGAGGGCCCAGACACGAGAGGACCCGGTATCGTAACACTTGCTAGCGTCCTTGATCTCAATGATCGCCATGGAATTTCGCCGCTAAAACTTCAGGTCGTAAGGGTGATCGGCCGGGCGCCCCTAGGGAATCAAAGCAACCATTGTTTAAAGGTTTCTTTGGGCAGTTTGAGGACCTTTTGCGTCCAGGCCCGGTCTTTTTGGATCAATTGAACCGAGCCCATTCGATTTTCGGGGGCATCGCTGTAGGCGGCGGCCATCTCCGCCGCTTTTTCCCGATCTTCCGCGGTCGAGGAGCCCACGGCCAGGACCAGCGGACCGGGAAACCCCAGGCAACGGGCCATCAGGTCCCGGGTCTCGGCCAGCCCTTCGATGGCCTCATTTTCCTTTTTGTTGCGCCCGACGATTATTTTCAGACGGGAAGGAAGGCGAAAATGCCGACCTGTTTTCAATAATTCGATTTCCCTCAATTCCGGTTCCGGGGAATGGGCCAGGAGTTCCTTCAGTCGTCTGGAAAAAATCGGGTCGGTCAGCAGGCATCCGCCGGCCGGCGCCGGATATTCGGTCAAGCCGTAATTTTCAGCCAGGGCCATCTGCCGTTTTCGCGAACGGCCGCTGATATCCAGAAGCCGGCTCCGGTCCACCAGCCCTTCCCGCTCGGGACGAGTCTCCGGTAAAAGCAGGGCGCTTAAGGGCCGCAAGATCAGATCCAGGTACCCGGAGGTTTTTTCCACCGCCCGCAGGGAAGGCCTGGTCTGGGAAAAAGGCCGCTGCCCCAATACTTCCCCGGTGAATAAAAAGCCGGCGCCGACGGACTCCATGAGTTTCCCGGCCTCGCGAAGCATCAGAGCGTGGCAGTCGATACAGGGATTCAGCCCTTTGCCGTAGCCGTATCGGGGTTGCTGAAGCATGGTCCAATGAGGCCGGGTAATATCCAGGACCCGTAGCGGGAGCCGCAGCCGATCGGCTGCCTGTTGGGCTTTTTCGGGACCGAAAAATGGGGTTACAAAGGCCACCCCCAAGACGTCAATGTTCTGGTCCTTGATCAAGCGGGCGGCCAACATGCTGTCCAGGCCGCCCGAGAGAAGTCCAATCGCGCGGGTCATGCCTTATTCACGGACGGAAACCAGGTTACAGCGGCAGCCGATATGCATGATCCTTTGGTTTAAGCCGTCATATTCTTCCAACGAAAAAATACGACCCTCCATCCTCTGGCATTCCGGACAGACTTTGGCATCCCCCCGGGTTTCCCACTTTAATCCGGGGAGTTTAGTGCGCCGGGCATCATAGATCACCCGACGCCAGAGAGCCCTTTTTTCGGTTTCAAAGTTTTTGGCTTCCTCGATGGACATGGCGCCCGTATAGGGCAAGTTATAATACCATCTTTGATCTTGGGCCATCAGGCCTTCCATTTCCAACAAGGCGGCTTCAATAAAGTTTTTGAAGCTCTTGCCCTCCGCCTTTCCGGATTCGGTCGTTTTTTCTTTTTTGCGGCTCCAAAAGGCCATAACCTACCCCCTGAAAAGGTTTTAACGTAAGCGGCCGGGTTTGACAAGTTTTTTCCTGCCTCCGCGGGTTCGGCTGAGACCGGACAGTCCCCGCGGCGGATTGACAATATTTTTGGAAAAGTTATACTATTTCTAATTGAAGCAAGCTTAAACCTAGAGGCTTTGGATGACTTCCAGGCCGGCCCTGCCGCTGTTCATAAAAACAAGCCGTTAGCCCAAAGTGTAGAGGAGCGAGATGCTTATGGAACCCTGTCGGGAAAAATCAAGCGGTCCCGAGCCGAAAAGCGATTGGTATTATCGGCTGTTTCAAGCTGTCCCCGACAGTCTGCTGGTCACTCATCTGCGGGACGGCCGGATCAGGGATATGAACTCCCGTTTCCTGGAGACCATGGGATACTCGCGAGAGGAACTGATTGGCAGAACTCCTCTTCAGGTCGGTTTCTGGGTTTATCCGGAAGACCGGGAGTCGCTCGGGAAACTCCTGCTGGAGAATCGGGGGCTCTGCTCCGGCTTTGAGACCACCATGCGCAACAAAGCCGGGCGTGAATACCCGGTAATGCTATCGGCCCGGGTGGTGGAGATCGAAGGGGAGCCCTATATCATTTCCGAGTCCCGCGAAGACTCTGAACGACGTGAGATCAGGAAGGCCCTTCAGGAAAGTGAAAGACGGTTCCGGGAAATGGTGGAAATGCTGCCGGTGATCGTTTATGAAGCCGATTCCGCCGGCCGGTTGACGTTCGCCAACCAGGCGGCCTTTCAGGACTTTGGGTATACGCAGGAAGAATTTGACCGGGGGCTGGCGGTGCTGGACATGGTCAGCGCCGAGGATCGACCGCGGGCCCTGAAAAACTTTGGGCTGATATTGAACGGGGAGAAAACCAGGGATACCGAATACCGTATGCTGAAAAGGGACGGCACCGGATTTGATGCCCTGATTTCCTCCACGCCGATCCTCCGGAATGAAAAATCGGTCGGATTGCGCGGGGTGATGACC
The DNA here is from genome assembly GCA_963743305.1 of uncultured delta proteobacterium. Classification (GTDB taxonomy): domain Bacteria; phylum Desulfobacterota; class RBG-13-43-22; order RBG-13-43-22; family RBG-13-43-22; genus CAVQSS01. The sequence goes on from CAVUPH010000021.1 coordinate 53,262, forward strand.
GATATCACCGACCTTCGAAAAGCCGAAGAGGAGCTGAGTCGATCCGAAGAAAAATACCGCCTGCTGGTGGAAAATGCCAATGAAGCTATTCTCGTCGTTCAGGACGGCATGATCCAATTCATCAATCCCAAAGCCGTCAAGATCATGGATTATAGGAGGCCTGACTTATCCCCCCGACCTTTCTCAAAATTCATCCATCCCGAAGACCGGGAACAGGTGATGGAACACTACCGCAAACGGCTGGGCGGGGAGCCCGCCTCGCCGGCTTATTCTTTCCGTTTGCTGGATGATCAGGGAAACGTCTTTTGGGTGGAGATCAACGCGGTTCCGATTTCCTGGGAGGGGCAGCCGGCGGGCCTGGTATTCTTGACCGACATCAATGAAAAAAAACAATTGGAGCAGCAGTTTCTTCAGGCCCAGAAAATGGAAGCCGTCGGGCGGCTGGCCGGCGGGGTGGCCCATGATTTTAACAATCTCCTGACCAGTATTTTAGGGCATTCCGATCTGATGATGATGCGTCTGCGTCCGGGTGATCCTTTGGTCGGGGATATCAAGGAGATCCTTAAGGCGGCGAATCGGGCCACGGATTTAACCCGCCAGTTGCTGGCCTTCAGCCGGAAGCAGGTCATGCAGCCCAGGATCTTGAACCTCAACGCGATCATTGCCGACATGAAGAAGATGCTCAAGCGCTTAATTGGAGAGGATATCATTCTGGAGACCTTGCTCTCGCCAACCCTGGGGCAGGTGCTGGTGGACCCGGGACAGATCGATCAGGTGATCATGAACCTGGTGGTCAATGCCCGGGATGCCATGCCTAAAGGAGGTACGCTGACCATTGAGACCCGTAATACCCTTCTTGATGAGCTGCAGGTGCGGAGCTACATCGGGGCCAAACCTGGCGCCTATGTGCTTCTTTCGGTTAAAGACACCGGGTCGGGCATGACCGAAGATCTCCAGTCCCATATTTTTGAACCTTTTTTTACCACCAAGGAAATGGGCAAGGGGACCGGGCTGGGGTTATCCACGGTTTACGGCATTGTCAAACAGAGCAACGGGTATATCTGGGTGGATAGTCGGGCGGGTCAAGGGACGGCTTTTAAAATCTTCCTGCCGCAGCAAGAGGGCGCGGCGGAATCCGATCTGAAACTGGAAAGGGGCAAGGTTTCCCTCCGGGGAGAGGAGACGATTCTTCTGGCAGAGGACAATGAATTGGTCCGGGGCCTAACCCGCAGTGTTTTGGAACATTTCGGCTACCGGGTCTTGGAAACTGAAGACGGGGAGGAGGCCGGCCGAATGAGCAAAGGCTACGAGGGGCCGATTCATCTGCTGCTGACCGACGTGGTCATGCCGGGCATCGGGGGGCGAGCGCTGGCCGAACAACTCCAGATCTTCCGGCCGGGTATTAAAATACTGTTTATGTCGGGTTATTCGGAAGAGGCGATTCTGTTGCAGGGGATGCAGACCCTGGGGGGACACTTTTTACAGAAGCCTTTTACTCCGGAAGAACTCGGACAACGGGTCAGGGAGATCCTGGATTCCGTTTGACTAAACGAAGATGAAACAATTTGGGCCAGTTTTTGCCGGTCACCAGGAGCCGGTGCTTTTGGCTGTCGTAAGCAATTCCGTTAAGGACATCCGTGGAGGGCCGACGATCCGAAACGGGAAGTAACCCGGTCAAGTCGATCCAGCCGGTGACTTCCCCGGTATCCGGAGCGATGCGGGCTATCCGGTCGGTGAGAAAAATATTGGCGAAAATCTCCCCGTTAATAAATTCCAATTCATTTAGCCGGGCCACGGGCAGCCCCTGGTCTCGAACCACTATGCGCTTACGTTCTTTCAAGAGAACCGGATCCAAGAAATAGAGCTGTGAGCTCCCATCGCTGGCAATCAAGGATTGGCCGTCCTCGGTTAATCCCCAGCCCTCAAAGGGGTAAGGCATTTTTTTCATGAGGCTAAGGGTGGGCAAGTCATACATGAACCCGACCCGCGATTGCCAGGTTAACTGCACCAGCGTATCCTTCCAGCGGGTCAACCCTTCACCAAAATACTGTTCCGCCAAAGGGATGTTTTGAACGACCCGACCCGTTTCCAGATGAATTTTCCTTAAGCTGGATTTTCCATAGAGACCGGTACTTTCGTACAGATAGCCTTCGTGAAATAGCAGTCCCTGGGTGAAGGCATCCGGATCATGGGGGAAGGCCTGAATGACTTGAAACCCATAGACCGGCGGCCGAATTCGGCTTCCCGCGCTCGGCACCTCCAAGCCCGGAAAGGCCACCAGAAGAAAGAGCAGGGTCAAAAACAGGATCCAAAAAGGCGATCGACAGCTCGACGATTTGAGACTCTGCCGTACCAAGACGGGGCGGGTTTCGTTCTTAGAGTGCATGGTTTCGTCTTCAACCGGTGCAGGTGGCAGGCTGGATACAAGGCTGAAAATTGGCTGGCGGGGCTATCCTGTCGCCGTTCATTGGCCCTTTTCCCCTATAAGGTGTTATCGTGTAACATAATAATATCCTGCCCTATCTGTCAGCCGTTAAGGAGATATCTTTCCTCACGGACTGGTGGAGATTCCGGGGGCCTGGGTGTTCTGTTTTTTCTGTAACGCCCGGGCCTCGTCAACCAGGGTCCAGCTTTTGGCCCAACTTTGCGCACAAAGGCCGGAAAACTTCTCAAGGGAAGGGCTATCAAAAAACAGGTCGGTTTTTGCAGTAGGAGCCCCATTGGCTAAATGATATTCAGCCAGGGCGGTGATGTAGTCATAGCGCCTGTCCTTCTCAATGATGATCGGCGGATAGCCGGATTTGAGGCAAGGCAGGTTGGAAACCAGCCGCGCAATCCGGCCGTTTCCATCCCAAAAGGGATGGATGCCCACAAAAGAGAGGTGAAGCCGAACAAAGGATTTCAAGCCTTCCTTTGGCTCTTTCGGGGCCTTAACCTCACTATTCAGCAGGTCCAACCAGCGGGCCATAAGCTGGGGGACTTCCCAATAGCTTGAAAATTGAATGATTGTTGGCGTGTCGCCAAGGGTGATGGTGGTGAAGTTGTTTTCATTTTTCCAGCCGCCGATAGGCTGGTAAACGTCAAGAATCTGTTCATTGATGACCAGCCTCTGGAGGTCGAACAAGTCCTCCGCGGTGAACGGGTCCTTTTTAACCAGGTTCAGCAACAAGTCCACGGCGCGGGCGTGGCCCTCAACGTCCCTGTGGTCTTTGAGGGGCTTGCCTTTGATGGTCAACCCCTCGCTTAAAACAAAGTCCGTTTCCCCTAAGGTCAGCGTATTGCCCTCAATGGAAGTCGAGGCGTGCGTCCACAAGACCCGGAGTCCCTTGAGCAGGTTTTTTTTAAGGTCGTCCGATAATCCGTCCAGAAACTTCATATTTTGGCCCCTGTAATGGACGCGGGTTTCACGATAATTCCCCGATATATAACACGATAACAAACTATCCTGTTATATATCAAGGCTTAAAAAACCATTCAAGAAAAAATGGCCCCCTCGCAAAAGCGGCGGGACGTCCTTAGAAATGATATGAAAGTCTTTTGTTGACGCGATATATAAAAAAATATATATTCATATAATGTGGGGCGAGGATGAAATTGAACTTAAAGGGCTTGAGTGGATAGCTTCAAGCCGAAAGGACATGCAGACTTTGCCGCGCTCTGTTCAGCGCGTTTTTGGCTATGCGTTTTACGCGGCCCAATGTGGTGAGAAACCACCGGAAGCGAAGCCGCTTAAAGGGTTTGGCGGAGCGGGCGTTCTTGAACTGGTCGAGGATCACAGGGGCGATACCTATCGCGCTGTTTATACCGTCCGGTTCGCCGCAAAGGTTTATGTATGGCACGTATTTCAGAAGAAGGCCAGGCATGGGATTGCAACGCCGAAGCATGAATTAGATTCTTCCATCCATTGTTTTGAGAATTTGTCTCTAACAATAGATGGAAGAATCTAAATTAAAAGACGTTTTCTTTGAACCTTTTAAAGTGGTTTTTATTACAGCCAAAAATATTTCAAATATTTTTGGCTAGACTTAATCCGCGCCCGTTTGAAGCAGGCCGAGGGCCATTACCAGGAGACTTTGATATGACGATAGATCGCGAAAAAAGCAGCGGCAATGTTTTTGCCGATCTTGGGTTCCCCCATTCGGAGCAGGAGCTTGTTAAAGCCAAGCTAACGGTACAAATTTACCGGCTCCTGAAAGACCGGGGGCTAACCCAAGCCGAAGCCGCGAAACTTCTTGGATCCACGCAGGCGCAAGTATCGGCGCTTATGCGCTGCCGTCCCGTGTCGGTATCCATTGGCCGGTTGATAGAGTTTCTAACGGTACTCGGGCAGGATGTAGAAGTCACGGTTAAACCGGCCTCCCGGAGAAGCAAGGGGCAACAAGGACATATGTCCGTCACGGTTCAGCCCACTTGTTAAAGGGGATTAACTATGGCACGGATTATCCTTCACCCGGGAGAACACTTGGCCGACGAATTAAAGGCGCTCGGCATGAGCGCCAACGAGCTGGCAAAAGAATTGGGTGTGCCGACGAACAGGCTGACCCAGATCATACGAGGTAAACGCGGCATTACCGGCGACACGGCCCTGCGCCTTGGCCGGTGGTTCGGCACGGGGCCGGATATCTGGATTAACCTGCAAAAAAACTATGAATTGCGGATGGCTGCACTTGAGATAGGCGATGCGCTGGAAAAAATTCCGCAGCATTACGGCAAAGTGAAAACGAACGGCGAGCTACACCCCTAATCTGGCCGTCCGGCAAGTTGTCACTCTGAACCTTGATTACGTATATCACCTACTAATGTTCGCGCGCCATGGCCCAGAGATCCAAGTATTTCCGTTTGAACTGTTCGGACAAAGGCAGAGCCATTTCTGCTCCTGTCTTCGTCCCGGCGCGGTTTAATATAAGAGTTGACTGTGATGGCAAAATCCTCACAGGAACTTCAGGACCAGGGGTAGATATATTTCAAAATGGCGAAGATCGGTGGACACCCCATAGGCCGTGGCTCCGCTGCCCCCTTTGAGGCTGATCCAGCCCACGTTCTCCCCCCAGGCGTAACCGGCAAAGGCCCCGGTCCCAGGGTCGATGGTCACTCCGCCGCCGGTGGGGGCAAAGTTGATCCAGCCCACGTTGGCGCCCCAGCCATAGCCGGCTAATCTGCCACTGTGATCGCGGTTGACGCCGTAGTTATCGGCAGCGCTGTTCTCATACGTATGGGGGCTGCCGCCGGTGTGGGTCCCCAGTCGAATCCAGCCGACATTCTCGGCCCAGGCATATCCTTCCAGGTGATCTTCGTACACGGCGACATCTCCGCCGGCGGAGGGGTTGAAGTTGATCCAGCCCGCATTCGTACTCCAGGCATATTTGGCCGCAGAGTCAATCCCGGCGGCTGAACTTATCTGGCACATACTCAGCAGGACCAGGAAAACGGCCGCGAACAATGCTCCGCGTCCTCTCGGTTTCGGTCTTGTGTAGATCATGTAAAAACCTCCCTTCGCAGTACTGATCAGCCAACTTCTGTGAGAACACCAGGACTTAACCTCAAAAAATGCCCGCCCCGCGAGCGGGGGCATAGCCCCATGCACCTCCAGTCAAGGATCAAATAAACCAAAGAATCAAAAAAACCAATCATCTTCATTGCCCGCCACGGACGGGCCACACGTAGTACAGTGACGTATTCTTACCGCCGTCTGGCACTGGCGCCGTGAGACTAGGTACACGATCCACGCTGAGGTCCGTATTGCCCGCGTACGTAGTGCTCGACCAGTAGTAATCCGACTGGACGCCGTGAACGGCATCTCCTGCAGTCGTCCACTTTGCTGGTCCCGGCGGCATTCGATAATGAAGGGAAACGATAGGCAAAATCGATCAGGCTCTGAAGTTCCTTGACATTGGGCAGGCGCCAGTCGCCCGCCGTAGAACCATCGATGAGACCGCAGTTTCCGCTTGCCAGATTATTCGCCGTCAGCTCAAGGCCATCCGCCCAGTTCTTGATTCCAAAGCAGTTGGCGTTTCTTAGCCAGATCAGCCCGGTCAGGTTGTCGGTCACCGTGCCGTCATGCTGGACCGGTTATCCGTAAACCGAGGGTTCGGCCAGACCACCCCTTTTTGAAGGGCGCCATCATCTCCTGGTGAAGATGACGTAGTCTGCCCGGTCTTGGGAACCCCAGCCAGCGGGTACGTACCCACCACCCCGAAAATGTTTACACCCTGCTTGATATTTTCCGGCGCCAGATCCGTGTCCACGGCGCGGCATTGTACCGGTCTTCAATCCCCATTGTCCGCTGGTGAGTCCCCAGTAGGTCTTTCCTGCGAGTACTTGGCCCGGCCCGGCCCCGTTGGCGTCATCCAGGGCCGGCAACTTCCCCATGATTTCATCCAGGGTGTGGCCTGTGCTCACCGGCCCACTGCTAGGCTCGGTGAATGACGCCATCTTGCTCCCCGCCGTCGCCGGCGTTCAGCCGGTCATAAATCTGCTCCAGGGTGTACATCTGCGAACCGGCCGCAGTCGGCCCCCCGCTCGGCTCCAGGTCCCCCGCCAACACCACGACTGCCGAAAACAGCACCCCCATGACAACTCCCACTACGATTCCTGTCCACCTGTTCTGATTACGCATGGTGTACCTCCTTATGTGCTATTTTATATTTAGAGTTTCGTATTCCCTTAGCCTTTCCCAACTCTTCCAAAAATCCCTCCTAACCTCTTCGCCCCGGCGTATCTACTGCCAGAGATACCGCCCCCGGGAGGGGGTATCCCTCCAAACCAGCCCATGGAAGACATGTTACTTGGTTATTTTGGCCTTGGATTGAACTGAATTATACACCGTTTTGTGAATAGGAAATAGGGGGAATTCGACCCTGTGAGGCAATAGTTCGGCGGGGGGGGGGAAGCAACGATTTTCGTTTGAACTCTTCCAGAATGAATAAACAATCAAAAACAACAGGAAGCACTTATTGCCTCTCTTACCAGCCCTCGCTGTGAGTTTTAAGCCGGTTCAACATCCGGTCGGATACCTTCATGTCTTCGCCGGTATGAATGCTTTCCTTCGATTGGTCGCAATACCAGCCGGGCATATCGAAAGTAAGGCTCTCGCCTTTATAGGTGAGCGTCATCGGACGTACGTCGCGGTGCATCGGCGCCCCTGTCTTTGGACAGATAGGATTAGCCATTGTCTTTCTCCTTGAACGACGGCAACAAAAAATCGGTGACGACATCAGCGGTGAACTTCACATAGAGCGTACCGGCCGGTGAGGGGAGGTGATACACGTTGCACTGGTAAAGTACTAACAGACACCTTGAAGAGCATGGTAAAATAACCCAACTTTTGGAGGTGTCCCATGACCGAACAGAACAAAAAGACCTATACCCCGGAGTTTAAGAAGGAGGCCGTACGGCTGGTAACCGAACAGGGTTACAAGGTAACCGAGGCCGCACGGAACCTAGGCATCCACCCCAGTGTCTTGACCCGCTGGAAAGGGCAGTTGGCCTCCGAGGGGACCAACGCCTTCCCGGGCAAGGGGCGTTTAACCCCTGAAAAAGAAGAACTCCAGAAACTCCGTAAGGAAAACCAGCGGCTAAAAATGGAGCGTGACATCTTAAAAAAAGCCGCGGCCTTCTTTGCCAACGAGTCGAGGTAAGATACGACTTTGTCCGGCAGCAACAGAAGGCCTATCCCATAACCGTTTTGTGCCGGGTTATGGAAGTCAGCCGGAGTGGGTACTATCATTACTTGAAAAAAGCCCAAACGCAACCGATAGATAAGGATTTTGAATTGTTGTCCCAAGTACGCCATATTCATAAAGAAACCCGAGGAACCTACGGATCCCGTCGGATGGCAAGAGCGCTGAAGGACGAGGGCTACGCCGTGGGCCGCTTTCGGGCCCGGAGTCTGATGAAAAAAGCCGGGCTGGAGGTCAAGCGACCCAAGCGCTTCAAGAGAACCACGGACAGCCGGCATAAGCTGCCGGTGGCCCCCAACCGGTTGAACCAGCAGTTTAAGGTTGATCAGCCGAACAAGATCTGGTGTGGCGACATCACCTATCTCTGGACCCTGGAAGGCTGGCTGTATCTGGCCGTCATTATCGACCTGTATTCGCGTAAAGTGGTCGGGTGGGCCTTGAGTAGCCGTCTGACCACTCCCTTGGTCCTGGAGGCCCTCCGGATGGCCTATTGGCGCCGGAAACCGGCCCCGGGGTTGATTTATCATTCCGATCGGGGCTCTCAATATGCCGCCGGTGACTATCAACGCCAACTGGAAATTTTCCACATGATCCCCAGTATGAGCCGCAAAGGGGACTGCTATGACAACGCGGTAGCCGAAAGTTTTTTTCATACCCTAAAAACCGAGGAGGTTGGAGATCAGGGCTATCCAGCCCGGGAAGAGGCCCGGCAGGCGGTCATCGACTACATCGAGATGTTTTATAACAGCCGTCGCCTTCACTCCTTCCTGGGGTATGTCTCCCCCAATGATTTTGAAAAGCAGTTAACCTTGGCTAAAGTTGCTTAACCGGGTGTCCGTTTTTACTTGACCAGATCACGTCCTGCCAAAGCCGGTGGTCGGCAAAGGCCGTCAAGGTGTTTTCGATCTTCCATCATATCTCAATTTAAGGGGTTGGCGGTTTTTTCTTGTAGTGCTCGAACATGGCCGCCGAGATTTCCATGCTGGTCGGCCAATGCCCGCGCCTGTGGCCGGCATGGGTTGCATAGACGCCCAGATGGTCGGGGTCAGGCTGCACCACCTTGCCGTCTTTCAGAAACAGCAAGCCCGCTTTTTCGGTCGGCATACGTGAAACGAAGGCTTCGGCCTCGTCCAGTACAGCGCGTAGGTGGCTGTGAAATATCTTGGGGTCAAGCACTTCATTCGAGGGCACGGCCTTTAAATCCTCTTCTCTGTACCGGACGGCATTGCGCCGGATTTCAGCAATCAAGCCTTCGGGGGTATAACCGGGAGCTTTTTCGACAGCGGCCCAAATGACCGCACCTAAGGGTAAGATATGATTATGGATGGTGAGAAGATCGACGGCATCGGCTGGTTTCTGCCTTCCGGCGGCCGCCATGACTTTGTTCGTGGCAAGGTCGATAGGATGCAGTACATAGCCAAAAAGCTCGTCTTTGACTGCTGGGAAAAACCGATAATCGCTGTCGGCCACCCATTCAAGATGGGTGTGCTCTTTTCCCGCTCGAACTTCTGCCGTAAAAATCGCGGGTTCGCGGCGCATCCATACAACCTCAAGCCTCTCGGTTTGCAAGGTTGCCGCGTCTTCCTCGGCGGCTTGGGCAACGCGTTCTTCGCGGTCGTGAAAAATGTCGATGTCTTCGGAAAAGCGCGGCCAGTCGCGGTTAAGCGGCGTGCTGCCCGCAACATAGCTTTCCGGGTTACGATGCGCAGCCAGCAAGCGCAGGATTCGCGATTGAAAATTAGTGAGCGGCATGACAGACCTTCTCGATCCGTTCAGCCAAACGGCGCGCCGCCAGATTGCCCTCGACGCGCAAATAACGCGCAATCACCAGAGCGTCCTTGGGATTCGGGTCTTCAAGCTCCCGGACGTTCCAAAGCGCTCGGCTACCGAATTCCTCAAAAGCGAGGCGGTAGAGGCTCATAAAATCGTCAGGCCGGGTTCGGGTTCTGTGTTCATAACCCCTTGTTTACCACATGCTCATCATTTTGTCTAATCATTCAATTCTAAAAGAAATCTCTATACAACGAGGATATAAAAGCGGCGGGTCAAAGGGACAGTTACCTGTCGTCGGGGATCGGCCAGGCGTCGAAGCGCTTGATTCGGATCAAGACCCAACCCCCGGCTCAATGTGTTTGATCGGCCACGGCGGTTAATTTCAGCAGCCGGATCAAAGGCAGGCAAAGAAGAGTGACCACTCCCACCCCGATGATTCCGGCGGAAAAAGAGCCTTGCTCCCCGGCCCAGCCGATGCCGGTGGGGATGAGCCCGCCGCCGAACATGAAACCCAGGGGAACGGTAAAGCCCACCGCCACATTGCGGAGTTTCGGCGGGCCGATGCGACCGATGGCCGTGAAACCGGCCGGAAAAAAACAGACGGCCACCAGGGGCTGCAAGAAGACGACGATCGTCAACCAGGGCCCGCTCAGTGCTCCCAACAGGATAGTCAACACCCCGGTGGCCCCGAAAAAAACAGCCAATGATTTTCTTACGCCCCCACGATCCACAAACCATCCGGCACCGAAGGCGATCAGTAACCCGGCGACCCGCGACAGGGCAATCAGGGTGTTGGCCCAAGTGCGGTCCAAACCGCGTTCACTGATCAGGTACAGAGGCAGCATGGTGTAGACTCCGAAACTGGTCCCGATCCCCAGTCCGAACATGACCATCATGATCCAGAAAGAAGGATCTCGAAGCAAAACGGAGACGACCTGGAAGGTCGGCACTTCCCCCTTAAACGTTCCTCCCCGGCCGTAGCGGGCATAGGCCAATCCCAGCAGCAGCGAGCAGCCGCTTAAGGCCAGCAGCAGTCCCCGCCAGGAAGACCAGCGCAGAAAGGCTTCCGCCAAAAAGGGAGCCAGGACGAAACCCAGGTTCGGGGCCAGCTCATGGACCGCCACGGCCTTTCCCCAGTGCAGGGGTTTCACGATCGAAGTCAAGGTGGCCATCCCGGAGGGTAGATAGATGCCGGCCGTCAACCCCAGCAGAAATAGGCCGACCCGGATGGCCCACAGGGGCTGAGGCAGGGAAAGGAAAAACAGCACCCCCCCCATGCCCAAGGCGGAGAGGACGATGACCCGGCGGTGCGACAGACGGTGGGCCAGATATCCGGAGCCCAGGAGGGCTAGACTGTACCCGGTAGTGACGATCAAAAACAAGCCCCCGGCCTCCTGGTGGCCAAGCCCCAGGTCCTGTTCCATCACCACCAGTAAAGGACCGAAGATGATCCGGGAAAGGAAATTGATTAGAAAAATGGCGGCCAGGAAGAGCAGGGAAAGGAGGGAAGGGCGCCACTCCGAGGAGGCAGGATGCGGCAATTCTTCTATCCCTTTATTGCGGGATGCTGAGCGTGCCCATGACCCATTGGAGGGTACTCTGGGCCACCAGGTAGTCTCGCTTGGCCCGGGCTAAGTCGGCTTTGGCCTGCACCAGGCTCAATTGGACATCATCTACTTCCAGGCGGGTTTTGACCCCGTATTGGTACCCTTTTTCGGCCATCCCCAGGAGTCTTTCAGCCTGTTCCACCGTGCCGCTCGAGGCTTTGACAATCTCTCCCGCCTCCCGAACCGCCTGAATCGCCTCCCGGGTCTGCAAGACGATGGTATCCAGTAATTGGGCCTCCTCAATTTTTAGAGTGGCCGCATCGCTTTTGGCTTGGATGACTTTTCCCTGAGTGCGAAGTCCGTCGAAAAAGGGGAAGGTGAGGAAGAGACCCGCCGTCCAGGTGGGCCCGTCGGCCTGGGCAGTGGAAATATCCAGGGCTTGCCAGCCATATCCGGCCCGGAGATCGATTTTGGGATAAACCCCGGCCTTATTAATGGTGATCAATTCCTCGGCGATCCCGAGGCGATGTTTCAGATTAACCAGTTCCGGCCGGTGGTCCAGGGCCGTTTTTACGGCCGCCTCGAAATCCGGATAGGGAGCAATGGGGGCTTCCAAATTTCCTTGAACCTCCACCACCTTTTCCTCCAAGCCCAATAGAAGACGGAGCCGTTCCCGGGAAATTACCCGCTGATTTTCGGCCCGAATCACCGGAGGGCCGGCGTTTTCCATATTGACCTTGCCGGCCAGGACGTCGTAATCGGTGGCCACTCCCAGGTGGTACTTTTTTCGGACTTCACCCAAAAAACGCCGCTTTTGGTCCAGATTCTGTTGAGCGATGGCCGCCAGTTCATCGGAAAGCAGACAATCGTGAAAGGCCGCGAAAGCATCTCTTAAGGCGGTCTGCTGGTAGATGCGGAGCTGATCGTCGGCCGTGGCGATGCCGATCTTGGCCGCCCGGATGGCCGCTTCCACCTGCCCGAAGGAATAAAGCAATTGAGAAAAGCCGACGCCGGCATTGCGGGTTTCCCGTTCCACCGGTAAGAGACGTCCAAAAGCCGACTGGCTCTCGTCCCGGTCCCGGGAAATGCCGGCCCTGATCTGGAACTGGGGCAGGGCGGCGGCCCGTTCCTCCAGGTATTTCCCTTCCACCTGGTTCCGGTATTCCCGGGCCTTCTGGATGTCCCGGTTTTGTTCCAGGGTAATTTTAAGGGCCTGCTCCAGGGTAACGACTTTGACCCTTTCTCCGTCAGCGGCCGCGGAAACCGTGGTTCCCAGGACGCTGGCCAGGAGCAGAAAAATAATTAAGCTTCGTAGTTTTTTCGGTTTCATCCCGTCATCTCCCTTTTTCTTTCCCGCCGCTGCCGGAACCATTGACTGAAATCATCCAGAAGGGAATAGACCACCGGGACCACCAGGAGGGTTAGGAAGGTGGAAGTAATGAGCCCGCCGATAACGGCCCGGGCCATGGGGGCCCGCATCTCCGATCCGGCCCCCAGGGCCAGGGCCAGAGGCAACATGCCGAAAATCATGGCCAGGGTGGTCATCATGATCGGGCGCAGTCGAGTCCGCCCGGCGGTGATAATGGCTTCCCGGCGTTCCAGGCCTCGGGAGCGCAGCACCTTGGTATAATCCACCAAAAGGATAGCGTTTTTGGTAACCAGACCCATCAAGAGGATCAGGCCGATCAAGGACATCATGTTCACCGTGTCCCGGGTAAGCAGCAGCATACCGGCCATGCCCACCAGGGAAAGAGGCAGGGAGAGCATGATCGCCAGGGGGTCGATAAAGGATTCGAACTGGGCGGCCAGGATGAGGTAAACGAAAACGATGGCCAAGACCAGGGCTTCGGCCATGTAACCGAAGGATTCTTCCATCTGTTCGCTTTCACCGGCGAAGATGATGCGGTAACCCGGGGCCATTTTAATGTGGGTCGCGGCCTGCTTCACCCGTTGGACGGCGGTCCCTAAGGCCAATTTGTCCAGGTTGGCCGAAATGACCACTTCCCGGGACAGGTCCTGCCGGTCGATTTCCGAAGGCGTGGTCCGCCGTTCATAACGAACCAGGTTCCCCAGGGGAACCAGCAGCGGACCCTCTCCCTGTTTTTGGACGGATAATTCGAGTTGCTCGATCTGGGACACGTCTTCCCGTAAGGCCAGCGGCAGGCGGACCCGGACATTGACGGCGTCTCCATCTTCGTCTTCGTAGGTGGTCACCGCCTGGCCCCCTACCAGGGCCCCCAAGGTGCGAACGATCTGTCCGGTATTGACCCCCACGTCTACCGCCCGCTCCCGATCCACGATCAGCCGGTATTCAGGAATGTCTTGCTCCAGAGTGACTTCCAGGTCCACGATCCCGGGAAGGGCGTACATTTTGCGCTTCAACTCGGCGGCGTATCTTTTGAGGAGGCCGAGATCGTCCCCGCGGATACTCACCAGCAGGGGCTTGCGGTCATCCATCCGGCCGGCCTCGAGGATGGAAGGCAGGATGCCGGGGATGTCCTTGAGGGCCTGGCGCACCGCCTCCTGGACTTCTTCCTGGGTGCGGCGGCGCTCCTTTTTTTCCTTCAGTTTGACGTAGAGGCCCACGTCCCGGACCGTCCCGGTGTCTCCGGCGCCGATGGTGGCGTAGGTATGTTTGATCTCCGGGATTTTCTTGAAGGCGGTCAAGACCGCCGCCAGCCGGCCCCGGGTTTCTTCGAGGGAAGCGTCCGGGGCGGTTTTCATATTAATCTGGAATTCCCCGGCGTCGAATTTGGGAAAAAATTCATTCGGCAGGGTGACAAAGATGGCCAGACCGCCGAAAAAGGCCAAGGTAGTGACGATGAGGGCCGTTTTGCGGTGGTCCAGTGCCCAAGCAATCATTAACCGGTAGCGATCGGCGGTGCGGTCGAACCAGTGATTGAAAACGTCGAGACCCCGGGCGATCACATTTCTTTTCCCCTGGCGTTCGATATCCGGATCGTACCAGCGCGAGGAAAGCATGGGGTCCAGCGTGAAAGAGACGAAGAGGGAAACCAGGACGGCGAAGGCGACCGTGATCCCGAACTGAAAAAAGAACCGGCCCACAATGCCTTTCATATAAGCCACCGGAACGAAGACGGCTACGACGGAGAGCGTGGTGGCCAGCACGGCCAGGCCGATCTCACTGGTTCCTTCCCGGGCGGCGCTGAAGTGGTCTTCACCCTTTTCGAGATGACGGACGATGTTTTCCCGAACGACGATGGCATCATCGATCAATAGACCGATAGCCAGGGAGAGGGCCATGAGGGTCATGACATTCAGGGTCATGCCCATGAAATTCATGACAATGAAGGAGGAGATGACCGAGATGGGCAGGGTCAATCCGGTAATGACCGTGGACCGCCAGGAATTCAGGAAACAAAAGACGATCAGGACGGTTAGGATGGCACCGATGACGATGGTTTCCTGGACATCGTTGACCGAATCCCGGATAAAGGTGGAAGCGTCACGAACCACCTCGATCCGGGTCCCCGGCGGCAGCTCTTTTTGGAAGTGCGTAATTTCCTTTTTGACCCGCTCCACCACGGCCACTGTATTGGCCCCGGACTGCTTGAGGATGTTCATCGACACCGCCGGGATGCCGTTGACCAGGGCCAGGGAGCGCTGCTCCTCGATGCCGTCCCGGATCTCGGCCACCTCTCCCAGGGTGACCGGTCTTCCCTGGCGTTGGCCGATGACCATGGTTTTAAAGCCCTCGACCTCCTCCGGTTTGCCGGAAATCCGCAGGGTGAATTCCGAGGCCCGGCGGTTCAGCCGCCCCAGGGGGGTGTTGACGTTTTCAGCCTGGAGTCCGGCCACGACCTCATCCACGCCCATCTTCAGGGCTTCCAGGCGGATCGGATCGATCAGGACATTGACCTCCCGTTTAGCTTCCCCGACCAGATCCACCTTGCCCACTCCGCTGAGGTTCTCGAAGCGGCGCTTGACCTTTTTTTCCACCAGGGTGGTCAGTTCCCGGGGAGACATTTTTTCCGAACGGACGGCCAGCGATACGGCGGGGATGGCCGATACGTCCAGCTTCTGGATGATGGGTTCTTCAATCGCTTGGGGGAGATCGCCGCGGATGGTGTTGACCTTGGCCCGGGCTTCCTGGGAGGCCTCGTTGATCCGGACCTCCAGGTTGAATTCCACCACCACCTGGGAGACGCTTTCCCGGGAGACGGAGATGACGTGCTTGACCCCGGGGATGGGATTGACCGCTTCCTCGATCCGTTTGGTCACCTCCCGCTCCACGGTTTCCGGCGAGGCCCCGGGAAATTTGGTGACGATGGACAAAACCGGAATTTCCACATCCGGATACATGTCGATGGG
Source organism: uncultured delta proteobacterium (assembly GCA_963743305.1). GTDB lineage: Bacteria > Desulfobacterota > RBG-13-43-22 > RBG-13-43-22 > RBG-13-43-22 > CAVQSS01. Next base: position 68,593 of record CAVUPH010000021.1, read on the forward strand.
CAGGCGGCGGTAAGAAAATATCCCCAGGGTGACCAGGGCCAGCATCATCACCGCGGCGAAGATGGGCCGTTTGATGGAAAGATTGGATAAGAACATGCCTTTACTTTCCCGCCGCTGTTTCGTCGGTTATTACCCGATCGCCATTCTGCACATTGAACCCGCCCCGGGTGATGACTTGATCTCCGGCTGCGAGGCCTGAATCGACCTCCACCCAGTCCCGATCGAGACCCCCGGTTTGCACCCTCCGTCGTTGGGCTTGTCCCTGCACTACTACCCAGATATCGCCTTGACGGGCCTTCACGTCCCAATCCAAAAGGGCCGAACGGGGAATTTCCAGGACATTACTCCGGCGGCCGGTCACAATCCGGCCTTTGACGAAGAGTCCGGATTTGAGGACCTCCGGTTCGTTCCGGATTTCGGCGATAACCTTGATCGACCGGTCCATTTCATTGACTGCCGGGTTGATGAATTTCACCCGGCCGGTAAAGTGTTGGCCGGGCAGGGCGTCGGTGGTGAAGGTCAAAGGCTGGTCGACTCGGATTTTAGCCATCTCGCTCGAGGGCACGGTGACGGTCAAATCCAGGAGACGGTTGTCCACGATACGAAACAAGATTCGGGTGGAACCCGCCTCCCCGACCAGGTCGCCCACGTTGATATCCCGCTGGGCGACCACCCCGTCCAGGGGAGCGTGCAGGACGGACTTGGCCAGGCGGGTCCGGATCTGGTTTAGTTCCTTTTCGGCGGCCAGGAGCTGGGCTCTGGCGGCCGCTACTCGGGCCTGAGCGGCGGCTTTTTCGGTCCGGGCATCGTCCAAATTCTGCTGGGTGACCAGCCCGGATTCTTTCAAATTCCGCGCGCGTTCCGCCTCCCGATCGGCCCGGTTCCCGCCCACTTCAGCCTGCAGGACATTGGCCCGGGCGCCTTCCACGGCGGCCTGGGCCTTCTGCAGCACGGCGTCGGCCTCCCGGGTATCCAGTCGGGCCAGGGGCTGGCCCCGCTTGACCCTGACCCATTCGGTGACATAGACCTCGGTCACGATCCCGGCATATTCTGATTTCACCCGGCTCTCGTTTTTGGGGGTCAGCGATCCTACCACGTCAACCCCCTCGTCTAGGTCTCGGGTTTGGGCTTGGGCCACATCGACGGCTACCGGGGGTTTGACTGCCGATCTCCCTTGTGAAGGTGGGGTCGATTTGGACGAGGAGCAGCCCAGGAGACTGCCGACCAGCAGTCCGACAATGCCGGCGATCCAGGTTTTTTTCATTCCTTGAAATCCTTTCATTTTAGGGGGAGCCTTTTGGGCCTTCATCGTTCTTGAGGCCGTCAAAAAAAAGCTTCAATACCCGGCCCAACCCCTCACGGCCGAAATCCAGTTCCGGGTGGGATAACTGAGTTTCCAGGGCTACATTGACGGCCCCCAATATCATCCAGGTGATGTCCTCCACTCGGCCCCGCCCGAATTCCCGGTTCTGGAAGCCGAGTTGGACCAGTTCAGTAACCAGGCCGTGAAATTTCAGATGATAGGCGTCAAAATCAAAAGCGGGGGCCCCTTGCGGGGGACCGTAGTAAAGCGAGTAAGCCAGTCGGGCGACCTCGATCTGCTCCATGAACAGGGCTAAAATTTGGTCCGCCAAGTCCAACAACCGGTTGACGGCCCCCCCCTTTTTTTGCCGAGCCCCATCCAAGAGCAAGCCGTAGCGGACCGAGGCGGTAAGCAGGATCTCGGTATAAAGACCCTCTTTATTCCGAAAATAATAATAAAGGACCGGTTTGGTCACCCCGGCTTCGGTTACGATTTCCCGGACGGTGGTCGCGGCATACCCTTTGCGCGCGAAAATCCGGGCGGCGCTGGTCAGCAGCCGTTCCCGGACTTGACGGTCGAGAGGTATCGGGGGAGTGGAAAGCGACAAGGAGGATTCCGTTCAAATATTTTTTGCTAGGTTCTAGGTATACTTACCGGTAGGTATATAAGGTTCGGAAGGAAGGATGTCAACAAAAAAATGGAAGGGAAGATTCCCCCCCCTGATCGGACAAAAGGCCATCGGTCCGCAAAAGACTTGCCTTATCCGAAGGTTATGCTATTGTCGGTCCAAGAGGACTATTGGAGGGCAGGGTGTGGAAAGGGCCTGGAAGGAGATTGCGGCTATGAGGGATGATCGGAAGACCAAGGCACAGCTTCTGGAGGAATTGACCGAATCGCGAAAACAAATTCTGCAAAGGTCCGTCCAGGAGATCGAGCTGCGCCGCAATGAGGAAGAAAGACAAAAAAATATTTCTCTGCTCAATGCCACCCTGGAATCAACCGCCGACGGTATCCTGGTGGTGGACCGGGGCGGGGGGACCGTTTTATCCAACCGTCGATTTGCTGAGCTGTGGCGAATTCCGGAGGATATTTTATCCTCCCGGGATGACCATGCGGCGCTGGACTATGTATTGGGGCAACTGAAGGATCCGGAGGATTTTCTTCAAGGAGTCCGGAAACTGTACGACAACCCGGAGGCCGAAAGTTATGACCTGTTGGAATTTAAGGACGGGCGGGTTTTTGAGCGTTATTCCCAAGCGCACCGTATTGGGAACGAGGTCATCGGCCGGGTTTGGAGTTTCCGAGATGTTACCGAAAATAAAAAAGCGGAAAAAGTCCTGCAGGAATCCGAGGAGCGGTATCGGACCCTCCTGGAGAATGTCGAAGACGGCTATTATGAAGTGGATCTGAACGGCAATTATGTTTTCTGCAATGAGGCCTTTGCGAGGATTCTGGGCTGCGGACCCCGGGAATTGAGCGGGATGAATTTTCGGGAATTTACCAGCCCGGAAACGGCCGACAGGGTTTATCGGATCTTCCGTACGGTTTTCGAGACCGGCCGGCCAAACAAAGCCATAGAGATAAGAACGTTTCGTCAAGATGGAACCGAACGGTTTGTCGAGTTTTCAACTTTTCCCATAATCACTGCGGGAGGAATGACGACCGGATTCAAGGGAACGACGCGGGATGTAACGGAACAAAAACAGGCCGAAGAGGCGCTGCTGGAATCCGAGGAAAAGTACCGAAAGGTGGTAGAGTTGTCCAATGACGGGATTACCATGGTCCAGGACGGGGTCCATATTTTTGTCAATCAAAAAATGTTGGATATATTCGGGTATACGCGTCCGGAGGAACTATTGGGTCAACCGGCTTCTCAAGTGGTTCATCCCCAGGATCGGGATCGGGTGATCGAAATAATCCGCCGGCGTCAGCAAGGGGGGCCGGCGCCGGCCAACTATGAGTTTCAGGGAATCCGCCGGGATGGAGAGACCATTCAAGTGGAGGTTTCCGCCAGCCGGATCGTTTATCAGGGGGCGGAAATCTCCCTGGCTTTTTTACGGGATATTTCCGAACGCAAGCGTTCCGAAGAAGCCCTGAAGGAGAGCGAGGCCAAATACCGCAATCTCTTTGAGTCGGCCCACGATGCGATCTGTTTGATCGATGGAGGGCGGCTGGTGGATTGCAATACGGAGACCCTGGTCATGTTCAATGCCGGTCGGGTGCAGATCATCGGGAAGACGCCGGTGGAACTTTCTCCGCCGGAGCAGCCTGACGGCCGTCCGTCCTCCGAAGCGCTCCAGGAAAGGATTCGCGCTGCCCTCGAAGGCGTGCCCCAGTTTTTCGAATGGGAATACCGCCGGGTCAACGGAACACCCTTTGCTTCGGAGGTCAGCCTGAATCGGGTCTTGGTCGGCCAAGAAACCTACCTGCAGATGATTATTCGGGATATCACCGAGCGCAGACGGATGGAAGAGGCCACCCGTGAAAGCGAACGGCGTTACCGGATTTTGTTTGAGACGGCCCAGGAGGGCATCCTGGTCATGAAGGGGATGATCTTCGTGGACTGCAATCCGGGGGCCGAGCGCCTCCTGGGCTGCGGCCGCCAGGAGATTTTGGGCAGCACCCCTTTTCGCTTTTCCCCCGAGTTGCAGCCCGACGGCCGGCGCTCGGAAGAAAAGGGGACCGAAATGGTGGGTAAATCCATTCAACTGGGGCCGCAGCGGTTCGAGTGGGTCCATCAGGCCCTGGACGGTCGGCGGTTCTATGTGGACGTTTCTCTAAGTCAGTTTTATATTGAAAATCAGTCCCATCTATTCGTCATGGAGCGGGACATTACCGAACAAAAAAGGGCTCAGGAGGAATTGCGGGCCCTTTCCCTGATCGATGAACTGACCGGATTGTACAACCGCCGCGGCTTTCTGACCCTGGCCCGCCAGCAGTTAAAGATGGTCGACCGGATGCACCGGGGGCTGTTCCTCCTTTTTGCCGATTTGGACGACTTGAAGCAGATCAACGACACCCAGGGGCACTCGACGGGCGATCAGGCCTTGAAGGATATGGCCCTGATCATGAAGGACACTTTCCGGGAGCCGGATATCCTGGCCCGGATGGGTGGGGATGAATTCGTTGTTCTGGCTATGGAAGGATCTTCCTTGGCCAACGCCGATATTCTGAGTTCCCGGCTGCAAAACACCTTAACCGCCTTCAACCAAAAACACCGGAGGCCGTACCGTTTGTCGCTGAGCCAAGGGGTGGTCCGCCACCAGCCGGGTCGGTCGGTATCCATCGAAGAATTGATCAGCCAGGCCGACCGGCTCATGTATGATAAAAAGCGAATAAAGAAATCAACCGAAGGAGAAATGTTTTGATCGGTGGATCTTCATCTTGAATCCTGATTGTGTTATACTGAAGGTATCGCGTTTCGAACGGTATTCAGGACTGCCGTCCTCCGTATCTGTTTATCTGTTTCGGGTGATGACCCATGGGAAGGGGAAAAGGTCTTTTGATCATTGTGATCGGCGGGATGTTGATCGGGGGACTGGCCGTTTTCGGTTCCGCTGATAATAACGTTCAGCCGCCCGGTCCTCTGGGAAGACCGGTATTGCCGTCACCCTCGAAAAAGAAGGCCTATCCCCTGAAGAACGGCGCCCGGTCCCTTTTTCCCGGACCCCCCATCCTGACACCTCCGGTGCCGCTTCCGGGCCCGATACGGGGAACGGTCCTGGTTCCGGGGCACTGGCAGGGGAGCCGCTGGGTGCCGGGACGCTTGGAGAGAAAGGAAGGCCATCCGACACGCTGGGTCCCGGGGTATACTACAGCGGAAGGGGCCTGGGTCCGCGGGCACTGGGAATGAAAATCATCGTGCTGATGGTTGCTCTGCTGGGGTTTCCGGTCTTCGAAGGCCATCTGACCTACCCGGGAGAGAATCCTACCATTGGACCATCCACCAGGAGGACAATCATGAAAGAAGATATTCGAAAATCCATTATTGCCGGGAGCTGGTACCCCGGCCGCCCGGACAGTCTGCGTTCTCAAATCCAGGGATTTTTAAAGGCGGTGCCGGAAGCCACTTCCCCCGCCGGGGAATTGGTGGCCTTGATATCCCCCCACGCCGGATATCAGTACTCCGGAGGGGTCGCGGCCCACGCTTACAGACTCCTGACTACCCAATCCTTTAAGCAGGTAGTGATTGTGGCCCCCAGTCACCGACATGCTTTTCGCGGGGCTTCCATCGATCAGAAAACCGGATACGAAACCCCGCTGGGCGTTGTCTCCGTCGATCAAACCCTCTCCCGGGAATTGATGGAGAAGAGCACTGTCTTCAGTTATGTTCCCGAGGGGCATGCCCAGGAGCATGCCTTGGAGATCCAGCTTCCCTTTCTCCAGGAGACGCTTCAGGAATTTTCTTTAACGGCCATCATCCAGGGGTCGCAGGACGAAGAGACCTCGGAGGAAATGGCCCGGGCCCTGGCTCAAGTCTTGAAAGGAAGAAAAGTCCTGCTACTGGCCAGCAGCGACCTGTCCCATTTCCATACCTATGACCAGGCCAAAAATCTGGATAAAAAAGTGCAGGACCGCGTGGCCGCCTTTGACGAGACGGGTTTGATGCAGGACCTGAAGGGCGACCGGGTGGAAGCCTGTGGGGGAGGACCTATGGTCACGGTGATGAAAACCGCCAGGCTTCTAGGGGCCACCGAATCCAAAGTCCTCTATTATGCCAATTCCGGCGACGTGACCGGCGACCGATCGGGAGTCGTGGGCTATCTGGCCGCGGCTTTCTTTCGCCGGGAAAACCCGGGGAAAAAAAAGCCGGTAAGAGAGGAACCGGAGGGTTATTCGCCGGAGGAAAGAGCTTTCCTTCTTAGAAGCGCCCGCGAGGCGATTGAACACCAATTGACCGGCAAACCCTGGCCGTCGCTCGAGGGGGAGACCCGGAAACTCAAAGAGAAGCGGGGGGCCTTTGTGACCTTAAAGCGGAAAGGTCAGCTCCGGGGCTGCATCGGGCACACCCAGGCCTTTAAACCCTTAAGCCAAACCATCATGGAAATGGCTCAGGCGGCCGCCTTTCAAGACCCCCGGTTCCCCCCTCTGGCCAAAAATGAGTTGGATGACCTGGATATCGAAATCTCGGTCTTGACCCCTTTTCGTCCCCTACAGGACATCCAGGAAATCGAGGTCGGCCGGCATGGTCTGTTCATTGAGAGGGGGGGCTATTCCGGCCTTTTGCTTCCCCAGGTGGCCACCGAATACCATTGGGATCGCCAGACCTTTTTGGAACATACCTGCCTCAAAGCCGGTCTTCCCCGGGATGCCTGGAAGGATAAGCAGACTAAAATCCAGATTTTCTCAGCAGAAATTTTTTAAGGACGGAGCGGGCATGCATATTGAAAAGGTGATACTCCACCCTGAACGCTACCCGGTTCAAGAACTGTACCCTTTTAACCTGACCGCTTTCCAAAGAACCGCAGTGATTGACTTCCCCACCAATATAACCTTTTTCGCCGGAGAAAACGGAACGGGGAAGTCTACCTTGCTTAAAGCCATCACCCGACGCTGCGGTGTCCATATCTGGGAAGACATTCAAAAGCGCCGGGTAGACGGCAACCCGTATTTGAAGTCCCTTTATAAGTATATCGAGGTCATCTGGAAAAACGGCGTCAAGCCCGGGGCCTTTTTCTCGGCGGAAAATTTTCAATATCATACCCAATGCATCGACGACTGGGCCGCGGCGGATCCCCGACTCCTGGATTACTTCGGGGGGAAGTCCCTATTGTCTCAGTCCCATGGTCAAGCCATCCTGGGCTATGCCCGGGCGCGCTATCTGCGGGAAGGGATTTACTTCCTGGACGAACCGGAAACGGCCCTTTCCCCGCGAACCCAGATCGCCTTCTTAGCGCTTCTCCGGCAAATGGCCCGGGAAGGCCACGCCCAGTTTATTGTGGTCAGCCATTCCCCGATTCTGCTTTCCTGCCCGGAGGCGGTCATCTACTCCTTCGACGGAGATAGGATTGCCCCCATCCCCTATGAGGAAACGGATTATTACCGGGTTTATAAGGCCTTCCTGGAGGACCGCAGGAAATTCCTTTGAGTCGCTTCGTCCTATTTCTTTTCGAAAAGGGGCCGGTATTTCCCCAGGCCTTTCTTTTCTAATTCCTCCTGGGGGATAAAGCGCAGGGCCGCTGAATTGAGGCAGTAACGAAGCCCTGTGGGTTTAGGCCCGTCCGGGAAAACATGACCCAGGTGGGAGTCGGCCAGACGGCTCCGCACTTCGGTCCGTTTCGAAAATAAGCGGTTATCCTCTTTTTCGACGATAGCACCCGGCTCCAGAGGTCGTACAAAACTGGGCCATCCGGTTCCGGAGTCGTACTTGTCCAGGGAACTGAAGAGGGGTTCACCGGACACGATATCCACATAGATCCCCTCCTTCTTGTTGTCCCAAAATTCATTATTGAAGGCCGGCTCCGTCCCCTCCTGCTGGGTTACTTTAAATTGCAGGGGCGTCAGTTGTTTTCGCAGGGCCGCCTCATCCGGCTTTTTAAAGGCCGGATTTGAAACCGGGGGGGCCGTTTCCTTGCCCCAGGTCTCCTGAAGGAACTGGTCCCTGCCGGAGCCATGGCGGTAGTACCGGTAGCGGATGGGGTTCTTCCGGTAATAATCCTGATGATACTCCTCGGCTTCGAAGAATTTACCCAGGGGCAATATTTCCGTGACGATAGGCTTGGTGAACTTGCCCGACTTATTCACGGCTTCCCTGGATTGTTCGGCCAGACGCTGTTGTTCCGGACCGTCATAAAAGATGACGCTTCGATACTGGCTTCCCCGGTCCACGAACTGCCCGCCGGGATCGGTGGGATTGATGTGCCGCCAAAAAATATCCAGCAATTGCTCATAAGTGACCTGCTGGGGGTCATAATAGACCTGAATGCTTTCTACGTGCCCGCTGCCGCCGGCGGAAACCTGCTCATAGGTGGGGGCTTCGGTCTTTCCTCCGGTATAGCCGGAGATGACCTTGGTCACCCCGGGAACTTTCTCGAAATCGGATTCCGTGCACCAGAAACAGCCGCCGGCAAAGGTGGCCACGGCCAAGGTTTTATTTCCTTGTCCTGGGATCATGGGTAAACCTCTCTTTTCCCCGGGTCTCTCCGCCTTCTGGCAGGCCGGGGGGGTCAAAGAAAAAGCGACGGCCATCAGCCAAAAAATCAATCCTAACCGGCGCATTCAGGTGCCGCTACTTCTCTCCGGCGGCCTTGGTGACGGCCTCCAACAGTCCCTTGGACAAAGGGTTGCTTGCCCGTCCTCCAACCAGGATTTGAGCCGGGGACACACTTTTTCCATAAAAGGCGCTGTTTAATTTGCTCCTAACTTTGACGACCGACCCTCCCAGGGAAAGGCCTCCATAGAGCCCTTTTGAACGGGAGAAGCTGAGAATGTCGGCGCTGAGGTTGGCGGTTTCGGCCCCCACGCCTCCTCCCACCGGCCCGGCCGCGATGCCCGTGTCCACGCCCAGCTTAAAGTTGCTGCGCATGAAAGCGGCCACTCCCCGTTCGGTCATAATCAAGAGAACCACTTCCGAGTCTTGCCCGCCGGCCTGAACGCCGAAACTGGCCCCTCCCAGGGTGTAGAAGGCCGGCCCCATCCATTTCCCGGAAAACTTGTCCCGGACCAGCAACACCCCGTTGCCGCCGGAGACACCCACCACAAAGGCCCCCTTGAGCAAAGAGGGGGTAATGTAAATACCCTGGGCCTTTTTGATCAGGTCCTGAAATTCAGCGCTGGGGGGTTCGGCCATAAAGCTTTCCAGGGTCAAAAGGCTGGTTTCCACTACCTTTTTGGCCTCAAAGGCCGGACCGGCAGCAAAGGAACTGGAATGATTCAAAGAAAAAAGGCCGGAGGAGAAAAAAAATCCCCAAAACAACAAAACCGCCGCCGTCCTGCTCAGGTATTTCTGCTTTTCCATAAATCCTCCTTTATTAATTCCACGTTCTACGTTATTACATTAGGCATCCCTGAATCGTCATATTTTAAAGCAGATTAGAGGATTGTCAATCAAGAGATTGAACAATTTTCTGATAAGGATGATGAGGATCCCATGTTCCCTTCTTCAAACGCTACCTTAAATACCACCCTCAGCGGAAACACCTTCCTCGGCATCTGGAAAAATGCCTGGCCCATGCTGCTGATCATGGTTTTTAATTTCCTGGTCGGTTTGACGGATGTTTACGTGGCCGGGATGATCAGTTCCCAGGTCCAGGGGGCCATTGGGTTTATTGCCCAGCTTTATTTCTTGATGGTTATCCTGGCCAATGCCATCGGTATTGGAACGGTCTCTCTGGTTTCCCAGGCCAGCGGGGCCCAGCAAGACCAGGAAGTGATCCATCTGTCCCGACAATCCCTGATTTTCGGGATTCTGATCGCCTTCTTGCTCAGTATCGGAGGAATTTTCGCCCCTCAAAAGATCGTCCAGCTCAGCGGGTTTCCACGGGAGATTCAGGAAATCGCCGCCGCCTTCCTGCGGATTTTTGCCTGGGCCCTGGGCCCTAATTATTTTCTAATTATCTCCGGGGCCATCTTTCGTGCCCGGGGGGAACCGCAGAAGCCGCTCCTGGTGATGGCTGTGGTCAGCGGCTTAAATATTCTGCTGGAGTTCGCCCTGGTCTTCGGCTACGGACCCTTGCCCCGGATGGGCTACCCGGGTATCGCCCTGGCTACGGCAATTTCCTTTTTCTTCGGGACGCTTCTGACCTTTTTCCTTTTGTGGCGGCCATCCTGGCGGCCGGTCCTTCGTCCTCCATTCCGCCTGGATCGGTCTTTTGTCCGGGTCCTTTATTTTCGGAGCTGGCCCGCGGCCCTGCTGCAGTTGGCTTGGAATGCCGGAAGTGTGGTCTTATTCAACTTCCTGGGCCGGATGGGCGCTGGGAGCATTCCCGCCCTGGCGGCTTTTTCCAACGGCCTGCGGCTGGAAGCGATCATTTATCTACCGGCCTTTGCCCTGCATATGGCCGCCTCGGTGATGGTGGGTCAAAATCTGGGGGCCGGGTTGGTGGATCGAGCTGCCCGGCTGGCTTGGCAGATAGCCGGTATCGGGGCTGTGGTTTTGGGTATTCTGGCGGCGGCGGTCTATTTTTTATCCGAAACCTTGGCCGGGTTCCTGACTACCGACCCCTTGGTTTTCCAGGAAACCGTCCGTTATTTAAAGATTAATATGTTTGCCGAACCCCTGATGGCCGCCAGCCTGGCCCTGTCCGGAAGCCTGATGGGGGCGGGAGACACCCGGGGTCCGCTTTATGTTATTTCAGCGGCCATGTGGCTGGTGCGTCTTCCCTTGGCCTGGCTGCTGGCCTTCCCCCTGGCCCTGGGGCCTACCGGGATCTGGCTGGCCATGACCCTGTCCATGTTCGCCCAGGGGATATTCATGGCCTGGCGGTTTAAATCCGGAAAATGGATCACGGCCGGGAAGGACTTCTAGCGCCTTCATCCTGCCCACTGGGTAATCCTCTGATTCCCGAATCTCGGGAGGTAATTGCAAATAGTCCGGGGACATGATAGTAATGAAAAAGATTCTTCGCCCTTTCGGGTGGTTACCCCCTAGATCTGGTATGGCCTGATTTCAGTCTAATCTACTGGATATTGTGGCCATCCACCCAAAAGGGCGAACAACCAAAAAAGCATCCCAAGGGAGGGAGGTATTTCCATGTACCGCAGCCGCATTGTTCCGGCCGTCTTGGCTTTTCTGCTGTCTATCCCGGCGCTGAACGGGTACGGCGCAGAACGACAGGTCGGCCTGACCGAAGCCATCACGATGGCCC
>CAVUPH010000022.1:0-117544 GCA_963743305.1 uncultured delta proteobacterium
CAAAGAGACGCCCCCGAAGAGGCCCTTGGATCGGGAGAAGCTGAGGATGTCGGCGCTGAGATTGGCGGTTTCGGCCGCCACCCCGCCCCCGACCGGTCCGACGGCTATGCCGGCATCGGCGCCGAGTTTAAAATTGCTGCTCATAAATGCTTTTACCCCGCGGTCGGTCATAATGAGCAAGACGACCTCCGAGGCTTCCCCGCCGGCCTGGAGACCGAAGCTGGCTCCCCCCAGAGTAAAGAAGGCCGGTCCCATCCACTTCCCGGAATGCTTGTCCCGGATCAATAAAACCCCGTTACCGCCGGAAGCACCGACCACAAAAGCCCCCTTCAGGAGGGAGGGGGTAATGTAAACGCCCTGGGCCTTCTTAATCAGGTTTTTAAATTCCTTGTTGCTGGGATCGGTCATGAAACCTTCCAGGGTTAGCCGGCTGGTTTCCACTACTTTTTTGGCTTCAAGGGCCGGGGCTGCGGCAAAAGAACTGGAAATATTTACCAATATCCCCACAGAAAATAGAAACACTCCCCAAAACAATAAAACCATGGCCGTTCTGCTCAGACGTTTCTTCTGTTCCATAATTCCCCCTTTATTTATTTCCAGTTGTAGGTTATTTCTATAGATTAATAATTTAATTCAGAATAAAAGATTGTCAATCGGGTGGTGTCTTAATTTCCGGTGGAAAGCCTTTTCGCCGAGACCCGGAAGCCATACCCGATAGGTGGGTGCCCGCCCAAACGGGGCGAAGCGTCTAATTTCCTAAAAGGGAACGGGAAGATCCAAAATGCCCATTTCTTTAAACTCCACCTTGAATACCACCCTTAGCGGAAACACCTTCCTCGGCATCTGGAAAAACGCCTGGCCCATGCTGCTGATCATGGTCTTTAATTTCCTGGTCGGCCTGACGGATGTCTACGTGGCCGGAATGATCAGTTCCCAGGTCCAGGGGGCCATCGGGTTTATCGCCCAGCTTTATTTTCTATTGGTCATCCTGGCCAATGCCATCGGCATTGGAACGGTCTCTCTGGTATCCCAGGCCAGCGGGGCCCAACAAACCACGGAAGTGATCCATCTGTCCCGGCAATCCCTGATTTTCGGAATCCTGATCGCCCTCCTGCTCAGCCTGGGCGGGATTTTCGCCCCGCAATGGATCGTCCGGGGGAGCGGCTTTCCGCAGGAGATTCAGGAGATCGCCGCCACATTCCTGCGGATTTTTGCCTTCGCCCTGGGCCCCAACTATTTTCTGATCATCTCCGGGGCCATCTTTCGGGCCCGGGGGGAACCGCAGAAGCCGCTCCTGGTGATGGCCATGGTTAGTGGTTTGAACATCCTGCTGGAGTTCGGGCTGGTCTTCGGCTACGGGCCCTTGCCCCGGATGGGGTACCCGGGTATCGCCCTGGCCACGGCGATTTCCTTTTTTGCCGGGACCGTCCTGACCTTTTTCCTTTTGATGGGGCCGTCCTGGCGGCCGGTCCTGCGTCCTCCTTTTCGCCTGGATTGGACCTTTGTCCGGGTCCTCTTTTATCGAAGCTGGCCCGCGGCCCTGCTGCAGTTGGCCTGGAATGCCGGGAGTGTGGTCTTATACAACTTCCTGGGTCGAATGGGCGCCGGCAGCATTCCCGCCCTGGCGGCTTACTCCAACGGCCTGCGGCTGGAAGCGATCATTTACCTTCCGGCCTTTGCCCTGCACATGGCCGCCTCGGTTATGGTGGGTCAAAATCTGGGAGCCGGGTTGGTGGCTCGGGCGTCCCGGCTGGCTTGGCAGATGGCCGGAATCGGGGCCGTGGTATTAGGGGTCCTGGCGGCGGTGATCTACTTTTTGTCCGAAAACCTGGCCGGCTTCCTGACAACCGACCCCCTGGTTTTCCAGGAAACCGTTCGTTATCTGAAGATCAATATGTTTGCTGAACCCCTGATGGCCATCAGCCTGGCCCTGTCGGGAAGTCTGATGGGGGCGGGAGACACCCGGGGACCCCTTTATGTTATTTCAGCGGCCATGGGGCTGGTGCGCCTCCCCCTGGCCTGGTTGCTGGCCTTCCCCCTGGCCCTGGGGCCCACCGGGATCTGGCTGGCCATGACCCTGTCCATGTTCGCCCAGGGGATACTCATGGCCTGGCGGTTTAAATCCGGAAAGTGGATCACGGCCGGGAAGGACCTTTAGTTGCATGCGTCTTAATATGAGAATAGAAACGAATATCCAATATCGAACTCCGAATCTCGAAGGACGAAGTGGCTTTTCGTAGGGCCGCCGGGGTCGCCGGCCCTACGAAAAACGAAACAGGTATGAAGGGTCAAAATCCGAAGGATCAAAAAAAATCATTAAAAGGAGGAGGGTATGACAAAAAGAAGGTGGATGTTGGGGATGGTTTTAGGCTGTCTTGGTCTCCTGTTGGCTTTGGGGCCGGCGCTGGCCGCGGAGAAGCCGATCAAAATCGGTGTGGTTTTCATCATGTCCGGTCCCATGGGCGGCTACGGGAAACACGGTCGGCAGGCCGTCCAGCTGGCCCTGGATGAGATCAACGCCCAGGGAGGGGTGCTGGGCCGGAAAGTGGAGGCCCTCTTCGAGGATGACCTGATGAAGGTGGAAAAAGGGGCGCAGATCGTTAAGAAATTCATCACCGAGGATCAGGTGGACTTCATTATCGGACCGACCTCCAGCGGCGTGGCCCTGGCTCTGGCCCCCCTGGTCCAGGAACATAAAAAAATTCTGGTGCTGACCCAGTCGGCGGCCAATTCCCTGACCGATGCCCAGTTCAATCCTTATCTGTTCAGCACCCTGAGCAACGCCATGATGCATTCTCGGGCCGGGGCTTATTTTCTGGCCGGCAAACCGTATAAACGGTGGATGAACATCGGCCCGGACTACAGTTACGGAAAAGAATCCTGGAATTCTTTTATCGGGAAACTGAAGGAATTGAAGCCGGAGGTGGAAGTGGTGGGGGAACTGTGGCCCAAACTTATGGAAAAGGATTTTACCCCCTTTATCCAGAAGATCATCGAAGCCAAACCGGATGCCGTCTGGGCCTCCATCTGGGGCAACGATGCCGTGAATTTCATCAAGCAGGCCCTGCCCACCGGGTTGTTTAATACGGTCAAGTTCGCCTTTACCGACGGGGCGGCCCTGGAGACCCTCATCCCTCTTGGGAAAAGCATGCCGGACGGCCTGTTTGTCGCCGCCCGCTATTTCTTTCTGACGCCCGATTCGCCTCTGAATCGGAGTTTCGTAAGAACATACTTCGAACGCTTCAAAGAATTTCCGGATTACATGGCCGAGGAAACCTATGCCGGCGTCTATTTTCTGAAGGCGGCCATGGAACGGGCCGGGACCACGGAGACCGAGAAGGTCATCGCGGCGATTGAAAAGGAACCCCTGGCCTGGGAAACCCCCGAAGGCTGGAAGATCATGCGGAAAGAGGACCACGCCGTAGTGGAAGACGTGGTCTGGGGAGAGACGGCTTTCAGCGAAAAATATGGTTTTGCCGTTTTGAAAAACCTCCAGGCCATCCAGGCCGAGCAGATCTGCCGGACCCCGGAGGAACTGAAGGCCGTTCGGGTCAACTATGAAAAGCGCATGAAGGAAGGCAAGAAGTAAGGCGCCCTTCTAAACCCCGGCGAGGGGGCGGCCCTGACCGTCCCCTCGCTCCAGCAGGGCTTATTTTACTCCAGCAAAAAAAGCCGTTCTCCCGGCCAATTTTTTGAGGCCGAGTAAAAAAAACTTCACCCCGGAACCCTCCCTCTCTATTCAGCCATCAGCCGACCGCAAGCCACCTCTTTCCATCCTGGTATTCCTATGATTTCCGAATCTCGGGAGGTAATTGCAATAAGATCCGCTAAATGATATTTATAAAAAAAACCTACCAGGGGAGGGAGGTATTTTCATGTACCGAAGCCGCATTGTTCTGGCCATCATGGCTTTCCTGCTGTTTATCCCGGCGCTGAACGGGTACGGCGCCGAGCGACAGGTCGGCCTGGCCGAGGCCATCACGATGGCCCTGAAGGATTATCACGAGATGCGGGCCATGAAAAATTCGGTCTTTGCCCAAAAGGAGGAGGTTGAGGTAGCCAGAAGCTTTCTTCTGCCGCGTCTCAGTTTTGAGGAACGGGCCCTACGCACCAACAACCCCACCATGGTTTTTTCGTCTAAACTGAATGAGGGGCGATTTTCAGCGGAGGATTTGAACGTCAACGCCCTCAATAATCCCGGGCCGACCAGCGATTTTCAGACGCTGGTCACCTTTGAGCAGCCCATTTTTCAGCGGAAGGCCTTCGTGGGACTGGATATGGCCCAAAAGGAATATGCCGCGCTCCAGGAAGACTACCTCCGGAAAAGTGAAGCCACGGCCTTGACGGTGGCCCAAACGTACCTGCAGGTGCGCACGGCCAAGGAAACCCTCACGGTTGCCCGGCAGGCGGTCGAGGATGCCCGGGAGCATCTGAGGATAGCGGATCTGCGGTTTAATAATGGCCTCGGACTTTACTCGGACGCCCTCCGGGGAAGGACCCGGGTCACCGAGGCCGAACAAAGGGTCGTCAGCGCCAATAAGAATTTTGTCCTGGCCAAGCGGTCGCTGGGATTGCTGCTGGGCCTGGAAGACCCGGTGGATATCCTGGAGGAGATCCCGGATTTCGCGGTCCAGGACATGGCCTATTACACCGCCGCTGCCCAGGCTCGGCGAGACCTGAAGGCCCTGAAGATCCGCTGGGAAAACGCCCGGAACGGGATAAAGCTGGCGGATTCGGGGTACTTTCCCACGTTGAGTGTCGGCGGGGCCTATCAGCTCAACGATCCCCAGCAGGCCTTCGGTTCCTCCGGTGAGAGCTGGCAGCTCATGGCCACCCTGCGCTGGGATCTTTTTGACGGGGCCAACCGAGAGTCTAAGCGTAAAAAGGCGCACTTCCAGGCGGCGGAAACCGCGGAGCAGTTGAACGGGCTGAAGCGATTTATCGCTTTCAAAATCACCGAGGCCTATCTGGCTGTGGACGAGGCGGGAAAGAATACCGAGTTGTCCCGGTCGACCGTGGAGACCGCTGAAGAGGGGAGGAGGCTGGTAAGTGCCCGGTTCGAAAATTCGCTCGCTCCCCTGGTCGATCTGCTCGACGTGCAGTTGAGCCTGGACCAGGCCCGGGCGAATCTGGTGCTGCGGGAAAACGAATTTCGGCTGGCCGTCATCCGGCTGAGCTATGAGAGCGGGACCATCATCCAGGATTTGAACCTGGAACGGTAGGAGGGGGAATTCTTATGGAGAAACTGTTTTCAGCCGTCACCGCCGTCATGGTGTTTCTTCTGGTCGGATGTCAAGAGAAAGTCGGGCCGGGTGCGGTGGATTTGAAGCGACCGGAAGTCCGGGGCGTGACCCTGGCCACCGTCGGAGCCTCTTCGGTCGATTCGTACTACGAGACCTCCGGGACGGTTAAAGCCAAGACGACGAGTGTTATTGCCAGCCGAACCATGGGAACGGTAACGTCGGTGAAAGTGCAGGGGGGGGCCAGGGTCAAGGCCGGAGATCTTCTGCTGGTACTCGATGACCGCGAGGCGGTTCAGCGAGTAGCCGCCGCCGAGGCCGGTGTGCGGGAGGCGCAAATGGCCCTCGAGTCTGCCGCCCAGGATAAATCCCTGGCCGAAATCACCCGGGAGCGCTACAGAAATCTTTACCAGGAGAAGGCCGTTACCCGGCAGGAGATGGACCAGATTGAGGCCCGGGGAAAGGTGGCCGGCCTTCATTACGAGCGGGCCGGGGAAGCGCTGAGCCGGGCCAGGGCCTTGCTCGCGGAGGCCCGGGTCCAGGAAGGATTTACGCGGATACGCGCGGCAGCGGCTGGGGTGGTTACCGAAAAACGGATCGAAGAAGGGAGCCTGGCCGCACCGGGCACTCCCCTGATGACGGTCGAGGACACCTCCGGCTTCAGGCTGGAGGCCTACGTGGATGAAAGGCTTTCGGGACGGGTGAAGGTGGGGACTCCGGTAGTGATTGTTTTCGAGTCTCCGGCCCGCCGGATACCGGGGACTGTCGCCGAGGTTTATCCGGCCGTCGACCCGACCACCAGGACCTTCTTAATCAAAATCGGGCTGAGTGCCCCGTCGCTAAAATCAGGTCTTTTCGGGAGAGTGCTTATCCTGGAGGGCCGCAAAGAGATCCTCCTGATTCCCCAGGGGGCGGTGGTGGAAAAAGGGCAACTGACCGGAGTCTATGCGGTCGATGATCGCGGGATCATGACCTATCGACTCATTAAGCGCGGCAGACCCTACGGGGAAAAGGTGGAAGTACTTTCCGGCCTGAAGACGGGTGAGCGCATCGCCGTTGAGGGAGTGGAAAAAGCGATCGATGGCGGCCGGGTCAAGCAGTAAAAACGGCCGATTTTTGCTGAAACGGGGGTTCTATGGAAATTCTTGGTCCTGCGGGTAAGATTGCCAAGGCCTTTATCCAATCGAAGCTTACCCCACTCATCGTGGTGGCCTCGATCCTGCTCGGCGTTTTTGCCGTGGTCGTTACACCCCGGGAAGAAGAGCCGCAGATCGTGGTGCCGATGATCGATGTTCTGGTCTCCTATCCGGGCGCCTCGGCCCAGGAGGTGGACGAACGGGTGACCAAACCCATGTCAAAATTCCTCTGGGAGATCAAGGGCGTCGAGTACATCTATTCTATCTCCAAACCCGGCATGAGCCTGGCCATCGTGCGTTTCTATGTCGGGCAGGACATGGAAAAAAGCCTGGTCGATCTCTATAACAAGCTGATGTCCAATTACGACAAGATCCCTCCGGGTGTTTCCCGGCCGCTGGTGAAACCGAAGTCTATCGATGATGTGCCCATCACCGCTTTCACCCTCTGGAGTTCCCGGTACAGCGGGTACGAGCTCCGGCGGGTGGCCCTGGAAGTGTGCAATGAGCTCAAGAAGGATGCGGACGTCGCCGAGTTCCAGGTTATCGGCGGCCAAAAGCGGCAGCTTAAAATCTCCATCGACCCCTTGCGCCTCCGGGCCTACTCCCTGGCGCCCCTCCAAATTGCCGCGGCCGTCGGAAACAGCCAATGTGGCCCTGCCTTCGGGAAATTTTGCGAACCAGAATACCGAATTCATTGTTCAAACCGGGGCACTGCTTAAGAATGCGGACGAGGTGGGCAATCTGGTGATAGCGGTAAAAGACGGAAGGCCCGTCTACCTGAAGGACGTGGCCCGAATCAGTGACGGTCCGGAAGAACCCTCCAATTATGTGTTCATGGGTTTCGGGCCGGCAGGCCGCAAGGACCGGACCGGCCTTTACGAAGCGGTCACCATTTCCATGGCCAAGAAGAAGGGGACCAACGCCACCCATATCGCCGAAAGAGCCCTGAAAAAGATTGAAGCCCTGAAGGGCCGGGTGATCCCTTCCGGCGTAGAGGTAACCATCACCCGCAATTACGGCGAGACGGCCAAAGATAAATCGGATGAACTCCTCAAGCATATGCTCCTGGCCGCGATCTCCGTAACCTTGCTGATCGCTCTGGCGCTGGGTTGGCGGGAATCGATCGTCGTGGCGGTTGCGGTGCCGGTGACCCTGGCCCTGACCATCCTGGTCACTTATGCCTACGGGTATACCCTGAACCGGGTGACCCTCTTCGCCCTGATCTTCTCCATCGGCATTCTGGTGGATGACGCCATTGTGGTGGTCGAGAATATTCACCGTCACTTCAAAATGAGCCGGGTGGACCCGGAAATCGCCGTGTTTGCCGTCGATGAGGTCGGAAATCCGACCATTCTGGCCACCTTTGCCGTCATTGCCGCCCTCTTGCCCATGGCTTTCGTCTCCGGTCTCATGGGCCCCTACATGAGACCCATTCCCGTCGGCGCCTCGGCCGCCATGGTGCTGTCTCTGCTCATCGCCTTCATTGTCAGCCCCTGGCTGAGTTATATCGTCCTGAGAAAAACCAAAGCCAAACCGGAGGGGGAAAAAAGCGAGGGCTGGTTGATCGGAAAATTCAACCGCATCTATGAGGGAAATATCCGGGGCCTGCTGAACAACAAAAAGAAGCGGCTTCGTTTCTATATCCTCATCGGGGCCCTGCTGCTGGGCGCTTTCCTCCTGGTGCCCTTGAAACTGACCCTGGTGAAGATGCTCCCCTTCGACAACAAGAGTGAACTTCAGGTGGTGATTGATATGCCGGGGGACCCCAGCCTGGAGGAAACGGCCGCGGTGAGCCGGGGGATCAGCGAGTACCTCCGGACCGTGCCGGAAGTGAGCAATTACCAAACCTATGTGGGCACCGCGGCGCCCTTTAATTTCAACGGCCTGGTGCGTCACTATTTCCTGCGCAGCGGAGGAAATGTGGCGGATATCCAGGTCAATTTTGTCTCTAAGGACGAACGGCAGGCCCAGAGTCATGAAATCGCCAAAAGGATCCGGCCGGCCATTAAGGCCATCGGTGACCGCTACGGCGCCCGGGTGAAGATTGTGGAAATACCGCCCGGCCCTCCGGTCCTGAGCACCTTGGTAGCCGAGGTCTACGGTCCCGACTTCCAGAGACAGCGAGAAATCGCCGGGACCATTAAAACCATTTTCCAGCGGACGAAGGACGTGGTGGATGTGGACTGGTTGGTGGAGGATGATCAGAAGAAGCTCTTTTTCGACGTAGACCAGGAAAAGGCGGCCTACCATGGAATCGCCACCGAGACGGTGGCCCGGACGGTTCAGGCGGTTCTGAACGGAATGGTGGTCGGTCAGGGCCATATCGCCAAAGATCAGGAACCGGTCGAACTGGTCCTGCAGGCCCCTTTGCCGGATCGAGCCGGTCTGGAACGACTCAAGGAGATCACCCTGACCTCGGCCGCCGGGGCGCCCGTATCCTTATCCGAACTGGTGAAGGTCCGGGAAACGCTGGAGGACAAGACCATCTATCGGAAAAACCTCAAGCGAGTGGTCTACGTCACCGGCGAGGTGGCGGGAAAGGAGGAAAGCCCGGTTTATCCCATATTGAAGATGAAGGAGGCCGTCAGTAAGCTTAAACTGCCCGAAGGTTATGAGCTGAAGCAGTATTCCTCGGTTCAGCCCTGGCTCGAAAACCAATATGCCCTCAAATGGGATGGAGAATGGCATATCACCTACGAGGTTTTTCGGGACCTGGGGATGGCCTTTGCCGCGGTCCTGATCATCATTTACGTCATGGTGGTGGGCTGGTTTAAATCCTTTCTGGCGCCCCTGGTCATCATGGCCCCCATCCCGCTGTCCCTGATCGGGATCCTGCCCGGCCATGCTCTGATGGGGGCCTTCTTCACGGCCACCTCCATGATCGGGTTCATCGCCGGTGCCGGTATCGTGGTGCGGAATTCGATTATCCTGGTGGATTTCATTGATCTCAAGCTGGCCGAGGGCACCGAATTAAAGGAAGCGGTGGTCCAGGCCGGTCTCATTCGCTTTCGACCCATGCTGCTGACCGCTGCCGCCGTCGTCGTCGGGTCTTCGGTCATCCTTTTTGATCCCATTTTTCAGGGCATGGCCATCGCCCTCATGTCCGGTGAAGTGGCGGCCACCCTGCTCTCGCGAACCTTGGTGCCCGTGCTTTACTTTAAGTTGAAGGAGTGGGAACAAAAGAAAAAATTGAAAAAGATGGCCATGGAATGATCCTGTTGCCTAACCCCATTTCTCTGCCCTCGGGATTTCTTTTGGGGCTAAGGCGTCCAGCACCCGGCGGACGTCGGCCAGGCATCACCGGCCTTTGGGATTTTTGTGGGCGCAATCCACCGCCGGCCTTTTTCTCGGCCGCAATCTTTTCCAGGATCAGCGAACGCCCATTTGAAAAAAATCCTTTTCAATATCTTCGCGGGTATACCCGAAACAGTAACAGACCAGCTCATCCGGCCGGAACCCCGGTGGTTCATCGGTTCTTTCGGAGTGGAAAAATACCCGGCCTGTGACAGCCCTTGGACAATCCGATCCATCCCGATCAGTTCCGGATCATATTTCACCCGGGCTTCCTTTTCCGGATAAAAGGCCTCCGCTTCGATGATCCCCGGCAGCCCTGCAGGGCGCCAACCACCTTCGGCACTCAACTCATTCAGGTCATGCCTACGACGGTCAATCGGATCGTTTTAAATTTATCGTTTTCCATTGGAGTATGTTTTTAAGATACCCTTTAAGTCTGCGGGATTTTTAGAAACGGCCCAGGCCCACTCCCCGAAACCCCCATGATGATTCACCGCCCTTATCCATTCATCAAGGAACTCCCGCTTCGTCCGGTCCTGCTGACTGTCCTGGCCTTTTGTTTCCAGACCAGATACCCTTCTTTAAACGTATCAGAAAGTCCGGACGGTATTTGTGGACCACTCCCTGAAAAAGATAAAGGATCTCGAAACCCAAGTGGTCGTTTTTAACCCAGGCCTCGACCAGGGGGTTTCGCTCCAATTCAAAGGCTTCGCTGGCCTCCCACGTGCTGTCAAAAACGCAGAGGCTGATATGAGATTTCCGGGTGTATTCGCAGGGCCGACCGGTGTACCAGGTACGCATGTCCCCGGTGGATCGGATAGGGTATTCATTGTCAAATACCGGCTCAATGGTCTCGGTATTCTCAAAACGAATCGCCTCCCAGATATGCTGAACCAGTTTGTTCATATTAAGCGTTAGGATGATTCTCCGGCGAAGCTCCTCCTGATTGAAGAGCTGCGGATTGATGCTGATTTTATCCGAAGTTAAAAATTCCTCCACGATCCGAAATACCTGAATCAGCAAATACTCTCTGTTCCCTTTCCAGGACGGCTGCATCTGATCATAAATATCCCGGGCGGTTGTGAAGATAATCCGCTGCAGCCGGTTTTTTACCCCCAGTTCTTCCAGGGTGATCTCGGTTATCTTGGTGATATCGGCCTTCCCCTCCACCACTGGGGCGAGTTCGGCCAGGGTGGCCGTTTGGTAGGCATCCAGTTCCAGCGGTTTAACCCGCTTCAGGTCCAGGGTCAGCCGGGGTTTAATAACGTGGTCGATGCGGATGATATTCGGCCAGCTTAACTCAAAATTCCTTTTTTCGCTTACCGGTTCGATCCGGGTTTTCGGAGGCGGAGGTGGAGGCGGTGGGCCATCGGTTTTTTCATGGGGTAGAAAGGTGAAGGGCACCCCGAAAATATTCACGTACTCCGGCTCAATAATCCGGTTTCCGGATTGACCTCGTAAGAAGTTCTTCTCAGCCCCGCGCCCGACACCTGCTCGCACAGCAATTGGCTGGAAAGGCCGAATCCCCATGATGTGGGTAACCGTTTTGGCGTCCCAGCCTTCCGAGAGCATACCCACTGAAATGACTTTTTGAATCTGCTCTCCGGGTTTCCCGATTTGGCCGACGGTATCCACGGTCTGGCGCAGGAGTTCCGCCTGCTCTTTCCGGCTCAACTTGCGGACGGTTTCTTCTTCCTGATCCTCCTGCTCCGGGTCCGGGGAAGTTTGGGGCTCCTCCTGGGATTCCGCCATTTCGAGCACCTTCGAATCGATATGCAAAATCTTTTCCGGGTCGCAAAGCTCCTCGATGTCGATTTTGTGGTGATCGAAGGAATACTTGATGCGGGCCGCGGTCTCGGTTCGATTGGCCACGGAGATCATCACCGGCGGAATTTTAAATCCAACTTCTTCCCAGGATTCCCTGGTGACCAGCCAGTCTTTTCCCAGCAGGTAATAGCCGTTGACCACCAGTGCCGGTAAGGGCTCAAATTCCGGGGCCTTCCGATTCACGTCATCTTTTACTTCCGGATCGTTATAAATATGGTACAGCCTCGATTTATAATCCGCTCCCATCGCGCCGTCGTCCCGGATGACCACCCTCGGCGTCTTCACCAATCCCGATTCGATGGCGTCATTCAACCCGAAGTCGCTGACGATCCAGGCAAAGAGGGCCTCTTCCGAACTTTTCTTGCCGGAGGGGGCCAGTGGAGTGGCCGAAAAATCATAACAGGCCAGGATGTTTCTCGCCTGGTGGATCCGGTCCAGACCGTTGATCCAGACCGTGGCCTCTTCAATTTCCTCCTTCTTAAGGCCTTTGATCTTGGATTCGGCCGGGACCCGCCAGGCATGATGGGCCTCATCGTTGATGACGAGTAAGTTGGAGGCCTGGGCCAGCTCCCCCAAAACTTCCCGGGCATAAGCCTCGTTGCTCTTGGCCCCGCGTTTGTCCACACTTTTCTTTCTGGCGATTTTTTCTTCCGTTTCCCAATGAAGGGTATGCCAGTTTCGAACCAGGACTTTCCCTTGCCTTAACTTCTCCTTGAGTCCCGAAGGGACGATATTAAATTCATCGTAATAATTCGGTTGGGCCGAGGGATAGAGCACCTGCAAACGGTTTTTCACCGTCAATCCCGGGGCGACCACGAAAATGTTTTTTGAAAAACGGCTGTCTTGAGGATAGGTGACCTTATTTAAAACCTGCCAGGAAATCAGCATGGCCATGACGATGGTCTTGCCGGAGCCGGTGGCCATCTTGGAGCAAAGTCTTTTGAATAATCCTCCATCGGAGGGGATATCCACTCCGACCTTCTCCGCCTCCGGGGCCTCCAGCAGCCAGATGAGGGTTTCCATGGCCTCCAACTGGCAGAAAAAAAGACGGCGATAGCTTTCCCGCTCTTCGGCGTTATTCCAGTGATCGAGCAGTCTGCGGGTGATCCCGGTAACCCCGGCATAAGGAAGAGAAGGATGCTCCCGCCAGGCCTTCACCCGTCGGCGGATTTCGTTGACCAGCGGAATTTCGATGAATATTCCCGGATCGTCAAAGGCTTTGGAGGACTCCGAGGCAATCACGTATCCGGCCGGCCTCCGGCCTTCCTTGCGATCAAATAACCGGCTCTCCCGGTCATAGCTCCAATACTGCCCAGGCTCTTCGTAGGGGGAATTGATGATAAGTTGATCGATGGAAGCCTTCACTTATTTTCTTCTTCTTGAAAGATGCGTTCACCTTTATCTATTAAATCAGGGATCGAAAATTGAACGGCATTCCATACTTCATCCAGGTCAATATAATCATAGGCATGGATTAAAATATCCCGCATGCCGGCCATCTTTTTCCAGGGAATTTCGGGGTATCTTTCTTTAAATTCTTCAGGTAAGCGTTTGGCCGCCTCTCCCATCAACTCGATCTGCCGAATCACACCGGATTGAACCAGCTCATTAGTTTCAAATCGGACTCTATCAACGCCTTCCGTAAATTTGAGCACCAGTCTCGCCGCGGTTAATATGTCTAAAAGATATCCCAACTCATTCTTGGACATAGTAAGGCTCCACCGATTCCAGAATGGCTTTCCTGCGGATATAATTTCTGCTTTTTTCAACAGCATTCCGGGTGATCAAATCGACCTTTCTTTTAAAAATATTTTGTAGTTCTTCCTGCATATCCACATGATCGAACAAGGTATGCCGGGCCTCAGGATAAAAAGAAACCAAAACATCGACATCGCTATCCGGTTTGAAATCTTTCCTCAAAACCGATCCGAAGAAAGACAATTCCTTGATTTTCCATTTTCGGCAATAGGCCTCGATTTGTTCCTGAGGCATCTTCAGATGTAAATCATCCATCAGCCCACCTCCGTGATCTTGAGGCTTTCAATCCCCCGATCATCTATGATCTTGACGGCGATTTTTTTATTGTCCCCCGGTTCAAAAGGCAGGGAAACGGTGCCCCGGTAGGCTTCGATCAATTCCTCGTCGATCTCGGCCTTCAGATTTTTAGCCAGTCTGGCCCACCCTTCCTTTTCCCCGGCCAGAGGGAAAAAGACCTGCCGGGGAAACAGGCTCCGGCCGTCGTAATCCGTATCCAGCATCCAAAGGGCGATTTTCTCCGGGCCCCCGGATTCGATCGCCCCGGTCCGGGTGTTATAATAATCGAAGCCCTGGACCTCGACCTGGTACTTAAACCCGCTTTTCTTGTTTTTGATCTTTTTGAGCCGAACGTCCGGTTGGCCCACCAGCCAGAAGCTCTCGTTGCCGGCCCGTTTCTTCTTCAAGTCCTCCGTCAGCAGGTCGGTGTTCATCTGAGCCTTCAGGAGGACCACATTGGGCCAGTTGGTCTCGTCGATATCCTTGGCGGCCTCGGGGTCGAACTGAAAGGAGGCAAAAACGATGATCTCCGGCCGGGGGACCAGCTTGCGGGCTTCCTGAATGGCCTGCTCCACCTGTTTTTTGTCAAGAGGGGCATGCTGCGGCCCGAAGGAGACGACTACCCGCTGCGGGGACCCTCCCCGCTCATGAACATGGAGGGAAACGGTGGGTACTTCAAAAGAGGTATGCTCGGCCTTGCCGGACCATTGGAGTTGCGGATCCAGATGGGGATCATAGGCATAGGCCTTGACTCCCTTCTCTCGGTCCAGCTCCGGCGACACCAGCCCTACCGGCGGATTATTGACCCGCTTCTTGTCCTTATGATCGTACTGTTCAATCGGTTTCTTCCCGTTTTTCGGCTCCCTGGCCATCGCTTACCCCTTAATCTGAAAATAGCTTGCCATCTATTTTACAAGGAACGCGGTCTTCCACCTCTCCTGAGGATCATCGAAAATGACTTCTTGAGGATCAAATTCATTGACATTAAATTCTCCACCGGCCCAGGTCAGCGTCTGGCCGTGATCCTTATGTCCAATAACCAGGGCCGCCTCTAGAAGATCGTGAAACCTTTCCACATGCCCATTAAATTTCTGTCTACTGATTTCCAGGAACGTCGACGGAGAAGACCTGCAGACCATACCGGTCGCCAAAGTCGGACAGTCTAAACTCCAGAATATGTCTTTTATGTCTGTCGAAGTACTGCTTTTTCCTGTCAATAAGCCAGGTCATGGTTTGATTCATTGCCTTGACGTCTTCGGTTTCAGGCGACAGGTCTTCAACTTCCAGGAATTCCGCCCGCGAGGTCTGTTCTTCGAGTTTGAGTCTTCTTCTTATCTTTTTCTTAGGCATGGGGGGTTAGTAGGAATTAGGAATATGGATTCTTGGCGATTATAACCCGTGGGAAATAAAAAGCTATAGACAAAATCGCAGAAAGGGGGAATTTTCTTGCTCCACTCGAATCCGTTTGTATACTATACGGGTAAGCAAAAGTTTTTGATTACGAGAGGAGAACCACCATGTTTTTTGAATTTTCCGACCGGGCCAAGGACCTTCAAGTCCGGGTCCAGGCTTTTATGGACCAATACCTTTATCCCAACGAGGGAACTTTTATTCAACAGCGTGAGGCCGGCGACCGGTGGGAACCCTTGCCCCTGATGGAAGAACTGAAGCAGAAGGCCCAGGCGGAAGGTCTCTGGAACCTGTTCCTGCCGGAGAGCGAATACGGGGCCGGGCTGACCAATTACGAGTACGCGCCCCTCTGCGAAATCATGGGCCGCTCCCCCTGGGGGCCGGAGGCGTTCAACTGCTCGGCGCCCGATACGGGCAACATGGAGACCCTCGTCCGCTACGGCAACGAAGAGCAGAAGGAGCAGTGGCTCAAGCCTTTGCTGGCCGGAAAGATCCGTTCCGCCTTCTGCATGACCGAACCCGAGGTGGCCTCTTCGGACGCCACCAACATCCAGGCCAGTATCGTCCGGGACGGGAACGAATACGTGCTCAATGGCAACAAATGGTGGGCCTCGGGCGGCGGGGATCCCCGCTGCAAAATTTATATCTTTATGGGAAAGACCGACCCCCAGGGACCGAAGCATAAACAGCAGTCCATGATCCTGGTGCCCCGGGATACGCCCGGCGTTACCGTCCTCCGTAACCTGCCCGTATTCGGCTTTGACGACGCCCCCCACGGCCATGCCCACATTCGGTTCGAGAACGTCCGGGTTCCGGTCGCGAATATACTCCTGGGGGAAGGCCGGGGCTTCGAGATCGCCCAGGGCCGCCTGGGTCCGGGGCGCATCCACCACTGCATGCGGACCATCGGGATGGCGGAAAGGGCGTTGGAAGAGCTCATCCGGCGGGCCCGATCACGAGTGGCCTTCGGGAAGCCGCTGGTGGAGATGGGCTCGATCCGGCAGGACATCGCCCGGTCCCGCCTGGAGATCGACCAGGCCCGCCTGCTGACCCTCATGGCCGCGCACCGGATGGACACGGTGGGCAACAAGGTGGCCCGCAATGAAATCGCCATGATCAAGGTCGTGGCCCCCAATATGGCCCTGAAAGTCCTTGATCGGGCCATCCAAGTGCACGGCGGCAAGGGCGTTTCCTCGGACACCTGGCTGTCGGCCGCCTGGGCCCATATCCGGACCCTGCGCCTGGCCGACGGACCGGATGAAGTCCACCTGGAAACCATCACCCGGCTGGAGCTGAAGAAACAGGCCTGATTGAAATTGGCATTTTTTTCTTGGCGTCCTTGGCGTCTTTGCGGTGAATATCTTTTTTAGTCTGCGCTGCCTGGGTCTTTGGGATAAGAGATAAGATGACATTAAGAGAAGAAATTGGTCCTGTCCGGGAGGCCCATCGGCTGAATGTGGCGGCCCTGGCCGAATACCTCCGGAAGGAACTGAAAGGCTTCTCGGGCACCTTGACCGTTCAGCAGTTCGGGTTCGGACAGTCCAACCCCACCTTCCTGCTTTCCGCCGCCGGAAAGGAGTATGTGCTGCGCAAAAAGCCGCCGGGGAAACTGCTGCCCTCGGCCCACGCGGTGGACAGGGAATACCGGATCATCAAGGCCCTGAAAGGCGCCGGGGTCCCGGTCCCCGAACCCTATCTCCTCTGTGCGGACGAACAGGTGCTCGGAACATCCTTCTACCTGATGGAGCGGGTCAAAGGCCGGATTTTCCGCGACCCGATCGTCTCCCAGGCTCGAAACGTTCGGGAAAGGGCCCAGATCTTCGAAGCCCTGAACGAAACGCTGGCCGCCATTCACCGGGTGGACTGGCAGGCCGCGGGTTTGGCGGATTTCGGGAAACCGGGAAATTACATGGCCCGGCAGGTGGCCCGCTGGGCCAAACAGTATGAGGCCTCCAAGACCGGTGAAATGGAGAAGATGGATCGCCTGACCCAGTGGCTCCGGGAAAACATCCCCCCGGATGAAGCGACCACCGTCGTCCACGGAGACTATCGCCTCGAAAATATGATTTTCCACCCCACCGAACCCCGCGTCCTGGCGGTCCTGGACTGGGAGCTTTCCACCCTCGGCCACCCCCTGGCGGATTTGGCCTATAACTGCATGAGCTATCACCTGCCTGCCGGGGAGCTTTCCGGGTACGGCTATCTGGGTTTGAACCTGGTCGAGTTAGGAATTCCGTCCGAGGCCGACTACCTGGCGGCTTACTGTCGGCGGACCGGCCGGAAGGTCCCTTCCGACTGGACTTTTTTCATCGCCTTCAGCCTGTTCCGGCTGGCGGCCATCGTTCAAGGAGTGTATAAGCGGGGACTGGATGGGATCGCCAGCTCCGACAATGCCCAAAGGTATGGGGCCTATGCCCATTTTCTGTCGGATACCGCCTGGCGCCTGGTCGCCGAAAACCCCTCACCCTTTTCAATTTCACCGGGTAGTTAATCGCGGGCCTCAGAGGCTGAAATACTATTGCTGGAGGAAATCATGAAAACCGGACATTTCAAATTCAAATACGGTTGGTGGTTGCTTTTCCTGCCGGGCTTCCTTTTAACCGGGTGCAGCGAAAACTTTTACTTTTTTCAATGGCACCAGCCCTCCTCGAGTTATATTGAACCTCAGTCGGAAAAATCGGCCGGAGGGGACCGGACGCCGCTTTACCGGATCGATTGCCGCGGCGGGGTGGTCTGCTCTGGGCCCGACGAGGAAAAGACGAGTCAGAAGGATGACCTGGTCATGAAAGACTGCCTGTGGAAAAATGTATCCTATAAAAACGGGCCGCCCGGCCCAATGTGGCTGACCTTTTCCAAGAAGGGAGACGGCTGCTGGCAACTGCACCGGGAACAGAACGAGGAGCCGAAGGAAATCCCCTCCTAAACCGCCGGAGGACCCGAACAAATTGACGGATAAGTAACCGGGGGGCCGGACCTCGGCCGATTAGAACCCGTCAAAAAATAAGCTGTACAATGCCGCGGTATCTCCGTTCATGCTGAGCCTGTCGAAGCATGGCCGTATCGTTCACCCTTCGACTGCTCGACAGGCTCGCAGCTCAGGGCGAACGGTTGTAATGTCGCTTTGTCAAGGTTATTTGTTTACAGATCCTTAGAGAGGGACACAGCCGAGGGCGGCTGTGCTACATTCCGATCCCTTTGAGTAGGGGCGACCGGCTGGTCGCCCTCCCCTATCCTTCGCCCTTGTAAGGCTTGTAAATCGTTCACCCTGCAAACCGGTCGTCCTTAGGTCGGGAAGTTGCTCGGACGGTTCAGCCAGGCCTTCATGAGGGCGATTTCATCCCAGGACAAGGAACCGTCTGAGGCCTCCATGATCTCCCGCAGTCGGGCCGCCGGCCTTCCGGTAAAAAGCTCGGTTAGATAGACCTGTTTATTCGGGTCTACCAGCCGGTTAAGGTTGATCGGTCGGCCGGCGAGAATCAGGGCTTCGAGATGGGATCGGATCGTTTGCGGGCTGAGCTTCCGGCGCCGGGCTATTTCTTCCAGACTGAATCCCTGCCGGACCAGGTCCCAGGTCGCTTCGACCGTGCCGCTTCCGGTCCGGGCGGCCGAAGAGACCGGAGAGCTTTCCGGAACCGTCGCCGCCGGGAAATCTTTCGGCCGGGAGGCCGAAAGACCCGGATGCGTTTTCAAAAAGGCGGCAACAGCCTCGACAAACACCGTCCCATAGCGGTCCAACTTGGATTCGCCTACCCCGCTAATCTTGAGCAGGTCTTCGGGAGTAGCCGGAAAAAAGGAGGCCATTTCATGGAGTGTCCGGTCGGAAAAAATGATATAGGGCGGAACACTTTCCCTTTGGGCCAGGCTCCTGCGCAGGCTGCGGAGTTGATCGAAGAGTTCCTGATTGAAGTTTGGCGAGGAAAAGGCTTCTCCCTCGCTGCCCGATCGTTCCAAGGCGACCCGATGAACCATTGAAAAACGCCGTTTTCCCTGCAGCAAGGCTTCTCCCTGATCGCCCAGTCGAAGCACCGGATACGCGCCTCCGCTCTGTGCCAGCTCGCCCCCGGCAATCAGCTCATCCAGGACCTGCAGCCAGTATTTTTTCGGCCGGTCCCGGCCCGCCCCGTAGGTCTTAAGCTGATCGTGGCGCAGCCGCCGGATTTTCTGCGTGTCGGCGCCGCAAACGATATCGGCAATATGGCCGGCGCCGAAACGTTCCTCGGTTCGGACAATGGCGGAAAGAAGTTTTTGGGCTTCCACGGTCGCGTCGACGGTCTCCTTCTCGGCGGTGCAGTTGTCACACGTTCGGCAATTTTCGGGTTCGTAGCGCTCCCCGAAATAGCCTAGAATCAGCCGGCGCCGGCAGATCGGACTCTGGGCGTAGGCCGTCAGCCGGGCCAAGGCCTGCCGCTGGCGGCGCTGCTCGGTTTCATCGGAAAGCTGATCGATGAAATAATGGATTTTGGGAAGGTCCCCCCGGCGGTAAAATAGGACGCAGTGGGCCGGCTCCCCGTCGCGCCCGGCCCGGCCCATTTCCTGATAGTAGCTCTCCAGATTCTTGGGAAGATCGCCATGCACCACATACCGAATATTCGATTTATCGATCCCCATCCCGAAAGCGATGGTGGCCACCATCACCTCAACCTCGTCTTTGTTGAAGGCCTCCTGGTTGGCCTTCCGCAAGGAATCGTCCAGTCCGGCGTGGTAGGGCAGGGCCTTGAGGCCCTGGGCGGCCAGATGCTTCGCGGTCCGCTCTACACTCTCCCGGGTGGTGCGGTAGACAATCCCCGCTTCCCGGGGATATTGTCGAACGAAGGCCAGGATCTGACGTTCGATATCCTCCTTGGGCCATACTTCAATAAGAAGATTGGGGCGGTCGAAGGAGGCCCTCACCCGCAGCGGGTCGCGCAGCCGGAGGCGCTCGATGATGTCGGTTTGGACCCGAAGGGTGGCGGTGGCGGTAAAGGCGGCAACCGGCGTTTCGGGAAAATAGTCGATTAATTTAGCCAGTTGGAGATAATCAGGACGGAAATCAGGTCCCCATTCCGAGATGCAGTGGGCTTCGTCGACGGCCGCCAGATGGAGTTTAACCCCCTGGAGGCGATGCAGAAAGCTATCCTGGGCCAATCGTTCCGGCGCCACATAAAGGAGATCAAGGCCCTCGCTTTGCAGACGGCCGATGACCTCCGTCCGTTCCGACTCCGTCTGGCTGCTGTTGAGGTAGGCCGCCCGCAGGCCTATTTTGCAGGCGGCATCCACCTGGTCTTTCATCAGCGCGATCAAGGGGCTGATGACCAAGGTGGTTCCCGGCAGCATCTGGGAGGGCAACTGATAGCAGAGGGATTTGCCCCCTCCGGTGGGCATGACGGCAAAGACGTCCCGGCCGCCCTGAATGGCCCGGACAATATCCTCCTGGTGGGGCCGAAAACCCGGAAAGCCGAAGACCCGCTGGAGGGCCTTCAGCCAATCGGAAGGAATGAATGTCGAATCGGGGATAGGGTCCGGCAGGTTTTGCGAAACCGGATCGGAAAGATTTGGCTTTGGTCTGAATCCGGGGTCCAATTATATCCTCCTGGTTTTGGAAAAGAATAGAAGACGACAGTAAAATCGATAAGGATTATTTTCTGATAATAGCATTTCCCGTGCCAGATAATGTCCCTAATCCTCTCTTGGGATTAGCCGGCAATGGTGGGTTAATCGATGGTGGAGTTGATAACCAGAGGTGACCCACTTCCCAAAAAATAGATGCCCGGGTAGCCGGGCGTCTCAAACCGGCCGCTGGGATTGTGGGACAGGGAAGAATCTTCAATCCGGAGCGAACCGGTCCGGTCGTTGCTGACAAAAAAAATGGCGCCCCCTCCTTCGTTGGCCTGGTTGTGCTCGATCCGGGTCCCGCACAAACTCAAGGTGAACGTATTGCCGTCGTTATAAATGGCGCCGCCGCTCCCGCCGCCGGGCGTGCCGGCTCGGGCCGGGTTGGCCCCGGTGCCGATAGCTCGGTTATAGGAAAACAGCGAATTGATCACGGTATAGGAAACGCCGATACTGCTGAGGCCGCCGCCGTTGGAACCGCTATTGCCGAATCCCTCAGCCCCTCCGAAGGTGCTGTTGACCACGTACACGGGTTGCCCCTGGTACTGGCTGAAGACCCGCACGGCCGCTCCGCCCACATCCGGCCCGGTGTCGGCGCAGACATTGTTGAAAAAGCGGGAGTTGACGATTTTGAAGCGCCCCCCCCTGACCCAGATAGCGCCTCCGCCATCGTAGGTTGTCTCTCCTTTAGAGTTACCGTTAGTAAAAGTTATATTTTGCACTGTGAGCTGCGGGTGGTCCTGGTTCTGACAGTGAGAGGTGGTCCAGACCTGGGCCGGGTCGCAGGTATTCATATACAATATCCGTCTCAGACCGTCACCACTCAAGGATACCTTGCCTCCGCCGTCGAGGACGATCCGCGGGCCGGTGTTGTTGAACACCTTGGCGGTCTGTTTTAGAACAATGGTCACCGGATCCGGCCCGCAGTTGAAGGTGATAACCCCGCCCTGGGCCACGGCGGTCACCACCGCTTCACTGGTACAGCTTTGGGGTGTTCCGTTGCCGATAACCCGATTGGGGTTGGAAGTATCCTCTGCTTCGGCCCCCGGAGGAATACTGCAGTGGCCCTCCGGGTTACCGGGGGGCGGACCCGGTGGGGTCCACTCGTTCAGGATCAACGGGAAAAACAAAAAAAATAATGCCCCCTGTTCATCAAAAAGCGTTTTTCCTTCCGAAGCGGCATTGCCGCCCAGAAGGATGAGCAATAGAAAGGTGAATCCAATCCGCCAGTTCATTGAATCCTCGGCCCTGCACTAATCGTTGAAGAAGAGCTGGACTGCTCCGCGAAACAGTTTCGATCTTCTATTTTATACCCGGGTTTTCAAAAAGCAACTACTTACCGGGAGACCATTTTCTCCCTGGCTCTCATTTTTACCCTCGTTTATACTCAGCCGGTTCCGGCAGGACCTTTACGATCGGCTCAACGTTTTTCCCATTACGGTCCCCACCAAAGATCCCTCCATATTTGGAGATTCCACCAAATGTGGAGGCCAAGAGATAGGTTCAACCTGCTTGACGATCTCCTCCCGTTAAACTAATTAATTGATTTTAAAAGATTATTTTAGTATTCTCCTCATTCCCAACCTGCTGGTAGGGTACTTGCATTGGTTATCTTCATGATTCCGGTCACCAGACGAATGAAGATTATTAAGCCGTTCTTACTGTTCCTTTCCATCTTGACCCTCGGCGGGTGTGCTTCCCTGCCGAATGTTACTGAAAAGATTCAGGAAGCGCCCGTTACCCGAAATTCTCCTCAAATCCTTTCGGCCAAAGGACTGTTATCACCCCATCAGAGCAAAATCCTCGTGGAACGATTGCAACGATCCGTCGACCCAACGGATATTCTGCAACGTTATCTTGCCCTTATAGAATCGCTGAGTGAGAGCCCGTTAACCAAAGGGAACAAAGTCACTTTGCTCGTTGATGGTCCAGCCACCTATGCCGCCATGTTCAAAGCGATCCGAAAGGCGAAAGACCATATCAATCTGGAAACCTTTATCATCGAAGACATCACGGTCAATGATGAAACGGGGCTGAAACTGGCCGATCTCTTGTTGCAAAAACAGGCGGCCGGTGTTCAGGTGAATCTCCTTTATGACAGCTTAGGCAGTAACAGCACCCCCGCTTCCTTCTTCCAGCGTCTGCGTGCGGGAGGGATTCAGGTGGTCGAATTTAACCCGATAAATCCGATTAAGGCCCGCGGAAAATGGCGTCTGGCCAAATCGGATCATCGCAAGATTTTGATCGTCGACGGCCGGGTCGCTTTTACCGGGGGCGTCAACATCAGCCAGGTCTATTCGAGCGGGCTTTCCGGAAGGGGGGAACACGACCAGGCCCACATCCCCTGGCGGGATACCGACATTCAAATTGAAGGGCCGGCAGTGGCTGAGTTCCAAAAGCTTTTTCTGTCCACCTGGCAGAGGCAGCAGGGCGCGAAACTGTCCGAACGGAACTACTTCCCCGAATTGAAAAAGGAGGAGGGGAATACCCTGGTGGGAGTGGTCGCCAGCAGTCCGGGAGAGGCCAACAGGCTCACTTTTATTCTCTATGTGTCCGCCATCACCTTTTCCGAGCATTCGCTTCATATGACCAATGCCTATTTTGTCCCCGACCACCAGACCGTAGAGGCCCTCACGGATGCCGCTAAGCGCGGGGTCGAGGTGAAGATTATTCTTTCCGGAACCACCGATTCTTCACTGGCTCAATATGCCGGACAATATTTTTATTCCGAACTTCTGGAAGCAGGGGTAAGGTTATACCGGCGTAATAAGGTTCTCTTGCATGCCAAAACGCTGGTCATTGACGGCCTCTGGTCGACAGTCGGCTCTACCAATATGGATTTCTGGAGTTTTTCAACCAATGATGAAGTGAACGCGATTATTCTGAGCCGTACGTTCGCCCTGGAGATGGAGAAGATGTTTGCCACGGATCTGGCGGAGTCCGGCGAGATTCGCTGGGAAGAGTGGAGAAATAGACCGTTGCTTTCCAAAATCCGGGAGCGGTTAGCCCATTTGCTCTCCCGCTGGCTTTAGAAAATCATAATTAATGAGTTGAGTGATTCAATCGGAATTGATAGAGATGGTGAGTTGAAAAATCCTCTGACCCGGAGAATAATTTTTTCAAGGGGTCTTTTAAAAGCAATTTCCTGGTTATTGATTTTCGTGCCCTTAGGTCTGGCGGCAGCGTCTGATCGACCGATCCGTTGGGCCACAGCGATCCAAATGCCAGGGGTGGGTGATTTTTATAAGGTCACCGATTATCTTTATCGAAGTGAACAGCCGACCGAAGAGGGAATGCGGAATCTCGCCCAAATGGGTATAAAAACCGTGATCAATTTGAGGGTCTTCCATTCCGATGCGGACAAAAACAAAAAGGCGGGATTGCGTATTGAAGAATTAAGCGTCAAGCCCTGGCATATAGAAGATGAAGACGTGGTCAGGGTTTTGCGCATAATAAAAAAGAAAGACAATGGTCCATACTTAATGCACTGCTGGCGGGGGGCGGATAGACTCGGCGTTATGGTGGCCATGTTTAGGATTGTGGAACAAGGATGGACGAAAAAGGAGGCGATTGATGAAATGGTCAACGGGGGCTATGGATTTCATAAGAAGTGGTTCAACATCGTTGACTATGTCAAGAAGGTAGACGTAGAAAAAATACGAAAAAAAGTGGATCAAGCCGCACGTAGCCATTAAGCGCAAATGCTCTCGCAGGGGCTTCAACAGGTTTTCGCCCCTTAAATAGTGGACGCTTCCCCCTTTTGGGTGGGTACCCCCCCCCCGATCTGGTATGGCCACGGAGGCCCGATTTCAGGTTAACCTACAATATATTGTGGCCACCCGCCCAAACGGACAAACCACCAAGAAATTATCTCGGAAGAGAAGAGAAGCATTGACCAATCTCGGAGTACCTACCTCCTGCTTAACCGCCAGAACGGTAACGAGGGCGACGATGGTCGGCCTGCTGATGCTCGTGAACCTGTTGTTAGGCCCTCACCTGCTCCCGGCGGCTCCGGTCCCGGTGCGCTTCGTCGAAGGGGTCACGCACGGTTTTCTTCTGCTGCGCACGGTCGCCGGCGCCCTCATTGCCTCGGGCGATCTCCTCCAGGTCGGCCGGGGCGGATCGGTCGAGAGCCGCATGGTGTTCCACTTCAAGGACGGGTCGTTATTTGACGAGACGGTGGTATTCACCCAGCAGCACGTTTTTACCGTTGTGAAAAATCTGCCCAAGGGGTCCGGCGAGACCGTCCACCTCGTGGCCTTTACTCCCGCTCCCCGGATCATCCAACTAGAGCTGGCGCCGAAAGGCGAGCACAAGATGATGGTCGGCGAACAGGCGAAAACCGCGATCCACGCGAACTAACTAAAGCGGGCTTCGGCGCCCCGCCGCCGATGAAAATCTCAACCCAAAGACAAAGGCTCAAGCCGACTGCCCTGATCACCAACAACAGGCTGCAATGAGAGGAAGCCATGGATGTACGAACATCGAACGCACCCCATCCTCAGTAGAGCCGATTTTACTAAACGCGTCGCTCGCCATTCGTTGCTCGCCATTATTGTCCTTTCCTTGGCTTTGGGGATCGGGGTTGCCGGTTACCACTTCCTGGGAGAACTGGCATGGCTGGATGCGCTGCTCAATGCTTCGATGATTCTGGGCGGAATGGGACCTGTGGATCCTCTCCATAAACCCGTGGCAAAACTTTTCGCCTCCTGTTACGCCTTGTTTTCTGGGTTGGCGTTCATCGGCGTGGCATCCTTGTTGGTGGCGCCGTTCGCTCACCGTTTATTGCACCGCTTCCACCTGGAGGAACCATAAAAGAAACACAGCCTTGTCCAGGGGGAGGGGACATCGGAGCGAGGTCTTATCATTGATTCCACGGTCTTGAAAGAACCCCGTGGGTACCCGGCGACGCGGAACTCGATTCCTTGACAATCCCGAGAAAATAGATAAAATCAGAATAGTTACCTTCCCCACCCTTCCCCATCAAGGGGGAGGAGGAGCAGGGCGCGGAAAATTTTACGAGTCAGGAAGAAGAATCCATTGAAAGCCCTGGTCACCGGAGGCACGGGATTTATCGGAAGCCATCTGACAGAAGCGCTTATCCGAAAAGGAGTGGAAGTTCGTTGTCTTATCCGAAAAACCAGCGATTTGAGGTGGCTGAAGGGTCTTCCTGTCGAATTCGTTCCGGGCGATTGTAATGATAAGGCCTCGTTGGCAGAAGTCGTCAGGGGCGTCGATTGGGTGTTCCACTTGGCCGGAGCGACCAAGGCAATCAAAGAGGAAACCTATTTTGAGGTCAATGGCTTGGGAACGGAAAATCTGATCCAGGCTTGTCTTCGAAAATAATCCTCGTCTTCAAAAATTCATCTATATTTCCAGCCAAGCAGCGGCCGGCCCAAGCAGAAGTGGCAGCAACAAAAAGGAGTTAGACCCCTGTGAGCCGGTTTCCATTTATGGCCGGAGCAAGCGCCGGGGAGAGGAAGCGGTTCTCGCCCAAGCGCATGAACTGCCAGGGCTCATCCTTCGGCCTTCTGCGGTCTACGGACCACGGGATAAAGACATCCTGGCCTTGTTCCAATGCCTCTCCAGAAGGATCAAACCCTGTCTTACCGGTCGGCGTCAACACCTTAGCCTCTGTTATGTGCAGGATATCGTCCAAGGAATTCTATTGGCCGTTGAGACTCAAGTCCGGAGTGGGGAAATCTTTTTTCTCTCTGACGGCCAGGACTACCGGATTGAGGAGATCGGTGATATTTTTGCAAAGGTCATGGGATTAACGGCTCTGCGCATCCGAGTCCCCGAACGAATGGTAGTGGGAATCGCTTGTTTTTCGGAATATTTGTCTAAATTGTTTGGGCGACCTGCTCTCCTTAACAGGGATAAAGTCGAAGAAATAGTCCAAAAGGAGTGGGTTTGCGACATCGCCAAAGCCAAAACCCTCTTAGGCTTTGAACCAAGGGTTTCACTCTCGGAAGGGGCCAGATTGACCTTCGAATGGTACAAAAGAGAAAAATGGTTATAACCTAAGAACGAGGATGTTCATGGATATCTTTGAAAAATGCGCACAAGCTTTGGAGTACGAATCCGGATTGAGGCAGAGCGGCCATTATTTCCTGTTCAGGAATCTAGAATCCCCGCAGGCTTCTGAGGTGCTGGTCAACGGGAAGAAGCTGATCATGATCGGCTCCAATAATTATCTTGGACTCACCAACCACCCCCGGGTGAAGGAAGCCGCAATCAAAGCCATTGAAAAATACGGTACGGGCTGTGCCGGCTCACGGTTTCTAAATGGCAATCTTGATATCCACGAAGCGCTGGAACAGAAGCTGGCGAGGTTCTTGCGGAAGGATGCCGCTCTGGTCTTCGCCACCGGCTACCAAACCAATTTGGGGGCGATCTCCGCTCTTGTCGGGCGGAACGATGTGGCTATAATCGATATGTACGATCATGCCAGCATCATGGACGGCTGTCGCCTCTCCTTCGGCGAGGTCAAGAAATACCGGCATAATGACATGGACGCCCTGGAGAGAGCCCTCGAAGGAACCAAGGAAAAAGACAAACTGATTATCATCGATGGCGTCTTCAGCATGGAAGGCGATCTCGCCGATCTCCCGGCCATTGTGAAGTTAGCCAAGGCCTATGGGGCCAGGATCATGCTGGATGACGCCCACGCGATCGGCGTTCTTGGAGAGGGAGGACGGGGAACGGCGGAGCATTTCGGCCTGGAAAACGAAGTGGATCTTATCATGGGAACCCACAGCAAATCCCTGGCCGCGATCGGCGGCTTTGTCGCCGGGCCAGCCGAGGTGATCAGTTGGATCAAACACCTGGCTCGCTCGATGATGTTCAGCGCCAGCCTCCCCCCCGCCTTGGTGGCAGCGGCGAGCACCGCTTTGGACATCATTGAAGAAGAGCCCGAATTAAGAGCCCGGCTTTGGAAAAATACGCACCAGATGCTGAGCGGATTTAAGAGGCTCGGGTACGATACCGGAAAAAGCGAAACCCCGATCATTCCCGTGGTTATTAAAGACACCCTGAAAACGTACGAGATGTGCAGGCTCCTCTTTGAAAACGGGGTCTTTGTCAATGCGGTCACCAGCCCGGCAGTACCGCCAGGACGAGAACTCCTGAGGACCAGTTACATGGCGACCCATACGGAGGAACAGTTGGTTAAGGTCTTGACCGCCTTCGAAAAGGTGGGAAGACAGGTGGGGGTGATCTGACGGAAACCCATGACCCGACGACCGGCCGCCGGCAGAGGAAGACCGGTTGGCCGGGGGTGAACCTAAAGGCAACGGACGGAATAACCCTACTCTATAACTGCATCCTGGTTATTTTTACTCTAATTTTCAGGGTCAGGATCGCGGACTACCAATACCATCTCGCTTTAAACCTCTCCGTTATCCTGCTAGTCCTTTTATTAAGCTTCAGCAGGCGGAGCCATTGGTCGGTTGGCTCGGTTAGCCTGTGGTACCCCTTGGTCCTCTATGCCCCACTCTACTATCAGACCGGGTTGATCAACAGGGTGGTCGTGCCCCGGTTCCTGGATGGCTTCTTTATGAATCTGGATGTCCGGATTTTCGGCGAATTCCCCGCCTTTTTCCTCCGGGGGAAACAGGGGAATGCCTTCCTCGACGAGTTTTTTCACTTTTTTTATTTTAGTTATTATCTGATAATTCCTCTGACCGGCATTTTACTATTCCGCAAGGAGGTGAAGCTCTTCGAGCGTTTTGTGTTCCAGCTTTCCTCCTTGTTCTACCTCTGTTTTCTTATCTTCATCTTCCTGCCGGTTGAGGGACCGATCGCCTGGCGAAATGAATATTTTCATCCGGGCGGCCTGTTTCAGGCCCTGGTCGATTTTATTTATACCGGGGGAGAAAATCCCGGCGCCGCCTTTCCCAGTTCCCACGTGGCCGCTACGTTTCTGGTAGCCTGGTGGGGGAGCAGGCAATTTAAAAGAATGAAAATCGCTTACTGGTTGACTTTTCTGTTCCTGTCCATGGCCACCGTTTACTGCATGTTTCACTATGCCGTCGATGTTATTGCCGGGTTGATCCTCGGGATCCTCGCCGTACTTACGCTGGAGCGGATAGGCAGAAAACGTCCATACGAAAAGCCTCTTCCTGGAACGTGTCCAGAGTAGCGGAGAACCGCAAAAGGCCGCAAGGAAGTGCCCGAGCCTGCTAGAAGGGCGGCACCTACGGCATTATCTTTTCGCGGCGCGGCTCCCCGGTCTGTAGGTCTTTGCCGTACACCTCGATATACTGGATTTTGGGCCCTATCAGCCCGTCGGAGACCTTGATGTACATCCTCTCCAAGACCGCCGGCCGGCCGTCGATGACCGCCTCGGCCCGGAAGGCGTCCGCCCCCTTCTTCACGGTGATCGGCTGCTCGGGGGCGGCCACCAGGATCATTTTATACCCGTCAGCCGACTGGTCCGGCTTAATGGTAAAACCGTAGGCCTTTTTCTTCTCGATCCAACTGAGTCTCTCCCGGCGACCGTCCTCGGCGAGCATAATCCAGTAGGCGATCACCGGTTCCCCGGGATCCAGCTTGCCGTCGGCGGTAAGCCGGGCGTCGAAATGGACGACATTGGCGTTCCTGCTCCGCTCGATGACGAACAGCGGCGAAGTTCTAATCTGGGCCGCGGCCGACGCGGCCAGCAATGGCAGAACGGCGAACAACCAGATGGCCTTTTTCATGGGACCTCCTGTCTGGATAGGGGTTTCCTTTTTAACTTGAGATTTTAATCAGGGCTGCTGTATTATCTTACAGTAAGTTTGATGCCGGAGGAAGAAATTGTGTCCACTTTGGAGAGACTGAAAAAACTTTTTATAGCCAAGTTTGATTTCAACCTTGAGGAACTTAAGCCCACGACAACGCTCGAATATTTGGGTCTCGATTCTCTCGATATCATCGAGTTCATGTTTGATATGGAAAACGAATTCAATATCAGAATTCCTGACCGAGAGTTTACGGTAACCACCATACAGGATATGGTTAAGGCTTTGGACCGGCTCATCTCGGAACAAAAGGACAGGGATGTCCAGTGATAAGCAGTCCTAATGGAGCTTGAGGTAATGTGAATGCGGAGATTCCATTGATATGAAACGGAAAGTTGCCGTCACCGGGTTGGGCATTATTTCTTCTTGTGGGAAGACTATCGATGATTTCTCATTGAATCTCCTGGCCGGCAAGTCTGGAGTCAGAAGAATCTCTTCAGCCTATTCAAGCCAGCTTTCAGTGAAAATTGCCGCTGAAGTCGATTTTAATCCTCTCGACTATTTCAATCAGAAACAAGTTCCCAAAATGGACCGTGTCAACCAATTCGCCTTAGCAGCCGCTTCTCAAGCCTGGAAAGATTCAGGACTGTCTCTCAATGCGCCAGAGAAAGAGCGAGCGGGAGTTTATATCGGTTGCGCTATGGGCGGGGAAATACCATTGAGGATTTATACGATCAATTATTTAAACATAACGCCGACAGGGTAAAACCGCTCACGGTGCTCATGGTGATGAATAGCGCTTCGGCCTCCCATATATCGATAGCCTATGGTCTCTCCGGACCCTGCTTGACGCTGTCTACTGCCTGTGCTTCCTCGGCCAACGCTATCGGGGAGGCTTTCCGGCAAGTCAGAGATGGATATGTTGACGTCTTGCTCGCCGGAGGGGCCGAGGCCTTTTTGAACTATGGAGGTTTCCGGAGCTGGGAATCTCTCCGGGTGCTGGCTGACGAAGATCCTGAAGATCCGTCAAAATCCTGCAAGCCCTTTTCCAAAAACCGTACCGGGTTAGTACTGGGTGAAGGTGCCGCCCTGGTGGTGCTTGAGGAGATGGAGAGGGCCGTACGACGGGGAGCGCCGATTTACGCAGAGCTTATTGGGCTATGGTTCCACCTCCGATGCCGTCCATATTACCGACCCGCCCTCGAAGGGCAGGCACGAGCGATGGCGGAAGCACTCCAAGAGGCAGGCGTATCGCCCAAGGATATAGACTACATCAACGCCCATGGGACGGCCACCCAGTGGAATGATCTGTTGGAGACACAGGCCATCAAGCAGGTCTTTGGCGATATTGCCGGCAACGTTCCCGTCAGTTCTACCAAATCGATGCATGGCCACACCATTGGAGCAGCAGGGGCCATTGAATTTATTGTTTCACTGCTGGCGATAAAAAATCAAGCCGTTCCCCCAACGATTAACCTGGACCAACCTGACCCGGAGTGCGACCTCGACTATGTTCCGAATATTGGCCGCAAAGGGGTGAAAGTGAATTTCGTGATGTCCAATTCTTTCGCTTTTGGGGGAACCAATGCCGTGCTTATTGCCGGGAAGATGGGGGAATAGACCCTGGATTCTAATTGGTTCGAAGCGGTGCGTCGGCTTTCGTCCCGTTTTGGACGGACTACCCTCAAAGCGCTGCCGCTTTTTAAGTGGCGACCGCTAATGATTTCCTGTTGCCTTGGCAGCCCCCGCGAAGGGTTGGGGATTTCCCAGGCTTTTTAAATAGCGTTTACGGGTGGCGAGATTGACCCCGGCGTACGCCAGGCAACCGAGTAGGGTCCTTTTCCAGGGGCTCATGCCCAGAAATCGTTTGATCATTGCTCCGGTAGAATAGGCTTGTCTGTTCAAGCGGGCGTAGCCCCCGATGAGCTCGTCAGCCGTCATGCCTTGGGGTTGAAAGAAGAGGGTATCCGGTGGATATCCTCGCAGCCACCAGTCAGGCGCCAACAACCGGCCTTCGCTGAAGAGACGCTTATAGAGCCGTGTTCCCGGATAAGGGGTGAGAATCCTCAACTGGACCACATCCATCCGACCTCTCATGATAAACTCCAGAGTCTGCTCGAACACGTCCTTGTTTTCGTAATCAAAGCCAAAAACAAAGGAGCCCAGTATACCGAAACCTTCGCCATGAAATCGCCGCATGGCCTCATAGAAATCGATCTTCAGGTTCTTTATTTTATTCACCTCCCGCTGGGTTCCTTTCTGCACCGATTCGAATCCAATCAAAAGACCTAGGCATCCCGCCCGTTCCATCAATCGGAGCAGTTCCAAATCCTCCGCTAACGACACGGTGCCCTGGGCCAGCCAGCGCCGCCGAAGGGGGATCATTTCCGTAAAGAGCTTTTTGGCCATCTTCCGGTTAAGCCCCAGGGCGTCATCGACGAAGAAGATGTGAGGGGAATTAATAGACGCTATCTCGGCAATCACCTCCTCAACGGGCCTGACCCGATATTGCTGCCCCAAGGTTTGGCCAATGCAACAGAAT
Organism: uncultured delta proteobacterium; assembly: GCA_963743305.1. GTDB lineage: Bacteria > Desulfobacterota > RBG-13-43-22 > RBG-13-43-22 > RBG-13-43-22 > CAVQSS01. The sequence continues at coordinate 31,796 of CAVUPH010000022.1, forward strand.
TCGCAGTCGTAGGGACACCCGCGGGAGGTCTCGACGCCGATCGGGATAGGCGTATACCCCGGCTTTCGGCTGCCGGGTAATAGATCGCGCCGGGGTTTTGGTAGACCCTGGAGATCGGTCATTTTACCGGCCCGATATATTTTTTGCATCCGCCCGGCCGCGGCATCCTCTACCAGTTGGGGCCAGACCCCTTCCGCTTCTCCCACGACGACTGCGTCTGCATGCGCCAGGGCTTCGTCCGGCAATACTGTGGGGTGTATTCCTCCCATTACCACCGGCACACCCTTCCGGCGATAGGTGTCACCGATAGAATAGGCTCTTAGCGCCAGTTCGGTCAGGACGGTGATGCCCACCAAATCCACCTCTTGATGGATGTCATCAGGAGCAAAGGCTTCCTCGACAATGGTAATGGTGTGCCCCGGCGGGGTGAGCGCCGCCAAAAGAGGAAGATTTACCCGCTGTAGTTTGAAGGGGCTGGATATCGTGTCTTTCCGCTGTTCATGGGGTGCGATAAGTTTTATCTTCATGACTTCACCTTTTCTAGATCATTTTCCGCAGGGGGGACTTGGCGATCATTGGTCCCCTTCCCACCGAGTAGCGACGATACCCAGGATGAAGACCACGGCCGCGAAACCCCCTATGATCGCGGCGTAACGCAGCGCGGCCAGGTGGTCGACCAATACCATGGAGGCCCGGAGTCCCTCGTTGACGTAGTACAGAGGCAGTGTCCTGGCGAGGGTCTGCAGGAAGCCCGGCATCATCTCGATGGGGAAGAAGCTCCCCGAGAGGAACATCATCGGGAACATGATGGCGTTGGCGGCGGCGGCGGCACTCTGCGCCTCCCTCACGAAGCGGGTGAGTATCATCCCGATTCCGACGAAGGCGAAGACGTCAAGCACAATGAATACCGGGAGCCAGGCGTTTATCCGCAGACTGACGTTAAACACGGCATAGCTCACCAGCAGCATGGCTACCGTCGATAGGACCGCTAGTATGAATTGGTACAGCATGTTCGACAGTACCCAGTCCGTACGGGTAATGGGCGTAGTGGATAGCTTGCGGATGACGCCCTTCTGCCGCAGTTCCGTGTTCACGTTCACCGTCCCGAAAAGGCTCGCGGTCATCACCGCCATCGCAATGATGCCGGGGATGAAGAACTCGATGAACCGATACTTCTGGCTGAGTATCGAGGTCTCGGCCGTTTTGATGAAAGGAGACTTCCCGGAGAGCTCCTGGTTGATATAGGCGAACACCGCGTTCAGAATTTGCATCTTCATGGGCACCGAAGCGACGCTGGGGTCGTAAAGATACCGCAGGGTCACGGAGGCGTTAGAGGCGTCGTAGGCCATACTCTGGTCGAGGGATTTTTCGTACTCTTTGGGAATGATGAGCACCAGGTTCAGCTTGTTCTTCTGGGCGTACTCCCGGGCGATGATGGCGGGATCGATGTGGGTTATCTGAAACTTGCCGCTGAGTCTGAGGGTCTCGACCAGATGCCGCGAGGCCTTGGTCTGGTCGAGGTCCTGCACGTAAAGGTTGAAGCGGACGTTGTCCTGGTCCTTGAAAATAGTGCCGAAGACGAGTATCAGGAGGATCGGGAAGGCAATCGTGAAGAACATGGCGGTCTTCTCGCGGTAGAAGCTCTTGACGCTCACGACGAGATTGGCGCCGACGACTCGCAGGGTCATTCCGCCTCCCTTCTCCCGGCGAGACCTTCGCGGGGCGCCTCGCCGGTGAGCTTGAGGAAGACTTCTTCGAGGTTGGGCCTGCGAACGTCCAGGCCGCGCAGCGACGTCCCGGTTTCCCTGATGGTCTTCAGTATCTTCTCGACGTCGTCCGGGTGCTCCACTCTGACCTTGAGGTCTTGGTGGTGGTCCAGTACCGGCTCGAAGCCCATATTTCGGACGGTTTCCAAGGCTTTTTTATCGGCGGACTGCAGCGTCAGAACCAGGTAATTCAGGCGGCCTTCGATGAGCGCCCCGGGAGAGCCCAGGGCGATGATCCTTCCTTTCGAGATGATGGCCACCGTGTCGGCCAGGAGCTCCGCCTCTTCCATGTAATGCGTGGTCAGGAAGACGGTCTTCCCCTTCTTCTTCAGGTCCAGCAGGATTTCCCAGACCTCTCGCCTGGCGCGGGGATCGAGCCCCGTCGTCGGCTCGTCGAGGAAAACGACCTCGGGGTCGTTGACGAGGGCAATCGCGATTCCGAGGCGCTGTTTCAAGCCCCCGGAGAGGTTCTGATACTGCTCCCGGGTCTTTTCCTTTAGCTTGACGAGTTCTATCAGCCCGTCGATGTCGATGTTCTTGCAGCAAAAAAGCCGCGAGTAGTACTGCAGGGTCTCTCGGACCGTTATCCTGTCGAACGAGCTGAACCCCTGCGGGAGGACGCCGATGCGGGGGACGATGTCGTGTTTCTTCTTGGTGACGTCCATTCCCAGAAGGGTCACTTTCCCGGACGTGGGCCTGCGGATGGTGTCGACGATCTCGACGGTCGTGGTCTTGCCGGCGCCGTTCGGGCCCAGCAGGGCGAAAACCTCGCCTTCCCTGACGTGGAACGATATATCGTTGACCGCCAATAAATCCCCGTAGCGCTTCGTCAGGTTCTCGACTTCGATGGTATATTCCGCTTCTTTCGTCATGGTTCGATATCGGGTCTCTCTAGGGCCTGGTATTAAAACGTCCCCGCCGGCGTCTCAGCGATGGCGCCGGTTCAAGAGGGCGATGGACAGCCACCCCTTCGCCCGGGGAAGTGAACGTACCCGCAGGGACCGGTCGGCAGCCCGGGGAAACCGTTCCAGGGCTTTTCCCGATAAGCCCACCGGAAAGATGTACCCGCCGTCCCCCCCGACCGTCTCCCCGGCCGACAGATAGACGGTGATTTGGCGCGGATCCAGGAGATGAAAGGCACATCCCAGGGCTTTGACCACGGCTTCCTTGATAGACCAGAGCAGTGCCCCGGCCTCTTCCCACGCTCCGTCCGCCACCCTCAAGGCCTGTTGAAGTTCTTGTGGCTGGAAGACCCGCTGGAAGGGGTATTCTCCTTGGAATTCATCGCACCCGGCCACATCGATGCCGATAGACGATTCATCTCCGCAGAGAGCGGCCCAGAGTTTTCCCCCACCCTCGCTGAAGGAGACGGACGGACCCCGATATTCCCCTAAGAGGAGATAGGGTCGGCCAAGCAGGCCGCATGCCACCTGAATCGGCCAACCAGTTCCGTTGGAGACTTGACAGCGTTTCCAAAGAGGACTTTCTCTAGTCACCGTATGGTCCCACAGGGCGGAGACAAGGCGGTGCTTGTCCTCCGCCCCGTTCGTCCCACACCCTTCGCGCGTTTTGTCGGCGCCTACCCTCCCATAGGGTAAAGAGGCATAGAAAACGGGTCCCCCTCCCGGAGCGAAAGGCACGGACTGAACGGTTAATCCTTGGCAATCCTCGGCCAGATCCATTCCCCTCTTTCTCGACCTGTGCTTCTTTCGATTTCTGAAGGCTCAGTCCGAAATCCAGTGCATCCGCAACCCATGAATCTGCATGAGAATGCGGCCCTCGTCGTCAACCCCTCTGGCGTCCCAGGAGGAGCCTTCGTCGTCCTGCGCCCGTCTGCGGGCTTCCAGGGTGATCTGTTCCCCTGCCCGGCATTTTCGCCGGAACCGCATCTCTCCGATCTCCATGGGAATCAACAATCGCCGCTCCGCCGGGTCCGTGGCCGCGAGGTGGAAGCCGACCAACTGCAAAAGGGCCTCGAAAAGGTAGGGAGCGTATTGGTACCGGGCGTTCCGCAGATGGGCGAAATCACGTGTCTCCCGGTAGGTGGTTCGGCCCCGCACCACCCCGGGACCTGCACCGTCAAGGAACTCCATCACGCGATACCGGCCTTCGAGGCCGCTGCGGTTTTTGTACCATTTAAGCACCTTCTTCTGATTCATGGGCTTCGTCCGCAGTTCGTCCGGCCGGACAGGAAAATCCGGCAACTCCTCCCCGAGAAATCCTCCCCCGTCATCCCCGCCATCAAGGATCACGTAACCTTGGCTGCGCGGGGTGAAGCGGTCGGTCAATCTCCCGGCGAGGGAGATCTCCTCTGTGGCCAGAGAGATCTCGCACCAGACCTCTCGAAGGCCGTTGTCGACCCGACGGCAGGAGACCCTGGAAGGCCGTGGAACCCCGAGAGGACAGGGGATCATGTCCAGTAGCCGCACCCGACGAACTCCTCGCACCTGCAGGTGGGGATACAGGATCCGGGCGGCTTCCATGAAGGTCTCCACCACCATGGCGGCTGAGACCAAAGGATGCTTGATGAACTTGAAAGGTCGGTGATCCGCGATCCAAAGATCCTTCTCCAGGGAAAAGGATCTCAGGGCCACCAGCTCTTCCCGACGGAGGTCCAGGCCAGAGATCCTTTCTATCAGGGGGAAGTCCTCGGGGCTGAAGGACACGGCGCCTCCCTCCAGTTCTCCACCGGGCGCAGAACGGACGGTATCATTGAGCCGTGACGTCCTCACGGCGGGCAGTCTCCTCATGAACATCACCCAATCGTCGTCGGCCGGGGCGACAAAGAGCTCCCGGCAGAATAACCCCGCCAGCTCATTGACCTGGATGTAGGCCACGCCTTTCCGCTTCATCAACTCCCGGACCTCCGGATCCTCGGCCATGCCCGTCCCCTCGACCGGGGGCAGCATCAAAGCCTTGAACCGGATGGCGCCGTTTTTCCGGTGGAGGGCTCTGAGGTAACGCCGACATCATCCGGTTGGCGGCGGCGTAGTTGGCCTGGCCGGGATTCCCCTGGATGGCGGCCGCCGAAGAGAGGCCCACGAAAAACCTCAACCCGGCCCCCTCCGCAGCCGAGAATAGGTTCCAGGCCCCAAGGAATTTAACGTCCGTGACCAGGGAGAAATCATCCGCGGTCATTTGGCTGAAGAGCCCGTCCCTGAGGACTCCGGCGCCGTGAATGATCCCGTCGATCTTGCCGTAACGGCCGATCACCTCGCCCAGGATCGCGCGGACCTCCTCGGGGTCGGTCACGTCGCAGGAGTGGTAGGTGGCCTCGATCCCTGAAGCGTGTAAGTCCGCCAGGGTCCGGGCGATCTCCGTCGCCCGGTGGTTGAAGGGAAACGCCGCGGCCGGCGCAGGTTCGGGTGGCCGCTGTTCGGGCCGGAGGCCTGGATTCGAGAGGGGTCCTCCCTAGAAAGACGAGGCGGGGCCCGAAAGGCGCCAGGCAGCGGGCCAGGTGGGCGCTGATCCCGGTTGCGCCCCCGGACATGACGACGACGTCTCCAGCGCTCAGCTTCAGGCCGGACGAATCCCCGAAGACCGACGGGGCTAAGCGCCCCTCCGAAGTGAAGACCTTTCCCTCGCGATAAATGATCTCCACCACGGTGCGACCTCTATCCAGAGCGGCGCGTAGCGCGTTGCCCAGGTCGGTATCCCTGCCGATTTCCATTGTGCGAAACTGGACCGAGGGGTATTCCTGCGCTGCGCTTAAGAATAGTCCGAGCATCCCTTCCATCAGCAATCGAACCGGAGTTTCAGCATCCTCCCGGGAATGGATCAGCATCACGAATTTCTTGGACGGTGATTGCAGAAAGGCCTGCAGGAGGAGAAAAAGTCCCCTAAGCAGCCGCGAAACATCCGCCAGGCTGCTTGACTTTCCCGGCCCGCCTTGGGGTAAGGTGATGACCATCCCAGCAAAGGGCGAAAGGTTGGATAGCCGCTCTACAGCCCTGGAGGACCCTTCATCGGTTCGAAGGTCGTGGCCCTCAACGCCCTGACCCCAATCCCCTTGACTGAATAGCATGGGAAACGGTTCAACCCCGTACTCCAGCCGGAGGATATCCCTTGCCCTTCCGGCAAGCCCGTCATCCGCGTCGGACGAGAGAAACAGGACCGACTCGCCCGGGCTCAATTCCACGGGAATAGAGCCCGCCGACTCCACCTGGGCCCGGTTGAAAACGAGCCGTTTCAAGCTTTCCTCCGCTGAAGTCTTCCGGATTTCATCCCCTACCGGGCTGGAGTCAACAGCCTTGGTGACCGGTTGCAGACCGGGGACTCCCTGCCTGGCGATGACCTTGGAAATTCTCTGGGCGACGTCTTTTACCGTACGGACGCCGATAAAATCCTCCAGTTCGATAGTGATCCCGAATTGGCGTTCCGCGGCATCCATGATGATGGGGAGACGGCTGGATCGGATGGAGAGGTCCCTGCGGAGATCCATTTCGGGTTGGATCTCGTCCCTATTGAATCCGGTAGCCTCCATGATGATCCGAATTAGCCTCTCCATAAGCTCTTGGCCCTCAGGCGCCTCTTCGGGGGCAGGTGGGGCCTTGTCCCGGGAATAGCCGGCCAGGGGCGGAATCCCCTTACGAGAAGGGGAGAGGCCGGTTTGGAGGCCCTGCGAATCATGATCGACTCTTAATCCGTCAGCATTGCCGGCAGGTGTTTCCTTCCGGCCCTCAGTGGACCGGAACCCACCAGCATGGATTTGATAACGGATAAGAGATCGCCTTCTTGGAAGGTGGGGTCAAGTTCCTGGCGGATGGCTTTCAGGATGTTGGGCTTAAGGAGGCCTCCGAAGGTCTCTATCACGAATCGATTGATTTCCCTTTGAATGATCCTCTCCGCCGGGTTGGAACCTGCCGGCCCGGGTTCCGACGTTTGTGCCGCGGGTGCCGGAGCGATCTGGTGCGATTCCGGAGTTTTTTTGGATGCCGAGAGGGAAACAAATCTTGGTTCCCCTTCAATCTTCAGATGACCTTGAACGAAGAGCTGAGCCAGAGCGGTCTTGTAGGTCAGACCCTCTGCGGAGGGAAAGCTCGTCTGGATGCCTGCCGATTCAGGAAGCGTCTCGGCGATGAGATTGCTTAATGTTTCGCCGGGTCCCACCTCCACGAAGAGCCGGACTCCGTAGTCATTCCAAAGGGTCTGGACATTATTCATCCACTGGACGGGTGATTCCAGGTGGGCCATGAGGATTCGCCTGATCTCATCGGGATCCGACGGATACGGCGCCCTGGTCGTGTTGGAGATGACGGGAATCTGCGGGGAATGAAAGGGAATGGAGGCAATGTAGGCCGCGAGCTCCTCATGGATGACCTTCATGATCGGCGAGTGGAAGGCCATGCTGACCCGCAAGAGGGTGGCCCGGTGACCCATTTCTTTGAATCGTTTGCACAGATCCTTGACGGCCTCGGTGTTGCCGCTCAGAACGATCTGGTGCGGTGAATTGATATTGCCGATGTGGACATCGTCCCGCCCCTGGATCATCTCCTTCAGCAGCTCCGGGGGGACGTCCACAGCCGCCATGACGCCGGGGTCCAGGTGCAGGCCGGCGGCCTTGTCCATGCAGAGGGCCCGCTTGTTCACGATTCGAAACCCGTCCTCCGGGGAATAGACACCGGCCAGGCCTAAGGCGGTCAACTCGCCCAAACTATGGCCGGCCATGGCCACGGGCTGGATGCCCAGGGTCATGAGGTGTCGAGCCATGGCCTGTTCCATGGTAAACAGGGCCGGTTGCTGCCACCGGGTCTTCTGAAGGTCCTCCTCCCGATCGTGGAACAATAAGTGGAGGAGATCGAAGTCCGCTACGGCCGCGGTCCGATCCATCCACTCCCTGATGACGGGAAAGGACTCGTAGAGCTCCTGACCCATTCCCGCGTACTGGGACCCCTGTCCGGGAAATACCAAGGCCAGCGGCCGGGCCGGCAAATCCTCGCGGCTCATGAAAATTCCCTGCTGCGCCAGGGACCTCGAGGCCCGGGGTGAGGCCATTCCGGATTCGGCCAGGGACGCCGACCGTTCGATGATCGTGAGCGCCTCCTCTTCGGATGGCGCCACGACGGCCATCCGGCAGGTCCGGCCGTCCATCTCGGTCCGGAAGAAAGAGACGCCCTGGAGTGTTGGAGAGCCACCCCCTTTCTGCCGATCGAGACCGGGCTCTCGGCCCGGTGAGACCAGGATCGTATCCACCTCATTCAGAGCCTGCTCCACCTGCACCACGTAGTTGGAACCTCCAAACCCGAAGGCGTTGACTTGAAGCCTTCTCGGCTCGCCGGCCCGGCCCTTCCAGTCCAGCGGCTCCGGGGTAATGAGGAGACCCGAACCTTCCAGGTCGATTTCCGGGTCTGGATGCCTATAATTGAGGGTGGAGGAAAAATCCCCGCCTGCATGGCCGTGACTCCTCGAATGAGGTTATTGAGGCCCGAGGCGCCCAGGGTGTGTCCGATCTGGGATTTGAATGAGGTGATCACGGTGCGCTTGGAGGAAGGGAAGACGGCCTTCAGTGCCCGGGCCTCCTCCACGTCTCCTTGCCGGGTGCTCGTGGCATGGCATTCCACCAGGTCCACGGCCTCGGGCCCATAGGGTGTCTCTCGGAAAGAGTTGCGGATGGCCATCTGCTGGGTGACGTTGGAGGACTCCACCATGCCCAGATGGTTGTTGCTCGCTCCCATGCCGGTCACGACGGCGTGGACACGCGCCCCTCTGGCGCGGGCCAGGCTTTCCCGCTCGATGACGATCATTCCCCCGCCCTCGCCGAGGACCATCCCGTCTCTTTCCGCATCGAAGGGGCGAGAGGTCTCCTGAGCGGGTCTTTCCTTTCCGGACAGCCCGTACAGTGCGCCCAACGCGGAGAATTCCAGAAAATGCAAGTGGGTGAGATTGTCTTCACCCCCCCCGACGATAGCGGCATCGAGGATGCCGTTCCGGATCATCTGGATGGCGCTGTAAAGGGCGACCAACGAGGTCGCGCAGGCCGCGGAGACCGCATAGCTGGGGCCCATGAACCCATACCGGTTGCAGATGAAGCCGGCCGCCGCGCAGTTGAGCCGGCCCAAAAGGGTGGTGTCATCCGGGGCCAGGCGTCCGGACTTCACCGCTCGTTCGACGGCGCGCTCCTGCTCCGGCGTGAGGAATAACGGCCTTTTGGACAGCGCCCAGGATATCATGAGCGTACTCCCTGATAATCATATTGGTGAGGGTCCCCGCCGCCTCCCCCGAGTTTTGGGAGATGAGGACGCCGATTCGTTCGCGCGGGATGTCCGCATCCAGGATCCCGGAGGCCCGGATGGCCTTGTCCGCCAGCCACATGGTGATCCGGGTCGCCGCGGTCATGGTCCGGAAATCATGGGGAGGAATACCGAGTTCGGTGCGGGAGATAGGAAAGTCTACGAAGGCGCCTACCTGGCAGTAGGTCTTATCCGGAACCTGCGGCCGGGGATCATAAAAAAGCGCGTGGTTCCACCGCGAAGCCGGAACCACGGTAATCCCGCTCTTCAGGGCCAGGCTGGCCGCCCAGACTTCCTCCGGACTCTTCCCCAGGGCATTGAGCAGGCTCATCCCGGTGATGGCCACCCTATCAGGTTCGTCTCCGTCGGGGGTGATTCGCCTCAGCCTACGGCCGACCCCGGAGGATGAAGTTTCCGGGGTTTTTTCGATCGACCCCACCACGGGCTGCTGCAGCCGGAGAGGACCTTCGGCCAGCTCGCGGTGAAAGGAGAGCAGCGTCCGGACCTCGTGGATGAGCCCGGCGCAGGCCCCACTCATGAATTGCCCGCGTTCCAGAAAATCCCGCTCCTCCAGCGCTACCCCGCCCGGGCGGTCCAGGCCCCGGGCCGCCGTGAAAAGACTCCCCGCCGCCATCGCCTCCATCTTCGCCCGGAAAGCGGTTTCGTCCTGGTGACCCGCCGCAAACTCCCTCTCCAGCGATAAGATCGCTTCCACTCGGGGGGTCCGCAGGGACCGCACCCGAAGCCCCGTGGGCTGGCCCGTAACGGCCGTTCCCCCCGGGGGCGATTCCAGGACCATCCGCTGATACCGCGCGGTCAAGGCGCCTGTTTCAATGATCTCCCGGGTAGCCAGGTAGGCGCTGCCCATCTGGATGGCGTCCGCGCCCAGCATGGCGGCCAAGAAGGCGGTCTCCCGGTTAAAGATTCCCCCGGCCAGGATCAGGCGACCCTTTTGAAAGAGGGCGGGCTGGCGCCGCTTGAGATCCAGCAGGCTTTGAGCCAGGGTGAGCGTGCTATGCTGCCCCACGTGGCCGCCGGCCTCATAGCCCTCGCAGACCACGTACCGAACGCCGGCTTCCAGAGCGAGCCTCAACAGGGCCTCATCCGGGGCGATATAGATGACCTCCAGGCCACAGTCCAGCAATTCTCTTACGGGGGAGAGGTCGCCGCCGGCGATGACCACCAAAGGGGGTTTCTGTTTCTTAATCCAGGCCAGGTGCTCCTCCCGGAAGGGGTTTTCCACCAAAGAGACGACATTCACCGCATAAGGGCGCCCAGCCATGATCTCCGGCAGGCGTCCCAGCCTCCGCTCCAGGGCCTCCGCGCCCATCAGGCCCAGGGCGATGGTGGGCAATCCGCCGGCCTCGGCAACGCTTGAGGCAAATTCCGGGACATCGGTAATCCAGGACATGGCGCCCTGGATAAAGGGGTATCGGGTCCCCAGCTCCCTGGCGGCCGGGCTGTCCAGAAAGCAATCCTTTTTGGCCCCGGCCAGGCGGCTGAGGTCACGAATTTCGTCCAGGAAGGCGTTCACGGCCTCCTCGGTTCCGGCCCCGAAACGCTCAACGAACGACGCCGCAAAGGCCGCTTCCACGCCCAGCGGGATGACCTCGTCCTGACCGAAATGGCTCTCCAGAGGATGGAGGGCCCTGGCCTGCACCTGGCTGACGAAGGAACGGCGGCTTTGCTCCGTGATCTTTGCGCTGGACAGCGAGTCCTCGAACGCTTTGATCTCCTTGAAGGCCAGGGAGTTTCCTTTGGTGAACAGGCGGCAGGGAACCTGCAGGGCCAGGCCCACCAGATCGGTGGAATCCAGACGGAGGTTGGAGAGTCGCGGACGTTGAACCTCATCAAGGGCCACCAGATCCGTCAGCCAATGGACGCTCTCGAAAACGATCCCGGCGGCCCCGGTCGACAGGAAGGCCGCTGCCGCCTCCGGGGTGGCGACGCCTCCCCAGAGGATAATGTCGAGAGGCTTTGAGGGGGGGCGTTCCATGTCCTTGACCAGCGAATAGAGGGTCGTGGTCGTCTCTCCGCTCACGAAGCCAGAGGCCTCGCACCCTTTCAGGACGATGCGCCCGAGGCCCGCGCTATCCTTCAGGATCGTTGCCAGGAGATCCAGGTCAGCGATGATTGGAAAGCAACGGTGGTCATCCGACAATTCCCTCAACCGCTGCAGCCAGCGGGAAGGATCGCCTTGAAAAAACCGGGGGTGGCACTCGACCCAGATGTCGTGGACCCCGGTTTCCTTTAATAACGGCCCCAAAGAGGGATCAAAGAAGGCAGAGACGGAAATCTTGATATCCCGGACCTGGCCGGCGGGGGCCGCCTTTCGTAAGAAAGAACGTACCCTGTCCATCCCCATCCCGGAAAAATCGAAGACCGCCCGGCTTCCTGTCCGCCGGGCCATTTGAAGCACGGCTGGGGTGATCTCCTCGGGCCGCCAGACGAAAGCGATGATAGCCAGTCGCTGCTCAGCCACTTAATCCGGTCCCTTTCGGCAAGGCGCGCCATTGCCCAGTTAAGACGATAATGCTTTTCTGAATAGGCGATATTTCTTGCATGTTTTTGCGCCGGTTTCCTCTATCAGGGAGTTGATCGACTCGTTGTCTTCCAGGGTCCAGCCCAACTCCAGATAATGATATTTCTCTTTCTTCCTCACCACCTCAAATATGTGGTGGAAGGCTAACAGGGGGAGTCCCAGTTGCTGGTACTTCTCCTTAACCCCGAAGATCAGGCACCTCAATCCCCTGATCTCCCGCCGATACCTGAGGAACTTCAGCAAACCCAGCAGCCCGACCCGTCCGTTCAAACGCTTGAGTAACGGGTTGATGTCGGGAAAGATCACGCAGGCCGCTGCGGGCTCATTCTCATAATAAATGAAGAAGACCAAGTCCGGATCCACGAATTTCATCACGTTCTTTTGAATGTCCCGCATCTCCCGATCGCTTAAGGGGACGAAACCCCAGTTGCCCGACCAGGAGGCATTGTAGATCTCTCTGATCAGCGCGAACTCAGCGTCCACCTCCTTGGGGCGCGAGGGCCTGATGTGGACCCCTTTTTTTCGGGAAATCCGTTCCGCCAGACGATCCATCCACTCGGGAAGACGGTAATCGCCCTCTATCAAGAAGGCCAGCAGGTCCTTCTCTTTGGTGTAACCGCACGATTCTACCAACCCGGGGTAGTACGGCGGGTTGTACACCATCATTAAGGACGGCGGGTAATTGAATCCCTCGATGAGCAAGCCCACCTCGTAATTGGTGGATGGGTTGAGCGGGCCTCTCATGAAGGTCATCCCTTTTTGAAAAGCCCAGGTCTCTACGGAAGAGAAGAGGGCCGCCGCGGCCTCCGGATCGTCAACGCATTCAAAGAATCCCCAAATGCCCATCTTTTCGTCATGGAACCGGTTATAATGGCGATCGATGATGCCCGCGATCCTTCCCACCGTCTCCGAACCGCGTCGGGCCAGAAAGAGGATGCGTTCGGAAAATTTCCAGAAAGGATGCTCACCGGGGTCCAGCATCCGGCGAACCTCCCCCTTGAGGGGGGGGACCCAGTGGGGATACTCCGCATAGATCCTCCAGGGCAGGTCAATGAAGTCCTTTAGCTCCGACCCCCCTTCCGACGCAATGATCTCTAGGCCGTCCATAATCGTTATCTTTGAAAGGTTATCACCAAACCGTTACCGGTCGGCAGTTTCTCAGTCCCGACGCAAAAAAAGCAAGGGAAGCCGCCAAGAGAAAAGTACTATAAATGGGGGGAAAAGGGAAGGTGAAATTGGGAGGAGATAGGCAGGAAGCAGCCGGGGTTCTGCAGAGCAAGGCAGCCACTTTCTGAATTTCAACAAGCGCGCCTGTTGCGGTTGATGCCTGGATTGGGCTGGAAAGGGGAGACTCGCGGTCTCCCCTTTCCCTGGTATAACCGGGATTCTTACTTCGTCGTTTCTGTCTTGGTCTTTGTGGTGGTGGTCTCCGTCTCTGTGGTGGTGGCCTTCATTTTCCTCGCTTTACCCCTGGTGACTGAAGAGGCCATCATCTTGCCGTCTTTCTCCATGTACTTCACCGTGACCATGTCGCCGGCCTTCGCTTCGCCCTTCATCTTGGCGCCTGAAACATCGAAGGTCATCTCGGCCTTCTTGCCTTTGACGGTCATCATCTTCTCGGCCATATCCATGTTCGTGACTCTGCCCGTTAACATCAGGGCTTTGGTTCTCGTTGTTTTGGTAACTGTTTCCTTTTTTTCAGGTGTGGTAGTGGTAGTGGTAGTTGTTTCCTTCTTCGTAGGCGGGGTTGTGGTAGTCGTAGTGGTAGTGGTTTCCTTCTTCTCAGTTGTCTGCGCAACTACAGTCGTCATAAACGCAACACTAATAAGAACCGCCAAACCGACCGATAACGCTTTCTTCATGATCTTGTTCCTCCTTTGTTTTTATTCAATTCACCAGCCTCTGTCCGAGATAAGGAATACGGTCGCCTATTTCACGATCAGATCATTCTTGACGGATGAAACCCCCTTGACGCTACCGGCGATTTGCCCCGCCTTATCGACGGTGCTTTTAGAATCAACGAAACCGCTCAGTTGGACGACGCCCTTCTGGGTTTCGACACTGATTTGGAATGACTTGAGAAAATCATCACTTGCCAGCAGGGCTTTAACTTTGGTCGTGATGACCGAATCGTCAACATATTCACCCGTACTCTCACTTTTAGCTGTCGATGCATAGCCGGCGAAGACGACTATCATCATAAGCAGCACTAAACAACGTATTACGACATTTCTCTTTTTCATACCGTTTATTCCTCCCTGTAAATTTGATTGGGTAAGGGTCATTAACAAGACCCTTGCTGCTCAACATAACCCTAAGTGGTTTCAGCTAAATTTTCCTCGACCTGCCGACCACCTCCTTTCAAATACCTTACGCCTGCGGTATTCCTGTATCCTTCGCACCTCGCCTCAAATCCTCTCTGGCCTGTGTTGCTAAATTCTCATAATCGATTCGAATCTTGTCAAGGTCCTTCTCGTCTAATTCCTCTAGATCTAATAGCGCATTATGCGCACCTTCTATTACACGAATCAATTCATCTAATTTTACTTGTAAGGCCGCAGAGTCCCGATTCTGCGTATTCTGAATTAAGAAGACCATAAGAAAAGTCACAATAGTAGTTCCAGTATTTATAACCAGTTGCCAGGTATCACTGAATTGGAAGATGGGGCCTGTAATTATCCAAATGATGATTATCGATACCGCCAGCATAAAGGCAATGGGCTGTCCGGTTTTCCTCGCAGTCATTTTTGCAAAGCGAGTAAACCAAGAAGTAGATTTAGTAGGCTTCATAATTATTCTCTCTCTGTCGAAGGATTCGGGTTCTGTTTACGCGGCCTTTCCGAAAAGAGCCCCGATGCCTGCGGTCACGGCCATGGCTAGTGCACCCCAGAACGTTACGCGCAGCGCGCCTGCCTTCGCGCTTGCGCCGCCGGCGCGCGCAGCCAACCCACCCAGGAGCGCGAGAAACAGCAGGGACACTCCAGCGACGAGAGGTACCAGGTTCGTCGCGGGTACTATGACGACGGTCAAAAGAGGCAGGGCGGCTCCAACGGCGAATGTGCTCGCCGACGTGAGCGCCGCTTGAATCGGGCGCGCTGTGAGAATAGCGGAGATACCCAGTTCGTCGCGGGCGTGCGCGCCTATCGCGTCGCGAGCCATAAGTTGCCTGGCGACCTCCTTCGCCAGCGAAGGATCCAGGCCGCGACCCATGTAGATCCCGGCCAATTCCTCCGTCTCGTTTTCTTTGTCCGCGGAGAGTCCCTTGCGCTCAAGCACGAGGTCGGCCCGTTCGGTGTCCGACTGCGAGCTGACCGAGACGTACTCGCCGGCAGCCATCGCCATAGCTCCCGCGACCAGCCCGGCGGCTCCCGCGACCACTAAGCCGCTGTGAGTCGCCTGCGCGGCCGCTACCCCGAGCAGCAAGCTGGCTGTCGAAACGATGCCGTCGTTCGCACCCAAGACGGCCGCGCGAAGCCAGCCGATGCGTTGCATGCGGTGCCGTTCCCGGTGGAATATACGCATTCTCTTGGCTAACCTTGTCCGGTTGGCTTCTCAACCAACTGGATTCTCCAGACTTTTCCTGGCGCTAAATAAGACTCTGCTTTTGCGTCAAAATAATGTGAAAAGTGGCCCCTATCGTCGTCTAGTCCAATAGTAACCGCCGCCCCCGCCGAACAATATGACCAACACGACAATGATAATGATGAGCGTTGTATTATCCATGATAATTTTCCTTTTTTTGTTGAACATGGGTGTCAGTTTCGAGGTTTTCCGTTGACCGCTCTCCCTACTTTCCCAGGGCCTTCTCGACTTGGCCGATCTTTTCTTGCGCTTTGCCGGCCACCTTTTCGACTTTCCCTTCTGCTTCCAATAAAGGTTTTTTGCTGAGTTTCCCGGCGACTTCCTTGACCTTACCCTTCACTTCGTGAAACGTTCCTTCCGCCTGGTCCTTCGTGCTGGGTTTCATGGTATTCTCCTCCTGATGTTTTAGATTTCTCATTGTCTGTCCCTTGTCGGAAAAATCTTTCCGGGCCAGGTGATCGCTTCATTTCCAAATAGTTTGCCTTCTCCGGGAAGGGGTCAAATCGCACCAATCATCTTCGTCCTTCGTATGACTACCAGGATCATAAAGATGGTTAGTGCAAAGGGGTTGCCAAAATTCCGGAAAAGGCAGAAGCTCGAAATCTAATCTGATATCGGACTTTTAGATTAACAGGAGAGGATAGGTCTAAAGGTTGGAATGATGAGTGGAGCCTCCATATTTGGTGGAACCTCCATATATCGAGGGGATCTTTGAGGGGCGCCGAACAGCTTAATCCGAATCTTTGATCTTCGGACGGGATATTCCGAGCTTATGCATCCTGGCCCTCAAGGTGCTGGGGTGGAGACCCAGGATGGCTGCGGCCCCGTTCTTTCCTTCGAGGCGCCATCGGGTTTCCGTCAGGGTGTTGAGGATTTGGTTTCGTTCCGCCTCTTCCAAGGTATTCATACCCGCTGAAAAGGGGAGGGAGGCGATCTCCAGTTTATCCGTCAATTGCAGGACCGGCCCTGGGCATAAGATCACGGCTCGTTCAATGATACTTTCCAACTCCCGGATATTCCCGGGCCAATGGTAATCCTGGAGGGCCTTCATGGTTTCCTTTTGGATAGAGGTGATCTGCTTCCCCAGTTTTCTGGCATAGCGCTCCGTGAAGGCCTGGACCAGGATCGGTATGTCTTCCTGGCGCTGCCGCAAGGGAGGGACCGTAATGGGGAAGACATTCAGCCGATAGTAAAGATCCTGACGAAACAGGCCTTTACGGACCTCCTCTTCGAGATTTCGGTTGGTCGTGGCCACGATTCGTACATCGACTTTAATGGTCCGGGATGAGCCCAGGCGCTCAAACTCGCTATGCTGGATCACCCGGAGCAGTTTGGCCTGTAACTCCAGCGGCAGCTCCCCGATCTCATCCAGACAAAGGGTAGAGCCATGGGCGATCTCAAACCGGCCTATCTGCCGGGTATCGGCCCCGGTAAAAGCCCCCTTCTCCCGGCCGAACAATTCGCTCTCTATTAAGTTGGCCGGCAGGGCGGCGCAGTTGACGGTGATCAGCGGCCGATCCCGGCGGGGGCTCAGGTTGTGGATGACGGCGGCGATCAGTTCTTTTCCCGTCCCGGTCTCCCCGAGGATGAGGACCGTTGTGGTCTGAGGGGCGACCTGTTCCGCTCGATAAAGAACGTATTTGAGACCATCGCTTTGGCCGAGAATGTGGTCGTAGGGTTGTTTCTTTTTGGCTTCTTGACGGAAATAGATATTCTCGGCCTCGAGCCGGTCTTTCAAGGTCTTGATTTCAGAAAGGGCTTGGCGAAGGGATTCTTCGTCCTGGTGGTGTTCTTTAATTTCCTTCCCCAGATGCTTGTTGGCTGTCCGAAGTTCGCTGGTCCGCTCCTCCACCCGTCGTTCCAGTCCATTGTGGGCTTTTTGCAAGGCCCCGGCCAGACGTTTCCGTTCGGTGATATCGCTCATGACCATGCGGTACTCGGGAGGTTCAGCGGCTTCTTGCGCGGCGGAGGCTTCCAGTCGCGCCCAGAATTCCGTTCCGTCCTTTTTCGCCATGCGCAGTTCGCACTCCTGCAGAGCCCCGGTTTCAAGAAGCAGTTTGTGCTGCCGATAATAGATATCCTGGTCCTCGGGGATGACGAACCGGGCGATCGGCTGCTTGACCAATGCCCGCCGATCCAGGCCGAGCATTTGGGCGGCAGTGAGATTCGCTTCCCAAATCAGCCCCTGCTCGCTGAGGGTGACATAGCCCACCGGCGCCAGATTGTAGAGGTCGAAATAGCGCGATCGAGCGGTTTCCAGTTCCATCTGGGCCCGGCGCAGCTCATCGTTCTGCATCTCCAGCTCGATCTGGTGCACCCGCAGTTCATGGAGCGTCTGCCGCGTTTCTTCGGGCGATAGGACCACCGGGGCTTTCGACGACCGGGCTGCTTTTCCCCGGGCGATCTCTTCGGCCTGTCCGCGTAGAGCTTGCCCTGAGCTGGTCGAAGGGGCGGCTTGTTCGGGACGATCAGCCTTGCTTTTCGTTGTCATCCTCGATCATTTCCAGGCGGTGTTTCTGAATCCCATGTTGCTCTCCAAGGGGATGAACCCTCTTTTGGTCAGTTTGGTTAGGAAGCTTTGCCGCAGAGCCACCTTGCCTAACCCTCTAATTTTTGAATATATTATAGTTTTTAGGAGGAAAAGTAAATGAAAAAAAACGATTAGCGAAGGCCGGGACCAAGAGGCGGTCTTTTTTTGCGAAATCCAGGTTGCCGGGTATTTACTTCTTAAGTCTATTTAGATAGCATAAACGGGTAGTCAAATAAAAGCCTCCTAATCGTGTGGCGAGTAAGGAAATGAGGAAAGAGAAGATGATCCATCTCGGGAATCACGGTTTAGGGCGATCCGGGCCGCAAAGCTTGGGGATTGTTCGATCGGGGAACGCGTGGTGACGCCTTCCCCGGTTTGTTCCTACAACGAATGGGACCCGCTCGAGGAGGTCGTGGTCGGTCGACTCGAGGGCGCGATGATCCCGTCCAAACACCTCACGGTCAGCTTCAACATCCCCCGGAGACTGATGAGGATCTATAAGCTGGTCGCCGGGCTTCCCTATCCCAAGTTTGTCGTGCGCCCGGCCCAGCGCGAACTGGACGAGTTCATTCACATCCTCGAGGCGGAAGGCATCACCGTGCGCCGGCCGGCGGTGACGGACTTCTCCGTCACCTACAAGACGCCGCACTGGAAGTCGAAGGGCTTTTGCGCAGCCTGCCCGAGAGACGGGCTGCTCGTCGTGGGCGATGAGATCATCGAGACGCCGATGGCCTGGCGGTCTCGTTACTTCGAGGTGGACGCCTACCGCCCGCTGCTCAAGGAGTACACCGCGAGAGGGGCGAAGTGGACCACCGCGCCGCGTCCTTCGCTGGTCGATGCGCTCTACAACCAGGACTATCGTCTCCCCGAGCCGGGCGAGCCGATCCCCTTCGTCGTGAACGAGTATGAGCCCGTTTTCGATGCCGCCGACTTTGTCCGTTGCGGCCGGGACCTCTTCGGCATCCGCAGCAACGTGACGAACGAGTCCGGCATTCACTGGCTCCGGACCCATCTCGGCGACAGATTCCGCATCACCCTGCTCGAGACCCGCTGTCGCCAGCCCATGCACATCGACTCGAGCCTGATGCCGCTCGCACCGGGGAAGCTGCTGCTCAATGCGGACTACATCGATCCGAGCCGGCTCCCGCCGCTGTTCGCCTCGTGGGACATTCTCCTCGCCCCCGAACCGAACCCCGTCCCCTGGCGCATCCCCTCATTGTGCAGCCGTTGGCTGAGCATCAATGTGTTGATGCTCGACGAGAAGCGAGTCATCGTGGAGCGGTCGCAGGTGTCTCTCATCAAGAAACTCAAGGACTGGGGTTTCGCGCCAATCCCCTGTTCCTTTGCCAACTATGCCCCCTTCGGCGGCTCCTTCCACTGCGCGACCCTGGACGTGCGAAGGAGAGGCGAGCCGCGGTCGTACTTCTGAGCGCCGATTTTTCAGGTGAGCCGCCTCAGATGAGCCATTGGGGGAGCATTCCCGGCAGAGGCCGGCCCTCAGCATCCCTTTCCCTTTCCTCCTCAAACGGAGGAGGAGGGTTACCCTCTCCCATAGGTCTCGGTCAGAGAACGGAGTTGGGCAGTGACGGCCTCGCTGAGCTGTTCCGGCTTAAACCTCCAGGTCCAATTGCCGTGAGCAACCGATGGTTTGTTCATCCGGGCTTCCTGGCCGAGGCCCAAGACGTCCTGCAGGGGGAAGATCGCCGTATCGGCCACAGACATCATGGCCAGCCGGATGAGCTCCCAGTTGACGTCCGGGGACGCGATTTTTCTGCCCAGGTACCGGAAGAGCCTCTCTAACTCCTCGGGCCGGGCCTCACGGTCGAACCAGCCTCTGGCCGTGTTGTTATCGTGCGTGCCGGTATAAACCACGCAGTTCCTTCCGTAGTTGTGGGGCAGATAGCTGTGCAGGGGATCGTCCTCGCCAAAGGCAAAGAGAAGGATCTTCATCCCTGGGAGGCCCAGACGGGTGATGGTTTCGCTGACGTCGGGCGTGATGATTCCCAGGTCTTCCGCAATCAGAGGGAGGCGGGGGAAAGAGCTGCCGAGCCGGTCAAAGAAGTCATCCGTGGGCACCTCCACCCAGCACCCGTTCACCGCGCTCTTCTCCTGAACAGGCACTTCCCAATAGGCCACGAGCCCCCGGAAGTGGTCTACCCTAACCAGGTCGCAGAGGCGCAGCGAGTGGCCCATTCGCTCTACCCACCAGGCATAACCGGTCTCCCGGAGGGCATTCCAATCGTACACCGGATTACCCCACAACTGACCGCTGGAGCTGAAATAGTCGGGTGGCACCCCTGCCACCGCAACGGGCCGTTTCTCTCCGTCGAGTTTGAATATCTCCCGATGGGCCCACACGTCGGCGCTGTCATAGCTGACGTAAATGGGGATGTCGCCGACGATCTGTATGCCGCGACGGTTACAGTACTCCTTTATCTCCTTCCATTGTTCGAAAAAGAGGTACTGTTCAAATTTTTCCCTTTCTATGTCCGCCGCGCATTCGGTTTGGACCGCGGCCATTTTCTCAGTTACCCTGTCCCTCAATTCCACGGGCCATTCGCTCCAGGGCCTGCCGTCAAAGCGCTTTTTCAGGGCGACGAAAAACGAGTAGTTGTCGAGCCAGGAGGCATTATCCAGACAAAAACGGTCAAACCGGTCCCGATAGGTACCGTTCTTGCTGAAACGGTCATAGGCGCGGTCCAGTACCGTTTTCTTGTAGTCGTTTACGGCATCGTAGTCGCATCGTTCCTCGGAAAAGGTGTGTTGGCCGTCCAGCAGCGAAGCATCCAGGAGACCGTCTCGGACCAGCAAGTCGGGACTGATGAGGAGGGTATTTCCCGCAAAGGTGGAGACGCTGCTATAGGGGGAGTTGCCGTAGGCGGACACGGTGGGGCTCAGGGGAAGGACCTGCCAGAAACGCTGTCTCGTTTTCTCCAGAAAATCGGCAAACCGATAGGCCCAGGGTCCGAGATCGCCGATGCCGTAAGGGGATGGAAGGGACGTGACGTGGAGAAGAATTCCAGAGCCTCTTTTATTCATGCAGTTTTTTTAATCCTTTCCGCCGTCAACCGGGGTTGCCGACGCGAAAAAAATAAACCAACGAAGTGCGAGGACCAGGATACTCGGCGTATGGTCATCGCGAGGTTATGCCAGCCGCAGCAGGATCAACGACGCCCGGGCATCCCCTGGGCTTATGTCGGGCACGATCCTCAACTCCAACACCGTCACCCCGTGGAGGTTGAGGGCGTAGTCTTCAACCTCGCGGGTCGTGCCGGGCGGACTGAACGTATACTGCTGGCGCAGAATCTCCCGGTAGGACCGCCCGCCATCCCCCGACCATCGGAGCACAAACTCCTGGGTCCGCTCCCGGCGCTCTTCCTCAAATTCAAGATGAATTTGCCTGAGTGCTTGCGGCTCGTCAAACACCAGGCGGATGGTCTGCTCCCCGGGTTCGCCGGCCAGCCAGCCTGGCCCACCGCCGGCGGTCAGCGCCGACTCAACGGGATGTCCGGCATCTTCGGAGGTAATCTCTACCTGCGCTAGACGCTCCAGGTCGAGCCAGTCCTGATCGACGAATGAGGATCCCTGTGGACTTCGATTGATCATCCGTTTGCGCATCATAGGCCGAACCTATTCCTTCTGTGAAAAAATTACCACGGTGTAGGGCCCGATGCTGATATCGCCCGAGCAGGGCAGTCCATCGGCCCCTTCCTCGCGCGTTTCAACGTCTGGCGTAGGATGATTGTGAAAGTTTGGGTCGTAGTTGTAGGAGTCACTGTTAAGGCGCGTTTTCCACCATCCGGCCCGCGGGAAACCGAGGCGATATCCATCGCGGTTTTGATTCGTCATATTGACCACCACCACGACGCTATCGGTGGGACCCTGTTGGTCCCAGCGGTGGAAGGCGATGAGCTTGGCCTCATCGTTAAAATGAAAAATATGGATGTTTTGACCGCACAACCCCCGCGTCACACCCGACCGGTTGCGTCGCAGGGCGATCAGGTCCCGGTACATTCGGAAAATACCGTGCTCGTCCTCGGTTCGGGCCCAGTCGATCGGGTCTTTATCCTGGAACCAGCGATCTTCCAGCAGCTCCTGCCCTTGAAAGAGCATGGGGATACCGGGCGCAGTAAGCACCAAGGCCGCGCCCAGGGTGGAGCGTTTCTTGGAAAACCAGCTATCCACCTTGCCGGGCCAGATCTCCTCGGGCACGCGGGCCCGCCCATTGGCGACCTCGTCGTGCGACTCGGTATAAATGATCCGCCGAAAGACGTCTAAATCGTAACGATGCTCGATCGCATTGCGGACCGCCCCCAGATCGCGGAGTTTATCATCGGGGGAAATGACGGCCTGGCGAACGGGGTGAACAAATTCGGCATCCCATTGGGCATTGAAACCCGCACCGCCCGCCCCCACCTCTTTAGTGATCCAGGGGTTATTCTTCATGCTTTCGCCGATGCTGATTTTGTCGGGAAATCGTTGTTTAATTTCCACGTTGATCCACTGCATCAGGCTCCAGCCTTCGGGGATGTCATTGGCCGGATTGTCGTCATTGCCGTCAATGCTTTTGATATAGGCAATCATGTCCCAGCGCAGGCCGTCGGCGTGGTACTCCTCGAACCACATCAGCGCGTTATCGCGCAGATAGCGGCGCACTTCGTCGCGGCCATAATCGGGACGCGTCTCGCCCCAGGGGGTATTCGCCCGGCGATCTTCGTAAAAATAGATTCCCCCCTTCTCGTTTTCACTCCAACCGTCAAACTGCCACAAATCAAGATCCGAGGGGCCCAAGTGGTTGTAGACGACATCTACAATCACAGCGATACGTTGCGCATGGGCCGCCTTCACAAATCGCTTGAGGGCATCGGGTCCGCCGTAAATACTTGCAACGGCAAAGGGATGCGCTGGATTGTAGCCCCACGAAAAGTCGCCCGCAAACTCCGCGATCGGCATCAATTCCACGGCATTGATGCCCAACTGTTGAAGGTAGGGCAGTTTTTCAATGGCGCTATCCAGAGTGCCCGGATGCCCCGCTTCTTTCACATGAAAGGTGCCCACGTGCATCTCGTAAATGACCAGCTCATTCCCCGTTGCCTGGTGAAAGGCATCATCACCCCAGTCGAAGGCCTTCGGATCATAGATAACTCCATTGCCGATCGAGTGGGTCACCTTTCTGGCATAAGGGTCGATGCGGGAGAGGAGGCCCCGAGGACCGTGAATCAAGTATTTGTATTCATCCCCTGTTTTGGCCTCCGACACGTCGGTCGACCAGTACCCGTTCTCCTCTTTGGCCAGCGGTGTTGAGGTCTGGCTCCAGTCATTGAAAGTCCCGGTCAGGTAAACCTTGTCGGCGTGAGGCGCCCAGACGCGGAAGGTTACCCCCTCGGGACCGGGGTTGGCCCCCAGGCCGGAAGGTTTTGCCACCGTTTCGGCTTTTTCGGACATTTTCCCCTCCTTTTTCTTAATCAAGGCCATCGGGCCGGCGCCTGGCCTTGTTTGAACCGATAAGGATTATTCTCCGGTCGTTCCCTTTGATGAGAATTTTCGGAGAAAAAAAGTATAGGGTGAGAAAAGGAAGGGGTCAAGAAGCAAATTAAGTCGGAAGACCAAGGGAAATAACCGAGGCCGGTTTGCTGGAGGCCCCGGGTCACCTTGAAAATACCCAGGCCGACCCGGGTGGAACGGAACCGCGGGCAACGCGGCAGGCTATTCTCAAAACCTCCTTCCGGTCTTTGAGAGGCTGCTCCGAGGGTTGGAAGTGACCCCTACCGTCGTCTGGTCCAATAGTAACCTCCGCCCCCGCCGAACAATATGACCAATATGACGATGACGATGATGAGCGTTGTAGTATCCATAGTAATTTTCTCCTCCTGATTAGGATTCCGATTTGACTGCTGGGCCGGCATCCCTTGCCAGGCTTGATTGAGCTTCCCCATCGGTTTGAATATCTATCTTCCAATCTAAACCTTTTCCCGGTAAATGAAATAATAAGAACCGTGTATTTTTTCAAAAGAATGGCTGTATTTTTGGTCTAACCCTTCGGGTCCCGATTGGGGCTTTCCTTTTTCCCCGATTCGTAGTACTTTTCACATGATGGCGCTCATTCCATTAGAGCATTCTCTTGCCTTAACCGGAGGACTAACGGATGAACCGATTTATTTGTATCCATGGGCATTTTTATCAACCTCCCAGAGAAAGCCCCTGGCTGGAGGCCATTGAGATTCAAGATTCGGCGTTCCCGTACCACGACTGGAACGAGCGGATTACCGCTGAATGCTACGCGGCAAACGCCGTGTCGAGAATCTGGGATACGGAAGGACGAATCGCCCAACTGGTAAACAATTATGCCAGTATAAGCTTCAACTTCGGTCCGACGGTCTTGCTCTGGATGCAGCGGTATGCCCCCGACGCCTATGAGGCCATTCTAGAGGCTGACCGGCAGAGCCTGGAGAAATGCTCCGGTCATGGAAATGCGTTGGCCCAAGCCTACAATCACATGATTCTACCGCTGGCCAACAGCCGCGACAAGAACACCCAGATTATCTGGGGAATAAAAGATTTTGAATATCGCTTTGGACGCCAGCCGGAAGGGTTGTGGCTCCCGGAGACGGCGGTAGATCTGGAAACCCTGGATCTCATGGCTCAGCAGGGCATCGGCTTTGCCATCCTTGCCCCCCGGCAGGCCAGCCGGGTCCGGCCCATTGATGGGAATGAATGGCAGGACGTGAGTGGTGGGAAAATCTATCCGGCCATAGCCTACCGGCTGTCGCTGCCGTCCGGCCGCGTCATGAACCTGTTCTTTTACGACGGTCCCATTGCCCAGGCGCTGGCCTTTGAAGGATTGCTCGACAACGGCGAGGCGTTCGCCAACCGGCTGCTGTCCGCCTTCGCCGACGATTCTCCTCGCCTCGTCCACATCGCCACGGATGGCGAAAGCTATGGACATCATCATCGCTACGGCGACATGGCCCTGGCGCATGCGCTCCATCACCTGGAGTCCAACGGGCTGGCCCAGGTGACGAATTACGGCCGATACCTGGAGGATCATCCGCCGGCGTACGAAGTGGAGATCTTTGAAAACAGCTCCTGGAGCTGCGAGCACGGCGTAGAACGTTGGCGGTCCGATTGCGGGTGCAACAGCGGCGGCCACCCGGGTTGGAACCAGGGTTGGCGAGCCCCCCTGCGTGCGGCCCTGGACTGGCTCCGCGATGCCGTGAACCCGGCTTATGAACAACTGGCCGGACAGTTTCTGACCGACCCCTGGGTGGCTCGTGACGACTACATCGACGTCATCGTGGATCGATCACCCGAACGCGTCAGGGCGTTTATGAACCGCCACGCCACCAGTCCCTTAAACTCCGAGGACGAGATCACGGTCCTGAATCTCATGGAGCTCCAACGCCACCTGATGCTCATGTACACCAGTTGCGGTTGGTTTTTTGACGAGCTTTCCGGGATGGAGACGGTTCAGGTCATACAATACGCCGGCCGGGTTCTGCAATTGGCCGACCAGCTTTTTAACGACTCTTTCGAACCCGGCTTTCTCGAACATCTGGAGCGTGCCAAGAGCAACCTGCCTGAACACCGTGACGGCCGCACCATTTATGAAAAATTGGTCAGGCCGGCCATGCTCGATATGAAAGATGTGGGCGCCCACTATGCCTTAAGCTCGCTGTTCCAGGATATCGGTGAACGCAGTTCGATCTATGCCTATTCCGCCACCCGGGAGGACTACCGCAGCTTTCAGGTAGGAGGTTCCAGGCTGGTAATCGGGCGGGCCACGGTCACTTCAGACGTTACGCGCGTATCCTCCAGCTTGTGCTTTGGCGTTCTGCATCTTGGTGATCATAGTATCGCCTGCGGGACCGGTGAATATCAAGGCGCGCAAAAATATGAAGCGCTGGCCAAAGAAATTTCAGCGGCTTTCGCCGGAGCTGACTTTCCGAAGACCATACTACTGCTGGGTAAATACTTCGGGACGTCCACGTATTCTCTGACCTCGTTGTTTGCCGATGAACGGCGAAAAGTCCTGAATATCATCATGGGGCCGACTCTGAGAGAGGCTGAAGCGGCCTATAGCTCGATTTATGAGCACCATGCTCCTTTGATTCGCTTTTTAGCCGGGTCCGGGACGCCACGGCCCCAAGTCCTGTCGGTCGCCGCGGACTTGTGCTTGAATGCCAAGTTTCGTAGGGTGCTTCAAGGGGAGGGTCTTGACCCCGAAGTCATCGGACCTCTTCTGGAAGAAGCTCGTTTGGCAGGCGCCACTCTGGATGCGACGGCTCTCGGCTTATTACTGGCCGTCAACATTGAGAGTCTGGCCGAGCAACTTCTCGATCAACCTGACGATCTTTCTCGCCTAAAGCTATTGAATAAGGCGGCCCAATTGGTCCGGACTTTGCCGTTCGAGGTTAATCTCTGGAAAACCCAAAACATCTGCTACAAGATCCTTCACACCCATTGTCCCACCTTAAATGAGGAGGCCGGCCCGGGCAACCAAAACGCGCAAGAATGGCTACGCCGTTACACGGTTTTGGCCGATAATTTTTTGCTGCGGGTGCCCCAATGTCCCGTAAACAGCAAAGCCGCGCCGTAAACGTATTCTTCCGTTGTTCGGCGGTTACGGTCTAAGTATCTGCAAAAATACACCCCTTTCCCTTCAAAAATTACGGGTTCACCCTATTCCCTTCATGGCCTGGCCCTGTTATCCTTTCAGCTCAAGGATCAGCTAAAGGAGGCCGCACCATGTCCAGACTGATTAAGATCCTGCACATCGATCCCGATTACCAGATCACCTATCTCATTTATCGTCACAACTCATCTATCCGGACCTCGGTTCCCCTGAAGACGGCTATTGAGCTTTTGAAAAAAGAGGATTTTGACCTGATCCTATCGGAACCGCATAACAAGGCCATTCTGAAAAAGACGCCTCAGACCATTGAACCCAAACCCGGCTCGGCCGATGACCAAACTTTTATGCGGGCCATTCAAGGCGATTTCAGGAAGTACGATCCCATTGCTATTCATAGAAACAGGAGGTGTTCCATGAAACAGGAGGCCGTCATGGATTTAAAAAAAAGGATGTCTGATTTATTTTACGACCAATCCTTTTTCTACGGCGTAGGTAGTCAGTGCCCAAATCGAATGCAGGTTTAATTTCTTCATGAGGTTCGAACGATGCTTCTCTACCGTATGGAGACTGAGGCAGAGGTAGTCGGCAATGTTCTTGCTGCTATTCCCCTCCCCGATCAATTTCAAAATTTCCCGCTCTCTTGAGGTTAAGGTGTCCCAGGAGGTCTGGACGGATTCGGACTTTTTCCCGACCAGGTAGCCCTCGATCACCTTTTCGGAGATACTCGGACTGAGTACCCGCTTCCCGTCCAAAATATTCCGGATAGCCTGAATCAAATCGGTATGACTGGAATCCTTTAAAATATATCCGTCGGCCCCCGCCCGCAGAGCGGCCAGGATGTATTCTTCGGAATCGTTGACGGTCAGGGCCAGGATTTTTATTTGGGGCCATTTTTTCCTAATTTGCCGGATGGCCTCCACCCCGCCCACCCGCGGCATGGATAAATCCATCAACACCAAGGCGGGTAGGAGCTTCTCCGCTTGCTGGATGGCCTCCCGCCCGTCCCCGGCTTCGCCGATTACTTCCAGATCCGGGAGAGAGGAAAGGAGCGCCCGCAGTCCCTCCCGGATAAGCGTATGGTCTTCGGCAATAAGTACGCCCCTCTTTTCACTGCCGATCATAGTGCCCTCCTGATATCCTTATCCCTCCCGGGGTTCGACGGGCGAGACTAAAGCCTGAACGATCTTTGATCAGGATATTACTTTAAAAGTGAAGAAAAAATCAATACCCGCCAAAAATATTTGAAAGAATTAATCTGCTTGGTTCCCCCCCCTGATCTCCCCATTCAACGGCCAGGAAATTCCGATAATCGTGCCTTTACCTGGATGGGACTCGACGGAAAAGAAGCCCCCGGATAGTTCCGCCCGCTCTTTCATGATGGAAAGTCCCATCCCCGTCCCCTGTCCGGCCGCCCCCGGCAGTTGTTCATAATTGAATCCCACCCCGTTGTCCCCGATAGCCAGCTTTATATGGCCCTGTTCCCGACTCAAGTGAATCCAAATTCGGGTCGCTTGGGCATGCTTTCCGGCATTGTTCAGGGCTTCCTGGGTTATCCGAAAAATTATGACTTTCAACCGTTCCGGCACGTCCTCCTCCCGGACCTCCAACCCTTGTTCGACCGCAATCCGGGAATAGGTCTTTTGAAATTCCCGTGATAACCAGGACAAGGTGGGAAGAATACCCAGTTCATCCAGGTGGGGAGGCCGTAAATCATGCTGGATCCTCCTGGCCTCACGGATGGTCTCCTGAATGATCGAGATCAGGAAGCCCAGGGTTTCATTTATCTGTTGGAAATCCCGGTCGGACAAATTGAGAACCAGGTCCTCCAATTTATATTTGAGACCGCTCAGGGAGGCCCCCAGGCTGTCGTGCATCTCCCGGGCGATTCGCTTTCGTTCATTTTCCTGGGCACATAAAAGCTGGTTGGCCAGGAAACGAAGCTCCCGTTCTGAACTCCGCAGCGCTTCCTCGGTCGCCTGGCGATCGGTGACCTCCTCCAGAGAAAAAACTAAAGAAGCTACTTCACCCCGATCGTCCAACAACGGGGTCAGGGTCCAGTCCCAGAAGGTTACCCCCCTCTCGGGATGATCCGGGAAAAAAAAAGGTTTGGCTACCGCCTGAAAGGGGGTCTTGGTTTCCACCACCCGCCGGAAGATAGCCTCATTTTCTTCGTTAGGGTAGAACTCGAAATGGTTGTGCCCGGGGAAATCGGCTACCGCCCGCTGGCAGGACCGGGCGTAGGATTCGTTGACCCGGAGGAAGTTGAAATCCCGGTCCAGAAGGACCAGGGGGGTAATCGTGTCCTTGAAAAAAGATTCCAGTATGCGGGATTGCTCCGCCAGGTGCGCATGGGCTTTTTCCAGTTCAGCCGTCCGTTCCTGCACCCGGAGTTCCAATTCATCCCTCACCGCTCTGACCGCCTCCGCGGCCTTTTTACTCTCCTCGATGTTAAGGACATGGACCACAAATCCCTGGATTTGGTCTACCTCGTTGACGTCGGGGGTATAACTGGCTCGTACCCAGCGGCTATCGCCCCCCTGAAATGGCAATTGACGTTCGTACGTTATCGATTCCCCGGCCAGCGCCCTTTCCACATAGGGCTTAATTTCTTTCCACTGGGCCTCTCCAAGAATGTCGCTCATATGCCGCCCCGGGATGTCTTCGGCTGGGAAACCAAACCACCGGGCATAGTTCCGGTTGACCCGGCGATAACGGCCGTCGGTATCCACGTAAGCTATCAGGGCCGGGACCGCTTCCATAACCAAACGCAGGTCATTTTCCCGATTACGCAGGGCCTCCTCGGCCTGTTTTTGTTCGGTAATGTCCAGCAGGGCCGCCTGACATACCGGTTGGGTTCCCTCCTTCGGCTCTCCCGGGACCCCCTCGATGCGTACACCGGCCAGGCGGCCTCCGTCCTTAAGCAGGGTCACTTCACAGACCTGCTTGGTCCCGGTGGAAAAAACCTTTTCCACGAAATCATTAAAGAGGGCGATATCCCCCGGCATCACAAATAATTGAAAACGCCGGTTCACCAGGCGACTCCGCTCCTCTCCCAGCAGGCGAGCCCCGGTGAGGTTGATTTCAAGGATTTCCCCCTTCGGACCGAAGGTGGCATAGCCGACCGGGGCCAGGTCGTAGAGATCGAAGTATTTGCGGCGGGCCTGCTCGGCCTCTAAGTGGAGCTGTTGGAGTTCCTGGTTCTGTTGTTCCAGCTCGATCTGATAAACCTCCAGGTCATGGACCAGGGACCGGGAATTCTCCGGTTCCGGGCCTGGCTGGGTTGCCTTTTGGGGGTCCGTCAGCTCTTCGGCCCGACTGCGCGATTCCCGGCCGATTCTTTCCGCTTTAGAGTTCTGGGAGATCTTTTTGCTTTTCATATCCAAATCCGAATTCCAGGGAAGGTAGGCGAGATAATTTGATAAGTGCATTTAGGGGGAAATTACCATGGTCGGAAAACAAGATCAAGCGAGACTTTTATCCCTCAATTCCCGGCCATCTCCTCTGCTGATAAACTCCTTCTAAAAGCCCATTCCGACCGTTTCAATCCTTCAGGTTTTTCTCAAAAATGCTTGGTTTTTAACCCTTCTGGGGCATAAACTGCTTAGTCAATTACAGAAGTTAGCGGACATGATAATTCTTGCTTCGGCCTATTCCAGGGGTTCATTTATTCGCCCGTCTATAAGCTCCCGATGGCGCTTGATGGCACCCTGGAAACCACCACTACCCGCCGGCCGCATTTACCGAATAAGGGGAATTCGCAGAAAGCAGCGGGAATTACCCCCAAAAGAGATTAAGAATACCTCCATTTTCCTTTCAAAGTAACGGCTTCCACTTATTGAATCTATTTCCTTTTTCCTCTATCCTATCGCTTAAGGGATATAGAAGGAATTCACAATTGGAGGGGCAGGGAATGATTTTCGTGGCCTTCATTCTCCTTGGTTTGATCGGCTGGGCCTTATTTTATCCCCGATTGGACGGCTTCCTGACCAGGCGAAAAATTTAAAGAGTCCGGCTATCTTCAAAGTCTCCCTCCATATTTGGAGGCCCCGCCAAATATGGAGGTCCAGCCCATCGTTTCTACCTTCTTTGCTGTTTGCTTCTATTAATATAACTAGCTGGTTTCAGTGTTTTTTTAAGACTTTTAATTTTTTTCGGGCTGTTGGTCAACTACTTGCACTTTGGATATTTTGTGAAGGATATTTGCCAAGCCCGAAAAAAGACAAGGGATGGAGACAGGATTTACGAAAACGCATAGACCCCCAACCATGATCCAGGAATTGGGGAAATCTTGGCTCAGATAGAGCTTAGAAAGGAGGCCGGATACCATGCAACTCATATTATCGCCACAGCCGGTGGTTGCGCTAATCGCGGGAATATTGATTCTTCTAATCCCGAGACTATTGAATTATATCGTTGCCATTTATCTCATTATATTTGGCATTCTCGGGTTGATCCGCTGATTGGCTGGCGAATCATCTTCAGTTGGGAATAATTTAGTAACAAGAAAGGAGAAAAGCTATGGGACTTATATTGATCGTCATCTTAGTCCTGCTACTCATCGGCGTGCTGCCCACCTGGAACCATAGTAAATCCTGGGGGCCCTATCCCAGCGGCGGAATCGGACTGATCCTCCTGATTCTGCTCATCCTGTTTCTAATGGGGCGAATCTAAAGGGGGGGTAGGGCAGGTGCATTAGATTCTTACATCCACGTTTCATGCAGAACTTGAAAAGGAAGCCAGAGGCCATGCAAATCGGTATGGAGGTTAAATAGATGGATGGGGTTGGCGGTGTGTTTGTTTCTTGGAGCGGCGGCGACTGTTCAGCCGTCCAAGGCTGCAGACGCACCGGTCATGGTTGTAGGTCGCGTATCTTATATCGAAGGAGATCTGCTCCGATATGTTCCTGAGGAGAAGGACTGGGTGGCTGTGGTCAGGGATACACCCTTTGGATCAGAGGATACACTCTTCTCCGGAAGCCGGGGGATGGCGGAGCTGATCGTTCCCAACGGGACCTGGATCAGGATTGGGAACAGCACCCAAATCCAGTTCTTCACCCTTGATACGGACCTGGCCGAAATGGACGTGGCTTCGGGCGTGGCCCGGTTCTACAACAAAAACCCCGAGACGGTCATCAAGGTCACGAGCCCCTTCGGGTACGTCCTGGCTTATTCGGGCACGGTCTTTGACTTCTACGTGGGCGACAACTCCGTTGAAGTCGTTGCCGTAAAGGGAAGGGTAAGTTTCGTCCACTCGGCAACCGGGGCCAAATACGACGTGGCGGCCGGGTCCGGTTCGATCCTCGCTGACCAGCAGCAGGTATCCTCCGGCGAGGGAACCGTCGATCCTGACTGGAACCGGTGGAACGGGGGTCGTGAAAACTTTTGGGCGGCAAAGGCCAGGGTGAGGGGCCGCTCGGTCGAATATCTTCCTCCCAATCTCCGAGACGAGGCGTATGCCTTTGAGGAGAACGGAAGGTGGGAGCGAGTCCCCTATGAGGGCGCGGAGCGCTGGTGCTGGCGGCCAAGAGTAGTGGTCGGCTGGTCGCCTTTTACCGTGGGCCGCTGGACCGACTGGTACGGGGACCAGACCTGGATTCCGGCAGAACCCTTCGGTTACGTCACCCACCATTACGGCCACTGGATTTACCTGAGGAATTACTGGTACTGGGCCCCGCCGGTGGTGATCGGGCGCGGCGGCCCCCCCATTCTCGACACAGACTTCTTTTGGAGTCCTGGAAGGGTGTCCTGGATTCACAGTGGAGCGTATGTGGGCTGGGTGCCTCTGGCGCCTCGCGAAACGTACTACAGCTACCACCGCTGGGGAGGTCCCCATGACGTGGTCGTAACCAAGTCCAATTTCGGGCAGTTCAATCTCAATCCCCGGAATTATGCCTACGCCAACCGTGCCATCGTGGTCCCCCGGGCAGATTTCTACCGGGTGAGCAATTACCGGGATGTCCGGGTGACCAAAGTTGACCGTGCCAGCATCATCAAGGACTACCGTATGGCGCCGGTCGTCAATAACACGGTGATCGACAATTACACGAAAATCAAGCAGCGGTACAACTACACCAACGTCAAGGTAAACGAGAAGCCCCACAACACCGTGATCAACCGGATTCAGAAGAATGAGGCGATTATTCATGGAGGCAGGGAAGAAAAAGCTTCCCTGCTCCAGGAGCGAGTGAAGGGCCTGCCGGAGGGGAGGATCAACCGCGAGGCCCGGATCGAAGCGCCCAGGGTCACGAACTATATCGTACCGGCGAGCGAGGTGAACCGACCGAAATCAGAAATAAAGCTTCAGCAAAAGGAAATTAAAAGGAGCGGAGAGGGAACAGCGGTGACCCGACCCGGAGTGGCTGTCAAGCCCGGGCAGCAGCCGGCGGCCCGACCGGAGCGCGTGGCGCCGGCCAAGCCGAGTCAGCCGGAACGGGTAGCGCCGGCGAGGCCGAGTCCGCCGGAGCAGCCGGGTCAAGCCGCCAGACCGGAACGGGTGAGTCCCGCCAGACCGGTGCCGCCGGAACAGCCGGCGGCCCGACCGGAGCGCGTAGCGCCGGCCAAGCCGAGTCAGCCGGAACGGGTAGCGCCGGCGAGGCCGAGTCCGCCGGAGCAGCCGGGTCAAGCCGCCAGACCGGAACGAGTGAGTCCCGCCAGACCGGTGCCGCCGGAACAGCCGGCGGCCCGACCGGAGCGCGTAGCGCCGGCCAAGCCGAGTCAGCCGGAACGGGTAGCGCCGGCGAGGCCGAGTCCGCCGGAGCAGCCGGGTCAAGCCGCCAGACCGGAACGAGTGAGTCCCGCCAGACCGGTGCCGCCGGAACAGCCGGCGGCCCGACCGGAGCGCGTGGCGCCGGCCAAGCCGAGTCAGCCGGAACGGGTAGCGCCGGCGAGGCCGAGTCCGTCGGAGCAGCCGGGTCAAGCCGCCAGACCGGAACGAGTGAGTCCCGCCAGACCGGCGCCGCCGGAGCAGCCGGCGGCCCGACCGGAGCGCGTGGCGCCGGCCAAGCCGAGTCAGCCGGAACGGGTAGCGCCGACGAGACCGAGTCCGCCGGAGCAGCCGGGCCAAGCCGCCAGACCGGAACGAGTGAGTCCGGCCAGACCGGCGCCGCCGGAGCAGCCGGCGGCCCGACCGGAGCGTGTGGCGCCGGCCAAGCCGAGTCAGCCGGAACGGGTAGCGCCGACAAAACCGAGTCCGCCGGAGCGGCCCGGCCAAGCCGTAGAACCTGACCGAACGAAAAAGCAGAAGGAGCCCCCGGATGAGCGTGAGGACCAGCCCGAACAACGGGAGAAGAAGCGATAAGGCAGGCTGGGAACGAAGACGATTGATCGCCAGAGGAGATCCAAATGATAAAACGGGGTAAGAGGGTCATGGCGGCATTAGTAATGGGTGCTTTGATTGCAGGGCTATCCTGCTGCCAGAAAAAAGAGGGTCCGCTGGAGAGCGCGGGTAAGCAAATGGATAAGGCGGTGGAAAAGGCCGGGCAGCAGATCGAAAAGACTGGGGATAAAATCGAGGATACGGCAAAAGACGCTAATAGAAAATAGCCTTGTGGGTGGCGCCATTCGCTCACCGTATTTGGCATCGTTTCCACCTGGATGAGCAATAAGAGAACACCGTTTTGTCCAGGGGGTGGGGTCTCCAGGGCGCGGCCTTATTATTTTCTGTTTGCCGTGTTCTCATTATCGAACCGATGGGAGTGGGGAAATAAGTAAATGGAGGATAAGGGGAAGGGCCCGGCCAAGGCGCCCGCGATATTGATACTGGCCGGTTTTGTCATTGTGGTGGCAGGGATGAAGGCGGCCAGTTCCCTCCTGGTTCCTTTTTTTCTAGCGGTGTTCATTGCGGTCATTTGCGCTCCGCCATTATTCTGGCTGCAACGCCAGGGCGTGCCGAAGTTTATGGCGCTTCTTTCCATTCTGGCGGCCATCCTGGCTGTAGGATTACTCTTTGGCTTATTGATAGGGCCCTCGCTGAATCATTTCTTGACCTCTCTTCCCGGCTATCAAGAGCGCTTATCGACCCATATTGTTTCTTTATTGAGCTGGCTGCGCGAAAAGGGCGTTAACATTCCAGCCGGAGAGGTGCCGGGTACTTTACACGCGGGATGGGTAATGAATTGGGCGGGAAGCATATTCTCCGCCCTGAGCGGGGTCCTCACCAATGGGTTTCTGATCCTGCTTACGGTTGTCTTCATCCTGCTGGAGGCAGCAGATTTGCCAAAGAAATTGCGAGTCGTATTACCAAATCCGGAGAGGTCGCTGGCTGCTATTGAGCAATTCAGCCGGAGCGCCAAACGCTATTTGGTCATTAAAACCCTGATCAGCGCGGCCGTCGGCCTGGCGATCTGGCTTTGGCTCATAATCCTCGGGGTCGATTATCCGGTGCTCTGGGGAACGCTCTCCTTTTTGCTGAACTATGTGCCTAATATTGGCGCAATCATTGCTGCCGTTCCGGTAGCCCTTCTCGCTCTAGTCCAGTTAGGGGTGGGATCTGCCCTTCTGGCGGTCCTTGGCTTTGTCGTGGTGCATATTGTTTTGGGTAGTATCATTGAACCGAAACTGACAGGCAAAGGCCTGGGTTTGTCGGTGCTGGTCGTCTTCCTTTCCATGGTTTTCTGGGGATGGGTCCTGGGACCGATTGGTATGATTCTTTCAGTGCCCATAACCAGGTTGGCCACGATCGCGCTGGAAAGTTTTGAAAAAACACGGGGGCTGGCCTTCATGCTGGGATCCGAAACCGAGATTGAGTGGGTCGAAGAGTTGGAGATGGCGGATGCGATAAAGCGCGAAAAAAAGAAGGATCGATGAGATTCAAACGGCTCAAAAAGATTCTCAAAGACTTCGGTTTCCTCTGGCAGGCTCTGAAAAAATTCAATGATGACAATGGGTTCTTTTTATCCGCGGGGATTGCCTTCAATATCCTCCTCAATTTGATTCCTTTTATCATGCTGTTATTGGCCCTGGTGGGAACCTATCTCTACAACGACCGGGAAGTGCTCAATCATATTCGGGCCTATTTCAGGGATGTGGCCCCAGCCTTGGATCCAAAGATTACGAGCAATCTGATGGACGTTATCCAGAACCGTCAGGTTGTGGGAATTTTGGGGTTTGTCGGTTTGCTCTGGTTCTCCACCTGGCTTTTCAGCTCCCTGCGCGTCGCTCTCAATATGGTGTTTCGGGAGGAGAAAAGCCGAAGAATGCTTCGAGGGGTAGCCGTGGATCTTTTAATGATTCTCCTGGCGGGAATCCTCCTCCTGGTGAGCATGATTCTTAGCTCTTTTGCCACTGTCCTACCGGATTACCAGGGACGGATTCCAGTGGCCATAGGACCGACGATTCAATGGACCCTCAAGTACCTATTTCCTTTTGCCCTCACCTATTGCATGTTTTTCTTGATTTACAAAATCATCCCTAACCAGAGAGTCCACTTCCTATCCGCCCTTCAGGCGGCCCTTTTTTCCGGTGTGCTCTGGGAACTGGCCAAACATCTATTTACCTGGTATGTGGTCCACCTCGCCCAGTACTCTTTTTTCTATGGCTCATTCAGTACCGTGATCATTTTCGTGTTGTGGGTCTATTATTCTTCGACGATTCTCATGGTGGGCGGGGAGTTTGCCTATTTCTTGGAAGAAGATCGACAGGGATCCGCGGCCTGAAAAGATCAGTATCTTGGAAGGCCGATAACAAAGAAGCGAAAAACGGAGGTGAAACCAGGCCAAAGGTTGTCATGGTCGGCGCGGGAAGTGTGGGAACAACGCTGGCCCACACGTTGCAGATCACCGGCGTGGCCATGGAGATCGTTTTAATCGACAGAAATCACGAGCCGGCCGAGGGTCAGGCGCTGGCCTAATGGTCGTTAAAATACTGCCATTTTTCTGCTAAAATTACAGTTTCCCCCCATTCCAATCATTGCCCGTCCCGGTTATCCTGCCAACTGTAAGGATGTCCGGCTGTCTTTTAAGTTTCCCTCAATATATGGAGGCCCCGCCAAATATGGAGGTCCGGCACCTCATTTCAACCTTCTTTACGGTGAGCTCCATTAATATAACTTGTTGATATAAAATAGGTTTAAGACTTATTTTTTTCCACCGGCTATTGGTAGGCTACTTGCAATGGTATTTAATAGAATGGAATTTAAATAAATGAACTTAAATAAATTTAGGAGGCGTAAAATGAATTGAGACATCAAGGATGGTTAAACTCGAAAAAAAAATTTGGGACCTGAAGCAAGAAATTTAGTCCAAAAAACCGGAAACTTGTCATTAATCACCCAAAAGGAGACCGATCATGAAACGAATTGCTCAGCAGTTTACTAATTCAACGGTAGTGGTTATTTCGGCGGTGGCCTTCTTGGTCACTATCGCTTTCGCCGGCGCCAATCTTTCCCGGGCGGCCTCGGCCGAACCGGCCCAGAAGCCCCCGGCTAAGGTCTCTAAAAAGGTCTCTAAAGTCGACCGTACCGAGGCTCGCATTAAAGACCTTCAGGCCAAGCTCAAGATCACACCGGCCCAGGAGGAGCTATGGAATAAGGTCACCCAGGTGATGCGGGACAATGCCAAAACGATGGAGGCCCTTTACCAGGCCAGGGTCGAAAAAGCAAAGGACTTGACCGCCGTCGAGGATCTCAAATCCTATAGCGAAATCGCCCAGGCCCACGCGGAGGGGCTCAAGAATTTCATCCCGGCCTTCGAGGCGCTCTATGCCAGCATGTCGGACGAGCAGAAAAAAGATGCGGATACCCTGTTCCGCTATGGCGGTCATCATAGGAAGGGCAAGGGCAGAAGCAAATGATCGCCGGCCTGACAACCACACGTCAAGAAAGGAAGGGACTTATGAAAATTTCGATAGTCGGTAAGATCATGATGGCGCTTATCTTTTTCTCCCTGATCGGCGGAATCTCCGCGGGGCCGGCGCTCGGCAGAAATGGCGATAGAGTCCAAAGGCCGCAGCAACGCGGCTGGGCCGATGACCGCGACCGGCATTGGGATCGCGGACGGCGAGGATATCGGTCCCGCGGTTACTACGACCGGGGACCCGTTTATGGTCCACCGATCTACGCTGTCCCGGTCCCATCGCCGGGCGTCAGGATCTTCCTCCCCTTCCCGTTTGATATTCGCTAGGGGAATCCTCAACGTCGATCGCCGATTGCTCACGGTTGCCTTTCTCTGCGCCGTCGTGAGCAATCGGGTTCGATGAGGATAAATAGATAACACTTAAAGAAGAAAGTATGGAAAAATGAAAAAAATCATTATGTTATGGATTGTGTTGGGGATGATATCCGTATCTCTGGGGGGCTGTTTTATACCCTATTATGATGACGGTGGAGGATACCGTGGACGTGATGGAGACAGAGGCGACAGACATGACCGCGGGGGCAGAGACGACAGATATGATCATAGATACTAAAGGGGCCGAAGGGGCTTTTTGTTCGCCCCGGATCTCGGATTATTCCTTTAAAAAAGGGGGGGATAAAACATGGCAGCATTTGATCGAGGCAAAGGACTGGCCAAGGGATTTTTTTGGGGTGGCCTAATTGGGCTGGTGATCGGCATCCTCCTGACCACGAAAAGGGAAAAGGCGACCTGGGAGGAAATCGGGAAATCCGCGGATGCACTGGTTGATAAAACCAAGGAGCAGATGGGACAGGCGCGGAGGAAAATGGAGGAACTGGCGAATCGGAGGAAGGATTCATCCGCCGGGGAACAGGAAAGTCCACAGGAAGCCAGTGCCCCTCAGTTATAAGGGGCATTATGAGAAGAACCCTCCGTTCCCGATGGCTGATCGAACAATCAACCAGAATACCCGCAGTCAAACCGAAGTTCGAGAGGAGGAAACCATTATGAAATCCAGCACCGAAGACCAGGCTCAAGGCAAGTTTCATGAAGTGAAGGGTAAGGTTAAGGAGGAAATCGGCAAACTCACCTCAAATCCCACGCTGGAAGCCGAAGGCCAAAGCGAGAAGGGCGCCGGAAAAGTCCAACAAGTGGTCGGTAAGGTCAAGAATATCCTGGGGAAGTAGCGGAGGTCCAGACGGTCCTCTGCTACGCGGCCTCAAGGTTCGAATGAGCATGGCCGTTGAATAGTTCTTCTGCAGTGCCTAAGCCGGAGCGGACCTTGTTGGCCCGCTTCCGATAACAAGAGAGGAGGTGTATTCGATCATGCCTTTAACGCAAGTCATTGTGGTTCTGATCGTGGTGGGTGTTATTCTCTGGCTCATCAACCGATTCATCCCCATGGCGGGCTCCATTAAGTCGATTTTGAATGCCGTCGTGGTTATCGTCGTTGTCCTGTGGCTCCTGAGTGTTTTTGGGATTTTGGGTTCCCTTTCTCAAATCCGCGTAGGGAAGTAACACCCTTGGTTCAGCGCGGATGGGGCCCCGTCGTCATGATTGAAAACGAAGCCATCCGCGCGCGGGAAACGTTAGTGGGGTTCTATTGGGAAAAGCGCAGTGGTACGGCTTTCGGCCGCCAAGTAAGAACCCGTCAAGAAATAAGCTGTACAATGCCGCTAATATCTCCGTTCATGCTGAGCCTGTCGAAGCATTGCCGTATCGTTCACCCTTCGACAAGCTCAGGGCGAACGGTTGTAGGGCCGTTTGTTAAGGTTATTTGTTTACAGATCCTAAGGATAACCGGACTACCCCTTATCCTGAAATCTGCGTTGGACTTTTTTGACAATGTTTTTTTAGAAAGGAAATATCATGCCGACGACCTTAAAATCCAAGAGTATAGATGAATTACTGGCGGAGGCCGATGAACTTGTCCAAAAATATAATTCCGAATTCCTCGAAGACCTGAAAGAGGAGCATCGCCTCCAGTTTGAAAAACATGCTCAAAAATTGCAGGAAATCAAATCTGAAATTCAGGCCAAGACCGAGGAGAAAGGAACCATAGAATCTTTTTCCACGGCCGAGGGAATGCACCAGGCGGTCCTGGATATTATCAAGGCCATGAAGGATTTAACGAGTTACTTTTCCTGATTTTCGACAAAGGGGTTCATCCAACGGTAATAGCGCGCCTCTTTTTAATTCTCTCCCGCGGGGGCGCATAGACAGCGATCCCTGACCACGAGCCGATTACCTGAAGCCGTCCGGAACCGACCAGATCATCGCGGGCGATGGCGACGGGTACAACCCCAAGCCCGAAGAGGCGACCGGATGATCTCAGCCGACGAAGTGGTATTCTTGTTTGACGTGGATAACACCCTGCTCGACAACGACCGCGTGCGAGAGGATCTCAAAAGCCATCTGGAGCGGGGGTTCGGGGCCGCGACCCGGGATCGGTACTGGGCCATCTTTGAAGCGCTGCGCGCCGAGCTTGGCTACACGGACTACCTGGGCGCCTTACAGCGCTACCGGATCGAGGATCTGTGCGATCCTCGGCTGCTGCGGATGTCTTCATTCCTCGTTGATTATCCGTTTGCCGACCGACTCTATCCGGGGGCACTCGATGCGCTTAAATACGCTCGCACCTGGGGGAAGACGGTCATTCTGTCCGACGGAGACGTGGTCTTTCAGCCTCGCAAAGTGGAAAGATCGGGCCTCTGGGCTGCGGTCGAAGGCCGCGTGCTCATTTACATTCACAAAGAGCAGATGCTGGCTGACGTGGAGCGGCACTACCCGGCCGGGCACTATGTGATGATAGACGATAAGCTGCGTATCCTCACGGTGATGAAAAAGATCTGGAGGGATAAGCTCACTACGGTATTCCCGCGCCAGGGACATTACGCGCTTGATCCCAAAACCATCGCCTCCTATCCGACGGCTGACCTCACCATCCATCGTATCGGCGATCTGCTCCACTCTGATTTACCCGCCTTACTCGGCGACACAAAAGCCGACAGCGCACACCAGGAGGTACCATGAAAGCGACCCAACGACTCCATAATCTCGGGCAGAGCCTTTGGCTCGACCATATTACCCGTGAGCTCCTGACCCAAGGGACCCTCCGTCATTATATCGCCGAACTTTCGGTGACGGGGCTCACCTCGAACCCCACGGTCTTCGATCAGGCCATCAAAAATAATGACTTCTACGATGAGACCATCCGCCGCGTCCAAGATCAGCGCGCTCGGGAAGCCGACTAAATCGGGAGGGAAACGATGATGACCACGAAGCCCACCTCGAAATCGCGGTCCTTGACGGAGAAGTTGGCCTGGAAAGCCTTGGGAGAGCATTACCAGCGTCTTCGCCAAGTGCATCTGCGGTCGCTTTTCGCCGATGATCCCCGACGCGGCGAGCGTCTGGCCGCCGAAGGGGCCGGCCTTTACCTGGACTATTCGAAGAATCGCGTTACCGCTGAGACGATCGGACTCCTCCTCCATCTGGCCGAGGAGTGCGGATTGCGCCGGCACCTCGAAGACATGTTCCAGGGCCGGAAGATCAATGTTACCGAGAATCGGGCCGTTCTCCACATTGCCTTGCGGGCGCCTAAGGGCGAGCAAATTCTCGTGGACGGAGTCGATGTGGTGCCCGAGGTGCACGCCGTACTCGAGCGGATGGCCGTCTTCTCAGACCAAGTCCGCAGCGGTCAGTGGCGGGGATACAGTGGAAAGCGCATCCGCAACGTCATCAACATCGGCATCGGTGGCTCCGATCTGGGCCCGGTCATGGCCTATGAGGCGCTAAAACACTATAGTCAGCGAGACCTGACCTTCCGTTTCGTCTCGAACGCGGACAGCACCGACTTCGTAGAAGCCACCCGCGACCTGGACCCCGAAGAAACGCTTTTTATTATCTCTTCGAAGACCTTCACCACCCTGGAAACGATGACCAACGCCCACACGGCCCGTAGTTGGGCGCTGAAAGCGCTGCACCGGGAAGAGGCTGTGGCCCGGCATTTCGTGGCGGTCTCCACCAACGCCGAGGCGGTGGCGAAGTTCGGCATCGACACCGCGAACAGGTTCGGATTCTGGGACTGGGTCGGCGGCCGCTATTCTATGGAGTCAGCCATCGGTCTTTCAACCCTGATAGCCATCGGCCCCGAAAATTTTCGGGCCCTGTTGGCCGGCTTTCGCTCGATGGACGAACACTTCCGGACCGCTCCCTTCGAGAAGAACCTGCCCGTCATCCTGGGGCTTCTCTCCGTCTGGTACAGTAACTTCTTTGCCGCGCCGACGGTTGCGGTCCTGCCTTACGCGCACTATCTCAAACGCTTCCCGGCCTATCTCCAGCAATTGACCATGGAGAGTAACGGCAAGCACGTCACGCAGGACGGCGCGGTCGTCACCTATCAAACGGGACCTATCTATTGGGGCGAGCCGGGCACCAACGGCCAGCACTCCTTCTACCAGCTCATCCACCAGGGAACCAGACTGATTCCTTGCGATTTCATCGGCTTCTGCCGGACGTTGAACCCGCTGGGTACTCATCACGACCTGTTGATGGCCAACCTTTTTGCTCAGACGGAGGCGCTGGCCTTTGGGAAGACCGGGGACCAGCTTAAGGCCGAGGGAACTCCGGACTGGCTGGTACCGCATCGTGTCTGCGAAGGCAATCGTCCGACGAACACTATTCTGGCGGAGCGGCTGACGCCGGAGACGCTCGGCCAATTGATCGCGCTTTATGAGCACGCGGTCTTCACCCAAGGGGTTATCTGGCACATCGATTCCTTTGACCAGTGGGGCGTCGAGCTCGGGAAGGTCCTGGCGCAGCGCATTTATCCCGAGCTGGAGGGTGCCGGAAAACCGAAACTTCAGCATGACAGTTCGACCAATGCCCTCATCCGGCGCTACCGGGGGTTCAACGGCGGCCAATCATGAAAAAGAGCCCTCTGGCCGGAAAGCCGGCTGAACCGGCCATGCTGGTTAACGTGCCCAAACTGATTACGGCCTATTATACCGACGTCCCTGATCCTTCGGTGCCGGAGCAACGGGTGGCCTTCGGCACTTCGGGGCATCGCGGCTCGTCCTTTCAGAAAGCTTTCAATGAAGGGCATATTCTCGCCATCAGTCAGGCCATTTGCCTGCACCGCGGGCAGCAGAAGATCGATGGCCCGCTGTTTCTCGGCATGGACACCCATGCCCTTTCCGTGCCGGCCCTGGCCAGCGCCCTGGAGGTGCTGGCGGCCAACGGGGTGGAAGTCATGGTAGCCGGAAAAGATGAATATACGCCGACCCCGGTCATATCCCATGCCATTCTCACCTATAACCAAGGTCGCCGGACCGGTTTGGCCGACGGGATTGTTATTACCCCTTCGCATAATCCGCCCCCTGATGGCGGCTTCAAGTACAACCCGCCCAACGGCGGACCGGCGGAACGCGCCGTCACCGACTGGATCGAAGCGAAGTCCAACGCCTTTCTGGAGAGCGGCCTGCGGGGGGTGAAGCGAATTTCCTTCGAAAAAGCCCTGCGCGCCTCCACTACGCACCGTCACGACTACCTTAATACCTACGTTAGCGATCTGGGGCAGATCATCGACCTGGACGCCGTTCGCGACGCGAAGATCAGTCTGGGGGTGGATCCGCTCGGCGGCGCCGGGGTCCATTACTGGGCGCCGATCGCCGAACGCTACGGGTTGAACCTCACGGTGGTCAACGAGGCCGTCGACCCGACTTTCCGTTTTATGACGGTGGATTGGGACGGCCAGATCCGCATGGACCCATCCTCGCCTGACGCCATGCAGCGGTTAATCGGTCTGAAGGATCGCTTCGAAATCGCCTTCGCCTGCGATACCGATCACGACCGGCACGGGATTGTCACCCGGAGCGCGGGACTGCTGCCGCCCAACCACTACCTGGCGGTTGCCATCTTCTACCTTTTTCAACACCGACCGAAATGGCCCGCGAAAGCGGCGGTGGGCAAGACGGTGGTGAGCAGCCAAATGATAGATCGCGTTACGGCGAAGCTGGGCGGAAGCTCTACGAGTGCCGGGGCTTCAAGTGGTTCGTGGAGGACCTGCTCGACAGCTCGCTGGGTTTCGGCGGCGAGGAGAGCGCGGGGGCGTCGTTCGTCCGTCGAGACGGCCGCGTCTGGACGACGCTTAGAAAAGAATATTGGCAAGCGATAAATGAAAAATTAATACATATTAGATTTTATTGTAAAGAATCAAAACTCAAAACGATTATCGGACAGGCAACAAAAGAATTCAGAGCAGGATCTGATCCAAGGACTCCAGGTGCATCAGATCGAACTGGAGATGCAAAATGAAGAACTGCGCCGGACCCAGACGGAGCTGGAAGCTTCGCGGGCCCGCTATTTTGATCTCACAATACGGCGCCGTGGGCTATATCACCCTCAGTGAAAAAGGGTTGATCAAGGAGGCCAATCTCACTGTTGCCACCATGTTGGGGGTGGAGAGAAGCGAATTGGTCAACCAGCCATTGTCCCGCTTTATCCTCCCCGAGGACCAGGACCTCTACTATCTCCATCAAAATCGACTTCTTGAAGCCCCTCGGCCGGCTCAGGACAAGCCGGTGCAACGCAGGTGTGGGAAATGCGGCTGATTAAAAAAGATGGCGTCCCTTTCTGGACGCGGGCTGGAAGTTGGCGCCGTTCAACAAGGCTATGACTTTGATGGGCCGTTGTGGCGCGTCATATCAAGCGACATCACCGAGCTCCAGCAGGTGGTAGCGGCGCTCCTGGAATCCGAAAAGGGACTTCGGAAATTGAACGAGCGGATTCTGAATATGGTCATGATCCTGTCTCATGATGTCAGGGGGCCGCTGATCTCCATCATATCCATCTTGAAACTCCTGTTTCGAGGCTCCTTCGGAAAGCTGGATCAAAATCTGGCCAACACCGTCAAGGACCTTTTGTCCCGCTGCCTGCGCCTGCTGGGGACTGCGGAAGATTATATAGGGAAAGCCTCCATCGTCGACGGCTCAGTGAAGATGGAACGAGAGGTCTTGGACCTGAGACAGGATATCATTGATACTGTTCTGGAGGAACTGGCTGACGATATCGCTAAGCATGAGATCGTAATCGATAATCGTTTAGGAACCATTCCCGCTGGATCTATTGCCATCAGTGCCAGCAAGACCTGGCTCAAAGCCGTCTATCGAAACCTATTCACCAATGCCATCAAGTATGGCGGAAGGGGTGTACTATCTCTTTTGGTTTTGAGCCTCATGAATCGCATTACCGTC
Organism: uncultured delta proteobacterium; assembly: GCA_963743305.1. Lineage (GTDB taxonomy): Bacteria > Desulfobacterota > RBG-13-43-22 > RBG-13-43-22 > RBG-13-43-22 > CAVQSS01. The sequence continues at coordinate 76,158 of CAVUPH010000022.1, forward strand.
TGAACGTCTACAACAGCGGAAATCCGGTTCCGGAACCCGATCGTGGGAAGCTGTTCTCTCGGTTTGAACGGATCGAAAGCGAGGGAAGACCATTCCGGGAGGGTGTCGGTCTTGGGTTGAGCCTCTGTCAGGAAATCATCCTCGATCACGGCGGAGAGATATGGTATGAAGCCCTGCCCGACGGTTCGAACTTTGTATTTACCATTTCCAAGGAAGAGGTGGTTAAGAGGTAATTAATAACTAAGCGATATGCCCAGTTTTAGCGCGGTACAGAATTATGAAAAAGTTATTTTATAAGCAGTAAAGTATCCTAGATGGTAATTTAATATATTTGGTTTCGGATTGTCCGGGGGAGGGAAGAGAAAATGCAATCCAGTGTAAAAGATCTGAAAGGCTACGCATCGGCGCGACGGATGGTGATATTGGAAAGTTGGATGATTTCTATTTGACGACGAATTCTGGACCATCCGATATCTGGTGACCGAAACCGGTAATTGGCTTCTAACTGAAAGGGCTGATCTCGCCCTTCGCGATCATCAAAGCGGATTTAGCAAAGGAGCGGCTCAATGTGACGCTGACAAAGAAGCAAGTAACTGAGAGCCCCAGCATTGATACTGACAAGCCGGTTTCCCGGCAGCACGAGGCATATTACCACGACACACTGTTATTCCTATTATTGTAATGGTCTTATTTGTGGGTCCCACGTTCGATCCTCAGATACAAGTCGCCGTTCAAAAACGGATTGAAGAGCGTCGGAGAAGCGAGAAAAAGCAAGCGACTTGCACCTGCGCAGCGTTAATAAGTGACCGGCTATCATATCGAGGTGACCGATGGCGTCATCGGTCATGTCCAAGACTTTATCATTGACCTTGAAACATGGGAATTCGTTATCTGGTTGTGGATACGCAGAATTGGTGGCCGGGCAGGAAGGTGCTGGTCGCGCCACGGTGGCTCGACCGGGTGAGCTGGAACGATTCCAAGGTATAGAAGCGTATTCCGGAAGGCGATTAAGAACGCACCAAGTATTATTCTGTAGCTCTCAACCGGGAGTACGAGGAGAAGCTTTACGATCACTACAAACGGCCGAAATATTGGGACATTTGAGTTGACCATTAAAACCATCACAGGAAAGTGATAAAAATAGACCAAGTTCCCGAATTTGGATTTGGTCTACAAATGCGATTGATTGTTTTTGTGGATAATAAAGAGATACTGCCGGTTTACCTGGGCCCGTCTACTACCTTATAGGCCCTTGGCAAGCAAAACATTTTAGATTTGTCTTTTCCTTAAATTAGGCCCCAATACCCAGCGGTAGTCGGGGGCTTAGGGCTATCCACGGAGATAAGGTGGTGTCAAAATGAGCAAAAGCAGAGGAGCCGTGAAGGAGAAACATGAGTAAACAAAACGGCCGGCTACGAACACAGCCTCGCCTATGATGTCGAAGGATTCGATTCCTGGCGAATTGCTCTACAATGCGCGGTCATGGAATCATGCTCTATGAAGTCTGGCGCAACTGGATCCCGCGCTTTGGGAGTTATTCAAAACCTTTTGGGTGTCCTCCAGACGGTCCGAGACTATGTAATGTGTTGATTTATTTTCTTTTCTGATTACCAAGAGGCATTAACATCCAGAGGGGAGGTGTCATTGTTATGTTGAAAGGTGTGCTTTGGGGAGTCGCATTAACGCTCGCCGTTACGCTGATCGGCGCTTACTTTTTGGTGGGAAGCGGGCTCATTCCGGCCAATGCCGATGCAAAACCCGGTTGGCTGGAAACCTGGATGGCCCGCACTTCGCTAGAGGCGACACTGCGTCGCGAAGCCCCCAAGGGCCAAAATCCGGTGTCGCTGAACGAGCAGAATCTCCTCAATGGAGTTCATCTTTTCGCGCAGAACTGCGCGGTTTGCCATGGTTCCGCAAAGGGAACGGCGTCGCTATCGCCGCTAGCGAAGGGTCTTTATCAAAAACCGCCGCAATTGGCGACCGATGGGGTGGAGGACGACCCGGAAGGTGTTTCGTTCTGGAAGATCAAGCACGGTATTCGTCTGACGGGTATGCCTTCGTTCGGGTCCTCCCTCAGTGACCGGCAGATCTGGACGTTGGCGCTTTTTCTGAAACACATGGACAAGCTGCCGCCCGCGGTTCAGCAGATTTGGCAGCAAGTCCAGAATTGGCCGATGGCGTCCGTGAACCAGACGGTTCAGAAATAACCTTTTCGACGCCTCCTGCGGTGAATCCCGAGTGATGGCTCACGTACGCCGTAAACACTTGCCAGTCAGCAATTCGGGCTTTTACCGGTGCGGGCTTCACCATGGCCGTTACGGCGGTCATCGGGCTCTTGCCTGGACTTCTCGTGGTGGGCTGACATGACAGTGGGTCGACCAAAAACTCTCGCCCGTTGGGTTTCGTGGTTCTTTGGACTGGGCCTTCTGGTCGGTGTGGTGCTGTTGGCGACACATTACAGCCAGGAGATGGCCTTCGCCCAACTCCTGCTCCAAGTTCGGCCTGCTTGGCTGCTCATCGCCTTCTTGTTCCAGGGGGGAACTTACCTAACGGACGCCCTGATCTGGCAACGAGTCCTTAACCACGCGAATATATTGAGGCCGCTCCGTTCCTATGTCGGTTTGGCGCTGGCGAAGCTCTTCATGGACCAGGCCATTCCTAGCGTTGGCCTGAGCGGCACGTTGCTGGTCATCCGGGCCCTGGACCGCCGCGGCGTGCCGAGAGGCGCCAGCATGGCCGCGGTCGTCATCGATCTCGTGAGCTACTACACCGCCTACGTTCTGGCTCTGGGTATCGCCCTCGGCATCGTTTGGGCACACGGAGACCTCACCCCGTTGATGGCCTTGCCGGCGGGCGTTTTCGCGCCCTTGGCAGCAGCCGTTCCCATAGCCCTCCTGTGGGTGAGCCGCGGCCGGACGCTGCCCGGTTGGCTCGAACGGTTACCTTTTATCCGGCCGGCACTTCAAGCGCTTGGTGAGGCGACGCCTGCCATTGCGCACGATGTCTCGCTCATTACGCGCTGCACTGGCCTCCAGCTCGCGATCATCGCGCTCGATGCGGGGACACTCTGGGTCATGCTGTGGGCCCTCGGCCTTGAGGTCGATCCAGCGCCGGTCTTTGCGAGTTTCATGCTCTCGACGCTGGCGCGGACGCTGGGAGTGGTTCCTGGAGGGCTTGGGGTTTTCGAGGCCGTCTCCGTGACCACGCTCAAGCTCATCGGAGTGCCGGTCGCCGCCGGTCTCGCGGCGACACTCCTCTTCCGTTTCTTCACCTTCTGGCTGCCCATGGCGCCCGGACTGATCCTCGCGCGACGTGAGGCGAGGGCCTGATGACGACCGCACTTTATTGGTGCGTGCCGTTGCCTGCGTTGGAGAGGAGATGCCAGGCCGAGCGCGGTACCGGCTTTTTTCGAATGGCAAAATGACGAAAAGAGGCATCATGAAACCAGATAACCCACGCATCCTGACGATCAATGGCGGCTCGTCGAGCATCAAATTCGCGCTGTTTAAGGCCGGCGGTCCGCTCCGGCGGATTCTGCAGGGCGGGCTTGAGCGGATTGGACTGCCGGAGGCCATCTTGGGGGTGAAAGGTTTGAATCCGGCGGACAACTTTTCGCGGCCGGTGACGGCGCCGGATTACACGACGGCGGTGGGCATTCTGATGGATTGGATCGAGGACCGCAGCGGGCGTGAGGTCTTGATCGCGGTGGGGCATCGCGTGGTGCATGGCGGGCCAAAGTATAGCCAGCCGCAACGAATCACAACGGAAATGGTGGAGGAGCTTCACCGGCTCAGTCCATTCGATCCTGAGCATCTGCCGGGGGAGATTCTGTTGACCGAAGCCTTTCAGCGCCGATTACCCGATCTGCCCCAAGTGGCCTGTTTCGACACGGCTTTTCACCATGACCTGCCCCGTATCGCCAGGATCTTGCCGATCCCGAGACGATACGAAGCGCAGGGAGTGCGGCGGTACGGGTTTCACGGGTTGTCGTATGCCTTTCTGATGGAAGAACTGGCCCGCCTGACCGGATCGGAAGCGGCCCAAGGGCGAATCATCCTCGCTCATCTCGGGAATGGCGCGAGCCTGGCCGCGGTGTCTGGTGGGAAAAGCATCGACACCAGCATGGCCTTCACGCCTGCAGCGGGTCTGGTGATGAGCACCCGCTCCGGTGATTTGGACCCGGGACTGATGTCGTTTATGGCGCGAAGCGAACAGATGTCAGCGGACCAATTTGACCGGATGGTTAACCACGAATCGGGGCTGCTCGGAGTTTCGGAGACCAGCCCCGACCTGCGCGACTTGCTCGACCTTGAAACGGTAGACGTCCGAGCTGCGGAAGCGGTCGCGTTGTTCTGCTACCAGGTAAAAAAGTGGATCGGTGCGTTCGCGGCGGCGCTGGGCGGACTGGATACGCTCGTCTTCGCCGGAGGCATCGGCGAAAACGCGCCACTCATCCGCGCCCGCATCTGTGAGGGACTGGGCTTCCTCGGCATCGAACTGGATGAGGCGCGCAATGTGGAGGGGGCGGGCGTGATTTCCACGGACGCCAGGCGGGCCACGGTTCGCGTCATTCATACGGACGAGGAAGTGATGATTGCGCGCTCGGTGCGCCGCGTTTTGGGACTTGGCCCGGACATTGAAAAAGAAAATTCCGAACAGGCGGCGAAATAGATCTCTGGGCTGGATCCGTTTCCGGGAGGCGGTGTCCCCAGAGCGAAGAAAAACGAAAGGCAAAGAATGAAAGGAGTACGGTTATGCTAATCAAAGCCAAAACACTAAAGGGTTACAAATTGAAGAGTCTTGATGGGGAAATAGGGAAGGTCAATGAATTCTACTTCGATGACCATCACTGGACAATTCGCTATCTGGTCGCCGACACGGGGAGGAGCTGGCTCTTGGACAAGCAGGTGCTGATTTCCCCTTATGCGCTGGTCGCCGTGAACCAAGAAGAGCGGCACCTATCCATCGATTTGACTAAAAAGCAGATCGAGGACAGTCCCTCCTTGAATAGTGACAAACCCGTTTCGCGACAGTTCGAGGAGGCCTACTACCGATATTATGGATGGCCGATGTATTGGAACGGCCCAAACATGTGGGGGTCTTATCCCTACCTTGAGCGGGACCCTGAAAAATGGAGAGCCTCCACCCCGGCGGATAAGGCAGCAGGGGATCCCCATTTGCGCAGCACTCAGGATGTGAGCGGCCATTACCTCCAAGCCGTGGACGGCGAAATTGGCCACGTCGAGGATTTTATTATCGATGACGATACCTGGGCGATCCGTTACCTGATCATCGATACCCGGAACTGGTGGCCGGGGAAAAAGGTCCTGGTTTCACCGCAGTGGATCGAGCGCATTAGTTGGCGGGAATCGAAAGTCTTTATCAATCTTACCCGCGAGATCATCAAGCAGTCTCCGGAATACACGGAGGAGTCTCTGCTGACCCGGGATTATGAAACCGATCTGCATCGACATTACAATCGCAAGGATACTGGGTCGATGAACCGGTAGCCATTGAAAAGGAACCTGATCATGAAAACAAAAAAGGGGCCTGAAAGGAGCATTGGTATGAAGGTGAAAAATGGGGTTAAGGAGAACATCGCCGTGGAAACGGAGAAGAGGAATAAAACGGACAAGCCGTTGTCGCCCGATCTGCTGCGAAAGATGAACGCCTACTGGCGCGCCGCCAACTATCTATCGGTCGGCCAGATTTATCTTTACGACAATCCGTTGCTGAAGCAGCCGCTGAAACTGTCGCACGTCAAGCCGCTGGTGGTCGGACACTGGGGCACGACGCCGGGTCAGAACTTCATCTACGTGCACCTGAACCGGGTCATCAAGAAGTATGACCTCAATATGATTTACATTGCCGGTCCCGGTCACGGCGGCCCGGCGATTGTGGGCAACGTCTACCTCGAAGGCACCTGGAGTGAGATTTATCCGAACGTCACCCAGGATGAAGCCGGGCTGAAAAAGCTGTTCACGCAGTTCTCGTTTCCCGGCGGGATTTCCAGCCACGTTGCGCCGACCACGCCAGGCTCGATTCACGAAGGCGGCGAGCTGGGGTACTCGCTCAGCCATGCCTTCGGGGCCGCCTTCGACAATCCCGATCTGATTGTCGCCTGCGTCGTCGGCGACGGTGAAGCGGAAACGGGTCCCTTGGCGACCGCCTGGCAGTCCAACAAGTTTCTCAACCCGATCACCGACGGGGCCGTGCTGCCGATCCTGCACCTCAATGGCTACAAGATCAGCAACCCGACCGTGCTGGCCCGCATCGAGGCCTGAGGAACTGGATCAATTTTTTCGAGGCTGCGGTTGGACGCCCTACTTTGTGGAAGGCGATGACCCGGAAAAGATGCATCAACTCATGGCCGTCATCTTGGATAAGGCCATCGAGGAGATTCGGCACATCCAAAGCCAGGCCCGGAACAAGAACGACACCACTCGGCCGCGGTGGCCCATGATCGTCCTGAGGTCACCCAAGGGCTGGACCGGACCGAAAGTCGTCGATGGCCTGCAGGTTGAAGGCACCTTTCGAGCCCACCAGGTGCCGATCCTGGTGGATCCCCAGCATCCCGATCATCTCAAGCAGCTGGAAGACTGGCTGAAGAGCTACAAGGCCGGAGGAATTATTCGACAAAAAGGGTCGACTCAGGCCGGAGCTGGCCGAGCTGGCGCCGAAAGGCGACCGGCGGATGGGCGCCAATCCCCACGCCAACGGCGGCCTTCTGCTGCGCGACCTGCGCATGCCGGATTTCCATGCCCACGCGGTGAAGGTGCCTTCGCCCGGCGCCGTTGTCGGGCAGGATACGCTTGTGCTGGGCAGTTCCTGCGGGATGTGGTAAAACTGAACAGGATCAACGGAATTTCCGGGTCTTCGGTCCCGACGAGACGCTCTCCAATGTCCTGGACGCGGTCTTTGAAGTGACCAAACGTCAGTGGGACGCCCGAGTCGTAAAGAATGACGAATTCCTCGCGCCGGCCGGACGGGTGCTGGATCGATGCTCAGCGAGCACCAGTGCGAGGGTTGGCTGGAGGGTTATCTGCTCACCGGACGGCACGGGTTGTTCAATTGCTACGAGGCCTTCATTCACATCATCGATTCGATGTTCAACCAGCACGCCAAGTGGCTGAAGGTTACCGCGGAACTTCCCTGGCGGCGGAAGATCGCCTCGCTGAACTATCTGCTGGCCTCCCACGTCTGGCAGCAGGATCATAACGGATTCACCCACCAGGATCCCGGTTTCATCGATCACGTCGTGAACAAGAAGGCCGATATCGTGCGGGTTTATCTGCCGCCGGACGCCAACTGCCTGTTGTCGGTCATGGATCACTGCCTGCGCAGCCGCCATTATGTCAATGTGGTCATCGCCGGGAAAGCACGCGCTGCCCGCAATGGTTGACGATGGACGCCGCCGTCAACCATTGCACCGAGGGCATCGGCATCTGGTCCTGGGCCAGCAACGACCAGGGCGCTTCGCCCGACGTGGTGATGGCTTGCTGTGGCGACGTGCCTACTCTGGAGACGCTCGCCGCCGTCTCCCTGATGCGCGCGCATCTGCCCGACCTGAAAATCCGGGTGATTAATGTCGTCGATCTCATGAAGCTCCAGCCGCAAAGCGAACACCCCCATGGGTTAAGCGACATGGATTTTGACGAACTCTTTACCAAGGACAAGCCGGTCGTCTTCGCCTTCCATGGCTACCCCTGGCTGATCCACCGGCTGACCTACCGCCGTACCAATCACGCAACATTCACGTCCGCGGCTACAAGGAAGAAGGAACCATCACCACGCCTTTCGACATGACGGTTTTGAACGATCTGGACCGCTTCCATTTGGTGATGGACACCATCGACCGTCTGCCGCAGACCGGCGACCAGGGCATCTACTTGAAGCAGCAGTTCAAGGACAAGCTTATCGAACACAAGCAATACATCGACAAATACGGCGAGGACCTGCCGGAGATTCGGAACTGGAAGTGGGGTGCGTCCACCGCAGGCTAAACGACGGAATAGAGAGTTGACGGCACGCCGGGCTGTTCTCCACCGAAGCGACCTGGTTGAGTTCCCTCGGTTGTCCTCTAAGTGGGCGGGTCAGTCGAGCGAGAGCTTTGGACGGACAGGAGAAGTCCATGAACCCAGCTTTTAAACATTTTTGAAAGGAGATGATGTGCCGTGATAGATAAGGATTAGATGGTATGGGAGCCCGATAAAAATATTTATCCAAGAAAGGAGAGCTTTAAAATGAAGCTACAAAAGAAGTACCGTTTAGCGTTAATCGCGATCTGCATTCTGAGTGTCGCGGGGGCCGCCACTGCAGTTGTCTCTGCGCAGCAGGGGAAGGTTGTCTCCAGCTATGGACCGACGAACCAGGACGTCACCTTCGACCAAATTAAAGCCGCGCGCATGGCCGTGAAAGCTGAGCGGGCTAAACAGCACCTGGAATTGCTGAACTCCCGGTATAACCTTTCAAAGAAAAACACTGCCGAGTCCGTTATGTCAGGGGGAAAATCCCTCCCCGTGGGACCGACAGCCAAACTTCAAGGGGTAACGTGGGAGCAACTTGGTAAAATGACCCCTGAACAGATCAAGGAGAAGGGTGTTTTCCCATACAAGCCCCTACCCTTTGCAGACCACGCGGAAGGGGGCATGCTCTTCCCGGAGATGATCACGAAACCACTGCCACGGTTGGTTCGCTTCGACTTGGATTTCGACCTGCCGGAACATATCCTGCCGGACCCGGCCCCAGCAATTTACCTGACCACCCGGCCTGACCTCGGTGATGTGGCCAAAGGGCGTCTGATTACCATCGACAACTACTACGAGATTTTCAACGGTATCCTGAACCCCAAGCAGCTTGAGGGTCTGCGCCTTCTCGTGACCCAGTTTCCGCAACAGCAATTTAACGCGACGGAAGACCGCCGGACCGACAGGCCCAGCTTGGGCGTAACCTGCTTCGACTGTCATGCCAACGGCCATACCAACGGGGCGAATCATCTGGTGGGGGACATTCGCCCGCAGGAATTCAGGCATCGTATCGAAACGCCTTCCTTGCGGGGTGTGAACATCCAGCGGCTATTCGGTTCACAGCGCGCTTTGAAGACAGTGGAGGATTTCACGGAGTTTGAACAGCGAGCCGCCTATTTTGATGGCGATATCTGTATGGCCGCCAAGAAGGGGGTGAACATTCTGGAAAGGGGATCGCAAGTGCATTTCATGGCGGAATTCCTGGCGATCCTTGATTTTCCTCCGGCGCCCAAGCTCAATATCTACGGCGAACTCGACCGGACCAAGGCTAGCGCAAGTGAATTAAGCGGTGAGACCCTTTTTAACGGGAAAGCTCGATGCGCCGCCTGCCATTCTGCCCCTTATTATACCGACAACAGCATGCATAACCTCAGAGCGGAGCGGTTTTACAGGCAGGAGTTGGTCAATGGTATGATGATGGCCCACGACGGGCCCATTAAGACCTTTCCTTTGAGAGGCATCAAGGATTCCCCGCCCTATCTACATGACGGGCGGTGCTTCACCCTTGAGGATACGGTGGAATATTTCAACCTGGTGCAGCAACTCCAATTGACCGCCAAGGAAAAGAGCGACATCGTTGCCTTCTTAAGGTCTTTGTAGGGCTGGTTCGCGGTGATTTGCATGAAGGGTGCTGGGCAGTACAAGGAGGGGATACAATAAGAAAGGGGGTGGTCAAGGATATGATAGTCAATCCGACTCAAGTCACGTCCTAACTATGAACATAACCAGAATCAAAGGAGGATTAACCATGTCAAAGGGAAATGTGGCTGTGGCTATATTCAATACTCACGTCGAGGCCGAAAATGCCGTGAAGGAATTGCAGAAATCAGGTTTTGATATGAAGAAACTGTCCATCGTGGGCAAAGATTATCACACGGAGGAACAGGTGGTCGGCTACTACCAAATGGGTGACCGCATGAAGTACTGGGGCAAAATGGGCGCCTTTTGGGGCGGCCTGTGGGGTATTTTATTCGGTGCCGCCTTCTTCTGGATTCCCGGAATTGGTCCGCTTGTCGTAGCCGGCCCGCTCGTTTCCTCCATTATTGGAGGATTGGAGGGTGCTGTAGCCGTTGGAGGGTTAACTGCCCTTGGGGCAGGGCTTTACAGCATTGGGATTCCAAAGGACAGCATTATCAATTATGAATCCTCCATCAAGTCCGACAAGTTTCTGCTGGTGGTTCATGGATCTGGGGATGAGCTGGCTAGGGCCAAGGATATTCTGAAAAGCGCCGGCCACGAGGTGTCCGTTCATTCTCCAAGTTAGAAATGATCGTTCCGGTGCCTATTCTATTGCCGGAGCTGTCCGACCGATGGGGAGGAAGCTCCGGCCAACCCGAGAAAAGGCCCCTATCTTTTAGGGGCCTGAATCATAGAGGTATTTGAAACGAGAAAAGGCGACTCTTTTTCAGCATTGACCTTCATCGTAATCCTCGGCCATGGTGTAGGATTAGCCTTTTCCAGGTATAGCGCAACGACTGACCTGGAAAGCGCCTCCAAAACATCAAACAGCAGTTTGGGGGGTTCGGGCCAGCAGATGCTGGAGTCCGAGGAAATGGTCCGGGCGCTCCATCCAGGATACCGTGATAAAGTGTGAATCAGCGTGCTGGCGAATATCGAGAATGGAGAGGAAGATATGGCAATTGAAAAAGGGATTTCCAAGGATCTAAAAGTCAAAAGCACATCAGACTATAAGAACATCTCCTTGGAGGAGATCGTTAAATTCCTGGGAACCTCCATGGACGGTCTTTCCGAGTCAGAAGCCGGAAAACGCGTCGAGGTATTCGGGTATAATGAAATACTCGAGAAGAAAAAGAATCTTTTTCTTGAATTCTTGTTGCGCTACTGGGGGCCCATGCCGTGGCTGCTGGAGCTGGCGATGGGGCTTTCAATCGTGCTGAGACATTACCTGGAAGGAATAATCATCTTTGTGTTGCTCACGGTGAACGCCGTCATCGGCCACCTCCATTCACGCGGTTCGCAAAAAGCGGTCGAACTCCTTAAAAAGAAGCTGGCGATAAAAGCGAAGATAGTACGGAACGGGAAATGGCTCATAAAGGACGCGAAGGAGATCGTGCCCGGAGACCTCATCATCGTCGGCCTCGGGGATATTGTGCCGGCTGATGCCGTGATGGTGAGCGGAGAGATTTCAATGGATCAGTCAGCGCTCACCGGGGAATCCCTGCCAGTAGAGGCACACCGATCGGACATACTCTACTCCAGCTCCGTCGTCAAGCGTGGGGAAGCCCGGTGTGTTATTGTCAATACCGGTGCGAATACGTACTTCGGCAAAACAACGGAATTGGTCAAAACAGCAAAGCCGAATTCCCATCAAGAGCAAGTGATGATGGCGGTGGTCAAATATATGATGTACCTGGGGATAGCCGCCTCAATCTTGGTTTCATTGTATGCGGTGGTGATGCATTTAAGTCTACTACTGATACTGACCTTCGCCGTAATCTTCCTCATGGGTGCAGTTCCAGTGGCCCTTCCGGCCGTTCTGACCATAGTCCAGTCAGTTGGCGCCCTGGAGCTTGCCAAAAAAGGAGCGCTGGTAACCAGACTCGATTCAATCGAGGATGCCGCTTCGATTGACATTCTCTGCTTTGATAAGACCGGGACGATAACCCAGAACCGATTGTCAGTTGCCGAAAGCATACCATTCTCCGGGCAGACGAAAGAGGAGGTCATCACCACCGCCGCGCTGGCATCGCAAGAAGAAGGCCTGGACGTCATCGATCTGGCGGTTCTCGAATATGCCAAAAGCACGGGCGTTGATTTCAACGCCTACCAGCGGATTTCTCATACACCTTTTGATCCGTCGACTAAGAGGACCGAGGCGATCATCGGAGTCGGCGCAGCGCGTTTCAAAGCGGTTAAAGGCGCGCCACAGATAGTCCTCTCCCTATGCCGGGAAATCGATAAGGACGACTTGGCCAAGGCAGACAGGATGATAGGCGAGCTTTCCCGGAAAGGATACCGAACGATAGCCCTCGCCCGTTCGGAAGGCAGCGATCTGGATAGACTTAAACTGGTCGGATTGCTGGCCCTCTCTGACCCGCTCAGGCCGGACTCAAAAAACATGATAGAACAGGCACGAAAGCTGGGAGTAAGGCCAATAATGCTGACCGGCGATAATATGTCCATAGCTAAGGAGATAGCCCTTCAGGTGGGGATCGGCGGTAACATTATCCGGATGGCGGATATCGAGGGTTTGAGTCCTGACGAACAGGTAAAGGTTGTGGGAGAAAGTGATGGGTTTGCCGAGATATATCCTGAAGACAAGTACAAAATCGTCAAACTCTTGCAATCCAGGGGCCACATGGTAGGGATGACCGGTGACGGCGTGAATGATGCGCCGGCGCTGAAGCAGGCGGAGATGGGGATAGCCGTGAGTAATGCAACCGATGTGGCCAAGGCTTCCGCGAGTGTGGTTCTCACCGAACCGGGGATCGGCGTCATTATCAACGCCATAACCATCAGCCGGCAAACCTATCAGCGAATGCTGACCTGGGTCATCAATAAGGTTACGAAGGTCATAGAATTTGTCGGCCTTCTGACCCTGACCTTTTTCTGGCTCCATGACATTGTGCTCTCTCTCCTGGGGATGTCGCTGCTGGTATTTGCAAACGATTTCGTGACCATGTCTCTGGCGACGGACAATGTAAAGCATACCCCGAATCCTAATCAGTGGAATGTGAAAAATATTACTCTGGCCTCCCTCATTCCGGGAATACTGCTGGTTGTAGAAGGTTTGATAGTCATATTCATTGGCAAGAATTATTTTCATCTCGAAGGGGAAAAACTGCGAACCCTGGTCATGCTTAATCTTATATTCAACAGTCAGTTCAGGGTCCTGATCGTGAGGGAGAGACGGCATTTCTGGTCGTCGCTCCCGGGAAGGGAACTGCTTATCCTGAGCACGGCGACGATAATCGGGTTTGCATTGATGGGCCTATACGGCGTCCTGGTCCCGTCCTTGACATGGAATCAGGTTCTTATGGTTCTGGGATTTTCGACGCTGTTTACGCTGGGTATAGATTTCCCTAAATACTATCTTTTCAAAAGATTCGGATTATGAATAGGAGAAATGATGCGCATAGGCCTAGCTGCAGACCATGGCGGGTTAGCGTTGAAAGTTCAACTGACCGCGGCCCTCAAGGACGCCGGTCAGGAGGTGATGGACTTCGGCGCCCATGAGTTGGAACCCGGAGATGACTACCCGGATTTTGTGGTGCCCCTGGCCAGGGCGGTGGCGAGGGGTGAGGTCACCCGCGGCCTGGCCATCTGCGGCAGCGGGGTGGGGGCTTGCGTGGCGGCCAACAAGGTGCCTGGCGTACGGGCAGCTTTGATCACGGATTCCTTCTCCGCCCATCAGGGGGTAGAGGATGACGACATGAACGTCATGTGTCTGGGCGGTCGGGTCACCGGACAAGCCCTCTCCTGGGATTTGGTTCAGATCTTCCTGAACGCCCATTTCAAAGGGGGCGAACGGTTCAGGCGCCGTCTGGCGAAAGTGGCGGCGTTGGAAAGGATCTGAGCGGGACAAAAGGTTCCGAAACTCACGAAAACTGCGGCAGAGCAAAGAATCGAATCACGCCAAACTAAGTTAGGGGGAGGAAGATGAAAAAATAATGATTGTTTTGGCGAATTTGTTTGTTTTGAGTCATTCCGCATTTGCCCAGATGGGCAACGGTTATGGTGGCGGCCTGATGGGTGGCCATTGGGGATGGGGAATGGGCTATGGAGGGGGTTTTGGGATCATTATTGCGATTCTCGTTATTTTTGGTATCATCTATATGCTGGAATGATGAGTTGAGATAACGTACCGAAATGGAAACCATTTTAGTTTTGCTCTTCGAGGCGGCGCTTTAAGTCGAGTTCAAACAATTCTGGCGTAACCGCCTCACCAGGAAAAGTTGCTCGCGGATATCGACGGGCAGTTGCTGCGTCTCGAATCGGGAGAAACGGAAGCGTCCAACGAGCAACACCCGCCCCCGGACGGCGCCCCTAGACCGAACCCGGGGGGGATAGTTGAACGTGAAAACCGGACTAACGAACGGGATAATGAAAGGAGTACTATGCCCATCAAAAAATTGAAAGAAACAATGGATAAATTGAAGGACCAGCTTCGTTCGCTCTTCAACCCCCAGGACCCCCAGAAAAAGCAGAACGCCCTGCCCCCTAAGGCGCATTTCAGCATCTGGTATTTTCTGATCGTTTTCCTATTATTTAGTTTCGTCCAACAATACTTTCTTTCTGGAAAAGTGGAGACCATCCCTTACAGCCAATTTAAGCAATACCTGGCCGAGGGGACCGTAGTTAAACTGACCATCGGCCCGGATAACATCAACGGAACGCTGAAAGGAAAAGAAAAAAAGCCGGGGCAGGAGTTCACCACGATTCGGGTGAACGATCCCGACCTGGTGAAAGATCTGGACGCGCATAAGGTCAATTACTCCGGACACTATGAGAGTAAATTCCTGAGCGGTCTTCTTTCCTGGATTATTCCCATCGGCATTTTTTTCCTGATCTGGCGATTCGCCATGAAAAAGATGGGGCCGGGGATGGGGGTCATGTCTTTTAGCAAGAGCAAAGCCAAGCTTTTCGCCCAGAACGAAACCCAGATCACTTTCGCCGATGTCGCCGGGATCGACGAGGCCAAGGAAGAACTTCAGGAAGTCGTGGAGTTTTTGAAGAGCCCCGGGAAGTTCCAAAAGCTGGGAGGGAAAATTCCGAAAGGCGTACTCCTGCTCGGCGCACCCGGAACGGGAAAGACCCTTCTGGCCAAGGCGGTGGCCGGAGAGGCCCAAGTCCCTTTCTTCAGCATCAGCGGGTCTGAGTTCGTGGAGATGTTCGTCGGCGTGGGCGCGGCGCGCGTTCGCGATCTGTTTTCACAGGCCACCAGCCAGGCCCCCTGCATCATCTTCATCGATGAATTGGACGCTTTGGGGAAGGCCCGGGGAATGAATGTCATGGGTGGGCATGACGAACAGGAGCAGACGCTCAATCAGCTCCTGGTGGAGATGGATGGATTCGAAACGAACAAGGGGGTCATCATCATGGCCGCCACCAACCGACCCGAAATCCTGGATCCAGCCTTGTTGCGTCCGGGACGGTTTGACCGACAGATCCTGGTCGATCGCCCGGATATTAACGGCCGGGAGGCCATCCTGAAGATCCATTCCCGAAGCGTACTTTTAGGTCCCGATGTCGATCTCCGTTTGGTCGCCGGCCGCACTTCGGGTTTTGTGGGAGCCGACTTGGCCAACCTGATCAATGAAGCCGCCCTCCTGGCCGCCCGGAAAAACAAAGAATTGGTCGAGATGACGGATTTCGACGAGGCCATCGATCGGGTGGTTGGAGGTCTGCAGAAAAAGAACCGGGTGATGAACGCCCAGGAAAAAGAAATCGTTGCCTTTCATGAGTCCGGTCACGCGATTGTGGCTGAATCGGTCGACCATGCCGACCCGGTGGCCAAAATCTCCATTATCCCTCGCGGGATCGCGGCCCTTGGCTATACCCAACAGCAACCCACCGAGGATCGCTATTTGATGACTCGCCCGGAACTGCTGGACCGACTGGCTGTTTTTTTAGGAGGGCGGGTGGCGGAGGAGCTGGTTTTCGGAGAAATCTCCACCGGAGCCCAAAATGATCTGCAGCGGGCTACCGACATGGCCCGTTCCATGGTCGCGGAATACGGCATGAGCGATCGCCTGGGACTGGTGACCTATGAGCGCCCCCGTCAGCCGATGTTCCTTCCGGGAAATTATCCTTCTCAGAAAACCTATAGCGAAGCGAAAGCATCCCAAATTGATGATGAGGTCGCCCGTGTCCTCGAGGAAGCCCATCAAAGAGTCCAGGGAATCCTCTCCGGGCGGCGTCCGATCCTGGATGAATTGGCCCATCTCCTTTCGCAGAAGGAAATTGTTCAGGGGGCAGAGCTCAGAGAGATGTTGGCCAAGGCCTCATCCAAACCCTTGACTCTTCTGCCGGAGACCACGGAGCCTTCTTAAAACCCCAGGACAAAATGGGTTGAGGCCGCCTCAATCCGAGAGACTTTTGGCTCGAAAAGCTGGTTTTGTATTAAGTTCGAATCTCCCATACGCTTCCCTCCATATCTGGAGGTTCCGCCAAATATGGAGGCCTGGCCGCAAGTTCAAACGCGACTGCCTTTCGCACCTATCTACTTAACATACTGTTTTCAATAGATGTTTCCATGTCCGGCCAATCTCCGGTTGTTGGCAACCTCTTTGCAATTGCTGACCTTATGATCCTGGTCATCACCCGAATGAAGATTTCGGCTGCCAAGCGGCTGGAGCTGTCACAGACCATTGCTTTATTGATCGGTTCCATGAGGACGGAACCGGGATGTCGGCGTTTCGACTTTTGCCAAAATGTGGAGAATGAAAATGACCTCTATCTTCTTGAGGAATGGGAAAACCAGGAAAGTCTTAAAAACCACCTGAGATCGGAGCGTTTTAAGGTACTTCGCGGAGCCATGAACCTTCTCCGGGAGCCCTATGAGATGCAGTTTCACACCCTCGTCCAACTATCGGGGTCGGAGAATTTAATGAGATTAGTGAACCCACCCTTGATGGACTAAAACGAAGGGGATGTTTGGACGAAGGACCTTGCCGGCAAATTAATCACTTACCAAAAGAAAGAGAGGCAGCTTATGCGTTTTAGCAAGATCTTCCTATTGATGACTTTGAGTCTGGCCGTTGGTTTCTTGGGTTGCACGACAGCGCAAAAGACGGAGGCTCCCAAACAGGAGCAGGTTACAAAAAATCTGGTTCCCCCAAAGGCCGAGGTCAAGGGCCAGAATTTTCTTTTGGAGCTTAGCGACCTTCAAGTCACTATGATGGTAGACAAAACTTCGAAGGAGATCACCGGTACACCGAACCTTAAAGGCCGCATCAAAATAACCAATCAATCAACTGATAATCTGGAAATACAAGGGGTTACCTTGGAATACCTGGATCAAGCGGGTCAGCCCATTCCTTTTACCTCCGGAGAGAAAATATCGAAGGCCACCATTTTCTTGCAGGCGGTTAAGCCCGGAGAGATTACCGAAGGTTCCATCGACGCCACCATCCCCAGGATGGCGCTCAAGGAAAAGGCCCTGGGAAAAATTGAAGTCAACCTGGTCTATGTCCCGACGCCGCTTAAACGAGAGAAGTTGTCCTTTTCTCAAAAGGTTGAATAGCCTGACGGGCTAGAAATACCGTCTTTTATTCAATAAAATACAGGATTAACCCTATTTGAAAATTATTTATGTCAGAGTAATTTTTAAAAGAGGGGCTGGTTTGGGGTACTCGTGGCGCCCGGGTGATCGATCCGAAAAAAATAATCAACTTTTCTTAAAAAGAGGAGGGTGTTTCACGTGAGTATAACCATGCCGGGAATGGAAACAAAGGGTGATTTTGAAAAAATCAGCAAGAAAAAACTAATGGAAGACCTCATGACCGTGGTGAACGATGCGGAAGAGTTGCTGAAAAGGGTTGCTTCCGACCAGACCAGGGAATGGATTGCCATGGCGCAGGCCAAGGCGAAAAAATCGCTAAAGGCCGCCAATGACTGGCTCGCCGAGGAAGAAGCAACGATGACGGCCAAGGCCAGGGCAACGGCCAGGGCTACCGAGGACTATGTCCGGACCAATACCTGGATGGTCATGGGGATGGCGGCTATGGCCGGCTTGGTCGTCGGTATTTTGGCTGTACGACGCGGGCTGCCCGTCATAGAGGAGGGGAAAAGGCTGGTCACTCAAGTTTTGGGTACCGGGGACGATGGAAAAGTGCTGGAGAAACTCTAGGAGAACAATCCCTATAAAGGAAGGATAACCATGCCACAGAAGATATTCTTTTCAATGCTTTTCATAGGTTTTCTCCTGATCGCCTGGGCTTTCCCTTCAGGACCGAAAGCTCAACCTGCTCAATCTTCAACGGTTAAGGCAGAGGAACCTGAATCTTCATTTCAGAAAGCTGATGAGTTCTTTCTGAAGAAAGACTTAAAAGCGGCTGCCGCTGAAATTCGCAAAGGCGCCGGATTTCTAAAAAAGGAAGTAAAAAAGGCCTCAAAGGATGGGAAAAGGGGCCTCCAGGCGTCCGTTCAAGAATTAGAGCAATTAGCCAAGGAGGTTGAAAAAGGGACAGTGACTTCCGAGGACAAACTCAAAGAAACCTTTGCGAGATCCTATGAGGCCTTAGCGCATCATCAATATCTCAAGGCTTCTGAATCCTGGGCGAAGAAAAAGACCAAAGAGACCGGCCAGGCCCTGACCGCCGCAGCGCAGTATCTGGAGGAAACGGCCAGATGGTCGGGTCGCAAACTGGAAACGGGTACGGCTGACGCCGTAAGCTACGCCCGTACGGTCGGCGGAAAACTCATCAAAGGTGCAGGTTATGGCGTGGAAGAGGTTGGAAAAGGGATCAAAGAAATGGGCCGTGAGCTTTCCAACCTCGTCAAAAAGACGGAGCCTCAAAAATAATTAGTGGGCACGATCATTCTTGATGGTTAAGCAAAAAGTCGCCAGCGCTGTCATTGCGAGGAGTGAAGCGACGAAGCAATCCCCAAGAATTATCCGGTTACCATGGGGGGATTGCTTCCCCCGGATCAGGTCCGGGGTCGCAATGACAGGTTCTTGGACTTTTTGCGAGGTTGTCACTCTTTAGGCGTATAAAAAGCGGCTTGTTACTAGACAACCTATTTAGTTCCCGGAAAGATGGAACTTCAAAAAGTCGCGGAGGCAGCAGAAGGGCAGTTCGATGATCCAAAAATAGGAGATCCCTGAAATGAAAAGATATCTGGCATTGTCTCTTCCGATGATAACCGGTTGGCTCGTCTCCTGCAGCGGTCAAGGATACTATGGCCCGCAAGGTCCCGGTGGATGGGGGCCCATGATGCATTACGGATTTGGATATGGAGGGATGTTCATGTGGATCCTATTCCTGATCGTCATTGGATTTCTGATCTATTTTATGGCGCAGACCCAAAAAACGAAGGGCCAGACGCCGAACCAGCCTGAAAGTCCCCTGGATATCCTGAAGAGGCGTTACGCCAAAGGGGAAATCGGAAAGGAAGAATATGAGAGCCTGAAAAAAGACCTTTCAGAATAGATCCTGACGGTGGGTCGAGTCAAAATAGGCACTTTGGTTGCCGGAAAGGAGGTCTCGATGCTTTGGACCATAGTGGTAATCCTCTTAATTTTGTGGTTGCTGGGATTTATCGGTCATGTAGGCGGTGGACTCGTTCATCTCCTGTTGGTCATCGCCGTCGTCGTGGTACTGATCCAAGTGATCCAGGGACGCAGGTGATGGTATCCGTTGGGGGACTTGCCGGAAAAGGATGAGTATTTGGAAAAAAAGTATTCGGGAGGTCCGGAAAGATTTAGCCGAACCGTACGAGACTTTCAGTTAGAAAGACTTTCGTAACCCATTAACCGCTAAACGACAGATAGGAGTAATCGCCATGAAAAAGAGAAATTTTGTTATCCGTTATTTTGTTCTTTTATTACTGGTCGCCTTCTTGGCAGCCTGTGCCTCGACACGCACCCAGGAAAGTACCGGTGAATATGTTGACGATTCGGTCATTACCACCAAGGTAAAATCCCTGCTGGCCGCGGATGATTTTTTGAAGTCATTCAAAATTGGGGTGGAAACGTACAAGGGCGTCGTTCAACTGAGCGGATTTGTCAATACCCAAAAGGCTGTTGATAAAGCCATTCAAATTACCAGGAGCGTCAAAGGGGTCACTTCCATAAAGAATGACCTGGTCGTGAAATAGAGGGTCGCTGTCCCTATTTTTGAGATCTATAATTCAATGGAGACCCGGCGGCCACGGAGGCCCGATTTTAGGTTAATCTAATATGGTTGGTCGCCCTTTTGGGTGGGTGGCCACAAATATCTGGTAAATTAGACTGAAATCAGGCCCTCGTGGCCGACTGGTCTCGGCGAAAGGTTTTTCCAAAGGTACTCCGGACTTCGAATCCGGGCCAAATTTGCTAATTTTATTTGAAGCAGGCCCAAACTCAGAGACTTTTGATGCTTCCCAGGCTGGCCCTGCCTCCGGGAAGATTTAGAAACACGGGGGCCGGGTTAGAACCTAATAATGCAAGGTGGAAAACCCTTTCTCCGAGACCAGTCGGCCATGCCAGATGTGGGGAGTACCCACCCCAAAGGGCGAAGCGTCTCTAATAATTGTAGCCATCCACCCCAAAGGGGAAAAATCTGGTTTATAAGGCCAGGTTTCGTTAAAGCCGATGGTATACGGAGTATATTCTGAATAGAACTCCGTATACCATCTTCCGCGTTTTCTGGTTATTAGCAGTAATCATTGGAAGGAAGGGAGAAATCGTGCCAGGGTCAGAAAAAATATTCAAGGCAACTTTTGCGGTGCTCCAGGCGGGCCTGGTAATCGCTTTTAGTAGTTGGGCCTTTGCCCAGGGGGGCGGCATCTCAGGTTCCGTAAAGGATCTGATCAACAACCAGGGCCTTCCAGGGGTCATCATCACGGTCAAAGATGCCGGTACCGGTGCCTGGGCCGGGACAGGGACTACGGATGCGGCGGGTAACTACTCGGTGGGTATTCCCGCCCCGGGGAATTACACGCTCGAGGCGGCGAAACCTGGATATAACGATGGGGCGGCCGCGGAGGTGGTGGAGCTTTCCGATAGGGTCCCGAATCGGACCGTACCCATCACTATGGGCGGGAAAGCCTGGGTGAAGAACAAGCCCCGGGCGCCGGCCGCGGCCCTGTCCTGGGAGACGGGGGCCGGTAAGAGCTACCTCATCCCCGCCCTCGAAATACCGGGTTTCATTTTGCTCCTGAACGGGTATGACCGGCTGGCCTACCCCAACGAACTATCGGGAGGGAAAAAAACCTATGACACGAACCTGTCAACCTTCTGGGACCACGTCGTCCACGGGCCCTGGGGGGTCGATCAGGACGCCTTCGCCATGAACCAGTTCAACCATCCGTATCAGGGATCCATGTATTATGGGTTCGCGCGCTCGGCCGGCCTCAATTACTGGGAGTCGCTCCTCTATACCAACGCCGGCAGCTTTCTCTGGGAAACGTACGGGGAGAACACCCCGCCCTCCGGCAATGACCAGATCGCCAGCGGCATTGCCGGGTCCTTCTTCGGGGAGGCGTTGTTCCGGATGGCCAGTCTGATGCTCGAGAGCGATGGCGGCCAACCCGGCTTCTGGCGGGAGTTGGGCGCGGCCATGATTTCGCCGCCCACGGGCTTCAATCGTCTGGCCTTCGGCAATCGCTTCAAACCGGTTTTTCCGAGTCATGATCCGGCCGTCTTCTGGCGCCTGCGGCTAGGCGCCAGTCTGAATTCGTCCCTGAACGACCAGGGCAATTCGAGCACCATCAACCGGAACGAGGTGACCGCAGACTACTCCATGGCTTACGGGCTCCCCGGGAAGCCCGGCTATAGCTATACGCGTCCTTTCGACTATTTCCATTTTGAAGTGACCAGCGTCAGCACCGCGGATAACCCTATCGAAAACCTCATGATCCGCGGCCTTCTGCTCGGAAAGGACTACGAGGTCGGCAACGCCTATCGCGGAATATGGGGCCTCTACGGCGGCTATGACTACATCTCGCCGCACATCTTCCGCGTTTCCAGCACGTCCCTCTCTCTCGGCACTACCTTTCAATGGTGGCTTTCACGAGCGGTAGCGCTCCAGGGCACGGCCCTCGGCGGCGTCGGCTATGCCGCGGCCGGCAATATCAGCCAAATAGGTGAGCGCGACTACCACTACGGCGTCGCCCCGCAGGGGCTCCTCGGGCTCCGCTTCCTCTTGGGCGACAGGGCCATGTTTGACTTGACCCACCGCGCGTATTATGTAACCGGTCTGGGCGGCACCGAACCGGGGGGAAGGGAGATCGTCAACCGCCTGAACATGGGATTCACGGTTCGCATTTTCGGCCGTCACGCTCTGGGGCTCCAATACATCATGTCCATCCGGGATGCGCATTATCCCGACCGGGCCGACAGCAACCAGACGGTGGGAACCGTGAGCCTGGTTTACACCTATCTGGGCAGCAGCCGATTCGGCGCTGTCGAGTGGCGCGGCCCCGACAGCCGCTGAATCGGGAAAGGAAAAGTTCGAGGTATTAATTGATTATCATAATAAAACCCCCATGTCCGAGGCATGCACCCACGAAACATGAAACGTTGCTATTTCCGGGCTAACGTCTTGCTATTGGGAATGCTGTTCTGCCTCTCTATCGGTGTGGATGTTCAAGCGGGCAATAGCGTTGAATCCGCAGGTGACGCTTTGAGGTTTATTTTACCCGCCGCCGCAGCGGGTCTGACCCTCATCTTTCAGGACGACCAGGGTGCCTGGCAGCTTGCAGAGTCAGCGGCCCTCGCGCTGGGTGTGACTTTCGGACTTCAATACACCATCGATGAGAAACGCCCCAATGGGGAGCCCCATTCCTTCCCATCGGGTCATGCTTCGATTTCCTTCGCCTCCGCTGAGTTTGTGCGCAATCGCTACGGCTGGAGGTATGGCCTACCCGCTTACGTTTTAGCATCTTTTGTGGCGTACAGCCGGGTTGAGGCAAATCAGCACTATACCCACGACGTAATGGCGGGAGCAGCTATCGGCATAGTAAGCAGCTATCTTTTTACCCGGCCATACGAAGGTTGGCACATTCAGGCAGAGGGCGATCTCAACTATTTCGGTATGCGATTAAACCACACCTGGTAAAATTAAGGTTTATAAAACAATTAAGTGAAGAGCCAAGGAAAGACCATAGAACCGCGGCCTGACAAAATATCCCGCCGGACAACCGTTTGGCTCTCTCGATGATTCGGGCCGGTAACCGTTAAGGAAACGCTTTTTTATGCCCCGCAACAGGCTTAAAACCATCCCCATCCCTCTTGTCATCCTCTGGTTGTTGGGGTGGCTGGTGTGACCCCTCGCCGGGATCCGGATCCCTTTACCGCTTCCCTTGATCGTGATGGGGAAGCCGGTCTGCTCTTAGGTTATTTTGCCGAACGCCAGGAAGCCCGCAGGGCTATCCGTAAGCTGCGGAGCAAGGGCTTTCGCCGCGCCGCCCTGGTGCACAAGACCCCAGCCGGAGAGATCATCACGCAAGACCCCTTCCGTTGGCGCCGCTTTTACGGGACGATCCTGACGGCCATTCTTTTCGGGGGCTTCAGCGGGGGGCTATTCCTGTTCCTGGACTGGGCGGGGCTGGTTCTGAGCCGAAGCCTTTCCCTCCCGATTTCGATCCTGATCGGTGGATTGATTGGAACCCTCTCAGGAGGGTTGTGGTTAAGACGGTCGAAATTCGGCGTCGACCGGAAGCTGTTGGATAATCAGCGGCGCTGGTTGATGTCCGGGGAGACCGTTCTGATCCTCCAGTCGACCCTGGAAACCATGCAGTTTCCCGTGGCGGTCCTTCGGGAAGGCGGCGAGATCCCCCCCGCGGTTTTTGTCCTGCATCCGCGGCGGGAGAACCCGATTAGCGAGGTGCGAAGCTCCGTAGTTACCCTCTCCCCGGCCCAGATCCGGGAACAGGGACAACACCTGGCCCGGGACCAGTACGTGGGCACCCGGTCGCGGCGGAAGGCCGAGCTGCTCCGGCAGCTCGAAAAAGCCCGTCGCCGGATCCACCAGGCAGGCTCGGATCTCTCCGGGGCGGGTCGTCTGGAACAGGGCTTGCCTCCCACCGCGGAGTGGATACTCGACAACGAGTACGTTATCGAAAGCCAGGCGCGGGACGTTCAGAGAAATCTTCCTCGACGCTACTACCAGAAACTGCCGGTATTGGCCAACGAGCCCTACCGGGGCCTGCCCCGCATTTACGGCCTGGCCAAGGCCCTCGTCTCCCATACGGAATTGCGCCTGGACCGGGAGAACATCCTGGCCTTTGGCGAGGCCTATCAGTCCGTGCAAACGCTGACGATCGGCGAACTCTGGGCGATCCCTCAGATGCTGCGCATCGCCCTGATCGAGGCCATTCAAAACCTGGCCGCCGGGGCGTTGACCGAAATGCGGGAACGGGAAGTGGCCGGCTTTTGGGCCAACCGGCTCCTGACGGCCAACCGGCGCGATCCCACCCAACTTTTTTCGATCCTGGCGGAACTGGCCGAAAGCCACCCCGATCCGAGCCCCTATTTCGCGGCCCAACTGGTCGATCACCTCTACGACGAAGAAGCGGCCCTGGCGCCCGTCCAGAGTTGGCTGGAACGCCTCTACCGCAAACCCTTGTGCGAACTCAACCTGCGCGAGCAAAACCGGCAAACGAAGGACCAGATCGCCATCGGCAATGCCTTTACCAGCCTGCGTCAACTCACCCTGCTGGATTGGCGGAAGATCTTCGAGCATCTCAGCCGGGTGGAGCGGATCCTGCGTCTGGATCCTGCCGGCGTCTATTACCAGATGGATTTTGAAACCCGGGATCGCTATCGCGGGAAGATTGAAGAGCTGTCCCGCGGGTCCGGTCTGGCGGAAGACCGGGTCGCCCAAAAGGCCGTCGACCTGGCCCGGGACGAGGTCCCGGGAGGGGCGGCCGATGATCTGGGGACCCATGTCGGGACCTACCTGATTGGTGAAGGAAGGCAGAAGCTGGCGCGGGTAATCGGGGGCCGGGAGGGGCTGCGGTTACGTCTCCGGCGCTGGGTAGAAGCCCGGCATTCAGCCGTCTACTTACTGGGGCTTTGTTTCCTGACCGCTTTCCTGGTCGGCTTAATCTCCTGGCTGGGTCTGAAGGGACAGACCCCCCGTATCCGAGTGGTAATCGCCCTCCTCCTCTTGATTCCCGCCAGCCAACTGGCGCTCGAAGTGTTGAATTATCTGGTCACCCGGCTGCTTCCGCCCCGAACCCTGCCCAAGATGGACTTCGAAGCGGCGGGCATTCCCGATACCTTTCAGACTTTGGTCGTTGTGCCCATGATGCTGACGGATGCGGAAACCATCCGGGCCGAGGTAGAGAAGCTGGAAATACGATATCTGGCCAACCCTGAAGATCATCTGCTCTTCAGCCTCTTTACGGATTACGGCGATGCGGATCAAGCCCAGGGTGAGGACGACAGCCGATTCCTGCGGATGGTGACTGAAGGTCTGGCGGCACTCAATCAACGGTATGGAGAGGGCCGTTTCTACCTTTTTCATCGGGACCGCACCTGGAGTGAATCCGAGCAAAAATTCATCGGTTGGGAGCGTAAACGCGGCAAGCTGGAAGAACTCAATCGTCTGCTGGACGGAACCCGGCCGGAAGGCGCCGATCGTCTGGTACAGGTAGGCGATCCGGGCCAACTGGCCAAGGTCCGCTTCGTCATCACCCTGGACAGCGACACGCAACTGCCTCCCGGCACGGCCCGCCGGATGATCGAAACCCTGGCGCATCCTCTCAATCGGCCGCGTTTTGCTGCGGAAGGAAGAATCATCGCCGGCTATACCATTATCCAGCCGCGGGTGAGCCCGACACTTCTCAGCACGAGCAGCTCACCCTTCAGCCGGCTTTTCGCGGATGCGGTGGGAATCGATCCCTATACCAAGGCCGTTTCCGACGTCCATCAGGATCTCACTGGTGAAGGTTCCTACCACGGCAAGGGGATCTATGATATCCGCGCCTTCAGCCGGGTGCTGACGGGCCGGTTTCCCGAAGGACGGGTGCTGAGCCACGACCTGATCGAAGGGGCCCATGTCCGGGTGGGGCTGGCCAGCGATATCGAACTTTATGATGAATTTCCCCGGGGATATGAAAGCTATATCGGCCGGCAGCATCGCTGGATTCGAGGGGACTGGCAGATCGTGGATTGGATTTTCCCCCGCGTTCCTCGGCCGGGAGGGGGGCGGGTGCCGAACCCGCTCTCCGGATTCAACCGCTGGAAGATTTTCGACAACTTGCGACGGAGCTTGCTGCCCGTGACTATTGTAGGTTTGCTGGTCACCTCCTGGCTGATTTCTCCTCAGCTCGGATGGATCGCCGCGCTGCTGGTCGCCACGCAACTGCTCAGCCAGCCTTTGGCGTCGCCCTTGACCATGGCGACCACCCGCCGGGGCTGGAAGGGATTCTCCTTCTCGAAAGTGGGCCACGATCTGCGGCGGGCCGTGGTGGATGGTGCCCTGCTTCCCCACCAGGCCGGGTTGGCCCTGGACGCCATTCTCCGGGTCGGGTATCGCCGCCTTTTCTCTCACCGGGGGTTGCTCCAGTGGACTTCGGCCCAGACCCTGTCAGGGCGGGACAGCGATCGACTGCCCCGCTTCGTGCTCGCCATGGGCCTGGCGAGTGTCTTCAGCGGGCTGGTGGTTTGGGCGCTGTGGTCTCGGATGCCTTCGAGCCTGGCCCCGGCGGGCCCCTGGCTCTTCTTATGGTTTTTATCCCCCCTGATCGGCTGGCTCTTGAACCTTCGGCCGCCGGTACTGCAACCGCAAGGTCTGCTGTCTGAAAAGGATCGCCGCTTCCTGAGGCAGGTGGCCCGACGAACCTGGCGTTATTTTTCGGACTTGGTCAACGAAGAGACGTCCTGGCTTCCACCCGACAACTACCAGGTCTCCCCCCGGAACCACCTGGCCATGAGGACCAGTCCAACCAACATTGGTCTCTGGATGGTCAGCACGCTGGCTGCCGCCGATTTTGGATACCTGACGGTGGATGAGGTCATCGACAAGCTGACCCGGACCATGAAAACGATCGATAGGCTGGAGCGTTATGAGGGGCATCTATTAAATTGGTATGATATTCAGACCTTGTCCCCTCTCGAACCTCGATACGTCTCCGCCGTGGACAGCGGAAATCTTTTGGGCGCCCTCTGGTCTCTGGAGCAGGGACTTTTAGAACTCCTTCGGGGACCTGTCCTGGACGGGAAAGCCTTCGAGGGCCTGCGGGACACCGACGAAATTTTGAACCGGATGGGCGCCGTGGAAGGCCTGTCGGTCCCCAGGGCTCAGACTTTCGAAGAACTAGGGCGCGCCGGGGAAGACCCGCCGGCTCAGCTCGCCGACGCGCTCCGTCTGTTGAGGCGGTTGGGGGGCAGCCCTGAAAGCACGTCCGGGGAAGCGCCGGAGTCCGCCGCCAGGGGGGGGGAAGCGGTTTATTGGGCCGGGCAGATGGACCAGCAGGTCGGGGCTTGGCGCAAAATCGCGGATCGTTATCTTGGCTGGATCGAAATCCTTGCTGAAAAAGGGGAAGAGGAACTCGTCCCACTGGGGCCGGAAGCCCTGCCGGCCATTCGTCGGGCCTTATCTCAGGCGCCTTCACTCCTTGACTTGGCCCAGGGGCGCGTCGACTGTATCTCGATCCTGCAATCGATCCGGGCCCGGGCAGCGCCGGCTGTCGGCCCCCTCGTGGAATGGCTTGACCCGTCTGCTGGAAGCTTTCGCCAACTCGAGATGGCTGGCCGGTGAAGTCCTGGGTTTGATCGAAGGGCTCATCCAGGACGGACGCCGGTTGTCCGAATCGATCACCATGCGTTTTTTGTATGACCCCGAACGGCGGTTGTTCTCCATCGGCTTCAACGTTTCCGAAGGCCGCTTGGATGGCTCCTACTATGACCTCCTGGCGAGCGAGGCGCGGCTGGGGAGTTTTGTCGCCATCGCCCGGGGGGATGTGCCCGTAGAGCACTGGTTTTCCCTGAGTCGTCCCTACGGCCTGATCGGTCGGCGGCGGGTGCTGCTGAGTTGGACCGGGACGATGTTCGAATATCTGATGCCCCTGATTTTTCAACAATCCCTGGGAAACACTCTTCTGGATGAAGCGGCCCGGGAAGCGGTGGCGGTCCAGGTGGCCTATGGCCGGCGGCGACAAGTGCCCTGGGGGATCTCGGAGTCGGCCTACAGCGATCTGGATCTCAACCAGACCTACCAATACAAGGCTTTCGGCGTTCCGGCGCTGGGATTGAAACGCGGCTTGGAGGAACAAGTCGTCGTAGCACCCTATGCCTCCCTGCTGGCGGTGTCCATGGCGCCGCGAGAGACGGTGCGGAATCTGAAACGACTGGCCGGCTTGGGACTCCTTCAGGATTATGGCTACTACGAAGCGATTGACTTCAGTCGATTATCGGGTCGCGAACGCGAGCGGGGAGTCGTCGTCCAGGCCTACATGGCCCATCATCAAGGCATGAGTTTCCTGTCGCTGACCAATTTCCTTCAGGGCAATGCGATCCGGCGTCGTTTTCACGGCGACCCCCGGGTGCGGGCCGTTGAGGCCTTGCTCCAGGAACGGGTCCCCTCTTCGCCTCCGCTGCACCAGATCTCCACCCGTGAAGGAGCGCCTGCGGCCAAAAGCGTCGGCGAAGTCGCGCCCTCGGCGAGCAAGTTCGATACCCCCCATACCCGGACGCCCAAAACCCAACTCCTCTGTAACGGTCGGTATGGTTTGATGATCACGAACGCCGGCGGCGGTTACAGCCGCTGGGACAACCGGGAGATAACCCGCTGGCGGTCGGATCGGACCCAGGACCCCTGGGGGACTTTTTGCTACCTCCAAGAGGCCGACGCGGATCGGGTCTGGTCCAACACCTATGGGCCGGTGGGCGGGAAGGTGGAGGCCTATTCGGTCAACTTCGCCCTGGATCGGGCGGTTTTTCTGCGTACGGATCACGGAATTCAAACCAAAACCGAAGTGGTCGTCTCACCGGAAGACGATGTGGAGATCCGGCGGGTCACCCTGACCAACCGTTCCCTGCGCACCCGCCGACTTAATCTCACCAGCTATGTGGAACTCTCGCTGGCGCCGCACAACGCCGACCGGCAGCATCCGGCCTTCAATAAACTGTTCATCCACACCGAGGCGGTCGCTCAGCAGCAAGCCCTCCTGGCGCACCGTCGCCCTCGCGGGACCGACGATCCCCCCATCTTTGTGGCGCACCGCCTGACGCTTAATCGAGCCGAGGACCAACCTTGGCAGTTCGAGACCGACCGGCGCCGATTCATCGGCCGAGGGCGGACGCTCGCCAATCCGATGGGGGTCTTTCAGGGGCTCAGCAACAGCCAGGGTTTTGTCCTGGACCCGATCCTCAGCCTGCGCCGGAACCTGACGCTGAAGGCGGGGGAGGCGGTCCAGGTTTCCCTGATTCTCGCTGCCGGCGATACCCGCCAACAGGTCTTGGGGCTGATGGGCAAGTATAGCGAATCCCACGCCATCGATCGGGCCCTGGACTTTGCCTGGGCCTCGGCCCAGCTTGAATTGCGGGTCATGCGCCTCCAGCCCGATGAAGCCCGTCGCTTCCAGGAACTCGCCGGGCACCTGCTTTTTCCCAATCCCCGCCTGCGCCCTTCCGCCGAGCGTCTCCAAGAGAACCGCCAGGGCCAGGCCGGCTTATGGCCCTATGGAATTTCGGGCGACTTGCCCATGGCCGTGGTGACCATAGGCGAGGCGCGGGAGATCAATCTGGTCCGCCAAATGCTTCAGGCCCATACCTATTGGCGACGGCACGGATTGCTGGCCGACCTGGTGATCCTCAACGAGGAAGCCGGCGGCTATGAGCAGCCGTTGCGGGAACGCCTCGAAGGGTTGATCCAGGCCCATTCCACGGTAACCGGCAGAGATCAGCCGGGTGGGATCTTTCTGCGCAGCACGGATCAAATTCCGGCGGAAGACCTGACGCTCCTCTTGACCGCGGCCGCGGTGGTGCTGGTGGCGGCCCGAGGCCTCCTCCCTCAACAGTTGGGATTGCCGGCAGAGGTCACCGAGACGCCGGAACTTTTGGTCAAAAAGCGCGTCCCGCGGGAGCCTTCGGCGGCGCTGCCTTTCCTGGAGCTGCCCTACTTCAACAGCCTCGGCGGGTTTACCCCGGATGGTCGGGAATATGCCATCTATCTCGGTCCCGGCACCCATACCCCGGCGCCCTGGGTGAACGTCATGGCCAATCCGAACTTCGGGACCCTGGTCAGCGAGACGGGCTCCGGCTTTACCTGGTTTGGCAACAGCCAACGCAATCGTCTGACGCCCTGGTCGAACGACCCGGTCACGGATCCCCCGGCCGAGGCCCTCTACCTTCGGGACGAGGAGACCGGTGTGACCTGGACGCCGACCGCTGCACCGATCCGCGAGGAGACCGCCTACCGGGTGCGGCATGGAGCGGGGTACACGGTTTTCGAGCACAACAGCCAGGGGATTGAACAGGAGCTGACGGTCTTCGTTCCCGTGGATGAAAACGGTGGAGACCCGGTCAAGCTGCAGCGGCTGCGGATACGAAACGACTCCGCCAGGCCGCGCAAATTGTCGCTAACGTATTATCTGGAGTGGACCCTGGGGGAAAACCGCGAAGCGTCTCAAATGCAGGTCGTGACCCACTGGGATGACGAAATCCAGGCCTTGATCGCCCGGAATCGCTATCACCCCGAGTACGGGGACCGGGTCGCCTTCGCCGCTATCAATCCGCCGGCGGATTCCTACAGCGGCGACCGCACCGCGTTCATCGGCCGCAACCGATCGCTGGGAAACCCGGCGGCCATGGGACGAATCCGGCTCTCCTCTCGGACGGGGGCGGGTCTCGACCCCTGCGCGGCGTTGCGGGTCACCTTGGATCTGTCTCCCGGCGGGCGGGCGGAGGTTATCTGCCTGCTCGGCCAGGCCGAGTCTCTGGAAGAGGCCCAGCACCTGGTTTCAACCTACCGGGAAGGCCTGGCCTTGGAGGCCGCCCTTAGCCGGACAAAAGCCTGGTGGGATGATCTCTTAGGGACGATCGAAGTGCGGACTCCCGAACGCGCCGCGGACTTCCTGATCAACCGCTGGCTACTCTACCAGAGCCTGAGCTGTCGAATCTGGGGACGGTCCGCCTTTTACCAGTCCGGGGGGGCCTTCGGCTTTCGAGATCAACTGCAGGACGTGATGGCGCTGATCTACGCCGCCCCCCAGTTGGCGCGCCGGCACCTGTTGCTCGCGGCGAGCCGTCAGTTCAAGGAAGGCGATGTCCAGCATTGGTGGCATCCGCCGAGTGGCGCGGGGACCCGGACGCGGATCTCCGATGATCCCCTCTGGCTGCCCTACGTCGTCGCTCATTACGTCCGCGGCAGCGGCGATGTGGACCTGCTCAACCGGGAGGTCCCTTTTCTCGAGGGGCCGCTGCTAAAAAGCGGACAGCCCGAAAGCTTCGGCACACCGGAGATCGCCTCGGAACGGGCCACTCTGTTTGAGCACTGCCGGCGTGCCGTTCAGTGCAGCCTGAATTTTGGGCCTCATGGGTTGCCCCTCATGGGGGCCGGGGATTGGAATGATGGGATGAACCGGGTGGGGGCCGGGGGTCGGGGGGAGAGCGTTTGGCTGGCCTGGTTCCTGGTGGATGTGCTGCAGGGCATGGTGGAGTTGTCCGAGGTGCTGGATCAGGCCGAATTGAGCCGGACCTATCAGCAGGAGAGGAAAGCCCTGATTGAGCGGGTGGAGCGATCCGCCTGGGATGGGGAGTGGTATCTTCGGGCGATTTTCGACCAGGGCACTCTCGTCGGGTCATCGTCCAGTCAGGAGGCGAAGATCGATTCCCTGCCTCAATCGTGGGCCTGGCTGAGCGGCGCCGCCGACCCCGATCGCGCGGGACGGGCTTTAGAATCCGGCTGGAAATATCTGGTTAAGGAGGAGGAAGGCCTGGTCCTGCTTTTCGATCCACCCTTTGACCGGTCGGAGCCCTCGCCCGGTTATATCCAGGCCTACCCTCCGGGAGTGAGGGAGAACGGAGGCCAATACACCCAGGCCGCCCTGTGGTTTGCCATGGCCCTGGCGCGTCGAGGGGATGGGCGCCGGGCGGTAGAACTGTTGCGTCTGCTCAACCCGATTGAGCGGGCCCGTGACCCGGAAACCCTTTGGCGCTACGGGTTGGAACCTTACGTGGCGGCGGCGGATATTTACCGCTTGCCCGGACGGATCGGTCAGGGCGGTTGGTCCTGGTATACCGGTTCGGCCGCCTGGATGTACCGGGCCTGGGTGGAAGAGGTCCTGGGTTTGAAAATACGCGGAGATACGCCTGCAACTGAATCCGGTCATCCCCGGGAATTGGGAAGGCTTCCATTTGCGCTATCGTCACGGTGAAGCGGTCTACGACATTCAGGTCGAGAATCCGGAAGGTCTGGAACGAGGCGTGGACTGGGTCGAGCTGGATGGGCGGCGTCTACCGGAGGGGCTGATTCCACTGGAACGGACGCTGATCAAGCATCGGGTGGTCGTCCGTCTGGGGCCGCCGCGGCTCTAAAGGCCGCAACCTCTATCCCTTTCATTCCCCTCCGCCCTGACTGCTGAAGTAAAATTGGAAGGCGGGGTCCTGGCGGAGAGCAGGCGGCACGACCATTCCCGCCAAAGTAGGGTCCCCGTACCATGAAAAATACCGTAGATCTTCGTTTAAAATCACGGATTCACCCTATTTATTTCTTATTTCATTTTCTATATTCTTTATTTTAAAGATGAAAACATCTCTTCTTCCCGGGGTTTATTCCCTAGCGACTATTTACGGGGGAAAGGAGGCATCCTATGGAAACGATTACCATTCCGATGAAAGAGGAGAACATCAGCCTGGAGTTGGCTTGGGGAATTTCCTGGTTTCTGGCCAAAATCTATAATCCGGGAACCTCCCTGGCGGCCTGGTCCGATAAAAAGAGAGGCAAATATTCACCTTCCCGATTCGAATGCGCCGCCGAAGGAATTTCGGATTGGGAAGAATACGGCCGGCATCATGGGGGACGAATAAAGTTTATCGTTGGCAGCGCTGATTATGTGTTTATCTATACCTGATAGAGGAGAAAGATCATGGTAAAAACCGCCTTACTGGTTCGATTGGAGGCCAAACCCGGAAAAGAGTCGGCTGTTGAGGAATTTATAAAGTCCGGTCTGCCGATCGTCCAGGATGAACCGGCCACGATCGCCTGGTTCGGAATCCGTCTGGGACCGGCCACCTTCGGCATCTTCGACGCCTTTCCGGACGAACCCGGCCGACAGGCCCATCTGGCGGGCAGGGTGGCGGCCGCCCTGATGGCCAACGCTTCCGAATTGTTGGCCCAGCCGCCGCTTATTGAGAAATGTGATATCCTGGCGGCCAAGCTTCCTTAGGATCTGTAAACAAATAACCTTGACAAAGCGACACTGCAACCGTTCGCCCTGAGCTGCGAGCCTGTCGAGCAGTCGAAGGGTGAACGATACGGCCATGCTTCGACAGGCTCAGCATGAACGGCGATACCGCGGCATTGTACAGCTTATTTCTTGACGGGTTCTTAGTGTGCGCCGGGGTCAGCGCCGGGGTCAGCGGTGGGAGGAGATGCGGCCAATTCTCCCTTCACCGCTCGCCCTAGTTCCTCCAGGATTATCGGTTTATTTAGGAATCGGCCGGCTCCCAATATCAAGCTTTCTTTCACCTGGTCCGTTTCAGCAAACCCGCTGACGATGATGGCCTTTTGGTCAGGATGTGTCTTCTTGATCCTCTCGTAGGTCTCACGACCATTCATTCCGGGATCCATGATCATATCCAATAGCAGCAAATCCACGCGGTGTTCTCTCAAATAGTCGATAGCCTCCTGACCCCCTGAAACGGCCTTGGTTTTATACCGTAAGGTCTCCAACATCTGGCAAAGGATTTCCCTTTGGGTTTTCAGGTCATCTACGACCAGGATCATCTCTCCGTGGCCGAAGAGGTCTTCCAGGGGGACGAATGATTTCCTGCTCGGGACCGAGTCTCTGGTTACAGGGAAATATAGCTCGAATTTGGTGCCATCTTGGCCGCTAATTACGTCAATATAGCCATCGTGATCCTGGACCACATTCCAGACCAGCGTTAATCCTAAACCGGTGCCGCTTCTACCCATCACTTTTTTTGTGAAGAAAGGTTCAAAGATCCGTTTAAGATCATCTGAGGACATTCCCGATCCATTGTCCTCAACGACTAGAACGGCATATTCACCGATGATTACATTGTCTAGCGGCTGGTCTATAAAGCGATTCATCGTCGAGACGACTATATTTCCCTGGCCCTTAATGGCTTCACAGGCATTGGATATTAGATTCATAACAATCATCCCGATGTGTACCGAAGAACCCCTGACCTTCAATAAACTTGAAGCCAAGTCGGCTTTAACCGCAACAGCAGGATGATATTGCAAAAGTTTTTTATATTCCGGAGATTTTAAATAACCGCTGATTACCTCGTTTAGGTTAAGTGGTTCTTTGGAGACGGCTACGCCTCTGGCCATGGTTAACAAGTCCTGAACGATAGCTGCCGCTTTTTTTCCGGATTCCTGCATGGTTTCAATTGGTTTTCTGAATTTGCTGTCTTTGGGCAAATCAAGCAGAATCAAATCCGGATAGCCGACAATCCCCGAAAGAACATTATTCAAATCATGGGCTACGCCGCCCGCTAAAAGTCCCAGAGATTCCATCTTCCTCAGTCGGAAAAGTTTTTCCTCGCTGGCTCGCAGCGCCTCTTCTTTTCGAATCCTTTCCGTTACATCCCGCAGTATGGCGAGGGTGGCCGGCCTGTTTCTATAGCGCATAACGCTTTCTCTGATTTCAACCGTCCGATCTTCCCGATCCGCACGCTTTAGGCGGATCAGGAGCGAATCAGGGGAGTCCATCGCAGGCAGCACCCCGCGATAGTGGGCTAGGAGTTTTTGCCTGTCTTCCGGGATGACCGCCTCAAGGAGTTCTTCAGCGGACGAACCGATCACCGGACGGCCGATCAAGATAGGGCAGGCCGGGTTGGCGAAGACCACGTCGCCGTCTTGAATCACCAGAATACCGTCATTGGCAAATTCAGTAATGGCGCGGTATTTCTCCTCTGCGGATATTTCAACAAAGCTATCAAAGACGACCCAGAGGACCACAATAGAGAATCCCAAAAATCCGTATTCCATCAAATATTGAAAAACAGGTACCCCCAGGGAGGCTAGTCCGTCATGGATACCCAAGGCGATCCAAAAGATTATGCCTATGAGGTATGGGGTCCTATGTCTTGGATCGGGACCTTTGTGCCTCCACCATATTAGAATCCCGCCGATTGCTGACAGCGCGGCGTAAAGTTCAAAGAAAGGCCCAAGAGGTCCCAGATCCGCTTCGATAAAAGGCTTCGCCAACCCGATGAAGTGGCGGGCAACAAATCTATCGGCAACGATAGAGTCGGTAGACCACAAAACGACTAAAATGAGAGAATTAAAAATTCCCGCCAGGAGGTGATACCGTTTGGCGCTCATCCCCAGATAGGCAAAAGTAAATCCATACAGGCAATGGACCAGGCAGATAATGGCCGTAAATTCCAGCAATCCTCCAAATCGATTGAGGGGGCCAAGTGTATTGTATTCGAGAACAATGCCGAGGGAATAAACCATGCCTGAAAAAGAGCCGGCCGCGCCCCAGCCATACCATCGGAATTGGGGCTTTCGGAAAAAGAAAGCCACCTGTAAGATCGTCATTATGAGGGCTAGAACAGCTACCGATAATGACCCTGCCGATTGGGGCACGATACTTTCAAATATCATTCTATCTTCCTCAGAGTTTCAATAGCGACGCCAGGATCTCGGAACTATCGACAGCCCGCAAGCCACCCTGATCTCCTTGAAAGTTCCTGAAAATCCCTCAAGGGCCGGGTGAACTTAAAGGGCTGCTCGAATGCAGGCTGGAAAACGAAATATTTTCCGGGAAAAGGGGCACCGATCAACGAAGGGGCGAAATCCATTGACTGTGGCCCCGGGGAGGCCAAACCTAAAAGGAAGCAGGGGGTGCCGCCTAGCGTCGGCGGGGTCGGGAGGTGCGTTTCCCGAGTTTTTCAATGATCTCCTCAACCTCTTCATAGCCGGTTTGGTAAAATTTCTCTTCTTCCGGTTCCAATTCCCGCAACAGGCGGAGGAACTCCCCGGCATGTTCTTTTTCCTCGTTGGCGATGTCGAGGAGAACGTCCCGGGCCAAGGGATTATCCGTGCTTTCCGCCGTTTGTTGATAAAGCTGGATGGCTTCGTATTCGGCGGCAATCATAAAGCGGACGGCGCGGACCAGTTCTTCCCGGGTGAGTTTTCGTCCGTTTTTCAGGCCCGCAAAAGGGTTAGAAAATTCCGGCATGGTTTTCTCCTTTCGAATAAGTTGATTATCCACCTTGATGGTTTCGCAAAAAATCCCCAGTCCTGTCATTGCGAGGAGTGAAGCGACGAAGCAATCCCCAAGAATCAGCTAGTTACCATGGTGGGGATTGCTTCGCTGTCGCTCGCCATGACAGGTTTTTGGACTTTTTGCGAGTCCGTCAACCTTTACCGTTTTCCCCGCTGGTTTTAAATCTACCAGCCGGCCCGCCGGCTGTCAATATCCGCCTTCAAATCCGAGCTCACGGAAGGGGTCCAGCCGGGCGCTGGAGACGAACCACTCCCCTTGATTTTATCCAAAGACGATCTCCGTGCGTATTCCGGCGCTGCGGGCATCTATTGCTCCACCGGGCGCAGGGATTTAAGGGACCGCACCGCCAGCGTTTGGTACATGCGGATTCCCTCCAGTTTTCCGGCGATCTCCGCCTCGGTCAGGCTACGGATGACTTTGGCGGGGACGCCGGCGACCAGTTTGTTGGCCGGGATCTCCTTGCCGGCCGGCACCAGGGCCCCGGCGGCGACCAGGGAGTTTTCGCCCACCACGGCCTTGTCCAGCACCACGGCGTTGATCCCCACCATGGCGTTCATTCTAATGGTACAGCCGTGAATCACGGCCCCGTGTCCCAGGAGACCGCCGGTTTCGATGATGACCTCCTGGTCGGGGAAGGTATGAATCACGCAGGTATCCTGGACGGTGGTCCCGGCCTCCAGCCGAATGCGCCCGAAGTCTCCCCGCAGGCAGGCGCAGGGACCGATATAGCAGCCCGGCCCGATGCGGACGTCGCCGATCAGCACCGCCTCGGGGTGGACGAAAGCGGTGGGGTCAACGGAGGGTGTCTTTCCATCAATGGAGTATAGTTTAGCCATCTACCAATCCTTCCCTTGTATCCGGATCCGCCGCGAAAAAGCAGCCGGCTTTCCTGACCAGGCGGAATCAAAGATGCGTTACATCGGGCGACTCTATCACCCCGCTCCACCATAAAGATGGCTACCCGATGTCTCAATTAGGCGGCACTCAACGGCCTGATTCGCTGCAAGTCTTTTTCGATTGTCTGTGCCGCGTCCCAAAGGTCTACCGCGCGCTGGGCGTTTAGCCAGAACTCCGGAGAATTGCCGAAGAGGCGCGCGAGCCGAAGAGCTGTTCCCGGAGAGATCGCCCGGCGACCCCGCAGCAGCTCATTGATAGTCTGACGGGAAACCCCTACGGCATCGGCCAGGCCGGCAACAGTGAGCCCGTAGTCCGACAAGAAATCCTCGCGCAGCATCTCACCCGGGTGGGTAGGCCGCCGTTTGATCCCTCCTGTGTTTAAAATGCTCATAGCAACCTCGTTTCAATGGTAGTCACAAATTTCGACGTCGTTGGCGTCTCCGTCAATGAACCGGAAGCAGATGCGCCACTGGTCGTTGACGGAAATCGAGTACTGACCCTTCCGGTGACCCTCGAGCGAATGGCGCCGATTACCCGTTGGGACCTTCAGGTCGTCCAACCGCGTTGCCAGATCGACATACTCCAGCTTGCGAGCTGCCTGCCGGGTGACATCCGGCGGGAATCGTTTCGACTTGCCCGTAGCGTACAGTTCCTGGGTACGCCTGTCCGTGAACGTCTTGATCATGGTCCAATATTATCGTGTCACGTGACACTGGTCAAATGAAATTTAACAAAATGAGATGGGACACGCCCCCTTGACCGGCGAAGAAACCCGTCTTCCAATCTTGAAAAACTTGGCCGGCATGGTTAGATTAAATACACATAAAAGGAATGAGAGCCATGCCTAAAGACATCCCTATTTCCCGACGCACCTTCCTGGCAGCAGCCGGCGGCACCATGGTCACTATCGGCCTGCCGGGGACTTTTATGAAACTCCTTGATCTTGAACAACAGGCGCTGGCGAGCCAAACCAGGCCTGACGGCAAGCCGCGTATCCCCCCCGGTCAGGAGGCGATAAAAAAGATTTTGGATATGGGCGGTCAACCGGGGACGGCCTCAGTGGACAACTTTACGCTCCACCTCGAAGGTGAGGTGGAAAAACCACTGGTTCTCTCCTATAAGGAGCTGCTGGCATTGGAACAGGTTCAATTAACCTGTGATGTGCATTGCGTTACGGGCTGGACGCTCTTGGATTCCCATTGGACCGGGGTCCGCCTGAGCACCATCATGCGTCTGGCGAAACCGCGAAAAGAGGCCAATTTTGTTATCTTTGGGGCCGCCGCCGGTTATTCCGCCAACATCCCGATAACGGAAGCCCGCAAGGAAAATGTCATCCTCGCCCATAGTTTCTTTGGCCGGAAGCTCCCCAAGGAGCATGGCGCCCCTGTACGGGCCCTGGTGCCCGACCGCTACTTTTACAAAAGTGCCAAATGGCTCGAAACAATTAAATTTACAGCTAAAGATGAGCCGGGCTATTGGGAGCGGAATGGCTACAGTAATTCCGCCGACCCCTGGAAGGAAGAGCGTTATAAGTAACGACGACGGCGCTATTGGATACGGTTCGGGGTCGGCCCACGGCCATACTAGATCTGGGGGGTACCCACCCAAAAGGGCGAAGCGTCCAATATGTCGAGGAAATCCAAGGGGCCGTTTGACGCGCGTCCGTGTGAATACTTTGATTTTCGCAATTATTTCAGGAAGTAAAAAGATACACGCCCGACATTCCCAAATAGGCTTTTCAAAATAGCCGTTCATCTTATCCGGATTCGAATCCGATTTGGTTTCCTGTCCTTGAGTCCACTCCTGCGCCAAGTCTTTCCGGGGTAGGTGCCTTTCTTCCCCTCGCGAAAAAAAGTAAGCCAAATTTTGAATTGATGAAAAAATGGTATACTTTCGGTCACACCGGATGCTTTCTGAGCGTCAAAAGATATAAGAAACCTGAAAAGGAAGAATAAATAGAGGAGAAAGCGCCTTTACTACCTGGATGTACCGGGTGGCCGTCAACCATTTGTTGACCATTCGCAAGCGTCGGGCGGAACTTGAGGCGGTGTCTTTTGAAGAATACGAAAAAAGTCTTGAATTGGACTCGGCCGTAGACTGGAAAGAGTCTCATTCCGGCGCCTTACAGAATGTTTTTGTGGAGGAGATCAAGATCAGTTGCCTGCAAGGGTTGCTGCTTTGCCTGGATAGGGAACACCGTCTGGCCTTTCTCCTGGCGGATGTTTTCGATGTGAGCAGCGAGCAAGGGGCGGCCATCCTAGAGATTACCCCGATGGCCTTTCGAAAACGTCTTTCGAGAGCCCGGGAACGGCTACGGGAATTTCTGATGAAAAATTGTGCCCTGATGAATCCGGACAATCCTTGTACCTGCGAACGTTATTTGATTTCGCAGCATTATATGGAGAAGGTCGAGGAGAAGGATTTGGTTTTTGCTAAACACCCCTGCCGTATCAGGCCGGAAGGAGGGGCCGTGAATCGGATCAGGGAATTGGATGAACTGAGTCGAATGGCCACTCTCTATAAGCGGTACCCCGACTTTCATCCCCCGAGCTCTTTTATTGCCAATATCAGAGACTTGGTGCATTCAAGAAAATATGAATTACTCTAAGTCGCAAGATGTGTCCCCATTGTTTGGGTATCAAAAAAGATCCGAAGGAAGGCGGTGGGGCTCATGATCATCGCCCCAAGAACGGCTTTTCAGCCATTGTCGGGTTTGTGAGATAAGGAAATGCGGCCGGGAAAAACAACTGAAGAACTGCGCCCACTGTGATGACTATATCTGCTCAAAATTGAATGAATTGTTTCAGATGATCCCCCAGGGGAAAGCCGCCCTGGATGAAATAAGGAAAGAGTTGTCATTATGAAACAGACCGCTCGAAAAACGATCGCCTTTGAATCCTTCGGTTTTAGCCAGGCGCTGATAGCTTCCGGACCGGCTTCTGATCGGGCCGAGAAGATGATGCTCTATGGACAATTCATCGGATCCTCGGATGGACCAGTCAGCATACAATGGTCGGACGGTCAACGTTTCGAGAACTCATGCGAAGTTCATTTCGCTTGGGCACTGGCCGGGCGGTGCGATCCAGGAGACGTTTGGATCGCGCCATCCCGCAAAGCGAGGGCTGCTGGATCGGAAGACGGAATGTATGGTACCACCTAAGAGGTCTATGATCCGAAGACTGATCAGTGGGAGATCACCTGGATCGATCCAGTCCGGCGGAACTTCAACAGAATGCTGGGTCGCCCGGTGGGAAACGAGATCATACAGGAGTACCGTGATGAGGCTGGAAATATCTGTCAGTGGTGTTTCACGGATATTCATCCCGACTCGTTTCATTGGATCAGCCGCGAATCAAACGACGAACGATCAACCTGGAATCCGATATGGCTGACAGTTGTCAAGAAAAAAAATCTTCCTGTCCCTTAGTTGAGGGTTATGCTGTTAGAATGTTCCAGAGCACAAGCAGAGACGGGACCGTTTTGCGACGTTTGATCATTCTGATATTCGCGTGTTGATTCGCCTGACTTGACTACATCACGGGAGCTGCCTCGCTCTAGGCTCGGAAATTCGGTTGCCCTTATTCCTTGGATTCCCCGAGGATTCTCCCAACGTGGTCGCGTCTCTGCTGGTACTCTGGACCGGATATCGTTTAGGCTCTACGGACCTCCTGATAGAGCGCTATGGTTTTTTGACCTATGGTTTACACACTGGGCAACGGAACCTCTTGGGCAATAGCCCAGATGAAACCGGAGAGTTCCCGGGCGATGGCGGTTACCACTTTGGTTTTCAATTTTCCTTTGGCCATCAGCCTGCGGAACCGGCCGCACAGCCGGACCTGGGCCTTCCAGGCGATCTCCCGGATGGGTTGCGGCAGATCCTGCTGGCGTTTGAGCAGCAACCGGCTAACCCGGGCCGGAAAAGCATAGGCATGGGCCGCTTCGACCAGCACGCGTCGGACGTGCCCATTGCCGGTTTTGGTGATACTGCCCCGTTTTACGGACGTACCGGTGGAATGTTCCGAAGGCACCAGCCCCAGATAGGCCATGAATTGCCGGGGGTTCTCAAAACGGGTGATATCGCCAATCTCGGACACGGTGGTCGTCGCCACAATAGGGGCTACCCCCCGGAGGGCCTGGAGGGCTTCCACCACCGGGGCCAGGCGCCACTGGGGCAACAGCTTGAGAATCTGATCCACCAAACGATCCACCCGCGAGCTGCACTCCGTGACGGCGTGAATATATTCCTGGAGCGTAATTTGCTGGGCCGGGTGAGGCATGGTGATATCCGCTAACCAACGGATATGCGACGGGGTCCAGGATGTCCTACCGGGGTACCGGTGGCCATAGCGAAGCAGGAAGGCCCCTAAGTGCTGCCGGGCCGTGCGCAGGGCCCGGACCGCATCTTCCCGGGCGCGGGTCAGA
>CAVUPH010000023.1:0-53811 GCA_963743305.1 uncultured delta proteobacterium
TTCTTCCCCAGATACGCTTCGATCACCCGGGGGTCATGCTGAATTTCCTGGGGTGTTCCTTCGGCAATCGTGGCCCCGTAGTCTAGTACCTTCACCCCATCGCAGAGTCCGGCCACAAAGCGCATATCGTGTTCAATCACCAGGAGAGACAGCTTGAAATCAGAGCGGATTTGCCGGATAAGCGCCATCAACTCTACGGTTTCCCGGGGATTCATGCCCGCGGCCGGTTCGTCCAGCAACAACAGTTGCGGCCGGGTCGCCAGGGCCCGGGCGATCTCCAGCTTCCGCTGTTGGCCGTAGGTCAGGGAGTGGGCCGAGGCCTCCGCCTTCTCCGCCAGGCCCATCCGTTCCAGAATAGCCCGCGCCTCGCTTTGCATGGACCGCTCTTCCTGCCGATAGCGGGGAAATTGGAAAACCGCGCCCCAGAAAGAGGATCGCAGGCGGCCGTGAAAGGCCATCAGAACGTTTTCCAGAACGGTCATCTCCGGCAGCAGCCGGATATTCTGAAAGGTGCGGCCGATGCCCTCCCGGCAAACGGCGTGGGGCGGCCAGCCGGCAATCTCCCGGTCGTTGAAACGAATCCGCCCCTCCCGGGGTTTCAACACCCCGGTAATCAGATTGAAAACCGTTGTCTTTCCGGCCCCGTTCGGCCCGATCAGGCCCATGATCTTCCCCGGCCCCACCTGCCAGGAAAAATCATTGACGGCCATCAGCCCTTCAAAAAATAACGTCAGGTGGCGGATCTCCAGCAGAGTCATGGCCTTCGGCGTAACACTTTATCCCAGGAAAATTCCCTCCGGCCCATGAGCCCTTCCCGGGCGAAGAGGATGACCACTAATAGAATAAAGGAAAACAAGACCATGCGCATCCCGGGAATTCCCGGCACCTGCCAAGGCCCAAGGTGCATCGGCTCCTCCACCCAGCGGAGCCATTCCCCGCCCCAGGTGATCAGAGCCGCCGCGATGACCGATCCGGTGATGCTCCCCAACCCCCCCACCACAATCATGATCAGGAGGTTAAAGGTCAGGAAGAAGGAAAACAGGGTCGGTGAAATAGTGGTGATGAGATGGGCCAAGAGCCCACCGCCCAGACCGCCGAAAAAAGCGCTGATGACGAAGGCCAGCATCTTATGCCAGAAGACATTGATTCCCATGGCCGCCGCCGCCAGCTCGTCCTGGCGAACGGCCTTCAGCGCCCGGCCGTAGCTCCCCCTAATCAGCCGGGCCACAAAAACGACGGTCAAGAGCGCCACCCCCCAGGACCACCACAGATTGGTATAGGGGGGAAGGCCCTTGAGGCCCAAAGGGCCGTTGGTAATTGATTGGAGGTTATTGGCCGCTACCCGGACCACTTCCCCGAACCCCAGGGTGACGATGGCCAGATAATCCCCTTTGACCCGGAAGACGGGAAACCCGATCAGAAATCCAAACAAGGCCGCCACCACCCCCCCCGAGAGCAGGGCCAGGGGAAAAGGCAGGCAGACCTGATTGAGCGGCCAGATCAAAGGCTCGATAATAAAAGAAATCCTTTTTTCTTCCGGGGCCATGGTCAGCAGGGCGGCGGTATAAGCCCCCAGAGCGATGAAGGCGTTGGGGGCCAGGGAAAACTGTCCGGTGACCCCATTGATCAGGTTGTAACTCACCGCCAATGAAATGAAGATACCGACCAGGCTCAGGATCCGGATCTGGTACTCGGAACTGTAGCGGCTGAAAAAAAACAGGACGGCCAGCAGGACCGGCACACTCAAGAAGGGTGAAAATAATATCCCGGCGGGAGGAAGGCAAGGGTAGTCTCCGATAACCTTTAGCCAAAAAAATCTGATATT
The DNA here is from genome assembly GCA_963743305.1 of uncultured delta proteobacterium. GTDB lineage: Bacteria > Desulfobacterota > RBG-13-43-22 > RBG-13-43-22 > RBG-13-43-22 > CAVQSS01. The sequence continues at coordinate 1,826 of CAVUPH010000023.1, forward strand.
TTTTTGGCTGTAATAAAAACCACGTTAAAAGTTGTCAAACCATGTTTTCAGGTAAGAATCTAACCGGATGACTCTTCGCCGAAAAGACCCGTCGGCCGGAGGAGGAGAATGGCAATCAAAAGGAAAAAGGCCAGGGCATCCCGGTAACCCGCCAGAGAAGGCAGCCAGGCGACCAGGAGTATTTCCAGGATTCCTAGAATCAGCCCTCCGGCCACGGCGCCGAACACGTTCCCGATCCCCCCTAGAACCGCTGCCACAAAGGCCTTCAGACCGGGGATCATCCCCATCAGGGGATTGATTTGGGGATATTTCATGGCCCAGAGAATCCCACCGGCGGCGGCCAGAGCCGAACCCAGTGCAAAAGTCAGGCTGATGACCCGATTCACCGGAACGCCCATCAGCGATACGGTTTCCATATCCCGGGAAACCGCTCGCATGGCCAGACCGATCCGCGTCTTATAAATGAACACAAATACCAGGGCCAGGATGACCGAGGTGACCGCCAGGGTCCAGAGGCTCAGGCTGAGAATTCGGACCCCGCCCCACTCGACGATTTCTCCCAGCACGGGCGGCCGGTAAAACGCCTTGGGCCGGCCGCCGAAGATCACCAAACCCAAATTTTCCAGAAGAAAGGAAACAGCGATGGCCGCAATCAAGGCCGAAATCCTGGGGGCCCGGCGGACGGGCAGGTAGGCCCCCCGGTCGATAGCCACTCCCAGCAACGCGGTCAGGGGTAAGGCCGCCAAAGCAGCCATCCACCAGGGCAGGGCAAACTGCACTACCCCGTAGTAGGAAAAGTAGGTGGCTACCATTAAAACATCGCCGTGGGCAAAATTGATCAGACGCAGTATCCCGTAGACCAGGGTGTAGCCGATGGCGATCAAGGCGTAGAGGCATCCCAGGTTGAGGCCATTGATAACTTGCTGAACCAACCCCGCCCCGGTCATGACCGCTCTCTGGAGAAAAGCCACATGATCTCTCCGCCCAAGACAAAAAGCAGGCAAGAATAATAAATCCAAAGGATAAAAACGACCAGCAGGCCCAACGACCCGTAGACCGCGGCAAAGGAATTGATAAAATTCACATAAATACGAAAAAGGTGTTTGGCCACTTCCCAGAGGCCGGCAATGAGCAGGGCCGCAAGAAAGGCGGCCCGGGTGGATGGTTTTCGAGTGGGTAAAAAACGAAAGAGGACAAAAAACATCAACACCGAAAAAAAATAGGCCACCAGGATGCCGGCCGTCCAGCCCCACCATTTCAGGTCCAACAAGGGAGGCAGCCCCAGCTTGGCCGGGATCGTCCGGATCAGATCGAAAAGGCCGTTCAGGAGGATGGAGAAGAGGAATAGGATTCCGGTAATTAATACATAAAGCAGGTCATGGAGTTTCTCCCGCAGGTAGCTATGATGGGAGACGATCTCCAGGGTCTTGTTCAGGACGGTCCGAATGGAACCGAAGAGGCGCATGGCCGTCCAAATCAAACCTATAAAACCCACTAGCCCGACGATCTGACGATCCTTGACCAGATTCAGGATATTGGCGGTCAATTTAGGTGAAGCCTGGGGAAGCATCCGGACCAGATAGGTTCGAACGTAATCCAGAATCTCCTGGGAGGAATTCAGAAAAAATCCCAGTAAAGAGAGGATGACCAAGATCAAAGGGATAAAGCAGATCAGGAAATCAAAGGCCAGCCCGGAGGCTAAAAAAAAGATATTATCCTGATCCAGTTTTTGAAACCATCCCCGCGGTTTTCGGGACGAACGCGTTTTGGATCTCATGGAGCTTCTTTTTTACCCACGGCTTCAATCTTTTCCCCGGCCCTTTCGATGCGCTCCAACGACCTTTCGGTTTTTTTCGAGGCCTCTTCCAGTCGCTGGTAGGTCTCCTGGGTTTTCCGCTGCAACTCCAAAAGCCGCTTTTCGGTTTCCTCCAACTTTCGGGTCAAGGCTTCCATTTTCTTCTTTTCTTCCGCTCGGTCGCCCGATTTCTCGACTTCCTCGGGCTGAATCCTCTTGGCCGGGTCCTCATACCCGCTGATAACCTGCTTAGGCGGAAGGCAGCCGCTGAACAGTACCAAGATCCAAAACCCGGCAGTTAAAAAAACGATGCTTTTTTTCTTCATGCTTCCATCCTCAAGTCGTAAATAAGCCTTTTGACTTGCAACATCCGTTCAAAATCCCATAGTCAATTGATAATTAACAGGGTTGACTTTGACTTAATGCTATCCGATTAGGGGAGTTTTCTGGCCGGCTTGTATTTCCTGCCTCAGGCTGCCCGTCCCAGGTCCAGAGAAAAAAACCGACGGATTCCGGTCAGGCCGGCTCCAGATCCCGCAAGGGGCAATCCCCGCAAAGCGGCGCTTTTTTCTTACAATAGGTCTTGGCCGTCCGAACAATGAGGGCATGAAATTCGTTGAACAGGGGGGCGTCCTCCGGCAAGGACTCCATAAAAAAAGAACGCAAGCCCTCATAGTCGGATTCCTCGGGAACCAGTCGGTGACGGGAAAAGATCCGATGGGTGTAGGCGTCCACCACAAATGTGGGCTTGCCCAGGGCGTACAATAGGATACTGTCCGCCGTTTCCGGTCCAACTCCCCGAACACCCAACAGTTGATCCCGGACTTTTTCCAGAGGCAGCTCAGCCAGGGCCCCGATTTGGCCCTGATACTCCTCTTGGAGAAAATGAAAAAAATTTTTGAGGCGCTGGGCCTTGATCCGATAATATCCGGCCGGCCGAATCCACTCGGCCAATTGTGCTTCCCCCATTCGCGTTAGCCGCTCAACCGAGAGAGCCCCCTCCTCTTTCAGTCGGGCCAAAGCTTGCTCCACATTGCGCCAGGAGGTGTTTTGGGTTAGAATAGCCCCGACGATAATCTCCAACGGGGTTTCCCCCGGCCACCAACCGCTTGGCCCTAAGGCAGCCTGGAGGCGTTTGTAGATCGCCAGTAGTTGGGATCGCGCAACCGAAAACATAGCGTTCATTATAGCAAAGGTCCCTGAAATTAACAACGCCTTACCCGTGAGGTTCCTTCCCCTCGCGACGGGTACCTTTTGCTTTGCCCCCTTGACGAATGATGGAAAATAGCCTACAGTTCCCCCTACCTTACGGAGGAATCGGGGTTCCCGGTATGACGGCCAAAGATTCACGACTGCGCAAGATACGAAACATCGGCATTATGGCCCACATCGATGCCGGCAAGACCACTTTGACCGAGCGCATCCTTTTTTATACCGGCAAATCCTACAAAATCGGGGAGGTCCATGACGGGGAGGCGGTCATGGACTGGATGCCTGAAGAACAGGAACGGGGCATCACCATCACCTCGGCCGTGACCACCTGCCATTGGTTGAACCAGACCATCAACATAATCGACACCCCCGGTCACGTGGATTTCACCATAGAAGTGGAACGTTCCTTGCGTATTTTGGACGGGGCCGTGGCCGTTTTCTGCGCCGTGGGCGGAGTGGAGCCCCAGTCGGAGACCGTCTGGCACCAGGCGGACAAGTACCATGTGCCCCGAATCGCTTTTATCAACAAACTCGACCGGGTAGGCGCGGATTTCCAGGGGACCGTTTCCCAGATCAAAGATAAATTGGGGGCCCAGCCCCTAATCCTCCATCTGCCTTGGGGGAAGGAAGAAAATTTCCAGGGGACCATCGACCTGCTCCATTTTAACGCCCTTAAATGGAACGAGGACAACATGGGGGCCGAGTTTGAGGTGCAGCCCATCCCGGCGGAACTCCAGGAGGAAGCGGCCTTGTACCGGGAAAAATTATTGGAAATACTGGCCGACTTGGATGAAACCCTTCTGGAGCGTTATTTGGGCGGCGAAACCATCGAAGCGGAATCCCTGCTTCCGGTAATCCGTCAAGGGACCATCGATTTAAAAATCGTTCCGGTCTTCTGCGGAGCCGCCCTAAGGAACAAAGGCGTCCAGCCGCTGTTGGACGGTATTGTGCACTTTCTTCCGAATCCTCTCGATATTCCGCCGGTGAGCGGCCAGAATCCAAACACCAAAATCCTGGAAAACCGCCCCCCTCGGGACGACGCTCCCTTTGCCGGCCTGGCCTTTAAGATCAGCATGGATCAGGGACGGAAGCTCACCTATTTGAGGATCTACTCAGGCATCCTGAATGTGGGCCAGGAGGTCTATAGCCCCCTTAAAAATACCCGGGAACGGGTGGCCCGCATCCTGCGCATGCATGCCAACAAGCGGGAACGGATCGAACAGGCCCGGGCGGGGGATATCATCGGGGTCATCGGCTTAAAAAGCTCCGCTACCGGCGATACCTTGACCGATCCCGAATACCCCATCATCCTGGAAGCCATTGATACTTACGAACCGGTCCTCTCTCTGGCTATTGAGCCTAAGACCTCCGGGCAGCAGGAAAAGATCGTCGACGTGCTGGGGAAAATGGCTGAGGAGGACCCCACCTTTCATTTTCGAATGGACGAGGATTCCGGCCAGACGGTCATTTCCGGCATGGGGGAACTGCATCTGGAGGTGCTGGTTCACCGGTTGGAAAGGGAATATAACCTGGCGGTCAACACCGGAAAACCCCAGGTCGTCTACCGGGAAACCATTCGGCAGGCCGCCGAGGTGGAAGAGATCTTTGACCGGGAACTGGGAGGAGTCCATCATCAGGCACAGGTCAACCTCCAATTGATCCCTAACTCCCGCGGGGAAGGAAATCTCTTTATGAGCCTGGTCCCGGAAGAAACGGTCCCCGCCGCCATCGTTGATGCCATTGAGTCGGCCGTGAACGAATCCTGCACTTCCGGGGTCGTTCAGGGATACCCCGTGGTCGATGTCAAGGTGGTCCTGACCCAAGCACAGACCACGGAAAGCCAATTTTCGGAGATGGCCTTTCGGGTGGCGGCTGCTCTGGCCTTTCGTAACGGCTGCCAGAAAGCCCAACCGGTACTCCTGGAACCCATCATGCAGATGGAAATCATCGTGCCCGACGAATTCCTAGGAGAAGTGATCGGGGACTTAAACGGCCGCAAAGGGAAAATCGAAAAAATCAGCTCCCGCAAAAAAATCCAGCAGGTTCGAGCCATCGCCCCCCTTTCGCTGATGTTCGGCTATTCAACGGCCCTGCGGTCGGCCAGCCAAGGTCGGGCAACCTTTTCCATGCATTTTTCACATTACAGCCCGGTATCGCCACCTTCGGCCGGCGGCCAGGGAAAAACCTAACCAAAAATATTTAACTTTTTGGTTCAAATTCGAAATTTCGAATTCATGTAATAGTAAAGGATCCCAATGGACTCAACAGATCTGAAAGACCAGCCTTCGCCGGACGAAGCGGAATTAACCTCAGGCCCTTCCGAAAGACAACCGGAAGAAACCAGTTTTGCGGAACTCTTCGAAGCCCGACCTTCCATGACCTCCCGAAAGAAAATCCAACCCGGAGACCTGGTACAAGGCCAGGTCGTCCTGATCACTAAAGATACGGTGTTTGTCGATTTCGGGTATAAAGCCGAGGGCTGGGCCTCGATCGATAATTTTGTAGACGCCGAAGGCCGGTCCACCATCGCCGTTGGCTCCGAGGTTTCCCTCACCGTGATCGAATTTACTCCTCAGGGAGTCCACCTGGGGACGAGCCTGCGGAAAGCCCACGGAACGCTCGGACGGGAATTGCTCCAGAGGGCCTATGAGGCGGACCTCCCGGTGGAAGGGATGGTCCTTAAGGTCAACAAAGGGGGATTGGAAGTGGAGATTGGTGGCGCTCGGGCCTTCTGCCCCCTTTCCCAGATTGACCTTCACTACTGCGAAAATCCGGAAGTCCTGGTGGGGACCAACCAAAAATTCCAAGTGCTGCGAATTGAGGAGGAAGGACGGAACGTGCTCCTCTCCCGCCGGGCCGTGTTGCAGGCCGAACGGGAAGCGCAGGCCGCCAAGGTGAGAGAGACCCTGGCCATAGGGGCCGTTCTGGACGGCGTGATAACGCGCTTAACCCCCTTCGGCGCCTTTGTGGATCTGGGCGGACTAGAGGGTTTGCTGCACATTTCCGAAATTTCGAGGCAGCAGGTCGCCGACCCCGCCGACCGCCTCCAAACCGGGCAGGCGGTCAGAGTCCAAGTCCTGCGACTGGAGCAGGGGGAAAAAGGGGAAGAACGAATCAGTTTATCCATGAAATCCTTGGAACCGGATCCCTGGCTGGAGGAACTCCCCTTTCAGGAGGGGGCCCTGGTCTCCGGCCAGGTCAGCCATTTAACTCCTTACGGGGCCTTTGTGGAGTTGAGCCCGGGCCTGGAAGGATTGATTCATATCTCAGAGATATCCGACCGGCGGATTGCCCATCCCAAACAGGTGCTCAGCCCCGGGGAAACCGTAACGGTCATGATTCTGGAAATCGACCGGGATCGTCAACGGGTATCTCTCTCGCTGAAGGCGGCCGCTCCCCCGGCGGAGCACTCGACCGGCGAACTTTCCGAGACCCGCACCGGGGATGTGATCCGCCGCGGTCGGAGGTTGGATGAATTAGAGGCCGGGGATTTGGCTTCATCTCCCCTGTCTTCCGCCGACGTCGAAATTTCGGAGGATCGGTCGGTCTCCGCTCTTCCGCTTACCCCCCTGAAGCCCCGAGTCGGCCTGATCACCAGAGGCGTCATCAGCAGTGTCAAACCCTACGGCCTCTTTCTGGATCTGCCCGAATTGGGTTCCCGGGTTCGCGGCCTCCTTCACCAAAGTAACCTGGCCGCCGGGTCCGGTTCTTCCCCGAAAGGATTGAAGGAAGGAGAGGCATTGGAAGTGGAGATCATCAAGATCGACGATCAGGGCCGGATCTCCCTCTCCAGGAAATCGGTCATTGAAAACCAGGAACGAGCCGAATTGAAACACTACTTGGGACAGGACCAGGGATCCGGAACCCTCGGGACCATGGCCGATCTTTTCAAGAAATTCAAAAAACCGGCTTAGCCCCTGAGACTTCTATTATCTCCTCTCATACCAGACGAACGTCGAACATGGGAATATCCTGAATGCTTTCTTGGCTGTTTTGGATCGGCGACTGCCTAGCCGGGCAGGTTAGGCTGAAATCGGGCCTTCGAGGACACCAGGTCCCGGACCGGGGGGTCTTTGTTTCATATTTCACATAGTTTCTCTTTTCCAGGTTTCTCCATTTTCAATACAAAATCAAGCCCTGCGCCTCAATAACCCCATCGTTCCATAACTGGCTAATTTATTTTTAATAATTGACTGCCTAGTCAAAATATTTTTTTCAGGAAGAAGAGATTCCCTATTGACAGGGGATAGGATTTTCAGTAAGAAAAGGGGACTTTGTGTTATAGTGAATTGTTTCGGCCTTTAAAAAAAACATCTTTTATGTCTCAAGGAGGTCGTCATGACGTTTACTTCTTTTGTTGAAGGACCCCTGTTATGGATCGCCTTTCTAACCTTCCTGGTCGGAAGCGCCTTACGCTTACTTTTTTTCATCACCCTGAGTACCAAAAAAGACAAACCCGTTTATCGTTACTTCAGTTTTAAATGGATGAGTCTTTCCATCCTGCGTTGGTTACTCCCCTTAAATGTGGACCTTAAAAAAACTCCCGTCTTTACCATTTTGGGATATATCTTTCATATTTGTCTCCTGGCGGTTCCTATTTTCTTCAGCGCCCATGTCACGCTTTGGCAGGAAAGCCGCTTTGGCTGGAGCTGGTGGCAAATGCCGGACAACTGGGCGGATTGGATGACCCTGACCTTGATCGCCATCACCCTTTTCTTTATCGTGCGACGAATAGTTCTGGCCGAAGTCCGGATCATCACCACCGCTTCGGATTATCTGCTTTTGATCGTTTGTGCCCTGCCTTTCATCACCGGATACATCAACACCCACCCGGACGGCAGCGCCTACGCCTGGACGACCTCGGCGTTACCCTTCTATGGACAGTATACCACTACCCTCCACCTCCTGACCGGGGAACTGATGCTGATACTGGTCCCCTTTTCCAAATTGTCCCACTGGATCCTGTTCTTTGTTTCCCGCTCGGTTATCGGCGTTGAATTCGGGCGAAGGAACTATTCCGTTTAACCCGTCATCAAGAGGAGTACTCCAATGGCTGAAGCCCAACGAAAGTATCCCGAGGTCACCATCGATCCCGAGTCCATCCGCCAGGCCATCGACACCCGGATGAACGCCCGCCTGAAGATGTGGATGCGGATCTGCGCCCATTGCGGCTTGTGTGCCGACACCTGTCACTTTTATGTCTCCAAGAACAAAGACCCCAAGATGGTCCCCTCCTACAAGGCCCAGAAGCTGAAAGAATTCGTCAAAAAAAAAGGGAAGGTGGACGAAAAATACCTCCGGGAAATCTATGACATCGCCTACGGCGACTGCACCCTTTGCCGCCGCTGCACCATGTTCTGCCCTTTCGGCATCGACATGGCCACCATGGTGGCCACCCTGCGGGGAATTCTGACCTCCCAGGGCATGGCCCCGGAAGGGTTGAAGGCCGCCATCAAGAACTATCTCGAGACCGGCAACCAGATGGCCGTCTCCGAAGAAGACTGGGTGGAAACCGTGAAGTGGATGGAGGAGGAACTGCAGGAGGAGCTTCCCGGCGCCACCATTCCGATCGACAAAAAAGGCGCCAAAATCATGTATACCGTCAATGCCCGGGAGCCTAAGTATTATCCCCAGGACATCCAATTGGCGGCCAAAGTCTTTCATGTGGTCGGAGAGGACTGGACCGTTCCCAGCAAGATGGGTTGGGACGACACCAACTTGGCCATGTTTGCCGGTGACCTGAAGACCGCCGGTTACATTGTTAAACTGATCCGCGACGCCGCCGAAGAGCTGCAGGTCCAGCGCGTCGTCATCACCGAGTGAGGCCACGCACTCCGGGCCGTTCAGTTTGAAGGGCCGATCTGGTTAGGGCGTGAGCATAATTTTGAGGTCATTCACAGCGTAAAACTTTTCGCCGAATACATCCGCGAAGGGCGGCTGAAGTTCACCCATAAAATCAAAGATCCCATTACCTTTCAGGACCCCTGCAACGTCTCCCGGAACGGCGGCCTGGCCGACGAGGCCCGGTTCATCGTCAGCCACATTGCCGAGGATTTCCGGGAAATGAATCCCCACGGGAATTACAACTATTGCTGCTCGGGCGGCGGCGGAGCCATCCCCATGGGACCGCCCTTCAAGCGGCGCCGCATGGAAGCCGGCAAGGCCAAGGCCGACCAGATCAGGGCCACCGGTGCCAAAATCGTCATCTGCCCCTGCCACAACTGCTACGACCAGGTTCGCGACCTGGGAAAGGAATACGACCTGGGAATCAAGGTCATGTCCTTCAAGGAAATTTTCGAGGAGATCATGTACATCCCCGAGGAACTGAAGGCCAAGGAAGAGGAAGAATAACCCGCAGACAAGGTGGGGGAGGATAACTGAAAAGGATGAACATCGAACATCGAACGCCCAACATCGAATTTTGAACTGGGGGTTTGTATTTCATTCGAGGTTGGACGTTCGATGTTCGATGTTCGACGTTAGTAGGTAGAACAGTCCCCCGGCCTTTTCCCTCCAATGTATTGACATAAAAGGTGCTTCCCTCATACCGGGGTCCCTCTAGCCCCGGCGCAATAAGTTGACAAGCCCCCTGCTTTCGGATAGCATTTCTTTAAGTTCTCTAGTTCCATGGTCCTATAACTTTTTTCAGAAAGAGGAGATAATCATGTCCATTAAGGTCGCCATAAATGGTTTTGGAAGGATCGGGAGGCTGGTATTTCGGGCGGGTTTCAGGAGCGACGCGGTTGAATTCGTGGCCGTCAATGATCTGGCCGATGCGCGGACGATGGCCCATCTGCTGAAATACGACTCGGTCCATGGGGTCCTGCAGGCGGAAGTCAAGGCCGGAGAAAACGCCATTTGGGTGGACGGAAAGGAAATCAAGGCCTTCGCTATGAAGGACCCGGCGTCCCTGCCCTGGAAAGCCCTGGAAGTCGATGTGGTCCTGGAGAGCACCGGCAAATTTACCGACCGGGCGGGCGCTGAAAGGCACCTCCTGGCCGGGGCCAAAAAGGTGGTCATTTCCGCACCGGCCAAAAACCCGGACGTTACGGTCGTCTTTGGAATTAACCCGGAGCAGTACGACAAAACCAAACACCACGTCATCTCCATGGGCTCCTGTACCACCAACTGCCTGGCTCCGGTGGTCAAGATCCTGCAGAAAGAATTCGGGGTGGAATACGGCCTGATGACCACGATCCATGCCTATACCAACGATCAGGTCATCCAGGACGAGCCGCACAAGGATCTGCGCCGGTCCCGGGCGGCCGCCCTGTCCATGATCCCCACCACCACCGGAGCGGCCAAAGCGATCGCGGAAGTCATCCCGGAGATGAAAGGGAAATTGGACGGCCTGTCCGTCAGGGTACCCGTACCGAACGTCTCCCTGGTGGATTTCGTGGCCACCTTATCCCGAGCCACCAGCAAGGATGAAGTCAATTCCAAGTTCAGGGAGTACGCCGCCGGCCCGCTGAAGGGTATCCTTCGCTGTTCCGAAGAAGAATTGGTGTCCCTGGATTTTAACGGGGACCCGCATTCCTCGATCGTGGACCTGCCCAACACCAGCGTGATCGGCGGCACCCTGGTCAAGGTCCTCTCCTGGTATGACAATGAATGGGGCTTTTCCAACCGAATGCTGGAGCTCTTGTCATTTATCATGAGGTAAGTATCGGTTTAAAATTTAAAATTCAAGACAAATTCAGATGATAGGTTCTCAAAAGGTCCCCCAGGCTGTCATTGGGAGGAGTGCAGCGACGAAGCAATCCCCAGGATTCGGCTAATTGTCATGGCGGAGATTGCTTCGCTTCGCTCGCAATGACGGGCTTTTCGGCTTTTTGCGAAACCATCTTTCCTAACGTTTTGTTTCGGTCATTTGAATTTTGGACATTCGTGCTTGTTTCGAATTTCGTGCTTCGAATTTCGGATTTTTTAATCGACTATTTTAACCGAATAAACCATTAGATCTTATGCCGGACACTTCGAATACTTTCGTCTCCACCGCCCTGCAGGCCAATCTGGAACGGACCGCCGCCACGGTGGAAATACCCGAAAAATACCGGGTCCTGCTCGACATTACCCGGGAGCACTACGGTGTTTTCAAGCGGACCCGGGAACTCCTGACGGAAATAAATCATCCTTTCGTGAACTGGGAGATCGTCTTGAAGCAACTCCGCACCCTCTCCCTGGGCGACCTCCATGACTTTAACCGCCATGAAAAAGGGCTGGAAGCGCTCCAAATTTTCGTCGGGATTTATTTCGAGGTGATCCGTTCCCGCGCCGGAGAAGAAACCCGAGAAACAGCCCTCCGTTACCTCTTTGATTTTCTGGACCTGATCCTGTCCAAGAGCGGCGGAATGATCGAACGGAATCGAACCCTTTTCCCCGGCCTCCTCGACAACCTTCTTGTTTTATCCCGGGAGGAGGCTTTCCTTTTCCGGAAAGGTTCGACCTATGGGAAAAAGCTCCTCCAGGCGGCTCGAGAGCAGTCGTTTACGTTCGACGGCCTCCCTCTGGGTCAATTTCTTCGTCAGGTCTTCCAGGCGACCTATTCTTTCTGGCTGGAACAGCCCGATCCCCGGGATTGGTTCAACCGGGAGGGGGAGGAACCTTCCGCCCTTTTCGGCTACGATGCCATCGTCAAGCCTCTGACCCATCGATCACTGGCCGCCCTGCGGGAGGAGCTAATATCGCTGCCGGAAAGGCCCGGGCCGGAGGCCGGTGCGGGAACGGAAGGCTACCTGACCCGGCCCGATTACGCCCAGATTGTCGAGGGCTATCTGTTGGTGGCCGACGAACTGGAACGGTCCGGCCTCTATGCCGGCCGGGAGTACCTGATCAAGCTGGATTTTCTCTTTCACATCATCAACGTCCCGGCCCTGGCCGATATCCACGGCCGGACGCTGATCGAGATCAACCGCTGTCTGGCCCTGGTGTTTCGGGAGAAGACGCCGGAGAATCTGACCGATTTTGTCCGAAACGTATTCCAGCTCCTAAAGAAATGCGCTACCTGTTTTCAGTACCGCAGCACCGTCCTGAATTGCATTACCACCGTGGCCCGAGAAGTATTCAAACTGAACTATCACCCGCTGGCGGACACCTTTATCGATGAACTGATCGCCTTCGGGTTTCAGCATCCGCAGCTCGCCGGCGCCAATGCGGACTGGCAGATCCGGGTCAACCCGGCCCATATCGAGAATATCCGGTCCTGGCTGGAAATCATCGCCCTGAAACCGAGATGGACCCGGAGGCTGCTCTCGGCGCTGATCATCAACCTGAAGTTGGGAGGGGTCTTTATCCGAGATACGGACCTGCTCCAGAAGAACATCTCGGCCCTGCTCAACACCTCTATCGGCCCGGCTTTCAATCTGGTCAAACAACTCCTGCGGTTGTTCCCCATCTACTTCAGCGAAATCGGAGCGGAAGGGGAGCTGCGGGAGATATCCACCGAGGTGGACGAGATTGCCTTCCGGCAGGACCCGGTCGTCCATTTCCTCCGCAAACAATCGCATGTGGAGAGCAATAGCCTCTTGGTCTCCTTCCTCGAGGACGCTTTCCGTTATTGGGCCACCGGGAAAAAATCCTTCCTCCGGGTCCATCTCCCGGAGGAGGTTTATGCCCAGACCCCCGAAGGCGCCCGGGAGACACGGGGGCTGCAGACGATCTTCCGCTCGCTGCTGGAAAAGGTGCGCTCCGATCCCCAAGGTTTCCTGAATTGGGACGGTCCCCGGATAGCCAAAGAGATCCAGGGAGTGGCCGAAACCCCGGAGCAGGACCGGGAACGGGCCAGGCTGCTCATCCGTTTCTATCAACTGCTCTACAAGAAATACAACCCGCAGCATATTGATCTGCTTAAGGACCTGGAGACCTCCTACCTCTTTGAGGCAACGAAAGTCCGGGACCTCCGTCGCCATCTCCAAAAAAAGAAACAGGACAAGAGCCTGGCCGTCATTCTGGACTTTCTCGCCCAACTAAAGGAAGTAATCCTCTCCCCCGAGAAAAGCGAGTACGTGGAGAACATCTACCGCAAGCGCCATATTGCCGCCGGCATCCCCTCCATGTACGGCACCTATCGGGAAAAGAAATTTGAAGCCCTGGGGCTTTCCCTGCGACTGGAAAGTCTGGCCACGCTCCTCTTTGAAGAACTGATCCAGTCCCTTAATCTGAAATTCATCACCAAAAGCACCTTGGTGCGCATCCACCGGTACCTCTGGCTCTATATCAAGGCCCTCGACCTGGAAGGTGTGGCCGTTGAGGGACTTTCAGCCAAGATGAGGTATGTCAGCCACGCCCTGGAAATTAAGCAGTTCTCCATCGACCAGTATATCGACATCTTCCAGTTCATCTCCAAAGGAATTCAGGACATTATTCGGGAATATTACATCGAGGTGCACCAGCCCAACCTGCCACTGATCATTGCTCAAATTTCAAAGGAGGACGGCTCCACATTGGGAGGGCGGGCCCTCGGCCGGGAAGAAGAACTCTTTTACCAACTCTCCGAGAATTTTATCCGCATGGCCATCTCGTCGGCCTTCGGCCTCCAGGTGCTGGATAATTTCATCAACCGTATCCTGCGCACCTTGCAGGCCGAATTGGAAAAATTTAAAGAGAACAAGCAGATTCTGACCCTGGTCATGGCCTATGAACCGGAGACAGCCATCACCCCCCTCTACCGGCGCGACAAAAAATTAGACAACCAGATCCGCCTCGGCAACAAGGGCTACTTTCTCAAGGAATTGGCTTCCATGGGGTTCCCCGTGCCCCCCGGTTTTGTGCTGACTACCGAGGTCTTCCGCCGGATTGAAGCCCTGCTGGGCTACCAGTACATCATGGATGATCTGAACGTCCGCATCCTCCGGGAGATCCGGCATCTGGAAAGGATGGTCGGACGACATTTCGGAGACCTCAAAAATCCGCTGCTGTTAAGCGTCCGCAGCGGCGCCACGATCTCGCTGCCGGGCATGATGCAATCGATCTTGAACGTGGGCATCAACGAAAGGATTGCCGAGGGACTCAGTCAAAAAAAAGGATTCTCCTGGGCGGCCTGGGATTCCTACCGGCGCTACCTGCAGAGCTACGGGATGCTGCGGGGCCTGGATCGGAATTTTTTTGATTCCCTGATCGACACCTTCAAACAACGCTACGGGGTCAGCCGTAAGATCCAGTTCTCTCCGGACCAGATGCGGCTGGTTGCGCTAGCCTATAAAAGGGCCTTGGAGGACAAGGGTTTGGAAGTGCCCGAACGTCCCTGGGACCAGCTCCAGGACGCCATTCTTCGGGTCATCGATTCCTGGAATTCCGAGCAGGCCCGAATTTACCGCCGTCAGATGCACCTCTCCGATGAGTGGGGAACGGCGGTCATTGTCCAAACCATGATTTTCGGCAACCTGAACAGCCAATCCGGGTCGGGAGTGATCTTCACCCGGGACCCCAAAAGCTCCGCCCCCGGCATCAATTTGTACGGCGACTTCATTTTCGGGGTTCAGGGAGACGACATTGTCTCCGGTCTGGTCGCCACCTATCCCATTTCGGAGAAACAACGGTTGAACGAACGGAAGGACACGGCCATTTCCCTGGAGGCCAATTTCCCCGAAATATTCGGGCAACTGCTCCGTCTCTGCGAAATCCTGATCTATGAGAAACGGTTCAATCACCAGGAGATCGAATTTACCTTTGAGCAGGCCACCCGGGAGGGCCTCCATATCCTCCAGACCCGGGAAATGGTCCAGCGGGAAACCACCAAGTTGCCCATTTTTAAGGATTCCCCAGACCTTGAAAAAAAGTCTGCTGGGGAACGGCATCGGGGTGAGCGGGGGAGCACTGGCGGGCCGGGCGGTCTATTCCGAGGAGGAGATCCGGCAGTACCGGGAAAGCGAACCGGATACGCCGTTGATCCTGATTCGTCCCGATTCCGTACCCGACGATGTGGGGGTTTTGCTTCAGGTGGAGGGGCTCCTGACGGCCAGGGGGGGCAGCACCTCCCATGCCGCGGTCACCATCCCCCAACTCAACAAGGTCGGCGTGGTGGGGTTCACTAAATTAAGCGTCTATGAAACCAAAGGCTACAGCACCGTGGACGGCCAAACCATCACCGGGGGAGACTTCATTTCCATCGACGGCTGGAGCGGCGCCGTCTACCAGGGCCGCCACGAGCGGGAGGCCCAGGAGTCCAATCGGGTGACTTTGTAGGGGAGGGTCCCATCCCCGCCCTCGGTAATAATCATAATCAATTGTTAATGATTAATTGTTAACGAATGTAGCACAGCCGCCCCCGGCTGTGTGCCCGGATTAGGGATTCAGAACCAACAGAAAAGGGCGGGTTCAAACCCGCCCTTTTTTATTAGGCCAACTGCTTGTGCACGTAAACCGCCAGGTCCCCCAACCGGTTGGTGTAGCTCCCGTATTCATTGTCGTACCAGCCGAAAATCTTGGCGTGGACCACGGGCACCCGGAGGCAACTCTCCGGCAGTGTAGGTATAACCTGCGGAGGCAGGCCGGGGATCCAGGCGCAGTCAATGTCGATGAACGAGGTTCGGGTATGGTTCAACTGCCCTTCGATCACCACGGCGGCATCCAGCCCGATGAGATCGCTGGAGACATTCTGATCCATCGAAAAGAGCAGCAGGTTTTCCGGGTCCCGCTCCCCGGCATCCTGGTAAATCCGGTTGATGGTGCTCGTGTCCAGCTCCAGGGGCGACCCGTCTGCCTTCATCTTGCTCTGGAAGGTGACATTCAGGACGATCAGGGACTCCGTGTTGGTAGGGACCCGGATGGAATCGGCCATGAAGCCGATGTTCTTGACCTCGGGGATGACCTCGGCCAGGGCCACGGCCGCGCCGGTGGAAGTAAGAATGATATTGTTCAGGATGCTTCGATTTTTCCTCAGGTCTTTCTCCCCCGCCTTGGGCATGGAATCGAGGACCGCCTGGGTATTGGTTGCGGCATGCACCGTGGACATGGAGGCGGTCAGGATCTTATTGGTGGCCTCGTTTTCCAGCAGGGGCTTGACCATATGGGCCAAACCGGTGGTCGTGCAGGAAGCGCCCGACAACACCTGGTGGGCTTTTTTATCGAAGGCCGTGTGATTGATGCCGTAGACCAGCATGATCGCGTCATCCGGTACGGAGAGGGCCTTGTTCTTGATCTTGAAAGGAGAAGAATTGATGGCGATCCGGGCCCCGGCCGCCAGATGCCCTCGGAGGGAGCCTCCGGAGTCGTCGGGAGCAATCGTGGGGTCCTTGAATTTTCCGGTGGTTTCCACGACCAGATCCACCCCGTAATCCCGCCATTTGATCTCCGCCGGAACCCGCGACTCCCGGAGAACGGTCACCGGGATGCCGTCAATCAACATCTTTCCGGCTTTCTCATCCACGATCTCAATGAAGCGTTTGGCTTTGATCCCATAGAGAAACCGGTGCAGCAGGCCGTAGGTGGAATCGGTTTCAATCCGCTGCGCGATGGCCTGCAAGCCCGTGCCTACCTCCCGCCCGGTATTGACCACGATCTCCTGAAAATATTTTCGCCCCACGTGATTCCAAAGGGTCAGCTTGCCGATCCGCCCTAAACCGTTAATTCCAACGACGGGTTTCTTATTTTCAAACACCTCGACTCGCGCCATAATGCACCCCTTAAGCTCTTAAAAGATCAATTGGTTAGCTGAAATAATGACCCGCAAAAAGTCCCAAACATTCATTTTATTTCCTTATTTAAAAATAATATCAATTTGAAAAGAAGAAGTCAATAAGCTGCGATTTGAGCTTTTTATAAATAAAAAACGGCCAAGCGCTTTTCTTGGCCGTTTTTTATTTCAGTGGTGCCGAAGGCGGGATTTGAACCCGCACGGAGTTACCCGCCACCCCCTCAAGATGGTGTGTCTACCAGGTTCCACCACTTCGGCATTAGGAAAAACTTTCTATTTGGCGGTCGGCGCCGTCGGGGCCACTGGAGCGGTCGGGGTGGCGGTCTTGCCGGTTGCCGGCACGGCCGGAGCCGATTGGCGAACCGGGGCCGTGGAGGAATCGACCACCGAGGACCTGGTGCGGGGGCCGGAGATGAAGGCTAAGATCAGGGAAGTAACCATGAAGACTACCGCTACCCCCGTGGTCAATTTCCCTAAAAAAGTCGTGGCGCCGGAACTTCCGAAGATCGTCTGGCTCGATCCTCCAAACGCCGCCCCCATGCTGGCCCCTTTTCCGGTCTGGAGCAAAACGATCAGGATCAGCCCGATACAGACGATAATGTGGATAATTACAATAAATACGGTCATAGTCTATTCAATGCTCTCCTGAATGATGGCGATAAAAGGCTCCGCTTTCAAACTGGCTCCACCGACCAACCCTCCGTCGATATCCTCCTGGGCCAGCAAACCCCGGGTCGTTTCCGGGGTAACACTTCCACCATACACAATTCTCTTCTCGGATGCAACCCTTTTATCGAACAGATCGGCCAGCAGCCCCCGGATAAAGGAATGCACCGCCTGGGCCATTTCCGGGGTGGCCGTTTTCCCAGTCCCGATGGCCCAAACCGGCTCATAGGCGATTACCCCGGAAGCCGCCTGTTCAGCGCTGAGCCCCAGGAGCCCCTCCCGGATCTGCCGGGACAAGACGGCTTCCACCCGGTCGGCTTCCCGCTCCTCCAGGGTTTCCCCAACGCAAAAGACCGGTTGGAGGCCGGCTCGCAGGCCGGCCTGTATTTTCTGATTGATGACCGAATCGGTTTCCTTAAACCAGTGGCGGCGCTCGGAATGGCCGATGAGGACGTAGGTACACCCCACATCCCTGAGCATTCCCGGAGAAATTTCGCCGGTATAGGCCCCCAGGTCGGCCCAATGAAGATTTTGGCCCGCTAACTGAATCGCGGTCCCCCGGAGGGCCGTCCCCACTGCCGGCAAGGCGGTGAAGGCGGGGGCGATCACCACCTCCACGGCGTTGGAGTGCGGGAGTCCGTCTTTCAACGATTGGACCAGGGTCAGGGCCTCGCCGATCGTCTTGTGCATCTTCCAGTTGCCGCCAATCCATTTCCGACGCATAATCCCCTCCTTACCCCAAGGCTTCGGGGAGACAGGAATCCAACCGTTCCTGGGGTTCCAAAACAAATTTTCCTTCCAGGGCCGCCACCCCGGGCAACTGGCTGCCCTCGAGCAGGGCTAAAAAAGCCCCTCCTCCAGTGGAGATGTAAGATATTTTCGACGTCTCCCCGGCCTTGTGAACGGCTACATCCGTGTCGCCGCCCCCGACGATGGTCAGGGCGTAGGAATTGGCCACCGAGTGAACCATGGCCATGGTCCCCCGGGAGAAGGCGTCCATCTCAAAGGCCCCCATAGGTCCGTTCCAAATGATGGTTTTAGCGTTCTGTAGTACTTCTGAATAGAGCAGGGAGGTAGCCGGCCCGATATCCAGTATCATCCAGTCTTTGGGGACTTCCTGAACCGGAGTGATCTTGGTCTCGGCCTGAGGGTCCATGACGGTGGACACCACGCAGTCCACCGGGACGTACAATTTTACCCCCTTATCCTTGGCCTTGCGCATCAGGCAATTAGCCACACTCACCAGATCCTCCTCGACCAGCGAATTGCCCACGTAATAATTCACCCCCTTGAGAAAGGTATTGGCCATAGCCCCGCCGATAACCATTTTGTCCACGTGATCCAGTAAATTCTCCAGGGCCTCCAATTTGCCGCTGACCTTGGAGCCGCCGATAACCGCCACCAGCGGCCGTGCCGGGCTCTCCAGGGCCTGGTGGAAAAACTTCAATTCGTCTTTCATCAAGAAGCCGGCGGCTACCTCCCGGGCATACTTGGCCACGGCCACAACCGAGGCATGGGCCCGATGGGCCACGGCGAAGGCGTCATTCACGTAGATGTCGGCCAGCGCGGCCAGTTCTTTCCCGAAGCTATCATTATTTTTTGTTTCTTCGGGATGAAACCGTAAATTTTCCAGGAGCAGGATGCCGCCGGGTTTCATGCGGGCAATCATTTTTTCCACATCCGGTCCCACGCAATCGGGCGCTAATTGGACCTCTTTCTGCAGCAGCCGGGATAGACGCCGGGCCACCGGGGCCAGGCTCAATTCGGGCACCACCTTGCCTTTCGGCCGTCCCACGTGGGAACAGAGGATGACCTTGGCATTTTCATCCAAGGCATAATTGATGGTCGGCAGGACGCTGCGGATGCGGTTATCATCGGTAATATTCTGATTTTTGTCGAGGGGGACATTCATGTCCACCCGGATCAACAATTTTTTATTCTTGATATCGATCTCGTTGAGGTAGCGCAAGATAGGCTCCTTTTCTAAACAAAAATTAGATAACTTTTGTTTAGGGCTATACTAAAAAATCCCCCTGAATTAGTCAACTTTTTATGATAGCTTGAAAAATACTAGAATATCTGCTAAAAATGAAATAGAAGGGCTAATTTGTGTGAAGCACCCCACGGCTAAACGACGGACATTTTCCCGAGCGAAAGGAGCTCCCCATGTTAATCAAAAATCGGATGGTTAAAAAATTAATCACCATTGAGCGGAACTGCACCGTGGTAGAGGCCCTTTCCCTGATGAAAAAATACTCCGTTCGTCACCTGCCCGTGGTTGATGGCCCTCTGTTTGTGGGATTGATCACTGAAAGTGATCTCCGGGAGGTGATGCTCCCCTCCCTGGTACGGGACATACCGGTAGAACAGATTATGATTGAGAATCCGATCACCGTGGGGCCCAATGACTCCCTGGAAGAGGCCGCCCGAATTATCTACCAAAATAAAATCGGCGGACTGCCCGTCCTGGATAAAGGGAAATTGGTCGGGATCCTGACCACTCCGGATATTTTAGCCGCCTTCATTGAACTCATGGGTTTTTTGCAGTCAAGTTCCCGTCTGGACCTTCACCTGGCCGACCGGCCCAAGGCCTTTGAAGAGGCCTCCGGGATCATTCAAAAGAACGGCGGCCAAATCATCAGTGTCGGTATGACCGGCAAGGGCCAAAGAAAAACGCATTTTTTTCGTCTGGAAAAGGCTCCTCTGTATCCGATCATCCGAGCCCTGGAGAAAAAAGGGCACCGGGTCCTTTCTTCCATGGAATAAATCAACCTTTGGTTAGAAATTCGAATCTCGGATTTTCGGATTATTTCGAAGTGGCTTCGCCCCCTCTTAAAGACCTGATGGCCGCCCTCCGGCGCTGGCAGCCCGGGGCCATCGCCTTTTCCGGGGGTGTGGACAGCACGCTCTTGCTGCACCTGGCCCTGAAGGCCTGGGATCTCCCGCCCCTGGCTGTCTGTTTTCTGTCCCCCCTGATGACCGTGGATGAAAAAGAACGGGTCCTGGAAATAACCGGATCTCTGGGAATTCCTCTAAAAAAAATAGTCAGCCGGGAATACCTGCTCCCGGAATTTATAGAAAACCCTCCCAACCGCTGTTATTATTGCAAACAATATCGCTTCCGGCTGGCCCGGCGCTTTTTGAAAACCAAAGGGGTCCCTTACCTCCTGGACGGAACCAATGCGGACGACCTCCGTGATTATCGGCCGGGACTCCAGGCCAACCGGGAGTTCCAGATCGTCAGCCCCTTTGCCCTGCTGGGCTGGCGCAAGGAAGAAATCCGCCGGGCGAGCCGACGCCTGGGACTGCCCACCTGGAACCAGCCTTCGTCGGCCTGCCTGGCCACCCGCATCCCTTTCGGGACCCCCATAAAAAAAAAGCAATTATCCCGGATCGGTCAGGCGGAAGCGGCCCTCCGGTCGCTGGGTTTTAGAGAATGCCGCCTGCGGGTCCACGGACCGATAGCCCGGATAGAAGTCCGGGAAAAGGATTTTCCGAAGATAATGAACAAAAGGACCAAGGCGGCCCTGGAGCAAACCCTGACGTCCATGGGATTCACCTATATCACCCTGGACCTGCAAGGCCTGCGCTCCGGCAGTATGAATGCCGTCCTAACCAAAAATTCGTGAATTTTTGGTTCAAATGTTAGAGCTAAATCTTCAGATTAACCCCCGGGCCGGGGGCGGGCACCCGCGAAGGAAAATGAAAGTTACCCCCGTCATTGCGAGGAGCGAAGCGACGAAGCAATCCCCCAGTCAGCGAATAACCTCCCCCAATCTCGACCGGGGGATTGCTTCGCTTTACTCGCAATGACAGTGGGGTTCTTTTTTATTTTCGTATTATCTGTGAACAACTAAGGAGGCCTGATGGATCTATTTGATCGCGCCGCCCTCAAAGCCAAAATTCGACAGGGTATGGCGCCGATAAAAAACAAGATATTGGTTCTGAGCGGGAAAGGCGGGGTGGGGAAAAGCACTGTGGCCGTCCATCTTTCCGTGGCCCTTGCGGACCGGGGACTGCAGGTGGGCCTCTTGGACGTGGATTTGCACGGACCCAGCATCCCTCACATGTTGGGACTGGCCGGTAGACGGGCGGAAGTCAAAGACGGAGCGTTAATCCCGATTGCGTATAGCCCCAACTTAAAAGTCTTCTCCATTCCCTTTGTCCTGGAAGGAACGGATACCGCTGTCATTTGGCGCGGACCCCGAAAGGGAGGGGCCATTCGCCAACTGCTTTCCGATGTGCTCTGGGGTCCCCTGGATTACCTGGTAATCGACGCCCCCCCGGGAACGGGCGACGAACCCCTGTCGATCGCCCAGACTATCCCCGAGGTCAAGGCCTTGGTGGTAACCACCCCACAGGAGGTATCCGTGGAAGATGTCCGGCGGTCCCTCCAGTTTCTCAAAAAAGTCAACCTCCCCATCCTGGGTATCGTTGAGAATATGAGCGGTTTAACCTGCCCCCACTGTGGTCAGGAAATTGACCTGTTTAAAAAGGGGGGAGGAGAGGCCCTGGCCCGGGAATGGAGCGCCCCTTTCCTTGGCCGGATTCCATTGGAACCCGGATTGGTGGCCGAAGCGGACAGCGGCCATCCCTATTTCCAGGGGCATGAAACCACCGCCACCGCGCTGGCCTTTAAACATATGGCCGAAGCGATTATTCAGCAAGGCAACGCCTGACAACCTCGCAAAAAGTCCCCCAGGCTGTCATTGCGAGGAGTGAAGCGACGAAGCAATCCCCAAGAATCAGGTAGTTACCATGGTGGGGATTGCTTCGCTTCACTCCGGGTCGAATGACAGGTTTTTGGACTTAATCGAGAGGTTGTCACACCTGACAACCTCTCATTAAGTCCGGCACTCCTCAGGTCGGCGCTACTTCTTGGAAAAATAGATATCGCCCAGAAAAGATTCTGCCGAACTCTGCGTATGTTGCGAGTTGATATAGAAAGCGACTCCCCCGGCCTTGGGCGGGTCCTTCTTGAACAGCCGTTTGTAATCCTCGTAGACGTTCCTTTTTTCCGTCACCCACTGATTCAATTTCTCTTTCCCGGCCTCCAAGACGATGATCCGGGCCTTGGACCAGGCCACGCTGGGGCCTTCCAGTCCCTTGTTTTTGGGATTGCTCTCCCAATAGTAACAGACGAACTCGCTATTCAATTTGGCCGGAAAACGTGGGAAAATGACATAAACCTGAGCCGCCTGATCGTCGCTGTCTTTCTTATGAAAATCACCTTTTTCCGGCAGTTGGACGGCTTTCCATTTCCAATTCAAATAGGGGAACTCTTTAATATCCAGGTCAAACTCCTTGCGAATCCCGAAAGAGGACTTGTCGGACTTAAATCGAACGAAAGCGCCATCCCCTTCCTTCTTCACCTGGAGGTTCGGCTCACCTTCCTTGGTTTCCAATTCCCACCCTTCCGGCGCCCCATCCTTGACCTTATCCGTCGAAAACCGATCGACCCAATAAATGGACTCCTGGGCCAGGCTTCCCCCGGAAATAATAAAAAACAGGGCAGCCAACACCGTGGTTATTGCTCTTTTCATCGTTTCCTCCTTTCAACCCTCATCCTAATTTAACCTAAAAACTGTTTTTCTTCAAATACTCTGATGGCTCTCTCCTGCTCCTGGTTAAAATATTTTTGATTTTCCTCCCGGCAATCAGTAGGATGGGTCCATGATCCATCCTATCGATTACGATGTAATTATTGTCGGTGCCGGCCCGGCGGGTTCTCAGGCCGCAATTACCCTGAGCCGGGCGGGTCGAAAGGTCTTAGTCCTGGAGAAAAAGGTTTTCCCGCGGTCTAAACCTTGCGGGGGCTGCATTTCCAAGCGAGTGGAGCGTTTCCTTTCCCGGCCTTTCCTGGATGAAGTCGTGGAAGGGACGATCAACCGGGTCGTATTCCATTTTCATCCCAACCAAAAATGGGAATACGCCTCCGACCAACCGGTCGCCTACATGATCCGCCGGGAGAGATTCGACCTCTTGCTGGCCCGGGAAGCCGCTCAGGCCGGAGCGGAGATTCGGTTTCAAACCCCCTTGACCGCCTTTCGGGAAGACGCCGAATCCATAGAGGCCTTTACTCCCGGCCAAAGTTTTCGGGCCCGGTTTTTGATCCTGGCCCAGGGAGCTTATGATACCCTGCCCCCTGAGCAGCGGTCCAGGCGAAGTTTTTTGACCTATCAGGCCCTGGAAGGCCGGCTGAAGGACTCCGATCAGATCGGGCACTGGCCGAAAAATACCGTGGCCATCTATTTGGGTTCACTGGACTTCGGGTATGGCTGGATCTTTCCCGGCGAAGACAGCCTGTCCGTTGGGCTCAGTTTTTGGCCGAAAAAGGAAAAAGACCCCCAATCCGGTATCCGAAAATTCCGAACGATGTCACCCGGACCCCGGGATCGTCCTCGTTTGAAAGGCCATCCCATCCCCTGCTTCGATGGCCGGCCAAGGGCCTACTCCCGCGGAAGAGTACTCTGGGCCGGCGACGCGGCCCGGTTGGTTGACCCCTTTTTAGGGGAAGGCATTTATTACGCTTTGTGGAGCGGCCAACTGGGAGCCCAAACCATCCATCAGGCCCTGGGGAAAAGCCGGCCGGAGTTGGGCGGCTACGATCAGGCCCTGGCCCAAACCCTGGTGCCGGAATTCGGCTATGCCTTGCGATTGGCCTTCTGGGTCTATGCCTGGCCCCGACTTTTTTGGTGGCTTTTGAAAAGACATCCAGGTATTATGCATATTTACTTCCAAATCTTGCAAGGGCAGGAAAGCTATGGCGGCTTTTTCCGGGAATTCAAGAAAAGAGTGCGGCGTTTCACCGGACTCCACTGGAATATAAAGGAACCACGGCGAAATGTCCCCTCTTAGGTTGCCTTCTCGCTGGGTCTTTTGGCTGATGCTGCTGATCTTGGTCTCCGGTTTCTTCTTCCTCACCGTACATGGCTTCGAGGGCCTGCGGCAAATCCATCAACTGGCCGAAAAACGTGAGGGTTTAATTAGGGATAACCAGGAATTAAACAAAAAAAATGAAACGCTCTATCGGGAAATCACCCGGTTGAAACAGGACCCCCTCTATTTGGAAGAAGTGGCCCGAAAGGAATTTGGATTGGTCAGACCGAATGAAATCATATTTTTTATAGACGACGAAAATAAGAAGGAGGCCCCAGCGCATGCCAAATCCCCCGCAACTGATCATCGCCGGTAAGAACGAACTAGGCGCTGAAGAGTTCGCCGTTAAAATTGATCCCTCGATCCCCCTATTGACGGCCATGATCCGTTTGTTTCGCAGCCAGGGTCAAACCCGGCAGGCGGTGGAAATCTGCCGGATAGGTCTTGATTTTTTTCCCAATCAGAACGAAATTCGACTACTTCGGGCCTTATGCCAATTGGATCTCGGGGAAACGGCCGGGGCCCTGGCGGAAATAAAAACATTTGCCTCGGGATTCAAACCGCTATCCGGAGTTCTGAAAGACTTGGGGGAATCCTTGAGGGTCCAAGGGCAGGAATCTTTTTCCGAGTGGGCCGTTCTCATGGCCGGGGTAGTGGACAATTTTCCGGAGGATATCGGCCGGGTACAGGAAGGCCCCAGAGAGGAAAAGAGTACCAGTGCTTCGGATTCCCTGGTGGTGCCCACCCTTAAAAAATGGCTGGAACAATTGCAGACGGCCGGCCAGTAGTTGGGTTCTCTTTCACCTTCCGGTTTCTGAAATGACAAACACTCTCTGACGGACTTCTTGCAAACACATCAACTTTTTGAATTAAGGAGGATTATTTTAAACCTATGTATTCCACGGCCGACTTTCGCAAAGGGTTGCGAATCGAAATAGAGAACAAGCCCTATTTGATCGTTGATTTCCAGCATGTCAAACCGGGAAAAGGCGGGGCCTTCATCCGGACCAAGTTAAAAAATTTGCTCAACGGGCGGGTGACCGACCAGACCTTTCGATCCGGCGAAAAAGTGGACCGCCCCGACCTGGAGGAAAAAGACATGCAGTTCCTCTACCGAGAAGGGGACAAGTTCGTTTTTATGGACAACGAGAGCTATGATCAGGTGGAACTGACCGCGGAACAAGTGGGCGAACAGGCCCAGTTCCTTCAGGAAAACATTAACCTCAAAATCCTGAATTACCGCCAGGAACCCATCGGTCTGGAATTGCCGACCTTTGTGGAACTGACGGTGACCGCTACCGATCCCGGTTTCAAGGGCGACACGGCCAGCGGTGGGAACAAACCGGCCACCCTGGAAACCGGGTTCGTGATCCAGGTCCCGCTGTTTATCGCGGAAGGGGACAAATTGCGGATCGATACCCGAACCGGGGCCTACATCGAACGGGCCAAATGAGCGCCTCCTCCTTGAACTGGAGAGGTCTGCCTTCTTTTTCCGGGGTCGGGATCGGGAGCGTCCCCTTCCTTTCCCCTCAGCGGGCCTGCCAGGTGATTCTGGACCTGGACTTTCTGATCCCTTTCTGGCCCCAAATGGTCCGGGTCAGCCCCCGGGAGGAAATGCTGATTCAATTCAGCCCTCCCCTGCCTTGCCTGCAGCCGGACCCTGCAAATCGAACGGTGCGGATCGATCCCTCCTGCAACCGGTCCCGGGCGCTGTTGGATTTTTATGAAAAATACCTGTCCGGGAACCTGGATTTTTTTGCGTTACGACCCGATTTCGCCTCGGGCTTTTTTACGCTGCTCCACGAAATTCAGACCCGGAAGTCCTCCGCCCCTTACCTCAAGGGGCAGATTGTCGGACCGGTCACTCTGGGCTTGAGCCTGAAGGATGAGAGCGACCGCTTTCTGATCCACGATCCCGAACTGCTGGATGCGGTAATCAAGGGTTTGGCCTGCCAGGGTCTGAGTCAAATTGAACAGATAGCGGCCCTGGGGAAAAAGGCCCTGCTGTTTATCGACGAGCCGTCCCTCTCCGGCTATGGGTCGGCCTTTACCCCCTTGTCCCGCTCGGAGGTTTCGGACATCCTGGGTGAAACCATTCGGTTGATCCGAGAAAAAAGCAACGCCCTGATCGGGCTCCATTGTTGCGGCAATACGGATTGGTCTCTGCTGCTTTCCCTGGATCTCGATTTGATCAACCTGGATGCTTTTGCCTTCGGGGAGGCCTTTCTGCTCTACCCCCGGGATATCCGAACTTTTCTGGAACAGGACCGGGCCATTGCCTGGGGAATCGTCCCCACCAACGATTATACCGGCCGGGAGACCGCGGCAGGGTTACTGGAGCAACTGCAGGGGTATTTTGATTCCTTGATCCGCCAGGGGATCGATCCGGACCGACTGCACTCCCAGGCCCTGTTGACCCCGGCCTGCGGGTTGGGGACGTTGGATGAAAAAACGGCCGCCGATTTATTACACTTATTGAACGAGGTATGTCATCTGGCCCGGAAACGTTTCAACGCCTAAACCTGAGGTGTTCCGAAAAATCCCTTTGGTTGCGGCCATGCCGCATTGAGAGGACCTCCTATGAAGAAAATCCTCGGCCTATGCTTGCTTGCCCTGGTGGCGGCCACCAGCCTTCAGATTCGGCTTTCCCATGATGCCAAAAAGGGCTATTCTTACATGATCTCCGGACCGGAACTGGAGGAAGTCATCGAAGCCGACAAAAAAGTACGACAATACCTGAGAAGTCAGGCCCCCAAAAAAGCCACGGGCCCGGCCCCTTCATCCCCGGCAACCAGGCCCGCGCCCAAGCCACAATCCAGATAGTAATCTTCACCTGATTAATTCTTACTTGCCTACTTACGTCAAGCGACCTAATCTCTCCGCTCTCGTTTATTGTTCTACTTTGATTTCAATCCGCCGGGGTTTCGCCTTCTCCACTTTGGGCAACACCAGCGTTAAGACCCCGTTTTTCAGTTGGGCGGTGATCTTGGACTGATCGATCACTTCCCCCAGGGCAAACTGCCGAAAATAATTTCCGGTTTCATATTCCTTCAGCAAAACCCTCTCCTGGTTTCCTCCCGCTTCAAAAACCTCTCCGCTTAGGGTTAGTTGATCGTCTTTCAAATCAATCCGGATGCCCTCCTGACTGACCCCCGGCATATCGGCCTCCAGCGTCAGGGCCTCCTCGGTCTCGTAAATATCCACGGCCGGCACGAAAGTGATCCCGGTCTTGGTCGGCTCGCCCGAGCCCTGGACTTCCTGTTTGTCGCGGAACTGAATCTCTTTTTCGGTCATGGTGCTTGTCCCCCTTTCTTTCCTCACACCGCCTGGATTGAAACCTGACGGGGTTTCACTTCTTCGGCTTTAGCAATCTTAATGGTTAAAACACCATCTTTGGAAAGGGCTTCCACCTTTTGGGAATCCACCCGGGAAGGCAAGTTGATGATCCGACGGAATACTCCCTCTTCCCGCTCTTTGCGATGATAATTGATTTTTTCGCCCGATTGGCTTGTTCTTCGTTCCCCCCGTAGGATTAAGCGGTCTCCGGTCAACGACAATTCTATTTGCTCCGTTGAAATCCCGGGAAGTTCGGCCCGCACCACCACCTGATTTTCGTCTTCCGAAATATTGATCGGTGGAAAGACCCGAGAGGCTTCGAGCCCCGTCCCGGCCCCCGATACCACATTCCAAAGACGATCCATCTCTTGCTGTAGTCGGTTCACTTCGGGAAAATTTCTCCGGCTCACAACCGGTGCACCCCAGCGCCAAATCGTCATGGTCGATCCCTCCTTTGCTTATTTTTTAATAAAAAAATAATCATCTCCTTGGACCTGTCAACCCCCCTTTGGTGTCAGGTCTTGACTATTGTCAAATGGGGAAAGGACCCCGGCGTATTTCCACCCAAGCAACCACCTTTTCCAAATGGTAATGATTGATGGTTTCGCAAGAAGTCGCCAGCGCTGTCATTGCGAGGAGTGAAGCGACGAAGCAATCCCCAAGAATCAGCTAGTTATATGGTGGGGATTGCTTCCCCCGGATCAAGTTCGGGGTCGCAATGACAGGTTTTTGGACTTTTTGCGCGGTTGTCATGATTGTCCTTCAACGCATAGGCATGGACAAAGATACCAAACCGATCGTGGTAATCCGCTACGATATCGAGAAACTTCTCCCGATCGGGCCCGTCCTGAAAAATATCCTTCCGCTCATTCCCCCGGCTGGTTATATGATACAGCGCCCCGGGATATTCTATTCTAATCGGCCTTCCCATTTTACAGCCCTCGCCCCTTCCATTAGTCAAATGTCAAGACCTGGGACTATGTTCCAAGCCGAGGTCGAGATGATCGTAGGATGAGATAGGAGCTAAATTGCTTCATTCAAATGCCTCAGTTATGATGGTATCGCAAAAAGTCCCCAGCGCTGTCATTGCGAGGAGTGAAGCGACGAAGCAATCCCCAAGAATCAGCTAATTACCCTGGTGGAGATTGCTTCCCCCGGATCAAGTCCGGGGTCGCAATGACAGGTTTTTAGGACTTTTTGCGAAGTTGTCATGATTGTCCATCAACGCATAGGCATGGACTAAGATACCAAACCGATCGTGGTAATCCGCCACGATATCGAGAAACTTCTCCCGATCGGACCCGTCCTGGAAAATATCCTTCCGCTCATTCCCCCGGCTGGTTATATGATACAGCGCCCCGGGATATTCTATTCTAATCGGCCTTCCCATTTTAAGCCCTCGCCCCTTCCATTAGTCAAATGTCAAGACCTGGCACTATTTTCATTCGCATACCGCCAGAAGACAGGGCGTCCCTTCCAGGGAATTCTTGCAAACCCTCCTCACCGCGAACACGGCGACGGCTCAAGCTGCCCTGTACTGCAATTCGAGTTGCCCCCTCCAAAGCTACCAGATAAGAAAAAGACTAAACTGTCACCCATGGCATGAAATCTTGATGTTAAAAGCAACCTAATTCAGAAAGTAATCGCTTGCAAGAGAAGAGACCCAATAATTGACTAGGTGGATATTCAAAAGTATGAAGCGATGGGTTTCTCCTTTTTTTATAGCAAGCTAAAGGCACGGATGACCCCATATATTGGAAACTGAATCAGTCCTAACAAAATAAAAGGTTTTGTAATTGATCCATATACATAAGTTGATATCATCGTATAGGGGAAAAGCAATTTTGCAGGCAATTAAGAATCATGTCCAGCGGCACCTGCAAAAAGGCAAAACAGAGAGGCAAAGAATTCCATAATTAAAGAAATTAAACAAATTTTCCATGGCTTTATTTCTAAATTCGTTAACATTTCGTAAATATCTATTTCAGTATCTGTTCAGATTTAATTGTTAAATTAATTTCAATTTCTCATCTGATATAAATACCAATTTCCTACCCATGCTTTGGTCCATTCATTTGCTTCATTCCATGCAGAAATATCAAAATCGGGTCTGGCCCCATAAAATAAATGCCCCCATCCCTTAATATCAGAACCCGGATCCCACCGATATCCTTTTTTATAATGCACAAAGTAATCTTGACCTTGGTGCATTAACCTTTCGAACGAATCTTTATTACCGTGACATATTGCCACTTTTAGATCCTCTCAACGGGTTCCAATGCCCTAAAATGTCTTTTTGGCGAAAGATATGGACTAGTTCTTCCATAATCCTCTTTTACATAGTTGAATGTATTGCTGCCGAAAAAATCGCTATGCCCCAGGAAAAAATCACCATAATTTACATCCGTCCCTAAAAAAACCAACAATGTCACTGAAATTCACCGGATCATTCATCACATACCCATACAAATTCGCATCTCCGCCGGCGAAATCGATGGGGTCCTTGGCGGTCCAGCGGCCGATGGCGGGGTCGTAGTCGCGGGCGCCGAAGCGGACCAAGCCGGTAGCCCTTTCGTGCAAACCTCCGGCAAAGCCGAAGGGTACCGAAAGGGCGGTATTGGTGTCAACGATTATGTTTCCGAAGGTATCGTAGTCCACCCGTTTGATAATATTTCCGGAAGGATCAGTCACCGCCCGAAGGGAGCCTATCTGGTCAACCAGGAGATAATAAGTGGATCCATTTTGGGTCATGGAAATGGGCAGGCGATCATCCCCATAATTAAACCGCGTAACCAGGTTGTCGTTCCCATCGTAAACCGCCAGCAGGGTAGTCGTATCCTTCCAGAGATATTTCTCTGCGACTGTCCCATTCACCTTTTTGGCGATCCTTCTTCCCAACGGGTCATGGTCGTAGGTGATGGCCGTGGCGTCCGGCAGGGTGGCTGACAGCAGTTCGCCCCGCGAGGAATAGACGGTGGCCATCTCACCCTGAGCGGTTGTCTTCCCGGTCAAGAACCCGTCGGCATCAAAGTGATAGGCGTCGGTTCCGGCCGAAATCAGGTGATCTTCAAGGGAATGAGAATAAACCCGTTGATTGATCCCCCGGTACTGGTTCGTCTCCAAAAGCCGGTTGCCATTGGCGTCATAGGTATAAGCCTCGACGATATCACCGTTTTCCCTGACCTCAACCAGACGCCCGTTGTTATCGTAGGCATAGCCAAAGCTGCGGCTCTCGCTTCCGAAGACCTCAACCTTGTTCGTGACCCTGCCGGCAGTGTCACGGGTCAGGCTGTACCTATAGGGGCTGACGCCGCCCAAGCTATAGGTGATCCCTTCCAACTCCCCGTATCCGTTGAAGGTCCGGACGGCGCTAAAGACGCCGTCCGAAATCTCCACCGGTAGCCCGTTCTGGGCATCCCGGGTGACGGTAAAAGTGCCTACGCCGGTCAATAATCCGTCGAGGTCATAGGTCAAGGTCTGGGTTGCCCCCCCATAGGTCATCGAAACCAACCGAAAGTCGTTGTCATAGGTATAGGCGATGGTTTGGTTAAGCAGGCCGCTACGGCTATCGGTTTTCAGCAAGGACCCATCGTAGCCATAGTCGATCTTTTCCGTACCCTTTTCCGCCGCGGCAAGCAAGGGACCGCAGAGGTAGCTATAGGTTATCTCCCCTTCCGGAGTGGTCACCTTGGATAACCGACCGAAAGTGTAGGTATTGGTGATTTCTTTATTGGAAGGGAAGACAATGGACTTCAGGTTCCGATCTTTGTCATAGCTATATTGGTAGCTTCCTGAAACGGGCAGGGACATGCTTTTTCGCAAGTTGACCTTGGTGTAATCGAAGCCGTAGCCCAGGTTATTGGGATTGGTTAAGAGGTCCAGATTACCGTTTAGATCATAGCGGTAACGGAGGAGGGTGTTATCGGGAAAAACCTGGGCCTGAGGCCGGCCCACGGTGTCGTAGGTGAAACGATAGGTCTTTTGATCCGGGGTTACCAGACTCTCGATATTCCCTTGCTCATCATAGGCAATCGTCGAGGTCCTGCTCCCCCACCTGCTGCCGGTTATTCTCCCCCGCTCATCGTAGGCATAGCTCAGGGGAAGGAATCCGGCTACCGAAATGTTCTGGGTCAGGAGATTCTCCGGGTTATAGGTCCGGGTGGCGGTCCGCCCCAGCGGAGAAGTGGAAGTCAAGGTTCCGCTGAGGGTATTATGGGTGGAGATCCAGGTTTTTCCATTCAGGCTCAGTGTTTTCGTGATGCGATCCGGAAGGGTATCTCTATTGGTATCCTCATAGATCTTAGCATCCGTCGCGACCCGCGTGAGCCCTGCCGGTGAGCGTTGGCTAAATTCTTTAAGGTAACGGTAGCGAAAGATCGAATCAATGTCGTATTTCATCGTTAGGCCCGGGCCGCAGGAGGATTGTTCCGTTTCACTGAGACCGTCGTATGAACGGAAAAAGGAGGAAACCGAGCCCGAGGGATCCGTTTTCCGCGAGGTATAATTGCCGCCAAAGTCGGTCCGATCCTCATAGGTGGCGGCATTTCCTTCGGCGGTTTGGATGGCGATGGAAACGGTACCGGCGTTATCCATCGTTCGGGAAAAGCCCCAATTCCCTCCTTCCGGGTCAAAAACCTGGGTGATCAAGCCGGAGGCATCGTATCGATGTCCGTAGCGATTACCCCGGGAATCCACTTTCTCGGTCAGCAGGCCTTCGGGAGTATACGCGAAGGTATAGACCGCGTTGTCCGGATAGGCAATTGCCGTGAGATGATTCCTCCCATCCACCGTTAATCGCGTCATCTGCCCGTCCGGCGAGGTGATGGAAAGAGGAACTCCGCTTCCAGCCCTTTGAATGACCGTTTGATTGTTGAACCGGTCGGTGATGGAAATCAGTCGGTTGTCCTGATCATAGCCAAAGGCGATTAAAGTCTTTCCCGTGACCAAATCATAGGTCGTCCGGTGGGTCCCGGTGCTATCTAATATATACCCTTGGGCGTTATCATCGGTAAAAACAGTATCCCCGGCAAAGCCCTGGGATTGAAACGCTCCGGGCCAGGAGATCTTCTTGATCTTTCCATAACCCGAAATGGTCACATAGATATTTCCGGCGCTATCCACCGTCAGGCCCGCGGGATCATGGACTGTGGCTTGCGTGGCTGGCCCCCCGTCCCCGTTATTATTTTCCCGTTCGCCATTACCGGCAATAGTGGTGATAATTCCACCCGTATCCACCATCCGTATCCGGTAATTGTAGGCATCGGCCACATAAAGATTCCCGGTTCGGTCTAACGCCAGGCCTTGGGGGTAAGCTAAATTGGCTTGGGTGGCCGGCCCACCATCGCCGCTGAACCCCCTTTGGCCGTTGCCCGCTATGGTGATGATCATCCCGCTGGGATCCACTTTTCTGACCCGGTTGTTGTACGCATCGCTAAAATAAATATTCCCCTGGGCGTCCACCACCAGACCGCTGGGAAATCCCAACTCGGCCTGGATAGCCGGTCCCCCGTCGCCGCTGTACCCCATTTGCCCATTGCCGGCGATGGTGGTTATGATCCCATTCGGATCCACTTTTCTGATCCGGTTATTCCAGGTGTCCGTAATATAGACATTCCCATAGGCGTCGAGCGCCAGGTCTTCCGGATAGTTCAACCGGGCTTCGGTGGCCGGGCCCCCGTCGCCGCTGAACCCCTGCTGCCGATTTCCAGCAATGATCGTGAACTGACCCGCTGAATCTATTTTTCCGATAAAGCCCCCGAAATAAGCATCCGGGTTGGTAAAATAAAGTTTGCCGGCCTCGTCTAAAGCCAGACCGAAAGGTCTAACCAGACCGATATTGGTTTCCAGCGTCGGGTAATAAGTAATCAGCCCGCTGGGATCCAACTTCATATAACGATAGTTGTACCCATCGGAGAAATAGATATTCCCGGTTTTATCCACCACGACCCCTCGAAAAAAACTCAACCCATCCACTCCCGGGGTGGCGGAAGCCGCGGTGGTGATGGTCCGGATATTATTCCGCAGCGTAGTGCCATCCCCTTGGTGTAAGGTATTCGGATCGCTCGGATACAGGAGATGGTGTGCCGATAGGGTCCAGCCCTCGGCTAAGTCGCCTTTCCCCCGGTAGAGGGTTAACGTACTTTCCTTCCAAGCGATGATCGTCTCCCGAGCCTGGACCCAGGTGGCCTCAGTCCCGGGCTGGGCGAAGGCTTGCGCGAAAATACTGGAGCCGGAATAGTAGACCGGCGGATATTCAAATCCGATGCGGACCCGCGCCCGGGCTGAGCCGACCACTTCCCGGCCCAGGTAATCTCGGCCGTCCCAGATAAATTCCGCCTGCCGGTTGGGTTGAGGCGGCAGGGTAACTTCATAAACTCGCCCGGCCACCTCCATTTTGACGATAATCGCCAGCAGGCTGGCCGGCACGCTGGAACCGCTCGCCGGGATGGTGACCCGGGGCTTGAAGCCCGGCGTCCGATTGCTGGCGTAATGGAGGAACAGATCCGTGCCGGGAAGCGGAAGATCTTCATGAAAAGTGCACTCTTGGTTCTCCACATAAGAGCTGAGGTGCGTCAGCTCACAATCCATTCCTTTGATGGCGGTGACTGGCGGACTAGGCGGATTGGGGCCAATGGCCCCCGCGGGTGGCCCGTAGGGCCAGTTACAATCCCAGGGCGTAAAATGATTGATCTCCACCCGCCAGAAGGTGCTGCCGGGGACAAAACGATCCCGGTCGCTTAAGCCCTCTGCCGGGTATTGGTTTTGACCGTCCGTGTAGGCATCAACGATCCCGTCCCCGTTCGTATCCAAAAGCCGCACAACCACTCCATTATTGGACGGCGCCCACACCGCCCGATCCCGGTCGTAGAATCCGACCGGCACCACCTCCCCCACATTGAAGCCGAGGAAGTTGTCCACCCAGACCACCACGGGTTTTTCAAAACGGACGTTTTTAGCCCCGTCTACAGTCAGCTCGGCGCAATAGGTAAAGGCCGAGGTGGGCGGGAGTTTAGCCGGCATGGACTCCGGAGTGGTGAACTCCGTAGCCCGAACGGTGATCTGCGTCAAGGCCTGGTCGTTGCCCTGCGCATCCTTCACCCAGGCCCGGTTATCTCCGGAGAAAACCATGGTCAGGGACCGGCTGCCGAAGGCATCGGAGATCAGGGAGCTGGTATGCCTGTGTATCGTGGCGGCATTACCGTCAAAGGTAACGGTGGTCGCCGCCGAATCTTCAGCGAGCATGACCAGCGTCTCCGCCGTGGCGATGGTATTCCAACCCGCCTCGATCGAACGGTGCGCCGTCAGGAAGCCGGTTTTCTGATAAGCAATCGTGAAGGTGGCGCCTCCATCCAGCGGGAGGGAAAACCTTCCCCCGGTATCGGTTGAGGCGGTCCCGTATTCGAGTTGCCCCTGGATGGATACGGTCACTCCGGAAAGGGGAAATCCATCAGCATCCCGCACCAGTCCGGTAATCAGGGAAAACCGTTTCGGGTCATAGCTGGGAATGGTGGCATCCGGGGGAAAGAGATCTTCATAGGGCTTTCCGTAAGACCCGCCCGGCAGGGGGGCCACGCTGGAGACCGCCGTAACCGAAAAATCCTGCGACTCCGACCGGCCGCCGCCCGGCGCCGGGTTGCCGACCGTTACCGAATAGGTTCCGGGATCCTTGACAGCCTCCGCCGGGATCACGACTTCCAGCCGCCCGCTGTCCAGAAACACTACCGGGACCGTCCTTTGGCCGAAGAGCACCGTTGATGCCCGGGTGAAATTGGCGCCGGTCAGGGTTAAAGTGAAATCAGGCCCTCCGGCCTTCACGGCCTGCGGATTAATCGAGGAAAGAAGCGGGAGCGGATTCAAAATGGAAAGGGAAATCGTGTTCGACGGCCCGCCTCCCGGACCGGGATTAATAACCGCCACGGCCGGATCTCCGGCCGTTTCCAGGTCGCCCGCAGTCAGACCGACGTGGAGACGCGTGCCGTTCACCAGGGTATAGGCCTTAGCCTGTCCCCCGACGGTCAAAAGGCTCTCGGCGATAAATCCGGAACCATAGACCTCAAGCAAAACATCTTGAGTCCCGGCCGAGACCGTTGCCGGATTGAGGGCCGTGAGCAGGGGCGAAGGGTTTTTGACCGCGAAATCCTTACTGTTGGATGGCCCCCCCTGCGGCTCGGGATTGAAAACCTTCAGGGGAAAGAGGCCTCCCTGGGAAAACAGTTCTTTGGGAATGAGCAACTCCAGATGGCAGTTGTCCAAGAGGGTGGTGGCCAGGGGCCGGTCGCTGAAGTACCCCTCCGAGGCCTTAATGAATCCTTTCCCCTCCAGGGTGATGGTTCGGTCGTCTTCCCCGCGAGAGGCCTCCGCGGGCGTCACGGCGGTTATCTCGGGCGTCGGGTTGGGCAACTGGATTTCCAGCACGCCTCTTTCCAGCACCAGTGGAGCTGGCGATATCCAATAGGACCCCAGGAAGGAATTTCTGAAACGGTCCAAGGCCACCGCCTTCATCATTGGGTCATTGTTCAGGGGATAGTCCCGGGCCATGAGGGTGGAGAGGTCTATCAGGACAAAGCCTCCTTCCCCGATAACCACCGCCATCCGGGTAGCCGGGTTGATATCCACGCCCACGTAGTCCTCCCCCTCTGCGACTCCCGCCCCGGTTTTCACTTCGCCGGTAAGTGAAATCAATGGCCGGATAGTGGAAACCAGGGTCCCCGACTGGATATCAATCAAATGGATGGCCTCCCGGCCCACGACCACGGCCCTATCCATATCTTTCGCCGCGGCCAATCCCAGGATCCCTTCCTCAAATTTCATTTCCTGGAGCAGGGCCCCGGTGTTCAAGTCAACAATCAAAAGCAGGTTGGCTTCGATCGAACCCCAATGTTCCTTGGCGGAAACCACCGCTCGATCGGACCCGGGATCGAGGGCGATACGCTTCGGCCGGTAGGCCAGGGGTATTTCCTTGATCTTTTCCAGGGCCTCTGTTGATAGTAGAAGGAGCTTGTTCTCATCCGCCGAGGCCACGACGGCTATCCCCTTCTCCGGGTTTATGGCGATCCCCTGGGGGTTTTCGGGCATC
Organism: uncultured delta proteobacterium; assembly: GCA_963743305.1. Classification (GTDB taxonomy): domain Bacteria; phylum Desulfobacterota; class RBG-13-43-22; order RBG-13-43-22; family RBG-13-43-22; genus CAVQSS01. The sequence goes on from CAVUPH010000023.1 coordinate 38,423, forward strand.
GACCGCCTGTTGAGGATTTCCCCGTCGGCGTTCAAGACATAGAGCGAATCGCCGGGGAACGGCCCCCGGGCAATGACATAAGCCTGATTATTTTGGGGGTTGACCGCCAACCCGGTAGGTCTTTGAGGAAGGCCGACTTTTTTTCTGACCCGGGAGGACTCCAGGTCCAGCACATACAGGAGTCTGCCTATCTTGGAGATCCCGTAAGCCAGGCCGGTGCCCGGGGAAAGGGCCAGTTGATCGATTATTTTATCAGTGGAAATCTTACCCAGAACAGCCAGGGCCGGATCATCCTGCCCCCAGGTAATCGGCGGGAAGAAACATGAATTGAAGGAGATAGCCAGACAAACGAAGCGAAACAGCCATGAACGAACCATGCGGTCCACCCTTCATCTTCTAAATCCGTACTGCAGAAGAAATATTTTTTGGTGGGATATTATCGTACTAAAACCTCCAAAGCAATCCCTCAAAAGTAGGGATTCTTGATTTAATACGAAAATTGAAGCTTCGGTGGTTATTCCAGCTCTCTTGAAATCCCCCTAAATCCCCCTTTGCTAAAGGGGGACTTTAACTCCCCCCTTTAGCAAAGGGGGGCGGGGGGGGATTTTCATGCTTCGGGGTGCCCGCTCCGGACATGGGGGTTAGTATGTAATATAGCCCCGCCCTCCTGTCATTGCGAGTGAGGCGAAGCAATCCCCTTATTGAGCTTGGGGAGCGTTGTAAGCCAACTGGGGGATTGCTTCGTCGCTTCACTCCTCGCAATGACAACCCTGAGGACTTTTTGTGAAACCATAAAAAAAGGAATGATTGGACTATCGGAATACTTTACGATTTGTCGGAAAGAAATGGGAGATGAGGAAGGTGTTCAGAGGGTATCAGAAAGTCACAATTTGAAAATGAGTAGCCATATCGAATCGTTATCGGGTTGTTTAACCTGGTCAACAAGGGGACGAAAGATTGGCGTTCGCATTCCATAAAGAGTGGATAACGAATGCTTAATTGCAAATAAAAAGAAACGGGAGGGAGCACCTAATGTTTATGGTTCTCCGGAATATTCTGCCTGGGAGGCTGACGCTTTCGCGAAGGCTTATGCCAGCACTTTTGTGAATATGGCAAACGGCATTAATCCGGTGAATGACGGTACGACGAACTTCGAAATACAAGATGAGGTTGTTTACAGCTTCGGTGATCTGGGAAAACGGTTAACCTGGATCTACTGGATACCTGGAGAAACCATCAGCAGTCTCACTGACTCTCCTGATCGATTTCAGATCAGCCTGACCAATATCTGGGATGGCGTTTCTGAGGATTTCTATTATTCTTACTATGGTTCAACGTGGTTAGAACCCACAAAATGGATAGATTATAATGGTGGGGTCATTGGGACCGCCGGAATGGCTTGGTGGGGTGCTTATGGAGTAAATACGCAGGCAGCCCTGGATGCGGACATTGCGGCATGGATCACCTCTGAAGAATCTTGGAAATTCACCGCGAAACTGGATGGGCAAGAAACCTCGATTACTTCGAATCGTTCCGCCGTCCCCGAACCCGCCACCTTGCTGCTTCTTGGCTTTGGCTTGGTCGGTTTGGCAGGAGTTCGGAGGAAGTTTAGAAGTTAGAGCGGATTTCATCTTCAAATCAAAAGGCAGAGCCAAACCGGCGAGCCGATCGCTTAACGTGTTGAAAACTTCTTAACATTTGACCCCCTATCGGGTAGAATCTGGTAGGGGGATTTCTTTGCTCAAAGTACCAAACCAGCTCGATGAACGAGTCCCGGGAGAAGTCGGCGCGATTCAGGTCAATTTCTGCAAGAATCCACAATGCCAGAATTTTGGCATTCCGGCTAGCACGATTAAACAGCCTAGAGGCCGAGGATCAGCGGAAGGTGGTAGGGATACTTATCGCGTAGTTGGTTCGGGCCGAGGCACGCCCATGCTTCGGTGCAGTTTTTGCGGCCAATATCCAACGATAAAGAGTAACAAAGCCATCCATGAAGAGCTGAGCCGATTTTGGAAGCCTTTTGAACCCATAGCTATCCCGACCTGCCCAAACCAAGACTGCCCGAACCACCGTATGGATATAGGGAAAGGCAAGACCCACTATCACTTGTTCGGACGGTCAAAAGCAGGATCTATACGCTATCGTTGCAGGGCGTGCGGCAGAACATTCATTCCCTCTTCATCGCCCACGATCCGGCACCGAAAACCCCACAAAAATACCGTTATTTTCCGTCTTCTGGTCAATAAGATGCCCTTCCGGCGTATCTGCGAGGTGGAGGGGATCACCATGTCCACGCTCTACCGGAAGATCGATTTTATTCATCGTCAGTGCATTACCTTTGCGGCTGAGAGGGAACGCCATCTTCCCACCATGCCACTGTCCCGCCTCTATATCGGAGTCGATCGGCAAGACTATATGATCAACTGGTCGGACGCCAAGGACCGGAGAAACATCATTTTCCGTGCTGTCGGCAGCGCTGACAACACGACCGGTTATGTTCTCGGCCTCCATCTCAACTTTGACCCCTCACTGGATCCGGACGACATAGAGAGGGAGGCGATTGCCTCAGGCGACTATGAGGTAAAACCGGCCTACCGGCAACAAGCCCGTCTCTGGCTCCGGCGGGATTACCTTGAGGCCATCAAGAAGAGCCGGGCCCAAAGATTTGGAAAAAATGCAGGATCTCTGAGGGAAAATATAGCTGCTACCTATGAGGACATTATTAAGAGGGACGATGTCGAGATGTTGGACAATCTGGATGACGATCTTTCTCTGCCGAGAGATGGTATGCAGGTGCGTGGAGAATATACCATGTACGGGCACTTTTTCTTTCTTAGGAAACTCCTCGACATTACAGAGAAGGTTCGCTTTTTTCTCGATCAGGACTCAGCCTTCCGGGCTGCCTGTCTCTCGGCATTCTCCGAGAGGATCAAGGCAGGACGATGCGATGCTTTTTACGTGCGGATCAACTCCGAGGCAACCATTGACAAAAAACGCCAGATCCTGGCAGACAATCGACGCCATTTGGAGGCCATGAAACAACAGTATCCTGACCTGAAAGATTGGCAGATAAAACTTTTAATGATAAAGGAGAAGATGGCCCAGGTGGTCAACATTGGCACGTGGCAGGATCGCTGGGTGGAACATCCCTTCCCGAATATGGGAGAGCCCGATAAGGCCATGTGCTATCTGACGGATATCCAGGGATATGATGAGGACCATCTTGCCTGGCTCTACAACAAGGCCAGCCTCCACGCTATTGACCGCTTCTTCATGCAGGTCCGAAGGAGATTGTCTTTGTTGGAGCGACCGATCAGCAGTTCGGCCAGCCCGGGGCGTCGTTGGTTTGGCTACAGCCCCTACAAACCGGTTATAGTCGCCAAACTACTGGACATCTTTCGTGTCTTCTATAATTTTGTGGAAGTGGGAAAGAACAAGCAAACCCCAGCTATGCGACTGGGGTTGGCAAAGGGCAAGATAACGGTCGAGGACATTGTCTATTATCGACAGCAAAACTGACTACAAGTATTCACTATGTCCACCGGGGAAGATATCTTCCCCAGAAAAAGGACTGCCGAGTGAGTATCAGCAGTCCTTTTTCACTTTTCTTCAACACGTTAAGCGATCGGCTCGCCAAACCGGCTCTGCCTTTTTTTGTTGGTACGCCCGGCAGGGCGCACTTAGAACCCGTCAAGAAATAAGCTGTACAATGCCGCGGATATCACCGTTCATGCTGAGCCTGTCGAAGCATGGCCGTATCGTTCATCCTTCGACAAGCTCAGGGCGAACGATTGTAGGGCCGCTTTGTCAAGATTATTTGTTTACAGATCCTTATTGGGAGGTGCAAATCCCCCATGGTCCCGAGAGGGCTATTGTCGCCAGGCGGGGTCTACCAGGAACCGGTCGTTGGATACAGGCCGATTGCTGACTCCAATACCCGGCCCGACACCGCATCATGCCCGCCGATCATCTGGTCGAAGTCGATCAGGCCCTTAAACTAATTTTGGATCTCCCCTGAGCCCACCAATTTCTGAGATGTTTTTTCGCTCTGCACTTTGCGCCTGACGCTCCGCATCTTATGTTTCATCCTGCTGCTTAAACATTCGGTATTCGGCCCAGTTTTCCATCATTCCACCATTCCATTCTTCCCTCTTTCCCTTTGCTTCCTTCTTCCGTTTGGCCCCCCTCACCCCATACCTCCCCCGTGGGGGCGAGGGGCCCCAAGGGAACGGCCCTGAGCACTCTAACCTCCCCTCCCCAGGCAGTTGGCGACGCGCTCAAGCGTCGGGAGAGATCCCGGGGGGGGATCTCATGATTTACAGGCTTAATGGGCGCCCCCCGGCACATGGGGGTTTCATACGAAAATACTTGGCAAAATTCGAAGTTGGACGTTCGATGTTCAATGTTCGACGTTCATTTAAAACGAGAATTTACCTGGATGTTGCAAAAGCCGAGGAGGCCTCGGATCCGAGGCGTCAAGGGCGAAGCTGTATACGTATACCGCGAGCCCATGACAACAAAGGAGATGAGGCCTCACACGGCTTTCCCGGAGGGTAAAAATCAGGGCGGAATTTCATGAAAACTATAGTTCACCCCGGGTGAATTCCTTAAAAGAAAGAAAATTCCCGGGGAACCCCCATGGATATTAGCATACCGGCGCCTTACATGACATGGGCTCTTGTCTGTCCCATAAAACCACCATCCCGCAAAAGGTCCTCGTTGAGAAAAAAGATCCGGCCGATGTCGCCAGAAAATGTCGTCATACCCAGTAAGCAGTCGACCGATACCTGAAAGACTATCATCGTGTTGAAACGGTTTATGAACAAAATCAAGACCTGGATTATATCCATATCGTCAACGGATTAGCCAAGCATGTGGTTAAACAGTATATTAATATCGTCAATCATGAAAATCTTTAACTTGATTCGCCATTTGGCAATAACAAGGGCGGGATTTCGGATACTGATATAGTTTACCCTGAGCTTGTCGAAGGGCTGAGGTTTAAAGTTCGCAGTTAGTGAGCAAGAGGGAACTTATTATAGCACACCTGCTTGATGGGCGCAGGGGGAAGGTACGTCCAAAAAATAGCCCAAACCCTATCTCCCTAAATTCATTATTTTTCTTGGGAGATTAATTTTTCTCTTGACGGGATGACCGTCTCTTCGCCGGAATGATCTCGATCAATGTCCTTAGGGCCTTGTTGACGGCTTCCGAGGTGGGGAAGTACTTTCGAATGTTCGGTTCCAGCATGATCGCACTGTCTTCGAGCTTAAAGTACTGAATTGAGCAGGTGCCGTTTTCGTTATGAACGACCACCTCGCGGCCTTTGCGGTATGCTTCGTAGTACTTGCCCCGCACCCCCCCCTTCATGGCAGAGAAGTCGTATTCCCTTCTCATGACATCTATCGTTCTCGAGTGCTTGGTCTCAGCCTTCTTCATAGTTTCATTCGATCCTCCGGGAGGCATTATGCTCGTCAATTCACCAGGTGCGTGTTTAGAGTTGAGGAATTTATCACGCTTTGTGCTAATCTTTTCCTTTTCCCGGAACTCTGTGCACCGACGTGCCCCATTTCGTGACGGTTTTCGCCGCCGTCGTCTGGTCACTTCTCTCCTGGACCCCGACCGTTTTCCCGCTTCAGAACTGGCCCGTCTCTATCATCTGCGCTGGGACATCGAAACCTTCTATCGCGATTTTAAGCACACCCTCCGGGCCACTTCCTGGCATTGCCACACCCCCAACTCCTTTCACCAGGAACTCCTCATGCATATGATTGCCCTCTGCCTGATCCGCATGGCCATGCTGGAAGCCAGTCGTTTGATCCAGATTTCCGTCGGCCAAATCAGCTTTGCACGGGCCCTCACCGAGACCCGCTTGTTCTTTAAGCTGTTGTTATCCACGGCGGAGGCGCTGCTTTGGCCTTCCCTCTGGAAAGTTTTTGTGCATTGCTGTTCACGACACCGCGTATCCAAAAAACCCGACCGCCATTTCACCCGAGATCGACAAGAATATCGAAGAAAAAGTCGTGGCCTGGAAAAACGCCGCCGGGGACGTAAACCCAAGTACTCTTCTCCCCAGCCGAAGCCCATAGGACCCGAAACCCTTAAAGATAGCAAAAACAGGCTGTTTCTCTTAAGTTAACGGCATTGGGTCCGACCCCGTTCCAATTTACACTAGAATGTTACGACCCCAATTCTCTGCCTTTTCGTCAGGAATTCCTTTTTACTTGATTATTCATGCCTTGATGCTATCATAAAAATCTAAATCATGATTTTGAAGGAGGCCCCATGGAAAATATAAAATCGGTCGGGAGGAGCGGCCAGATATCATTAGGCAAAAAATACGCCGGACAGACGGTTTTAATCGACCAGATCGAAACCGGTGTATGGGTCATAAAGCTGGGGCGATTCATCCCGGAAAATGAACAGTGGCTTCATCAACCTGAAATCCGCGAGGACCTCGAAGAAGCCATTCATTGGGCGAATAAAAACCCACCCCGGAAAAGCGACCTGAAGAGTCTGGAATCCAGGCTGAAAAAATGATTCGATCCGATCCCCAACCCATCCAATTGGACTTAAACAACCCCGTTTTCCAAAGGCAATTGTTCAGCCTGCAGAAAAAGGATCAAGGGAAAGTTATTGGGACTTTGAGGAAATTAATGGATATGAATTGGGACCAGGTTTATTCCGATCGGGGTTTGAACTGGGAAATTATCTTGTCCCGAACCGGCCATCGAGGAAGCCGACTATATAGTTTCCGTATTGGGGAAGGTTTTCGGGGTATCTCCTTTCGGGAAGGTAATTGGCTGCGTATCCTTTCCCTTCATCCAGACCACGATTCTGCCTATCGATAAACGCAACAATTCCTGTTTATGACAACAATGTTTTCTGAGCCAGACCTTCCCTGGCAGGTAGTCGGTTGGCCCTGGGCATAACTCTTCATTTTTGGGGCCAAAATTGACTTGGTCCGACCCCGTTTCAAAATGAATATGATTGGAAGTGACCGCATAATCCAAAACAGACAACCCAAAACGCTTGGCCCCCTCCCGACAACCCAACGCCGACGATCCCGGGCGTACGAAGTCTTTTTTCTTCCTCTTCCTCTTCCATCTCAATTTAAAGGGTAAAAAGCAGCATTTAAGGCCATTAATAAGTCCTCTATTTTTAATTTTAATAACTTTTCAGCCTATTAGCTTGGTCCGACCCAATGCTGTACAATGCTGATTCGACTTTTGGGCAAGAAAACGGTGAAAGGACTTGAAACACTTTCCTCCTTCCCATTCCCATTGGTCAGTTTAGAACTTTTTGGGTAAACCGGCTTGTTTGAGAACTGCGTTGGCTGTATGGCGAGATTTAATGGTACTGTCAACGACAAATTTTATCCGGGTTATCGGACTGAACCATAACTCGTGGTCCCCTTTCCCCTGGCGATCGAAGAGGCACCCGGCTTCCCGAAGAATATGCTTCAGAGTCGGGGTATAATCGGCCATTAACGACCTGTCAATTGCGCAATTTCAAAGCGACGGGTAAATATTTCGAAGGGAATTTCTTCCCCCCCGGCTGTTCCATTGGCTTCCAGCAGTTCAGGGATCATGACTTTCAGCTTGTCAACCAAACCTTCCAGGGTATCCCCTTCAGTTGCCAATCCGGGTACATCATCGCTGCTGGCTACCCAGACCCTCGCATCATCGTCCCATTCGGCTCTAACAAAGAGCGGCTTGACCCTCATCTCCATAATTCTCCTCTTCCCCAAGTATCCTCCAAGTCGTCACCCCGGTCCCGCTCTAAGTGCGATATAAACTCCGGCCGGGGGCCAGGACTCCCCTAATCTCCGTTTTTATAATTATATCAGATTACCCGAAAGAAAAGGAAATGTTATAGCTTAAAAAAAATCGACCCTTTGCCAGCGAAAAAACGTTGATCGCCGAGGGACAACCTCCGGAGATAGAGTGGTTTTTCATTGCCGGCCCCTCACCGGCAATGAAAAAATATCTATTCTCTGCGTTCTCTGTGCGCTCTGCGAGAGATCGTCTTTTACGCCAGGCGCTACGCGCCTACTCCAGCAGGTTCTTGGCTTTCTTGGCCTTCACCGCTTCCAACTGTGGAGTCTGATCAAAGTCGTTGAACTTCAGCGACGCTCTTAAACGCTTCAACAGCTCCGCCCGGGTGATCTTCCCCTTCACATCTCTCAGGTGCTTGCAGAAGTAATAGGTAAAAGCCCCGTTGTAACTCCCACCGATCAGGGCGTCGGCGGAGGTCTGGTTGTCGGCGCAACCGGCGAACAAAGACAAATAATCGGGGATAGGGGTGTTCGCGGAGCGCTGAGCGCCGGGCGCGGAGCGTAGAGACTCTGATACCCGGGTGCCCAATAGATGCTGGAGGGGGAGGTCGTCGTCGACGCGGCAGAGGATGTCGGCCGGGGGAGGGAGAAAACGGGGTTTGAAGGACTGCTCCGGGGGAAGCTGGGCCAGGCCCATGAGCTCCCGGGTGCCGGTGCCGGAGTGGCAGGAGTCGAGCAGCACCTCCAGAGCGCTGCCCTTGGGCAGGCCGGAGAAGATCTTGCGCAGCTCGTCGTCTACGATATAGGTGCCGTCCCAGTCCATGTCGTGGGGGCAGAGGATCTCGTCCAACTTGTCTTTCAGCTCGTCGCCGTCCCGGTCCCGCACCTGGGAGCCATGCCCGGAGAAGTGGAACAACATCCGGTCCCCGGCCTTGGCCCCCTTGACCAGCCAACCCAGCCTCTCCATGATGGCCTTCTTGGTGGCCCGCTCATCGGTCACCACCCGGATGTCGTCAATCGTGAACCCAAAAAACTTGATCAAGCTGTCCCGCACATTGGTCACGTCATTGACGCAGCCGCTCAGATCCGAGTTGGCCATCTTGTACTTGTTGATACCCACCAGCAAAGCTCGATTAGCCATAAGAACCTCCTTAAAGTTATTTTGTCAACTTTTGATCTAACGCGTAAGATCGGATGGTTCTCACAACTTCTTAAATCTTTTTCATTTTAAGGAGAATTTCTTACATCGGCTGGGTGATTGAAAGGACTTTATCTCTCTTCTGTCTACTGTCTTCGCTCTTTTTCCCCATAGAATACAGGGCAGTTGCTTCCATCTTCCCTCTTCCTTCTCCCTTCTATTTGGCTGCCCCCACCGTCCGGTTGATGCAGGAAGTGGTCACCCCCAGGTAGCGGGCCACAAGGTTAAGTCGGTCAGGCGGGAAAGGTCCTCGAAATGGCGGTCCAGAGAGAAAACAGGAAGGTTGTTCCGTATCGCCAGTGAAGCCAGGAGTAAATCCGGGATGCTGAATGGTCCAAATCCCCGGGACAGAGCGCTTTCCTGAATTTTGATGACATTGGACCAGATGTCCGGTGGAATTTCAATTCGGGAGATTCCGGCCAAAAGGGATCGCACCCTTTCCCGATCATTTTGCCGAAGACCTGGGATCAGTTCCGCCTCGACCAGACCGCAGATACAAACTTCACCCTCTTCCAGGAGGGTGTCAAGGACCTTCGCGGCACTCGAGGATTTTTCCTTGAAGAAAGCAATCCAGACCGAAGTATCAACCAGGACCATCAGCGATGACGGGTATGACGGAGCGTGGTGAGATCATGTTCAACAACGATCGAACCCCTCAACTTCCTCAGTTCCTCGATTTTTTTACGGTCTATGAAGTCTTTAAGGGCCAGGACTACCGCAGCGGTCTTCGATCTGGTACCGGCAAGAGTCCTAACTTCCTTCAAAAGGTCTTCAGGTAAATCCAGGGTGGTTCTCATCTTTAATTTTCCTTTTAGATCATCATTATGATGCCATATTATAATAATTTTATATGCTTTTCAAGAAGAAATCGGGAAGGAATTTCAGGGCCTCTATCCTTTATCTTCCTAATTTTTCCCCCCTCTCGGACCTCTCTGCACCAACGTTATATATTCCCAGAATTTGGAATAGGCTCCCGAGCCTGCGCCAGAAAAAAAATTCATATAATCTTCCCAAATAAAAACCTCCTGTTAAGAGAAAAAGTAAGCACGACCAAACTTCAACTCTTAAACAGGAGGTGTTCAATGAACGAAGTAGAGGATACCAGGCTCACGGAGTTTCGTCAATTCAAGAAAGAGATCCGGGGATCGAAGGACCATTTGATCGTCGGGATCGACGTAGCCAAGGAAAAGCACCATGCCTTCTTGGGCACGGCCACCGGGAAGACGCTTTTCAGGCGATTGATCTTTGACAATACGATCGAGGGATTTGAGAAGCTGCTGACCCAGGTCAGGGCCATCCAGGTGGCCCAGGGTTTGCCCAAGGCGGTCTTTGGTATGGAACCCACGGCCAACTATCACAAGCCCTTGGGAGAGCATTTGATTAAATGCGGCCGGATGGTGGTCCTGGTTTCCGGGGTAGCGGTTAAGCGCAACCGGGAGCTATTGGACGGGCGCTGGGACAAACACGACACCAAAGACGCGGCCAATATCGCCGACCTGATCTCCCAATGGGTATCTGCTGACCATCCCCGGCTTCGGTCCGGACGTTTCGGCCAAGGTGATCGGCGCGCTCGGCAATCCCTTCCGTTTTCAAAACCGGAAGCAGGTACTCAAGATGGCCGGCTTGGATCTGGGCGCCGAGCGGAGCGGGAAACCCTCGGATACGGCGATCCCGGTCATTTCCAAAAAAGGAAAAGCCGATCTGCGCTATGCCTTATACCACTAAACTTTAAAACCTGGATAAGGGATGATGGGTGCCCGCCTCGGGCGGGATTTCGGATATTGATATAGTTTACCCTGAGCTTGTCGAAGGGCTGAGGTTTAGAGTTCGCGATTGGTGGGCACTGGGGAAACCACATAAATCCGTCTGCCCGTCAGGTGTTGGGCGTTAGGGGAGGTGCGCTCAAAAAATGGCCGAAATCCTATCCCATTCAAATTATTGTTTTTATCAGAATGGATTATTTGCTCTTGACAGGATGATTATAGGATGTCCGTACGCAGTAACAACTGTTTAATCTTGCGGGTTAAAGTCCCGCCCGGGGAGTTATCCGTTCACCACGGTAGTTCAAGGGAGCGGCGTCCGGGTAACCGGGGGTCGTAAGTTCCCAATTGGCAAAGCCACAGGCCGCAATGAAAATGAACCTACAGGTAGCCTCGTAATATATCAAGTGAAGATGCCGACCCAGTGGACATATGGGGAAGGCCGATGTTATGGGCTTGGAAAACGGAAGCAGCCCATGAGATCTTCCGGGGTAGCAGGGGCGGCATGTGGCGGAAGATAAACAGTCCAGTGCTGGAGACCCGAGGCGGAGATGGAAGAGGAACATAAACCGATGCGTATAAGGAGACGAAAGCGTGTTGGGCCGCACCGGTGTTAATTACCCCTTTATTTTGAGAGGAACTTAGCGGAATAAAGCAACCGAAAAGGGCCTTAAAAGCGGGGGCAATTGACAAAAGGAACGGCGGGAAACAAGGATTTTCTGATCAAGATAAACCAACCGGGGGAAGTAACGTAGTAGCGGGGTCCGAGTGGGTATAGAACCCGGTACGACCGTAAGTGAGACCATTGCGGGAGAGTATCCGATTGATGGAACTGAGCGAGGGCAACGGTTGGATCCCCAGCAGGTTCAAGCGCTGGCGAATGGCTAGCGCCCCACACGGCAACCCCTGGTTATAGAGATGCAACCTTTTCCAGACAATCAACCGTTCGATTTCGGCAGGAAGGAAGCGGGGCATAGACCCTCCGGGAAGGACCCGGGTCCGGGGAACGGTTAAGTCCCCCGACCCGGGAAGAGCAGTTACCCTTCGAGGTTTTTCACCTTGAGGACCATGTCGGCGGTGACGGTACGTTTCTCAGCGAAGAGGGCATAGGTGAGGGCCGCTTCGGTGACGGCGCCGATTTTCCGGGGGATGCCGAAGCTGACCTCATGGACGGCCCGGAGGGCCTGGTCGTCGAGGAGGGGTTCCCGGGCGCCGGCCAGTTGGAGGTGGTGATCCACATAGTTTTTGGTTTCCTCGGGTTGGAGACCGGGGAGATGGTAGCGGATGGCAATCCGCTGCTGGAAGGGCTCCATGACGGCAAAGTCCATGATCCTTCTCAGGTCGGACTGACCGGAGAGGATGAGGATAAAGGGGTCGTAGGAGTCCATTTTGAAGTTGGTCAGGAGCCGGAGTTCCTCCAGGGGGCCGGTTTGGAGGAGATGGGCCTCGTCGATGATCAACAGGATGGTTTTTCCGGCCTGCTCTTTGGAGTCCAGGAGGGTTTTCTGGATCTGGAGGTAGATGGCGCTTTTGGAGAGCCGGGTCGGCAGGCCCAGGAGTCGGTTGAGATGATACAGCAGATCGGCCCGGCTGAGAGTGGACAGGGGGGTGTAGATGGGTCGGAAGAGGTTCTCATTGAGCCGGTCCACATAGGCACGCAGGGCCAGGGTTTTGCCTACCCCGGGATCGCCGGTGAGCAGCAGGATGCCTCCCCGGCGCTTGATGTATTCCAGACGGGCGAAGCACTCCTTCAACGGTTCCGTGTCGAAGAGTTCCTGGGTTTTCAGGTTCTTGTCGAAGGGAAAGCGCTTCAGGCCGAACCAGGCCAGGAGGTCCTTCATGACCGGACCTTTTTCTGATGGAAGGAGAGCTGGGTGTTGACCTGCTGGGGCCGGAAGGTGCGGGCATTTTCCTTTTTGTCGAGGAGCTTGATCCGGCCCACTCGCACCCCGTTATCGTAGAGGTAGAGCTCCTGGGGATCATCCACCGGATGACGGAGTTCGATCTTCTGGCGGATATAGGCGGCCGGCACTTCATAGAGAGCACCTTTGAAGCTGATGGTGGCGTCATTATTGACCACCCGTCTCGTGACGGACGAGGAAGATTTCATCCAGTTCGGCCTTGGAGAGCCGCCGGATCTCTACCCGGGAGACCGCGGACTGGTAACGGTCCATGGGGCTTTCCCCGAGGCCGCTGTGGAGTTTGTGGTGGTAATCCTCCTGGAGCCAGAGCCAGAAGGCCTGGTTGAGTTCGGCCAGGCTGATCCCGGCCTGGATCCCGGCCAGGAAGCGGTCCCTGACCGTGCGGAAGAATCGTTCCACTTTGCCCCGGGAGGGACTGTCGTAGGGTTTGGAGTGGATCAGGGAGATGCCGGCCAAGGCGCAGCTTTTGGCCAGCAAGTCCGAGGAAAAGGTCGGGCCGTTATCTAAATAAAGGCGCTTGGGCAGACCGTAACTCAGGAAGGCGTCCTTGAGGACGGGGGTCAGGGCGCTGATGGTCTCGGAGGCGTTGAAGGCCTGGCCCACCACCAGACGGGAGTGATCGTCGATGAGCGCGCACAAGATGGCTTTGTGGGAGCGGTGGCCGGACCGGACCCGGGGGCCGTGGAGGAAGTCGCCGATCCAGAGATCATTGACCTGTTCCACCTCGAAGGCCTTGCGGATATCGGTGCGTTGGTTCACCGGGAGCCAGCCCTTCATTTTAACCAGGCGCAGGACGGTATTGTAGTGGACGGGGGGATCTCCCAAGAGGTGCAGTTCCCCCAACGTTTCGTAAAGTTTTTGGACCGAGTAATGGGGGTAGGCCTTGGCTTGGACCTCGATCGCCATTTGCAAGGAATCCTCCAGACGCCGGGGTCGGCCGCCGTCGGAGCGCTTCCGAGGTTTAAGCGCCTCAAAGCCCTGCCGACGGTATTTGCGGAGCCAGGTCTTCAGGGTGGAGACGCGGATCTTCCTGACCCCGTACCGGGGAAAGGTCAATTCCTGCCCGGCCTGTTTCCGGAAGTAGTCGTTCTGGGCCCGGGCCGGTTCGGCCAATACGGGGGAGATGATTTGGAAACGTTTGAGGGCGATTTTTTCTCGGATGTCTTCTTCCATGGGTTGTTCCTCCTGGGTGATTTTTTAGGGGTCCGTACCCCGGTAGCTCCAGGAATAACTCATTCCGCTCCCGGCCGTTAGCAAGGTTGTGTAAAACCATTTCCCGAAACCGGGTGCTGGATTGCTGATTTGGAGGTGGTTGGAGGAACGAGAGAGATAAACCGGTCGAAACCTGACCCTCCGAGGGTTGGTCAAAGGCGCCAGGGGCCGGTTTTGACCCTTTTTAGGATGCACCGCGGCGCTTAGGCGCCCGCTGTTGAGCAGGGATTCCCCACAGGAATCGTTTGGTGGTCCGACTGAAGCGATTGCTGAGGTCCTGAAGCCTTGGACCCCAGCGGATCTCCGGGTTCCAGCCCAGGGAGAGGAAGTAGGCCACGACTTCCTCCCAGGCTGCGCCGGGGCGCTGGGCCGTCCGGATACCGCTCAGGTCGTACCATCGTCGCAGCACGGCGTGGGCACGCCGCAGCCCATTGCGCACCAACACCAGCCAGCAGGCCACCAGCCAGGGGGTGACCAGGCTGTCCGGGTCCACCGCCAAGACGGCGCCTTGAAAACCCTGTTCCCCTTGCTGCCGGGAGGCCAGGCCCAAAAGCAGGGCGCCGATGATGGCCGCTAACGTGTATTGGCAATAGGGAGCCAACTGGGTCGGCAACAGGGAAAACGTCAGCCGCAGAAGACGGCAGAGAAAACGGGCCACCGGAATCCGTTCTTTTTTGAACTCCGGAAAGAGCTCTTGGGCATAACGCCAGTAGCAAGGAATCGACTGATAGCAATCCGCCGGTGACAGAGGGGACAGTCCGGCCCCAGAAAGGCGAAAAAATTAATCTGACCGGACTCGAATGATTCCTTGTATTCCCAAATCGAAGCCAGTGTGTTAGGGTAGGGAAGCTGAATCGTTCAGCGCCTTGCCCACCGGAGGCAGGATTGGCCTCGACAACCTTTTTCACTGCTTCCGGTGGGTCTTGGTTATTTTAGCGAGGTTAATTCCTGACCTCGTTATTTCGCCTGCCCTTATACCACCGGTTGCTTTATCTTGTAAATATTCCCGATTTTTCTAAAGTTATTGCGTGGGAAATAACACCGGTGGCCATACCGGTGGTGGAGACCCTGGTCAGCCTCAAGGGGATGGTACCCCGGCCGAAAAAAACTCTATCGCTGGCGGAGATGGACCGGGCCATTGCCGAGGGAGCCGGGCGGTGATCGGGCTGGACACCAATGTCCTGATACGCTATATCGTGCGGGACGACGTCGGTCAAGCCGAGGCCGCCTCCCGGTTGGTCGAGTCCGAGTGCACAGGTGAAAATCCCGGTTTGATCAATTTCATCGTGTTATGCGAACTGGTTTGGGTTTTGACCCGGGGCTACGGGTATGACCGCCTGACGACGGCCCGCGTTGTCAGGCGCCTGCTGTCCGTACAGGAACTAAGGGTCGTGGGCGCCGAATTGGCTTGGCGGGCCTTGCGGCGCTTTGAACAAGGGAAGGCCGATTTCGCTGATTACCTGATCGGGGTTTCCAATCAGGAGGGAAAGGCTTCAATAACTTACACGTTTGATCAAAAA
>CAVUPH010000024.1:0-120602 GCA_963743305.1 uncultured delta proteobacterium
GCTGCAAAAACGGGAAGCGCTGTTTCTTCCCCTTTCCAAATGTCCAAAGTGACAGATTAACAGGGACCGGATCCACGCCAACTACTTGTCCGTTCGAGTCGAGTTGAACTCTCAGAGTTGGTTTCCGACCAACGTCCTTAACATCGGAATCTCGTTTGACAATAACGATGCCAGCCTGCTGTGCCCCTCGCTCAACAACCAAGAGTTCGTTAAGCATCGGTCATCACCTCCAGTTCCCGGATAAGCAGCCATTCTTTAGGTACTTTGTAGTTAAGTATCCCTTCGTCAACTCGCACGTTTTGGCGAAACTCTGGTTCATATTGACCACACGTCGGGCTGTTCCACACGCCCAAGAGCATTGAGGGGATTTCCAAAGAGAGCGCCTCATCTACTTCAGTGAACCCTTCACGGACTGGTCCCCAGTATGAACAGGTGAACTCGCTCCACCCCAAGCAAGGGGTGCGGTAGCATCTGCCTTGCCTTAACCGCCGATTGAAAAGATCCTGTAAATGATGGCCTGGATTGTTTTTTTTCTTCCATCGGGAGTTTACGATAACACCGTGCAGCCGATAGCACACATCGCTCAGGATGGTGGCAAAGAACTGCATATTTGCTCCCTTACCAAGTAAATCAGCCTTACGCAACGGCCCACCATAATTGGTCGTGTAACGCTGAAACTGAATCTGACCACCCGACTCCCCGATGCGCCTGCAGACTTCGACTCTCGTTGGACATATCCAGGCTGCCCCATCTGCAAAAAAGGCGATCGACTCGAACAAACCCTTTGCGGCCGACCACGTTGGCACTGGGTAACTTGTCGGCGTCCCGCCTGTATCCGGTCTTGCGAACATGGCCGCAGGACCTGCCACTTCAAAAACAATTTCATATTTTTTCAAAAAAATACCACCTTTCTCCATTTTTCTAGTCTTCAAGATTACATGGATAAGTTTAGGCCACAGTCCTGCCAGATATGCCCAGTCACCCCCGCCGAAAGGTTCGGCAAACCTCTGGCCATCTCCGCCACATTCCTCAAATGCTCCTCCAGCGGCTGCCATTCCTCCGGCGGCCGTCCGGCCAGGCTGTGGGCGTAGAATTTTTGGGGCATGGAAGGTCCTTTCACTTTTAAGGTTTCCCAGCCGGGGACGTCTGGGCTACATTTCCCCCCTACCCTTCCTTACCCGCCATCCTGGATCCCCGCGGGTTACTACCTGTCGGGACAGGCTTATCGAGTCCGGAGGAGGAATAAAGTCGATGATTCCCCTCACCCCGGCCCTCTCCCCCAGCGGGGAGAGGGAGAAATCGGAAATGGGTTTGCGTCTTTCTTCCGGAAAGACCCAAAATATCCGCTCAATCCAGTCCATCCTGTCGGCCATTTATTCTCATTTTTTCCCGTATCCCGTCTGTTTTTCTCTCAAGCCGAACCCGAATTTCTTTTTGGGAGTCTCCGGGGCGGGGCCATCAACTCCCGGATGGCGTCGAAGACCACCTTGAACTGGGCGTCGTATTTCTGTTCCATCTCTTCCAGCTTGCGAAGCAAAACCTTGTTCGATGAGACCATCCATCGCAAGCTCACGAAAGCCCTCATGATTTCAAGATTAATCTTAACTGCCGAGGACTGTTTGATACCTCGGACACATGGCTCTCTTGCTGGTCAAAACCGACGAAAGCATGGATATGCCCTGTTCTGTAAAAGCCATGGGGGAATCACTTGGAATGTTCTCCTCTCTTTTAAGGTGCCAAATTGGCTCCTTAAAGATTCATATTCTTCCCAGGTCAATTCAAACATGAAATCGAGAGGAAAACGATCTTTATTTCTTCGAACTGCCCGCTTAAGCTGTTTGGTGTCGACGCCATATAATTCAGCGAGCGTTTTGTCCAACATCGCTTTTTCACCACGAATTGTCACGATCCGGCTTTGAATTTCCTCTACCTGGATTTCCATTTTCCATCCTTTCATCCCGATTCGCACGTGGTATCTAATAGTAAGACCCCGGGCCATCTCGGCCACATTCCTTTTTAAGATCACAAATTGTGACCTTAAAGTTCTCCGGCCTCTTCCCTTTTTTTCACTAGGGGTCGCCTATCAAGGCGGCTACTCCTCCACCCGACTGCCGGGTAGGATGTGAAGGAACAGTTTTTCGGGCCTGGGTTGCTCCTTAGCCGGCAGGCGGGGTCGCCTGCTCTACTGAACTGGATCCCGGATCAAATTCGGGATGACGGAAAAAGACGTTTTTCCCCTTCACCCCGACCCTCTCCCCCAGTCTGGGGAGAGGGGGCTATAATGGTAGTTCAATAACGTACCATACTGCCACCACCCTGACAGTCTATTATTATTTTTTTTGAGGGGACCCGAAAAAAATATTCCGAACCACTTAGCCCGGCTATTTCACCCTATAGGAGGATTTCTTTTCCGCCGCCGATAAATGCGCGACTGGTTTCAACGGCTCAATTTTCAACTGGACGGCAGCCCCGAGGGCTTCCGCCACCCTTCTGATCATGCTTAAGGAGTGCCCTTCGTAGGAGGGGGATTCCAAACGGCTGATCTGTTGCTGGGAGGTGCCTACCTTGTGAGGCTAATTCCTTTTGGGAGATCCCTGACTTCTTGCGGAGCTCCGCCAATTGGAGTGCTACGTCCCAAGCCTCGCCCGCCTTTTTAAACCACTCGGCAAAGGCCCGGTCTTTTAATTGTTCTTCCAGGTATTGATCAAAGTTGTTCGTTCGTTTCATACTGGATATCTTCGATGCTTTCTAAAAATTGAAAAACCCGTCATTGAGACCCCGGGCTTGATCCGGGGGAAGCAATCCCCAATTCGGGAAGTGGCTGAAAGTTGGGGATTGCTTCGTCGCTTCACTCCTCGCAATGACAGGCCGAGGGACTTTTTGCCACCACGTCATTTTTCTTTTCCGAGAATGCTGTTGGCGTCGAATTGTTCGGGGCATGACTGACTCCATAGCCGGCTGGCGGGGGCGCCTGCCTCCCAGGCGCATGGATCCCGGATCGAGTCCGGGATGACGGAAAAAGACGGATTCCCCTCCCTCTTGAGGTCACAAATTGTGATTTCAAGTTTATAACTTCTTGCTGTAAAAGGAATAAAAGCGGAGGTCGGGGATGATATCGATTGGCTCTTGGGAATCGACGCCGGAAGGATGCGGTTGAATGAAAGGAAACAGCTCGTCCGAAGATTGACTGCTGTTCCTGGAAAACGGAAGAAATCGGATTGATCACTTCTTTACTCCCAGCGACAGGGGGGTGGTTAAGTGAACCTGTTTCCAGCGGTTAAAATCTAAAGCGATCCGGTTGTCTCTTGATTGAATATGAGGGAGATCAACCTTCTCCTATCACGAACGAACGGGAATGGCAAGAAGTTCGATAGAAAAATAGAGCCATTTTCCTACACTTTATTTTAGAGTCTGAAGAGAAAGGAACGACCGTTGGACCCTAGAATTCAAAAGCTCCGGGAAGAAATTTGCCTTCTCCAGCAGGAAAAAGCGGAACGGGAGGCCGCTCTTCCGGCCCATTCCATCCGCGCGCAGCAACTGTTGACCATCGAGGATTTAGAGGAAAAAATTGTTCAAAAAGAAAAAGAACTCCTGTCGCTGAACGGTAAAACGTAAATCTTAGGAAACGGTGAGAAACCCCTTAAAAGTCGTCACCCCGGCGAACGCCGGGGTCCAGAGAATAAATGCAGGCTGCAATCCGACCCTCATATTAAGGATCTGTAAACAAATAACCTTGACAAAGCGGCACTATAACCGTTCGCCCTGAGCTGCGAGCCTGTCGAGCAGTCGAAGGGTGAACGATACGGCCATGCTTCGACTGCTCGACAGGCTCGCAGCTCAGCATGAACGGAGATATTAGCGGTATTGTACAGCTTATTTCTTGACTGGTTCTAACCATGACTATTGTCCGGATTGGATCACCCTTTTCCTTCCTATTCCCCTAAGATCAACTGGTAATGGATGGTATAACGGGCCAGGATTTCGGCGACCCGCTTCTCCAGGGTTTCCCGATCCGTTCCGGGGGCCGCTTGAATCCGAATAGTCGCCGAGGTGCCGTGGATTTTATCTTCGGTCACGGAGACTTCCAGGGAAACGGCCAAAGGCCCCAGGGCCTTTAATTCCCGGGCGTAGACCCGCTGGATGGCATCCCAGCGCAGGGCCGGCTTGAAGACCTTGCCCACGGCGGTCAGGGGAATTTGATCGACAATGAAGATTTCCTTGGGTATGGCGGCCTTCTCCCCGATCTGCGCCCGGGACCAGTCCATGATCTCTTCCGGAGTTAGGGAAGTCTGCTCCGACAGTTCCACGTAGGCCACCGGGACCTCCCCGGCATGGGGATCGGGTCGACCGACGGCGGCCGCCAGCTTGACGCCCTTCATCCGGAAGAGCGGTTCTTCGATGGCGCCGGGATCGATATTATGACCGCCGCGAATAATCAGGTCCTTCTTCCTGCCGGTCAGCCAGAAATAGCCGTCCTCATCCTGCCGGCCCAGGTCCCCGGTATTGAACCAGCCCTCCTGAATCCAGATCCCCCGGTTATGGACCTCTTCCACGTAGCCCTTGAAAATAGTCGGCCCCTGGATGCACACCGCTCCGATCTCTCCCGGCGCGGCATCCCGCGCGTAACGGCCTTCCGGGTCTTGGACGGCGATCTTCATCTGCTGGTAGGGCAAGCGCAACCCGATGCTGCCCACCTTCCGCTCCCCGTCCTTGGGATTGACGGCCGAGGCGCAGGTCGATTCGGTCAAGCCGTAGCCCTCGAGGATCTTCATGCCCGAATGTTCCTCGAAGCGTCGGAAGAGCTCCACACTCAGGGGTGCGGCCCCGCAGATCACATAGCGCAGGGAAGAGATATCGGCCCCGTCCACCGGGGTGTCCAAGAGCACGGAAAGGACCGTGGGCACACAGGAGAAAAAGACCGGCCGGTAGCGCTCCACGATCCGGTAAAAGTTCTTCATGATCGCCGGGTCCCGGAAGCCGGCCGGCGAGAGCAGCACCACCTCGGCCCCGATGGAGAAAGGGGCCAGACCGGTAACGCAGGTCCCGTTGCAATGGAACAGGGGCAGCCCGCAGAGGGCCCCCTCACCCGGCTGCAAGCCGTTGGCCGCCCGGAGGTCCCAGGCCAGCACGGCTTCGTTGAAGTGACTCCGGCGGGCCAGTTTGGGCCGGCCGGTGGTCCCGCCGGTATGATAAAGGGAAGCAATGTCTTCCGGGTCGATGACCCGCTTAAAGATCAACGATTCGCTGGGATAGGACTCCAGGCGTTCTTCATAGCCGATGATCCCTTCGGCTTCCCGGCCCGGTCCCATAACCCGGACCACCTGTTTCAGGGAGGGGATCTCCTTGCGGATGGCCTCGACCTTGGACCAGATATCCGACCCCGGGACCGGTCCCAAGGCGACCAGGACCTTGGTGCCCGCGGCCTGGCAGATATCCCGGATGGTCGCCGCCTCCAGCAGCGGATTGACCGGGTTGGCGATGCCGACCGCCTCCCCGCCCCAGAGGACGAAATGGGTCTGGGGCAGGTTCGGCAGGAGGTAGGTGACCACGTCCCGAGGGCCGACGCCTAAATCATGGAACAGGTTGGCCGTCTGCCGGATCTTGCCTATGAAATCCCGGTAAGTGAACCGGACCGGTGTCTCCCAAGCCTCGCCGCTCTTCAGAAAAGTCAGGGCCATCGCCTGGGGATTGATTTCGGCGCCCTTTACCAAAAGGTCGTACGTATTCTTTTCCCGGATGCGTTCCTCCAGGGGGACTTTTTCCAGAGCTTCAATATCCGCCAGATTTTCGATTTTGTAGACTGTTTCCATGAGTTCACCTACCTTGAAATACAAAGATTTTTAAATTCGAAATTTGATAATAATTTAGTGCGCCGAAGATTCGGGAATTCACCCACCCCCCAACGTTCGGCTGAGCAGTTCGGCCCTGAGCTCACTGCCGAAGGGCTCACGTCGAAGCCCCCTCCCGTCAAGGGAGGGGGAGATCTCTGCCTTCTGCTTATAATTACTTGTAGAGGGTTGGTTACTATTTCAGGGTTGTCAAATAAACAAAGGCCCCCTTTTTAACCGTCAAGATCACCGCGGACTTGACCGCGTTCCCATCGGTCCCCAGATCCATAACCCCGGAGACGGCCGGAAACTTTCGGGTTTGGGTCAGGGCCAGCCGGACCTTCTCTCCTTCCACGGACCTGGCCCGTTCCATGGCGTCCAGCAACACGAAGTAGGCATCGGCCCCCAAGGCGTGAAAAGCGGTGACGTCCTTTTCCCGCGGATATTTCTTGCTGAAGTTTTTAATGAACTCCTTGGCCAGAGGGGTGGCCGCCCCCTGGGTATGAAAATGACCGATAAAGTGCATCCCTTCGACGGCCGATCCGCCGATCTGGATCAACTCCGGGGTCTGAGCCCCGTCCGACCCGAAGATCGGAACGTTCAACCCCAGTTCCTTGGCCTGGCGGGCGATCAGGGCGTCTTCGGTATAGTAATTGGGAATAAAGAGTACGTCCGGCTTGGCGTCCTGGATAGTGGACAATTGGGCCGAAAAGTCCTGGTCTCCCCCCTGACAAAAGCTTTCGGCCACGATCTTTCCGCCCATTTTGATAAAGGCTTTTTTGAAAAACTCGGCCAGCCCCACACAGTAATCCTGGGATTTATCGGTCAACACCGCGGCCCGACGGGCCTTGAGATTCGTGAAGGCAAATTTGGCCGCGGCCTCGCCTTGAAAGGTATCCAGAAAACAGACCCGAAAGACGTATTTCTTCCCCTGGGTGACCAAGGGGTTGGTGGCCGTGGGAGAAACCATGGGGACCCGGGCTTTCTCGGCTATGGGCCCGCCGGCCAGGGTGTTGCCGCTGATGGCCTCACCGATGATGGCCGAAACTTTGTTTTTTTCGACCAGTCGGCTGACCGCGTTGGCCGCCTCGATCCTGTCACTCTTGGTATCGACCAGAAACAATTCCACTTTCTTGCCCAGGACTTTGGGCCTCAGGGCATTAGCCGTCTGGATGCCGGCCCATTCCATCTGACCGAAGGAAGCCACTCCGCCGGTCATGGGCAAATAGACCCCGATCCGAACGGAGTCCTGGGCAAAGGACATGGAAGACGTTAATACCCAAAAAACCCCCAAGGGCCAGATCAAATCCGCCCATTTTGTTTTCATAGTCCTCCTCCTTGGAATGTAAATATCCCCGCCCCCCCTTGTCATTGCGAGCGAAGCGAAGCAACCCCCCGATTTGACCTAGAGAGTGATGTAAGCCTGCTGGGGGATTGCTTCGTCGCTTCACTCCTCGCAATGACTGGGGGTCTGCTATTTTCATGATTCGGAGTTCCAGCCCGCGGGCTGGAGATTTAGTATATAAATAGCTTTCCAAAGCTCAACAGCGCTCAGACCGAGTCGTTCTTTGCCCTGCTCATCACCCTTTGAGCAATCTCATGCTTCCGGGTGACTGCCCTGGGCGTGGGAGCCGCCTCCGCTGAGCCGGCAGGCGGGGACGCCTGCCCTACGAATACTAGATACCTGATTCAGGGGGATTTCGCAAGCGGGCTATTCGTCCTTATCCCGTTTCCGGAAATACACCCGGATCGGGGTCAGGTCCATTCCGAAGGCTTTCCGTAATTGATTGGTCAAATACCGCTGATAAGAGAAATGGATCTTCTCCGGATAATTGGCAAAAAAGACAAAGGTCGGCGGTTTCACCCCCACTTGAGTACCGTAGAAGATCTTAACCCGCTGCCCGCCCATGAGCGGCAGCGAATGTCCGGCCAGGATCGTTTTCAGGGCCTGGTTGACCTGGCCGGTCCCCACCCGCTGCGTGTACTGCAGGTAAAGCTTGCGGGCGGTTTTCATCAGGTGCCCCAAACCATAGCCCGTTTGCGCGGAAACCGGAACGAAGGGGGCAAAGGCCAGGTACTTGAGCTGATAACGAAGCTCTTCCAGATACGCTTTCTTTTTCACGGTCTGGGCGATCAGGTCCCACTTGTTGATCCCCACCAGGCAGGCCCGCCCTTTTTCAAAAGCCAATCCGGCAATCCGGGCGTCCTGTTCGGTGACCTGATCCTGGGCGTCCAGCAGGATAACCGCCAGATCGCAGCGATCCAAGGTCCTGATGGCTTCCAGGACGCAGTATTTTTCCAGCCGCTGCGAGACGCGGGCCTTGCGCCGAATTCCGGCCGTATCGATGAGCAGGTATTTCTGTCCCTGAAATTCAAAAGGGGTATCAATCGCGTCGCGGGTGGTCCCGGGAATGGGGCTGACCATCACCCGCTCCACCCCCAGGAGGGCATTGACCAGGGAGGACTTGCCCACATTGGGCCGACCGATGACCGCCAAGGACAGGAACTCTTCCGACGGAACGACTTCTTCGATCGGGGGAATATGACGGGCGATTTGCTCTTCCAGTTCGCCGATTCCCACTCCGTGAAGCGCGGAGACCGGCAGCAGGCTTTCGATGCCCAAGCGGTAAAAGTCACCGAGAATGTCCTCCCGCCCGGCATGGTCGATTTTGTTGACCGCATAAATGATCGGTTTGGTTGTTCGTCGCAACCGCTCCATGACCATCTCGTCGGTGGGGGTTAAACCGACCTTTCCGTCTCCCACGAAAACAATCAGGTCGGCCTCCTCAAGGGCCACCTCGATCTGTTCCTGCATCCCTGCCCCCAGCGGGGAAGAATGATCCCATTCAAACCCGCCGGTATCGACCAGGGTCAGGGACTTTCCCTCCCAGGACAGCTCCTGGTAGTTGCGATCACGGGTGACCCCCGGCTGATCGTCCACCACGGCTTTCTTTCTCCGGGCCAACCGATTAAAGAGCGTCGATTTGCCTACGTTCGGGGCACCTACCAGGGCTACAATGAATCCCATATTCTTGGCCTCATATTAACAGTCTCATAATAGTATTTGCACGGGTTGTTCTTCTATCTCTCGCCCGCTTCGCTCGAGGACGCAGAGCAAGACGATTAATTTTTTGTGAAATCGCTGAGAGGCCGATTTTTCAAAGAACTCGCGCCTCCGCCCAACCACGATCCATGAAAATAACAGACTCTCGGTCATTGCGAGGAACGAAGTGACGAAGCAATCCCCCGGTTGGCTTACAACGCTCCCCAAGCTCAATCGGGGGATTGCTTCGCTTCGCTCGCAATGACAAGAGGGAGGGCTTTATCTTCATCCTAAAGTTCCGCCACAAATTTCCGCAGCCGTCGATAGGGTTTAAACTCTGGAAAGCCGACCCAGTGTTTCAAATTTCGAACGGCCGGGGGAAGGGATCGGGTGAAATGAAGCTTCCCCTTGACCTGGCTCAGAAAACTGAAGGCCCCCAGGATCTGTAAATTACGCTGAAAGCCGATGATCCGGTAATGGGCCGTAAAATCTGAAGCCTGAATCGCTGTTCTTCTTCCAAGTTCCTGTAAATAAAAAACAATCAGGTCCTCCTGAATGGCACGGGAAAGACGAATATAGGGGTCGATTAAGAGGGAGGCCAAGTCGTACTGGGGCGGACCCAGCCGGCCTCCCTGAAAATCAATAAATCCAAACCCTTTCGGCAAAACCATAATATTACGCGATTGGAAGTCCCGGTAAAGGAAAAAACGCAATTTTTCCTGATCCACCCGCAGGGCGATCTCCTTGAATTCGGCCAGGGTCGCCGAATCGATTTCCTCCCGGCCCAGGTATCCCCGAACAAAGAAGCGGAGAAAATATTTGCTTTCCCGTTCCCAGGAAAAAAGACCATCGTAAATCGGGGTATCGTAACACTGTCCGGGGTCAAAGCCCCGGGAATCCATCCACCTGGATTCTCACCAGATGCGTTAGTATTTTCTGGTAAGTATCAATTAAATCAGTTTTATTCGTATTTATCCAATCTTCCAGGGTGACATCCCCGAAATCCTCCAGCAAGAAAATTCCCAAACGCCGATCAAAGTCTTCGATGGCCGGGGTATGAATTCCTCGGGAAGCTAAATGCCGCCCGATATAATCAAAGGAATCGTTTTCCGAGGGGGCCCCTCTTCTTCCACGGGGATTGTCCACCAGGATGGCGGTTTTTGACCCCGTTTTCACCCGGTACACCTTGCGGTCCGACCCATCTCCTTTCAAGCAGCGAATGAGTATTCGGCCGGTATAGCCGAAAGCTGCCGGAAGGGTAGACTTCAAGTAATGGGTTAGCTTTCTCATTTCGGCTCTTCAAAAGAATATGTGGGCGTTGAATCGGGGCAACGTACTATTCACCGATCCATTAAAAGAGATCGGCGTGTACGAGTACGAGTCCAACATTTCTGCTCCGCTATTCTCGGTCAGGCTTCGCTGCAGGCATTGCTCACCGGGTTTCCGCACTCTTACACGTACTCGTACACGCAAATCCCGATTTTCTGAAACCATTAAAAGAGATCGGCGTGTCAGTAGGTGTACGAGTACGACGCTAACATTTCTGTTCCGTTATTCTCCAGTCAGGCTATAGTTTGCTCACCGGGGGTTTTCACACTCTTACACGTACTCGTACACGTAAATCCCGATTTTTCTGGATACCATTAAAAGAGATCGGCGTGTACGAGTAGGTGTACGAGTACGACGCTAACATTTCTGCTCCGCTATTCTCCGGTCAGGCTATTGCTTGCCAGGGGTGTGTTTCCGCACTCTTACACGTACTCGTACACGCAAATCCCGAATTTTTGAACCCATCAAATAACATCTCCCACCAAATCGTCTGTAACCACCCGGCCTTCCGAAACAATGGCGTTCTCGATTCGGACGCCCTCCCGGATCGTTACCCGGTCCCAGAGGATGGTATTCCGCAGGCGACAGTCCCGGCCCAGTCGGCAGTTTTCTCCCACGGCGCCCCACCCTTCCAAGCGCACCTCTTTTTCGATTCGAGCCCGCGGATGAAGACACCAGCCCGGAGGAGTAATTCTAACCCTTCGATCAAGATCGAAAAAGGAAAGGGTATTGCCGGTCAGGAAGTCCTGGTGCAAGTCCCGGTAAGATTCGAGGGTCCCCATATCGCGCCAGTACGGCCCTTTGGTCCGGAAAGCCCAGATAGGTATTCCCTGGCGAATCAGGGCCTGATAAACCGGGATGATATCATAATAAGCCGGCGGCGGAAGATATTTAAAGATTTCGCGATTTAAAATATGAATACCGGTAAAAGCCCAGCGGCCTCCGGAAGGGGTACGCAACTCCCGGATCCGTCCCTGTTCATCCACTACGATGTTATTGAAGGAGGGGTAATCGTGGACCACCAACGTAACCGGTCCCTGGTTTTTCCGGTGGAATTCGATGGCCGGAGACAAATCGATATCTGTAAGGATATCGCCGTTCAGCACCAAAAAGGGATCGGAGCGCCAGAACCCTTCGGTATTCTTAATCCCTCCCCCGGTCCCCAGGAGCGCCGGCTCCCGGAGGAGCTGGAGATCGACGAATAGGTCCCGATGCGCGGGTGGGGCCAGAAAGGATTCCATCTCTCCGGAAAGATGATGGGAATTCAGGATGAGCCGCTGAACCTCAAAACGAGCCAGGGTGTCCAGAATCCAGGCCAGCAAGGGACGGTTGAGCAGCGGGAAGAGCGGCTTGGGTTTGTGAAGCGTTAACGGAAGTAGGCGGGTACCTTTCCCCGCCGCCAAAACCATAGCCTCCACTGGGCGCCCTTTCCTTGATTCGGTCTGGGACCGGGTTAGATGCCCAGATAGGCTTCCTTGACATGGGGATTGTTGAGAAGGTCCCGGCCGGTGCCCTCCAGCACGATGCGGCCGTTTTCCAACACGTAGGCCCGGTCGCAGAAGGCCAGGGTGTTCTTGACATTCTGTTCCACCAGGAGGATGGTCACGCCTTCCTCATTGATTCGTTGGGCAATGCGGAAGATTTCCTGGACCAGGATAGGGGCCAGCCCCAGGGAGGGCTCATCCAGCAGCAGGATCTCCGGAAGGGACATCAAGCCCCGGCCGATGGCGCACATTTGTTGTTCTCCGCCGCTCATGGTCCGGGACTGCTGTTTGCGGCGTTCCTCCAGGCGAGGGAAGAGCCGGTAGACCTCCTTAAGGGACTCCTGGCGTTTGGCCTTGGCCGTGGAACTCAGGGAGCCCATAATCAGGTTTTCCTCCACAGTCATCTCCGGGAAAAGCCGGCGTCCTTCCGGTACATGGGCCAATCCCAAATCGATCATCTTGTGGGCCGGGACCTTATTCAAGGATCGTCCTTTAAATTCGATGGACCCCTTAGAAGGCCGCAGGAGTCCCGAGATGGTCCGCAGGGTGGTGGACTTCCCGGACCCGTTGGCCCCGATCAGGACCAGGATTTCCTTATCCTGGACCTCAAAGGAAACATCCCAGAGGACCTGGACATCCCCGTAGGAGACATCGATATGGTTGACTTTAAGCATGGTCTTCCTCCCCCAGGTAGGCCTCGATCACCTGCGGGTTCCGGGCAATCTCTTCCGGGGTCCCGGCGGCAATAGGCTGGCCGTAATTGATGGCCAGGATGCGTTGGGAGATGGTCATCATCACCTTCATGATATGCTCGATAATGAGGATCGTCACACCCCGGCGGTTGATCTCCTTGATCAATTCAATGGCCAGATCCACTTCCTTGGGCGTCAGGCCGGCACAGGTCTCGTCCAGCAGCAGAATTTTCGGCTGAGTGGCCATGGCCCGGGTGATCTCCAGCCGTTTGCGCAGCCCGATGGGCAAGCCCTTGGCCTGCTGGTCTTTGTAGGCCATGAGTCCGCAAAAATCGATCATCTCCAGGGCCAGCTTTTGGGCCGCCTTGATCGAGTTCACCCGGCAGAAGGCCGAGGCGGTCACATTCTCCAGCACGGTCAGGCGGGCCAGGGGTTTGACCACCTGAAAAGTCCGGGCGATGCCGAGATGACATATTTTATGGGTCTTCAGGTTTTTGATGGACCGCTCGCCGAAGAAGACGTCGCCGGAAGTCAGGGGAAAATAGTTGTTGATCAGATTGAAGATGGTTGTCTTCCCTGAGCCGTTCGGACCGATCAAGCCGAAGATTTCCCCCTGTTCGATCCGGAAGCTGACCCCGTTCACGGCCGCCAACCCCCCAAAGTACTTAACCAGATCCTTGGCTTCGAAAATGATCATGAGGCCGCCTCCGGAGATTTCCTGATGAAAACCCGTTTGATCTTGGACCAGTCCCCCACCACCCCGTTGGACATGAACAGGATGGTCAGAACCACCAGGATGCCGAAGGCCATGGCATGACCCTGACCGACCCATTTTGGGGCTAGACCGAAAATAGCCGTCCGAAAAAGTTCCTGAATGCCCACCATGATCAAGGCTCCTATGGCCGGCCCCCAGATGGTGGCCACCCCGCCGATAATGCCCACCAGGATAGCCTGGATCGAAATGTCATGGAGCGAAAAGACCACCGAGGGATCGATGAAGCCCATGTAGTTCAGATAAAAGGCCCCCACCGTCCCGGTGAAGAAGGAACTGATCAAAAAGGAGATATTTTTATACAGGGTGGCATTGATTCCCAGGGACTCGGCCGCATCCTGATCCTCCCGGATGGCGACGAAATAATAGCCCAATTTGGAATTCATGACCAGGGAAATAACCCCCAAACAGCAGGTCGCCAATCCCAACACCATATAGTAGTAGGGAAGCTTACTGGAAAAGGTCTGCATGATCAGGATGCCGACCATCCCTTCGGTAAAGTTCACCCAATTGTTGGCGATGAGACGCAGGATCTCCCCGGTGGCCAGAGTAGCCAGGGCGAAATACGGTCCGCGCAGGCGGAAGCAGAGATAGCCGATAACCAGGGCCAGGACCATGGCCGTCCAACCGCCCAGGAGCAGACCCCACCAGGGTGAAAGTTCCAGTTTGGTAAACAGGATCCCGGCCGTATAAGCCCCGATCCCGAAAAAAGCGGCCTGACCAAAGGAGACTTGCCCGGTATACCCGGCGATCAAATTCCAGCAGGAACCGATGATCACCCAGATCAAGACCAGGATCAGGAGGTGAATATAATAGTCCTGCTTGATAAACAGGGGCAGGATCCCGGCGAACACCAGAACCACCAGCGCCTTGAGGAGACC
The DNA here is from genome assembly GCA_963743305.1 of uncultured delta proteobacterium. Classification (GTDB taxonomy): domain Bacteria; phylum Desulfobacterota; class RBG-13-43-22; order RBG-13-43-22; family RBG-13-43-22; genus CAVQSS01. The sequence goes on from CAVUPH010000024.1 coordinate 14,030, forward strand.
CAACGACGATTTCATCTTTTTCTCCCCCTAAATCTTGGTGAAGCGTTTCAATCCTCCGGGTATAAAAATCAGCACCAGGAGGAAAATGACCATGCCGACCGCGTCCTTGTAACCCATGGAAATATAGGTGGCCCCTAGAGACTCGGCGATTCCCAGTGTCAGCCCCCCCAGGATGGCCCCCACCGTACTCCCCATCCCTCCCAGGATCGTAATGACGAAGGCCTTGAGCGTAAAGGGTCCTCCCAGGTCGGGAAATAGGTAATAGATCGGCAGGAGAAGGGTCCCGGCGGCGGCCGTCAAAGCGGCCCCCAGACCGTAGGTGGCGTAGGTAATTTTTTGCTGATTGATACCCATCAGGACCGCCGCGTCTTTATCCTGGGCCGTGGCCCGGATGGCCCGGCCGGTATCCGTTTTCATCAAAAAGAAAAAGAGGCCGATGGTGATGCCGATGGCAATCAGAAAGGCTATGGCCAGGGGGAAATTAAAGGAGAGCTGCCCCAGGTGAAAGGCCTTATTGGAATACCCGGTACGGACCGACTGATAATTGGAGGAAAAGATAAAGCGCATCGCTTCAGTCAAACAGATACCGATCCCCACGGTCATCAGCACCTGGTTTTCGGGAAGGATGGAATCCCGCCCCATTAAGGGGACCAATAGATATTTGCCGATGTAGAAGGAGATAAAGAACAGGACCGGCATGCTGACCACCAGGGACAGGTAGGGATCCATGCCGAAGTATTTGAAACAGACGAAGGTAACATACATGGAGACCATCATGATCTGTCCGTGAGCCAGGTTGATGATTCCCATGACCCCCATGATCAGGGTCATACCGATCCCGATCAAGGCATAAAGCCCGCCGATCAGGATACCCGCGACGATGGTTTGCGTGAAGACTAACATGGCCGATTCCTTACCCCAGGAATGGATTCAGGGTGGGGCAGGCCGGAGGGCCTGCCCCGCGAGAAAAGAGGAACGGTTGACGGACTCCCGACAAGTCCCTCAACAGCCCTCGCAAAAAGTCGATTTTGGGCTTTTTGCGAGGCGAGCACGATTAACGGCCTTTCCAGGGTTTGTGGGGGTAAACATAAGTGGTGGTGGCCACCGATTTCGGCCAGACGCACTCAAGTTTCCCCTTGATCCACTGGACCAGGTAGGTGGGCACTTTGCTCTGGTTGGTCATTTTGCCGTAGGAAGTGAATTTTATTTTGCCGAACACCGTCATCAGGTCCGTGGCGGCCAGGGCTTGGCGGATGTCTTCCGGTGAAAACGTCTTGGCCCTTTTCAACACGTCGGCGATGACCTGCATGGCGGCATAGGCTTCGGCGCCGTGATATTCCGTGTCCTTCCCATACGTCTTTTTATAATTTTTAAAATAGTCCATGGCCCCGGGATAGGGGAGCGAAGGCACCCAGAGGTCGGCCGAAAAGACCCCTTCCGCGGCCTTACCGGCATTCTGATAAAATTCGGGCAGCGTGAATCCGGCCCCGCCGCCGACGAACAATTTCGGGTTGATATCCAGCTCCATGGATTGGCGCATGATCAACGAAGCGTCCATGACGTAAGAGATCATGTAGACCAAATCGGGGTTGCCGTTCTTGACCTTGATCAGGAGCGGCTTGAAATCGACTGCTCCGTGCTCGTACCCTTCTTTCAGGAGCACCTGGATCCCCAAATTTTTCAGGGATTTTTCGACTTCTTTGGAGCCGCTGGTTCCAAAAAGAGTGTTTTCAAATAAAATAGCCGCCGTTTTGGGCTTAGCAATATCTTTAAAAAAGCTTTCGGCGGCCTCGGCATATTCGCTAACCGGCGGGTTCAGGCGATAAACAAAATTCCAACCCTGTTCGGTAATTTTATCCGCTGATCCGGTGTTAATTAAAAAGGGAACTTTCTTCTGCTGGGCTACCCCGGAAATGGCAAAGGTCTCCGAACTGCCGTAGCCTCCGCCCAGCATGACCACGTTATCTTTGGACAGCAATTTCTCGGCCGCCGACCGGGCGACGTCCGGTTTTCCGGTATCATCTTCAAAGAGGAGCTCAATTTTCTTACCCTTCACCCCTCCCGCCTTGTTGATATCATTCAGGGCCATGACAAAGGAATTTTTTTCAATTTCTCCGAACTTGGCCTTTTCCCCGGTCATGGGCAGAATGATGCCCACTTTGATAACGTTTTGGGCGGCCACCGGCCCCGCCCCAGCGATCAAAGTGATAGAAAACGCCACCACTAACGACACCGCCCACCATAGCTTCCATTTGCTCATGATTTCTCTTCCTCCTTATATTAGGAATTTTAATTCATCTGCGGGTTTTCCGCCGGGAACCAACGGGAGTAATTTCAGAAACGACTTCACCCGAGAGCCGGACCCTTTCGGGTTTTTCGCTTTTCAACTTTCAAACAGGGGCGCGTGTACTTCCGCCTTGTCTAGCCCTACGCGTCACCCCATCGTTTTTTATTTTATCAGAGCTCGTAATAAATCGCAAAAAGTTTTTCGAGGGTGATCCCGGATCGCTGAGCCTGAACAGCGGGAGCCCCGGTCTACCGACCTGAGCCGAATACCAGGCGATAACATTTAGATAGATAGAACCCCCTTTCCCGCAGGCGACCAAGCCCTGAACTCATTTTTCCTTAAGCACATGACATGCCAAGGTGAGAGGATTAGGCTAAACACTAAGTAACATCCTGTTATTCGTTTAAAAACAAGATGGAGCGCCGAAGAGGACTTGGATCGACAAACGAGATTCCAGACAATATTCAAAGAGCAAGGGGATATCCTCCCTCCGTTCCCGCAACGGCGGGAGGGTCAACTCTAAAACGCTCAGCCGGTAGAATAGGTCGATCCGGAAGCGCTGTTGGGAACACCATTCCCGGAGATCATTGCAGGCCGAGGCGGAAAGGACGCGGCAGTGCATGGGGATCAGGTCATTGGACCCCAGGCGTTCGAATTGACGCTCCTGGGCAGAAGATCGACCACCTTGTCGTTGAAATTCATTACCTTTTTCAGACTAAACCCCCATGCCCGGGGCAAGCACCCCCGAAGCATGAAAATAGGCTTTCAACGGGTCGAGTCAGCTCGTCATTCCGGGCAAGTCACGGCGGCGTGACGCGATCCGGAATCCAGGCCTCGGCTGAATCTCAAAGGAACTGGATGCCGGTATTATTTTCGTATTAACCTCTCGGATGACCGGTCTTAAAAGGCCAACTACCCCGATTTTTATGGTACTCATAAGGATGAAAATTCGTCAAGAACTAAGTTTTTCAAAAAGGGAGCCAGGCCTGGCCTCTTGGCAAAACACTTGACGAAACGACGGCCGGGCGTTTACACTTAGAACTTGTCTTGAAAGATCAAATCGAAAGGATTACCGCTTTTACCCGTTCTATGGCCACTCAAGACCTGGACTTTGAATTGGAAAAAACCATCGGGGAAAACCTGCGGGAGTTGACCATTCCCGAAATTCTGCCGCTGCTCCCGGTGCGGGATGTGGTGATTTTTTCCAATATGATCTTGCCGCTGATTGTTTCCCGGGAAGGGTCCATCCAGGCCGTGGAAAAGGCCCTGGTCCAAGACCGCCTGGTATTTCTGGTGGCCCAGAAAAACCAAACCCAGGAAGATCCGGAACCGGAAGACCTTTATGCCGTCGGCAGCGTAGCCTTGATCTTACGGATGATGAAACTCAACGACGGGCGGTTAAAGATTTTGGTGCAAGGTATTTCCCGGGCCGAGACCCTGGAGTTTGTCGAGCAGCGACCCTCCTTCCGCGTTCAGATCAAAGCCCTCCCCGACCTGGATGTGACCCGGGACCCGGTGGAAACCGAAGCCCTGATGCGCAATGTGCGGGAACAAAGTGAAAAAATCCTCTCTCTCAAGGGATTACTTTCTCAGGATGTCATTGCCATTTTGAACAGCGTGGAGGAGCCCGGCCTGCTGGCCGATCTGGTGGCCTCCAACCTGCGTCTCAAAATCGAGGAATTCCAGAGGCTTCTGGAGTTGGTCGATCCTCTGGAGCGGCTGGAAAAGGTCTACGAGCACTTAGGCAAGGAATTGGAAGTTTCCACGGTCCAGGCCCGCATTCAATCCGAGGCCAAGGAAGAAATGTCCAAAAGCCAGCGGGAATATTTTCTGCGAGAACAAATGCAGGCCATTCGCCGGGAACTGGGGGAGTACGACGAACGCCAGCAGGAAGTAACCGAGTACCGGGCCAAGATCAAGAAACTGCGCCTGTCTAAAGAAACCGAGGCCGAGGCCCTGAAACAATTGGCTCGGCTGGAGCAGATGCATTCCGAATCGGCCGAAATTTCCATCGTCCGCACTTACCTGGACTGGATCGTCAGTCTGCCCTGGGATAAAAAGACTCGGGACAAAATCGATGTTCGTTCCGCCCAAAAAATATTGGATGAAGACCATTATGATCTGGAAAAGGTCAAGGACCGGATTCTGGAATATTTAAGCGTCCGGAAACTAAACCCTAAAATGAAGGGACCCATCCTCTGCTTCGTGGGTCCGCCCGGGGTTGGGAAGACGTCTCTGGGGCGTTCCATCGCCAGAGCCCTGGGTCGAAAATTCATCCGTATCTCCCTGGGCGGAGTCCGGGACGAGGCCGAAATTCGGGGGCACCGCCGGACGTATATCGGGGCCATGCCGGGACGCATTTTATACGGGTTGAAACAGGTAGGGGTGAACAACCCGGTTTTTATGATGGATGAAATTGACAAACTCGGGGCCGATTACCGGGGCAACCCGGCCGCCGCCCTGCTGGAAGTCCTGGACCCCGAACAGAACTTCGCCTTCAGCGATCATTACCTCAGCCTCCCTTTTGACTTGTCCGCGGTTATGTTCATTACCACGGCCAACATAACCGATCCGATCCCCTCGGCGTTGCGGGACCGGATGGAGATCATCGAGATTCCCGGATATTCCGATGACGAAAAACTTCATATCGCCCTTTCGTATCTCTGGCCTCGCCAGGTCCGGGAGCACGGTTTGAATCCGACACAGCCGACCATCCATAGCCAGTCCCTGCTGAAGATCATTAACGAGTACACGGAAGAAGCCGGACTTCGCAATCTGGAGAAAGAGCTGGGGGCCATTTGCCGGAAAATCGCCCGGAAGGTGGCCGAAGGGGAAACGGGTGCTTTCCAGGTCACTCCCAAGACGCTGCACCGCTATTTAGGCCCCCCTGTGTTTTTACCCGACGAGATCCGCAAGAATCACGAAGTGGGGGTGGCCACCGGCTTGGCCTGGACGCCCAGCGGGGGTGAGGTATTATACGTGGAAACGACGATTATGAAAGGCAAGGGCAATTTCCAGCTTACCGGACAATTGGGGGAAGTGATGAAGGAATCGGCCCAGGCCGCCCTCAGTTATGCCCGCTCCCGCAGTCGTCAACTCCACTTGAACGAATCCGATTTCGACCTGCTGGATATCCATATTCACGTTCCGGCCGGGGCCATTCCCAAAGACGGTCCCTCAGCCGGCATTACCCTGGCCGTCTCCCTGGTTTCCGCTTTGACCAAAATTCCGGTCAACAAAGATATCGCCATGACCGGTGAAATCACCTTGCGGGGGAAAGTGCTGCCGATCGGGGGTTTAAAGGAAAAAACTTTGGCCGCGATTCGGAACAAAATCAAAATCCTGATTATTCCCGAACAGAATCAGAAGGATTTGGCCGAGATCCCCCGGCAAATTCGACGCCGCCTGCAATTTGTCTTGGTCCGGAATATGGACCAGGTCATCGAACAAGCCCTGATCAAAAAACCCGGCCCAAAGAAGAAAGCCGCGATTCGAAAGGGACCCCGGGCATGAAAATCGCCTACCTGGATTGCTTCTCCGGCATCAGCGGCGACATGGTCCTGGGGGCCTGGCTGGACCTGGGATTGCCGGCCCCCCTGTTGCGTCGGACCTTAAAAAGCCTGGCCCTGCCCCCCTTCCGGCTCCTGATTCGTCGTGAGGAACGGGGCGGGATTTCCGGCTTCCGGGTCCTGATCCGGGAAGGGAAAAAGTCTCCCCCTCACCGTTCCTATCGAGACCTGCGAAAACTGATTGACCAGAGTCCCCTGCCCCCGGAAATCAAACTACCGGCCCTAAAGGTCCTGCACCATCTGGCCCTGGTGGAGGGTCGAATCCATGGGCGAGAGGTGGATGACGTTCATTTTCATGAAATTGGGGCCTTGGACACGATCATCGACGCCGTCGGGGCGGCCCTGGGGTTCCATCATTTTCAAGTGAATTCAGTCTGGGCCTCGCCGCTGCCCGCGGGACGGGGATGGGTCCAAAGTCAGCATGGTCCCCTGCCTCTTCCGGCTCCGGCCACCTTGGCCCTCCTGGAAGGGGCGGCGCTGGTCCCCTCCGGACTGGAAAAAGAGCTGGTCACTCCTACCGGTGCGGCGATCGTCAAAACCTGGGTCCGGCACTTCGGTCCCCCGCCCGCCTGCACCTTAACGAAAGCGGGCTACGGTTTGGGCCGGGAGGAACTTTCGGACCGTCCCAATGCCTTACGGATCTGGTTGGGCGAGGGAAACCGCCCCGGGGATCAGGAAAAGGTAACGATTCTCGAAACCAACATCGACGACATGAACCCTCAGTGGTATGATTATTTGTTCGACCGTCTCTTCCAAGCCGGAGCCCTGGATTGCCTGTTGCTCTCCTGCCAAATGAAAAAAAACCGTCCCGGGGCACTGGTCCAGGTCCTCTGCCGCCCGGCCGACCGGGAGTTGCTCACGGGAATCCTGCTGGCTGAAACCACCACACTGGGCGTCCGCTATCATGAGGCGGAACGAGAAATCCTCTCCAGGAAAACAGAACGATTGCCTACACCTTGGGGAACCATCGGACTGAAATGGGTCCAGCGGCCCGGCCCCGCCAATCGCCCGGCCGCGGATTTTGCCATCGAGTACGATGACCTGAAAAGCCTGGCAGCCCGGGAACATAAATCTTTGAAAGAAATGGAAACCCTTTTGCGCTCCTTTTGTACCCACAAATCCGCTTGCACCCCGTAGCCGCTTTTGTTAGAATAATGAAGCCCCCCGAAGCGCCGGTCTCCGGGGGAACTTATTTTGAAAGGGAGTTTTTTTATGGACCGTACGCCTATTACCAAGGAGGGGTTGGAACGCCTGCGGGAGGAATTGCGGCGATTGGAAACCGAAGGACGTCCCTCCGTGATCAAAGCGATTGCCGAAGCCCGGGCCCACGGGGACCTCTCGGAGAATGCCGAATACCATGCCGCCAAAGAACGGCAGGGCTTTATCGAAGGGCGAATCGCCGAACTGCACTCAAAAATTGCCACTTCCGAAGTGATCGATTGTTCCAACCTGCCGAGCGACCGGGTTATCTTCGGCTGTACCGTTCATATCAATGACCTGGATACCGGGGAAGAGCTGAAATTGCGTTTAGTCGGTCCGGATGAATCCAACGCCGACCAGGGCGAAATTTCGGTGATCTCCCCTATGGGCCGGGCCTTGATCGGCAAGGAACCCGGGGACGAAATCCAGGTCAAGACCCCGGGGGGGGTGCGACAAATGGAAATTTTAGATATCCTCGGCTGATGAGCGCCCCCCTGCCTGGACTCCCGCAAACGCTAAATTATTTTTGCGCTGGTTGGACTTTGGAAGGCGGGAAAAAATGAACATCGAACATCGAACGTCCAACATCGAATGCTTAATGAGAAAAGATGAAGAAACAGGTATATGCTCTGGAAGAAAGGTTCTCGAGTATTCGGTCAGAATCATAAAATTCGTTGGACGGCTTCCCAAGACCAGGACAATCAGCCATGTTGGATGCTTGTTTTTCATTCGATGTTGGACGTTCGATGTTGGATGTTCGATGTTCATTTTTCAATAAACCCTGGCCGGTGAATCCCTCGTGGTGGCCTCGTTGCTCCATTGGGACGTCACCTTCTTTCACTGGATCAACCAGGGGCAGCAAAACGCCTTCTTTGACCGGGTGATGCCCTATATCACCGAATTTGATCACTGGAAATTCTGGTTTTTAAGCGCCTGGCTGATCTGGTTCGTCTGGGGAAGCAAGAAGACCCGGATCACCCTGGTCCTGCTGGTCCTGCTGGTGGGTCTCCTGGATTACAGCAACAGTTTTTTTTTCAAACCCCTCTTTGCCCGGCTGCGCCCCTGCAATGCCCTCTCGGAGGTCCGTATTTTTTGGCCCTGTCCGCGTTCCCTTTCTTTCCCCTCCAATCATGCCGCTAATGTCTTCGGGGGGGTTTTCTTCTTATCCTATATTTACCGCCGCTGGGCACCCGGGTTAATTTTCATCGCCCTGCTGGTAGGGTACTCTCGCATCTATGTGGGGGAACATTTTCCGTTGGATGTGGTCGGCGGGGCGGTTCTGGGCGCCGTCGGGGCCGGGGGGATGCTCTTCTTCCGTTTTCAAGTCTTGCGCTGGTGGAAAACCGAAACGCTTTCAGCGGAAAAAACCGAACGGCCTATTGATCCCCGAAGGGGCTAGGTTCTCGCGGAATCGGACTTTTCCCGACGGTAGTATCTTTCGCCAGGTCTTTCTTCTCCTCGCTGGTTTTGGCTTTTCCCGGCAGGTTATGGATTTGGCGCAGCAGACCGTCCAGATCCTCCTTCTGCCGGGCATAAAGATCCTTGACCGTGTATTCCAGGTAGGCAATCCGGTTTTCTAAAGTCTTCATTTTGGTCGCGAATAACTGATTCAAAATCCGAGCGGCCACCAAAACCCCCAGCAGCAGAAGGATCAAGAGGATGGCATTCAAGAGGGGATAATTAATCACCAGCCTCCCCTGGTAGGGGGGTGGCGACCCGGAAATCCCCTGTCCCCAAACGGTGCAAACTTCCAGCGTCGAAGCCACAAGAACCAGGCAGCCGGCGGCGCCTCCCAGCAACCCCCGGGACCGCCTTTTTTTAGGAAGGTTCCCATCGGTTTCCCCTCCGATTTTTTTTGATCGCCTACACCCGCATAAGGTAATCGATCCACAACGAATTTTCAAGAGCGAATATTTGATGGGATCAGAGGAAGGTTCAGAAACAGGTGTTCCCTGTTCGACCAGGGAGGTTTGATTTTGATTCGAGGTTGGGCGTTCGATGTTCAACGTTCGACGTTCATTTAGTTAAGTTTTGGTCTTCCCCTTTTCCAGTCGGCGTTTTTCCTCATCTCGAATTTCGCGGCGCAGGAGTTTGCCCACTTTGGATTTGGGCAACATGTCCCGGAACTCGATGTACTGGGGGATCTTGTAGGCGCCAGTCGTTCCCGGCACCACTTGATCAATTCGGCACCGCCCACGCCTTTGGCGTCGCTTTCAGGACCACGATGGCCTTGATACGTTCGCCCACCTTAGGGTCGGGGATACCGACGGCGCAGGCGCCGATGACCGTGGGGTGATCCTGGAGAACGGCCTCGATTTCCGAAGCGGAGACCCGGTAGCCTTTAAATTTGATGATATCCGCCAGTCGCTCCACATAGACCAGATCTCCCGTCTCAGTCCGGCGGACAAAATCACCCATCCGGTAATAAACTTCTTCCCGTCCAGTTTGAATATAGGCCTTGGCCGGTCTCCTCGGGCTTCTTCCAGTACTCTTGATGGTGAAATCGGAGGTCACCAGCCAATTCCCCCACCTCTCCGGTCGGGACCGGTTCCAGGGTCTCCGGATCGACCACCAGGCATTGCCGGGACTGGAGGGGGGCTGCCCGATCGGACTGGGGATCCGGTTCGTGGTCCAGGCGGCTGTAGGTGATATGGCCGACCTCGGTGGAGCCGTACACCTGGTAGATGGGTTGCCCGACATTTCTCCTTCCAGCGATGAGAGACCTCCAGGGGCAGCACATCGCCGCCGCAGTAGCAGTATTTCAGGCTCCGCAGATCGTAGCGCTCCAGCCGGTCGTTTTCCAGGATCATTCGGTAAAGCGTCGGCACGCCCAGTAACCAGCGGACCTGGTAACCGCCGGATAGCTTCCAGGATGGCGTCCACCTGCGGTACGGGCATCAGGATGGTGGTATTCCCCTGATTCAGGCCCCACGGCCATGAAGAATCCCAGGGCCATGATATGGAAAAGAGGGTTGACGGCGATATAGGTATCCCCGCCTTCCCGAACGTGGCCCTGAACCACGTCCTCCATGATATCCTGAATGTAGGAGGTCATGCCCATGTGGTTTCCCGGCACTCCTTTGGGAAAGCCGGTCGTTCCGCCGGTATATAAAATATACGACAAATCGTGACGGGGATCAATTTTTACGGAGCGGCGGAGCGGTGGAAATCTTCAGCAAATCCTTAAACGAATGGATCAGGCCGCCCCGTTCGACCTTGCCTCCGGGGATCTTATCGAAGAGGGTGCCGATGACTCGCTTCCAGACCGGCAGGAGGTCCGCCAGGTTGGTGACGATCACCCGTTTCAGGGGCGTCTTCGGCAGAATTTCCTTCACATAGCCAAAATTGGTATCATGGCAGATGATGGTTTCGGCCCCGGCGTCCCGGATCATATATTCGATCTCATGAGAGGTATAGATGGGGGAAACCGGCATGACCACCGCCCCGATCTTTTGGATCCCCAAGAAGGCCACCACCCACTGGATGCAGTTGGAAATATAAATAACCACTCGATCCCCCTGTTTCACACCCAGGTGGGATAATCCGGCGGCAAAACGGTTCGCCAGTTCATTCAGTCTCAGGTAGGAGAATTTTTCCCCTAAAAAAACCACGGCCGTGTTCCGGGGGTATTTTTCGGCCATGCCTTCAAATTGGGCAATAACGGGTTCTTCCGATAAGGTCGGGAGGCCATGGTCATACTCCGAAATAGGCGGAGCGCACATCGGGGTTGTCCATAAGTTCCTGACGACTGCCTTCCATTACGGCCGCTCCGTTTTCCAAAATATAGGCGTGGTCGATGATCGGCAAAAGCGGTCGGGCATACTGTTCAGCCACGATAATGGCGATCCCCCTTTCCTTTCGGATCTCCCGGATCGATCGGACCAGCATGGCTTGAACCAGCGGACTCAGTCCCATAAGCGGCTCATCGAGCAAGAGGATTTTGGGTTGGGCCATGAGCGCCCGGCCGATAGCCAGCATCTGCTGCTCACCGCCGCTCAGGAAGCCGCCTTCCCGATTCTTCAAAGGAATCAGGGCCGGGAAAATCTTAAAAACGTAGTCCAGGGTTTCCTTTTTTTGTCGGCTGGACGCCAGGTACGCCGCCTATGGCTAAATTTTCCAAGACGGTGCTTTCCGGGAAGATCCGGCGCCGTTCAGGGCAGAGGATGATCCCCAAACGGGCCCGGCTGCTGGGTTTGAGGCCCATCAGGTCTTGCCCATCAAGGGACACCTGTCCCAATACGGTGATCCGCTCGCCGCCGGCCATCTCCTCTTTTCGCTTGATGTCCAGAATGATCCCGGAAATCACGTACATCAAAGTGGATTTTCCGGCGCTGTTGGCCCCGAAAATACCGACGATCTGGTCCGGACCGCAACGCAAACCCACGTTGTTCAGGGCCAGCATGTTTTCATAAAAAACCATTAACTCCCGGGCTTCAAACATAATCGGACAGGTCCTCCGAACCGAGATAGGCCTCCTTCACTTTTTCATCGGCCATCACGACCTCCGGCAGGCCTTCACACAATTTCTGGCCGAAATTCAAGACCATGACCCGGTTGGCGACCCGAAAAAGCTCCTTTAAGCGGTGTTCGATCATGATCAGGGTGATTCCCTCCATCTGCAGGCGTTCCAGCAAAGGGATCATACTGGCGATCTCGCTCATGCTTAGACCGGAAAAGACTTCGTCGCAGAGGATCAATTCCGGCCTCAGGGCCAGGCAGCGGGCCAGTTCCAGCCGTTTCAAATACCCGGTCGGCAGAGTCGAGGCCATTTTATAGGGCACTTGGGAGTCGCGTTCGAAGCCGATCTCCTCCAGAATATCAATCGCCACCGTGTCGCGGTCCCCCAGTTTTCCTCCACCCCGCCAGCCGCCGGTGCGCTGGGCCCGGGGGGAAAACAGGGGAATGATCAAATTTTTATAGGCCGGCAGGCTGTAATAGGGCCGCATGATCTGAAAGGTCCGGGTAACTCCCAGGTCGGCGATCTTATGGGGTGGGCGGTTGGTAATGTCCCGTCCTTTGAACAGGACGTGGCCGGAGTTGACCCGAACAAAGCCGGTGATGCTGTTGACCAGGGTGGTTTTACCCGAGCCGTTCGGTCCGATGATGCCGAAGATGTCCCCGGGAAAGATCTTGAAGCTGACACCGGCCAGGGCCTGGATACCCCCGAAGGATTTGCTGATATCCCTGACGTCCAACAAGGGTTCAGAATTCATACTTTGATCCATTTTTCAAACTGGTGGTATTTGCGCTGGCCGTAGACCATGAGCCCCTCGCTGCGAAAAACGATAAAGGCCATCAGGATTAGGGAATAGAAGACGATGCGCAAGGTGCCGAAGGCCCGCAGCAATTCGGAAATGGGGACCAGAATGAAACTCCCCAGCACCGGACCGACCAGGGTGCCGCCCCCCCCGATGACGGTGGCGGCGATGGGGATAATGGAGAAGTCCAGGGCCAGGGTGGAGATGCCGGCCCACATATAGATATGGACCAGATAGGCCCCGGCCAGGCAAGCCAACCCGGAGGAGATGAAGACTGCCAGGGTCTTGTAAAACGTGATGCTTATGCCGGAGGCCTTGACGGCCTGATCGTTGTCTTTGACCGCTCGGAAGACCAGACCGATATCCATGTTAACGAAGCGGCGCAACCCGAATAAGGCCAGCAGGATGATCCCGATCAAGGAATACTGTTCCACCCAGCGGTTGGGAAAACTGGCGACGCCCAGGATCCCGTCTGTGCCTCCGAAGATATTCAGGGCCTCGATGATGCGGGCCGCCAAGAGGGGATACATGAGCGTCACGATAGAGAAGTATACCCCCCGGAGCGGCAGGCAGGGCATAATCGCCAGGGTGCAGAAGACAGCCCCGCCGATGGTGGCCAGGGGTATGGAAAAGAGCGGGGAGAGACCTAACTTGGTATTCAACAGGGCCGCCAGATAACCGCCCACGCCCACGAAAAAAGCCCCGCCTAAAGAAACCAGGCCGACAAAATGGGTCAGAAAATCAAAACTGAGGGCCAACAGGGCGTAAATAGCGACAATGGAGATCACCCGCTGCCAGTAGGGGTTGGTGACGACCAGGGGCAGGAGCAGGAGCCCGACGATCAGCACCAACCGGGGGATGACCAGGTAAGTGATTTCCTTCCACCCGGTAATGGCATAGATGCCGCTGGTGCGGACCTTGATTCCCCGATCGAGACGTTCCCGGCGGACAGAGGCGGAAGCCACGGTTAGACCCTCTCTTCCAATTCTTTTTGGCGGCCGAAAAGACCGGAAGGTTTAAGGATCAAGGTGACGATGATGGCCAGCAGGGCCACCACGATCTGAAAATGAGACTCCACATAGACTACGGTTAAAATCTGGGCAAAGCCGATGACAAAAGCCGCCACCACGGCCCCCACCCAACTGCCCAGTCCGCCGACGATGCAGACGGCAATGGCCATAATCAGCACATTGTAGCCGGCTTCCACCACGATGTTGCCCAAGGGCAATAGCGCGATGGCCGCCAACCCGGCCAGCATGGAGCCTAACCCATGGCCACCACCGCCATGCGGTCCGAGTCGATGCCCAGCATCATGGCCGCCCGTTCATCCTGGGCCATCCCCCGCAGGGCCAGGCCGATGCGGTTGAAATGGGTAAAGAGCCAGAGCAGGACCATGACCAAGACCCCGATCCCGACCACCAGGATCCGCTGATAATCGACCAGCACCCCGCCCAGCTCCCAGCTTCCCTCGATGAAGACCGGCAACGTATAGGTCAGGCCCTTGAAGCCCCCCCAGCGCAGGCCCTCCAGAATCGCCAACCCGATGGCGTAGGAGGCGATAATTTCCGAAGTGGCCATGCCCCGGATGCGGATCAGGATAAAATAATAGATGGCGCCCCCGATCAGTCCGATGGCCAGTAAGGCCAGGGGAATGGCCCAGAGGTAGGGCAGACCCAGGGTGCGCATCAGGCTCCAGACAATGAACCCGGTGACCACATAGAGGGCCCCATGGGCAAAATTGGGCAGACCGCTGATCCCATAGACCAAAGTAAACCCCAGGGCCATCAAGGCCAGGGAAACGCTGTTGACTGTGCCGTAGATGAGGATTTCCATAATTTCAATTACCGCTATACGCCCGGGGAATGTTAAATTCGAATTCCGAATTTCGAAATCCGAAACAAATTCTAATTTTCAAAACTCAAACGTTCAAAACGTGGGAAATCATGTTTTGTTTTGAATTTTGAAATTTTGGTCATTTGAGTTTGTTTCGGATTTCGTGTTTCGGATTTCGAATTTGCCTTTTTTTATTTCTTCATCCAGGGCGGCAGCAGAATCTGACCGACGGCGATGGAGTCCGGAAAGACCACGACCCGCTTCCCCTTCTGCCATTGAAAGATGGTCCCGACCGCGCCCTCCTTGGGATCCAGGCTGGGGATGACCTGGTGCGACTTAGGATCAAAGCGGATCCGGCCGTAGACGCCCATCAGATCGGTCTTTTCCAGGGCGGCGATTACCGCGTCGGTGTCCAGGGACCCGGCTCGTTCGATGGCGTCTTTCAGGGTGTAGACCGCCATGTAGCTGCTGCGAGGTCCCGTAGCCCTCGGGTTCGATCTTCCAACGCTTGGTGTAGGCGTCATAAAATTTCATGGTCCAAGGCGTGACCTTGGAGGGGGCGTTCCCGGCGTTGACCACGTTGGCCAGGGTGTATTCCCCTTTTCCTTCGGTGGCCTTCCAGAATCCAGGCTGCTCGGCGGCGGCGATGATCGAGCCGAAGGGCAAGGCCGGAACCTTCAAGTCATACCACTGTTTCAAAAGAATGGCGCTTTCGGGCATGTCCATCCAGATCAGCAGGACTTGGGCCCCTTCCTTTTGGCTTTGAGCAGACCCATGGAAAAATCCGTGGTCCCGGTCGGATAGATTTCCGGTTTGCCGAGTACCGTCCAGCCTTTTCCGGCCATGATCTTGGCAATTGGACTCGCCGCCGGCCCGCGCATGGGCCACATCCTGGACCATGATGAACAATTTATTGAGATTGTGTTTTTTACCGATGTCCGACCAGGCTGGGGATGATCTCACCGGCCACCATCCATTTGGCCTCCCCGCTGATCCGGAAGCAGTATTTGAACTTGTCATAATTTTCAGCCACCCGGGCATTATAGGCCGGGGTCAGGGCCCCGGTGGTCAGGATGGATATTTTCTTGTATTTGGACAACAGGTCCATGGCGGCCAGGGCCGCTTCGGACCGCACCGGTCCTCCGATAAGGAAATCGGCCTTTTTCTCCAAGATGAGTTTTTCAACGGTCAGGAGGGCGTCGCTGACCGGGACGCCGGGTTCCAGATCGCGGGTATCGATGACCGACACCTCAAAGGGTCGCTTGACCCCTCCGACCTTCACCCCGCCCTTGGCGTTAATTTCCTCCACGGCCAGGCGAATGCCCCGCTCCGCGTCCCAGCCATAGAGAAAGCCCGTCGCCAACGGGGCGCCGATAACGATAGGCTTTTCAGCGGCCGGGGCCGAAGCGCCGGCGAATAAAATTAGGCTAACAAAACAGACCAGGACCCAGGGAACCAATGATCTTGCCTTCATCTTGCTCCTCCTTCTTTTTGGATATTGATTGTTATCCTTCAACTTAAGAGGGAATCACTCGGTATCCCCTCAACGCTTGCAAGAGATTTGCCAGCGGCCTTAAAAAAAATTACCGATGCGATTGCAGGGAGTTGGGGAAAATGCCGGGCGTCTCGTTCCACTTTTCATTTGAACTGATTTTACAATTTGTGAAAATTTTTTTCAATGGCTTTGTTGACGGTACCCCCCCAGGGTGCGGCAAACCGCGTCCTCTCGGGCATGGTCGAGGGATCTGGGCGAAAGGACTTTCCGAAGCCATTCGGACTCCGGACCCGGGACTGAATTACCCATTCCGCCCGCCCCAAATGAAGATCAGCCAAAAATCATTCAGGCCGGCTTGAAGCCTCTGGCCAGCCCATAGGTTTTAAGTTTCTGACGAAGTGTCGGACGGGAGATGCCCAATAGCTCACAGGTCTTCCCCAAGTGCCAGTGGGTACGCTGCAAGGTTCCGATAATATATTCTTTCTCCATATCTTTGAGACTTTGTTCCTTGGGGATCGTCTCTTGCGGATGGGGATATACCGGCACGTTTCGGCCGAGCAACAGAGCGATCTGTTCTTCGAGGATTACTTCTCCCTGGCTATTGATCGCCACGTGGGTCAGGACGTTCGTCAGTTCCCGGACATTACCCCGCCAATCGTATTCCATCATCTTCCTCAGGGCGCCTTCCTCCACTTTTCTGAGCCGTTTCCCGAGTTCATGGTTGATTTTTCTCAGGATATATTCCACCAAAAGCGGAATATCGGGCTTGCGCTCCCGGAGGGGGGGGACCTGGATGCCCGCCACTTTGAGCCGGTAGTAGAGATCTTCTCTGAAGGTCCCCTGGGTGACCATCTCCCGGAGGTCTCTGTTGGTAGCGGCGATTACCCGGGCATCCGACTTGATTTTCTTTTCCCCACCGAGACGCTCGAATTCTTTTTCCTGTAAAAACCGCAACAGCTTCGACTGGAGCCCGATCGGAACCTCCCCGATCTCATCCAGAAAAATGGTCCCCTTACCGGCGAGCTCGAACTTCCCCCTTTTCGAACCGGAGGCTCCGGTGAAGGCACCCTTCTCATGGCCGAAAAGTTCGCTTTCCAACAGAGAACCTACCAGGGTGGAGCAGTCGATCGGTCGGAAGGGATGCTCCCGAAAAGGACTGTTGTAATGGATAGCCCGGGCGATCAACTCCTTCCCCGTGCCGGTCTCCCCTTCAATCAGCACCGTGACCCTGTTTTCGGAAAGGACGCCAATGGTTTTAAAAATCTCTTTCATTCCCCGGCATCGGCCAATCACTTTCCCGGGCACGTAGACTGATGAGGGATCGATCAAGAGCGACTTACCGGTTGGGGTGGCGTTTAGGGACTTAATGGCCTTATCGATAGCCCTCTCAAGCTCTTCCACATCGATGGGTTTAGGAATATAATCGAAGGCTCCGTATTTCACCGCCTTGATGGTTATTTCCATGTCATGAAAGGCCGTAATAATGATGATGTGCTTTCGGCCGTCGCGAATCAGTTGTTGCAGCACCTCCAGACCATCCCGGTCCGGGAGGCGAATATCCAGGATGATCACCTGAGGATCAAAGGCCCGGCAGAGCTTCAACCCTTCCAGCGCCGATTGGGCGCAGGCCACGGTGTAGCCTTTCTCGGTGAGGAACATCTCCAGAGACTCCAGGAGCGACCGTTCATCGTCAATGATCAATATCTTTTTATTTTTCAAGCCTTTTCCCTCAAGGGCAGCCTAAAACTGACTCTCGTTCCCTGGGGTTTGCGCAGGGCCAATTCCCCGGTTCCGCCATGGGCCTCGACAATCTTCTTTACATTGGACAGACCGAGGCCGGTCCCCTTCTTCTTGTTGCTGAAAAATGGATCAAAGACATAAGGAAGGTCCTCCGGATTAATTCCCGGTCCGTCATCAATGATCTCGACCTGCCAGGCCCGACCGCCCTTCCTTGACAGTCTGGTGACGATCTCGATAGATCCTCCTGTCGGCAACGCCTCCAGGGCGTTTAAAAGCACATTGATCAGGGCCTGTTCGATTTTTTCATGATCCACCGGGATGGAAGGCAGTCGGCGAGCGTATCGTTTTTTAACGGCAATCCCCTTCTCCTTGATCCGGGCCTCCAGAATCTCGAGACAGGAATCAAGGATACGGTTGATCGAGGCCGATTGAAGATTCAGCCTGACCGGGCGGGCGAAATCCAACATCTCTTCCAGAATCCGCTCCAGACGGGATATTTCCTGAATGATGATTTCCATACGCCGCTGATCATTGCCCCATAATCCCGCATTTTTTAAAATGATCTGGCTGTTCATTTTTACGGAGGAGAGGGGATTTCGAATCTCATGGGCCAGGGAAGTGGTGAGTTTGCCGATATGGGCCAAACGCTCGGATTCCCGGATTCGCCGTTCCGTTTCGGTCCGCTCCGTAATGTCCCGGCAAATGCCGGCCACCGCATATTCCCCTTGGTAGAGGATACGTTTCACCTTGTTTTCGGTCGGGAGGCTCAAGCCGTTTTTATGACGGCGGAGGAAGACGTAGAGGTCCTCCGATTCTTCACCGGCCATTCGTTTTTCATAGAGTCTCTGCACCGCCGGGAGTGATCGGGGGGCAATAAAATCCATGTAGGATTTGCCGAACATCTCCGCCGGGGAATACCCATGGAGGTCGCAAAAGGCTTGATTGGCAAAGACGATCAGTCCCCGCTGATTGACGAAGTAGCCGTCATTGATCTCCTCCACCAGGACGCGATATTTTCCTTCGGATTCGGAAAGCTCCCGGGTCCGCTTTTCCACTTCCCGCTCCAAATTCCCGGCGTGTTCTCGGATCTCCTTTTCATGAAGGGACTGAAAATATTGGCTGAACCGCTTGATCGTATACAAAAGACAGGCATCCATCCGTTGCAAGGCCGGAAGCAGCCCGCGGGAGTTAAGTTTCTTTACCAGAATGGGGACGAGCACCTTCCGGTAAAGATCATAGGCATGTTGCACGTCCGAGAGGGAAAACCCGCCTTCGAGCCGCAATCGGGTGATCCACTTGATATGGGCGTCAATCAGGGAATAATCGTCGTGGAGAATCACGGCGAAATTGGCGTCGTACACCCGGGAAACGGTTAACAACAGCTCCTTCAGCGGCCTTTCACTGTACCGCGGGCTGACCTCCGTTTGCAGCCGGCGAATCCACTCCTCGATGAGCGGTTCCCGGTGTACCGTCAGGATAGTTCCCAGATCCATGCGAAACGCCTTTGTTATAACACGGCCCAAGGTTTGGGAAGAAAGACCTTCTCATAAAGGTTCAAGGCATAACGGTCGGTCATCCCGGCGATGAAATCCGAGGCGCGTTGGGGGTCGAAAGGCAAGGAGCCCAGTTCCAACCCGGTCTCGCTTTCGATCATTTCCGGGGATTCCATCAGGACGCCATACAATTCCTGGATCACTTTCCGGGCCTTGATGAAGTCATAATGCACGCGACCGATTTCGTAGACCCGCTCGTAGAGAAAGTCCCGCAAAGCCGTCATGGCCTGCTGGACCGATGACCCCAGGGACAACTCCCGGGGCGGGGATTCCCGGCTGTGTTCGACCAGGTCCGTCACCATGGTGTTGATTCGCTGGGAACTGCGGTCGCCCAACACGCGACGGCAAAAGGAGGGAATCTCCCGATCGGTGATCAAGCCGCCCCGCAGGGCGTCGTCCAGGTCGTGGCTGATATAGGCGATGATATCGGCAATGCGCACCACCTGCCCCTCCAGGGTCGCCGACCTTTCCTCCGATTCCTGGGGCAATATTTCTCCTTTGCCCTTGGAATGTTTGAGGATACCGTCCCGTACTTCCCAGGAAAGATTGAGGCCCAGCCCGCCCTTTTCCAGTTCATCCACCACCCGCAGACTTTGCTGATTGTGATAAAAACCACCGGGAACGATATCATTCAATACCTCCTCCCCGGCATGCCCGAAAGGGGTGTGTCCCAGATCGTGTCCCAGCGCGCTGGCTTCCGTGAGATCTTCGTTTAATCCCAGGCAGCGGGCCACGGTGCGGGCGATCTGGGAGACTTCCAGGGTATGGGTCAGACGGGTTCGGTAGTGGTCACCGGTAGGAGAAAGGAAAACCTGGGTTTTATGTTTCAGGCGACGAAAAGCCTTGCAGTGGATAATCCGGTCCCGATCCCGCTGAAAAGCCGTCCTCAGGGCGCATTCGGCTTCCGGGCGCATTCGCCCCCGGCTCTCGGCACTTCGGGCAGCCCAAGGGGATAGATAGAGCCTTTCCCGTTCTTCACTGGCCTCGCGGATGGTTATAGCCTGTCGATCATTTAAGCCGGACAATGGGGCCTCCGATCGGAAACAATACTAATTTTTCACAAAAAAACAAGGGGCTATTTTTTTTGCTTCTTCGGCGGTTTCGGTTGAGTCTGGGTATACTAGGCGCTCCCCATGGGTTCTTACCTCCTAAAATACCGGAAGGGCCTTATTTCTATTTACAAAAAGTACTCCCTTGATTAGTATTTCCTCCATGCGGATCATTTCCCACTACATCGCCAAAGAATTTCTAAAGATGACCCTCTTCTGTCTGGGCACCTTTGTGATGATTTATTTACTGGTGGAAGTGATGGAAAAATTGGACGATTTCAACACGGCCGGGGTGCCGCCTCGTCAGATAATGAATTATTTTATATATATTATTCCGGCCATCATCAAACAAATGATCCCGGTAGCCATTCTGATGGGCACGCAATTGACTTTCGGCTCTTTTTCCAAGAACAACCAACTCATCGCTTTCAAGTCCAGCGGGATCAGCATGATCCGACTCTCTTCACCCATCATCCTGCTCGCTATCGTGACCAGTCTGCTGGTCTTTGTCCTGGGAGAGAGTTTGATTCCGGCCGCCAATGCCCGGGCCCTGGAAATCTGGAATGTCCAGGTGAAAAAAATGGAAGCGCGGGCTGTTCTGATCAACGAGCGGATCTGGTATAAAGGAGATCGCTCGATTTATACCTTTGATCGCTTCAACTTTAAAGAACAATCGGCCCTCAAGGTCACCCTCTATTTTTTAGATCCCCAATTTCAGTTGCAATCGCGTCTGGATGCCGAACGGGGATTTTGGGCCGACGACGTGTGGACTTTCGAAGACGGCCTCTACCAAATCTATCAACCCAAGAGTTCCGTTCAAATCTTTAAAACCCTTAAGCTACCCTTGACGGAAACCCCGGAAGATTTTCGCTACCGGGAAAAAAGCAGCGAGGAAATGACCTATTCCGAGTTAAGAAGGTTTATCGGGAAAATCGAGCAGGAGGGCTATGAGGCCCAAGCCTACCGGGTGGAACAGCAAATGCGCCTATCCTTCCCCGGGGTTTCAATCATCATGGCCTTGATCGGGATTTCCATGGCGCTGCGCCGAGAAAAAGGAATCGGCATCGCCCAGGGCATCGTGGGCAGTCTGGCGGTGACCTTTATCTACTGGATTTTCTTTGGCTTCTCCCGGTCTCTGGGCCTTTCCGGGGTCTTTCCGGCCTTTTGGGCCGCCTGGGCGTCCAATATCCTCTTTCTGCTAATCGGGGGCTACCTGCTCCTTCATATCCGGCAATGAAGCCCGCCACCTTTGCCGCGCTTTTAAAAAAATCGCTGCCTTTTCTATATATGCTGGCAGTGTCTATGACCGTCCTGATCGCCTGGGTCGGTTATTCCACTTCCAGACAGATTCAAGAGACGATTACCCTGCAATTCAACCAGCAGCAGCTCACGCTGGCCCGGAAAATATCGAATCATATTCAAAATCAAATCGCCTATCTTCAGAGCACGCTGTTGGGGCTTCGGGAAATCCGGGAGTTGATCGACCCGGCCGTGGTCGGGGAACGGAAAATTTTCCGGAATTATCAGCAAATCCTGGCCGGAGACGTCTTGTCCGTAATGATCCTCGACCCGCAGGGACGACCCCTCCTGAAAGCGCAAGACCCGTCCTGGAACCCTGGAGAGATCCCGCTCCCATTCGCCCGGTTCGCTGAGCGCCTACCTGCCGTCGGCGCTGACCCCTGACCGGGTCTGGGTTGGACGAACGTTTTCACTGGCCGGAAGGTGGGTATTGCCGATGATGGCCCCCTTCGGGCCGAAAGAGCCCTCCCTTCCGGAGGTCCGGGGGGCAGTCGTCCTGATTTTGGATGCCATTCACCTGGCCAAGAAAGCGACTGCCGGGGTGATCAGCGGCGCCACCGGCTACGCCTGGGTGATCAACCCCCAAGGGATCCTGCTGGATCACTACGAAAGCTCTTTTGTGGGCCGCAGTATTTTCGAAGTCCGCAAGGCCCGGAACCCCAATATCTCCTACCGGGACATCGATGATTTGACTCGACGGGAACTGCTGAAGCGAAAGGAAGGGACTTCCAAATACGTCAGCGGTTGGCATCGCCATAGACTAACCCGGACCGAAAAACTGATTGCCTACACGGCTATTCCTTTTTTCGAAACACCGGACCGAAACTTGAGGGCCCATCCGCTGCCGGCCGATGAATTCTGGTCCGTAGCCTTGGTCGCCCCGATCGAAGAAGTCTCCGGCCTGATCCGCAGCCTCAACTACCAGCAGGTTCTGCTGATCGGCATTTTCCAACTGCTCATCATCGTCGGAACCGGGATGTTTGTGTTCATCTCCAACCGCTGGTCCAGGTATTTGACCATCGAGGTGGACCGGAAAGCCGAGGAACTGAAAAAATCCCAGGAAAAGCTGGTCCACTCCGAACGGTTGGCGGCGGTGGGTTCCATGGCCAGCCACGTGTCCCACGAAATCAAAAATCCTTTGATCGCCATCGGCGGGATGGCCCACCAGTTGAAGCGTTCCCCCAACCTGACGGACAAGGAAAAAGAGAAGCTGGACCTGGTCATTGGCGAGATCGGCCGCCTGGAAAACATGTTGATAGAAGTGCGCGATTTCACCCGGCCGACCACGCCTCGAAAAATCAGGAGTTCCCTTCAGCGATTGATCAAGGAAATCACCGACCTCCTGGGCGATCTGATCAAGGAACAGCATATCGAGGTCTTGATCGACCTGGACCCCCGGATAGCGGAGTTTTCCTTCGACCCGGACCAGATGAAACAAGTGTTGTTGAACTTGATTAAGAACGCAGTGGAGGCCATGCCGGAAGGAGGCCGGCTGTCCGTTACGACCCATCGGGAAAACAACCAGGCCATTGTGGAAATAAGCGATACCGGCCAGGGCTTTGAAAAAGACCACCAGGCCAACCTCTTCCGCCCCTTTTACACCACGAAAAAAAAGGGAACCGGCCTGGGACTGGCCGTTTCCTATAAAATCGTCCAGGACCACAATGGCGATATCCGGGTGGATTCCCAGACCGGGCGGGGCACCCGGGTGGTGGTCCTCTTACCGATAACCGATTGACGATTAACCATTGACCATTGATTATTGATTATTGGGATATTGACGAAAGGAAAATTCACCATGGGTTTGAATGTCGTTCAGAAAATAATTTCCCGTCACCGAGTTTCCTCCACCCAGGCGGTGGACGGCGTTGTTCCCTTAAAGGTGGATCAGGTGTTGACCCAGGACGCTACGGGGACCATGGTATATCTGCAGTTCGAAGCTATCGGTCTTTCCCGGATCCGGGTCCCCCTGGCCGTTTCTTATGTGGATCACAATACCCTGCAGGTGGATTCCCGAAACCCTGACGATCACCGCTATCTGCAAACCGCAGCGGCTCGCTTCGGCGCCTATTTTTCACCTCCGGGCAACGGCATCTGCCACCAGCTTCATTTGGAGAACTTTGCCCGGCCCGGCCAGGTGCTGCTGGGTTCGGACAGCCATACCCCGACCTGCGGCGGACTGGGAATGCTGGCCATCGGCTGTGGCGGGTTGGACATTACGGCCGCCATGGCCGGGTTTCCCTATGAACTGCCGCTCCCCAAAATCCGAAAGGTCCGGCTCAAGGGCAAACTTCGCCGGCCCTGGGTAACGGCTATGGACCTCAGCCTGGAACTGCTGCGGCGTCTGACCGTTCGGGGAGGTGTGGGCTGGGTCCTGGAGTACGGCGGACCGGCGCTACCGCACCTCTCCCTGACCGAACGAGCCACCATCTGCAACCTGGGGGCCGAACTGGGGGCCACCGCCTCCGTGTTCCCCAGTGACCAAATTACCCGGGACTTTCTTCGGGCCCGAGGTCGGGAAAACGACTGGCAGGAACTGCTGCCTGACCGGGATGCCTCCTATGATGAAACGATCGATGTGGATCTCGGCCGATTGGAGCCGCTGACCGCCCAGCCCTTCAGCCCGGACAACGTTGTCCCCTTAAAGGATCTAGCCGGTCTACGGGTGGACCAGGTGTGCATCGGCAGTTGCTCCAATTCCTCTTACGAGGTCTTACGCGCCGTGGCCTGCATCGTGAAAGGAAAAACCATCGCCCCCCACCTGAATCTGCTGGTTAATCCCGGGTCGCGGCAGGTGGTCGGGAACCTGGCCGCCGACGGGTCATTAGGCACTTTGATCGCCGCCGGCGCCCGGATCCTGGAAGCGGCCTGCGGTCCCTGCATCGGCATGGGCGGGGCCCCGCCGGATCAGGGGATTTCTTTCCGTTCCTATAACCGGAACTTCAAGGGTCGCAGCGGAACGGCCAATGCCCGGGTCTTCCTGGTCAATCCTTTGGCCGGGGCGCTCCTGGCCCTCCAGGGAGAAGTGGTCGATCCCCTGCGCTTCCCTTTGCGCCTCCCCGCTTCAGCCCCGGCTCCTGCTTTCCGGGGTCCGGAGAGGACGATCCAACCCCCGCCCCGAAAAACGGCCGCCTTGGAGATCACCCGCGGCCCCAACATCCGGCCGATCCCCCGAAAAAAACCACTCCCGGATACTTTCTCGGCCGCGGTCCTGATTAAACTGGGGGATCACGTCACTACCGATGACATTCTGCCCGGCGGGTCTGAGGTCCTCCCCTATCGTTCAAACATCCCGGCAATTTCCCGCTACACCTTTTCTCGAGTGGACCCCGGTTTTGCCGAGCGGGCCCTGAAAAATCCCGGAGGGATCATCATCGGCGGCGAAAACTATGGCCAGGGTTCCTCCCGGGAGCACGCCGCCCTGGCTCCCATGTTTCTCGGCATCCAGGCCGTGCTGGCCAAATCCTTTGCCCGGATTCATCTGAACAACCTGATCAACTATGGGATCCTGCCACTGGTTTTTGAAAACCCGGAGGATTATTTGAGTCTGAAACAAGGAGAACTGCTGACCTTTGCCGGAGTCAGAAAATCAATCAGGAAATTAATGACCCTAGAGGCCCGCCGGGGGAATGAACCCAAAGGTATTCGGCTGCTGCCCCAGCTCACCGCGAATAAAATTGAAGTGCTTTTATCCGGCGGCCTCCTGCCTTACCTTAGAAAGAAGTCAAAAAAATGAGAGTTAAAGTCCCCCTTCGATAAAGGGGGATTTAGGGGGATTTCCAATGAAACCGAACAACCACCAAATCTTTTATTTTCGCACTCAATTAGGTAACCAACGGAGACGTTAATGCCCCCCCTCGAGTTTCCTAATGTTCTGATCGGTCACGCTTCCTATCCGGACGGACCTACCGGTTGCACCGTGATCCTTTGCCCGGAAGGGGCGGTGGCCGGGATGGATGTCCGCGGTTCCGCCTCCGGCACCCGTCAGACCGACTCCCTCTCCGCCCTCCACCGGGTACCCCACATTCATGGGATCTTATTGGCCGGGGGAAGTTCTTTCGGGCTGGATGCTACCGGCGGAGTGCTGCAATACCTGGAAGAAAAAGGGATCGGCTTTGATGTGACCGTTACCCGGGTACCCATCGTGCCTTCGGCTATCCTTTTTGACCTGGCCTTCGGCAATCCGGCCGTGCGGCCGGACAAGTCCCTGGGGTATCAGGCCTGTATGAACGCCTCGGCCGGCACGGTGGAGGAAGGGAGTGTCGGGGCCGGGATCGGAGCCACGATCGGGAAACTGTTCAGCGTCCTCCAGGCCACCAAGGGCGGCCTGGGCTATGCCTCCACCACCTTGGAAAATGGATTGACGGTCGCCGCCCTGGTGGTGGTCAACGCCTTCGGCGATGTGCGGGATCTCGAGGGAAACATCCTGGCCGGGGCTCGCACCGGCCCCCGGGACACCACCTGGGCCAACACCTGGGCCTGCATGAAGCAGGGAATCCAGCCCAAACAATTCGTGGTCCAGAACACCACCCTGGGCGTGATCCTAACCAACGCCCGACTGGACAAGGCCGATGCCCGCAAACTGGCCCAGTTGGGCCAGAACGCCCTGGCCCGGGTGATCGCCCCGGTACATACCCTCTACGACGGGGACATCGTCTTCGCCCTGTCCGTGGGGACGGTCGAGGCCGGTCTGATGCAGGTGGGAATAGTGGCCCAGGAGATGCTCCAGGAAGCCATTCTCCGGGCGGTCAAAGCCGCCGACGGCCTGGGCCGCCTCCCGGCCTGGCGGGATTTTCACTAGTTCCACCGTTGGAAGTCATCCGTCAACCCATCGTTAAGCGCTATTCACCTGTTTTCTTCCGCCAAAAGGGCCTCTGCGGCAAAAATGCCGGACATGGCTGCCGGGGCTACGCCGAACCCCGGGTAGGTAGTCTGGCCGGCCTGATATAAACCGGAGATTTGAGAAGCGTGTGGAAACTGTGCTTTGAGAGCCGCCGCCGGGGATAGGCCATAGACGGCCCCTTTGTAAAGATGCAGACGACCCTGAAAATCCTTGGGGCTGCGGACCCTTTTTACGGCAATGTCGATAGTATTTTGGCGGGTCAGCGCCTGGAGAGTCGATTCGACCACCTCCCCGGTTTTCCGCTCATTCCAATCGTCAGCCGGTAAATCCTGATTTATAGCCGGAAATATCTCGACGATGCTTCCGCCCTTTGGGGATAGCTCGGGCATCGTCACAGTGGGTACGAAGGTAATAAACCATTTCCCTTCATCCTTTCCTGGAGAGAAAAATTTGAAATGCTCCTTCATCATCGGAAAAATGATATGGGTATGGCTGCGGAGGCCGATCACGTTCTTTAACCCAAGTTGGATTGAAAACGCCTTGGGGGACAAGGGCGCCTTACGTATCTTCAGGCTCATTCCACTCGGCAATTCCTCGGGATCCAGGAGTGAACGGAAAGTAGCCATTCCATTAACGGTTGATATGACGGCGTCCACCTCGATCGGACCGAATCCTTCAATTTTCAATCCAGAAACCCGTCCATTCTTCAGGAGTATTTTCTGGATCTTCGCGTTTAGAAATATTTCGCCACCATTATTTCTCAAAGCCCGACCCAGAGCTTCCGATATTTTTCCCATGCCTCCTTCAGGCAGATAATATCCCTTACTCAGGAGGGCAATGAGCCCTAATATTAATAGAATCGGTGTCTTCTGCGGCGGCGTGCCCGTATACCAGAGAGCGCCGGCCATGGCGGAGCGTACGGCCTGATCGCTGAAAAGGTCATTTATTTCTGAGGCCACTGTCCCGTGGAATTTGTGAAGATGCGGCCACACTTTTGGAATCAGCCGTGAAAGTGAAAAGGGGTTGGTCAATAGGTCATTTTCATAGAGCCGGAGCACGGGATCCCATTTCTTTCGCAGGTTATCAAGTTCTCTTTGCAGTCGGCCCGCATTACCCTTGGCCATCCCCCGGTTCACCCTTACCTGGTACTTATCACCGATAGACACAACCGTTCCGTCAGGCAATGTTGTCCGGTGAGAGGCCACTTTCCTTAATGGCAGGATTGAACGGCGTTCAAGGCCCAACTTCGCTCAAAAACTCGATCGAGGATCCCGGGAAAACTTAAGTAAACAGCCCCATCGTTAAATGTATAATCCCCTATAGTTGTGTTTGCACAACAGCCGCCCAGCTTATCATTGGCTTCAAAAAGTTTCACTCTCAGGCCCCGTCGAGAGAGCAGGCCACCTGCGGAGAGCCCCGACACTCCACCCCCGATAATCCCTATGGTCCGAATTTTACTCATAGCGCCTTTTCCTGAACGGTCGAGAAGGGAGGGAATTGTGACCTCCTTTCTAATAACAGACGGTTGCCGGATCGGGCATCCCCCATCCCTCAAATTTTGAACCGAATCCTCTTTTCAGACAACTGCTCTTCAGCAAATTCTCGATAGCCAGTGACCGATTACGGTCCCGAGGCATTTCATAGATGTTCTTGTTGCCGGAAAGCAGACAGGCAGCAGCGCCTGAGACAACCGGGGCCGCCATCGATGTTCCACTGCATGATCCGAAGCCGTTCCCTGGCAATGTGGATAACACCCCTACCCCTAAACCCGTTAATGATATCTGTTTACCGACGTTTGAAAATCCGGCAAGGAACTCATCCGGGTCAGTGGTACCCTTCGGCGGTCGGTCGACGAAGGCCTCGTCAATCACGCCGGGAGGAAAGGTCCCTTCCCTTCCCATGGCCGAAACGGCTGTTGCGCCGGGAAAAGCGGCCGGGTAATTGACTGCCCCACGGAAATCGTTGCCCGCGGCCACTACGACGAGCACCCCATTATCCCGTGCATCCGTAATCGCCATCTTTAGGGCCTGATCGTTTGGGTCCCCGTTCTCGATGCTCAGATTAATGATATCGCACTTTTCAATTTGCGCTAGGCCTATGGCATTCAACAGATCTGCGCTATTGGCATTACCTCCCCCGAAAATCCGGTAAGATCGAATCCCGACCCCGGGTGCGAGCCCGCACAAAGTACCTTGAGCGCCGATAAGTCCCGCGACAAAGGTGCCGTGTCCTACCGAATCGTAATAATTTCCAGAGGATTGTCCTAGAACCACATTTCGCCCCCCAATAAGATGCAGATCAAGGTGAGGTCCGACACCGGTGTCGATGACACCCACCGTGACACCGATCGAGGGATCAAACCGGGACTGGCGATAGTATTGACGCACGCCATCCCTGAAGTACAAATTCAGTGGTTCCAGGTCGAGATCGATAGACGGACTTATGGGAATATTTCGGCGAAAAGCACCCCACCGCCACAATTGTTCGCAGTAGAGCTGTTCAATGGATTGTCCTGAGAGTCGCATCATTACCTCTCCAGAAGCATCGGTCACTTTTTCATCCCCTTCGTTACTTTTATAATTCGAGATGGCGGTCACCAATAGGCCGCTGCCTATTGGAACTCTTTTCCCATTTTCCTTTCCCCAAACCTTTATCGTAACGTCTGAACACTTCCCCTTCGGTCGCTTTGGTCTCATGACTCCAGCCATAGGTGCGGAAGCCTTCGCAAGGCCACCCGAAACTCCCGATGGCCTTCTAGGCGTGAGGGGCATGTTTAGCGGCCGGTCATACTTGAAGATAGGCCATCTGAGAACCGCTCGGTTTTGATCCACCGCACGAGCGGCCTCGTCGTCCAACTCCACCACCTTTGGACCTTGAGGCAGGATGGAATGAATGACCCGGATTTCCTTTCCCCCTGCAAGATTGGTTTTTTTTACCATAAAGGGCCTGGGGGGTCCTATAGATTCCTCCAGCGGATGCAGCTCCTTTAGCGCTTCACTAAGAAATCCTTTACGGGGTGTCAATAGGTACTGCTTGGTTTCGGCCATGATTTCCTCCTTTCGCTCCCACAGTGAAGGGGAGATGGCTCCTTCCTCCAGACACTGCCGGGCGGTCTGTATAGACCCGATGGAACAGAAAATATTCAATGCACTGCTCCCCGACACAAACCTTCATCCCCAGATCTTCACACCATTGCACCAATTGAACCAGTTTCAAAAGCGCATTGTTGGCCGGCTGCTTTTTTTGAGAACTGAACTCGGAGGCCGGTGTGGCCCTGAAAGGGTAGACATTTACAACCTCCAGGTACCTCCGGTGGTCCGCCAGAAATTGAATCGTTTTCTCAAAATCGAGGCTGCTCTCCCCCGGGCAACCAATTACCAGAGAAGGGGCGGGCAATATTCCGCAGGAATCCAGCCCTTTTATGAAATCCGACATCTGCTTGGTGGTGATCCCTTTATTCATGGTCCGCAGAGTGCGGTCACTTCCAGACTCCAACCCAAAAAAGATCACTCGACAGCCTGCCCTCCCAAGGGCCTCCATCTTTTCTCCAGACAGGTCCGCCCTGGAGGCCCCACACCACGGTTTATTAAATCGCTCGAGGTAGCCGCAGAACTCATTCAAATTATGGCCATTGAGTGAATGATCCCTGCAGACCAGTACCGCCGGGTCATAGCGATCAATCAGCACCTCCAATTCCCTGAAAGCGGTCTTGGCCGACCGTTCAAGATATCCTGAATTCCCACCTTTAGAAAGGGAACAGAACCCGCATTTCCCCCAGGAGCATCCATGTTTCAATATGAAAGGAAGAAGGTCAAACAGGTATTTTCCCCGATGCGCATACCTGGGACTGGGCAGCAGGTCGTAATGGATCGGTTTTGCCGCCTCGCCCCTCGTAAAAAGATCATTCAAATGCACCGTTTGTACCCCGTTTTTCTTCAACGCTTCTTCGTTGGTCCATGAACCCAGCGAGTTGCCGAAGAAAAATACCCTGGTGTCGCCGGATACCTGCCTGATGGTGTGAGAGAGTCTCAAAACCGCTTCCGCGGGGACCGTAGGAAACCAGGAAGGAGTGGTAATATAAACCCGGGGATATTTCTCCCAAGAGATGGCGGCATACGCTCTTTCGATCTGGGTCTCAAGTTCATCGTAAAAGGGATAAAGAAAATAGGCATCCGAGACTTTCGGGGCCTGGTCCATGACGTGCAATATTCGCTTGAGTTTTCTTCGGTTTCTGAAATAGAGTTCAGCATTTAGATCGATCACTTCCAGATCATATCGGCCTCCCAAGATCGCGGCGCCGTAACCCAGTAATAAATTGGGATGAAAGGGTAGATGAGGAAGCCATGGGGTTACCAGAGCGGCCTTCATTTTGTCCTCCAAGCAAGGGGACTTTCCACCCCAGCGCTAAAGATCCCTGAACTCCAGCAACACCCGTCCTTCCCGCTCGTCTGCGCTGAAACGCCAGGTCGAAGTTAAAAGACGAGACGATAACCTCATCTCATGATGCCGAAAATTTACGTCACTCAAAACTAGTACCCCGTTTCCAAGAGAGCCTTCTTCGCCCGGCCCGTGGTCTTGAAAATTTCTAACAGCCGGGATACCTCTTCGGTGGTTACCCCTTCGTACCCCCAATCGACCAAGAGCTGGCGGAGTGCTTTTGCGTTTGCGCCTTCCTTGTTCAGCTCGCCTAGGAAATGCATCCCGACAGTTGAATCATCACGGCACGCGTCCGCAATCAAATCCATCATATCCCTCTTAGGCTTTTGCTTCTTCGTCGGTACCTTTTTTGGCGTGGTCATATTCCCTCCTCCTTTTTTTATCCGCACATGAGCCGTTCTGATCGAACCTTTTATCCTCTGCGCAAGAAGGCGATGATTAGGGGTTACCCATAGGATGAGGCCCTGGACAGTACTCTCTGACAATAGGGGACCTGCGGGAACATGTCCCGGTACCATTCCGAAGGTCTCATCATCCCCTCCTGGCTGCAAAGGCAAACGTATTCGCAATTTCGACAAATCCTTTGATCCTTCGACACCGGCCGGCCATACTCATTCGAGTTGATGAGGGTCGAGAGAATACCCGGAACATAGGAGCCGAAATGCTCTGTAGTTGAATGAGCCGGGGTGATGCGCCCTTCCGCGGTGATCATCACGCTCCCCGGCCGGTATAAAGGAGGAGACCGGGTTATCCAGGGTAACTTGAGGATACCTGAGGCCACCGCCGCCAGGGGATTGTTCAATAAGTCCACTTTCAAACCGAAAAGATTCAGAAGGGAAATCATCCGGACCAGCCGGAGAAAGTCACCGGGACGCAGTACCTCCTTTGACAGATCAAATACATCCTCCGGCACGCGAATGAGCTGTATGAAAGACAACTGCTTGATGCCGGGGAACTCTATAAAAAGCTTTTCTGCAAAACGAGGCATTTCTGAAATGAGGCTTCTACCGACGGGGCTAAAGACGTGCACGGGAAGACCAGCATCCAGGGCTTGGCGGATACCCCCTAGAGCCCGGTCGTATGACCCTTTCCCGCGTAGGCGGTCATGATTTCGTCTCGGCCCCTGAAGGCTTATGGAAATAGATAACCCTTCATAGTTGGCAAGTTTACGGCTGACTTTACCGGTCAGCAAGGTCCCGTTGGTATTCAAAAAGGCCGTTTGGTATCCCAGGCCAAAGGCCTGATCGAGAATTTCCAGCAAACCTTCCCACAGGAGTGGCTCCCCCCCGGTCAGGTGCAGGTGCCTAAATCCGGCTTCATATCCCTCCTGGACCATATTCTGAGCCAGAGCGGGGACAAGACCTGACCTCTGCGGACCGCGGGCGCGGACAAAGCAATGCGAGCAGGAACTATTGCAGCGGGTCGTTACCTCAAGCCCGAGGCATTCGCCGTGAAACCGGAGAATAGCCAATTCGTTCATTGTATCCTTCCTGATGGTTCGCTTTCTTTTTTTGACGCTTCGCCTTTTGGGGTAAGATTATTGAGGTCTCGAAATTCCTTGGCCAACCCTATCATCCGGTGAGCTTCGACCCTAGATGCCGCTGTCTCTAATTCCGTGCCTATCTTTTCTTTGATTTTGTCAATAAGGTTGTTTTCCAAAATATGTTTGAGAATAGCCTTCAAGGAATCTTTGGCCCTAGCCCGGCCCCTGCTCCTATAATGATTCCAGTGAGTCCTCATTTTATCAGGAAGGCCAATATATATTGCCGAGTGTTTCCCCTTTTCGAGATCACGCTTTATATCCCGAATATCATCGAGAAGCCGCCAAGCAATCCCGAAGGAACCATAGGCCCTCTCAACATCCCTGGTAAGATCCGAGAATCCGGTCATCTTCAGGGAGAGGAGAATGGGAGCCACCATGCCGATGGCCATCTGTTTTCTAAAACGATGACCATAGCCAACAAGAGATATTTGCCCTTTTGAATCTCGGGTGCTCTCATAATAATCATCAATAAAGCCTCGGACGGTTTTCATTCCTTCGGGAAGGCCTTCCGCCAGATTGCGGAAGGCCCGGTTCATGAGCGTCCAGGCCTGGCTTCTCAGGAGTAATGTCAGAGGGGAAACGGAAAGCTGTTTATCGGTGAGATGATCGTCGAGAGAGTGAAGAAACATCGCCAGGGATTGGGCGGTTACTGCATGGGCAACATCCTTTTTTTCCAAACGCTTGGTAGGGAGAGCCCGATCGCGGCTGAGCCAGTAAATAATGGACCAGGCAGGAGGATAATAATGAGCAAAAAAATCCAACTTGTTGCCTGGAATTATCCCCGCATACTGCAGGAGGAAAAGGATCGAATCGGTCTGAGTGGACTTAGGAAGGGATCGGCAAAAGAAAAGGATTTCTTTGCTGAACCGCCGATAAAAGGCGGTTTCTCTTTTCGAAAGTACACCCTTACCGAAATCTACGGTTTCGCAGTGAAGCAGGAAATCCCTGATAGTACCTTTCATTCGAAAACGCTCGATTTCCCTGGTCCTTCCGTCGAAGGTCTTTAGATCTCAGTAGGTTCAAGACCTGCCCGGTTAATCACCGAAGTCAGATCCTCCAGTTCATGGTGCAGGCCCATTTCACGGAACATCGTTTTCGCCCTCAACAAAGGCTCCTTGGCTCTCAGCGCTTCGGGACGCGAGCCTTCGCGAATGCCCTCACAAAGGCAGGTGCCCATTTCAGCGCAGGTCCTTGAGAGCTGAGGACGGGCACCCAGACTTTCCCCTTCATGAATGGCCTTACTCCACCACGTATAAGCGCTTTTCTGATCGCGGATCAACCAGTGGTAGAGACCCATTAATCTATAGGATTCCGTCCGGTATTGCGCCGCTTTCCGACAAGTCTTGATCGCCATTTTTCCTGAATTGAAAGCCTTTCTGCGATTTTCAGAAGCTCCCTCTCTTTGGCCGGCCCGAAGAGATTCTTCCAGACGACATAGGTAGTATTCGAACTGACTCCGATAAAAGACGGATAACTGCGTGGGAACGGCCTGCACTTCAGATTTGATCCGCTGGGCGTGATCAAGTGACTTTCCCGCCGCCTCCGTTTCTTTCACCAACAGGTGTATCAAAGCCTTTAGGCAATGCATATTCATTAAAGGTAAGGTGAAGCCCCATCTCTGGAAAAGGTCGATTCCTCGAGTCACTTCGGCAGTGGCTTCCTGGATCAGGCGGCATTCAATGAGCAGACTAATATTCAAGCAGATAGTGCAAACAACGAGAGATGTCGTTTTCATAGACTTCGGCGATATCGCGCAGCTTGGTCACCGTCAGTCTGGCCGCCTCAAATTGCCCCTGGTAAACTTGGGCGAGTCCGTGCCAGTAATAATGCTGGGAGGCGTAATACATTTCCCCAAGTCTCAGATTTCTGGTCACCAAATCTTCGTTGCAATCGAAAATATCCTTCCACTGTCCTTTGAGAAAAAGGTGAATCGTATCCA
The DNA here is from genome assembly GCA_963743305.1 of uncultured delta proteobacterium. GTDB lineage: Bacteria > Desulfobacterota > RBG-13-43-22 > RBG-13-43-22 > RBG-13-43-22 > CAVQSS01. The sequence continues at coordinate 48,075 of CAVUPH010000024.1, forward strand.
CGAGATCATAGACTATTTTTTGCTTGGCATCATCCGGAGCCAGTCTCGGCTTGGCGTAATCCATGATTCGTCTGCTAATACTCAGGGAAAGACCGGTGAAGGAGAACAGGGCACTGGCACCAGCAAAAATGCCTATACCCAACTTGAACTGTGCCAGATCGAAATGGACGATGGTGTCATAGAAGAAAAAGGATTCGATAAAAAAACGCTTGGGGTTGATAACCACCAGGGCCTCACCCTTTTTATAGAAAAGCTCTACCGCTTCGGTATCCTGCCAAGTGGGTAGTCTCTTGAACCAGAAGGAAGGAAAGTACAGGGCCAGGATGAAGGTCGTGAAACTGGACAGGAATTTTAAGGCGGTGGTCAAAGCATTTTGGGGGAATTCGCCCCAATAGTAGTTCAGGGCCTTGTCGAAATGCTCCACCGCCTCGGCGTAGTGCCCTCGATTAAAAAGAGCTAATCCGATGTTTTTCTCCAGCATGGCCACCTTTTCCGGATCGGCGCTGTGGCCTTGCAGCTTGCGATAAATGTTAAGCGCCTCCTGGTAATAGGTAAGCGCTTCGTTGGAAGCCGATGATCGCAAAGCCTCTTCTCCGGCGTTGATCAAGTACTCTTCGGCTTTCTCCAGACTCTCGGCCCTGCTGTAATGATAGGCCAACATCCCGTAGAATTCGTGAAGCCGCTCGTTAAAGACTTTTTCTATAGCCTGGGCCACTCTTTGATGGATCTCTTTTCGCTTCCGGATCAGGATGGACTCATAGGCCGCCTCCTGGGTCAAGGCGTGCTTGAAGAGATACTCCACCTCCTCCATCCGTTTTCGTTCCCGAATGAGCTGAATCTCCTTAAGGTAATCGAGCCTTCTGTCAATCCCCTCGATGGTGCCGGTTACTTCGGTGAGGATCTTATAGAAGAAGTTTCGGCCGATGACGGAGGCCACCCGGACCACGTTCCTGGTTTCTTCATCCAGGCGATCGATTCGAGCCATGATGAGGGCATGGATACTCTGGGGAATGACGATGTGTTGGATCTTCTCCGTCACCCGGTATTCTCCCTTTTCCGGGACCACGGCACCTTCATGGATCAGGGAGCGGACCACTTCCTCGATGAAAAAGGGGTTCCCTCCTGCTCTCTGGAGAATCTGCTCCCGAAGTTTATTGGGAAAACTATCGGTCCGGTGGAGATTCGTGAGGAGTTGCTCACTTTCCGATTCTTTCAAGGGGTCTAATTCGATCTTGGTCCAGTAGGCCGGATAGTTCTCCTGGATGGAGGCCGTGACTTGTTCTCCCGTGTCGGTATAGCCGGGACGGAAGACTAAAATAAAAAGAATCCGGTATTCTTCCACCAGGCGAAAGAGGGCCTTCAAAAGTCCCAGGGAACTCACATCCACCCAATGGAAGTCTTCCATATAAATCACCGTAGGCCGGATTGCGGAGCCCTTGATGAGGATCTCCCGCATGCTCTTAAAGATCAGCTTTTCTAAAGCCTCCCCTTCGATGCCCTTAACCCGCTGGGCGTATTTCCCGGTGAGCTTCATCCCCATGAGGGTGGCAATGAAGGGAAAGATCTCCCCCACCTCCTGGAAATGAATGTCCCGGATGGCCCGCTCCAGTTTCCACTGGGCCTCGGTATCGGTGTCATCCTCCCTGATTTGGGACCAGTGTTTCAGGGCGTCGATGATAGGATAAAAACTCAGACCTCTTCCCATGGAAAGGGATCGACCTTCGAGAATGGTGGTCTTTTTAGCGACCTCGGTCAGGCGCAACTCAGCCAGAAGGCGGGACTTCCCGATCCCCGGCTCGCCGCTGACGGTGATAATCCCTCCCCTACCATTGATGAGGCGCACGACCTGAAGCGATAAGCGGTCCATTTCCTTATCTCTTCCCACCAAAGGGGAATCGACGCCCACCGATCGTCTTTTTCTCTCTTTTATCTCTACGACACGGTAAACCCGGACCGGATCGGTTTTGCCTTTGACCCGAACGGGTACGAGCGGTTCAAAATCAAAAAACCAATCAGCCTGACGAAAGGTGCCGTCACCCGCTAAAATCTCACCGGGCCTCGCCAGCGTAGACAACCGTGACGCCAGATTAACGGTATCTCCCATAACCCCCAGAATTCCATTTCCCTTGGTTACTTCACCGGTAACGACCAGTCCTGTATTGATGCCTGTATGCATGGCCAGACGTTTTCCAACTTTAGGCTCAAACTGAGGACTGATCGCCTCGATTCGTTCATGGATTTCTCTCGCGGTTCGGATTGCTCGCACTGGATCATCTTCATGAACCTTGGGCACCCCAAAAAACGCCACCACCGCATCCCCGATAAATTTCTGAATAGTTCCTTCATATTTGCTCACCGTGGCGGTAATTTCCCCGAAGATCTGATTCATGATTTTCTTGAGCTCTTCGGGATCTAAGCGCTCAGACATGGCCGTATAACCGGAGAGATCGGAGAAAAGAACCGTCACCTGCTTTCGTTCCTCTTCGATGGCTGGTTCTATCTGTCCGGTTCAGCGGATTCATCTAATTGCTGCCCGCACCTGCCGCAGAACCGAAATCCATCGGGATTTACGAAATGGCAGCCTGGGCAAATCCCCTCCAATTTGGCACCACATTTTCTACAAAAATCCAGGCCATCGGGGTCAGGATATTGACATTGGGGGCATTTCATTCTTGGGCTCTCCTTCGATAGAGATCCCTTAATAAAACTCCGGAAGGTGGCGGTGGAAATACAAAAGCCTCCACAGGGCTTTACCCCTCTGGAGGCTTCGTCTCGGAATTTCTTGAAACTCCCACTTCATATCCCAATCCAAAAGTTTTTTAGAGTTAGGTTAGGAAGTTCACGATCAAATTTAACTGTAGGATAAAATCTTAACCATATTTTAGAAAAAATGTCAATGGTTTTCTAGGTTAACGAAGGGGATGTTCAAAGGCTGGATGACTGGATGCCGGCCGGATAAGCGGTTGGTGGATCCCTTCTCGGGGCGCGATAAACGAAGGGAATGTTCTAAGGCTGGATGACTGGATGGCGGCCGGATAAGCGGTCGGCGGCTCCCTTCTCGGGCTCCCAATCAGAATCCAATTTTGCTGCTGATCGTTACCACCCGTTCCCGAATTTCTTCCCAATCCAGGGTCAACAGCCTGCGCTGCCGCATGACCATTTGCCCGGCAATGAAGACGGTGTCCACATCCGCCCCGGAGGCCGCATAGACTAAATGGGAAAAGGGGTGGTAGAGGGGGGTCAAGTGGGGTTGGTTCAGATTGATCAAAATCAAATCCGCCTGTTTGCCCACTTCCAAAGAACCGATTTCTTTTTCCAGCCCCAGGACCTTGGCCGCCTCCAGGGTAGCCATTTCCAGGACCGAATGGGCCCCCAACAGGGTAGGGTCGAGGCGATGGACCTTGTGTAGGCGAGCAGTGGTACCCATTTCCCGGAAGAGATCCAGGTCATTATTGCCGGCACAGCCGTCCGTGCCCAACCCCACGACTATTCCCCGCGCCAGCAGTTCCACCACCGGGGTCACTCCCGCCCCCAGCTTCATATTGCTCTCCGGGCAATGACTGACGCTCACCCCGGCTCGGGCCAGGAGTGCCATTTCCTCCTGATCCGGATAATTCACATGGACCCCGATAGTGGAATCATCCAGACAACCCAACCTATGCAAATAACGAACCGGGGTCAGACCGGTTTGACTCTGGACCATGGCCACCTCCTCCTTGGTTTCCGCCAAGTGAATAAATAAAGGAATCGCCTTTTCCAGGGCCAGGGCCCTGGCCTTTTTAAGGGTCTTCGCGGAGCAGGTGTAAGGAGAATGGGGGAACAACCCCAGTCGGATCCGAGGAGATCGTCCGGACCATTTTTCGATGAAATCCCGGGCCGAGCGGATATTGTCGGCCGGGTCCGGGACCCCCGGGGCTGGAAAATCAATCACCCCCGGGGCCAGGACAGCCCGCATGCCGGACTGATAAATCGCTCGGGCAGCGCCATCCAAACAAAAATAGCCGTCGGCCAGGGTGGTGGTCCCGGACCGGATCATCTCAGCGCAAGCCAGCAGGCTTCCCCAATAAACCGTCTCCGGATTGATAAACCGCGCCTCCGCGGGAAAGATATGTTTTTCCAGCCAGTCCTTCAAGGGCAGGTCGTCGGCCAGTCCCCGGAAAAGGGTCATGGCCGAATGGGTGTGGGTATTGATCAGTCCCGGCAGGACCAGAACCCCCCGGCCGTCAATCACTTCCCGGGCCGTCCAGCGCTCCGGACAGCGCGCACCGAGATACATTATCCGGCCGTTTTTGATGCCCAGGGCGCCCGCCGGGATCGGCTCCGGAAAGATGGGGGACATGGTCAGGATCAGCGCGTCCCTGATCAAAAAATCAAAATCTTCCACTATCCGGTTCTCCAGGGGTTGTTTTGATTCTTGATTTTTGGTCATTTATTAATGACGCTTCGCCCTTTTGGGTGAGTACCCCCTAGATCTGGTATGGCCTGATTTCAGTCTAATCTACTAGATATTGTGGCCACCCACCCAAAAGGGCGAACAACCTTATTAATTTAGCCGGGCCAGCCGCAAAGACTCAGCGAAACGATTCGCCCGGGATAAAATTTCTTTAAGATCCAAGGTCAACAGCTCCCGGTTCTTCATCACCGTTCGGCCATTGATGATCACCCGGGTGACATCGGCACCCCGGGCCGCGTAAACTAGATGGGAATAGATGTTATAAAGTGGAGTCAGGTGCGGTTGATCCAGGTCCAAGAGTATAATATCGGCTTTTTTTTCGGGCTCCAGGGACCCCACCTGGGATTCCAGCCCCAGGACCCGGGCCCCGCCGCGGGTAGCCATCCGGAACACGGTGCGGGCATCCATGACGGTGGGATCCAGACGATGGACCTTATGCAGTTTGGCCGCCGAGTCCATTTCCTGAAACAAGTCCAAATTGTTGTTGCTGGCGCAGCCGTCGGTCCCCAGGCCGACGCAGACCCCCCCGCGTAACAGCTCTACCACCGGGGCCACCCCGGAGGCCAGTTTCATATTACTTTCCGGGCAATGGACCACCTTGACCCCCGCGGCCGCCAGGGTTTTCTGGTCGGTCTCCGAGAGTACCACGCAGTGCACGGCGATCAGTTGCTCGTCGAGCAACCCCAATCGGGCCAGGTGCTGGGTCGGCGAGACCCCGTATTGTTTCAAAATCTGATCGGCTTCGGTTTGAGTTTCCGCCAGATGGATGATCAGGGGAACCCCGGTTTCAGCGGATAACCTTTTGGCCTGAAGGAGCAGCTCCGGGCCGCAGGTGAACGGGGTGTGGGGTTCAACGGCCACGGAAATCAGGGGGTCATCCCGGTATTTTCGGATCAGCTCACGGGTATAAGCAAACCCCTTTTCCAGGGGCCCGTAATTGGGGGAGGGAAAATCGTAAAGCACTTCCCCCACCAATGCCCGCAGGCCGGCTTCCTGGGCGGCCCGAGCCACCTGACCCTCGAAAAGGTACATGTCGCAGAAAGTGGTGGTACCGGACAAGATCATCTCCGCACAAGCCAGCAAGGTCCCCCAATAGACCCATTCCCCGGTCAGGCGGCGTTCCGCCGGAAAGATATGGTTTTCCAGCCAATCCATCAGCGGCAGGTCGTCGGCCAAGCCGCGCAGTAAGGTCATAGCCGCATGGGTATGGCTATTGATCAAACCGGGCAAAACGGCTCCTCCGCGGGCATCAACGACTTCCTTGGCCTTTAAGGCCAACGGCGCCAGCTCTTCTTCCGCTCCTACGGCCAAGATAGAATCTCCGCTAATCGCCAGGGCCCCGGGATGAAAAATATTCAGCCGGTCATCCATGGTGACGATCAGGCCGTTTTTTATGAATAGATCAATGGGTTCTTCTGATATCCGATCGCGCATATTCCTCTCTTTCTTGAACAGGTGAGATCCCTAAAAGACTTTTTGCCGCGTGGTTTTGTGGCAAGATAGTTTTGATATTCGGTCGGTTAACCTGTTATCTTCCTCCCGCTCTTCAACTCCTGCGGGGTCAATTTGGAAACCACCCCTTCGACCAGGGCCATCAATCGGGGTTCGGCTTTTCGCGCCGTGGCAATAATGGCCTTCAGCGAAGCGGGCTCCTGGCAGTCCGGTCGGTTGACGTTGGAAATGACCGATATTCCCATTACGCGCAGACGGCACTGCACTGCGGTAATGACTTCCAGGACGGTAGACATGCCCACGGCTTGGGCCCCCATCTGTCTGAGCATTCGCGTTTCCGCCGGCGTCTCCAGGCTGGGTCCCTTGACCGCTACGTAGACCCCCCGGCGAAGAGGGATTTGTTTTTGCAGAGCCACTTTTTCGGCCAGGTCCGTCAAGCGGCGGTCATAAACGGCGGAGAGGTCGGGAAAACGGTCTCCCCAATACTCCTGGTGGGAACCTACCAGAGGATTCTCTCCGGTAAGATTGATGTGATCCATGATCAGCATCAGATCCCCGGACTCGAATCCGGGGTCCAGACCCCCGGCGGCATTGGAAACAATCAGGACCTTCACGCCTAATCCGGCCAGTACCCGAATAGGGAAACCGATCTCCTGGGGCGCATAGCCTTCGTAGAGATGGAACCGGCCCTGGAGGGCGACTACCGGTTTACCGGCCAGGGTCCCCCAAACCAACTGGCCCTGATGGGACTCCACGGTGGAATGGGGGAAATAGGGTATTTGCTCATAGGGAATGGACCGGGCCTTTTTGATCCCGCCAGCCGACTCACCCAGACCGGTGCCCAGGATAAGTCCGATGGGGGCCTCGCCACCCATTTTCTTCTTCAAGTAGGCGACTGTTTTTAGAAATCGTTCTTTGTTCATAGTTTCCTTTCCTTTGAGGCTTAGGTGAGGCCTGGATGCCGGATCGCGTCACAATTATAGGCGTGACTTGCCAGGAATGACGAGCTGACTCGACTCGTTCAAAGCCGTTTTCAGGCTTAGCGGGCTGCCCTCTGGAGCCTGTGGGTTTGATACCGAAATCCCCCTCTCGACGGCAAGAGTTGCAGAATAATGACCTATGCTTTAATATACTAGAAATAATTGTTGAACAAGAAATTTTATCCCCATGAACCTCTCTTTTCCCTGGCAAGGGAGGGGTAAACGGAAGGTGGATTTTTTATGGATCGAAGAGCTTTTTTGAAAGAGGTCGCCCTGTGGTCGGCCGGGTTGACCCTCGTTCCGCCCCTGGTGACGATGAAACCGGAAGCGCGGGCCGAAGGGAAAAAATCTATGGTGGTAGTCGGCGAAGGTTCGGATTATCCCGCCCTGGTATCCAAAGTGCTGGCCCCTTGGGGGGGGATGGCCGCCCTGGTCAAGAAAGGAGACCGAGTGGTGGTCAAGCCCAATATCGGTTGGGATCGCACCCCGGAACAGGCCGCCAATACCCACCCGGAGGTGGTCAAGGCCCTGGTCAAACAGGCCCTGGAGGCGGGGGCCGGCCAAGTGCTGGTCTTTGACCGGACCTGCAATGAGGAGCGACGTTGTTACGTCAACAGCGGGATCAAAAAAGCCGTGGAGTCCCTCGGGGACCGTCGGGTGTCCTGTCCTTTTATCGATCAGCGGAAATTTGTTCCGGTCCGTTTGGCCAAAGGTAAATCCCTCCAGGAATGGGAATTTTACAAAGACGCCCTCGAGGCCGACTGCTATATCAACGTACCGGTGGCCAAACATCACTCCTCGGCCGGTCTCAGCCTGGGTCTGAAGAACATCATGGGGGTCCTCGGCGGTTCTCGCGGCAAGATCCACTTTTCTTTGGGACAGCGGATCGCCGATCTGAATCTGGTGATCAAACCTCGAGTAACGGTCATCGACGCTACCCGGATCCTGCTGCGCAACGGTCCTCAGGGAGGCGATCTTAGGGACGTAAAGACGCTCAATACCCTGATGGCCTCCACCGACATCGTGGCCGTAGACGCCTACGCCACCACCCTTTTCCAATTAAAACCGGAAGAGGTGGAATCCACCCGGGCGGCCTATCAATTGGGTCTGGGGGAAATCGACCTGAAGAAAATAAAGATCCTTAAAGTCTAGCCAAAACGCAATTAGACCTTTCATTTTAACTGAATTGGATATGTGCCCCTATTCTGTCATTGCGAGCAAAGCGAAGCAATCCCCCGGTCGAGCTTCTAAACTAATTGGGGGATTGCTTCGCTTTGCTCGCAATGACTACTCTTTTTCGTTTTCTGCGGTGGAATCACCCGGTGAAGGCCTAAGAAAAGAGTAATTCATGGCTTCTAAAAAAGTTTCCGCTTGGCGTTGGGGAAGGAGGCTTTCCCAGGGTTTCTTCCTGGTCCTCTTCCTGCTGCTCTTTCGCCTGACCGATTACAGCGGCCGGGATGATATTCCTTACGCCGTAAATATCTTTTTCCGCCTGGATCCTCTGGTGGCCGCCAGCGCGGTACTGGCCTCACGGGCGGTCATCACCTTGGTCTGGTATTCCCTGATCGTGGTGGTCCTGACCCTGATCCTGGGCCGGGTTTTCTGCGGCTGGTTCTGTCCCTTGGGCACCCTGCTCGATCTGTCCCATCAGCTCATCCCTCCCCGGAAGGACGCCCGACCAAACCGCTTCCGCACCTGGAAATATCTTCTCCTGGGCTTTATTCTGCTGACCGCCTTGCTGGGGCTGCCGCTGGTGGGTTACTTTGACCCCTTTTCCATCCTGGTGCGGAGTTTGACGGTCTCGGTGGATCCTTTTTTTAATCGGGTCATCACCGCCCCGTTCGACTTCTTGTACCGTTACGGCCCCTCCTGGATTTCAGCCATCAGCGAACCGATTTACGGTGTGGTCAAAAAAACCCTTCTGCCTTATCAACAGAAAGTGTTTACCCTTAGCCTGGTGTCCCTCCTCATTCTCCTCACGGTCTTTGGGCTGGAGCGTCTGGGGCGCCGTTTCTGGTGCCGCAATCTCTGCCCGCTGGGGGGACTGCTGGCGTTGCTTTCTCGGTTCTCCTGGCTGCGGGGACGCCACGATGAAACCGCCTGCACCCAGTGCGGTCTGTGCGCCAAAGTCTGCCGCCTCGGGGCCGTCGATGCAGATCGCCGTATCTCCCCCGCGGACTGCAACCTCTGCCTGGATTGCCAGGACCTCTGCCCGGAGCAGATTATCGGCTTTACGTTTAAAAAACCGGCCACCCCACAGCCGGCGCTCGGAATTTCCCGCCGGGCCTTCGCCGGAATGCTGGCTTCGGGTCTGGTGCTCCCGGCTTATTCCCAAATCGGGGCCCAAAACAGACTGGTCAATCCGGAATTAATCAGACCACCGGGTTCCCTGGAGGAAAAACGATTCCTGGACCGCTGTGTGCGCTGCGGGGAGTGTCTGAAGGTCTGCCCTTTGAACGCCTTGCACCCCATCGGTCTAGAATCCGGCTGGGGCGGTATCTTCACCCCCAGACTGATCCCCCGGATCGGCTACTGCGAGTTCAATTGCACCCTCTGCGGCCAGGTCTGCCCTACCGGGGCGATCGAGCATTTGGATCTCCCCCGAAAACAGAAGATCGTCATCGGTCTGGCCCATTTTGACAAAAACCGTTGTCTGCCTTATGCCCGCGGCGTCGCTTGTATCGTTTGCGAAGAGCATTGCCCCACACCGGACAAGGCCATCAAATTTAGGGAGGTCGAGGTACTCGATCAAAACGGCCGACTGGTCCGGATGAAACAGCCCTACGTCATCGATCGCCTTTGTATCGGGTGCGGGATCTGCGAAAACAAATGCCCTCTGGAGGGGAAGGCGGCGGTCTTGGTGACCCGAGGTTCGACGGGGATGATGAATTATGGATAAGTGGTTTATTGTTTTTTCTTGGTTTTAGACCACAAAAAGGCTTCAATAAAGGGATCAATATTTCCGTTTAAGACACTGTCCACATTTCCTATTTCCAATTGAGTTCGGTGATCTTTCACCAGTCGGTAAGGGGCTAAGGTGTATGAACGGATTTGGCTCCCCCAAGATATCTCCGACTGCCCTTCGTGGAGTTCCCGCTTTTTTTCTTCTTTTTTCTGCAACTCCAATTCGTACAGGCGTGATTTCAGCACTTTAAAGGCCATATCCTTGTTCCGGTGCTGAGACTTTTCGTTTTGACATTGGACGACGATCCCAGTGGGAAAATGGGTCAGCCGAATAGCCGAACTGGTTTTATTGACGTGCTGGCCGCCGGCGCCGCTGGCCCGAAAAGTATCCACCCGCACATCCGCTTCGTTGACTTCGATATCGAGGTCCTCTTCCACTTCCGGATAAACAAAAACGGAGGCAAAGGAGGTGTGCCGCCGTCCTCCGGCATCGAAGGGAGAGATTCGGACCAGACGGTGAATCCCGGTTTCAGAGTGAAGATACCCGTAGGCGTATTTCCCTTCCACGGTAAAGGTCACGCTTTTGGTGCCGGCCTCATCCCCGGGAAGCATATCGATCACTTCGGTCTTGTAATTCCGCGTTTCCGCCCAGCGCAGATACATGCGTAAAAGCATTTCGGCCCAATCCTGGGCCTCGGTACCGCCGGCCCCGGCATGAATGGCCACAATGGCATTGTTGCTGTCGGTTTCCCCGGAAAGAAGCTTGGTAAACTCCATTTGCGAAAGCTTTTTTTGGAGGGCCCCCAGCTTCTCCCGGACCTCGGCGAGCGTCTCGTTATCCGCCTCTTCCTGGGCCAGATCAAGGAGGATCTCCGTTTCCTCCAATTGGTCCCGGGTCTCCTCCCATTCGCCGAGGGCGTTGAGGATTTTCCCCCGCTCCTTCAATAAAACCCGGGCTTGATCGGGCTGGTTCCAGAATTGGTCTTGGGCGATCGCCTTTTCTAAGACTTGTAAACGGGCCTGTTTCCCTTCCAGGTCAAAGATATTCTCCCAATTTAAATAATCGGTCTCTGGCCTGATCGATTTCTTCGCGCATATTCTTTATCTCCTTTTTTTTATTCTACTTTTACGAATGATCCACCCTTTGCCGAGCAATCCGCTGATGACCACCAAAAAACAAATTCCCACCAGCCAATCACCGTAGCGGCTATAAAATGTGCTTCCTTCCCTCAAAGGTATTATAGCCTGAATGGTGGCTTTTTCAAAGAGGGAACTTTTCCGAACTATTCGGCCGGAGGAATCGATCAGGGCACTGAAACCGGTATTGGCCGCACGGGCGATCCAGACCCTGTTTTCCACCGCCCGTAAAGTTAACATGGAAAGGTGCTGGTAGGGGGCTGAAGTCTGCCCGAACCAGGCGTCATTGGTGATATTTACTAATAGACGGCAACCGTCCTGTCTTAAAGCCCGACTGAGTTCGGGAAAGATGCTTTCGAAGCAAACCAAGACCCCGATTTTCCCCTGGGGAAGGTTGAGCCCATAAGGCCGGGGACCGGCACTGAAATCACCAATCGATTCCACCATCCGGCTGACAAAAGGCAGGAACCGTTTCAGGGGAACGTATTCGCCGAAGGGCACTAAATGAACCTTATCATAATAGGCCACTTGACCGGACGGGGAGAGCAGGTAAGCCCGATTATAATATTGAAGACGATTGTTTTGTTGGCCCACGGCCGGGCTTCCAAAAAGCAAATAGGCATTGCTTTCACGACTCAACTCAAAAAGTCTTCCGGTAAGCCGTTGCTCATTGAGAAAGTAAAACGGGACAGCGGTTTCCGGCCAGATCAACAAAGGGCTGGTTTTACCTAAGAGGGCTTTTGTTTCTATTTTGGAGAGCGCCGAAAGGGATTCATTAGATAAATCGGTATAAATATTAATAGTTTTCTCTTGATAAGCAGGATCCCACTTTAATGATTGATCTATATTCCCCTGAATAATAGAGACCTCTAACTTTTCGGAGTGGTCATCAGCCTTCCGCTCTGCAGGCAAAGCAGCGTAACCATAGGCAATAACCAGGAGCATCAGACCTCCGGCCAGCACCGCTTCGCCCCATTTAGCGGACCACGGACGATAGTCGCCGGACTTTAGAAAAATATTGTAAAGGGCTTGATTTATTATGATAATTAAAAATGAAAGTCCATAAACTCCGGTGAATTCAACGATCTGAATCAGGGGAAGCACGTTATACTGACTGTAACCGATCAAAGCCCAGGGAAACCCGGAGAGCAGGACGGCTCGCAGATACTCTAATCCGACCCACAGGGACGGGGCCCAGATCAGGGAGAAAAGCCCGCCAGCCGGGAATAAACCCCAAAGAAACCCGAAGACTGCTGGAAACAGGGCCAAATACAGGGCTAAAAGGACCAGCATGGAGATACTGATCGGGGCACTGAGGTGGCCGTAATAGCGCATGGAGTGGGTGACCCAGTAAAAAACACCCAGGGAATAAATAAACCCCATGGTGTAGCCAAGGGACAGGCGCTTCCGGGCGGGTTGACCTTCAAGGGACTTGAATAAGGGAATAAAAGCGATCCAGGCCAGTAACGACCAGGACGTTTTGGGAAATGAAAGGGTGAGTAAGGCGGCGCTTAAAAGAAGATAGCCAAGTTGTTGTCCTCTTTTATGGGAGAAAAGCGACTCCACCGTCGGCGACATGGATTGGTTGGGGGGATAGAAAAGGGCTTAACTGAAATGGTTTAATTTATAATAAGTCTGGTAGCGCAGCACTTTGGAAAGATATTTTTTCGTGTCTTTAAAGGGCGGGACACCATTGTGGCGTAGGACCTGATTCGGGCCCGCATTATAGGCCGCTATAGCCAGATGTTTGTCTCCATTAAAAGCATCCAACATTTCCCGCAGGTAGCGAACCCCTCCATAGATATTGTACTTGGGATTGAAGGGGTCGGTGATTCCCAATTCTTCTACCGTGATGGGATCAATCTGCATCAATCCCTTAGCACCTTTCGGAGAAACGGCCAAAGGGTCAAACCGGGATTCGGCATGAATTACTGCTTTTACCAGGGCTGGATCCAGGGCATACTTTTGGGATGCGCTCCGAATCCAATGATCGTAGGTGTTAACCGAGGCTGATCGCTCTTCGAGGGTCAGGTGATATAAACGAGCGTCTGGAATTGGAGTCTGTTCCGCGAGGGCAATTTTTTCGCTGAAAAACTCCTGCGATACCCCCTCTTTCTCGGGAAAAAGGATAAAGAATCCATTCAATCCCAGAATCAACCCTGCCACCCCTATATGAGCTATTTTTTGAATAATCTGTTTGGTCATAATCACAACCCGCCTTATTGCCGAAAACCCATTGCTTAAGTTTTCCCCGGTCGAATCGGTTGAGCGTTCGTACGAGTAACTATCTTGAACCAAGTTATCAAGATGAGTAAGCAATAAAAAATAAAGCTCAACCTGTTCGGCATTTTTTACCCGGATGTTATTTTTTATGGAATAGGGTAGATAATAAGGATTTCCAGGATGAATGTCAATGACTAAGTTCGGAGTTAGTCGGCCTCAACCGCTCGACTGGCCTGATTAACAATCAGAATCAGCGACCTTTAGAAAAAAAATAGGTATTAGTTTACAAATTAAAACTTATTGTTATTGTATAATTTTTTATAAATAACTTTATATTAATTCGAGAATGGAATTCCAACCTCCCAAGGGTCCAGACCGACTCGTTCTTCAGAACAGGGTCGATCACTGCTTAAATGCTATTTTCTCGAAATGCCTTTCAGCCCATGACACCGAAAGAATTACACATCCCGAGCTCCGCAAGTCTTCGGGCTCCTACTCGATGTTCCGGTCCTGGTTATTCAAAGTGTTGCGATTTCATTACTATTTGGTTAGACTAAAAACCACTACTCGGGTTAAATTTATTGTGCGGATTATTCTTTAAAAAATTATTGAACGGGCTATTTAACCATTTATTTTCAGGCGAGTCTAATTAGTTGAAAAATTTGATTTATGACGGATGACCAATTAATCCACCGGATTCGGGACGGGGATATCGGGGCCTTTGAGCAACTGGTCATCCGTTATCAGAAACCGATATATTCCTTTGTGTTGAGGATGCTGAAAAATCCCATGGACGCGGAGGATACCGTTCAGAAAGTATTTCTGCTGGCCTTTCAAAACTTGAAAGGATTTCGTTTTGAATCCAGCTTTAAAACTTGGCTTTTTCGCATTAGCATCAACCAATGCCATAATCATTTCCGGCAACAGAAAAAGAGAGAATTCACTCCTTTGGAGGAAATACCCCTAGCCGACCCCCAAAATAGTCAGGAGGATGAATTTTCACGAAGGGAATTAAGGGGACAGGCCCAAAAGGCCATTGAAAGGCTTCCCCCCAAACAAAAAATGGTACTATTATTACGGGTAGACCAGGACCTTTCCTTTGAAGAAATCGGAAAGGCCCTTAATATGAGAGCCAATTCGGCCAAGGTTAATTTTCACTATGCCCTGGAAAAAGTGAAGGACTGGATCAAGACCCACCATGAAAACCAAAGGTAGCTGCGCGAAAATCAGGATACGGCTGGGGGATTATGCCGGTCAACCGCTGACCGGCACCGGAGCCGAACGGGTCCGGGATCATCTTTCCCGTTGTCCGGATTGTCAAAGTTTTCACGAAGAAAACACCAAGATCATAGACGCCCTTCGAGAGGAAACCCCGCCCGACCCCGGGTCGGAGTTCTGGAGCCGGATGACCTCCGGGATCATGGCCGAGGTACGTCATCTGGAAGGCCGGCCTCTGCCGTGGTACCGGAGACCCTGGTCCAACCCTTGGGCCTGGCCGGTGTACGCTTGGTCTCCGGCCCTGATTCTCCTGATCTTCATCGCCGGCTTCTATTATTATGCTTCTTTTTCCAAACCCATTTTATTAGTAAAAAACGGGTTACCCGCGGCCGAATCACGACTTGAGGATATCGGCGATTCCCTGGCGGACCCGCTCCTGACCCTGACCCCTCAGGAATCAACCCGCCTGGGAAAAAGGATGGAGCGCCGATTGGCCCGCGAACTGTATGCCAAAAATGTTGAAGCGGAGGAAGCCGTGTTAGACTGGGATTTGTCCAACCGCCTGGAAACGTTATCCATCAAAGACCTAAATGAAGTAGCGGAAAAATTGCGGACCGGCACCCCTGCCGGGGCCAAGGAGGTCACGGAAAATGTGTCGTAAGTTACTACTAGGGACTTTGATCGGATGTCTGGCTTTCGGCACGGGCTCCCTCACGGCCCAAACCTACCGAGAACCCCTGGATCAACGGGAAAAATCACGGGAGCGGATTCAGATGGTCCGCATGTTGAAATTGACCCAGACCTTAAAGTTGGACCGGGAGTCGGCCGGCCGCTTTTTCGCTGTGGGCGCCCAATACGAGCAGACCAAACGGCATATCAGGCATGATCTTCAGGAGGATATTCAGCGCCTGCGGAACCTCACCCGAGATCTTAACGCTCCGGAAAAAGAACTGCGGGAGACAGTCCTGCGGATCAAGAACCGAAAAAAGGATTTAAACGACCTGAATAATAGACAGATCGAAGAAGAATTGAGCCTCCTCCGGCCGGATCAACAGGCCCGCTACATCCTCTTTACGATTGACTTCCATAGGGAGATGGAAGGCATTCTTCGAGAAATCCGGGAAGAACGGCCGATGGAAAAGAGGCCAGAGCATGGACCCCGCCCTCCGCTGGAAGGGTCATAAGGAAAGAAACCGCTAATTTAATTCCTCATGAAACTGAAAGACAAAGTAATCCTGGTTACCGGTGCCGGCCAGGGGATCGGCCGGGCCATCGCGGTGTTGTCCGCCCGTGAAGGCGCCCGAGTCGCCCTGGTCGACCGTAATGAAACCGCTGCCCGGGAAACCCTGGATCAAATAAATTCACTCGGGAGCGAGGGGCTTTTAATCCTCAGGGATATAACTTTGGATCAGGCCGTTCCGGAAATCATCGAACAGGTCCGGGCCCGTTGGACTCGTCTCGATATTTTAGTCAACAATGCTGGGTTTGACCGGCCCGCCGGCATCTTTAAGATCAAAGATCCGGAATGGGACGCCGTCCTGGGGGTCCACCTCAAAGCGGCCATGGCCTTTATGCGGGCCGCCATGCCGGTTATGAAAGACACAGGGCTACGGCCGGATCGTCAACCTCTCCTCCATCTACGGCAAAACCGGGGGTCAGGGAGAGATCGCCTACGCCACCGCCAAGGCCGGTATCATCGGCCTGACCAAGAGCGTGGCCAAAGAAGTGGGCAAGTTCGGGGTCTGCGTCAATGCCGTCCTCCCCGGCCTGACCGCCACCCCCGCCATCCAGACCATGATGGCTGAAAAATTCAAAGAAAAAATCCTCTCTCAAACCCCTTTGGGTCGCATGGCCCAACCCGAAGAAATCGCCCAAGCGGTGATCTTTCTGGCCTCCGACGAAGCCAGCTATATTACCGGCGCCTGTCTGGAGGTCTCCGGCGGCTGGGAGATGTAGCATCCCTTGCCAAGTAGCATCATCTGTCCCTGTAAGCCTCCATATTCGTACATCTTTCCGACTTCGCTGCCAAGATCACTCAGTGGCTCTATACGAAATTTGGGGCATTGAATCCTCACTTCCTACCCCGTTGCCAATCCCCCAAGAGAGATAGGCGTGTACGAGTACATGTCGCCCTAAGATAAGCATTGACTTTTTCTTTCTCCCTTTTAGGCTACAAACTAGCGCTAAAGAAAAGGAGGAAGGTTAATGAAAGGTATTTCAAAACTTTTGGGATCGTTCGGATTGTTTTTGGTTCTCTTAACCTTTTCTGCATTTACGGTACAGGCCGCGGATCCGATCATTATCGGGGTACCCACCTCCCTTGGTTTTCTGGAGGGGGCGGAAGGGCTCAACAGCGTGCAAATGGCGGTGGAGGAAATCAATGCCAAGGGCGGGGTAGCGATCAAAGGCGAAAAGCACCTGCTGAAGGTCGAGGCCATCGATATCCGTGATGCGGCGCCCGGGGTGCCGGTTCCGGAAGCCCTCCTGGGAATCGAGAAACTCATTCTGGAGAAGAAAATCAAGGCCATCGTGCTGGCCCCTTTTCGCTCGGAGGCCTTATTGGCCAGTATGGATTTAATCTCCAAATACAAGATCCCCATGCTGGCGACGACCGCCATGTCTCCGGCCTACACCAAGAAGGTTTTGGAAGATTATAACAAATATAAATATTGTTTTCGGGTTTGTCTGGATGCCGGGTACCTGGTCGGCTATTTGAAAGGGTCCATGGAATCCATCCACAAGGAGTATGGTTTCAAGAAAGTGTATCTGATGCACCAGGATGTGGCCTGGGCGCGGGGAACGGCCAACGCCATGGCCGGCATATTAAAAGGGGCCGGCTGGGAAGTGCTGGGGGTGGAATCCTATCCCACCGGGGCCGGCGATTTTTCCGCCGGTTTGATGAAAGCCCGACAGGCCGGTGCCCAGGTCATCCTGCCGATCTTCGATATGCCCCAAAGCGGCATTCTGGTTAAACAGTGGAACAGCATGAAGGTTCCGGCCCTGATGCTCGGTTTTATTTCGCCTCTGGCCGGCCCGGCCGCCTGGAAAAGTTTTGACGGTAAGATCGACGGGGCCATGAACCTGATTTTTGAAATCGGCAATATTCCGGTTAAAAAAGTACCCAAATCGGTTGTCTTCTATGACGCCTACAAAAAGAAATACAACAAGGAGATCGAAGCCGGACACTGCCCGGCGCCGGCCTACGAATCCGTCTATATCCTGGCCGAAGCCCTGGAACGGGCCGGCACGATCGAACCGGATGCCGTAGTCAGCGCCCTGGAGAAGACCGATCGTCAGGGGGCTATCGGCCGGATCCGGTTCGCCAAGAACCACCAGGTCGTCTATGGAAACGACCCCAAGGAGACGGCCCTGGCGGCCATGATCCAGTGGTCCAAAACCGGGACCCGGGAAATCGTCTTTCCTGAAAGCTATTGCCGACGCCAAGATCCACTTGCCGGAAGGGCTGAAATCGGCGAAGTAACGGGCGAAAAAAAGAACTGGAAGAATGGAATATTGGAATAATGGAAAAGGGCCCGCAGAGTCGAACATCCCCACTATGCTCCGTCTCCCTTCTTTTCATTATTCCATTATTCCACCATTCCAATATTTCCATCCCGAATCCGCCTTTCTTTCCGGTACGGTAATTCCTGACCGGTTCAGCTCATGATTCTCGGCACGCTGATCTATGGCTTCATCAACAGCGTCATCCTGGCCCTGGTGGCCCTGGGTTTCAATTTGACCTTCGGCATCAGCGGGGTGGCCAATTTCGCTTACGGGGCCTTTTACATTTTTGCCGGCTACGGGGCCTGGATACTAATGAACACCCTGAAATTTCCCTATGCCCTGGCGATCCTCGGGGCGCTGATACTGACCATGGTCCTCGGGGCGCTCATGTATCGGCTGGTCCTGCTTCGAATCCGGGGCCTGGTCATTTCCGAAGTAATCGCCACCTTCGGAATCGGTTTGGCCATCCTGGAGATCTTCCGCTACCTGGGGTTTATCGGTTTTGAATACAACCTCCCGGTCTTCATCGACGGCAGCCTGGAAATCCGCGGCGTTTTTGTGGATTATCAACGGCTCTTCATCGTCGGTCTGGGCTGCGCCATCGCCCTGTTCCTCTGGCTGTTTACCCACTACACCAAAATCGGTCTGGCCTTCCGGGGCATCGCCCAGGAAGAGCGGACGGCCCTGTCTCTGGGCATCAACTCCGATTGGGTGGCCACCTTGAGCGTGGCCTTCGGGGCCGGGTTGGCCGCCCTGGCGGCGATTCTGATCCTGCCCCTGGGGACCATTTCCGTGGAGGGGGGCTATGATATCCTGATCAATGCCCTGGCGGTCTGCATTGTGGGCGGACTGGGCAGCACCCTGGGGGTGGTCGTGGCCAGTTTTCTGATCGGCTACGCGCAGATGATCACCTCCACCTACCTGGAACCCCACTGGACCATGATCGTCAGCCTGGTGGCCATCCTGGCTATTCTGGCCCTTAAGCCTTCGGGCCTTTTCGGCAGCCAGAAGGAACTGGAAGAAAGGATCTAAAACGAGCGGAAGGATGGAATGTTGGAATAATGGAATGATGGCGTACGGAAGCCGGTGTGGTTGCCTCTCTTCTCCATTATTCCATTATTCCAGTATTCCACTATTCCCAGCTTTTAAAAAGCCCTATGTATATCCGCAAAGAACGCATCGATCGGGGTATCAAAGTCAGGACGGGGGATATTTTTGCCCTGTCCTCGGGCTGGGATCTGCTCTACCTGCTGGTCCCCCGGGTGTTGCCGCTTCTGATCGTCATCATCCTGAGCTTCACGCTCAGTCTGTACTGGCAGAAGGTCCTCATCTCCACGGCCGTTTTTGCCCTGCTGGCCATCAGTTGGGACTTCCTGGCTTCAGCCGGCATGGTCTCCCTGGGCCAGGCCTATTTTTTCGGCCTGGGGGCCTACCTGACCGGCATCCTGTCCCATTATTTTCATTGGCCCATTTGGCTGACCATTCCGCTCGGCGCGGTTTTGGGAGGCCTGGTGGCGACCATCACCCTGCTCCCGGTATTGAGGCTGCGGGGGATCTATTTTTCCATGATCACCCTGGTCCTGCCCTTGATGCTGGTCCGGGTCATCGAGGCCACCAAGATCTTCGGCGGCACGGAAGGAATCAGCGGATTGGCCCCCTACCCCAACCGCTGGGTGGAGCTCTATCTCAGCTTGACCGCCGTCTGGGTCTGTCTCTTCGGCCTCCGGCGGCTCCTGAATTCCGATTACGGCCTGACCCTGAAGGCCATCTGCGACAACGATCGCTCGGTGATGAGTTCCGGGATCAATATTTACTGGTACAAGGCCCAGGCCCTCTTCGTCGCCGGAGCGGTGGGCGCTTTCGCCGGGGCCTTCATGACCCACTCCTACATGTTCGTGGGCATGCCGGTCTTCGCCCTGGACTATTCGATCCTGCCCATCGCCGCGGCCGTGGTGGGGGGCACGGGCACCATGGCCGGACCGCTGCTGGGAGCCTTTATCCTGGTCCCGCTCTCCGAAGCCCTGCGCGGCCTGGGCGGCCTGCGCATCGTCATTTATGCCCTCTCCTTGACCGTGTTTACCGTGGCCCTGCCGGAGGGGATCTTCCATTACATTCAGCGCAAGTATCAACAGTTCGAACGCCAGGTAAAGGTGGAATCCGAATGAGCGCCCCGATCCTGAACGTTTCCAACCTTTCCAAACGCTTCGGCGGAGTCCAGGCCGTGGAGTCCATCTCCTTTAAGGTGCAGCCCGGTGAATTGATGGGCATCATCGGACCCAACGGATCGGGCAAGACCACCTTGGTCAACCTGATCACCGGCTTTATCCGTCCGGACAGCGGCTCGATCCATTATCGGGATCGGGAGATTACCGGCTGGATGCCTTATCGAATCAGCCGGCAGGGATTGGCCCGAACCTTTCAGATGGTCCGCCCTTTTTACCACCTGCCGGCCTTCAAGAATATGGTCATTCCCCTTTCCTCGCCCCGGGTCAAGAAGTTGTCCGGGGGGCGCTACGGCGACCGGGACGCGGTGGCCAAGGACCTGCTGGAAGAAGTGGGTTTTGAACGGGATTCCTCGGTGATCAACAAGGTGGCCGGCGCCCTGCCCCACGGCTATCTCAAGCGTCTGGAGCTGGCCAAATGTCTGGCCCTGCGGCCCGAACTGATCATCCTGGACGAGCTCTTTTCCGGTCTGAGTCTGGCCGAGGTGGCCGGGATCCTGCCGATCATCGAAAAAATGAAATCCGAGGGCAAGACCATCCTGATGATCGAACACCGCTTGCGGGAACTCTTCCGTATCGCCGATCGGGTGATTGTCCTCAATTTCGGGCAAAAAATCGCCGACGGCCGGCCGGACCAGGTCATGCAGGGCGACGAAGTTAAAAAGGCCTACCTGGGGACCGAGGGGGAAGGGTAACAAAATAGTACTTTAAATGAATTATTGATCAAATTCAATGATTGAATATTCGAAATCTCGCAAAAAGTCCAATGACCTGTCATTGCAGAGTCGAAGCGAAGCAATCCCTGCCAGTAACAGCTGATTCTTGGGGATTGCTTCGTCACTTCAATTCTCGCAATGACAGCGTCTTGGTATTTGAATTTCGTGCATTGAATTTGTATTTTGAAGTTGTTTCGGAGCGTGAGGGGATGAACCTCTCCCATGGTTCGAAAAACCAAACGTCAATTATCAAAGGATAAAACGAAGGTGCTGCTGGACGTCAAACATTTGATGATTTTTTATGAGAACGCTCTGGCCCTGAACGACTTCAGCCTCCAGGTGGATGCCGGGGAGATTGTGGCCGTCATCGGCTCCAACAGCGCCGGGAAAACCACCCTGATGAATGCCATCTCCGGTTTGATCCTGGACATTCAGGTCAAGGAAAAGCGTAAGGGCGGAGAACGCATTACCCTACTGGGGGAAGTCTGGTTCAATCGGGAGGACCTTAGCCGGGTGAGCCCGGACAACCGGGTTAAAAAGGGGATCGTCCTCTGCCGGGAACGGCATCCCATTTTTCCCGAAAGCGATGTGCTGGAAAACCTCCACATTGCGGGCTATTTGCGCAGCCGGAAAGAAATCAAAGAAACGGTGGACCTGGTTTTCACCCTATTTTCCAATCTGGCCGGTCACAAAAACCAGAAGGCCGGCTTTCTGAGTGGCGGGGAACAGCAGATGCTGACCATCGGCATGGCCCTGGTGGTCCGTCCCAGCCTGCTCCTCCTGGACGAACCCCTGCTGGGTCTGAGCCCGGCCATGCAGACCAAACTGCTCTCGGCCATCAAGACCATCCGGCAGGAAACCCGGGTAACGATTCTGATCAGCGAACAGTTCGCCCGGCCGATCCTGCCCATGATCGACCGGGGCTACGTGATCGAAAACGGCATGCTGACCCTATCCGGCACCAGCCGGGAACTCATGGAGAACCCGGAGGTAGTCTCGGCGTACTTCGGCGTTTAGAACAATTCACCGCAGAGATGCAAAATATGGGAATGATGGAATAGTGGAATCATGGAACTATGGGGCCGAAAGGCCTGAAGAGTGCAGAAAGTTTTTTTCCATCACTCCATCATTCCATTATTCCACTATTCCACTATTCCCAAGAGTAATTTAGGCGACGGTTAAAATAATGCCTTCTGAACTTCCACATATCTGCCGGGCTTTCCAGGAACAGGCGGAGAAGACCCCCCGGAAAGCGGCCCTCGTCTACCTCGGCACTTCCTATTCCTACGCCAGACTTTTGAAGTCCGTGCGGGCTTTGGCCGCCAGTCTCCAGGCCTTGGGCCTGAAAGAAGGGGACAAGGTCGTTCTCTACCTGCCCAATTCCGTCCAGTGGGTCCTGGCCTGGCTGGCTGTTCAATGGATCGGCGGGGTGGCCGTGCCCATTACCCCCATCTACACGGCCCGCGACTTGAACTACATCGCGGGCGACACCGGCGCCGTGGCCGTATTCTGCTCCGATCGAAACTTCGGCTATGTGCAACAGGTCCTGGATTCCACTCCGCTCAAAACCATCGTCGTCACCAACCTGGCCGACTTACTCCCCTGGTGGAAGCGGTTTCTGGGTTGGACCTTCGACATCATCCCCAAAGGGAGCGTGGCCAAAAGACCGGAGGTGCACCCCTTTCGCAGTCTCCTTTCCGGTCCGGCCGCTTCGATCCCGGAGATCCGAGGAGGCGGCGAAGGGATAGCCGAAATCCTCTACACCGGCGGCACCACCAAACACCCCAAGGGGGTGCCCATCAGCCACCGGCTCTACCTGGGCTGCGCCCAAGAACAGATCGGCGTCAGCGAACCCCTCTTTCCCTTGACCGAGAACGTGATCGCCGGCGGGGCCCCGCTGTTCCACGTCCTCGGACAGACCTGCAGTCTGGGAACGATTTTCTTCGGGGGCACCCTGCTGGTCTTCCCCAAGGTGCAGTTGGACGCCCTGATGCACGCCATCCAGCGTTTCCGGGCCAAGACGCTGATCGGGGTGCCGGCCCTTTACCGGATGATCCTGGAACACGATCGACTGGATCTCTACGACCTCGGTTCCCTTCAATATTGCTTCAACGGCGGGGATGTGCTCCCTCTGGAAATTGAAAAAAGGTGGCAGGATAAGTTCCAAAAGCCTATCTTCCAAGGGTACGGCGCTACCGAAACCTGCGGCGGAGTGACCATGGTGCCGACCGATCGTCCCACTCCGCCCCGGAGTATGGGCCGGGTCCTGGACAGTAAATCCGTTCGGATTATCGACGCCACTACCCGGGAGATCGTACCCCGGGGAGAACCCGGAGAGTTGATCGTCTCCTCTCAACCCATGGTCGAAGCCTATTGGAATAAGCCGGAAGAGACGGCCGAAGCCTTCGTCATCCTGGAGGGTAAGCGCTGGTACCGGACCAGCGATATCGTCTCCGAGGACGAAGAGGGGTACTTCTATTTTGTCGATCGCACCGTGGATACCATCAAACACAAAGGCTACCGGGTTTCGGCTTCGGAGATCGAGGCCGTGCTTCAGGAGCATCCGGCGGTCATCGAATCCTGCGTGGTGGGCATCCCCGACGAGAAAGTGGGCCAGCGGATCAAGGCCTTTGTGGTCTTAAAAAAAGATATCAAGGGCGTCACCGGCTACGACCTGATCAAGTGGGCCCGGGAACGCCTGGTCTCTTACAAGCTCCCCCAATACATCGAGTTCCGGGACATGCTGCCCAAGTCCAAGGTGGGCAAGCTCCTGCGCCGGGAAATCCGCGGGGAGGAAGGCCGACGGCAGGAAAAGGATGAAAAGAGCGACGCCGTGATGAAGGACAGCGGAATGGGTTAGGGTAATGAGGGTTTATCACATCCCGGAGTTGATTGCTGCGAATCTAAACCGCATCCTGGACGATCTCACGGTCCTCCTGACCCTGATGCAGGTAATCAACCGTCGTCGCCTGAGCTGCACTACCCATCATCACTGACGATCTTTCTCCTAAAAAATAGTACGGGCCTTTCAGAATTTCCACTCATAAATTTCTTATTTAATTATTTCAACGTGTTGCTTCATCAACCCGGGGATTTAAGAAAATTTTCCGGTTACTCTCTGGTTACCTCCCCCGGGGTATATTCCCTCTTGTATCCTCCTCATTCCGATAGGGATTCCGCTTTTCGCGCCTCCTGAGCGGAGTCCCATCGGGTGCGGAGCTTTGCTCTTGGCTGGAGAGGCTTTTTTTGCGCCCTTCGCGCCGTGGCTACGAATAACCCTGGAGGGAAAACCCGTGCATCCCGAAGATGACCAGCGCCTTACCCCCCGTAATATCTTTGATCAACCCATCCAGTTAGAGCGGAGTCGGTTTTTTATCGAACAAGACACCCAGGTTTTCGAAATCGGCCAGACCATCGATATCAGCCTCCAGGGGATCGGGATCAAAACAGAAGCCCCATTACATCCCAAGGAAATGGTCCGAGTCTATCTCCCGGTCCAGGCCATGGGCATCCCCCTGCCAGTCTTTTCGGAGGTCAAATGGGTAAGATTTGATAACCATTTCTACCGAACCGGGCTACAATTTGTGCGCTAACTTTTTGGATCGTTTGATATTTATTTCTATATTCTCAATTAAACGTTTCTGTTTTTTTTAGGCGGTCTACCAGCGCGGATAATTCTTCGCGAGGAAAAATTGGAGAACTTTGATATGGGCAATTCCCATTCGACCGGTTGCCGGATTAGATCTTTTAGTTATATTCTCCTTTTCACACTGAATTCCTTTTTACTTTCCGCCCTTATCCCTTCAACTGTTCAAGGAGAATTTTCCTGGACCCAGGTAGTTACCGGCCTCAACCATACGGTGGCCCTCAGAGCCGACGGGACTCTTTGGGCCTGGGGAGGAAACAATTATGGGCAATTGGGAGACGGAAGCACTTCCAATTCTTCTATACCTCTTCAAATTGGAAACGATACTTGGCAAGCTATTGCCGCCGGGGACTACCATACCTTAGCCATTCGTTCTGACGGGACCCTTTGGGCCTGGGGGTGGAATTATTATGGACAATTAGGGACAGGAAATAAAAACGATTCATCCCTACCGGTTCAAATCGGGACGGACAGCGAATGGATAGCTGTAGCCGCCGGATACGGCCATTCGCTGGCCATCAAAACGATATTCGGTGGAGAAGGAAGCGGCGTCTTTACTTGGGGGAGTAATAGTGACGGGGAACTGGGAACAGCCGGTGTGACGGAGCGGTTATCCCCCGGATTGATTGACAACAGCTTTTTCGGTGGTTCCTCGGCTATCAAACAGATTGCCGCCAACTGGACTTCCAGCTTTGCCATCGATCAATTTTCAAACTCGCTTTGGGCCTGGGGCTCCAACGTCTCCGGGCAATTAGGTCTGGGGGATACCGCGCCCAGGACCTCCCCCACCCTGGTCCCTTGGCCTTCGCCCGCCCATCCCTCCTGCTCAACCGGCTATAGCGGCTGGAACTCGGTGACTGCCGGTTACGGGAATACCCTCGGCTTGGTCAACTGCTCTGAAGGCAAATATGCCTATGGCTGGGGTGACAATACTGGGGGACAAGCCGGAGACGGCACATCAGGGACTAACCGATTAAGCCCCGTCCCTTTAACGGAGACGACTTTCCATATTTATGATGCCCTGGAAATGGCTGCCGGACAGGGCCATGCCCACGCTATCATCGGTCCCGGGGATAACCCGAAAGTCTATTCCTGGGGGATGAATGCCTTCGGCGAACTGGGGTCCGGTTCCACCACTGCGGGCCCCAATCCCGTTCCCCTCCAAACAGTTCTTCCTTCATCAGGGGCCGGGAATTGGACCAGAATTGCCTCTTATGGGAACCATGCGTTTGCCTTAAGCGACTACGGTCAGCTCTGGGGATGGGGACCTAACCAACAAGGAAACCTGGGAATCGGTGACTTCACCAGCCCGCAACCTACGCCGCAACAGGTCTGTTCCTTTGAAGTACAATCATCGCTCATCCAGATCGGGGCCGCGGGATGCGTTTCCTGCAGCCTGATGTTGTCCGAATTCAGCTCCAATAATTGCCCCTGGACCGCCACTACCGGGGAAACCTGGATCTCTCAAATCAGCTCTTCATCCGGATCGCCTGAAACCGGATCGACTATCGAGGTTTATTTTGATGCGGATCCTAATCCCGGTCCCGGGGCCAGGACCGGCCTGATCCGGATTGCCGGTATTAATCTGCTGGTGGAGCAGGAGGCCCCCGGCTTATTACCCCAAAAAATATCAATCGCCCCGGCCTCGCCCTTCGATTTTTCCAGTGTGGCGGTGGGTAACTCGGCGAGCCAAATCTTTAACCTCTCGAATTCAGGAGCGGTCGACCTCCTGGTAGATAGTATCGGCCTCAGCGGCGCAGCCGACTACAGCCTAAATCTGAACGGGGGGGGTACTCCCTGCGGCAGTTCCTTTCCCAGGACTTTGACTTCGGGCGCAAGCTGCACAGTGGCCGTGACCTTCCAGCCTTCCTCTCTCGGTTCAAAAACCGCGACCCTTTCGGTGCGTTCGAACGATCCCGTAATCTCGACGGCCACGGTGGCCCTCAGCGGCACCGGCACTAACGGCGCCTGTAACTGGCTGGCAGCGGTTAACGGCAACTGGAGCGAGGCGACCAAATGGTCCTGCGGCCATGCGCCGGGGACCAATGATGAGGCGATCATAACCCTTGCCGGAACCTATACGGTGACTGTTAACGCCAACACAACCGTCAGTAGTCTTACCCTTGGCGGGTCCAGCGGGACCCAGAGCCTCACAGTTTCAGGACCTCTTACCCTGAACAATGCCAGCACCGTCGGGACCTACGGTGCACTCAATTTGAGTGGCGGCACCCTTGCGGGGAGTGGTACTCTCTCAGTCAGCGGAACGATGAACTGGACAGGGTATGGCGGCACCATGAGCGGGCCCGGGACGACGAACATTGCTGCGGGGGGGGCCTTCAACATCGATAACGGCGGTTACCCCACCACCAGAAAGAATCTCACTTCACGGACGCTGAATATCGCCGGAACGGCGACCATTATCAACAATACGGACATGAATCTCAGCAATGCAACCATCAACAACCAAACGGGGGCGTTGTTTAGCTTCCCGAGCGACAGTGCTTTGATCAACACCAGCGGAACCAATGCCTTTAACAATGCGGGGACGGTGACCAAGAGCGCGGGGACCGGAGCATCCACCATTTCCGTGCCGTTCACCAATACCGGCACGGTGAATGCCAATAGCGGAACCTTGAGTCTCGCCCTGGCCGGTGGTGGGACGAGCATTGGATCATTCAGCGTCGTCTCCGGGGCAACGCTTCAGTTGGCACCGAGCGGCACCCACACTCTGGGTACGGGATTGAGCCTTACGGGAGCCGGGACGATGGATTTCTATTCCGGTACGGTGACCGTCAACTGCGCCTACAATGTGACCGGCACCACCAAGGTGAGCGGCGGGACCACGACCTTCGGCAGCGGAGCCGCAGTGAGCACTGTCGGGAGCACACTCTGGGTTAATGGTGGCACGGCAAATTTCAACAACACGCAGGCCTGGACAGATCCCACCACTTTGACGATCGACGGCAGTAGTACGGCCAACTTCCACAGGGGACAGGCTCTCAACATTCCCACAGTGAATGTATTTCAAGGCACCTTGGGGGGAACCGACACCCTCAATGTAAGCGGCACCCTGACCTGGGGGAGGACTAATGCGGCCGGCGGGACCATGAGCGGGCCGGGGACAACGAACATCGCTGCGGGCGCGGTTTTCAAGATCGATAACGGCGGTTACCCCACCACCAGAAAGAATCTCACTGATAGGACCCTGAACATCGCTGGAACGACGATCTTTAGCAACAATACTGGCATCAATCTCGACAATGCAATCATCAACAACCAAACGGGGGCGTTGTTTAGCTTTTCGAGCGACAGTATTTTGTACAACTACAGCGGAACCAATGCCTTTAACAATGCCGGGACGGTAACCAAGAACGCGGGGACCGGAGCATCCACCATTTCCGTACCGTTCACCAACACGGGCACGGTGAATGCCAACAGCGGGACACTAAGTCTCGCCCTAGCGAGTGGAGGCACTAGCAGTGGAGCTTTCAGCGTCGCCTCTGGGGCAACGCTTCAGTTGGCAGCGAACGGCACCCACACTCTGGATACGGGATTGAGTATAACGGGAGCCGGGACGGTGGATTTCTATTCCGGTACGGTGACCGTCAACTGCGCCTACAATGTGACCGGCACCACCAAGTTCAGCGGCGGGACCACGACCTTCGGCAGCGGAGCCGCAGTGAGCACTGTCGGGAGCACACTCTGGGTTAATGGTGGCACGGCAAATTTCAACAACACGCAGGCCTGGACAGATCCCACCACTTTGACGATCGACGGCAGTAGTACGGCCAACTTCCACAGGGGACAGGCTCTCAACATTCCCACCGTGAATGTATTTCAAGGCACCTTGGGGGGAACCGACACCCTCAATGTAAGCGGCACCCTGACCTGGGGGAGGACTAATGCAGCCGGCGGGACCATGAGCGGGCCGGGGACAACGAACATCGCTGCGGGCGCGGTTTTCAAGATCGATAACGGCGGTTACATCGCCACCAGAAAGGACCTCACTGATAGGACCCTGAACATCGCAGGAACGACGACCTTTATCAACGGTACTCCCATTAATCTCAGGAATTCAACCATCAACAACCAAACGGGGGCGTTGTTCAGCTTCCCGAACGACGGTGCTTATTTGTACGACTACAGCGGAACCAATGCCTTTAACAATGCCGGGACGGTAACCAAGAGCGCGGGGACCGGAGCAACCACCATTGCCGTACCCTTCACCAATACCGGCACGGTGAATGCCAATAGCGGGACGCTTTCGTTCACTAACAACTTCACGAATTCAGCCTCCGGCGAGGTCCAGGGAACAGGCACACTCAGCTTCACCGGGACAACCTTTACCAACACCGGCGCCATCAATCCCGCCACCTCAGGTACTCCCGGCAAACTTACCATCAGCGGTACGCTTCGACAAACCAGCGTGGTCAACGCCGACATCGGCGGCACTACTGCCGGCACTCAATATGATCAGCTCGCGGTAAGCGGGGCCGCCACTCTGGGAGGAACACTCCACGTTAACCTGATCAACGGCTTCACTCCGTCTGCAGGAAACTCTTTCAAGATCCTGACGTACGGATCAAAGGCCGGGAGCTTTGGCGTGGTGAACTTACCCACTTTAACGGGCAATTCCTGGAATACGACTTATAATGCGGGATCGTTAGACCTTTCGGTTTCACAATCGACCTATACTTTGACCTACGCGGCCGGGCCCAACGGAACCATTTCGGGCACCAGTCCACAGACAATCAGCTATGGCGGCAGCGGCACGGCGGTGACGGCGGTTCCCAATACCGGCTACCACTTCGTAAGCTGGAGTGACGGTCTGCCGGCGGCTACCCGGACCGACACCAACGTAACCGCCAATATCTCGGTCACCGCTAATTTTGCCATCAATACTTATACCATCACTGCCTCGGCCGGACCCGGCGGGTCGATTCTCCCTTCCGGATCGATCCCGGTTAATCACGGATCGGATCAGACTTTCACGATCACTCCTGATGCGGGATATGACATCGTGGATGTCCGGGTGGACAACGTATCGCAGGGGCTGATTGCGAGCTATACGTTTACGGGTGTTACTGCCAATCAGACGATAGAGGCGATCTTTTCGGCTTCACCGAAGGTTTTATCGGCAGTGACCAACGCGGCCGGTAACATCATAACTATTTCATTCGACAAAGTGATGGCTGATCCCTCCAGCAAACAGGCACAGTTCAGCGTAACGGCTAACGGCTCGGTGTTGACCACAGCATCAGTTGCGCTCAAAACGGATCAGACCAAATTCGACCTGAGGCTGCAGGCACCGGTAACATTCGGCCAGTTCGTACGAATCACTTATTCGGCGGGAGACGTGCATTCAGCGGATGGCGGAGTACTGGCGAGCTTTACGAATCTGGCCGTAGCGAATGCCGCCCATCTTCCGGCAGGCATGATCTCCAACCAGGATGGGTTAGGTTTCAGTGGGTCCATGGCGGCGAATCCTCTGGGCGCTAATATTACCATGACGGGTTATAACGGCTGGCCGGCCGGGATAACTAACATCAGGAATTACGCTTTTCAAGGAGGGGTTTTTGATGGCCAGAACCTCTGGCTGATGCCGCTGAATGCCGACAGAACCGTAAAGATAGACAAGACCAGCGGGGCCATGATCGGATACGACTCCTGGCCTGCCGGATTTACAAAAGGACTTTGGGCTTTCAATTCCGGAGCCTTCGATGGCCAGAACATCTGGATGATCCCCTATAATGCCGACCATGTCGTCAGGGTAGACAAAGACACCGGCGCCATGACGGGCTACGCTTCCTGGCCGGCGGGGATCGCCAACATCGGCAATGGGGCCTTCGCCGGTGGGGTTTTTGACAGCCGGCACTTATGGATGGCCCCATACAATGCGGACCGGGTGGTAAAAATAGACAAAGACTCCGGCGTCATGACCGGTTATAACGAATGGCCCGCAGGGTTTACCAAAGGCAATCAGGCTTTTGTCGGTGGAATTTTTGACGGCCAGAACATTTGGATGATCCCCTACGATGCCGACCGGGTCGTAAAGATAGACAAGGATACCGGCGTCATGACCGGCTATGCCTCTTGGCCGGCCGGGACCTCCAGCCTCGGTAACCGCGCTTTTGACAGCGGGGTCTTTGACGGCCAGAACATTTGGATGTTGCCCTATAATTCGGACAGCGTGGTAAAGATAGACAAAGACACCGGGGTCATGACCGGCTATAACTCCTGGCCTGCGGGGTTTATCAAAGGGGATCTGGCCTTTGCCGGGGGCGCCTTTGACGGCCAGAATATCTGGATGACTCCTCAGTTTGCCGACCGGGTGGTAAAGATAGACAAAGACACCGGCGCCATGACCGGCTATAACGGCTGGCCGGTAGGGACCGCCAGCATTGGCAGCCTCGCCTTTACCGGGGGCGCCTTTGACGGCCAGAACATCTGGCTGATCCCCTGCCAGTCCGATCGTGCGGTCAAACTGGCCACGGCTGCAGCCGTGTACAACCTGACGGTAAACAAATCCGGCAGCGGGACGGTGACGAGCAATGCTCCACATATAGAGATAAACTGCGGATCTTCGTGTTCCGCGTCTTATGATGCCGGTACATCAGTCATCTTAACAGCGGCAGCGTCAACCGGTTCTACCTTCACCGGTTGGTCCGGTGAGGGATGCAGTGGCACTGGCACCTGCACAGTGACCATGGACGCGGACAAGTCCGTTACGGCGACCTTTGCACTCAACACATATACCGTAACATTCAACGCGGGCAGCCATGGAAGTCTAAGCGGCACGACAATCCAGACGGGTATCCCTTACGGGGGCAGCGCAACGGCGGTCACGGCAGTGCCTGACATCGGGTATAGCTTCGTCAACTGGACCGGAACCGGAGGGTTTGTTACCACTGCCACGAACCCGCTTACAGTCACCAACGTGACGGCTAACCATACCATCTCCGCCACCTTCGCTTCCTGTTCTTACACCATCAGTCCAATCTCTAACAACTTTCCCGCAAGCGGGGGAACCGGGTCTGTCCAAATTTTTACCGATCCTGGTTGTTCATGGACGGCGGCTAACAATGATCCGAGTTGGATCACCGTTACCTCTGGGACTGGAGCGGGAAACGGATCCGTCAGCTACTCGGTTGCCTCCAATTCTTATGACAATGCCTACTATAGATCCGGGAGTATCGCCGTTGGCGGAAAAACCCACAATATTGACCAACCCCCCCTACTTCCTGGAAGTCCGACGCTCGCTTCTCCCCAAAATGGTGCAACTGGAGTGTCCCTTTCACCCACAACGCTATCTTGGAATACAACCGAACGGGCGCTGACTTATGAACTGCATCTAGCCACTGATTCAGGCTTCACTGAAAACGTTAGAAACGTCTTCCTTGACGGCAACACCAGCACTCAGGTGGAGTTCAACGATCTATCCGATAATACCCATTACTACTGGAGAGCTCGGGCCGGGAACTCTGCAGGCGCTGGACCCTGGTCGCAAGTCAGGAATTTTTCCACAGCGGCCAGCGCTTACAGCTTGACTATCACTACCCCGAGTCATGGGATAATTAAAAGCCTGCCGGCAGGCATCGACTGTACTTCGACGGGCGCCGGCTGTATCGGAAATTTCAACCAGGGAACCATTGTTACTCTTTCGGCTATCCCTGATCCAGGTTACTCCTTTTCCGGCTGGTCCGGCGGATGCAGCGGTCAGGCCTTGACCTGCCTGGTGACCATCGACCAGGCCAGAACGGTGACGGCCTTGTTCACCCAAGGAACCCCGGAAGTAAGCACCTGGGCCAAGGGGTTTGATCTTCAGGGACCGTCTTCGGCAATTCAAACCCAGGATGGGGGATATTTGTTAAGCGGGCACAATGCCGGAATGGTACTAATCAAATTAAATGGCACGAATATCCAAACGATAGACTGGCAACGACGATTCGGAAATTCGTACGACTCCCTCCAATCAATTCGACAGACTTCGGATGGTGGCTTTGTAATCGGGGGGACGAGCCCTTATAATTATCAATCCCTGGGGGTTTATCATAGTTTCGTCCTCAAAATAAGCAACTCAGGGGCCCTGGAGTGGCAGAAAGTTTACGGGACCGGCAATATCACCCTTCTTAAGAGTATTCAAATTACAGCCGACGGCGGATATATAGTTACCGGGACCAATCGGGGGGGAACTAACGTCAATCACCCCGAAGATATCTTGATTTTGAAACTAGATGCTCATGGCGAGGTGGAGTGGTCAAAATCCCTCAGTTCGGACCTCGACGAAAGAGCGTATACCGTAATTCAAACCTCAGATCGCGGATATCTGGTTGGCGGATCAAAAAACAACACCGCAGACACCAACCTATTCTATCTGGTTAAACTGCTTGAAAACGGAATGGTTGATTGGCAAAAATCATATGAGGTCAACGCCTCAGACGTCGGCGGTAATATCCGAACACTCAAGCAGACTTCAGACGGTAACTATATCATCGCCGGGGAAAGGATTAGTTATGGAAGCGGACCGGATGCCTGGATACTGAAACTAAACCCGAGCGGCGATATAATTTGGCAAAAGAATTATCAGTTAAATAAGGATGATTACGTCGGGTCAATTGTCCAGACAACCGATGGCGGCTATCTCCTGGGCGGCTCTACTAAGCCGGAAGCTGCATCGAGTGACTTATTCGTTCTTCGTTTGAACTCGGACGGAGATCTCCTCTGGAATAAAAAAATAGACAATCTCAATAATAACAATAGTAATCTTGACACCTTACAGGAAACCAACGACATGGGGATTCTCGTTGGAGGTATTTTTAATTTCGACCCTTCAAATCCTTTTGGGGTTCTAAAATTGGACTCTAATGGAAATACTTGCCGGTTGTGCATCCGAAATGATTTCCGAAGTAGACGTTACCGTTACTGATACACATATAGCTCCGGTTGCAGAAAATCTTGTTTCGCAAGCTCTATCCACTTCTTCTGTTGAGGTCACATTAGCCGCCTTTACCCCATCCTTGGCTGCCACAGCTATCTGCTCCGGTGGGTTTTTCGAAACCATCTCCACCCCGGCCACCCCAACCGGCGAAACAATGGCCATCACCGGGATCAGCTACACGTATAGTTCCAACGGCTCCGCTTCCTCCGCCGGACATGTCCTCCAGTACAATTTCGATTTTGGCGATGGGACCTCCAGCGGGTGGCAGGACGCCCCCTCATTCCAAAAAACCTGGACCAATTCGGGGACCTACCAGCTAACGGTCCAGGCCCGCTGCCAACTCCATTCCGTCATTCTTTCCTCTGTTTCAGCCCCCCTGGCGGTGACGGTTTCCCTCACCACCTACACCTTGATCTATACGGCGGGGACCGGCGGCTCGATCACGGGCACCAGTCCCCAGACAGTCGGTTCTGGCGCCAGCGGCTCGGCGGTATTGGCAAGTCCCAACACAGGCTACCATTTCGTTAACTGGAGCGATGGGGTCCTAACGGCCTCCCGAACTGACACAAATGTAACCGCCAATGTATCGCGGACGGCCTATTTTGCCATCAATACCTACACGATTTCCGGACGCATCACTCTCAACGGTTCCGTGCTTCCAGGGGTAACGCTCCAAGGACTCCCCGGAAACCCAGTCACAGACGCCGGAGGCAACTATTCGGCCGCCGTCTCTCACGGTTGGACGGGGACGATTAGTCCAACCCTCGCCGGGTATGTTTTCAGCCCTCCTTCGACCCTGTATGCCGGCATTTCCGCGGACCGAGGCCAGGATTATATGGCCTTTATCGTACCACCCATTCCATCCTTAATCTCCCCGGCCAATGGGGCAAGCGGCGTTACCGCTGTCCCTGCTACGCTAAGTTGGGCGCCATCCTCAGGAGCGGACTCCTATCACCTTCAGGTAGCCACCGGTTCGGATTTCAGCGTTTCTACCTTGGTCGTAAATGCCGGACTCAGTCAAACGAGTCTCCAGCCCAACCTCCAACTCGGAACCACCTATTATTGGCGGGTCAATGCGACTAACCCTATTGCGGGGACCAGTGATTGGTCTTCGATCTGGAGTTTCACCACGATAAAGGCAAACACTTCTACGACCTTGACCTCAAGCAATCTCAACTCAACATACGGAAATCCCGTGCTTTTAACCGGAATCGTGTCACCAAGTTCAGCAACTGGATTCGTAACATTCAGAGAAGGTGCGGCAACGTTAAAAACAGTTGGCCTGAGCAACGGCCAAGCCGTCTTCAACCTCTCCTCTTTAACGGCGGGTACCCACTTGATTACCGCCGAATATAGTGGAGACAGCACTTACCAAGGCAGTTCTTCTCCTTCTATAGGTCAAACGGTAAACAAAGCCACTCCGGTTCTCACTTGGGCCAACCCGGCGGATATCTCTTATGGGACGGCGCTCGGTTCCGCTCAACTCAATGCCTCGGCCTCGGTACCAGGGATATTTTCCTATAGTCCAACAACCGGGACCCTGCTGACCGTCGCTAACGGGCAGACCCTGTTGGTTAATTTCCTTCCGACGGATACCGCCAATTACACTAATGCCTCCGCCCATGTCGCCATTAACATCTTGAGGGCCACGGTCACCGTTATTCTGTCCAATCTCACCCAGACCTATGACGGCACACCCAAGGCCGTCACGGCCACGACCAATCCGCCGGGACTAAGCGGACTTTCCATTACCTATAACGGATCGCCGCTGCCGCCCACCAACGCCGGGACCTATGCCGTGACGGCTTCTCTGGCTGATGCCCACTACCAGGCCAATCCCGCCAGCGGCCTGCTGTTGATCAACAAGGGCGACCAGACCATCCGTTTTGATCCTTTAACGGATAAAATCGATGGCGGCCCGCCTTTTTCGGTTACCGCCACCACCACAGCCGGCCTGCCCGTGAGCTTCAGCATTGTTTCCGGTCCGGCCTCGATAACCGGCAATCGGGTAACGCTTTCCGGGGAAGGAAGGGTGACGGTCCGCGCTTCCCAATCGGGGGACGCCAACTGGAATGCCGCCCTGCCGGTGGATCGGTCTTTTACCGTCAATCCCGCCACGGTGACGATCAGCGCCTCCGCCGGGCCGAACGGGTCTATTGATCCCTCGGGGCCGGTAGCGGTAGGATTTGGAAACGATCAGTCCTTCAGCCTGACCCCAGCCGCCGGATATCATGTTTCTGAGGTGCGAATTGACGGGGTTTCCTCCGGGCCGGTAACGACTTATACCTTCCAGGCGGTAACCGCTCCTCATAGCATAGAAGCCTTCTTTTCAAACGAATTCAACATAACCGTAAGTAAAGAGGGAGACGGCCAATGCTTGATTAGCAGTGACCCCGAAGGATTGATTTGTGGTGAGGTGTGCAGTAAAGATTTTGCTCCCGGTAGCCGGGTGATAATTAATTTCATTCCGGAGTCGGGATCGATTCTTGCGGATGTCACCGTGGACGGCTATTCCTACGGGCCGGTACCAAGTATTACCTTCGGCAGTATTATGGATAGCCACCAGGTCGTGGCGGTGGTGCATTCACTGACTCCAATAGTGAACTTGAATCAAAAAGTCTTTCTTCCAATAATTGTACGGCCTGGAAATTAACTTTATGGTCAAGCGGAAAGCAGTCAATGTGATATCTTGGAGGACCTGACCAATGCGGAAATTTTTCCTGTGGCTTTTGACATCCTGCTTTCTAATTTTCACCGTTTCTACGGCCCAGTCAACTCCGCAAAATTTTCTGGATAAGGGTGTCCGGGAATATCAAAACGAGAACTACGAAGAGGCCTTGGAATCTTTTAAACAAGCTGAGCATCTTTCAGCCGATTCGACTCTGCTTTCTTATTATCTGGGGATTACCTATAAACAAACGGGAAACTATCAGGAAGCGACCAGGTACCTCCGAAAAGCCCTGGAGCTGTCGCCTCCCGCCACTCAAGCCTATCCCGAACTGGTGGAAGTCCTTTTTAACCTTAACGACCTGACCCAGGCCAAAGAGTGGATCGTTCGGGCGGAAAAGGCGGGAGCCTACCCGGGCCTCATGGCCTTTCAAAAGGGGTTGATCCTTCAGAAGGAAGGAAAAGATAGCGCGGCCATTGAAGCCTTCACCCGGGCCAAAGAATTGGACCACGCACTCAGGCAAAACGCCGACTTCCAGATCGCCCTCTCTCTTTCCAAAGAAAGAAAATTTTCGCAAGCCCGGGAAATATTGAAGGCCGTCATTCTCATCGACCCGACGACCGAGACCTCTTCCTACGCCCGGGAGTATGAGCAATCTCTGGCTAAGAGTCTGGCCAAATATAAAACTTGGGGAGGATCATTCGGCCTGGGCTACCAGTATGATACCAACGTAATTCTGAAGCCGGACAGCGGGATCCCGGGATCCACCATCACCGGGGAAGAGGACAGCAGCATCCTGGCAACGTTCAGGGCTTATTACAACCCCCTGCTGGAGGGCCCCTGGCTCTTTAACGCCCAATACGGCCTTTACACCAACAACTACTTTAAGACCAAGACCCACAGTTTGATCAATCAATCCCTCTCCGTCAATCCCGGCTATACGCTCCCCTGGGGAGCCGTTACGCTGCCTCTTTCCTATAGCTATGCCTGGCTGGAAGGGGTCCCCTATACCGGGGTTCTATTGGCCAAGCCTACCTTGAATATTATCACCACCCGGGGTCAGATCGCGCAGCTTTCCGCCGGGTACGCCAAGAGAGACGTTTTCCCCGCCCCCCTGATCCCGGACGAGGACCGGGACGGCAATCTTTTTCTGGGGTCGCTGGCCTATATCGTTCCCTTCGGGGATCGGGGGATCATCAACCTCTTCTATGAATATTCACGGGACGCGACTACCGGCCAAAACTGGGATAACAGCGGCAACCGCTTCAGCCTCAACCTGCTCATTCCCCTGGCAAAAAGATTCAGTCTGAACCTGTCCGCTGAATATTTTCAGCAGGATTATACCAACACCCATACCATTTTCGGAGTCAAACGGCTGGACAAGATGTATTCAGGTATCGCCGGTCTAATCTGGGAACTCCGGAAGGACCTCAAGTTGTATCTCCAATATTACGGGGCCAAAGTGGAATCCAACATCCCGATTTATTCGTATAAGCGGAATGTCTTTACTCTAGGAACGGAATATTTGTTTTAACTGATTGGAGGACGGTCATGAACGCCAGGTTTAAACAGGAGATAATCCCCCGGACCCCCCCTAAGGCAACCTTAAAGGCCTTGCTTTCTATCTTTATTATCGGCCTTATTTCCTGCCTCTGCTTGTCATTGTTCGTTCCCTTACCCGTCGCGGAGGGATCGGAGAGCATTGGAAAATTCACCCGAGTGACAGGTCGCGTCGATGTCCTCAGGGCCGGCGCCCTGCCGGCCAGATCGGTGAAAGTGGATGATCCGGTTTACCGGAAAGACGTCGTGCGTACCAAGAGCAACTCACTGGCCGAGGTCCTCTTCGCCAATAATAATCTCATCAAAATTGCTCAACGAAGCCGCATCGATATCGGCGAATATTTCTTTGACCATTCCACGCAGAAAGGGTCGATCGGCCTAACGCGCGGCATGGTTAGAGCCGTAGTGGACAAGGAGAACAGCAAAAAAATTAATCTAGCCCCGGGGGCCAACTCCTTCGAAATCCACACTCAAAATGCCGTAGCCGGGGTTCGGGGGTCCGACTTTACCGTTTTCGAACAGAACGGGCAAACCGGGATCTTGGTTTATGAAGGTCTTATCCGGGCTTTCAACCCCTTTTTCAGGGCGGTAATAGAAGATATTGCACCGAACCAGTTTACCATGATCCAACGGAACCGGCCTGTTCAACCACCTCAAATCGCCTCGGATTTCATGAAAAGTCGAATAGAGAAAAATTTCAACGTCCCGGGAAAAGAAATCAGAAGAAGCGCCGGGCTCAGGGGACGGTATTCCAGCGAAATCCAGCAGTCAGGCCCCGGTACTCCTAAGCGCGGAAGACGCTGCCATTTCCGATCAGGATGCGTCCACGAGGCTCTTCAGTCTCAATGAATTCAGCGGAAGCGGGATCGTGGTCTCCCCCAAACCGATTTCGGAATCGTTTGGAGATCTGGTCAAAAAGAAAGAACCGCCGTCTCCTCCTCCACCACCACCGCCTCCTCCTGCTCCATCGCCACCGCCGACGCCGCCTCCCCCCCCGCCGCCCCCTCCCCCGCCGCCGCCGGTGGAAGTGGGCCAAACCAATCTTTCCGGAATCCTGGTGGTCGGACCCAAAGGAGCGGTGGATTCTATTTCCTTAACCATGAAAAATATGATCTTCCTGGCTCCCTCTACCGGTCAGGCGCCCACGATATGGAACACGAACGCTATTTCCGGAAACTATACTTTTGGACCCTTTCTCAACAACACCACCATTACCAATCCCAGTAATGCGATCAATTTGACGAATGGGCAGGGTTTGTCGGCGGACATGCAATTTGTCGTCTGGAACTCTGCCGCCCAACGCTGGGAGGCGCAGGTAAACGGCCAGGGCACTTTAAAGGGAGGGGCTTATACCGGTCCGGTCACATTCTCCGGTTCAGCCGGAGGAAGCGCGGGCGGCGGGGCCTTAAACGGTTCGGGATCGGGGACTGCCCGATAAGCAGGGAAAGATAGCTTTTAAGACGGATATAGTTTCCGCGCAAAGCGGCGCTCAGATTCAGTAGTCCTTACCATTTTTGTTATTCTGTCTGAATAATAGGTTGGGAGCTGCTGGGGGGATTGCTTCGTCACTTCTCTCCTCGCCATGACCGACCGACGGACCTTTGCGAACACCTCACTTTTCATCCAGGGCAACCGCCTCGCCTTCGCGGCATTCGATCACCTCGCAGGCCGAATCCGGGTCCAGGGTAGAAAGATCGTAAACCTCGACCGGAAACTTCTTCCCTTTGACCACAACCTTCTGGATTCCCCGACTGGCCAGATGGCCCAGTCGTCCCTTTTTGATATCGGGCAGGATTTTCTCCAGGGTGTGTTCCGTAATCAGGATATGGACATTATATTTCCGAGTCAAGGACTCCACCCGGGATCCCAGATTTACATGGTCTCCAATGACGGTATAATCCATTTTCTTGCCGGCGGCCCCGATATTGCCGACCAGGACCTCCCCGGTATTAAGACCGATTCCGGCATCCAGAACCGGCTTCCCCTCGGCCTGCCACTTATCCTGTAGTTCCTTCAATCGCTTGATCATGTGCAAGGCGCAGCGCACAGCCAGTTCGGCATGATCTTGCTGTTTCAAGGGAGCGCCCCAGAAGGCCAGGATGGCATCTCCGATAAATTTGTCCAGCGTTCCTTCCCAGCGAAAAATGACCTCGGTCATGGCCTCCAGGTATTCATTCAAGAGGGCTACCACTTCTTCCGGGGCATGTTTTTCCGAAAAAGAGGTGAACCCCCGCACATCGGAAAAAAGTATGGTCACCTCCCGCCGCTCACCGCCCAATCGAGCCAGGTCGGGGTTTTTGATGAGTTCATTGACCACCCGCTCCGTGACATAAGAGGAAAACAGGAATCGAATCCTCCGGGCGTATCGTTCTTCATCCGCGTAATTGTAGGCCGTTACTCCGATGAAAATAGCCAGTACATTCAAAGAAGGATAGGCGACATTTACCCAGAGCCCTTCACGGATTAAAAGCAAATACCCGGAAACCAGGATAATCAGGAGAAAGGCGAGGGTTAATAAAGAACCCCCGACCGCCTTCGTCCGCAGAATGACCAGAATAAACAACAGGCCGGTGACCGCCAGGACAATCAGATTAATGGCTGGGGGCGCTTTCTGCAGGGACCGGTTCTCCAGGATCGAGGCCATCACATTGGCGTGTTTTTCTATGCCCGACATGGCTGGGGAAAAAGGCGTCACCCGAAGATCATAAATACCCATGGCTGTGGGGCCCACCAGGACAATCTTCCCCGCCAGCAGTTGCGGTTTAATCTTGCCCTCCAATATATCGCTGGCCGAGTACTGGGGGAAAGTTTTTTCCGGCCCATAATAATAGATCAGGGCCCGTCCGTAAGGATCGGTCGGAATGGTCCTTTTACCACCCAAGCGAACGGACTCGGTGGCCCTCAGGGCTTTCTTTTCCGTCGGGATCCCCAGATAAAAGGAGGTGGCCTGCACATCGATGGACGGGTACAAACGGCCTTGATATCCGATCGCCAAGGCCTCCCAACGCACGGTGCCGTCCCGATCGGGAAACATGTTGATGTGCCCCAGGCCCATGGCCTCCCGTAATAGAATCGGGAGCGGAGAGAGGATGTTTTTGGCCATAATCGGCTGAAAACGGCTAAAGGCTGCCCGGTTTTCAACCCGCTGAAAGGCGGCTGGGAGGATCAAATCGTCGGGCGGATTCTTGGATTCACGGTCGAATTCAAATACCAGAGGAAGCAGGACATTCCCCTGCTCTCCTATGACCCGAGCCAGAAAGGGGTCATTTTTTTCGGCTTCGCTCAGGATAATATCCAGAACAATCAATTCCGCCCCGGCCTGACCCAATCGTTGGATCAACCGGGCCAAAACATCCCGGCTCCAGGGCCAGCGCCCGAGCTTTTCAAGGCTGCGGTCATCGATGGCGGCAATGAGGAGTTGGTCCGGGGTCTTTTGGACGCCCCTGATTTTTAAGCGGTAGTCATAAAGCTTGTCCTCCAGGGTTTCCAGCGGAGACCACTCCAGGAACAAGAGGCATCCGAAGATCAGGGTCAGCGAAGAGGCGATGATCAGGTTGATAGGTTTCTGACGGGCAGTTTTACGAGAAAACAGATGCTCGACGGCCGAGAGGTAAACTCTGGCCAGAAAGTTTTTTTTGACTTGAAGAGGACTTTCCATTCAGGCCGGTTCGGAAAAGGAGACGACGCGTTTTTTAAAATCCGTGCAGTCGAAGGTTATTATTGTGGCTTGGTTAACGCGACTGAGCGCGGCTAGAAAAAGATCCTGGATATCGATCCGGCTTTCCGGGTAGCGATTCAAGGCTTCGAAAAACACTTCTTTCGGGAACAGGGTTTTAATCCCTTTCAAGCGGACAACCTTGGAAAAGTCGGAGCGCTTCTTTCCGCGCCTTTTTCAGTGGAATTTTATTTCGTCGGTAGTAGGAGTGAAAACTTCCCGCCAACACGTCGCTGTCACGCTCCGTTTTTTTCAGGATTCCCAAGCCTTCCTCTAAATGGATCGACAGCAGATTTTGAATCGCCAGTTGGTTCCGGAGTTTCTTGGGAAGGGTAACCTGCCCTTTGGGTGTTACTTTTAGTATATATTCCATAAATTAATCTTTATTGAAAGTTGTACTTATTAAAATAGGACACCTTTTTTCATACTTTGTCAAAAAACTTATTTCTTGTTTGGATCAGGTCGCTGAGGATGACGATCCCCGATCCGCCACCGCGGTGGTCGAACAGGACGAGACGGATTTGGTCGCGGTGGCGGAACAGGTGGCCGGCCCGCGAGAGCCAGCGATGATGTGATTTTTGTTTAGCTGTTTTTCAGGCGGTCGTTGAAATCCTTCCAGAACTGCCCCTCCTTGTTTTGCCAGTCGGGGCCGAAGCGGGCGTTGAAGAAATTCCCCAGTTTATCGAAGAGCCGTTTCCAGCCGGGCAGTTGTTCATAGCGGAGGATATCCTCCAGAAAAGGGACGATCTCCCCCATTTTTTC
Source organism: uncultured delta proteobacterium (assembly GCA_963743305.1). Taxonomy (GTDB): domain Bacteria; phylum Desulfobacterota; class RBG-13-43-22; order RBG-13-43-22; family RBG-13-43-22; genus CAVQSS01. The sequence goes on from CAVUPH010000024.1 coordinate 90,173, forward strand.
TTTGGGCAGGTAAGCCCGGGCACCCAATTCAATGGACTGCTGTATCGCTTCCGGGGTCAGGGCATGAGCAGTCAGCATGGCTACCGGAAAATTTCGCACCCGGGCCAGGGAAAGGAGTTCAAACCCCCGCACCCCCATGATATCCAACACCACCAGGTCGTAGGTCCAGGAGATCATGAGTTCCTTGGCCAGCTCAAAGGTGCCGGCCTCGTCGATCTGGCAGTCCGGACAGGCTTCCTGGATTTCCTCCCGCAGCAGGTCCAACACATCCGGTTCATCATCGACAATCAGCAGACGCAAGTTTTTCAGCAGCGATTCTTTCATAGTCACTCCTCCTTCGATACTTTTTCAGATAATTTTTAAGGAAGGCTCACTCGATGTCTTTGAGTTCGACGGCCTTCAGCGCAATGCCGGCCTTCTTCACCTTTCGGGAAAACTCTTCCAGCAAGGTGTTGAGGGCCAGGCGATGATCTTCCCGGTAAAACAGGAAAAGACCCGTCATTTTCCGTTCGGCCCGGCCGCCTGCCGGACCGACCAGGCCCAGGTCCTGAGATACCTGCTCTAAGAGGGCCAGGATTTCCAGCATGGTTTGAAAGCGGTCGTTGGGGTCTTTTCGGGTAGCCCTCCGGATAAATCGGACGAGTCCTTCCGGCAAATCAGGGACCCAATTCCGGGGATCGGGAATTTCCCGGGTCAAATGGGATTCCATTATAATGGAAGGATCGTCCTCGGGAAAAGGCCGCACCCCGGTGATCAGCTCAAAAGTCATGATGCCCAGCGAATAAATGTCGGCCCGGCCGTCAACCATTTCCCCCTCGATCTGTTCCGGAGAAACATAATGGGGAGTTCCCAGGCCGCAGAGGGTATCCGTGCCCGGGGGACAGGCCAAACCGAAATCCAGGATTTTTAACTGATCGGTCGAGGGCAGAAAAATGTTGGCCGGCTTGACGTCCAGATGAACCAGCCCTTTATTATGGGCGTATTCCAATCCATAAACAATCGGATACAGCAATTCCAAAACCTGTTTGATCGGCAGCGGCCCGACTTTCGAAAGGAGAACGTCCAGCGGGATTCCCTCCAGATATTCCATGATAATAAACAGGGTTCGATACCGCTCTTCAAAGTCGTAGACCTTGACGATATTCGAGTGATTCAAGGCGGCCACGGTCCTGGCCTCCTGGCGAAAATTCCGGATAAAATCCGGATCCATGGCCATATCGTGTTTCATCATTTTGATGGCCACCGGCATTTCGAGGTCCAGGTGTCGCCCTTTATAGACGATGCTGTAGCCCCCCTGGCCGATAATATCGGTGATCAAATATTTGCCGATCGTCCGGTCGGCGGTGATATTGGAGGAAGCAAAACGGTAGGCTACCAGTTCGGTGAGGAATTCCCGCAAATCGGGATGTTCCGTGGAGAGGAGGTCAAATCGCTCCTTGGTCAATCCCCAGAGCACCAGATCGGTCTCGGCCGTCACCCGGGCGTTGCGGGGTTCCCCGGTAAGCACCGCCATCTCACCGACCACATCCCCTTCCCGAAGACGGGAAATAAATATCAGTTCCCCGCCCTTTTCCAGATGAACCACGCAGGACCCCTGCTGGATAATAAAAAAAGTGTCTCCGGGATCTCCCTGGTTGATCAACCGTTCCCCGGCCGGAAGCGACACCCGGAAAATGCTGTTCAGCACAGGTGAGACCGCCTTGCGGGGGATAGCCCTCAGCAGCTTGGTGCGAATAAAAAATTCATAATCGGCCGTCAAGGGGCGAGGGGTATTTATCTTATCCAGAGCGTTGGGGATAAGCCATCTTTGATCCGCCGGATGGAGGTCCAGGCCTAAGTGAAAAAATCCTTGTTTTTGATTCACCGGGGCGCACCAGACGACTTGGCCCTGAAAAGGACTCCAGATTTTGTCTTTGGGGGAGTAGACTTCCAGGCCGATGGGAGTCCCCTCCTCCAGGGCGGAATCGGTCAGGGCCAAAAACCCGGTTTGGCTTTCATTGAGGAGATCTACAAAATGAGGAACCCCGTCCGTTGACGCCGGAGAAGACGGATCCTTGGGGGAATAATAAAGGGCGCCTATTTTCGGGACTGACCGTCCTTCCCTGGCCGAACGGCGCCGTTCCGTTTGAGGATACATGCTTCTCCTCCTGCTTCCGCGGGGGCAAGATGCTATAGGTATTATACCGGGAATTCGTCCTTACCTCGTTCGGAATTGAAATAAGAACTCGAATAGTTCTGGTTGGGGTTTAATAGAACCCCAGCTTCTGGCCCGGCGTTTCCACGTAAGATTTGCCGTCGGTTTTCAATTTTTCATTAAATTCCTTCCAAAAGGGTTCATCATCCATTTGCCAATCCGGTCCAAAGCGCCGGCTGAAATAATCGCCCAACCGTTCAAACAGGCGCCGCCAACCTGTGATCGGTTCGTGGGCTAGGACATCCTCCAGGAAGGGAACTATTTCTCCGATCTTTTCTTTCGGCAGATAGGCCCGGGCGCCCTGTTCGATGGCTTTCTTCAGGGTTTCGGGAGATAAAGCATGGGCCGTGAGCATCACCACCGGAAATTTTCGCTTCACCGCCTGGGTCAGGAGGTCAAAGCCCCGAACGCCCATGATATCCAAAATGACCAGATCGTAGGTAATCGAGCCAAGCAAATCCATGGCCCACTCGTACGTCTCGGCCTTGTTCACCCGACAGTTCGTACAGGCCTCGCCGATCTCTTCCTCCAGCAGGCTGAGAATGTCCGGCTCGTCATCTACAATCAAGATATTTCTATTCTGAAGCTTGGAGTCCATGCCCCTTATCCTTTCTTGATTTCTTCCTGAAAATCCCGTCAGAATTTCTCGTCATTTTTTTGCCAGTCCGGACCGAACCGCTGGTCGAAAAAATCCCCTAATTTTTCCAGAAGCCTCTTCCTGCCGGGTGGGGCGTCATGACGAAAGAGGTCCTCCAAGAACGGCAAGATTGCACCGAGCTTCTCTTTGGGGAGAGCTGCTGTTATTTAATTACCACCCGGTCGAAGCGGCCCCCGATTTGGCCCGAAAAAGAGTTCCAGAACCGGGTATCCTTCTGCTGCCAATCCGGGCCGAAACGGCGGTCAAAAAAATCTCCCATGCGGCCGAACAGGCGATTCCAACCCTCTTCATTTTCGTATAGCAGGATATCCTCCAGGAAGGGAACCACATCCCCCAGTTTCTCCTTGGGCAGATAGGCCCGGGCGCCCTTCTCAATGGACTTTTTCAGGGACTCCGCGGACAAGGCATGGGCCGTCAACATGGCCACCGGCAACCCTCGTCTTTTGGCCTCGTCCAGCAGCTCGAAACCCCGGACCCCCATAATGTCCAGGATCACCAGATCGAATGGTTCCTTGGCCAGATACTCCATGGCCTGATCATAGTTCGTGGCCCGTAGAATCCGACATCCCCGGCATTCCGCGTTAATCTCTTCCTCCAAGATATCCAGAACATCGGGTTCATCGTCCACCGCTAAGATAGATTTATCGTTCAGAATTGAATCCTTACCCATTGTCGACTCCTTTCTACGGTATAGAGGGGGAATGATAACGGTGAAGGTTGTACCCGCCCCTTCCCGACTTTTCAATGTGATTTCACCTCCCATGGCCTCGACCAGAGTCTTCACACCGGCCAAGCCCAGGCCCAACCCCGCCAAAGGAAAGACGGCAGCCGGCTCCAATTGAACAAATCGACCAAAAATCGTTTTCTGCCCCTCGGTCGAGATCCCCGGTCCGTCATCTTCTACCTGAATGACTAAATCCGCCTCTCCGGCAATCTGAATCCGTACTTTTTTTCGGCGGTATTTCAAGGCGTTGCTGATCAGGTTGCGCAGTATTTGCTGGATCTTTCGTTGGTCATGGCAAAAAAAAGAGCTACAGAATCTTCCTTCGACCTGAAAGAAAATCCCCTGGGATTCCAAGAGGGTCTGAAATTCATGGGGTTGGACGGCTTGGAGAAGCCGATCATGAATCTGGGGCAGCGTTACCCCCAGGGCATCCATCAAGGCCTCCCGCAAAGCCGGTTCCAGGTAGAAATATTCCCGTTGGAAAATCCCCTCCTCGGAGCGCAGGATTTCAATCATCTCCTGGATCAAGCACTGGGACTTTTGGACGTTCCGGGCGATTCGCTCCATAACCTGACTCTGTTTTTCATTCAAAGGCCCGTACCGTTCCCCTCGATGGAGGAGGTTATGGACACTGGTGGCCGCAACCGCCAAGGGACTGCGCAGGTCATGGATGAGCAGGTCAAAAAGACGTTCCTTATCCTGGAAAGGGTATTTATCCCGGTTCATAGCGCTCCTGATGGTTCCGAGGCTACCAGAGGGTTTTCGAAGTTCCCCTCGGGCATGGAGAAGGTTAAAGTAAATAAAGTGCCTCCGTTGGACAGGCAGTCCTCCGGCCCGAGGCAAAACCGGCAAAGAGAGATCTTGCCGGGGCAGAGGTCCTCTTTCCGGGCTAAATGGCGGCACCGTTCGCTTTGAATCCCCGACCTCAAAACCGAAGCGCCGGCCGGCAGCCTGGTCCGCAGCAGGTCCATTCCTTTCGCCTCGGCTTTAAATTCGGCAAGGGCTTCTTGGAAGACAAAGGACGGTTTCCTGGGTCTGAAACAGACCGTCCAAAAGATACTTCTGAGTCCTCCCGGCTGATCCAGTCCGCGTCTTGAACGTCCCAGTAGTACCCGCGGATTGCAGCATGCGGGATTGTTCCCGGTAAAAATGGAACAGCCGCCCGTCCTCATTGCGGCGACTGGCCTTCCGCCGATCCTGGGGATTCGGTGTGGGATTCGGATCACTGCCTGCTGGAGACTCGGGAAAAACCATGGCCTTCTTCCGCACCGACGTCTGAATATTCTGAAGGGCTGAAATGTTCCTTTCCCTCGGGTCGTTCAGAATGACCAAAAAAGATTTTTAGGATAGGATTAATTTAGCTCAAGAATTTGTTTTTATCAACTTCTTTTCAAGCGATACCGGGAAATCTTGACAGTCCGGGGAGATTCGATTATAAATGTAAACCATATTGAACAAATTGGTTAACAGACAGGAGAAGTCTTGAATCTATCCCCTTTGGCCGATTACGGCCGGAAAGTGATGTCTGGCGAGGCTCTCACCAAAGAAGAAGCCCGACGGGTAGCCCGCTTAAAAACGCCGGAAGATATTATGGAACTGCTCTTTTGGGCGAATCAGGTACGGCATCTTCACAAAGGAAGAACGGTCGATCTATGCGCCATCATCAACGCCAAGTCCGGGAGCTGTTCGGAGGACTGTACCTTTTGCGCCCAATCTTCCCATTATCCGGCCAGGACCAAAAAGTATCCCCTGCTGAGCGAATCCGACCTCCTGGAGGCCGCCGGCCGGGCCAGGTCCCTGGGGGCGGCCCGGTTCAGTCTGGTCACCAGCGGCCGTTCCCTGCTGAGTCCGAAGGAATTGGACCGGATCTGTCGGGTGGTCTCCCACCTGGGGGAAAAGAAGAAAATCAGCCCCTGCGCCTCTCTGGGCCTATTGACCCCGGAACAGGCCGGGTCTTTAAAGAAAGCCGGGCTTGTCCGCTACCATCACAATCTTGAGACCGGCCCGCGGCATTACCCATCCATTTGCACGACCCACTCTTTCTCCGATCGCCTGGCCACGCTCCGCACCGCCCGGGAGGCCGGCTTCGATCTTTGTTCCGGAGGAATTTTCGGATTGGGCGAAACACTGAACGACCGGGTGGAGCTGGCCTTCATTCTCAAAAAAATGAAGGTGGACTCGGTGCCCTTGAATTTTTTGAATCCTATCCCCGGGACGCCGCTGGCCTCCCAGCCGCCCCTTTCGCCGCTGGAGATTTTGAAATCTATCGCTTTGTTCCGTTTGATCCTGCCCCAAGCCGACATCCGCACCTGCGGGGGCCGAGAAAAAGGGCTGCGAACCCTGCAGCCGCTGATGTACCTGGCCGGCTGTAACGGGACCATGATTGGGAATTATCTGACCACCGAGGGGCGGAACCCGGAAACGGATATACAGGAAATAATCGACCTGGGGCTTACGCCCAGGGTGCAGGTATAAGATGGAAGACGGAAGAAGGAAGAGGGAAGAAAAAAAACGGCGGGAAAAGAGTAACCCGGCCTCTTTGGCGCTCAGCGCTCAGCGCTCAGCTCTTAGCGCTTTGCGTGAAAAAACTGAACCCGCTCAAGAGCGGAACCAAAAGAAACTAGCCCGCTGGGATCATCACTATCTGTGGCACCCTTTTACTCCCCAGCAGTATTGGGAAAGGGAAGAACCGTTGATCATCGAGCGCGGTCGGGGCTTCTATCTTTATGATACCCGGGGTAATCGCTATATCGACGGCGTTTCCTCCCTCTGGGTAACCGTACACGGGCATGGCCACCCGAAACTGAATCGGGCCATAAAGGCTCAACTCACCCGGGTTGCCCATTCTACCCTCCTCGGCCTTTCCCACCCGCCGGCCATTACCCTGGCCAGGGAGCTCATTCAGGCGGCGCCCAAAGGTCTGCAACGGGTCTTCTATTCCGACGCCGGATCTACCGCGGTGGAGGTCGCCCTGAAGATGGCTTACCAATTCTGGGCGAATCAGGGGCGGCGGGACAAAAAAACCTTCCTCTGCTTGGAAAATGCCTACCACGGGGATACGCTGGGGGCCGTCAGCGTGGGAGGCATCCCGCTGTTTCACCAGGTCTATCAGCCCCTGCTCTTTAAAACGGTTCAAGCCCCTTCCCCCTACTGTTACCGCTGCCCTCTCCGAAAAAGACCGTCTACCTGCCGGAACCAATGCCTGGAAAGGCTGGAGCAAATCATGGCCCGGCGACATCGCTCCCTGGCCGCCTTTATTCTGGAACCGCTGGTTCAAGGAGCGGCTGGGATGATCACCTTCCCCTCCGGGTACTTGAAAAGGGCGCGCGAACTATGTGATCATTATAAAATCCTGATGATCGCCGATGAGGTGGCCGTGGGTTTTGGCCGGACCGGGACCCTTTTTGCCTGTGACCAGGAAAAAGTAACCCCGGACCTGCTCTGCCTGGGAAAAGGGATTACCGGCGGGTATCTTCCCCTGGCGGCCACTTTGACCACCGAACCCCTGTACCAGGCCTTTTTAGGTCCGGTGGAGGCCCTAAAAACTTTTTACCACGGACACACTTACACAGGGAATCCTTTGGCCTGTGCTGCGGCGCTTGAGAATCTAAGTCTGATGCGCGAACAGAATTTTTTTAAAAAACTTCAAGAAAAGATTCTGTATATGAAAAGTCTCCTGGAACCTTTTGACGGACTGAGACAGGTGGGGGAGGTCCGACAGAAGGGGTTGATGGTGGGCATCGAACTGGTTCAAGACAAAGAATCCAAAATCCCTTACCCGCTGGAAACCCGCCTGGGTCATCGGGTTATTCTCGAGGCCCGGAATCAGGGGATCATCATCCGTCCCTTGGGAGACATCATCGTTCTCCTGCCGCCACTGGGTATCTCGCTGCCGGGCTTGAAACAGTTGGTTCAGGGAACCTACCGGGCCATCGCCGAGGTGACCGGGGCTGGCTAAATTTAGTGGAACGTTCGATGTTCAATGTTCGACGTTCATTACTGTATGATTCCTGATTCTTTCCTTCGATTCTATAAAGCGGAGCTGACCCGTCTACGCCAGCATGGCCTGTACCGCTCGTTGCGTGTGGTGCAGGGCCCGATCGGTCCGACTATCCACATCGATGGCCGGTCCCTGATCCAGTTTTCCTCCAATGACTATTTAGGGCTGGCCACCCATCCCCGGATGATCGAAGAGGCCGAGGCCGTCACGAGACAACTGGGGACCGGTATGGGGGCCTCCCGGCTGATTTCCGGAAATCAACAAAACCATGCCCAACTGGAAAAGGAATTGGCTCTTTTCAAGGAAACCGGGGCGACCCTGATATTCTCCTCGGGTTATCTCACCCATATCGGGACCATTCCCGCACTGGTGGGGGAAGGTGATTTGATCTTCAGCGATGCCCTCAACCACGCCAGTTTGGTGGATGCCTGCCGCCTCAGTTCGGCCAAAGTGGAAATTTACCCTCACTTGCAATTTGATTTTATAGAAAAACGGCTCCAGGGTACCCCCCCTAAACCCGGCACCCGGATACTCATAGCCACGGACGGGGTTTTCAGCATGGACGGCGACCTGGCACCGCTTCCGGAACTGATGAAGCTGTCTGAAAAATTCGGCGCTCTGGTTCTGGTCGATGACGCCCATGCCACCGGGGTTTTGGGTCCCCAGGGGGAAGGCTCAGCCGTATACTGGCAACTGGACCCGGAGGGACTGTTGACCATGGGGACTTTCAGCAAGGCCCTGGGGTCCCTGGGCGGTTTTATTAGCGGTCCTGAAACGGTGATCGATTACCTGCGCAACACCGCTCGAACCTTCTTCTATTCCACGGCCCTACCCCCCTCGGTCTGCGCGGCCGCCCGGTGCGCTTTGCGTCTGCTGGCGGAAGAACCCGAACGACTCCAAACGCTCCGGAATAATATCGTCTATTGTCAACAAGGGCTGAAAAAGATCGGGATCAATCCTTCCGTTCATCCGGTCCCGATCATCCCGATCATCGTGGGGTCGGAGGACAAGGCCCTGCATCTTTCCCAAGCTCTATGGGACCGGGGGCTCTATATACCGGCCATCCGCCCGCCCACCGTTCCGCCCAACCAGTGCCGGCTACGGATCAGCCTGATGGCCACCCATACCCGGGAACACCTGGATGAGCTCTTGGAGGCGCTGCGAGAGCTGCTATAATACCGAAACCTATTCCAGCTTGGGAGAGCGGAAGCTCAGAATTTGGGGCTGTTTTCTGAGGCTCCCTCCCCCCCTCGAGGGAGAGGGTTGGGGTGAGGGGACCTCTCTGTCTGGTTCAACAATTTACCTCATGAAAGATAAGCGACAACCCATGAATCAAAAACGATCGACCCCGCGGACCAATTCCGGCCTTTTCATCACCGGAACCGACACCGGCGTGGGAAAGACCATCGTTTCCGCCGCCCTGATCCTGGCCTTAAAAAAACAGGGGATCGACTGCGGCTACTTCAAGCCGGTGGCCAGCGGAGCGGAAAAAACCAAGACCGGGTGGCTGTCCCCGGACCTGCGGCTGATCCTGAATACCACCGGGCTGATGGATCCTCCGCCTTTGATGAATCCGGTCTGCCTCGTTCCCCCCCTGGCCCCACTGCCGGCCGCTGAATACTCCGGGGTCGAATGGTCTCGATCTATAATCAATAAAGCCCTCAAACTTCTCCGGAGTTATCACGACTTCCTGGTGGTGGAAGGGGTGGGTGGGCTGATGGTGCCTTTGAAAAGAAAGTACTGGGTGATCGACTTGATTAAACAAGTGGGCTTCCCGGTCCTGGTCATCGGACGCCCGGGACTGGGCACTATCAATCATACCCTGATGACCCTGACCATGCTTAAACTGCACGGGATCAAAGTGGTGGGATTTTTGTTTAACGGGCAAAAAGGCAAACCCGGCCTGGCCGAAAAAACCGCCCCTCAAATTATCCAAGACTATTCAAAAATCCCCTATTGGGGGACCCTGCCCTGGGACCCAAGGGTGTCCGAAGAAAAATTTCGGCTGGGTTCAATTCCCGACAGGTTGGAAGCGATACTGAAAAAGAACTGGCGCCCGAATAAATCATGAAACTCTGCCTGACTTTCCTGGAAGGGACCCGGACCTGCGCCCGTTGCGGTCTAAGAAAAATCGACCTGGATTTTGCCGGGCAGACGCTGGAAGATCTGATGCGCTTGCTCCCGGAGAATCTGGGTCCGGAGGTGGAAAACGACTTAAAAGATCCGGCGTTGCAACTGATTCTCAACGGCCGGATTCTGGCTGCCCCCTTTGATCGGCGAGAGGAATTGCATCCCGAAGATCAGCTCACTTTTTTGAAGGCCCTCGATGGAGGCTGATCCTAATATAATTCTTGACAATTACCGGGTTCTTTTTGGATACTAGACCCGCCTGCTTATTGCAAGCACCCCTGAAGTTGGAAAGGGTTGTACCTAGGTTTGGTCGGCGGGGTCGCCGACCCTACGAAAACCACTTCAAGATTCAACGTTCGCTATTCGATTTATTTTCAACCTATGACCTCCCCTGCTGAAAAAAAACGGAAATTCACCTACGGCGATTATCTGGAATGGCCGGACGAGGAACGTTGGGAACTGATTAATGGCGAAGCTTTTAATATGACTCCCGCCCCTTCCCGGACTCATCAAAAGGCCCTGGGTGCTCTTTTCACATCTTTTCATAATTATCTGGAAGATAAATCCTGTGAAGTGTATATGGCCCCGTTTGACGTCCGGCTTCCGGAGGGCGATCAATCCGAGACGGATATTACGACGGTGGTTCAACCGGACCTGACCGTTATCTGCAATCCCGCCAAACTGGACGACAAGGGCTGCCTGGGCAGTCCGGACTTGATCATCGAAATTATTTCCCCCTCCACCGCCGCCCATGATTTTATCGAAAAACTGGCCTTGTACGAAAGCCGGCGGGTCCCGGAGTACTGGATCGTGCATCCCATCGATAAGACCACCATGGTCTTTCACTTGAACGAGAACCATGAATACGGAAAACCGCGCGTCTACGCTCGGGATCATCAAATTCAAGTCGGCCTGTTCCCGGACTTGGTCATCGATCTAAAAAAGATATTCAGGGATTAACGATAGACACGGAATGTTTGAGTTATTGCTTTGAACCGAAACCCGAAGGGCTATTGTTTCGATCATTTGGATTTTGAACATTCGGGTTTGTCTCGGCCTGCGACGAGCTCAGCGTGTCGATTTCGTGCTTCGAATTTCGGATTTAGGGATCACCATGGAAATATATCCCCCTGATTTACAAGAAACCGTCCGTTTCCACGGACATCTCTGTCCGGGCCTGCTCATCGGCTACCGGGCCGCGAAGGCGGCGATGGAAAAACTGGGCGTGACCCGGTCCGAAGACGAGGAACTGGTGGCTGTAGTGGAAAACCAGAGCTGCAGCGTCGACGCCGTGCAGTTCTTGTGCGGCTGCACCTTCGGCAAGGGCAATCTCTTTTTTCTGGATTATGGAAAACAGGTGTTTACGATCGGATCGCGCAAATCGGGGAAAGCGGTTCGGATCGCCCTGCGGGGAGACCTGGTCAGGCCGACCGGTCCCGACGGCCGACCAGACCGAGAGAAATTCATCGAGCAGCTTTTGAACGATCCCCTGGAGTCGCTCTACCGGGTTTCGGACCCTCCATTCGAATTCCCCGCCGAAGCCCGGATTTTCCCCACCCTCGTCTGCAGCCGCTGCGGCGAAGGGGTCATGGAAACCCGCACCGTCACTCGCGACGGGCGCATCTACTGCATACCCTGCGCCCGATAATGATGTGATCGGGTACCCTTCCCGGAAATCACCGGCCAGCTCCAATACCCGCTACAACGTGAATCTGTATACCGGGGCCTGCGTAGACTTGGGATTTGGAAAGCCCTTTCGCTCCGACCCGGCGGCCATACCAGATATAGGGGTACCCACCCAAAAGGGCGAAGCGTCACAACTATTTAATATGTCTCGTCATTGGGAAAGACGGGCGGCGAAAAACCCGGCGATACCCTTGTAGATGGGTGTGAGAGAAGAGCGGTCGAAGCCGGGAGGGTCCTTAGCCCACACCCCCAGACCACGAACGATCTCATCAGGCAGGGGGGAGAGGATCGACATGTGACCTCCTCCCTTGAGCGTGCCAAGGGCCGTGCATGAGGAACAGGTCTCTTCCACGGCGAGTACGTGCCATCGGGGAGCGAGCACCTGATCCTTGTCTGCAGAGATGAGACCCGTTGAAGCGCGGGGGGCGCGGAGGCTTGCCGGGTCGATGACGGCAGCCACCGGCACTGCCGCAACCACCGCCTTCACCCGGCCGTCCTGATGGCCGTATTCCCTGCTGTCCACCTTGCCGGACTTGGCCCCCTCAATGAATTGTGTCTTGAGACGTCCCATCATCTCCTGGTCGAGTTTTCCCGCGACCATTTCCCGGAAGGCGCAGAACCCCTTATCTTCTTCAAGGTGTTCGGCACAATGCTGGACGAGACGATTCAGGCTCCAGGTGGCGCCCGCAAACTCGAGGGCCGTGAGCCCTCCCGCCGACATGCCGTAGACACCGACTTTGTCCCTGTTGACCAGGGGGGCAAAACGCGGTTCTCCCTGAACCCGGTCAATAGCCGAGGACACCTCGGCAGGTCGTAGCTTCCAGGAGTCAGGGCCGGTCTTCGTCTGATCCCTCCAATTGTCGCCCTGGTGTTCCGGCGCCGCCACGACGAACCCTGCCTCCACGAGGACGCGCGCCAGGTCATAATACAAGAAGGCGGAGCCCCCCGACCCGTGAGAGAGTATGATCAGGCCGCCGTTACCGCGAATGGGCGCACCATCCCAAGCGGCGCTCAGCACGAAGGGACCCCTGGTGAGGGTAGTTTCCGGAGCATCGCTCGGGTACCAGAGGGTGATTGGGCCGGAAGGCGATCCCTGACCCGACAGCGCGGGAATTATGGCGCTACCCATGGCCCTTACCGAAGAAGGACCGGCCAGAACCATTGCCAATATGAAGAACGGAAGAAAAGAAAAAACGGTCGAAATTGCGAAACATCGACTAAGACGGGTCATGACGAAATTCCTCACTTTCATAGGTGACTTTTCGATGAGGTCGGGCCCAAGGCCGTTAACTTAAGGATAATCCCTTTGTCCAAAGCGTCACCCCGGTGAAAACCGGGGTCCAGAAAGCCTAGAGAACCTACATTCCGGACATTCGACTAGGCGCATGGCCCTGAGTAATCCGAAGGGCTTCCGCTGAATTTTAGATATCATGCTCAGTAGTTTAGATATACCTTCTACCGGCCTAGTGCAGCCAGTACATCATCATGTATTTAGCCTTCTCGTTTCATCTTCTCACGACGTGCGACTTCCGCCGGTGTGGGAGGGACCATAGTGAAATCCCCAGTCTTTACTGCACCGTCGCGTACATACTTCGCAATTAAGATGCCATTGGGCGATGTCCGGTTCGCAATTAGTCGAAACGCCCCAGCTCTTGAGCCAGCGCCAAACAACTTCTTGCCTTGCCCGAGGACGATTGGGAATGTAAAAATATTGATCTGATCGACGAGGTCATCCGCAAGCAGCGTTTGGATCAAGTCGGTACTGCCCTGTGTAAGAAGCGATGGTCCTTCCTGCCGTTTCAGCTTGGCGACGTCTGACGCTGCGTCACTGAGGGCCACCGAACCCTTCCAGGTCAGATCCAAGCCCTTCCGGGTCGCAACATACTTCGTGACTGAATTGAAAGTTTTGGCAATGGGATCATCGGGCCCGCCCTCGGCATAGGGCCAGTGGGCCGCGAAGATCTCGTACGTCTTTCGACCGAGCAACAAGTCGTACGGCTCGCTTAACATCTTGCCAATCTCTTCGCCGAAAACATCGTCCACCAGTGGCGCTACCCAGCCGCCGTGGTTGAATCCCATAGTAGGATCTTCAAGGGGGCCTCCGGGCGCCTGCATGACGCCGTCCAAAGAAACCATGGCTCCGATTATTACTTTTCTCATAAATCACACTCCTCTCGTGCCCCATCGTGTAAGGGAAAAATGAGCATGGTTAACCCGCCACTCGTTCGGGCGGGAACATGTTACCCCCAAGGTCGAAAACCAAAAGTAGGAATATGGGACGTTCGTTCTAAATTGCATAATTCGAGTAGCCGAGGCCAGGCATTTCCGGAGCGTTTGCCAACCGGGTAACGGATGATGTCGTTGTTCCTAAGTAGCGCGCTACTTCCGCCCCCGAATATCCTAATTTTTTGACCGCCAGTTGACAGAAAAGTCTTCGGGTCTTCACTACCTCAGCGGCTCGGCTTCCGGACCGAACCAAGTCCCAATCTGTTCCTTCTGATCGGGAAACCCGGGAGGCCAGGGTACCCAGTCCAACTTTCCGAGCTTTGAGTCGGAGCGTTTTCTCTAATTGTTTTTCCGCCTGGGACATGACCTCTTCAATGAACTCTCCGCTGCCCAAGATTCGCTCATCCGAGGCCATACGCTGTTTATGCCGTCGCAGAGACAGCACCTGGGACCAACCGCCGGCACTGCGGATCAACCCTCCGCCAACCAAATCAGGCCGCCGCCCCATCGGGACCCCGTCGCCCACAAAGCGCTCATATTCCGCTCGCGCCTTCTGCAATTTTGGGCTAAAAAAGGAAAGGATCGATTCGGTGTCCTGCCAGTCCCGCCCCATTTTCCCCATTAAAGCCGAATGCCCGGTCCAAGGGTATTCCTTTAATTTAGGCAAATCAGCCACCATTCCTCCACGAAGGGGATTGAGGTGAATATAGCGCGTTAACTCCAGGAGGTAGGACTCTTCCTCGCAGACAATAGATTTATAGCGATTCTGGAAAAGGTGACCCAACCGTTTATGACGCCGGTTGAAATTTACCACATATCCGGTCATCACTTTTCTCATATTCGTAGAGAGAGGTTGGAGACCGGTACGAACCAATAAATGCATATGATTGGGCATCAGCGCCCAGGCATAGACCACCCACGCCCCGGCGCGAGCCCGTTCCTCCAGACGCGAGAGGAAATCCTCCCGGTCTTTCGGGTTTCGAAAGATTTTGGTTTTCTCTATCCCTCGGGCCATGACATGGTGCAGGACCCCCGGAGCGTCTAATCGTGCTTGTCTAGGCATGTTGAAACTTTATTGCATTTACTCGGCTCTGTCAATGCAATTTAGAAACAACGTTATATATTGCCAGAATTTGGCATAGGCTCCCGAGCCTGCGCCAGAAAAAAAATTCATATAATCTATCCAAAAAAGAAACCTCCTGTTAAGAGAAAAGTAAGCATCACCAAACTTCAACTCTCAAACAGGAGGTGTTCAATGAACGAAGTAGAGGATATCAGGCTCACGGAGTTTCGTCAATTCAAGAAAGAGATCCGGGGATCGAAGGACCATTTGATCGTCGGTATTGACATCGCCAAGGAAAAGCACCACGCTTTTTTTGCTACAGCCACCGGGAAGACGCTATTCAGACGACTGATCTTTGACAATACCATCGAGGGTTTTGAGAAGCTGCTGACCCAGGTCAGAGCCATCCAGGTGGCCCAGGGTCTGGAGAAGGTGGTCTTTGGTTTGGAACCCACGGCCAACTATCACAAGCCGCTGGGAGAGCATTTGATTAAATGCGGCCGGATGGTGGTCCTGGTTTCCGGGGTAGCGGTCAAGCACAACCGGGAGCTTCTGGATGGGCGTTGGGACAAACACGACACCAAGGACGCGGCCAATATTGCCGATCTGATTTCCCAGGGCAAGTGCTTGTACTACGAGTACCCGGAGATGGGGCTCCGGGATCTGCGCACCCTATTGTCGCTCAAAAAGAAGCTGAAGAAGCAGGAGCATGGGTATCGGGTGCGTATTCGGAACCAGCTCCTGGCCCAGTACTTCCCCGAATTGGATCGTTTTAGCGGGCGACCGGAAGTGGAACCGATTGTCCGTTGGTGTTTGGACACTTCCGAACTGGCCGGTTTGGAGTTCGCTCAATTCGTCCAACGGGTGGTGCCCGGGCGTAAGACCCTGGCCCAGCAGCAGCGTTTGCAGACCATCCAGCAAATGGCTATCGACTCCATCGGTTGCGAGATGGGGGAAGGGGCCCACTTTGAGGCCCGGGTGATGGTGGACGGGTTGCGGCAACTCCGGGAGACGATAAAGACGACCGACGAACAGATCCGCGAGACTTGCCGGCAGTTTCCAGAATATGGGTATCTGCTCACTATCCCCGGCTTTGGACCGGACGTTTCGGCCAAGGTGATCGGTGCGATCGGCAATCCCTTCCGCTTTCAAAACCGGAAGCAGGTGCTCAAGATGGCCGGATTGGATCTGGGCGCCTACCGGAGCGGGGAAACCTCGAATACGGCGACCCCGGTCATTTCCAAAAGGGGAAAAGCCGATCTGCGCTATGCCTTATACCAGGCGGCCCTGATCGCCTCTACTCGCTGTCGACCCTGGATCGAACATTACACCGATCAATTGCAGGGACGGGCCAAAGAACCCGGGATCAAAACCAAACGGTATGTCAAGCTATCGGCCAAGTTCTTGATCATCGCTTGGACGATCATGAAGAAAAAGGAGCCTTATAACCCGCGATATTTAACTCGAGATTAACCGAACCTTATCCATCCCCTTGGCGAGCCCGGTGAACTACGTGGAGGCCTTTCGTGGACCTCGGACGGGACAATCATGGGCCGCTCACTAAACTTTAAAACCTGGATAAGGGATGCTGGGTGCCCGTCTCGGGCGGGATGCCGGATACTGATAACGCTGAGGTTTAAAGTTCGCGGTTGGTGAGCACTGGGGATATCAAATAAATCACGTCAGCCCGTCAGGCGTATAAGGGAGGTGCGTTCAAAAAATGGCCCAAATCCTATCTCATCGAAATCGTTGTCTTTCTCAAAATGAACTTTTCCCTCTTGACAGGGTGATTATAGGATGTCCCCCTTTAAAGAACATGTTGTCCACTACCAGTTCCGAACAGACGCCTCCAAAGAAGAGAAAGGCGTTCAACAGGGCCTGGTGGAGGGCCTCCTGCTTCTGGGAGTGGGTGAACTCCCCGTAAAGCAGCCGGCTATGCGCTTCAATAATCGCCAGGCAGTACAGCTTCCGGGGGGTCTTCCCGTAGAGCAGGGAGCCGAAGTGGCCCCAGTCCACTTGAAACTGTTTTCCGGGAGCCGATTCGAAGCGGAGATAGGCCCGTTTTTCTTTGGGCCGGATCTCCTGGAGGTACTCCCGGAGAATGGAGGTCTTCCCGGTATAGCCCTGGGGGATCAACCGTTGGAATAAGACCGCGCTGCTGACCGTGGGGTCCTTTTCCAGCAACCGTCGGATCTCCTCCCGGAAGGGGTCCAGCTTGCTGGCCCGGACGATCACCGGCTTGGGCGGGTTGGGCTGATCCAGGTATCTTTTGACGCTGTCCCGGCTGAGCTTCAGGGTCCGGGCGATTTTGCGGATCCCATAGCCTTCATGGAACAACCGGTGGATCTCGAAGACGGTGCGGCGGTCGATCATGCGGGCCTCCTTTCCGGCAAGGACAAGACCTGGAACAGGGGCTCCTGAAAGGCCACCAGGTCCCGGGTGTCAAGGATCATGTTAATTCCCCCCCCTCGGGATCAACACAATTCACCCCTTTTGGGAGGTGAGGTGGTTAAAGGGTTAGGGGTCAAGTTTTTCCGATACGACTCACCCTCCAGGATAATGTGGTGGGCGTGATGGGCCAGACGGTCCAAGGCCGAGTTGGCCATGACCGGATCCGGGAAGAGCGGGATCCAGTCCTGGGGCGGCCGGTTGCTGGTAATGATGATCGAGGACTTGAGATGCCGCTCGGCCACGATTTCGTAAAAATCTTCCGCCTGGGGAAGCGTCAGGGCCGTCAGCGCGAAGTCGTCGATGATCAAGAGATCCGGGGTCAGATAGCGTTTTATCCGTTTTTCCCAGGAATGATCGGCCCGGGAGGCCAGCAGGTTGCGGAACAGCTTGACGGCTTTGACGAAGAGTACGTCGTAGCCTTTCCGGCAGGCCAGATGTCCCAGGGCCTGGGCCTAGGTGGGTCTTGCCGACCCCGGCCGGGCCATAGAGTAGGACATGCTCGGCTTTCTCGATGAACAGGCCGGTAAAAAGGTCCCGGACCCGTTTGGGGTTAATCTGCGGCCTCCAGGAGAAGTCGAAGCCCTCCAGGGTCTTCTCCTGCTCGAAAGAGGCTCTCTGGAGACGCGAGTGTAGTTTTTTGGCCTCCCGACGCTCCAGCTCGTCCTGGAAGAGCAGTTGGAGGAACTCCAGGTAACCGAGGGAAGCCTGTTGGGCTTCCTGCAGACGCAGGTCCAGGCTTTCCAGCAGGCCGCCGAGCCGGAGGGTTTTCAGTTGAGTCAGGACGGTAGGTTCCAGGTTCATTGGAGCACCTCCGGTTCGGGGACATAGTAGGTGGGAGGCCGGAGGAACCGTTCTCCTAAAGGCGACCGGGGCCAAACGATGGCGGCCGGGGGTTCCGGCAGCGTCCCAGCCCTTTTCCAGGATGGTCTTGATACTGTTCATCCGCAGGTTGCCGAAAAACAGGGTCCGGGCGGCGGCCCGTTCCATGGCCACGGGACCGTATTTTTTAGCCAGGCCCAACAGACCCTGGACCTTGCGCAGATTCTTCAGGGCGTGTTGTTGGAGGATGATCGTCACCAGCTTTTCGGTTTCCGGTCCGATGGCCGCGGCCTGGTTGCGGCAAAAGGTCGGGGCGGGCATCAGGTAGGCCAGTTTCTCCGGCGGGTAGTCCGCCGGATCGGTTCGCCAAGTGCCGGGTTTCAGCGCCCGCAGATGCGTTTTAACCAGCTCTTCGTTGAGCAGGATCTGGACCAGCCGGGAGGTACCCCGGGCCCAGACCTTCCGGCCGATGAACCGGGTGGGCAGGGAGTAATAGGAGCGATCGAAAACGATATGATGATCGGGATGGGCGGTGCAGCGTTTCCACAAGGGGCACTCAAAACGCTCCCGGGGCAGGGGCTTCAGGTGAGGCCGTTCCTCGGCCTGGAAAACCTCATAGGGCCGGCGTTTGGTGGTGCCGTGGATCTCCATCCCGACCTCCTGCGTACACCAGATCGGGGCCCGGGTATTGGCCTCTTCGATATCTCGGAAGTTCCGGCCGGCAACCAGTTGTTGACGGACTACCGGTACGACTCGCTCCACCTTACCTTTGTGCCGAGGTTCCCCCACTTTGGCCGGATCGGCCACGAAACTGTAGTGCCGTTCCAGGTCCCCATAGGCCCGGTTCAACGTGGGATCGTAGATATCCGGCTTCACCACCCCGGCCTTGAGGTTGTCCAGGATGATGGTTTCCGGGACCCCGTTAAAAAACTCGAAGGCCCGGATATGGCAGTCGATCCAGGTGGCCACATCCTGGCGGAAGACAAAACGGACAAAACGGTGGCGGCTGAAGGACAAGGTCATGATAAAGGCCCAGGTCTTTCTCAAAGCCCCGGTCTCGGGATCGACCATCCGACCCATATACCCGAAATCCACCTGGGCCTGGCTCCCCGGGATCACCTCCAGGCGAACCGTCACCCGCGGCGCCCGATAACCCAAACGGGCTCGCAAATAGCGTTTTACGGTGCAATACCCGATCGCCGTTTCGGTCCGCTCCTGATAAAGACGCCAGACTTGCTTGGCCGTCATCTGCTCTTCCTTCAGCAACTCCTGAAACCACTCCTGATGCGGATCCAGCAGGTCCTGGGCCGGTGTTTCCCGAAGCAGTTCCGATTGACTCAGGTTTTTAAGCCGTTTAACCAGGTCCGATTCCGCTGGAAAAGGTTCGCCGCGCTGCACTCCGGCTTCCTGGCCCAGTTGGACATACTTCCGGATGGTCTTGCGGTCAAATCCCAGGGATCGCCGAATGCTCTTGAAACCGGCTCCCTGATGCCACTGGTAAATCAACTCAACAATCTCGTTCATGGTAATCTCCCTCCTGGCCATGCCGATGTCTCCTTTCGGATCGCTTGCGATCTATCCAGATTCATCGGCTGGCGGTTACCTCTGGCCTCCTGGAGGGGGGTGAATTAACGTGATCCCGGGGGGGGGAAATGTCATGATCCCAACCCCGTCTAAAGGGTCCATTTATCATGATCCTCGACACCGGGTGATCAACCCGTTCAAGGCCGCGCCGGTATTGATCCGGATTCAGTTGCAAACGCTCCCCGATGGTCTCCGGGCGGTAATAGGAAAGCCCCTGTTCATCGGCGGCCAGGACCAGAAAAAAATAAAGCTGCCGTTCTTCCGGACTCAGGCACTTAATCCAGCCCCGGAAACGATGTTCGATAAAGGCGAAGCTGCTGTTGATTTTTCGTATCCGGCAGGGGTTCAAAACTTTTTTCTGGATCATGGGCGCCTCCCGATGTTTTGGAGGGCATCGTAAAAGAACTCCAGCTTTAAAGTCTATCGAGTCCTTCTTTGCAAGATGGACCCCGTGGTGTCCAACTTGCCGGAATAATGAATATTTTTTGGGCTAACGCGTCCATCTTTGCAAGATCGGGGGCAATAAAATAAGTTCCTGAGCTTATAAAAGAAAGAGGCTTGAACGCGTCCATCTTTGCAAGATTCGTTAACCGGCGTTTTCGATCCCGACTTTTTGCCTATTCCGCTCAAACTGACCACCGGTTCCGGTCAAACTGACCAGAGATCGGAGCGCAGCGACGCAGGAGAAAAGATTATACTACGGACTGGTCAGTTTGAGTCAAGGGGGAACGTGTTTTCCGCATGGATTCTCCTTTCAAGGTGATTTTGTGGGCCTGGTGAACCAGGCGATCCAGGATGGCATCGGCCAGGGTGGGTTCCCCGATGGTTTCATGCCAGGTGGAGATGGGGAACTGGCTGGTGACCAGGGTCGAGGACCGGTCATAGCGATCCTCCAGGACCTCCAGGAGGTCATGGCGTTCGGCCGCCTGCAAAGGGTTGAGACCCCAATCGTCGAGGATCAGCAAGGGGAGTTTGGCCAGGCGGGCCAAGACGCGGGAGTAGGAGCCATCGGCCTTGGCCATCTGGAGTTCATGGAGGAGCTTGGGGATCCTGGTATAGCGAGTGGAGAACCCCAGACGGCAGGCCTGATGAGCCAGGGCGCAGGCCAGGTAGGTTTTTCCGGAACCGGTGGGTCCGATGATGATGACGTTCTGGTGATGGGTCAGCCACTGGCCGGAAGCCAGGCTTTGCAGGACGGCCTGATGCAGGCCCCGTTTGTGCCGGTAATCGACCTCTTCCAGACAAGCCGGTTCCCGGAGTTTGGCGGCCTTCAGGCGCCGTTTCAGGTGTCGGTTCTCGCGATAGGTCCACTCCCGGTCGACGAGCAGACCGAAGCGCTCTTCGAAGCTGAGGGCTTGGGTGGCGGGTTGGTTCAGTTGTTCCTCGAAGGCGCGGGCCATACCGAAGAGCTTCATCCGCAACAGGTAGTCGACGGTCGGTTGGATCAACATAGATTCCTCCTTTACTGGTAATAGTCCTTGCCCCGGATATGGGGATGCAGACGGATCGGGGGTTCTGGAATAGGGATTAAGAGTTGTCGGTCCAAACCGGAGGTCAGGATCGACTTGATGTTTTGATAACGGTATTGCTTCATCTGGGTCGCCCGTTGGCAGGCGGCCTCCAGTCGCTCGTGGGAAAAGCGATCCCCCAGACGGATCAAGCCCAAACAGGCCCGGAAGCCCTGTTCCGGGTAGTCTTTGGCCTGGAGGATTTCCCGGGCGACGGCGGCGGTGTAGGGGCCTATTTTTTCGATCCAGCCCAGGATCCGTTCCGGGGTCCAGGCCCGGTGGTGTTGATGGGGCGGCGGGAGATGTTCCGGCCGGGTGGTGTAGCCGCCCTTACGGAAACTGCGGACATGGCTGGCCACCCGGCGGTTTTTAAACAGGACCTCGACGATGGACCGGGTGAGACGGACATCGACCTGTTCCCGGACCAGCGGATAGGGAACGCTGTAAAAGTGGCCGTCCACTTCGATGTGGACGTCGACATTGACCCGGGCCTTGAGCCAGTCGGCGTATTCGTAGGGAGGTCCGCTTAAGCGTTGGGCGGCCGGTTTATCCAGGGTGAGGAAGCGCTCCCGCCGGGAGCCGGAGACCTTCTTAAAGGGTCTTTGGTTCAGCCGGATCAACAGTTCCCGGATGGCCTGGTTGGCCTCGGCCAAGGAAAAAAAGGTCCGGTGGCGCAGAGCGGCCAGGATCCAGCGCTCGACCAATAAAACGCCGGCCTCCACCTTGGCCTTATCTTTGGGTTTGCGGACGCGGGCGGGGATGACCGCCAAGCCGTAATGACGAGCCATTTCCTGGTACGTCGGGTTGATATCCGGATCATAACGGCAGGCTTTATTAACGGCCGCTCCCAGATTGTCGGGAACCAGGACCTTGGGCAGACAGCCGAAGAAACCAAAGGCCCGGACATGGGCCCCGATCCAGTGTGGTAGTTTCTCGGACAGACAAGCTTCGGCGTAGGTATAGTTGCTGGCGCCCCAAACCGCTACGAAGAGGGTATGAAAGGTCACCTCGCCGGTTTCCGGATGGGTGATGGGGATGCCTTGGCCGGAGAAGTCCACGAACAGCTTTTCTCCGGCCCGGTGTTCCTGCCGAAGGCACCAGTCCAGTTTTTTGGCCCAGCGCCGGTATAGTTCGCAGAACTGGCTGTAGCGATACCCCTGGGGATGTTGCTCCTGGTATTCATGCCAGAGCAACTGGAGGGTCATGTCCGGCCGACGGAGTTCCTCATGGAGCTCCGACCAATCCGGGACGGGCCGAGGATGGGTGGGAACAGGAAGCGTGGGGGATGGGAACAGCAGTGCCGCTAAGGCCTGATCGTCCAGATGCTCCGGTAAGGGCCAGGACAGCCCGGCCTCCTGAGCCCGCTGTTCATACTCGGCTACGGTGTTGTGGGAAATGGAACAGCTTCGCCCTGTCTGGCGACGCCCTAATCCCACCTCCCAACGTAAACGTAAAACTTCTTTGATCTTGCGCATGGATAACCTCCGGTTGGCCATTCCCGTTACCTCCCCTGTTTAGTTGGGAGGCAGGGTAGCACCAGATTTTATCCTGCGCCGCTGTTAACTTTTTCGATTCCGGCCTAGCTGTTTTACTGGTCAGTTTCCCGCCGGAATCGGTGGTCAGTTTGCTCCGGAATCACTGGTCAGTTTCGATCGGAATGGGTGGTCACTTTGGTCCGGAATACACATTTTCTGTTTCTGCCGGTTGGTTTGCACATAGGAGGGGTGCCGGGTCCGATAGTTCTTCCAATAGTCGGGATGGTGCTTCAGCCAGTTCTTTTGGGCATCCTGATGGTCGGCCTGGTAGTCAGGGTCTTGGCGAACCTTTTCCCGTTGCCAGTGGGTTTTGCGGGCCTGCTGGCATTCCGGTCGGCTACAATACTGTTGGTTCTTTATCCGGGGATTCGGAAGAAAAAAAGATTGGCAATGCCGACATCGTTTTCGGTCCATGGCTTCCCTCCCGGGGAAACCATAAATCGGTCAGCGGTTCTCTGAAACGGAAGAATATTAAAAAATGAGGGATGGTAGGGGAAGAAAAAGGAAGAAAATAGATCCTTGGCCGGGTTCTACTCCGGTGCCCCTGGACTACTTCTTAACCGAAGTAAATGGTAGGCTTACTGAGTGGTGATATCAGGCGGCTCAATGGGCGAACCCATTGGCTGTGGTGCTTTACCACCCAGACCCTTTGTTACTACCTGATCACACCCGGTCGGGGATCTCCGGTTATTCGTCAAGTCTTAGGCGAACTATTTTCCGGTATCCTGGTTGTGACTTCTGGGGCGCTTACAATAAAATCGGCACCCTGGCCAAGCAGCGGTGTTTCTTTCACCTGTTCACCGAACTGGTTAAGGTCGATAAACTCAACCGGGCTCCGGCCTGGAAAGCCTTTCGAAAAAGCCTGACCCGTTTGTTGAAAGATGCGGTCCGGCTTTCGGAACAGAAAAAACACAAAGCTCCCGAGGTTTACGCCCGCTTGGTCCAAAGGTTGAAAGACCGGTTGGCCCGACTGCTGGAAACCGAAAGCGGTGACCGGGACGTCCGGCGACTCTTGAAACGACTGAAACGGCATCGAAACGAACTCTTCACGTTCCTGGATTATGAGAAACGTCAGCCCCTATAACAACCATGCGGAACAACAGATGCGCAAACCAGTCTTGACCCGTAAAGTCTCCCAACAAAACCGTTCCGATCAAGGGGCTAAAACCCAGGCCATCTTGATGACCCTGTTCCGTACAGCCGAATTGCAAGGAGAAAACCCCATGGAGGCTATCCTGAGCTTGGCGAAATCCTTTGTCCAGAATAAGCACGGTCAGGATTTAAACCTGAAATTGGCCGCGTAATTTTTCACAGAACTAAAGTGTTACGAAAAAGGTAAATACTCTTCACGACCGAGAGGTGGTAAATTTACCTGATTGGACCAATCTTCAGAAAAATCAACACTTGATAGAGATTTCTTCTTTAATCTCATCACAATCGCTATTGTATTCCAGAGTAAACCTCAAACCTAAAGAAGGGTTTGTCGAATCTAGTTTTTGAAGAGCATTTCTCTTCCCATTAAATGCCTTGCGGATATTTTCTTTAACTTCGTCCTTCCAACCCTTGTGGTGTAAATGGTGTATAAGGCGAATATGACCCTCCTCATCATCTAAAATAACATCCTCCAAATCACACTCGGGCCAGGCTTCTTCTTGCCTTGTGGAACGGTCCCATTCTTGAAATTGATCTGTTATACAAAGCAAGAAGGCGATCAAATTATTTTCAGGGGTTAAGTTCCGCCACCAATCCGTCTCATTCATGTCATGAAAAAAAACTGCCACCATTGCATGTAATAGCATTCGAAACAGCGCAGAGCTTTTAAAGGATGACCAGTTATAATTATTAGAATTTAACCCATGTTGAATAACATTACGAGCTAATATAATTGCTCCCAAATAACCATGAGCTATTTGAGATCGCCTTTCTTTTACAATATTCTCGGCCACTTTTAATTCTATACATAAAGTACGGCTAATTTGTTCCACTAAGAGGTTATGCAGGACCACATATTCTTGTGAATAGTTTCGTGCCATTGGAGATTGGACACATATTCTATTGAAGGCATCATCATCTTTTAATTCAGGATCTTTAGCAGCATAGGCATAAAATTGGCTAATGCTTTTAATACCGAAAACTTCGAAAAGTTTACTCATTTTATCATTGAGTTTTTTAATTTCAGCAATCGGACGGCCAAAATCATGTGTGGATGAAGCCAATATCCAAATCCCGATTATTTCGTTTATATCCGATATGTCTGAGAACCCAAGCTTTTTACCTTCTCGTTCGGATTTGAAATTCAAAAGTTTTATAACGTTTAATCCAAGTAAAACCACATGAAATTGATGCAAAAAATGGTCTCTTTGGCCAATTGCTATTAATAAATTTTCAAACTTCTCAAAAATGTCGAAAAAGTCACTTCTTATCTCTTCAGGCCAAAGTTCTTTTAAAATATATTTAACCAAAGCAGGTTTTGAGTTCCCCTCTGCAGTAGTATAGGTCGCCAAAGGAATGCTGATATTGTTCGAGAACAACTTAGGATCTTTAAAAAGTGGTACTATTAGTTTATGCAAACCCGTCTTAAAAGAATTTCTTAGTTTCATTGACTCTTTCCCTCATTAAGATTGACCTTCGGAGCCTGTTGCAAATTCTTTCCTCAATTGTCTTACGCTGGCATTCCAAAACGTGAGTACTGCAGCAATTTGTGAGGAGAAGCTTAGTTCTTCACCCTCTTTAAAAGACGGTACAATAGATATTCTGGATATTCGATCCCATAGGGCCAAATACGACCATTTTTTATTGCGTCAACAATTTTATTTAAATTATCATCGTTATCTGGATGTTGTGGAAAAAAGGAAGTTCTTTTTTCTGATTCAAACTTTCTTATATTTTTGTGTAAACTAACCGCGACACTGTACAAACTGGCTATTGTTGGTGCATGGTAGCTAGCAAAGAATTCTATTTCATGGCTTTCCCCCAGATCATAGCCGGTGGCTTTAATTTTTCTTAGATGGGATATTAATTGTTCTTGAGCTTTTGATTGGTCTGAAAATTGTTCAGGTGGATCTGGAGGAGACTTCAAAAACAAGCGAAAGTACATTTCAACAAAAAAAGATCGGATTATGTATTTATCAATGAAATCCATCTTTGTTGGTAAAGTGCTAAGCTTATTCAAAAGAGTCCAGAGATTTTTTATAAAACAGTCTACATCCCCAAAAAAACCCAATAAAAAACCGAGAACTTCAGCCTCTAGTTCCATTAATAGTCTTCGGTAAAGTTCTCGATCATGTTTAGGCATATCACGTAAAAACTTATCCACTACGGGGTTGGAATCAGGTCCTTCACACCGAAGCCATGGGGTTCTAAATTCGATTATGTGGCCAATCTCATGATAAATTTGCCACCATGGAGGTTAAGGACGCCAAAGATCACTAAAAGGAACAACGATAACCTCATTATAATGAGCAAATTTCGGATCTTCCGCTATTAGAAATCCATACCAGCGGGCTTTAATACGATTTAAAACGTAGGACGGGATGTATTCCAATGCTAACAGGGCTCGTTGGACCCCTCCGCCAACAAACGAAAGGTCTCCCGGGGGACCCTCTTGGAAACCATAAATACCATATTGTCGGACTGCTGCTCCTCGACTAATACTGTAGGTTGCATTTAAAAATAATTCTTCGCTTGTTTCTTCTGTGGAGGAGGGACTGTTTTTTATACGTGTGGCGGATCTCAATAGAAACTCATAATACTCAGACATATCCCAAAATACATTTCCATGCATAGGATTTTGAAGAGCTTCCTTAATACTGAAAAAATATTTCGTCAACTTCTTACTATTGATCATGCCAAACAATTTTTCCGATTCATTTTCATTCTCGTTAAAATATTTTAGCATTTTTGATATAATATTTTGGGAGGCTTCAGAAATCGCGTTGTTTCCATTACCTGAATCCGATAATTTAGGTGGAATAACCTCATAATTTAAACTAATATTAGTTGATGTTGCAAGGATTCGATCGCGAAATTCGTATCGGAAATGCAAGATATGGGCTAAGAAATTAGCCCAGGTCGTACGCTCAGGGACCCCCACAATAATGTCAAATCGACCGATAACATCTGTTGGGAAAAACCCTTCCTCTTCCCAATATCCTCTAATTGAATTATAATACAAGGGAGTTGCGGCTATGCTTACAGAAGGGATAATTGCCGGCCCAATTTCTTCTTTGAGTCCACTATGAATCAACAGATCTTGTTCAATCTTAGCTAAGGTTTGATCCGGTCGTGGCGATGGCAGTTTTTTATGATTGATCCCAATTGTAGAAAAAGTTTTTAGTAGATAGTTTGACATAGCCCGCGAATCGGTTTTCTGGTCATAACTAAAGTGGAGCAGGTTTTGGGCAACCTGACCCAACTTATCAGATTTAATAAATAAAATCAACTCGTTCCAGCCTAAGGTGCCCAAAATAAACCAGTTATCGTTAAGAGTTGACTTAAGATATTCCACTAAACTTACTTCGATTTGGATTATTTCGGCCTTTGCGAGAGGGTTTAATTTTAAAAGACCGACACCGATGAATGTGGTATCCTGTAAACTCTCAAACATAGCGTCTGCATGTCGACCCAGAAAAGAGAAACAATTAAACACATGAGAATTAAGAATATTTTCAATCGGACCTACATCCGTAAGATAAGGCTCGAAGCTTGGAGATTCATAAATTAAAAAAACATCGCAAAAGCCTAATCCTTTTAAGACAAGGTGAGGGGTTTTTAAGAGACTCACAGCCTTTCTTCAAATCTTCAACTACAGAAAACTCGGTACCCGGTACCACCTGAAGGCATGCCATCTTCAATGCACTTTTTCCTATCTTTTCCATCAAGGCCTCTTATCAAAAAAAAAGAGCCGAAAATCCGACTCTTTTTTTTAAAAATATTATGGGGGAAACTGTAATCCCTGTATTTTCCTACTTTTACCGAGTGGGTATTGGGAAAATATCCTCTCGAATGGGTTCTGCGTTCTCCGGTATTATTATCTAAAAATTCTTTAAGATAATTTCGCCGTTCAGTAAGCATATCTTTGGCGTTAGATAATAATGATGTTTCGTTAATATCGTTTAAAGAATCCTCTTCCCATGATGGACCACTAAGAAAGTAAAGTCCCATCGAACCCTCCTCCTTTTAAAGACCCCCGCCCCTTTTTCACTTCATTCTTTGCTGCACGCAAAGTTTTGAATATAATTGGTAAATAAAAGGATGTCAAACGCTTTTTTTTAATAAATTTCTGTTCCCCTTTATTTAATCCTCCTTAAATTCTATATTTTTTTACTACATATAGTATAAAAACAAAAATGTCAAACAATATATTGTATTTTGTCTGTTTTTTCACTTTTTTTCCGATTCAGAAAATATTTTTAAAAACCATTAGTTATCTCTCCTTCGGTTTTTCCCAAAAAACTTTATAAGTTGCTAATTTTTAATAATAATCATGCGGTAATCTAAATCAATCCTATCTCTGCTAAAAATTTTTAGGCTATATTCTAGGCGGTTATATAGTGACTGCTGTTTAGTTTTAAAAACGATATTTTTCTAATATTATCAATTAATTAAAAATTACTAATCTGGGGTATCTACTATACTCCAGTAGACCCAATATGTTGTGGTTGATCGAAAACAAAATCGTCAAAATCATCACCTTCCCGGGATAGACCGTTGGCTTTTAGCTTTTTCCCAGGAACCGGATCTACCTGGAGCGCCTGCTTAACCAAACGATAAAGAAGCTTTCTGCGAAAATGCGAAGTGCGTCGATTAAATCGAAACGTAAACGCATCCAGATAGTAGGCCAACTGGGAAGGCCTAACTGCACCCTGATATGTTCCCAAAAGCCACCTTTTGAGCAACGAGGCGACCATGTGCGGCAGCTTGAGTTCCTTGGAGGAAAGGATTCTTCTTGGAAAGCCCTGTTCAGGCAGTTGGCTATATCCATTCCAGTCATCCGTCTTGACCACGCTGCCCGGTGCAACCATTGGCATTGGGCATTGGGTCGGATCCAATGCCGTTAACTTCAGGATAATTCCCTTTTCCAAACAACGTCACCCCGGCGGAAGCCGGGGTCCAGAAAGCCTGAAAAACCTGGATTCCGGCCATTCGACTAGGCTCATGGCCCTGAGTAAGCCGAAGGGCTTTCGCCGGAATGACGGCAAGGAATTAATTTCAGGACTAAATGCAGGTCATGGTTAGGCCGTGTGCTTAAAATCCGATAGGGTTGAATCAGCACTTCAGCGGAAATACCTAATCCATCATGAAAGTTTCGAATCATCTATCCGGTCGTACTCCTGGTGGGTTCGACAAAACTGAATAGTTGGTCCGACCGCCATTTCAAGCCTATGGTTCGAGCAATGCCGGGTATTAAGCGGCATTGGAAAGTGGGTGCACTTCCTTATCCAGGCGATCATCCAGAGCCTCCAGCGCCACTTCCATATCATAATGTGTCTGAAGATTAAGCCAGAATTCAGCTTCCATAGTAAAGAAGCGCCCCAGACGGAGTGCCGTGTCGGCGGTTATGGCGCGCCGCCCGTGTATGATTTCATTCATTCGGCGCGGGGTCACTCCAATATCTTTGGCCAATCGGTACTGGGTCACCCCCATCGGCTCCAGAAATTCTGTCAACAGGATTTCGCCAGGGTGGATTGGGGGAAAATCACGTTTAGTGTGCATTTGAGCGTCATTGCCGCCGTTCACCGGAGGGACCGTGGCAGCCTGGCGGAAAAGATTTCTTTCGCGTGGCCAATGCCTACCTCACGAAACGAGGAGAGAGTTTAAAATAGAAGAAAGAATTGCGACTGATATTGATAATCCAATTAAAATTAGCTATTTGTCAAATAAAAAAATATAATTGGCCTATGTAAAAGGACAGTGGTTCGATTAATATTGTGGGACGAAAAGGCTGGATGCCGGATCGGGTCCGGCATGACGACTTAAAACAGATACGGAGAATATATCCAAGAGGAGGGGAAGGATGATGACTGCCTTTGAACTATCGAACCGAAAGATCGGACTTTGGTGGGTTTTGGTATTACTGGTACTCTTTTCTTTTCAGGGAAACCTTGTGGGCGGCGGCGCCGACGGCGGGCGAGGAGACGGCACTAAAAAATAACCGCAAACATCCACTGGCTGGGGCATGACAGTTTCCGGATCGACGGGGAGGGCGTGGTGATCTATCTGGATCCCTACAAGCTCAAGGAAGGACCCCAGGCCGATCTGATCCTGATCACTCACGACCATCAGGACCACGCCTCGCCGGCCGACGTGGCCAAAATCCAGAGGCCGGATACGATCATCGTGACCATCGCCAAAGCCGCAGAAAAGTTTACCGGAGAGATCAAGACCGTGAAGCCGGGCGATGAATTGACGGTCAAAGGCGTTAAGATCAAGGCCGTTCCGGCCTACAACGTCAACAAATTCCGCAGCCCGGGAGTGCCCTTCCATCCCAAAGAGGCCGGGAATGTGGGGTATGTCATCACGGTCAAGGGGGTCCGGATCTACCACACCGGTGATTCGGATTTCATTCCGGAGATGAAAGGCCTAGCTCCGGACGTAGCTTTGCTACCCGGTCAGCGGGACCTATGTCATGACCGCTGAGGAGGCTGTCGAGGCGGCGGCGGCCATCCAGCCCAAGGTGGCTATACCCATGCACGTCGGGGAAGGGATCGGCTCTCTGGCCGACGCCCAGCGCTTTAAGGAAAAGGCCGCGGTCCCGGTGATCGTTTTGCCTATAGAAAAATAAAAGGTCGAAGGCAAGAAAAAAATCAGGAGAGGACGGCGCTTAGGGGTATGGCCCAGAGGCGGTCCCCCA
>CAVUPH010000025.1:0-83016 GCA_963743305.1 uncultured delta proteobacterium
AGGGCTGTTCAAAAGACAGCGGCATCCAGGAGGGGCTTATGCCTGGTCAACGCCATGCACATACCGGCCTCGGTCTTTATCAACGACGACGAGTCCGGGCCTGCACGAGGACTACGAGCGGTGGCTGGAGAAACTGGCGCCGCCACGATCCGTCGCCGCAACCAGTATCTGCATCACAACCGCAATCGGGCGAGGACAACGGCGACGCGCACCTGACAGCGCCAGATCATGGGCCGGGAGGTGGTGGTAGCCGTCACCGGAGGGCAAACTCGATTTCGGACCCTGGGAGCAAGATTTCTTACGGAGAATTCAACGGGGGAAGGAAGAAAAGGGTCTTAGTGAAAATTATTGGAGAATAGCGGAATAGTCCCACAAAATCAAGTTTAAACCTTGGGTTATGCTACATAATCGGTTTGAAGGATAATCCAGGGAAAAAACGGGATTTATTTTACCGATCTAAGTTCAACCATCTCCTTCACCCCTTCATTCCACTCCGCCAACATCCGCCCGCCGATCTCCCGGAATTCCGGATGTTCATTCAGGTAGGCTGAAAGACTTGTCCGCGTTTCCGTTACCGCCTCGGCCATGCGCTCGATGGTGTCGGCGACGATCCTAACCGGCAGCGAAAGATGAGACACGGCAAAGCGCTCCAGTATTTTACGGGGCCACCATTTCTTGGTTCCCGCTACGGAAAGAGCGGGTACGTCCTTTTTGAGATAGGCCGTGGTGGTCACCAGGTCGTAGACCGGCGCCAGCGTCACCACACCGGAAGGGGTGGGGTACAGGACTCCGAAATTCTTTAAATGGCCGTCTCCGTTGCGCACCATCACCGACAGCACCAGGGTCGCGAAAAACTGCTCCTGGGCTGCCGGGAGGTAGTCACCGGAAACAAAGTCTCGGATGCTCCGGGCCACCCGTTCATAGCTCCCGGTGTATTTTTGCGCGGTCCCCAGGGCCTGGAGGCTGCACATATCCTCGAACCCGATAGAGGTGCCCTCCGGGGTCAGGTCAAATCGGCGCAGGATGAATAAGCCGCTGTTCCGGGAGAGATGGAATTCCGGCACCGGCAAGCCGGCCCGCTTGGCCGCCGTCATGCAGAAATACTCATTGGCGGCTATTTGCGGGTAATCCGCGCCCCCGGACTTGACGATAAAACCCGCCGCTGAAAGGGTGCCGCGCTCGGTGGCCTCCAGCATAACCTTGGGTTGGATTCCGGAAATCCCGGAACGGAGGGCGTAGCGGGCCACCAGGTCCTGGAAGAGCTCCCGACTATCCGGGTAGGTGAGCAGCTCATCGAGAGACTCGGGGGTTTCGGATAGACGGGGCGAATCGTCCCCGGGGAGGGAGAACCGGTTTCTCCCCACCTGATTCCCCCCGGTTACACGGAGGATCGACAGATCATCTTCGCCCACCAGCTTGGCAATGGCCCGCCGAATCGTCTCCAACAGGGCGCCTTCCGGCAGGTTCATCTGAAATATGGGATGCAGTTCGCGGCTCAGCCAACTTTCCAACCGAACCGGCATGGTCAGGGAAACCTGGGCATCGGCAGCGGCTTCCGGGGAATAGGCGAAGACATAATCCCGACCTCCCTCGCGGGCCAGAATACCTGCTGGCTTGTCCCCGGCCCATACGGCCAACGACGTGACTCCTCCCATCAGCCAATCTCCTCGTTTCGCAACTCCTCCAAGGTAGGCGGCCTGCCTTTGGACCGGACCTTCAACTCCAGTCCTAGAAGATCGAGGAGGCGGATCAATTTCCGCACTCCAACCTCTTGGACCGTGCCATTTTCGATCTGCCCGATCGTGGTCCGGCTCATCCCCAGTTTTTCGGCTAATTCCTCCTGGGTCATTTTGCAGTTCTTCCGTGCCTCGCGAATTGTCTTGCCGATATCGAATAGCATAATTGCATTATATATAATCCATAAATAATATTAAAGTAAAAAATGAATTATATATGATGTATTTTTACGGGGAATTTGACGGGGGAAGAAAGAAAAGGGTCCTGGTAAAGATTATTGGTGAGTAGGGTCGGGACTACCCCAAAGCTGGGATCACGTCATCCGCCGTGGCGATCCGGTAGACAAAAAGTTTCAACTTCCTGAAAATCAAATCACTTGCCAGGGATGGAATACAATAATTATACTTAAGTATGAATTAGTTGATATCATGGAGGGTTTATGGATCGATCTGTCAAGTTTGCTGTCAGCCTCCCGGAAAGTGAATTCCTGTCTCTTGAGGAACATAGAAAAAAGGAAGGGGTCAGTCGGAGCAGACTGGTCCTGGAAGCCTTGAGGCTCTGGAAGGAAAACAAAGAAACAAAAAAAATGGTCAGGACCTATCAGGAAGGCTATCGGCGGGTCCCGGAAAAAGTCCATGAAATTGCCGGCTGGGAGAAGACCTCGGTTGAAAGTTTTTCCCAGGAGGATTGGTAATGCTCCGGGGGGAAATCTGGTGGGCTAAATTGCCGCCGCCCATCGGCCGACGCCCGGTTCTTCTGCTCAGCCGCCATGAGGCCTATGCCGTAAGAAATGCCGTTACCGTTGCCGAAGTGACCACCACTATGCGGGGCATCCCGGTCGAGGTACCCTTAAATCAGGAGGATGGAATGCCAAAGCCATGTGTTATTAATCTCGACACCCTGGCCACCATCCGGAAGGACTTGTTGGAGACCAGGATAACCATTATAAGTGATGAAAAAATGGCCCTGGTCAATAAGGCCATAAAATTCGCCCTGGCTGTTCCCTAATTGGAGTACAAAACAATATAGAAAATCGCATCATTCCGGCAATAACCGTCCTTCCTTTTGATATCGGCACGGCCAAGATCTTCGGCAGAGTCCGCGCTCAACTTGAAGAAGCTGGAACAATCCTTCCGGATGCGAATCTTCAGATTGCGGCCACGGCTCTGGGACACGACCTGGAGCTTGTGACCGGTAATCTCCGCCATTTCAGGAGAATCCCCGGCCTGAAGCTCAACGCTATCCTCGCCGGTTCACGGGGAAACGGCGGTTGATTTCTTTTAACCCTAATTAGCCTGGCCGGCACTACCCCAAAGCTCTGATCACGTCTTCCGCCGTGACGATCCGGTAGGAGCGGCCGTGTCTTTTTAAACCAAGCCGGCACTCCGGCATGGATTTTCTCCAGAACTTTTTCTGAAACCGCTCCTTCGTGCCACTTTACTTCGCCTAATAAAAGGACCGACATGTCCTGCGACCGGGCCACCACATCCCATTCCGGCCTGGAACCACCCCAGTAGCGGCCCGCCGGAGACCATCCCCCGTACCCTGATAAGATCTCTCCCGTTTCCCCCAACGCCGGAAGGGCCAATCGGCAGATCTCCTCCCAGACCTCGGCCAACAATCCATTTTTTATACCTAAAAACATAATGTCTTTCCTCATAATCTTTAGTTCGAAAATAACCTCGCGCCCCCGGTCATTGCGAGGAGAGAAGCGACGAAGCAATCCCCCTGTTGGCTGACAACGCTCCCTGACCTCAATCGGGGGATTGCTTCGTTTCACTCGCAATGACAGGGGATCGGTTATTTTCATGTTTCGGGATTGCCTGCTGTAGGCATGGGGGTTTAGTACGAATATAGAGGTTGGTGATTATTCCTGCCCCCTGAAAATCCCCCTAAATCCCCCTTTGCCAAAGGGGGACTTTAACTCCCCCCTTAGAAAAAGGGGGGTTGGGGGGGATTTTCAGGCTCCGCGGGTGCCCGCCCCGTGCCCGAGGGTTTGGTATAAATTTTGGGATAAAAAAACCTTGACAAGAGAAGTGACATTAAGTAATAACGTTATTAGTCAATATATTGACTATCAATATTTTTATTGTTTGCCGATTAAAAAAATATAAAGAGGGAGGTCAACAGTGGACGTTAAATCAAAACTGTCCGAATTCGTTGGGGCTGAAAACTTCTCGGATGATCCGGCTCAGTTGCAAAATTATGCCACCGATTTCAGCTACACCCCGGCCGGGGCACCCAATTACGTTGTGAAACCGGGGAGTTCCGAGGAAGTGGCCCAGGTCGTCCGGTTCTGTCAGGAAAAGAGCCTGCCGGTCGTGCCCTGCAGTTCCAAGGTCCATTTTTTTGGCGCCACCATCCCCAGGGAGGGGGGAGTGGTTCTCGACCTGTCCCGGATGAACCGGATCCTGGAGATCGACGCCGACAACCGCCGGGTCCGGTTCGAGGCCGGAGTCACCTGGGGTCAAATGACCGCCGAACTGAAAAAGGCGGGCTTCCGGGTCATCATGCCCTTGACGCCGCCGGCCGAGCGCTCCGTGCTCACCGACTTCCTGGAACGGGAAGAACCCACCAACCAGGTCTATGATTACGGCGAACCCCTGGAGGCCATGGAAGTGGTCTGGCCCACCGGCGAAATTTTCCGCATGGGTTCCGCCAGTGTCAACGGCTATCCTGAATCCAGCTCCAAGGGGGCGAACCCTTCGGGGCCGGGGCTCGATTTTTACCGGTTTTTCCAGTGCGCCCAGGGGACCATGGGCGTAGTCACCTGGACCAATTTAAAAATTGAATCCATCCCCAGGATGGACAAGGTCCTTTTCGCCCCGGTGGAGGACCTGGAGGAGGCCATCCAGTTTCTGCACCGCATCCTGCCGCGCCGGATCGGCCAGGAAGTCCTGCTGCTGAATCCGGTGGAGCTGGCAGCGCTGCTGGCCGAGGAATGGCCGGAGGATTTCGACCGCTTGGAAGCGGCCTTGCCTCCCTGGACCCTGATCCTGGTGATCAGCGGCCTCAAGCGACGTCCGGAGGAAAAGATCGCCTACGAAGAGCATTTTCTGGCGGAAGTCCTCCGCAACGAATTTCCGGGTCTGAAACTGGGGGAGACCCTCCCGGGATTTCCCGGCCTGCACCATAAAATGCTGAAGCTGCTTCGGAACCCCTGGCCGGCCGATCGGCCCCACTGGAAGAATAGGCTCAAGGGGGCCTGCCAGAGCCTCTTTTTTCACACCCGGCCTCTCATGGCCCCGGATTTTATCGACCGCGTCGTGGAAATCGCCGAGGGCTACGACTATCCCATCCGGGAACTGGGGATTTATCTCCAACCCATCGAGCACAACCGGGCCTGCCGCCTGGAGTTCAATTTTTTCTACGATCCTCTCGATCCAGACGAGATAGAGGCCATCCGGGCGCTTTTTAAGGAAGCGGCCAAGGAACTGCTCAATGAGGGGGCGGTCTTCACCCGGCCTTACGGGGACCTGGCGCCCATCGTCTATGAGCGGGCCGCGGTATACGCCCATCAGCTCAAGCGGCTGAAAAAGGTCTTTGATCCCAACAACATCATGAATCCTTCACAACTGTGTTTCTAAGGAGGGTAACTATGGCCACGGAACAACCCATCCGTTATTACCGACCGAAAGCGGATTTCAAATTCGATATTACCGACATACAAAATTTTGTCTATGACATGAGCCGTTGCATCAAATGCAAAGGCTGTACCTGGGTGGACCACACCTATATGCCGGGGGCCCGGTTTATGACCCGCTGCCCCAGCGCCGCCAAGTATGAATTCGACGCCTACGGGGCCTATGGCAAGATGCGCATCGGCCACGCCATGGCCGAAGGGCTGCTGCCCTGGAACGAACGGGCGCTGGAAGTGATCTACGCCTGCACCCTCTGCGGGGCCTGCGACGTGGGCTGCAAAAGGAACCTGGATCTGGAAATCGAGCTCAGCCTGGAATCGCTCCGCGTTAAGGCCGTTCAGGACGGCGTGGGCCCCATGCCGGCGCACAAGAAGATCGCCGGGAACATTTCCGCGCAGCATAACTTGTATGGCGCCCCTCACGACAAAAGGAGGGATTGGATCTCCGCCGGAATCACTCCGGCCGCCAAGGCGGACGTGCTCTACTTCGTCGGCTGCACGGCGTCCTATGTCAACCAAGAGATCGCCCAGTCCACGGCGAAAATTCTCCAGGCGGCGGGAACAAAATACATGCTCCTGCCGGACGAATGGTGCTGCGGCAACACCCTTTTTTCCGTGGGGCTGCTGGATCAGGCCCGGGAGCTGGCCCGCCGCAATGTGGAGGAAGTCCGCCGGACCGGGGCCAAGACCCTGCTCCTGAGCTGCGCCGAGGGCCTGCGCATGTGGAAGGTGGACGTGCCCAAGCTTTTGAATATTTCCACGGAGGATCTCGGCTTCCAGGTCGTTCACCTGGTAGAATTCGTGGACGAACAAGTTAAAAACGGCGCCCTCAAAATGAAAAAGTCCCTGGAGACCCGGTTGACTTATCATGACGCTTGCAGCCTCAGCCGGTTGAGCGAGCCCTGGACACCCTATGAGGGAAAGCGGGGCTGGATGGGCTGTGTGGAACCCCGGCTGAAGCGGCGACGCGGAACCAACGGCATTTACGCCCAACCCCGGGATATCCTCAAGGCCATCCCCGGCGTGGAGCTGGTGGAAATGCCGCGAACCCGGGAGAATGCCTTCTGTTGCGGCGCCGGCCGGGGCACCCAGGAAGCCTTTCCGGAATTTGCCGCTTGGGCGGCCGCCCAGCGGCTGGAAGAGGTCAGGGAGGTCGGCGCCGAAACGCTGGTGACGGCCTGCCCCTGGTGTAAAAATAATTTCAACCAGGCCGTCAAGGCCGGCGGCGAGGCGGTGCAGGTCCGGGATATCTCGGAAGTGATCTGCGCCTCCCTGGAAGCCTAAGGGAAGGAGGAACACCATGGCCATTTCCAAAGAAATATATAAGGTTTTTGAATCCATCGCGGGCCCGGCTTACGTCTCCGACGACCCGGTGATCTGTGAGGGCTATCGCAGCGGTCCGGGGGGGTACGAAAACGGCTTGGGGTACGAACGGGTCATGACCTGCATCCCGGGTTGCGTGATCATGCCCCGGACCACGGAAGAAGTCTCGCGGATTGTCAAGGTCTGCTACCGCCATGATATCCCCTACGTCCCCTACAGCACGGGCTTTTACGGGCCCCGTTCCCATCCCCACGTGGAGGACGCCCTGCTGATCGACCTGAAGCGCATGAACGATTTCATCCTGGATGAAAAACACTTTTATGTGGAGGTGGGTCCGGGGATGATCTATTCCCCCATCCAGGAAGAATCCATGAAGCACGGGGCCTATGTGGTTATCGGGGGCGGCGGGGCCCAGGCCTCGGCCATCGCCAACCTGATCGGCGACGGCTGGTCGCCCCTGAGCCACCGCATCGGCCTGCCGCACCGACGCATCCTGGGCACGGAAATGGTCCTGCCGGACGGGGAAATCCTCCGACTCGGTTCCCTGGCCACCGGCGACGATCCCTTCTGGGGGGAAAGCCCGGGACCGGACCTGCGGGGCCTGCTGCGGGGCTATACCGGCCTTCGCGGCTGCCTGGGGATCGTCACCCGCATGGCCATCAAGACCCTGCCCTTCCAGCCCGAACGTCTGGAACCCACGGGGATCTCGCCCAATACGGCCCTGGCCCTGCCGGAAAAACGGATCAAGTGGATCAATTTCACCGTGCCCTCCAAGGAAGCCCAGGTCCAGGCCATGCGGGAAATCGGCCACGCCGAAATCGGCGGGGCAGTGACCAAGGTCCCCCTCTTCTGGCGGGCCATCGCCAAAGCGGAGTCCAAGGAGGATTTCTGGGACCTTTGGGGCAAAGAAAACGAGGAGACGGTGGCCAACTTCTTCATCGTCCGCGTGCTGCTTATTGGCTTCACCTCGGAAGAGCAGATGGAATACGACGAACGGGTCCTGATGGATATCATGACGCCCTTAGGCGGCATCGCCCGCCGGACCAAGCCCTCCGACGAGTCCTGGATCAAGAACGCCGATTCGGCCGGCATGTGGCTCATGTGCGGCGGCTACGTTTCCGTGGACTATGTCATCGAGACCCTTTCCCAGTCCCCGGACCACGGTCCCTCCTACGCGGAATTGAAGAAAAAGTACACCCCGCCGCTGATGCCCGATTACGGCGATCCCGGCTGGTTCCAGAGCTTCGAACTGGGACACCAGGGCTATTCGGAATTCCTGATCTATTGGGATCAGGATGACGACACCAACGCGGTGGACCAATTCTACGTGGATACCTCCAAGATGAACATCAAGAACCGTTTCTACACCTCGCTGCTCGGTCCCCATCAGCCCCTGTATCTGACCGGACCGAAATACGGCCCCAATTACCATGAATTCCTGCTTAAGGTGAAGAACGAGTTCGACCCCAAATGGAAGTCTCATCCACCGGTGCCCCTGGCCCACGACGTTTTCGTGGAACGCGCTCCTTGGATGCAGGCCATGAAGGATTGGGAGTCTCCGGACGATCTGCCGAAATAGTCGGCTGGGGATCGCCTAATGAATCGGCCTATTCCCCCGGCCCTCGTTTGCACGAGGGCTTCTCAAGAGGAGAGTGAACTCCCCTCTTTTTCTCCCACCGCCACCTCTCGTCCGGCCTGGTCGGACGAGAGGTGGCGGCCCCCCAATCAGGTATTCGATGGAAGGATTGGCTGAAGTCATGACCCAGGTTGAGGCCTTGCGGCTGGCCATGCGAAAAACTCCCCTGGAGAAACTGAAACCGGTGGACGTACTCACGCACGGTTTCTATCAAATCAAGAATTTCGACACCGGGGCCGGGTTAGAACCTATAAGGCAAGGTGGAAAACCCTTTCGCCGAGACCAGATGGCCACGAGGGCCTGATTTCAGTCTAATCTACTAGATATTGTGGCCACCCACCCAAAAGGGCGAACAACCTTATTAACTAACAGTTTTGCCCCGGAACTTGGGCCGCGGCCAAGGATTCAGCGAGGTACCTCCAATGGATGATAATTTTTACACCGAAGAACATCAAATCTTTAGAGACTCCTTCCGGAAGTTTGTGGCTCGGGAGATCACGCCCCACATTGCCGAATGGGAGGAGCAGCACGCCGTACCGCGGAGCATCTGGCGCCGGATGGGGACCGAGGGTTTCTTGTGCCCCTGGCTGCCCGAAGAATACGGAGGGCTGGGCTTGGGATTCGAATATTCGGTCATCATCAATGAGGAACTGCTGCGGGGAAACGCCTTCGGGGTGGAAGTGCCGCTCCACAGTGACGTGGCCACCCCCTATATCTATTCCTTTGCCCGTCCCGAGATCAAGGAGCGCTGGCTGCCCGGGTGTACCACGGGCGAAATCCTGACCGCCATCGGACTGACCGAACCCAACGCCGGCTCCGACCTGGCCGCCATCCGTACCCGGGCCGTAAAAGACGGCGATTCCTATGTCATCAACGGCCAAAAGACCTTTATCACCAACGGCTATTTCGCCGACCTGATCGTGGTGGCGGTCAAGACGGATCCCGAGGTCGGGCATCGGGGTATCAGCCTGATCCTGGTGGATAAGGACGCGCCGGGATTTCATCGCGGCCGGAAGCTCTCCAAGATGGGCTACCATATGCAGGATACCGCCGAGCTTTTCTTTGAAGACTGCCGGGTGCCGGCCGCCAACCTGCTGGGTGAGGAGGGCCTGGGGTTCAAGTACATGATGGCCAAGCTCCAGCAGGAGCGGCTGGAGGTCTCCATTAAATGCCAGGTTCTGGCCGAGGAGGCCTTGAAGGAGGCCCTCCAATACGCCAAGACGCGGGAGGCCTTCGGCAAACCGATCGGCCATTTTCAATACAACGCTTTTCGGCTGGCGGATATGGCCACCGAGGTCCAACTGGGTCGCACCTTTCTGGACAGCCTGATCCGCGATCATATCCGCGGCCAAAATATTGTGCAGAAAGTCTCCATGGCCAAATACTGGCTCGGTGAAATGGTGAACCGCATCGCCTACCAGGCGGTCCAGATCCATGGAGGCTACGGCTATATGGAAGAATACCGCGTCTGCAAAATCTATCGGGATGTGCGCTGCCTGTCCATCTTTGCCGGGACCAGCGAAATCATGAAACTGATTATCAGCCGCGGCCTGGGACTGTCATCCTGAGCCAGGAAGCAATAGCCATGGGTGTTGGCGATATATTAAGAAGAAGCGCCGTTAATTT
Source organism: uncultured delta proteobacterium (assembly GCA_963743305.1). GTDB lineage: Bacteria > Desulfobacterota > RBG-13-43-22 > RBG-13-43-22 > RBG-13-43-22 > CAVQSS01. Next base: position 9,963 of record CAVUPH010000025.1, read on the forward strand.
TCCGGACAAGGAGGCCCTCATTTTCGAGGAGGAGCGAATCACCTATAGCGCCTTGAACCGACGCGTGAATAGGATTGCCAACCGCCTCCTGGAGCTGGGGTTACAGGCGGGTGACCGGATAGCCGTGCTGCTGCATAACGGCCCGGAGTTCATCGAGATCTATTTTGCCTGTGCTAAATCGGGGATCATCTTCGTCCCGGTGAACAACCTCTTGAAAGCCCGGGAACTGATCCAAATTTTTTCCTATGTCCGACCGCGAGCACTGGTGTTCGACGACGATTTCAGCGAACTGACTCGGACGATCCTTCCGGAATTGCCCTTCCTGGAATTTCCGATCGGTCTGGGGGGAAGCTTCGCCGCTTTTCCGTCATTCGGCGCCCTGGTGGACGCCGGGACGGAGCAGGAACCGGAGGTGACTATTGCCGACAGCGACCTCATCAGCATCTTCCTGACCTCCGGGACCACCGGCCGGCCCAAGGGCGTCATGCGGACCCATCGCCATGACTGGATCAATATGATGAGCTGCGCCCTGGAACTGGGGGTCCGCTATGACGACCGCGCTTTATTGCTCTTTCCTTTTTACCATGTTACCTTCGTGGATAATCTGCGTCACCTGCTGATGGCCAATACCCTCGTCATCCGGAGAGAAGGCAGTTTCGATCCCCCAGCCGTTCTGGACATCCTCGCCCGAGAGGGGATAACCATTTGCCAGTTCGTTCCCACCATGATCAATGCGTTGCTCCAGGTGGAAGACCTAGAGGCCTACGACCTGAGCCGCTTCCGATTGCTGCCCTACGCCGCTTCACCCATGCCGGTGGAATTGCTGAAGCAGGCCATGAAAAAGTTCCCTTGCCAATTCATTCAACTGTACGGCCAGACCGAAACCGGCCCGTCGACCACGGCCCTGCGGCCGGAAGACCATCGCCTGGAAGGCACCGAGGCCCAATTGGCCCGACTGGCCTCGGCCGGAAGGCCTTTAATGGATTATGAGGTCCGGATCGTTACCACGGAAGGCCGGGAGGCGGCTGTCGGGGAGATGGGGGAAATTGTCGTCCGTAGCGAGGCCATGACCAGCGGTTACTGGGAACTGCCGGAGGAAACCGCCCGGACCATCCGGGACGGGTGGCTCTATACCGGAGATTTCGGTAGAGTTGACGAGGCCGGATACGTCTTCATTGTTGATCGAAAAAATGATATGATTATCAGTGGGGGCAAAAATATATACCCCCGGGAGATCGAAGAGGTGCTCTACACCCATGAAGCGGTTCTGGAAGCGGCGGTCGTCGGCATTCCCGATGACTACTGGGGGGAATCCGTCAAGGCCCTGGTCGTTCTAAAAGCGGATCGGCAGGCTACGGAAGAAGAGATCATTGCCCTGTGCAAACAGAATCTCGCCAGCTACAAAAAGCCCAAATCGGTTGAGTTCCGGTCTCAGCTTCCGAAAAGCCCTACGGGGAAACTACTCAAGCGTATCCTGCGGGAGGAATACTGGAAAGAAAAAGAAAGAAGGGTCTAGCCAAAAATATCGGAGGGCATACACACATGAAACATCAAATCAACTTTAAGGTGAACGGGGACGCGGTTTCCCTGTTCGTGGATCCCTGGCGGACTTTAAATGACGTGCTGCGCGAGGACCTCAACCTGACCGGCACCAAACTGGGCTGCGGTACCGGGGACTGCGGGGCCTGTACGGTCCTGGTGGAGGGGCGGTCCGTCAATTCCTGCCTGACCCTGGCGGTAACGGTCGACGGCAAATCCGTCCAGACCGTGGAGGGACTGGCCCCTTCGGGCGAAACGCTCCATCCCATTCAGGAGGCCTTTATCCAAATTGGGGCCATTCAATGCGGTTTTTGCACCGCCGGCATGGAAATGTCCGCTCTGAACTTGTTGAATCATAATCCCTCGCCGACGGAAAAGGAAATCCGGGCCGGTCTCTCCGGCCATCTCTGCCGTTGCACGGGATACAACCAAATCGTCGAGGCCATCGCCGTGGCTGCCGAAAAGATGCACGGGAACCCGGTGGAAGAGGTGAAAAAATGAGACTACCCCATTTCGATTATGCCGCGCCGACCACGGTGGCCGAAGCCCTTCGGCTGCTGGCCGAAAAGGGACCCGACGCCCGGGTCCTGGCCGGCGGGACCGACCTGATCATCCGCATGCGTCATGGACTGGTGAAGCCCTCGGCGCTTATCCATCTGGGCGGCATTGCCGAGTTGAAGAGCATAACCTATAAGCCCAAGACCGGGTTGTCCATCGGGGCTGCGGCCACGCTGGCCGAGGTGGCGGCCCATCCCGATATCCGGCGGCGCTATCCGGCCGTGGCCTACGCGGCCGGGGAAACGGCCAACGTGCAGGTCCGCAACTTGGGGACGGTGGGCGGCAATCTCTGCAACGCCGCGCCGTCCGCCGATAACGCCCCCACCCTGATGGCCCTGGGAGCCGAGATGGTCCTGGCCGGTTCGCGGGGGGAAAGGCGGGTCGCCCTCGATCAATTCTTCACGGGGCCGGGGCAGACGGTGCTCACGCCCGGGGAAATTCTGACCGCCATTCAAGTGCCGCCCCCGCCGCCCCATTCGGGCGCTGACTATCAGCATGTCTCCGCCCGCGGCCAGGTAGACATCTGCGCCGTCTCCGTGGGAGCGGCGGTGGTCTTCGAAGGCGAAACCTGCCGGGAGGTCCGCATCGTTCTGGGGGCCGTGGGTCCCACCCCCCTGCGGGCCTTACTGGCCGAAGACCTGGTTCGCGGCCAAGCCTGGACGCCGGACTTGATCGCTCAGGCCGGGGAAAAGGCCGCCGGAGAATCCCGGCCCATTACCGATATGCGGGCCAGCGCAGATTATCGTCAGCAGATGGTGGGGGTGTTGACCCGCCGGGCTTTGCTGGAAGCCCAGAAACGGGCCGGCAAGCGTTAGGGCCGGCGGAAAGGAACAACCATGGAACAGTTTATGATTATCGGAAAAGAGGTTCCCCGCAATGACGCCGAGGCTAAGGCCCGGGGAACGGCCCTCTATACGGACGACCTGAAGCTGCCGGGCATGCTCCACGGACAAATTTTACGAAGCCCGCTGGCCCACGCCCGGATCAAACATATCGACGTCAGCAAAGCCGCGGCCCTACCCGGGATCAAGTGCGTTCTCACCGCGGAAGACACCCCCAAGATCAAGTACGGGAACTGGCGTTTGTTCCCGGAGACCCAGGACGAATACCCCCTGGCCGTCGACAAGGTCCGCTTCATCGGAGACGAGGTGGCCGCCGTGGCCGCCGTGGATTTGGATACCGCCGAGGAAGCCCTGGGCCTGATCGAGGTGGAATATGAGGAACTACCGGCGGTCTTCGACGTGGATACGGCCAGCCGGCCGGGGGCCCCGGTGCTGCACGACTACTGTCCCAGCAACGTGAGCGTCAACCGCAAGATCCAGTACGGTGACCTGGAAAAGGGCTTTGCCGAAGCGGACTATATCCGGGAAGACACCTTCACCGTCCATGCCCAGAGCCATGCCTACCTGGAGCCCTGCTCCGCCCTGGCTCAGACCGACCAGGACGGGCGAATCACCCTCTGGACCTCCACCCAGGTCCCCTACATCGTCCAATGCCTGCTGGCCTCCACCCTGGGCATGCGGGAAAACGATATTCGCGTGGTCAAGCCTTTTGTGGGCGGCGGCTTTGGCGGTAAGATGGAACTGCGGACCTGGGAGTTCTGCGCGGCCCTGATGGCTAAGAAAACCGGCCGCCCGGTAAAGTTCACCCTCACCCGGGAGGAAGAGTTCCTGGCCGGGCGGCGCCGCCATCCCATGAAGCTCCAGTCCCGGGTGGGCTTCAAAAAGGACGGCACCCTGACGGCCAAGGACCTGAAAATCACCCTGGACGGCGGGGCCTACAACGCCATGGGGCCCACGGCCACCTTTCTCTGCGGCAACTTCGGGGCCATGCTCTACCGCTTCCCGAACTACCGTTTCCACGGGCAGCATGTCTACACCAACAAGCCGCCGGCCAGCGCCATGCGCGGTTTTGGCGCCCCCCAGTCACTCTACGTGACCGAGACCCAGATGAACCTGGCCGCCGAGGAACTGGGCATCGATCCGGTGGAGCTGCGCCTCAAGAACGCCCAGGTGAGCGGCGATCAGATTCCGGACGTGGCCACCATCTCCAGTTGCGGCTTTGTCGAATCCATCAAGGCGGTGGCCAAGATGAGCGGTTGGAAGGAGAAGCGTAAGGACCTCAAGCCGGGCCAGGGCATCGGCATCGGCTGCTACAGCTTCATTTCCGGCGGGGTCTTCAACTGGTTCAATACGCCTTATCCCTTTTCGGCCGCGGAGATCCGGGCCTTTGCCGACGGCACGGTCCATCTGTTGACCATGACGGCCGATATCGGTCAGGGCTCGGATACGGTGCTCAAGCAGATCCTGGCCGAGGAGCTGGGACTGCGCATGGAGGACATCCGCATCACCTCCGGGGACACGGCCATGACCCCCCAGGCCGACCTCGGTTCCTGGGGCAGCCGGGTGACCCTCATGGGCGGCAACGCGGTGATCGACGCCGCCAAGAAGGTCAAGGCCGAGCTTTTCGGAGCCGTATCGGCCCGCTTCAACATGAACGTCATCTATGAGCTGGAGTGCCGGGACGGCCGGGTCCAGGCCAAGGGGCGACCCGATAAAGGCGTCTCCTTCGGCGAGGCCGTGGCCATGGTCCAAAAGGCCCAGCGGGGCGAGCCCCTGGTAGCCCGGGGCTCTTATACGCCGCGGGACAAGGGCCTGGTGACTCCGGCCTTTGGTTTTGGGGCCCAGGTGGCCCAGACCGAGGTGGACCGGGAAACCGGGCTGGTGAAGGTCAAGCAGATGTGGACGGCCCACGACTGCGGCACGGTGATCAATCCCCGAGGCGTGGAAGGTCAGTTGGCCGGGTCCATCCAGATGGGGTTGGGTTACGCCCTCTGTGAGCAGTTCGTCATGGACGGCGGCAAAACCCTGAACACCAATTTTCTGGACTACAAGATGCCTAACGCCCTGGATATGCCGACCCGCAGCGAAGTGGTGCATATAGAGACCTACGAACCCGAAGGACCCCGGGGGGCCAAGGAATGCGGGGAAGGATTGGCCTCGCCCACGGCCCCGGCCATCGCCGAGGCCGTTTTCCACGCCACGGGCTACCGGTGCAAGGATTTGCCCATCACCCCGGAGAAGATCCTTAAGGGGATGAAGAAATAAAGCCAAACCAATTCGAGAAGCTATTGTTACCTGTTTCGAAAAAGGAGTAATGGAGTGTTGGAGTGAAGGAGTATTGATCTGAAAAAAACATCAGTCCATGACTCGACTAGTCCGATTACTCCAATCCGAAAGAGGAAAGATTATGGAAAAACCTACAATAGCCGTCGTGGGGATCGGGGCCACCGGCGCCGTGCTGGCCGCGGCCCTGCTGAAAAATGATCCGGAAGTCCTGTTGGTCGATCCCCAGCCCGGTCTGAAGGAAAGCCTTCTCCGGGACGGTATTCGGATCACGGGGGTCCTCGACTATCAGGTCCCGGCAAAAAATATTTTCAGCCGGATCGGGGATTTAAAGGAATTTCGGCCCGCAGCGGTTTTCCTGGCCACCAAAACCTTTCATCTGCCGAAAGTCCTGGAAGAACTGGAAGAAGTCTTCAGTCCGGGGATGAAAATTATCAGCACCCACAACGGCCTGGGGACCGAGGACCTGATTGCCGAGCGCTTCGGGACGGGCGCGGCCTTCCGCATGTCCTTGAACTACGGCGTTTCCCTCCAGGGCCCCGGGCGAGTGGAAGCGGCCTTTTTCAATCGTCCCAACCACCTGGGCGGACTGGTGCCCGAAAATCGGGAATTGGGACTGCGCCTGGCCGGCCGATTGACCGCCGGCGGTTTGGACACCGAGTGCGTGGACGACATCAAACGATTCGTCTGGAAAAAAATGATTATGAAATGCACCATGGCCTCGATCTGCGCCGTAACCGACAAGACCATTCAAGGGGCACTGCAGTTCCCGCCCACTCGGGAGATCGCCGACGCCTGTTTTCAGGAGGTGCTCGCCGTGGCCAAGGCCCAAGGCTACGATCTGGGAGCCGATTATCTCCAACAGGCCTTGGCCTATCTGGAAAAGGTGGGAGTCCACAAGGATTCCATGTGCCAGGACCTGGCCAATCGGACCCGCACCGAAATCGATTTTCTGGGCGGGAAGGTCGTGGAGTACGGAAAGGAAAAGGGCATCCCTACTCCCTGCTACACAGTCATGGCCAATCTGGTCAAGGCCCTTGAGGATAATTATCTGAGGTGATAAACCCTTTTTAGTTGAACGTCGAACATCGAACTTCCAACATCGAACGTTTAATGGGAAAAGATGAAGAAACGGAAACAGGTGTTCCCTGTTCGGCAAAGCAAGTATGTTTTTCATTCGAGGTTGGGCGTTCGATGTTCAATGTTCGACGTTCATTTGTAGACATCCTCTGAGTCACGAGGCTTTAGTATGAAACTAGAAAAAAGCGGTATAGTATGAAGAAAAGTAGTTACCAAAGCGACTTGAGCGGGGACGAGAAGGTCCTCATGGCCATAGTGCGGGCCGCGGAACGATTTAAACGGGCACTTTCGGCCCTTTTCCGAAGTTACCAGCTCTCCTTCCCGCAGTACAACATCTTGCGCGTCTTGGATGCCTCCACCGACGGCCGGAGCCGGATTACGGAAGTGAGCCGGATCATGCTCGTCCCCGGGGCCAATATCACCGGTCTGGCCAAACGTCTGGAAAAAAGCGGCTTCATTCAACGAAAATCAGACCCCAAGGATGAACGGGTCACCCTCCTGGAAATCACCCCCCCAGGGAAGAAATCGCTGGCCGAGATAGAAATGAAGCGCGACCAATTATTGGAAAAAATGCTGAAAGGTTTTTTGGCTAAAGAGAAGAAAGAGCTGCTGGACATGGTCAGGAGACTTCTTCGAAACACCCGCCAGTTGACCTGACCGGGGAGGCAGAAGATCATTTTCCCTGTCCCCAATTCGATTTTCTGATATCCTTCCATAGCTCAGTTCTTTGATCGTCGGACCTTCGGGTTGAGTTTTTATTTCCGAATAATCGCAATAGATTGGTTTTCCTCTCCTCTCCTTAAGGGAGCCTAATCATGGTCAAAGAAGCGAATCAGGTGTCCGTGACTCTTCAACAGCTTCCGGAAGAAAAAGCCATCCCGGAGGTCTCCATTCCTTTCGAAACCATCCTCGACACTATGTCGGAAATGATCGTTTACCATGATGATGAATTGAAAGTCATCTGGGCCAACCGGGCCGCGGCGGAATTTGTCGGGTTGCAGCCGGAAGACATGGTTGAAAAGCAATTTTTCGATGTGGCCTGTAAAATGGAAGAACCCTGCTCGGGATGCCCGGTGGTGAAGGGGCCTTCCAGCGAATACCTCGAAATGATTGAAAACAGCCTGTTGATCGGGCGCCTTTACTTTACGAGATCGTACCCTCTTGCCGGGCGAGAAAGGAAATTCCCGGGACGCCTGATTGTGGCTCAGGATATCTCGGACTTGAGGAATAAATATAGTGTCACCGAAATCCTAAATCTGATCTCTGAAGTATTTCACTCCCCCAAGGGTCTTTTGGAAATCTGTGAGGAATTAATCCGCTGCATAGCCGGCAGGTTTGATTATCCGGCAGGGGTCATAACCCAATATGACGAGGAATCACAGGAAATCATAAACTTGGGTGAGTTCGGCTTTTCCGAAAGGCTCCTTCCTCCGGGCAAAAGCTATCCCCTGTCGAAAAGTTTCTCCGCAGAGGTCCTCAAGGGCGGCAGCTCGGTCAATTTGACCGGCCTCAGTAAAATAGCCAATTTTGACGGCTATGCCCTAAAAGAGGTCGGCGCTGAAACCATCCTGGCCGTCCCGCTGGAGGTGGAAGGGAAAATCATGGGGACCGTTGTCCTGATCGATTTCAAGGAACGTCTGGAAAAAAACCTAATGATCGATGGACTTAAGGCCGTAGCCAATCGTCTGGGAGCCGAAATCCAACGCAAGCAGACGGAGGAAAAATTAAGGGAAGAACGGAATTTTACCAATGCCATCCTGAACAACGCCGGCCCATTGATCCTGGTCCTGAACCAGGAAGGACGGGTGGAGCGTTTTAATAAGGCTTGTGAAAAATTGACCGGCTATTCCTATGAAGAGGTGTCGGGGAAATTTATTTGGGACACGCTCACAGGTTCGAAAGACAGCCATCTGATCAAGGGGATGTTCCCGCTGTCTGATATAAGAACGCCGCCCCCCTCTTTTGAGAGTTACTGGATAACCCGGAATGGGGAAAGTCGCCTGATTTCCTGGTCGAACAGTATCATGGGTGAGCCCAAAGAGAACGGAATCCATATTGTCTCTATCGGAATGGATATTACCGACAAGCGGCGGGCGGAAGAGGATGCTGAACTACGCAAACGACAACTCCTGGAGGCGGACAAGATGGCCTCCCTGGGAGTCCTGACTTCCGGTGTGGCTCACGAGATCAATAACCCGAACAATTTTATCATGATGAATGCGCCCATCCTCCGTGAAGCCTGGACGGATATTTCTCCGATCCTGGATAAGTATTATAATGAATGCGCCGAGTTCACGGTAGCCAATATGCCTTATTCCGAAATGCGGCAAGAGGTCCCACGGCTTTTTGAGGGAATAGAAGCCGGGGCCGAACGCATTCGCAGGATCATTTTGAATATGAAGCAGTATGCCCGGCGAGACGACCAGGACAAGCCCCAAAAGGTTGATCTGAACGATATCATCACGGCCGCCGCCGGCCTCCTGTCCCATGAAATCAAAAAATCAACCCGCTTGTTCGCCATCGAGAGACGGGAAAACCTTCCTCCGGTGAAAGGTAATCCCCAGCGGTTGGAGCAGGTCCTCGTCAATCTGATTCAGAACGCCTGTCAAGCCCTTCCGGACCGGGGCAAGGGAATTGTCATCCAAACCTGCTATAAAGAAGAAAAAAGAGAAGTCATGCTCTGCGTCGCCGATGAGGGCCTGGGCATCCATCCGGACCACCTGAAACACATCTTCGACCCCTTTTTTACCACGAAAGGGGCTCGCGGAGGGACAGGTCTTGGTTTATCCGTCTGCCTGGGCATCGTCAAGGAACATCAGGGACGCCTGGAATTCTACTCGGATTGGGGGATAGGAACGAAAGCCTATCTTTCATTGCCGGCGGCGGACTAGAGGGCTGTTCGGATGGGTACCGGAAACGAGCGGATCCCGCCTCACCCCATACTCATTGTTGATGATGAAGTACACGCCGTCAAGGGCTTTGAACTCACGCTGCGCTCCGGCGGGGTTAACAATATCATTCCTTGTTCCGACAGCCTGCGAGTCTATGAGATCCTGGAGAAAGAGTCGATTGAAATCGTCCTTCTAGACCTGATGATGCCGGACCTATCGGGAGAAGAAATTCTGGCTTCAGTGAACGAACGATTTCCGGAGATCCCGGTCATTATGGTAACCGGCATCAATGAAGTCGACACGGCGGTCCGCTGTATGCAGAAAGGGGCCTTCGATTATGTTCTTAAACCGGTCAACAAGGAAAGACTCCTCCCGGCCATTCGTCGGGCCATGGAGGTCCGTCACCTGCGACGGGAAAATGCCAAGCTGACCCAATCCTTTTTTTCCGACTCACTGGAGCACCCGGAAAAATTTTCGAAAATTCTGACCCAGTCTTTGAAAATGCAGGCCGTGTTTCATTATTGTGAAGCCGTGTCCGGTGGGAGTTATCCCATCCTGATAACCGGGGAAACCGGCGTGGGCAAGGAGTTGATTGCCGAAGCCATTCATGCGGTCAGCGGTCGCCCCGGGGAGCTCGTGGCGGTCAACGTGGCCGGCCTGGATGATAACGTATTTTCGGACACCCTCTTCGGTCACATCAAAGGAGCCTTTACCGACGCGGTCACTGTCCGTGCCGGACAGATTGAAAAAGCCGCCGGAGGTACACTTTTTCTGGATGAAATCGGGGATCTCAGTCTGCCCTCACAGGTAAAGATGTTAAGGCTCCTTGACAAACATGAATATTTCCCCCTGGGTTCAGACGTTGCCAAGCCGGCCCGGATACGATTTCTTTTCGCCACCCATAAAGATCTGCGGGCCATGGTCTCCGGAGGCCGTTTCCGAGAAGACCTCTTTTATCGGCTGCGCACCCATCACATCCATGTCCCTCCTCTGCGCGAGCGCCTGGATGACTTTCCGCTGCTGGTGGACTTTTTTGTTGATTCCGCCGCCAGGGAATTTCATAAAAGCTGTCCCGCGTACCCTCCGGAATTGGTGACGTTTCTTCAGGGCTATTCATTTCCAGGCAATATCCGAGAACTGCGGTCCCTGATTTACGACGCGGTGGGGAGAAATCTTTCGGAAATGTTGTCCCTGGCGTTTTTTAAGACCGCCCTAAAAAGCGACTCCCAAGGAATGCCCATTCCCCTCACCCTGCCTTTTCCCTCCCTTAAACCCTGGTTGGCCCAATTGAAGAAGTTTCCCACCATTAAAGAAACAACCGTAGCGCTGGTCCAGGAAGCCATGGACCGGTCCAAGAACAATCAGCGGACCGCCGCCTCGATGCTGGGCATAACTCCCCAGGCCCTGAATCAGCGCTTGAAGAAAGGCCGCCGAAATTCGGGTTGAAGTAAAAACCCGCAAAGATCAAGTTTCCTTACCCTGTCAAGTAATCTTGACAACCTCGCATAAAGTCCAAAAACCTGTCATTGCGACCCCGGACTTGATCCGGGGGAAGCAATCCCCACCATAGTAACTAGCTGATTCTGGGGGATTGCTTCGTCGCTTCCCTCCTCGCAATGACAGCGCTGGGGACTTTTTGCGAAACCATCAATCTTGATCTTCGCCCCAATTCCCTCTTTTCTTAATCACTTACTCCAAAGAACCCGTTATGGATCAATATTTATTGATAAGGGCAGAATACCGACTTCAAACAAATAGATACTATCTCATAGAAATATCTAGATATTTTTATTTTGGCCGATTGGCACGCTTCTTTCAATAAGATGATCAATAATCACGAATCTTAGCCTAGGGAGGAATTACAATGCCGAAACAACACTTGGATATTTTTTTAACTCCAGAAGACTTCATGATGCGGGAAATGCTGCGCAGTTTTGTCGACAAGGAAATCATGCCGGTTCGCCAGCAGATCGATGACGACAAGGATCATATCATTGTGAACCGGATCCTGCAGGGGTTGACCGATCTGGGGACCCAAAAAGCGGCCTTTCCTCCGGAATATGGTGGAATGGGCGCCAAATCAGCCGTTTCCGCCGGCATTTTGCATGAAGAACTGAGTCGGGGGGACAGCGGATTGTGTACCGCCCGCGGAGTTACCGGCTGGGCCTGGATCCCGGCCCTGGCGGCCAATAACAAAGTGGTGCTGGATCGTTTCGCCCCCGAGTTTTGCGGAAAGGACCTTAAGTTCGGTTGCTTCGCCATGACCGAACCCGGCGGTTCCCATGGCGGCGGCGGTTGTGATATCGAAAATTTGAATCTTCATGGAAGGAAGATCAGGACCAAGGCCGTCCTCGATGGCAACGAGTGGGTAATCAACGGGCAGAAAATGTGGGCCTCCAACAGCGGTATAGCCGATCTTTATTGTGTCGTCTGCACCACCGATCCCGACCTGGGTGACGAGGGTGTGGCCCTGATCTATGTGCCGAAAGGCGCCCAGGGCCTGTCCTTCGGCAACAATGAAAAAAAGGCCGGCATGGCGGCGGACAAAAATCACCCCATGTTTTTAGAAAACGTTCGGGTGCCCAAGGAATGGCGGGCCGCCGGACCGGGGGTGGATGCGGATTTGCTGCATAACAATCTGGTCATCGGGCGGATCGTCACCGCCGCCTCGGCGGTCGGCCAGGCTCAAGGCGCCTTTGAGACCGTGTTGAAATACACGGGCGAGCGGATCGTAGCCGATAAACCGATTCGGCAGCATTCGATCGCCGCCGGGATCCTGGCGGATATGGCCATCGGCATCGAGACGGCCCGCTGGTCTTACCTGGTAGCCGCCTGGATGTACGATCATCCGGAAACGTACGGCGCCCCCACCTCGACTTTCATGCTGTCACGTGGAAGCATCGCCAAAATGCACGCCTGCGACGTGGCCGTATCGGTTACCAATAAAGCCATGGAATTGATGGGGGCCTTCGGCTACGTCCGGGATTATGATGTGGAAAAATATTGGCGGGACTGCAAGATGATCCAGTTGTGGGAAGGGGGCGCCCAGTTGGGGCGTTTTGACGTCTGCCGCGGGTATTACGATCTGAATCTATAGAGCGGAGGATTTTTCAATGGCTAAAAGCATCATTTTGTACAATTTGAAAGAAAGCGTCACCGACGCCGATTACCAGAAATGGTGTAACGACTACAAGGGACCCTTTTTCCTATCTCTCGGCTCTTGCAAAGCATTTACCCTGGTTCAGATGCTCGGAGGGATAAAAGGGAACGGGGTCAAGGGCGCACCACCGGAGCCAACCCCGCCCCCGTTCAAATACCTTGGGATCGTGGATGTCGACAGCCTGGAAGCCTGGCAGAAGGATACCGAGACGAAAGGCTTTAAAGAAGAATTCTTTCCCCAGTGGTTCTCCCAGTGGGTGGCCGATTTTTATGTTTTGGTCGGTATGGAAATTTATCAAGGAAAACGCAACTGAGCCGGAAACTCTTCGGAAGTATCCCCGGGTTGACCCCTCAAGAATCCGCACTCCAAGGGGTGCGGATTCTTGCATTTATTTGACCATTAATCTATTATAGGCGCCGGTTGGGTCCGGAGTATCGTCCAAGTCGAAACCGGCCCTGGAAGTTCTCGTAATCCGCAGAGGATGGGGTCAAAGACTTCATAGAGGAGGAACCAAGATGGGATCGATTCAAGAAAATAACAAAGAAATCGTAAAAAGGTTTTATGATCTTATTATCAATAAGAAAGATTTTGAAGCCGCCCGGCCGTATATCGGCCCCCGATACAAGCAGCACAATCCCCTGGTCAAAGATTATCCTGAAGGCCTCAAAGAGTTTATCGAATTTCTCAAAACCAATTACCCGGAAGCCCGGAGCGAAATCAAGCGGATCATCGCGGAGGATGATTATGTCGTCCTCCACGTTCATTCGATACGGTCTCCGAAACTTCAGCGGGCCATTATCGAGATCTTCAGGCTGGAAAACGGCCGGATCGACGAGCACTGGGACGTAATCCAGGAAATTCCCGAATCCTCGGCAAATCCGAACGGGATGTTCTAAAAATCTTCAGATGACTTGAATGGAGGGGCAGGAATCGATTTCTTCCTGCCCCTTTTATATCCCGGAAGGATAGGAATGGGCCGTATCGATCAGGCCTCCTGTATATTGCCGGTGTTCCCCAATATCTTCTTGACCAGCTCCGAAAGCGCGTCCCTTATGATGCTCCCGTCGTTGTTTTTGTCCATTTGGGCGAACAAATCATCCAGCCGACTCTGTTGACTGGCGTCGGTCACCGAGCCTGAACCGCCCGGACCCCCCGGCGGGGGTGGGGCATTCTCCCGCATGAAACTGTCCAGTTCCGCCTTGCTCAACTTCCCGTCTCCGTCCGCATCGTAGGTGGAAAAAGTATCGTCCCCGTTCAGCGCGTTGCCCGTATCTTCCGACAACTTCTTGGCCAGGTCCGACAGCTCGTCTTTACTAATGCTCCCGTCGTTGTTCTTGTCCACTCGGGCGAACAAATCATCCAGCCGACTCTGTTGACTGGCGTCGGTCACCGAGCCTGAACCGCCCGGACCCCCCGGCGGGGGTGGGGCATTCTCCCGCATGAAACTGCCCAGTTCCGCCTTGCTCAACTTCCCGTCTCCGTCCGCATCGTAGGTGGAAAAAATATCGTCCACGTTCAACGTGTTGCCGGTAGCTTCCGACAACTTCTTGGCCATCTCCGATATTTCCACTTTGTCGATGCCGCCGTCCCCGTCACTATCTACTTTCTTGAATAAATCATTTCGATGCATCTGCAAGGATGGCATGGCCATCTGACTGTACAGACTGTTCGTAGAACCGACATTGTTGACCATAAGGTCCTCCTTTTAAAGTATTTTGTTACTGCCAGCGCCTCCCGGGATATCCTCCTTCTGAAGCAAAACAAATGCCAGAAATCCGGCCGGCGGGAGATAGATCCCCGGACAATCATTCGGATAAGTTACGCTTGCTGACCTGCCCGCCAACCCTTTTTTTTCGTTTATCTGCGAACAATTCCGCGGCCTGGTGGAGAAAGATCGATTTCCAGTTCTTGATCTGGTTGGGATGAACCTGATAGAGGGCAGCCAATTCCAACAGGCTCTTTTTCCCACGCAGGAGTTCCAGTACGATCTGCGCCTTAAACGTTCCGCTGTAGGTTCGTCTCTTGGTCATAAACGTAACGTATCCGTTTAATCATTTTTTTTTGAATGCGCTGCCGGTCGACCGCCGGAGGCCGTCTCTCGGTCGGGACCGCGGAACATTTTTTCCGAGTTCCCAGGGAAATTATTTCCGAGATCGGAATGGAAATCATTCGTAGCGTAGCGCCTCGATCGGGTCCATACGGGCTGCTTTGAGGGCCGGAAAATAACCGAAAATGACCCCCACCGCGGCAGAAAACAGAAAGGCGATACCCACGATGCCGGGGTTAAAGATGAAAGGCACGCGCAACACTCCCGAAAGCCAGACAGACGCCGTGAGGGCCAGTGCAATGCCGACCAATCCGCCGAAAGAGGAAAGCACCACTGCTTCCACCAGGAATTGCAGGAGCACCTCACGCTCGAAAGCGCCGATGGCCAGACGGATGCCGATCTCGCGGGTGCGTTCGGTGACCGACACCAGCATGATGTTCATGATACCGATGCCGCCGACCAGCAGGCTGACGGCGGCTACGGCGCTCAGCAGGGCCGTCAGCAGTTGGGTGGTCCCGGTAAGCATGTTGGCGATCTCCTTCAGGTCCATGACATTGAAGTTGTCGTCATCACGGGGCGAAAGATGACGCCTCTCTCGCAGCAATAAACGAATATCCTGCTGTGCTTTATCGGTCGAGGCGCCCTGCTGGACCGAAACCTGAAAGAGAGAGACGTCCTGGTTACCGGAAATACGCCGCTGAAACGTACGTAACGGGATCACGACGATATCGTCCTGGTCCATGCCCATAGTGTTC
The DNA here is from genome assembly GCA_963743305.1 of uncultured delta proteobacterium. Taxonomy (GTDB): domain Bacteria; phylum Desulfobacterota; class RBG-13-43-22; order RBG-13-43-22; family RBG-13-43-22; genus CAVQSS01. The sequence continues at coordinate 25,118 of CAVUPH010000025.1, forward strand.
TGCCCTTTGGCCCTCAGGATGCCGATCACTTGACAGGAGAGTTTTTCCAGACGAATAGTTCCCCCCAAAGGATCCTGCCCGCCGAACAATTTCTGGCGCACGGTCTCGCCCAAGATACAGACCGCCGCACCGGCGCGCAGCTCGCTCTCGCTGAAGGCTTGGCCCGCCCGGACGGATCTGTTCGTCACCCGGAAATACTCATTATCGCTTCCGGTTACGCTGGTCGACCAGTTTTCATTGCCTAAGACGGCTTGGAGGCTTTTGGAGGAGACCGGAGCTACGGCGGCAATAGCGCTGACGTTTCTGAGGATAGCCTCTCCATCGCTCACCTTGAACAAAGCGGTGTTGGAAGACTGACCGGGGCCAAGCCTTTTCCCGGGAGTCACCATTAACAGGTTGCTGCCCATACCGGCAATCTGCTCCTTGACCTGGGCGGTGGCTCCGCCGCCGATGGTCACCATGACGATGACCGAAGCCACACCGATAACGATTCCCAAGATGGTTAGAAACGACCGGAGGATATTGCGTTTGATTTCACGCCAAGCCAGTAAAATGGTGGTCCAGAGCATCAGGCGGCCCACCCGTTTTGCTTGTCGGAAGCAACCCGACCGTCCCGGAAATGGATAATGCGCTTGGCATAGGCCGCCATATCCGGTTCGTGAGTGACCATGGCTATGGTGATCCCCCGGTCGCGGTTCAGGCCGCTGAGCAGGTCCATGATTTCACGGCTGCGGGCCGTATCCAGGTTGCCCGTAGGTTCGTCCGCCAACAACACGGCGGGTTCGGTCACGATGGCCCGGGCGATAGCCACCCGCTGTTGCTGACCTCCCGAAAGTTCGCCGGAGGTATGGGATTCCCAGCCCTTGAGACCGACGGTTTCCAAAGTCTTGAGGGCCTGCGCTCGCCGCACGACGTGGGGGATCCCGCGATAGATCAAAGGCAGCTCGACGTTCTCCAGCGCGGAGGTGCGGTGTAATAAATTATAGCCCTGAAAGACAAAACCAAGGTAGAACCGGCGCAACCGCGTGCGCTGGTTGCGGGTCATTTGGCCGACCTCCAGGCCTTTGAACTTATACCCCCCCCCGGTTGGCGTATCCAGACAGCCGAGGAGGTTCATGCAGGTAGACTTGCCCGAACCGCTGGGACCCATTACCGCCACAAACTCGCCCTCCTCGATGCGCAAATCGATGCCGCGCAGGGCCTGCATGGCTGCTTGGCCGGTGCCGTACACTTTCGTCACGCCCTGCAGCTCAATCAGGGGTTGGTTGTCTGGTTGATTCTGGTTCATCGGGCTCATTTCCCTGCACCGACGGTGTCGACCACCACCGCCATGCCCGGCTGGATTTCACCGGCCGTCACTTCCGTCTTGGCTCCATCGGTCGACCCGATCGTGACCGGGATGGCTGTCGGTTGCCCATCCTTCAAGGTCCAGACGCGCTGCTCCTTTGGGTTGCCGGAAATGTCCCTTCCTGACTTCGGCCCGGAACCGGGTGGACGCGGAAGCAGTGAACCAATGAGACTTGTTGAACCCTTTTGCTCCGGTTTCTCTTCCTCCTGCACGGACGGTGTAAAACGCAACGCCGCACTGGGTATGAGGAGGACGTTTTCGACTTTATTGACCGTGATGTCCGCGGTAGCCGTCATGCCTGGCCGCAGGGCGAGGTCGGCGTTGTTGACCTTGAGCACGGTTTCGTAGGTCACTACCCCGGAGGTCGTCGACGATCCGAAACGGGTCTGGGTGATCCGGGCCTCGAAGGTTCGATGGGGGTAGCCGGCGACACGGAAGATGGCCTCCTGACCTTCCCGCACTTTGCCGATGTCGGCCTCGTCCACATTCACATGCAGTTCCATCTGGATCAAGTCCTGGGCCAGGGTGAACAGCACCGGAGCGGTAAAGGAGGCGGCCACGGTCTGCCCGGGCTCGATGCTGCGGGTGAGAACCACACCGTTAATGGGAGATCGGATCACCGATTTGGACAGATCGGTCTCGTTCGCCTTTACCGTGGCCTCGGCCTGGGAGACTGCCGCCCTGGCGCTGGCTTCATCGGCCTTGGCCCGCTCGAAGGCCGCTTCGGCCGCATCCAGTTCCGATTGGGCAGGGACTTTGCCCTGGCTCAGTTCCCTGACCCGCCGAAACTGGGCCAGCTTGGCCCGGGTTTCCGCCACGGTCGCCTGGGTTTGAAGGACTTTAGCCTGGGCTGCCTCCAGAGCGGCCCGGGATTGGGTCAGCGTCGCTTCCAATTTGGTGGTGTCCAGTTTGGCCAGAACCTGCCCGACTTTCACTGTACCGTTATAGTCCACTTCAACGCTCTTCACGGTTCCGGACAACTCGCAGCCCACGTCCACCGAATTCGTTGGTTTCAGGGTACCGGTGGCCGTGACGATGACCGTTAAATTGCCGCGCTTGACTTCCTCGGTTTTATACGACGTGGTCTCGGACGTACCCGATATCCTCCAGACTACGATTCCGGCCAGGACCACGATCACCACCAGGCCCAAAATGATCCATCGTTTCCAGCGCTGGCCGTTTCCTTGTGGTTGATCTAATTCCAGAGTCCGCGCCAGATCGGAGTCTGGATTGGTTTTTGATATCATGGGATTTCTCCATCCAGGGAGGTCCATCCGCCTCCGAGGGCCTTATACAAACGAACCAGGTTGGAAGCAATGTTTCCCTCGCTTTGGGCTAATTGTTCTTGAAAGGAAAGCAGGGAACGTTGCGCCTCCAGGACATTGTTGAAATCGGTAAGTCCCGCCTCGTATTTTTGCCGGGCCAACCCGACCGCTTTCCGCGCGGCGTCTGTAGCTTCACTTAATGATTGCCTTCGCCGTTGGACCTCGGCATAGGCCGCCAGGACGTTTTCAACCTCCTCCAGGGCCGTGAGCACGGCCGCTTCATAGGCCAGCAGGTACTGTTCCTGAAGTGCCGACTGCACCTCGATGTTTTGGCGGATAGCCGCGCCTTTGAAGATCGCCCAGGTGATTTTTGGCCCGCCGGCCAGGCTCCAAACGGCGGAAGACAGATTGGTCAAAGAAAGGGCTTCCAGGCCGATGGAACCGTTCAGCGTGAACTTGGGATAGAGGTCCGCCGTGGCCACACCGATCCGCGCCGTCTGGGCCGCCAGTTGGCGCTCGGCCTGGCGCACATCGGGCCGCCGCCTCAGTAGGTCAGCCGGCACACCCACGGCAACGCTCAAGGGTGGGACCGGAAAAGGCTCTCCGTTTCTTCAGTTCCGAATGGACCTGGCCGGGTTGTTCTCCCAGGAGCACGGCGATGCGGTTTAGGGCTTCCTCCAGTTTGGTGTGCAGCGCCGGTATCAAAGAACGTGTATTCTCGAGACTATAGCGGGCCTGCTGGACGGCGAGTTCGTCACTCAGCCCCGCCTCGTACCGCCATTGGGTCAACTGGTAGGTCTCGCTTTGGGCTCCCAGGTTCTCTTCGGCCACGACAATTTGGACCTGGGCGGTGCGCACATCGATGTAATTCAGGGCCACTTCCGCCAGCAGGGAGACGAGGACGTTGCGCAGGTTCTCCTGGGTAGCCTGCCAATCCGCTTCGGCCGCCTCGAGGGAGCGACGGAAGCCGCCAAAAACGTCCAGCTCCCAGCCGGCATCCAGTCCCGCCGCGTAGAGGTCAACGGTCTCGCCGGATCCTTTGTCTTTGCTGAAACGGCTCCAGTTAGCGGAAGCCGCGCCGTCGAGGGTCGGGAAGAAGTCGGCCTGGACGATGCCCCGCCGGGCCCGCGCCTCGCGAACCCGGGCCCGGGCCTTTTTGAGGTCCAGGTTCCCGGCCTCGGCTCGGTCCATCAAGCTGGAAAGCCGGGGATCGTTCAAGGTTCGCCACCAGGCCGAAAGATTTCCAGGGGCTTTTACCCCGACGGTCAGTCCTTCCGGCAGCGGCGTGTGCCAATCGGCAGGCGTGGCCGTGTCCGGCCGGACATAGTTCGGTCCGACGGCGGCGCATCCGGAAAGGAGCAAGACCAGCGACAGGAGCAGCCAACAGGTTGGTAACTGAATTAATCTTACTAGGATTGCTTTTTTCATTATGGTTAGGCAATTTACAGAGCAATTGTGAAACAATTATGGAGGGAATAAGGATATTTCGAGGTGATAGACCTTTTGTCTTGACGATTGGCAGAAATAGATACCAAAATAATCCCCATGAAGTTTGGCATCACCCAACGCCTGTTTCTTTCCATCCTGGGGGCGGCCGCTCTGGCCATCCTGACCCTGTTCCTGGTCATGCAGTGGAACCTCGACCGGGGGTTTCATCAGTACCTTAAGGAAACGGACCAGAGCAGGATGGGGGAGTTGATCGACGATTTAGGTCGTCGTTATGAGAAACAGGGAAACTGGGATTTTCTTCGAAACGATCCTTCGCCGGGAAAGCCGCCGCCGGCGTTTGACCCTCATAAACCTAAGGGGGGTCCACTCGTCGTCTTGAACGAGGACCGAAAAACGGTGTTCGGCTTTCAACCTCCGGACGAGAAAATCGATTTTCGTCCCATTACGGTCCGCGATCGGACCGTGGGTTACGCGGGAATGTTGTCCCCGAAACATTTTCTGCACCCCATGCAGTCGCAGTTTCTCAGGGAGCAACGTCTGGCCCTGGCGGCGGCCGCGGCCTGTCTGGTCCTGATCGTGGCCCTCCTCTCCATCCCTTTGGCCCGGCGTTTGGTACGTCCCATCAAGGCCTTGGCGGCCGCCACCCGGGACATTGCCTCCGGCCATTATGCCACGCGTATTGCGGTCAGGTCTTCGGATGAACTGGGCCGTCTGGCCGGCGACTTCAACGAAATGTCCCGGATCCTGGAAAAAAATGAAAAGGCCCGCCGGGAATGGATTGCAGACATCTCCCATGAACTGCGGACGCCCGTGGCCATAATGCGCGGTGAGATCGAAGCCCTCCTTGATGGAATCCGGAAGATTACACCGGAGCGGATCAGCTCCCTGCACGGGGAAACCATACGTTTACATCGTCTGGTGGAAGACCTCTACCAGCTTTCCCTTTCCGACCTGGGGGCCTTGACCTACCGGAAAGAGCCGCTCGATCCGGCCGAGCTTCTCCAGAGGGTCGTCGAAACATACCGTCCGGCCTTCCAGGAAAAGGGGCTCGGGTTCTCCCTTCATCTATCCACAACCCAAAAACAACCCATGGTCTTCGGAGACGGGGAGCGGCTGTTCCAGCTTTTTGCCAACCTGGCTGAAAATTCCCTGCGCTTCACCGATCCCGGGGGGGAATTGCGGATTACCTTGTCATCCGGCGGACGGTCGGATCACTATTGAATTTCAGGATTCCCCGCCCGGGGTTCCCGAGGCGGCACTGGACCGGCTGTTCGACCGGCTCTATCGAGTGGAAGGATCGCGCAGCCGGGCGTCAGGCGGGGCCGGCCTCGGCCTGGCCATTTGTAAAAATATCGTCGAGGCCCATTCCGGGACGATCAGCGCCCATTCCTCCCCACTGGGCGGGCTGTTGATTCGGGTCAGCCTGCCGGTGTTCGGAGGCCGTTCATGAAAGGCGCCATTCTGATTGTAGAGGATGAACCGAAGCTGGCGGCCCTGCTGGCCGATTACCTGAAGGCCTCCGCTTTTGAAACCTTTGTTTTAACTGAGGGGACGGGCGTGGCGCCCTGGCTTCGGGAACACCCGGTCGACCTGGTCCTGCTGGACATTATGCTGCCGGGACGGGACGGCCTGGAGGTCTGTCGGGAAATTCGGACCTTCTCCCAGGTGCCCATCATCATGGTCACCGCCCGGGTGGAGGAGATTGACCGGATACTGGGGCTGGAGCTGGGGGCCGACGACTACATCTGCAAGCCCTTCAGCCCCCGGGAGGTGGTGGCCCGGGTCAAGGCGGTCCTGCGGCGCACCCGCGGCGAAACGGCGGCATCGGACCCGGACTTGGTTCTCGATGACGCCACCTACCAGGCCCGGCTCCGGGGTCGGGATCTGGAACTGACCGCGGTGGAATTCAAGCTGCTGCAATTGCTCGCTGCAAAACCGGGACGGATCTACGGTCGGGAACAGATCATGGCCCGCATCTATCCGGACGACCGCTTCGTCAACGACCGCACCGTCGACAGCCACATCAAGAAATTGCGCCGGAAAATCCAGGCCGTTGATCCCCACACCGACCTGATTTACTCGGTGTATGGTGTAGGGTACAAGTTTGAACCCGCCAGCAAGGATCGTTGACCAGCCCTTTTTTTCTTAATCATTAGACGATCCCGTCCTGACGCAGTTTGAACGCCAGAATCCGACCTTTCTCCTGGGCGGATTCGCCCTCAATAAAGAAAGAGTTCCTGGCCCTGGAAGGTGGAGGGAACAATTCACGGATAGTGATCTTTTTCAGTCCCCCGGGATCAATTCCCAAATCGGCGGCCTTCCAAATAGTTACCGGTTTCTTCCGGGTCTCCTGGATGGCCCTCAGCGTCGGCCGCCGGAGTTCACCCGCTTCGCTGCTCACGGTGACCAGGGCCGGCAGAGCGGCCGCAACCACTTCATAGCCAATGCGCTTCAGCTTCTCTACCTTGATCTTATTCCCTTGAAGCTCCACGGCCTGAACCAGATTGACGGCCGGTATGTTAAGGATCTCGGCCAAAACCAATCCCACCTGGCCGAATTCCCAGTCCGCTGCCGGCCGATCAGGACCAGGTCATAGGCGCCCTTTTTTGATGGCGGCACAAAGCACCTGGGCCGTGGATAGGCTTGTCAAATCCAGAAAATATTGAGGATATCTGCATCCGTAACGCCGGCACCATGATCTCTGACAGTGATTTCAGCATACGGCGAGGCATTGATTAACCTTTTTTTCAGACAAATTTCGACACGGGTCGACTCAAACGTAAATTGGATGGCATTACGGACAATATTTTCGATAGCCTGACGCAGCAATGCTTCGTTGCCCTGGACGACACACGCGTCGAGGTTCAACAGCTTAACACTCCGGTTGTTTCCCCGAGCTTCAAATTCTCCATCCGCGGATATCTCCTCAACCAGGGTCGCGAGTCCGACGGATTTCATCTGAACCCTTTCAACCCCGGATTCAAGGCGGGTCGGCATCAGCACATGGCCAATCAATTCATTCAAAGACTGAGCTTCCTGTTCGATCCTTGTCAATGCGTTTTGGCTGATCTGGCCATCCTTTAACGTCCAGACGCAATGTGGCTTTTGCTGCTGGTGGCCTCCCCGCCTGATTGGGAAGTGGAAATAGGCGGCCGTGGAAGCAAAGAGCCGACCAAACCAGCAGAAGGCTTCTTTTCTTCCTGGACTGGCGGGGTGAAGCGCAGCGCGGTGCTCGGTACCAGAATGGCATTTTCGACTTTCTTGACGGTGATCTCTGCGGTGGCTGTCATACCAGGCCGTAGGGATAGATCCGAGTTGTTGACTTTCAGCACGGTTTCGTAGGTCACAACCCCTGACGTCGTTGAAGAGCCAAAACGGGCTTGGGTGATTCGTGCCTCAAAAGTTCCATTCGGATAGGCAGCGACGCTGAAGGTGGCTTCTTGGCCTTCGCGCACATTACCTATATCGGCCTCGTCCACATTCATGTGCAGTTCCATTGGATGGCTATTTTTCAGGTACCTGGGCCAGTGATTCCCATCCACCACCCAGGGCTTTGATCTAAAACTGGCGGAATCCATGTTTACTTAGGGTCCATTTCCTGAATCCTAACCTCATCTCTCTCCCAGTTCCCATGGCGAAGCCTAGCCAAACATATTTGAAGACTTTTTTCATTTGTCCAACGATCATCTATCAAATTTTCCATCAGGCCTCTCTCTTGTCCTGGGCCCCGTTTTCTGTTTCTCTTGGAGTTTTTTTCTCTGGTCCGGCGTTAATTTTGTCTTGAGTTCTTCCACGGCCAGGATGAGGGAAAGCTGCATTTCCGCTCTTAGGTTCTCTATCCGTCTAATTTTTGTCTCCGCCGCCTTTATATTTACCGGATCTTTCTCGAGAAGGTTCTTCAATTCTAACCCGGTAATCTGTTCATCGGTCCTCTTCCTGATCACCTCTTCCGTCAACCTGTTCCTCAACTCTTGTATATCCCCTTTCTGCTTTTCATCAAGACTGAGTTCCCTAAGGTATCGCCAAATGGGATGCTCGGAATCCATCATCATCTCGAGCATCTTTCCATCGCTCGGCTGGCCGGCAGGGGCGGACATTGTTCCAGGATGTTCCCGGCCGCCCATCCTTTCGGAACCCATCGATGGGGGCATCCTACCGCCCATTTGGGCTGAAACATTTCCTGCCCAAAGACCCATAAAAAAGAGGAAAGCCAAATCTATTAATAGGACTAAAAGGACTGTTGCCATAAATGATTTGGACATTATTCCCCTTCCCTCATTTTTAGAATCGTTGATTTGGAACCTGTTGTTTTTCATCGCAGACCTCCACCTCATAGTTTCTGATCGATGCCTCCGGGAATATCGAATTCATCGAGTCCAGAAATAACAGACAAATATGGCAAAAACATGGAAGGAAAAAGGAAATGCGGAGGAATACTGAACAGAGTAACGTTTAATAAATAGAGGGGGGATGAAAATGAAGGCGGGGAGAGAAATATACTCAACTCTCTCCCGCGCCTCCGTCGATGAGCGCTATGGCCAGAAAGCGTCTTGATCAACGATGTTGACCAGCCTTGCTCTCTAACTTTCCTGGCCTATCAGGCGCTCACATTAAGCAGGGAACTGCCTCCACCGTTTTTTAAGTTTTCAATCAGTTGAGATAAAAAGGAGTTGATTGAATTGCTATCTCCGGTGGAGCTTGATCCGCCGCTGTTAGACAGATTCTTGAGCAAATCCACCAGGCTCTCCATCTTAAAGTCCTCCTGGCCCTTTCCGTAGGTCGAGGTGGCTTGCGACATTTGGCCCGGCGGTGAAGGGGCATTCTCCTTCATAAAGGCCTTCATCTCATCGCTGCTCAAGGACCCGTCCTCGTTGGTGTCATATTTGGAGAAAGCCTCCTCCAAATCGATGGAGTCTCCGGTATGCTCCTTTACTTTATTGGCAAAGCCGGTAAACTCCGTTTTATCAATTCCGCCGCTGCCGTTACCGTCTACCTTGCTGAATAGGTCGTCCTGAGCTTGCTGTAGGAACTGGGCGTTCATGGAGGACATTCCGCCGCCCATACCGTCCGGCGGAGGAGGAGCGTTGTCCTTCATGAACGATTTCATCTCATCGCTGCTCAAGGAGCCGTCGTTGTTGGTGTCATAGGTTTTGAAAGCATCATCCCCATTGATGGAGTTTCCGCTAAGTTTCGACAAGTTCTTAGCAATGTCGGAAAACTCCGTTTTGTCTATTCCGCCGCTACCATCACTGTCCATTTTGCTGAATAGATCCTTCTGAATCTGCTGCATGGACTGGGTATCCATCTGGTACATGGAACCGTAACCACCCAGGCCATTGAGACTTCCAATGCTGCTGGACATACATAACCTCCTTTTCAATGTTGGTTCGTGGTTAACAACAATCTCGCCTCTAACCGGGTAATCCTTTCTCTCAATGATAGTATTTTAATAATCACCCCCCTTATCGCCGATCGGACATTGGAATTCATACAGGGGGGATAAAGCAACCCCAGTGCCAGATTAAGTTTCTCAGTTTCGATACGTTACGTCCGAAAACCATTTTTTCGACGTTCTTCCCCGCTTCCGTTCAGTGAATAATTTGATCGCCAGCTTCGAAAACAGGGAGTCCCCGTTTTCGATTTGATTTTGGGGAGGGGCGTTTTTTGATTTCGCCCTCCCTGGGCTTTGCTCTTGGCAAAGACGGACCCAAACATTTTTTCAATTCCTTCATGAAGTAACTTATTTGAAATATGGTTTGGCCTGGAAATGCGACCTATCGGCTTAAAAATTCCCGATAGGGTCGGGAAATTATTTCCCAGGGGGAATATTTTTTCCTTCCCATCTATTGGATCTCCATAGCCGGAAACCTGCTGGTCTACTCGGGATAACGGTCAAAAAGGACAAAAATGAGGAAGAAATAAGGAAATTTACTGCGTCCGCACAGGGAAAGAGCTTATTCCTTGCATTGCCATTGGGAATAAATATGATGGTAGGATCATGGATCATGGCCTTAAAAGATAATCATGAAGCTCACTATTAGGTGCCGGCTGTTTCTCTCTATTCTCGCCGCAACGTGCGTGGCCCCTTCGGTCAAAAAGGCGGCGATCGACACATGGGTGACAAAGACGACTCTCACGATATCCGGCTGAATACATCTTCTTTGGTGATGACCCCGGCCGCTTTGGCCTTTTTAGCCATCTTTTTCTTGAGCCGCCGGAATCGGGCCTCCCAAAGAAATTGGCCCAAGGATTCCTTTTGAATACTATTCCTATAATTATCATATTGACTTACATTATACCATAATGTAAGATATTATGCAAAAAGGAGGATTGATGAAGCTATGGAAGAAGCCACCATGACCAGTAAGGGGCAGATCGTGGTCCCGGCCAAATTAAGAAAGCGTTACGGCCTCAGACCGGGCGTAAAGGTATATTTTATTGAACGAAATGATGAAATTCTATTTCAGCCGCTGACCAAAGAGACTATCCGGAGCGTCCACGGCCTCTTGGCCAGCGAAACTTCGGTAACGAAAGAACTCCTTCAGGAACGGGCCAAAGACCGGGAACACGAGGAGGCCAAACTTGGAAAACGCCGTACTCGATAGCTACGCCGTTCTGGCCTTCCTTTTTAAAGAAAAGGGCCACGAAATCGTGCTCGACCTACTGGAAAAGGCCATGGAGTCGGATAATAAACTCCTGATCGCCGCGCCCAATTGGGCGGAAGTCCGCTATATGGTCGAACGAAAAGCAGGGTCCGACCGCTGGGCGGAGGTAAGAGACAAGCTGCTCGGATTACCCATCGAAATCATTGACGCGGACCGGAAACTGGCTGAGGCGGCCGGAGAGATAAAAGCCTTTCACCAGATGTCACTGGCCGATTGTTTTGCCGCGGCGCTGGCCAGGTTGAAGAAGGCGGAAATTTATACCGGCGACCCGGAATTCAAGGCCATTGAGGCCGAGCAGAAAATAGTCTGGCTTTAGGGATTCCGAAAAGGAGGAAAGGATCTCCGACCCTGGATTTCCGGCTATGGCAGGCTCTTACTCCGGAGCTGTGAAATGGGGCTTGACATGCATCCCATGTGATAAATATGATTATATATCATCGAGGAAGGGAACAGCTATGGGTTCCACGAGGACGATTATTACTATTTCCGAGGAGGAAAAGCGGTGGCTTAAGAGTTACAGTCAAATGCATCGTGTTTCTTTGGCCGAGGCTATTCGTCAAGGGATTACCTGCCTGAAATCCGCGGAAGGGGAAAAAGCCTATCAATCCCTGGTCGAGGAAACAAAGGGTCTTTGGAGCCGTGGAGACGGATTGGATTATCAAAAACGCCTGCGATCCGAATGAGAGAAATTGAAATTTCAGAAGAGCCCATCGAGCTCTATAAAATCTTGAAGTTCGAAAATTGGGTCGCCAGCGGCGGTGAAGCGAAACAGGTGATTTCTGAAGGCCACGTTAGGGTAAATGGAAGGGTCGAAACCAGAAAGCGAAAGAAGATCTTTTCAGGCGATGTGGTTGAATTTGGAAAAGATATCATTCGAATAAAGGTGAGCGGCGCGCGTCGTCCGGTTGGATCGGGAACAGGCGGTTGACTCTATTCTCCCGGGGGAACCCTGAAATGGGTCGGGTCAGGATAAGAACTTGACCCGGATTGGAATACCAATGGATCCATAGCCAAAATTGGAGCAATAATTAATTTTTTAGAGATCTAAGAATGTTAGGCGAAAAATATTATCTATATCTATAGCTTTACTAATAAACATAAACGCTAATTTCAAAAACCGCCGGGTCAAATGGGAGCGGCTGGAGTTCAAGTAAGACATGAACCATCAGCCCATTTTCCATACTCAGCACGCCTTTGACAATGATTTTCATAATTGGGGAGGTGGATACATCTTCATCGGAATCGGGGACAAACAGGGACGCCCAGGTCCGGCTTGTCCAGGCAGAATAATAGTCTGCCCCGTTGTTCACCGGGTAGAATAATTATGAATCGTATGATATATGTATAGATAACTAATCATTGTACCAGGCATTTTGCAAATAATTACTACTGGAGGTTAAGGAATGGAGTTCAAACGAATTACGGTGAATGCGGAGCAAATGGGGGGCATACCTTGCCTTCGAGGACTTCGGATTCCCGTGGCTACCGTGGTAGGGATGGTGGCAGACGGCATGAGGGAAGAAGAAATACTGAAAGATTTTCCTGACTTAGAGCCTGAGGATATCAAGGAAGCTTTGCAATACGCTGCGGAAACCGTTCGTGAACGCGAACTACCGCTTTTGCTGGCGTCGTGAGATTTTTGATCGACAACGCCCTTTACCGACCTTACAGAAACCCAACCTACTGTCAACCCTGCCCTTGACCTAAAATAGCCCTTTTAATCAATGTCTTGGCAATGACGATCTTGTAAGCGTTCCGGCTGAGAGGCCGGGCCCCGGCCAAGGCCAGTTCGGAGGCCTGCAGGGCCGTCTCTTCATTGAGGATCCGACCCGATAAAAACGCCTCGGCGCTTTTGGCCCGGACCGGACCGGGAGCCAGGGCGCCAAGGGCCAGTCGGGCGCTCCTGGCACATCCCGTGGTCCTCAGTGATCACCACCGCCAGGCTGACGATGGCAAAATCAATGGGCCGACGGAGCGTAAACTTAAAAAAATGCTGTTTTGTCGAATGGTTAATTACTGGAATCTCGATTTCGCTTAAGATCTCATTCCACTTAATCCCGAGGCCGAGGGGGTTATAAAAATCGTTTAGCGCCATTTTTCGTTGGCCCTCAGGACCGGCAATGACGAGTTGCGCATCGAGGGCCGCCAGGGCTACGGCGGTATCCGACGGGCAGACGGCGAAGCACTTCTTTCCCCCCAGGACGGCATGGTAGCGGTTATCGCCCTTGATGGCCAGGCAGGGGCCTTTCCCCTTGCGGGCACAGGAAAGGGCGCCCCCCAGGTGATTCGGGTAACGGTAATACCAGCAGCGCACCTCCTGGCAGAGGTTCCCGCCCAGGGTGGCGACGTTCCGGATCTGAGGGGAGGCCACGGAATGGGCCGCTTCGGCCAGGACCCCATAGCGCTCCCGGAGTGAGTGGAGACCCGGCGATATCCTTGAGCCGGGTCAGAGCCCCGATCTGTCAGCCGCCCGTTCTCTTCGCGGATAGCAGTCCAGGCCGACGATGGTCTTGATATCGATCACTGCCTGGGGATACCCGGGCAGGATCTCGTCTTTCAGAACCCCCAGCAGGTCCGTTCCCCCGGCGTTGACCCGGGCTTTGCCCCGAAATTTGGTCAGCAGGGCCATCGCCTCTTCGAGGGTTTCGGCCTGGAAGTGTTGAAAGGACCTCATGACCGGCCCCCTGTCTGTCGGTCCGGCCGGAATCTTTCCCAAGGCCTGCCAGGACCCGTTCCGGGGTCACCGGATAGTCGTGCAGCCAAATGCCGACGGCATTGGAAACGGCCATGAGCACCGCCGAAGGCCCGGGCGAGGTAGCCACCTCCCCTACCCCGACGGCCTTGAAACGATGGCTGGGGATCGGCGTCTCCAAAACCACGTTGTCAATGACCGGCAAATTCGGGAAGGTCCTCCATTTATAATCGATCAGGTTGGCATTGAGGATCTGTCCACTGGTCCGATCGAGGACCGTCTCCTCAAAAAGGGCGCTGTCGATGCCTCCCGAGCCGAGGCAGCCGTTGAGCTGGCCCTCCAGCCCCGGCGGGTCGATGATCTGCCCCACGTCCGTGGCGTTGACCACGCGCCGCAGGGTCACCAGCCCGGTTTCAGTATCCACCTCCACTTCCACGAAGGTCATCATGCAATTGGCCAGGGTGAAATCCGGTTCAAAGCGGCCGGAACCCAGGCAGGTCCGGTCAATCCCCATGGCCTTCCAGGGAATCTTCTTTTCCGGATGCCCTTGAACAAAGACCAGGCCGTCCACCGTCTCCAGATCTTCCGGTCGGGCCTGGAGCCGGGGGGCCAGCAGATCAAAGAGTTTTTCTTTGGCGTCCTGGGCGGCGGCGATCACCGCACTGCCGATGGCATAGGTTCCCCGGGAACCCACCGGACCGAATTCATAGGGATTGATCACGGAATCGGGCTCGACGATGGAGATCCGTTCCCAGGGGATTTGCAGCACTTCGGCGGCCATCTTCATGAGGTTGCTCTTCTGCCCGGTCCCGTGCTCGGTCAGACAGGAAAAGATCAGGGCCGTTCCGTCCGGATGGAGGCGCACGTAGGCCTCCGAGGCGTCTTCGCCGATGTCGGCGTTCCCATGGACGCCGACCCCCACTCCGATCCGTTTCGAGCCGTTTACGGCCGTGGGGGTGAGCCACCCTTTCCATTTCTCTTTCCAGCCGAAGCGGGCGGCGCCCCGCTCCATGGCCGGGGTGTAGTCGACGCCCCGGTAGGTGTACCAGAGGCCGTCCCGCCAAAAATAGCCATCGCCGGGTTTGACGTAATTCTTCTTCAGCACCTCGAAAGGGTCCAAGCCGGCCTCGGCCATGGCCAGGGAGAGCAAGGGAATAAAGGCGCATTTCAGCTCCTGGCCGCCGAACCCGCGGACGATACCCGAGGCGTTCCGATTGGTACAGACGATCTTCGTCTTGAGATCCCAGTTGGCGCAGCGCACCATGATCTGCAGTTCTCCGCAGCCAACAGCCACCTGAGCCTGGGTGGTCATGGAGTACGAGCCGGTATCCACCAGCCAGTCTCCGGAAACGGCCGTTACGGTCCCGTCCTTTTTCAGGCCCACTCGGGCGCGCATACGTGATCCGGGCCGGAGGGTAAAGGTCGCCAAATGCTCTTCCTTAGTCAAGACCAGCTTCACCGGTCGGCCGGTGGCCCGGCTGAGGAGGGCCGCTTGGGCTTGCACCAGCCAGGACATCAGCTTGGACCCGAAACTCCCGCCGCAGGCGCCGCCTAGGGTCCGGACCTTAACCTCCCGATTAAAAATATGGAACAGGGTAATCTGATCCATGTAGGGGGTCTGGGAGGATACCCAGACTGTCAGCGTATTCGGCTCTTCCCAAAGGGCCACGGCCCCCGGCGGTTCGGGGGGAATGGGGTTGGGCAGGTTTTCATAGCCGAAGGTCCCCTCGGTGATAACGTCGGCCTCTTGAAACCCCTTTTCCACATCCCCCCTGACGACTTCTTTCAGGCATCCGGGTCCAAAAAAAGGAGTGCCGGGGGGCAGCACATTGCCCGGGAACTGCTTGTACAATTGGGGCGCCCCGGGTTTCAAGGCCTCTTCCACCTCGAAAACGGCGGGCAGGATTTCGTATTCCACTTCGATCAAACTCAGGGCCTCCAGGGCGATTTCTTCCGTCAAGGCGGCTACCAGGGCCACCGCATCGCCCACCTGCCTGACCTGGCGGTCGAGGACCCGTTTGCAGCGGGGCGTGCCTCCCCTCCAATCCGGCGCGTCTTCCCAGGTGAGCAGGGCTTTAACCCCCGGGAGCGCCAGTGCCCGGGTCTGGTCAATCCTCTTAATCAAGGCGTGGGGATGGGGGCTTCGCAGCACTTTTCCGTAAAGCAGGTCGGGGAATTTCAGATCATTGAGATAGGTGGTGCTTCCGGTGACAATCTCCCGGGCATCCCGGCGGGGGAGGTTTTTACCGATATAGCGGTAGGCCTCGGTCATGCCCTTACTTCCCTCGGGCGGAAACGGACAGGACCGCCTGCACCACCTGGTAGTGGCTGATACAGCGGCAGAAATGTCCGGACAGGGCTTCTTTGACCTGGTCTTCGGTGGGAGACGGATTTTCGTTGAGCAGAGCCCGGGCGCTCAGGATCATTCCCGGGGTGCAGAATCCACATTGAAAGGCGTTGTGATCGATAAAGGCCTGTTGGAGGGGATCCAGCCTCCCTTCCCGAGGGTCCGCCAGTCCCTCGATGGTGGTGATCGCTTGCCCGTCGCATTCCACCGTCAGGGTCAGACAGGAAAGCCGGGGCTCTCCGTCGATCAGGACCGTGCAGGCCCCGCAGGCGCCGTGGTCGCAGGAGACCTTGGTGCCGGTGAGCCCCAGGGTTTCCCGGAGGGTGTGGGCCAGGGTCGCGGAGGGGTCGATCTGCCCGAGGCCGCTGCCCACTTCCAGATGAACGTCCTGGTTGTTAACGGTCAGACGGACGCGCCGGGTTCCGGTGACTTTTTTTCTCTTAGACCTGGTTGATTTAACAGGCATGGTTGGACTCTGAGTAGGTAAATGGTTTTCCGGCGCTTCGGCAGAATTTGTGGGCGCTGAATCGGTACCTGCCTGACCCTGTTGTCAATCCCGCAAGTAAGGATAGGCGTGTACGAGTACGCGTACGAGTAAGGCGCCACTCCTCCTGTTCCACTATTCTTTTGTCAGGCTTCGCTGCCAGGCAACAAGCATCCGCACGGCATCCGCCAAAAGCACTTTGCCCTCCATCGTTTTCTGCTTCAATTCCGCTCCTTTTGGGGTTCCGTACTCTTACACTTACTCGTACACGCAAATGTTCCTGGCGATGACCTGAATATCTTAATTAAAGGGTTTAATACGAAAATAGAAGATTCGGTGGTTATTCCAGCCCTTTTGAAATCCCTCTAAAGTCCCCCTTTGCTAAGGGGGACTTTAACTCCCCCCTTTGGCAAAGGGGGGCGGGGGGGGATTTTCATGCTACGGGGTACCCGCCCCGGGCATGGGGGTTTAGTACAAAATTATTACAGCTTTCCCCGCTTCCTGGCAAGACGAAAATCAATTTAAAGCGGATAAAAGGTCTTACCGGATTCCGCCATCTCCCGGATCAGTTCGGCCGGTTGGTGCCGAATCACCCATCGCTCAAACCGGAAGCGGTCTTTATGCTTCAGGAAGCTTTTCTTCGTGGGACTATCTCCCGGGGTGAAATGATCCGGGTTTCCGGGCTGGCCGAAAGGACGGGACGAAAAGTCACTGGGGCAACTGCTGAAAGAGCGGCTGCTGGTGTCGGATTCACCCAAGGGCGCCGTCCGGTTCGGCATTCCGACACCGGTCGCGGGGTATCTGTTTCCAGACCCATGTCCTGGTTTGCCGGACGGGTAAAACCGAAGGGCCAAGGCCGGCGGACTTTATTCTTGACTTGACCATTTTATTTGACTACTTTGGACAAAGGAGGTGTATTCTATGAAAACCATGGCCATTAGTGAATTTAAAGCCCAGGCCTTAAAGGTGATAAACGAAATCGCCCAATCCAGGGAACCCGTGGTCATAACCAAACGGGGCCGGCCGCTGGCCCGGGTTGTCCCCGTTCAGAAGAGTGAAACCAAGGCCACACCCGGGAAACTTGCCGCTGCCTTTGTTTTCGAAAAAGACATTGTTACCCCGCTAGGGCCGGAATTGTGGGAAGCCAGCCGGTGAATTATCTCCTCGACACGCACACCTGGGTCTGGTGGAATATGCGCCCCCAAAACCTCTCCCGCAGGGTCAGGGACTTGATTGAGCAAGAAGACCGTTATGAAGAGCTGCTCCTGTCGGTCATTTCACCCTGGGAGTTTTGCAAGCTGCTGGAAAAGGGTAGGCTCGGGATCGCCGTCAACCCGGAGGACTGGATCAACAGCGCCCTGGAAATGCCGAAGCTCAGGTTGGTTCAGCTTACCCCCCGGATAGCCTATCGTTCCACCACACTTCCCCAGCCTTTCCATGACGACCCGGCCGATCAGATCATTGTGGCCACAGCCCGGGAAGAACAGGCCGTGATTCTCACTAAAGACCAGAGGATTTTAAAATATAAACACATTCAAAGTATTTGGTAAACGGTGACCTCCACCGTCCGGCCCTGGCCGGATCCCCCTTTACATAATACAATCTTGAACAGCTCCCGGTGATGAGTTCCCGAACTGAGGCAGTTGGGCGCCGGGGAACTGCATCCGGCATTCAAGCGCACAGCGAACGGGATTTGGTGAGGTGCTATAAAAAGTCTTCTCCTGTTCCGCCTTTTCCTTCCTTTCCCGTTCATCGGTTATCCCTTCCGGCGTGTCGTCTTTGGCCCCTAGTTCCCGCGATAACGTCTTCCCGGCATCCGCCACAAGCGGTCCGCAGCGACGCGCTTCTTCCGCGGAAGCCAGACCCAGAACGGCGATATAGCCGAGGGGTCGGCCGCTGGGACCCAGTACCGGCGCGGCCACCGCGTTGAGGCCCGGGGTGGTTTCCTCCAGGTCCTCGGCGAATCCATCCCGCCGGCAACGGTCCAGGTCTTTCATGAGTTTTGATTGGTCGAAACGGGACGGGTCCCCGTAAAAGTAAAGCTTCTTCTCCCTGAGTACATCTCGCAGTTCGGCCTCCGGGAGAAACGAAGCTATGGCCTTCCCATGGCAGCCGTAGGTGAGCGGCAAACGATGTCCGACCCGCATGGTTACCACGACCGGACCGGGGCCTTCCCGCTTGGCGGCCACGAAGACGTTTCGGCCGGCGATCAAGCCCAGGGCCGCTGTGGTCCCGATCTTGCCGGCCAGTTCCTCCAGGATCGGCTCGGCCAGGCGGGGGGCGCTGAGATCGTCGAGGACCTTCCGGGAAAGGGAGATCAGACTGGGACCCAAAGCGTAGCCCTTTCCTTCTTCATTCTTCCGGATCAGTCCAAACCGCTGCAGCGTCTCCAGAATGGTAAAGGCCTTGCTCTTGTGGATCCCCACGCGGTCACAGATTTCGTTGAGGCTCAGGGCCGGGGCCGGAGTTTCGGCGAGACGGAAGAGGATGCGCGCGGCCTGCTCTACGGCCGGCGATACATAGCGGTCATTGTTTTTCTTGATCGGGTCTTTCAAGGAATTGCCCTAAGCTTAATTTAGAACTCAGGTTTTGTATATAGAACTTTCAAAACAAGAAGCTCCTGTCAAGAAAACAAATTGACATTCCGATACTAATATGCAGAATTACTTTATGTATAAGTAATTATGAATAAGGGAGTATTACCATGCTGATGGAGGAACACCTGGGCACTATTACCCAGAAAGGACAGGTCACCATTCCTCTGGCGATCCGCAAGCTACTAGGGGTGAAATCACGGGACCGGGTGGCCTTCCGTGTCATCGAGGGGCGGGTGGAACTTGCCCCGGCCACGATGTCTCTGGAAGACACCTACGGGGCGGTCAAGCCGACCGCCCGCCCTGAAAAATGGTCTGAGATCCGCCGCCGGGTTCGGGAGGAAAGGGTGGGGCTAAGGACCGGCAAAACCATCCGTCCACGGAAGGAAGGCCGCTGATGGATTTTTTGGATACCAATGTGATCCTCCGGTACCTGACCCGGGACGACCCGGTTAAAGCCGAACGTTGCTACGAGCTTTTTCAGCGGGTCGAACGTAAAGAGGTCCGGCTGACGACCTCGGAATCGGTTCTGGCCGAAGTGGTATATGTGTTATCCTCCCGGTCGGTTTACAATCAAGGCCGCGAACAAGTGCGGAATTTGCTATTGCCGATCGTCTCTCTAAGTGGACTTCTGGTTCCACATCGACGCTCATTCTTACGGGCCCTCGAATTCTACGCCGTCACGAATATGGATTTTGAAGATTGCCTTTCCCTGGCCCATATGGAACGGTTGAAAATAAAAACAATTGTGAGCTACGATCGGGATTTCGACCGGATAAATACCATCCAGCGCCACGAGCCCTGAGCCGGGCGATAGGGAGGCGATTAATCCGGACGAGTCGAAGATTTGGGAATTCACCCCCACTCCCAAACCGGGCACTTCCCGCGGTGGGCGGGATGCCCGATTAAGAAGTTAAATTAATTTGACAATCTGGAAATATTTTAGATAGGAATTCATGAAGCTCGAATATTGAATTTTTTTATGGACAACCTTTAACCAAAGGAGTGTCGATGGAAGAATATTAGACCCCATTTCTTGTTTAAAGAAGTGGGGTTTTTTTTAGTGGAGATGATATCGCCGCAGTTCATGGGTGGATGAAACCTGGGTAAGGGATTTTTGGGGAAAGAACCACTGCCGGATAAAATGCGAGGTTGCCCCGGGGCAACCTTGCATTGGGACAGAATTGAGGTGCTGCGCCAAATGACACGTCAAACGGTTTTCATAAGCAAGGCCACACCGGAAGATGATGAATTCGTCTTATGGCTTGCGCCACGGCTGGAGGCTTCAGGGTACACGGTATTTGCAGACATCCTGACTTTGGAAGCGGGCGACAGATGGCGCAAGGTAGTCACTCAAACTTTGCGGAAATCCGTTAAGATGCTTCTCTGTTGCAAAGATTCAACATTGGAAAAGGATGGTGTACAGGAAGAGATTGGTATTGCGTTGGACATAGCCAAAGAAATCCAAGACCCTCGTTTTATCATACCACTTCGTCTTGAACCGTTTAAACGGCTATTCGGCATAGGGGAGATACAGTACATTGATTTTGTCGGCAGTTGGGCGAGAGGTCTTCAAAGCCTGTTTGATACATTGGAAAATCAGGATGTCCCGCGACTAAAAGAAAAAATTTTGATTAATCCGAACTGGGAGAACTACAAGAAGCGGCTCGCCATAAAGATTGAGGAGTCCCCCGAAATCCTGACCACGAGCTGGCTGAGCATTGCCCAGGTGCCGGAATTCATTCGCTATTACCATCCTCCTGGCGCCGTTAACCAGTCGTTGATGCAAAGATGCTGCAACACCAATCCATCCCCTGCCGAAGTCTACCAACGCGGTTTCTTTTCCTTTGCGCTCCCCGAAGAGGTCAACCGTGATTTTGCCTATGTTGCCAAGTTCGTTGTCCGGAACCGAACACAATCTGATGGAACTTATTGAGAACGGCAGCGAATCGCCTGGTATCAAGGCCAACGTCGCCGCTAATCTTGTCCTCTCCATGTTTCGCCGCAGTTGGGAAAGATTCTGCCGTAAGAAGGGTCTCTTTGAGTACCAATTCTCAGGGTCAATCGGGATTCTTGTTACCAAGGGACAAGTACCCCTTGGCAAGAGAATCCCCTGGGGAGAGAAATCCCTGCGCCGCTCCGCTATGCTCCGCAATGCCGCCAGTGGAAAGGTGTGGGAATACGGCGCTACGGCGACGCCATTTCTTCGGCCTTTTCCCCATTTCAAGTTCAAGGCCCGAATTCTCTTTTCCGAACAGTCCGGGAAAGAGGCCGGAGCAGTCATTCAGGACGCAGACAAACAGCATTACCACAGACGAACCATCTGCAGCAGGTGGCGCAATAAGGCCTGGCATGGGCGGTTCATGGCTTTTCTCGAATTGTTGTCAGGTTCCTCGCCATATATTGAATTGGCACTTGCCGAGTCATCTTCACTCGTCCTCGACGCACATCCCATTCTTGCGACATCCCCGGTTACAACTCTGTTGCCCGACACCATGCCGGAAGATGCGGAAGAGCAGGACCTTTCAACCCTGGGCAACTTTGAAATGGAGGGTGAAGAGTAATGGACCTGCCGGAAAAGCATCTGGAGGTTGTGTATATCCCGGAGCCTGATCTCTGCTTCGGCTACGGTCAGGTGTGCGATCACCCGAAGGACGGTCTTTTTCTCTATGGTCCCCATTCCGGACCGACGCGGTCGAAAGAAATCTCCATTGGCGTGATCGGCACTCATAATGGTCTTAAATACTTCCGGAATTGGGCAATAAAGTTAGGGGGCTTCATTCCGATTCCTCCACCCGGCAAGACCGATAAAGAACATCGCTTGCATCTCTCCAATTTTCCCGGTATGGAAGAAGCCTTCGGTCTTGTTATCAGTCCTGGCGATTTTGTCGAGCTCAAGATCAGTCCGGATGAACTGGATAGAGCAACTAGGACCGCCAACCATCATGAGGCGGTAAGGAAGGCAGTTGATCTATACATTCATGAAATCGAACGTTACGACAGGAATGAAGAACGCACGGTAGATATCTGGGTGTTTATCCTTCCCGAACTGATTTTCGAGCGGTGCAAGTCACTTGCGAAGCGTACCGGACTTGAACTCGTCAAGGGTGATTTTCTCGAAGAAGCAGAAGGAACGCTTCGACATGCCGTTGTTTGCTGGGGTGATAGACCAGAGCGATGAAGCCATTTTCGACGATGTCCCCGACTTCCACCGCCAGGTCAAGGCACGGCTCCTGAAATTCGGGCATACCTCGCAGCTGTTGCGGGAAACAACACTGGCGCCGGATGAATTTCTGAATAAAGCGAATCGTCCGACACGGCGGCTGCAAGATCCAGCAACAGTGGCATGGAATTTGGCTACGGGCCTTTACTACAAGACGCAGCCGGAACCACCCTGGAAGGTGGCCAATGTGCGGCCGGGAGTCTGTTATATCGGCCTCGTGTTCAAGAACATTCCCAGAGACCCGAATGGTCATGTGTGCTGCGCGGCTCAGATGTTCCTGAACGAAGGAGACGCGGTTGTATTCCGCGGCGCCAATGGTCCTTACAAGACCGGTGATTACGAATACCACCTCAAGGCCCCGGAAGCCAAAAGACTCATCTCAAAGGTGCTCGAAACCTTCCGGGATAAGCACGGAACTATGCCTGACGAATTCTTTATCCACGGGAAAACGTACTTCAATAACGAGGAATGGGACGCCTTCTGCGAAGTCGCTCCGGCGGGCACCAACATTATTGGTGTCCGGATCAAGACGACCAGCGGCGATACGAAGCTTTTCCGGAATGGCGATTACCCCGTTATCCGCGGCACCGCACTAAAGCTTGATGAGCGAAGCGCCTACCTCTGGACAAACGGCTACGTCCCACGGCTGGATACTTACATAGGCCCGGAAACGCCCAATCCCCTCCATATCACCATCCAGAGAAGCACCGGCCTGCTCCCCGACATCCGAACCGTTTTGGCCGATATCATGGGGCTGACCAAGATCAACTACAACGCCTGCAACTACAATGACGGTCTTCCGGTCACCATACGGTTTGCCGAGAAGGTGGGAGAAGTGCTGGTTATGGGATCGGCAAAGGATGCGGAGAAACAACCGTTGAAGTTTTATGTATAAGTTTGCGAAAAAGAAAAGAGACAAGTTGCTTTTGTTGAGCGGAGTGGGGTCGCGTAAAGGTAACTGATTGATCTTAAACACAATATAGGTAAGATCATCCTTTAAAATGGGGCTATTTCGAGCTTTCGGCCGAATCGGGTCGGACCCAATGCCGTTAACTTAACAGAAAGAGCCTGTTTTTACTATCTTTGATGGCTTCGGGTTCCAGGGGTAACGGTTGTAGGACAGGGTATTTGCAAGGACGTCCCCGGCGACGCTTTTCAAAGCCCCGACTTTTTCGGCGATATTCCTGTCGATCCTGAGTGAACTGACGGCCCGGTTTTATAGACACGCGGTGACGGGCACAGGAGTTTATGAAGACTTCCCAACAAGAAAAGTGAGGGTCCGATCCCAATTGTTTCAATGGAAAATACCGCCTTCGCCGAAAGCATTTGAAAAGGAGGACCACCATGCGTGTCAGCCGTTTGATTAAGTCGGCCATATCGTTAATTGTCGTGCTGCTCTGCCTGCTTTCCCCAAACAAGGCCGCGGCCTCGACCGCCACCTTTCTGGCCGTGGCGGACGCGACCCTCAAAAGCAACTCACCGGATAGCAATTTTGGGGGCGATTCGACCCTCATCATGACTTACGATCCCATTGAGTCAATCAAAGATGTGACGCTGGTCCGCTTTGATCTCTCTTCTCTGCCGGCGGATGCCATCATCGACAGCAACAGCCTGGAATTATATCTGGAAAGCAGCGGCGGGCTCGATCCGGTCGGCCTGGCTGTCTATCTCGTGACCACGCCCTGGGCGGAGTCTACTGTCACGTGGAACACCAATCCGACCACTTTCCCCTATGGCCTCCTCTGGCAGGTAGATGGGGCCTCGGGCTGGAAATCGATTGGCATCTCAACGAGTTGGATCACCAGTTGGCGGACCGGTAGCAATAACGGCCTATTGATCTATGGTCCGGTTTCTGGCGCCCAAGGCTATCACCGCAACTTTATCAGCCGAGAGCGGGGCTGGGACCCGCCGCGACTCACTGTCACTTACCACCGCCACACGGCCTTTGCCGGGCATGTCTACAGCGGAAACGCCATCGGCGATACCAGCCACCCGTTGGGAGACGTTGACGTGGCCCTCTACTGTTCGAGCGATCCGAATGTGCAGGGAGCGTTGGCCGACAGAACCAGCACGGATGAGTTGGGGGCCTTCAGTCTGGCGACGGATGAGACCTGCGAGATTTACAACATCATGGCCTTCGCCCCATCGGGCTACTACTCCCTCGGCGCCACCTCCAGCAATGGAATTATAAAAGCGGCCCATTGGATCCAGTATGTCTCCAATCAGACGGGGCAGGCTTTCACCGGGGATGCTTTCTTTGTCCATGTCCAAACCCCCAGCGATACTACTCCTCCCGACAACTGGACAAACTTTGCCCCGACGCAGTGGGTCACCTCCCAAACCGTTCACGTTCAGGAACAGGTGGAAGACACCCTCTCGGGGCTGGATGTCTCCACCGCCAAATGCAGCTACTCGATCGATGGCGGTTCTTCCTGGAGCCCCTGGCGGTCGGCCTCGATCAGCGGGACGGGCGGAACAACCACCCCGCAGATCATCTCGGCCGACATCCCCTTCGGGCAAGACTCCGGACCGGCGAGCCTGAACCTGGTCCGGTTCCAGGTCGCCGACATGGCGGGCAATCCCGGCACCGGACCCAGCCACGCGGTCAAGGTGGATTCGGTACCGCCCCAGAATCCGACCAGCCTGATCAGCACCAGCCATTCCCCGGGAGTCTGGTCCAACAACCCCCACGTCGCCTTTCAATGGACCGGCGCCGTGGATGACCGCAGCGGGTTAAAAGGGTACTCCTACGCCTGGGACAATTATTCCGGTACGGTGCCGGGTGTGTTCGTGGATACGGCGGCTGCCTCCTTGACTCTAACGGCAGCGGCGGATTCGTCCGGGTGGTGGCTCCATGTGCGGGCTATCGATCAGGCGGGCAATGCCGCCAGCGGGGCGCAGCATCTGGGACCCTTCCCTATCGATATCACGCCGCCCACGGTTTTTTTGACCGAACCGGCGACGGGCAGCGTGAAAACAGCGACGTTCAATGTGGCCTGGAGTGGCAGCGACGGGCTTTCGGGAATTAGCGGTTACGATGTGCAAGTGAGCACCGATGGCGGGGCCTGGAACAACTGGCATCCGGGGGTCACCTATCAGTCGGCTTTCTTTACCGGGGAGCGGGCCCGAACCTATTCCTTCCGGGTGCGGGCTTGGGACCAGGCGGGAAACGTAAGTGGCTGGTCCACATCGGGGGTGGTACGGGTCGGGGGGGACGTTACCGTGCGGGTTGAAAACGAAAACGGCCTACCGGTCAGCGGAGCGGATATTTACCTGAACGGGAAGCTGCAATCCACCTACGGGGCGGCCGTAGCCACCCTGCACGACGTGCTGGCAGGCGATCAACTGGTCGCCCGCTACCTGGTCGAGCAACGCCCCTCCCCCAAGGGCTACCACAACTGGGTGTACGGAGACTGGTCGTACCGCATCTACATCACCAGCCTTGGTTTCGATAACAACGGCATTCCCCAGTTCTTCACCATCAGCGATCCGACGGCCACGCAGGTGCTGGTAGTGCGTCGTACCCAGCCCCTGATTGGCTTCTATGTGCTGGCCTCGGTAGAATGGGAAGCAACCACGGCCTTTCTGGATCAGTTGATGGACGGCTTTCGAGAGGCTTCCGCTTATCTATTCGACTTGACGGATGGCCAGATGCTGTTCGAGGTCATTGAGATGGACGATAATAAGGCCCGTTGGGCCCAAGCGGATTATTACATCCAGGCCGCAAACGGGTACCGGGCCAATGCCACCGTAGGCGGCGTCTGGCAGGGCACGAATGCCCATGCTTACATGGGGCGCGGTTTTGATTGGACGGACCTCAGCCATTTCCGGGCCTTGGTCCATGAATTTGGTCATTATGGGCTGGATTTGGGCGATGAATATTTCGACGCGGATGGTAGAGAAGACACGGGTGCCAAGTGTACGACCGACCGCAGCAATGCGGATGGCGTCGATCAAGCTTGTCTCATGGCCAACGAAAAAGTTGCCACGGAGATGTGCTCTTTGCTGACGGTCCATCCCCATAGCACCAATACCATGCAAGAGGCAACTCGCCACGAGCCCTGCTGGGAAACCGTATACAAGCGATACCAGGACACTCAGAATCCGCCACGCTGGATCATCCAACGCCCCCAGGATCGCGGCAGCATCATGCCTGGGCCCACTAGCATTCCGGTGACCGATTGGGTGTGGGGTGGGACTCGTATCAAATCAAACACCGGGGCCTGCGGATCCTTCGATCTCCGCTGGGTGTTCGTGGCGGACGGCAGCCCGGCCGCGGACTTTGACGTTTGGGTGGAAGGCAACAGCCCTTTGTACCAGGGGAAGACGGACAAAAACGGGCTGATTTCGATTGTCGGCGCGCATAGCGGAGATACGATCCGGGTGCAGAAGAGTTGTGGTTCGGACTGCTCCAATTCCGGATCGGTCACGGCGAATTGCGCGACTGGGCAACTGGCAGGTGAGCCCGTACCCCTAAAGCTTAAACAAGACCCGTTTGCGCTGGCCGTCAAGGTAACGCCCTCGGCTGAGGGGACAACCGTAGATATTTCGGCCCAAGCATCCACTACCCTCGCGGCTACGCCAACCCTTCAAATTTATCAAGCCGGTTCGCCAGATCCCCTGACAGTGGCGCTGACTTTTGATGGTGCGGCTTACACCGGCAGTGTCGCCTTGAATCCCGCTTTGGAATTGCTGGGCGTCGTGCGAGGGGAAGCGGTGGATGGCAGCGGTCATTCCGTCGTCACCCTCACGCCTTTCAAACTGAATCGGGTGGATTCGGGTCAAATAACCTGGCTGCGCTCGGAAGACGGCAAGGTGGACATATTCCTCAAGCCCGGCAGCCTGACCGGAGATCCGGTCGTGAGTGTTTCCCGCGCCTCTCAAGTGAACCTGAGACAGGAAGGGCTGGTCCTGGTCGGAAGCCCTTATGCGGTGACGGTCTCCAATGGGCAAGAAGCTTTGCAGGAAAAAGCCGCCGTCAACATCCATTACGACCCGGATGCGGTGCCCGGTCGGGATCCCGGCGCTTTGCATATCTATCGCTGGGATGAACAGTCTCAAAAATGGGTCGACGATGGCGGTGCGGTCAGCCGTGAAAACCAAGCGGTAACCACTACGGTTGGACGCCTGGGGACTTTTGTCCTGGCCTGGGAACCCAAAATCCATTTGCCGCTCATTTTCAGGTAGATTGGATTTGAACACGGTCCGGGCGGGAGTTGCCGCGCACCCGCGGGAATGGCCCTATTCCGGATATAAGGAAATTCAAACGCCCCGGTGAAGATAGGGCCTGATCGATCACGAGAGACTGATGGATTTAACCGGGGTGAAAAGCCGGCAGGACTTCAAAGAACTCCATCTTCGCGGCCTATCGGCGGTTGAGTTTAGGCCTTGGGCACTGGAGGTACAGAGAGGAGTGCACGATGAGCAACGAACAGGTGGCACCCGAGACGAAAGGGGTTACGGTGAAGTTACTGGCAACGGTTGACCTTGGCCCTGAGATCGAGGGCCTGGCAGGGCGCCAACTTAGAATGCGTATGGTGACCATCGAGCCCGGAGGCGTCTTCGGCCCGGTTCACGACCATAAAGGCAGACCAGGCACCGTCTACATACTGCAAGGAACGATCACGGACCATCGAAATGGAATGGCTACGGACTATGGACCGGGAGTGGGCTGGCCCGAGGATAGGAACACCACTCACTGGCTTGAGAACAGAGGAACGATTCCGGCAGTGGAGATCTCGGTCGATATAGTCAGGCAAGAGTAAACCTCAACGTGGCATAAAAAACAGGGCGGAAAATAAATAGAGTTAATATCCATTGGAATAAAATGTCTTCCCGGATTCCCCCATTTCCCGGATGAGCCTCGCCGGTTGATAGCGGGGTCCGTAACGCTTTCCCAGGTCCAACAGCTTTTCATAGACCTGCTTTAACCCCCAGGCATCGGCGTAGCGCAGGATGCCGCCGCGGTAGGCCGGAAAGCCGGTGCCGTTGATCATGGCCAGGTCCATGTCCGGGGGACGGTCGCAGATCCCTTCGGCGATCATCAGGGCCGCCTCGTTAATGCCCAGGGCCAGGAGGGTGTCGACAATTTCTTGAGGTTCCATTTTCTGAGGAGCAATCCCCTTCTCTTGCTGATACTCTCGTATCACTTCCCCCACTTTGGGGTTAGGGACAGGCCTGCCACCCGAATAGTCAAAATATCCGGCCCCGGTCTTCCGCCCGTAGCAACCGGTCTGATAAATCCGTTCGATCAGGGGATGCAGGGTGTAGCGCTTCCCCAGCTTCCGGGCGAAAGTCTGGTTAACATGGTAACCGATGTCGATCCCGGTCAGGTCTTCCAGGGCGGCCGGCCCCAGGGGCATCCCGAAGTCCTTAACGGCCTGCTCGATGGCCGCCAAATCCACACCGTCGGCCAGCAGGTAGGGCATACCGGCAAACAGGGCGATGAGTTGACGGGTTACATAAAAGCCGGGGCCGTCGTTGACCACCAGCATGAATTTTTTAATGCTCTTGGCGAAGGAGACACCGGTGGCCAGGGTCTGGTTTGAGGTCTTCTCCCCGCAGATAATTTCCAAAAGCGGCATCCGCTCCGCCGGGTTGAAGAAATGGAGACCGATCATTCGTCCTGGATCTTTCAGGACGGAGGCCATCTCGGTGATGGGCAGGGCCGAGGTGTTCGTTCCGAAAATCGTTTCCGGTCTACAGATCTCGTCCAGTTTTTTCCAGATCTCCCGCTTGACCTCCATATCTTCCAACACGGCCTCGATCACCAGGTCTACATCCTTCAGACCCTCAAGCGAAGTGGTGGTGAGGAGTCGGTCTCGGATCAGTCCCTCAAGATTCTCCTCGGTCATTTTCTTCTGTTTGATCGGATAAGCAAAGCTCCGACGGACTGCCTCCAGCCCTTTTGAAGGGCACTCTCGTCGATATCCCAGAGCACGGTCTCAAAACCGTTTTTAATCAGCAGATGGACAATCCCCGAGCCCATGACTCCGCCGCCCAGCATGGCCACCTTCTTGATTTTAGCCGGTTCGAGGCCCTTGATCCTTGGGTGCCGTCCGGCCGCTCGGGTGTTCAAAAAAACGCCGATCAAATTTTTGGCGATAGCGGATACAGCGCAATCGCTAAACAGTTCCACGTCCCGGCGGATGTCGATTTCCAGATCGGCAGTCAGCCCTTGCTCCAAGGCCTCCAGGGCCTTGAAGGGGGCCAAGACCCCCCGGAATTTTTTGGCGTTCCGATTTTTGAATTCCTCGATGACGGCCTTTTTCTCTTCCGCGTCGGCTAGAAGATCCTTTCGATTCCGGGTTATCCGCTGCCCCGGTCGAGTTCTCCGGAAATAAACCGACGCGCGGCCTTCAGGGCGGCCTCCTGCAATTCGTCGGACCCGACCACCTCATCCACCAATCCCAGCGTCCGGGCCTCCCCAGCCTTGATCGGTTGACCGTAGGCGATCATCTCCAGGGCACGAGGGAGACCGATCAGCCGGGGCAGCCGCTGGATCCCGCCCGCCCCGGGAATCACCCCGAGTTGGACCTCCGGCAGCCCCAGAAGGGCCTCGGGGACGGCCAGCCGGTAATGCCCGGCCAGGGCCGCCTCGAATCCGCCGCCTAAACAGTTGCCGTTGACGGCCATGACCACCGGCTTGGGTGCGGTTTCGATGGCGGTGAATAATCCGGCTGCGGTCCAACCCAATTGAAAGGCCTCCTCCGCGTTTTCAGCGATTGCAGTTCCGTAATATCGGCACCGGCAATAAAATTCTTTCCAGTCCCCGTCAAGACCAGGGCCTTGACCGCCGGATCGCCCATAGCCGCTTCAATGGCGTCTCTCAGGTCCCGGCTGAGTTGGGGGGACATGGGATTGACCGGCGGATTGTCGATGGTCAGGACGGCGGTTTGGTCCTGGAGTGATATTTTGATGGTTTTATATTCGGTTCGCATGGAATTAGTCCTTTAACACGAAAATAAAGACGAACATCGAACATCGAACGTCCAACATCTAATTTAATTTGTTGTTTTTTATCGCAAAGCGAAGCAAATTTTCCTTTGCGTCCTTTGCGTCTTTGCGGTGAATTTTTAAGCCTTTTCTATAATGATTGCCTGTCCGTGGCCGCTGCCGCCGCAGAGGGCCGCCAGGCCGAGCTTCAGATCCCGCTTTTCCATTTCGTGGATCAGGCTGACCACCAGCCGGCAGCCGGTATTGCCTATGGGATGCCCGAGCGCTATGCCGCCCCCGTTCACGTTGACGATCTCCCTGTTTAGACCAAGCTCTCGCTCCACCGCCACCGAGGGTGCGGCAAAGGCTTCGTTGATCTCAAACAGTTCGATATCTTCAAGGCGATAGGCCGTCTGCTGCAAAAGTTTCCGGATGGCCGGGATGGGCCCGATCCCCATAATCCGTGGATCCACACCAACTGCCACAGATCCTACAATTCGCCACTTTCGTTTCATGTCCAACTGCTCGGCCAATTCCCTGGAGATCACCAGGACCGCAGAGGCGCCATCGTTCATTCCGGAGGAATTGCCGGCGGTCACTGTGCCGTCTTTCTTGAAGGCCGGAGGGAGCCGGCTCAACCCCTCCAGCGTAGTCTCCGGTCGGGGATGCTGATCGGTATCGACGATGACATCCTTTTTCCCCTTCTTACCCGGAATCACCACCGGCACGATTTCATCCTTAAATCTTCCTTCTTCCAGCGCTTTCTTAGCCCGCATCTGGCTGACATAGGCAAACTCATCCTGGTCTTCCCTGGAGATATGGTATTGTTCGGCCACGTTTTCGGCCGTCAGCCCCATGATAAGGCCGGAATATTGATCGAATAGACCGTCCCAGACGCCGTCGGACAACTCCTGGTGACGGAGACGCAATCCCCACCGGGCGTTCTTTATCGAATAAGAGACATTGCTCATGCTCTCTCCGCCACCGGCGAGGATCGCCTCGCCTTCGCCCAGCCGTATCCTCATCGAGGCGATTCGGATCGCTTCCATGGACGAACAGCAGGCCCGGTTCGACGTGCACCGCCGAGACATGCTCGGGTATGCCGGCCTTCAAGGCCGCACAGCGGGCCAGACCGTTCTCGTCGCTGCGCACCATGACCACCCCCCAGTAGACATCGTCCAGTTTTCCTTGGGGAAGTTCACCCTCTCACAGACCTCAGCCATTACCGTGCCGGCGAGCTGCTCATGAAGAACGTCTCTCAGCGCCCCGCCAAAGGAAGCGATAGGCGTCCTGACCGCGGAAACAATAATCGGATCCCTTTTATCCATTTTGATGGTTCTCCCTTGTTCATCGAATTTCAGTAACAACAACCTTTCATGCTTTGGTCCGAGGAAAGCTTGCCTCTTTATGCCGACTCCGACTACCAATGGGGCGGAAATTCCGGGAGCTGCGCATACGCAGGATGGCTGTTTGAATCCTCGATCCTGGCCGCCCTCTTGGCCGCTGCCTTGTATCGGTCGAAATCAGCTAAAGTGAGTATGGAAAGCTTCTGAGCCTCCAGCGATCCCTCGGCGTGAATGGTGAGCACATCTTCATAGGAGGAGGTCAGGTCCCTGACGAGTTTGACCATGCGGAGCCGGTCTTCTGTCGGGACACCGGCCTTTCCTGCCCAAATACTTGTCCAGCAGGGATCGGGTTTCGGGATTGAAGTAATCTTTGGAAGACGGAGCAGGTCAGCCACAATCCCTCCGGAAATGTCCTGAATGTATTTTGTGGCCTGATGCCAGTTATCGGCAAAGTAGAATTTGCAGATATTGGCGATCATCGGATTCGGGTAGACAAGGTCCGAGTCCTTTTCGCTGCTGCAATGTTCCACGGCCGCCCTTCCCAGGGTTTCCACTGCTTCGGCATACATGGCCAGCCAGGTCAGCTTATCCCTAACATGCGCCGCCTTTTCTACGCCGTTGTACTCAGCCATCAGGACAGCGGCCCCCGTAAACAGCTCCAGTTCCATGGCCTTGTATGTCTCGGCGCTCAGGCGATGGAAGTTGGCAAACATGTAAGCCACCTCGTCCGGCGAATTCCCATTCGCCTTTCAAGAAGAGACGCTCGTTGGGAACAAAAACGTCCTCAAAAATAACCGTTGCGTCATTTATGAAGATGCTGCCGGCAATGGGATGATCAAACAGGCTGACCCCTCGCTAACCTCCGGTTCCGCGGAGATCAAGGTCAAGCCTTTGGCGTTGAGAGGGACCCCGAAGGCGACGGCATAGGCCTTGTCGTCCTCCCTCATGGCCCGGCAGGGGGCAATTAATATCTCATTGCAGAGAGGCGCCTGGCTGATATGAGTTTTCGCCCCCTCACGATCTACGCCGTCTTTGCGCTCTTCCACAATTCGCACGTAAAAATCCTGATGCTGCTTCTGCTGAGAGGGTCGGAGGCTCCTGTCACCCTTGACATCGGTCAGGCCCATGGCGAATGAAAGATCATTTTTTTGCAGGTGCTTGCGATAGGCTTCCACGTTTGCGGCGTAATGGGTCCCATATTTCTTGTCAATTCGGGGGCTAACCACGGTCACCGCATTCAAACCGTCCTTGGCCACAAACTCGCCCCCCGAAGGCTTTCCGAAGCAGACCCGGGCCCACAGCTTTACCATCTCGCGGAGCCGCAGGAGATCCTCTCTCGTTCGTTGTGGCATCAACGCAAAGCTGACCCTTTCTCCGTCCTCATCCAATTCAGTCAGAAGATCCTGGTAGCGGATCAAGATTCAAAACATAATCCATGGCCATCCAGTCGCGGCAGATCTTTAGAATCGGATGATTCGTTACATCCGGGACCCTTTCGCCGTTGCAGTAAACAACCCTGCCATCCTTGAGGCTTTCGATGTATTCTTGTGGTGTCTTCAGCGCCATTCGTCGTCTCCTTTTTTCTTAGGTTATAATTTTACAATTTAGCCCAATTGAATATTGATTAAAGCCGTCATTCCGGGCAAGCGAAGCGCGATCCGGAATCCAGGGCAGTAAAAGCCTCGGAATACCCTGGATGCCGGATCAAGTCCGGCGTGACGGGAAAAGACGAAAGCGAATACGTGGCAGACACTATTTATTTACGTACTCAAACGTTTCGGGAACAGGCGATCGTTTCATGCTCTTTCCCCCGGACCGAGAGGACAGGCACCGGGCAACGCGAAAGACCTTTTCCGCTATGGAACCGAACAGGGTATTGGCAATATTGCGTTCGGCCTTTGGTCCCCATGATCACCAAATCCACTCCCTGCTCTTTGACAATCTCCAGCAGTTCCACCCAGGGAACCCCGACCCGAAAAACCTGGACGACCTTACTGAGCCTGACAGCCGGTTTCTTTCAACAGTTGATCGGTTTTGGCGGCCCGGTCCTGCTCTCTGATCGGGACAGATAAGTTTGTCCTTTGTTATTCCGACACGTTCCACTTTGCTGATGGCATCCACATCCCGTTGGTTGATGACGTTGGCCACCACCGTGGCGTTCAGACAACCGGCCGAAAAAGGCCGCATAATTAAGGGTAGCCTTGGAATAATCTGAAAAATCGACGGCTGCCATTATTTTGGTAATCGGTCCCATCAATTCCTCCTGGTATCTTTAATCATGTGATTCGCCAACTTGGGCGGGTAGATCGGCCACCCGAGAACCCAGAAACAAGGTCAAAGGCCATTTTATCGGGACGCCATCCCGGACAGGCGAAGCGCGGTCCGGGATCCAGGGGTTGTTATGATATCCAGATCCCCCTGGATGCCGGATCAAGTCCGGCATGACGGGCAAAAACTAAGGCCAAGAAGATCGTGTTTGGTTTTCCCCCCGCTTAAACAATACCGTGCCACAGGCTCTTAACTCCTCATCCGTAGAGACGGTGCCGGTCACCCCGGAAGCATCCTGGGCAGCCAGGAAGAGAGCGCATTTGACCATCTTGTCCGCGGAAACCCAGCCCTGGCGCTCCTCCGGTTTGGTCCAGAAGCGCATCCCCTCGGTATCCACCGGTTCTTTGGGCTTCAGGCCGTTGACGGCGATATTGGATTGCCCCACCTCCACGGCCAGACCATAGGTGAAACGGTCCAGCCCGGCCTTGGCCACGCCGTAGGCCACCCCGGTGGGGATCGTACCGGCGTCCCGTTCGTCAGCCGCCAGGGAGGAGATGTTGATGATGCTGCCCCTTTTCTGAGCGATCATGGCGGGCAGTACGGCCCGGGCGCATAAAAAGGCCCCCGTCAAGTTCACCCGCAGGACCGTTTCCCACCGTTTGAGCGGCGTTTCAATGATCGGGTAAAAGAAGGCCACGCCGGCGTTGTTGACCAGGATATCGACGGTCCCGAAAGCCGCTATGGCCGCCTGCACCATGGCCTGGACGCTTTCCTCCTGGGTCACGTCGCATTGAATCGGCAGGGCCTGGCCCCCCCCGGCTTCGATCGCGGCGGCGGTTTCCTGGATGCTCCCTTCGAGCCCGCCCTCCTCGTGGGACAAAGAACGGGCCGCCAGGACGACTTGCGCACCCCCCGGGCCAGTCCCAGGGCGATGGCTTTGCCGATGCCCCGACTGGCTCCGGTGACGATGGCGGTTTTGTCTTTGAGAAAGCATGGGTTTCTCCTAATTAATATTTCGTAAACGTTATTTACTGAACAGTCAGTCTGGTTCTCGGTTGAGGTGAATATTCCCAGTATTAATTTTTTCCTCGCAGGGGCTTTTTTACCCGTCGCCTCGTGCCGTGGGAAGGGATTACCCCTCCCCAATGAGTGGTTCCGCGGTCCCTTCTTGCGTGGGGCGTTTAAACCGGAACCGGCAACCAGTATCGGCCTTTCGCCTCTAATCATGCCGGCCAACAGCTTCCGCGGCAGCCAGCGTAGCCTGAACTCCGGAAACAAAATGACGATGATCAGTAAGAGGGCTTGGATTCCCACAAAGGGAATCACCGACCGGATAATATCCCCCATGGAAATATTCGACGGCACAACTGCCTTCATGTAGAAAAGATTGAAGCCGAAGGGCGGGGTCAGGTAAGCCATTTCCATGTTGACGATGAAGAGCAACCCGAACCAGATGGGGTCGAAGCCCAGGGCCTTGATCACCGGCACGAAGACCGGCGTGCAGATCATGATGATCCCTCCCGGGTCCAGCAACATGCCCAGGATGAAGAGCACCGTCTGCATGCCGATCAGGACAATATACTTGGAAACCGGCAGGGTGGCGATCACTTCCTGAATGAAGTCCACGGCCCCGATGGCCGTATAGAGGGAGGTGAAGGCCGTGCCCCCGATGATGATCCAGACCACCATGCTGCTGAGCCGCAGGGTGGAGTAACTCGATTCCTTGATCACCTTCCAGGAGAGGGTCCGGGACACGGCGGCGCAAACCATGGCCCCCAGAGCGCCCAGGCCCGCGGCCTCGGTGGGAGTAGCGACCCCTTTGAAGATGGAGCCGAGCACCAGGGCGATGAGGACCAGCGGGCAGGATCACGGCCCGCAGGGATTCGAATTTTTCCTTCCAGGTAGCCCGTTTATCCTTGGGCAGGGCCGGCCCCAGGTCCTTCTGAAAAAAACAGCGGATCAGGATGTAGAAGATGAACATGAGCCCCAGCAGGATCCCCGGGACGATGCCGCTGGCAAAGAGGGCGCCGATGGATTCCCCGGAAAAGAGGCCGTAGAGGATGAAGGGGATGCTGGGCGGAATCAGGACCCCCAGGGCCCCGCCGGCGCTGATGCAGCCGATGGAGATGTCCTTGTTGTAGCCCCGCTCCAGCATGGAGGGCAGGGCGATGAGCCCCATGCTCACCGTGGCCGCCCCGCTGACCCCGACCATGGCGGCGAAGATCATGCAGATGATCACCGTCCCCACGGCCAAGCCACCCCGGACCCCGCCGAACCAGCGGTACATCATTTCATAAAGGGCCTTGGCCAGCCCCGCCTGTTCGAGGACGACGCCCATGAAGATAAAAAGGGGAATGGCGATGAGAATGAAATTCTGCATGACCCCGAAGCAGTTGGATGAAACCTGCATCAATCCCTGGGGTCCCCAGAGCAGGTAGGAAAAGATGACCGCCGCGCCGCCCATGACCATCACCAGGGAGGCGCCGGTGGCCAAAAACAGGAGCAGCCCGACAAACAAGAGGGTGGTGATCAATCCGAGGTCCATGGGCTACCCCTTTCTACCCGTTGAACGGAGTGTTTGGCAATCGCGAATGAATTTGGCGATGGCCTGCAGCAGGAACAACAGGGCCCCCAGAGGGAGGATGATCCGGAAGGGATAGAGCGGGGGCCCCCACTGGGTGGAATCGTGCTCCAGGGTGATCAGCGACCGCCAGGCCCCTTCCCCCCTTCCAGAGCAGGATGCCCAGAAAGGGAATGGTCAGGATAAAAAAAGTGACGATATCCAGTATGGCCCTGCCCCGCGGGGAAAATCGGCTGTAAAAGATGTCCATGTTGACATGTTTGTTTTCCTTGGCCGTGTAGGCCCCGCCCAGCATGATAAAGGTGCCGAAAAGCATGGCCGACATCTCCTGGGCCCAGACGGTCGGTGCGCTAAAAAAATAACGCTTGACCACGTCGTAACTGACCATCAGGGCCAATACCACGATCAATAGGCCGGCCATTTTCCCCACCGATTCGCTGAGCCAATCGATGCCGGCCAGCAGGCCGCCCCCGCCCTTTGACGGGCGGGGAGCGGATTGTTCCTCCCGGGTGGCAGAGGGACCGGGATCTTGCTTTTCTTCCCTGTTCATGCCTCGCCTCCTGATCAGTGGCCTTTTTCTTTCCGCAATTCCTTCAACAGGTTGACCGCCTTGGCGGACAGGGCGTCCTTCTTGGCCATCTCCGCCTCCAGTTCCTCGCCGACCTTATCCATTTTTTGCTGCTCGGCCTCGGGCAGGGTGACGAACTGGACCTTCCATTTCTTGGCCATGTCCTCCTTGGCGGCCTTGGTCAGTGCCCGGGAACTGGTGAAGGCTGCCAGGCCGCCTTTCTGCAGGGACGATTCGAGCGCGGCCCGCTGTTCGGGTTTCAGTTTTTTCCAGAGGTCCAGGTTGATCATGATGTTGTTCCAGGAGCCGATGATCGGTTCCGGTTCCATGTAGTTTTTAAGCACTTCCTGGAATTTCATTTCATACATGGGGCCCGCATCCCCCCAATGGGCGCCATCGACCACACCGGTGGCCAGGGCGGTATACAATTCCCCGGCGGCGACTACCGTGGTGGAGGCACCCAGCTTGCCGAGGAAATCGGCCATGATCCCCATGGCCCGCAGCTTCATCCCTTTCAGGTCCTCCACCTTGTTGATCGGCTTCTTGGTCATCAGGCCGACCGAAAAGGGTTCATAAGGGATGATATAGACGTTGTGCTTGGCATAGCCTTCACGCAGGAGGTTGAGGTAGCCCTTCTTGAACATGAATTCCCGGACTTCATCAAAGTTAATAAAGGAATAAGGCACCCCCTGGCCGATTTCGCTGACCGGGATGGCCTTATACCAGAAGCCTTCCGGATACATGGCCAGATCGAGCGTGCCCTTGCCGACGGCGTCCATCATCTCCTTCACCGGGACGATGGCTCCCGCCGGGAAAATGGTGAGCTCCAGGGTCCCCTTGGAGGCCGCGGCCAGGTCCTGGGCCAAGGTGGCCGTGACCCGCTTGGTCTGGGTCGGGATCAGGTGGGTCTGCATCCGAAGTTTCAGTTTGGGTTCATCCGCCGCACCGGCCAGCGTGCCGATGACGAACACCATGACCATTCCCAATACCAGTGCCCAAAAACCGTTTCTGTGCTTCATACTTCTTCCTCCTTTGGTTAATTAATAATTGGTAATTAAAAATTGATGATTGATTATTAATTACGGCTTTCACTCCGGCATTCTCGGTTTCCTCCTTGACCAGGATTCGTTTTAGAAGCTTCCCGGCCGCGCTTTTCGGCAGTTCTTCCCGAAACTCGACCAGGTGCGGGCGCTTGTAGGCCGCCATATTTTCCTTGCACCAGTCCAGGATTTCCTTCTCCGAAATCTTCCCCGCATATTCCGGTTTCAGGATGATGAAGGCCTTGGGCGTCTCACCGCGATAGGGATCGGTGACCCCGATAACCGCTGTTTCTTTAACGGCCGGATGCCGGTAGAGCAGGGCCTCCACCTCGGCCGGAAAGACGCTGTACCCGGAGCACTTGATCAGCTCCCGTTTGCGGCCCAGGAACTTGACGTACCCTTCCTCGTCCATGAGCCCCAGGTCCCCGGTATGGAGCCAGCCGTCGCGGAGGACCTCGGCCGTCTCCTTCGGATTGTTCCAGTAGCCGAGCATGACCACCGGCCCTTTGATGGTGATTTCCCCCTCCTCGTTCGGCCCCAGTTCGCGCGTCCCGGTCTCCAGGTCCCGGATCTCGATCTCATTGAGCTGGGGGATGCCCAGAAAACCCGGCTTGTAGCGGTGTAGGGGAGTGACAGCTCCGCCATGGGAGATGGTTTCCGAAAGGCCGTAGCCTTCGCCGATGGCCGCCCGGGGCGCCAGTTCTTTCAATTGATTCTGAAGTTCTACCGAGATGGGGGTGCCGCCGGTCAACAGGACCCGGAAGGAAGAAAAATCGTATTGCCGGACATTGGGCAGACTGAGCAGGGCGATCATCATGGTGGTGGCCCCCACCCAGTAGGTGCAGCGGTAATGGGTGATGGCCTGAGCCACCACCTCCGGGACAAACCGGGCGAGGATCACGATCCGGCCGCCGGATACCAACGGGGTGCAGAGGAGTTGCTGCTGCCCCATGACATGGAAGAAAGGGGTCACGCCGAGGTGCACGTCGTCCTCCCGGTGACGAAACCAGTACATGGCCCCCAGGTTGGCGCAGCTCAGGGTGTGGTGGCTGATCATGGCCCCTTTGGGCAGTCCCGTGGTCCCGCCGGTATACTGAAGGATGGCCAGTTCCTTCTCCAGGTCCGTTACCCGGCAGATGGGTTGATCGGAGGATCGTTCGAGGAGGTCCTGGAAGTCGATCGTGTCCGGAAAGAGTGTGTTTGGGCTCCGTTGCTTCCTTGGGCAGGGGGAGGATGGGTTCGGGCGGGAGGTACTCACTAAGGGAAGTCAGTATGACCTGTTTAAGCGGGGTCCGGCTACGGACCTTTTCCAGCTCGGGATAAAGCGTATCGAGCCCGATCAGGGTTTCCGCCTGGGCGTCGTTCAATTCGTAATCCAGTTCGGCCTGTTTGAACATGGGGTTGACCGGCACCACGACCGCCCCGGCCCGTTGGATGCCGAAATAGGCGATGACGAACTGGGGGCAGTTTTCCATGTGGATGGCCACCCGGTCGCCCGGTTTGATTCCCAGATCCACCAGTCCCCAGGCGCACCGGTCGATCAGACTGTTCAACTCCTGGTAGGTGAAGTCCCGACCATGGAAACTGAGGGCGATGTGGCCGGGGGTCAGGAATGCCCAATCCCGAAGGTACTCGGAAGTCGGCTTCTCGACGGTAATCGTTTTTGGAACCCAGAGGGGCCAGACTTTATGCCAGCGACGTTCCATAGACAGCCTCCCTTGAAGCGATGATTCAGTCTATTCTTATATTGGTCTCTACTGGATTGAATGTTCAGTCCAGAAACGCCCCAAAAAAACTATTTCTTTTGCCGGTCGGCCACTCCCTCCAAAATAAACGTACGGACGGTACGGACGAAAGCAGGCATATCCATGGAATCCCCATGCACCAGCCACTGGACCAGCATCCCGGTATGACAGGCAATGATGGCATGGGCATAGAGGGCCGAATCCACTTTCTTTTTCACGGAACCGTCCTTTTTCCCTTCATTCAGCATTTCCTCGATAATGCGGCTGAATTTTTCGTAAACGTTTTTAGCTATTTTTTCCGCTTCGGAGTTGGTGCCCACGATTTCGTTCAGGAGGGTATTGAAGGCCAACGACAGGTCCCGGTGATCTCGGGCGAATTCCGTGGAATACTTATGAAAAATACGATACTTGGCCGTGAAATCCCCCCGAACGGACCGGACCGTTTCCGCCAATTTCTCCAACAGTTCCGTGTCAAATTTCCGAAAGATGGTGATCAGAATATCATCTTTACTTTTGAAGTACCAATAAAGGGTCCCACGACCGATGCCGGCCGATTCCGTAATCTCCTTGACCGAGGTCCCCCGGTACCCCTTGGCCAGGAAAAGCCGGGTACTGGCTTCGATGATCCTTTCCTTGACATCACTTTTCTCGGCCATCTCTTGAAGGTTTCCTTTTCCTGTATCGACCGTTCAGTCTATTGCCGGCTAAATTTTTATTACAACTACAATGCCGATGTCAAGAAAAAAATTTCGAGTGCGCGTTCAGGACGTTAGGAACGCCCAGGAGGATCATTTTTCATGGTTTCGCAAAAAGTCCCCAGCCCTGTCATTGCGAGGAGTGAAGCGACGAAGCAATCCCCAAGATATCAGCTAGTTACCATGGTGGGGATTGCTTCCCCCGGATCGAGTCCGGGGTCGCAATGACAGGTTTTTGGATTTTTTGCGAGTCCGTCATTTTTCACGGTTTGAAAACTTTTAGCTTTAAATCCTTGATCGACTTGAAATGTTTGACATTGGAGGCGAATAATTAAGTGAGCTTGCCCGCCATGTTCCCCTTGCGCTTCCGGGGGACGCACTTTCCGAAGTTGCAACCTCAACCGCGGCGCGCCGCCTCGATTGTTGCAATGTCAATCTTTTTCATCTGCATCATCGCATCGAACGCGCGCTTGGCGGCATCGGCATCGGAATCGTTGACCGCTCTCGTCAGGGTGATCGGCGTAATCTGCCAGGACAATCCCCATTTGTCCTGGCACCAGCCGCACGCGCTCTCCTGACCGCCATTGCCGACGATCGCCTCCCAGTAGCGATCCGTTTCGTCTTGGTCAGCAGTTGCGACCTGAAACGAGAACGCTTCGCTGTGCTTGAACGCGGGTCCGCCATTGAGCCCGAGGCAGGGAATGCCCATCACGGTAAACTCGACCGTCAATACATCCCCTTTCTTCCCGGACGGAAAGTCTCCGCGGCTCGGTGCACCGCGCCGACGGATGAATCGGGAAAGGTCTTGGCGTAAAACCTCGCCGCGTCCTCGGCGTCGCCATCGTACCAAAGGCAAATCGTGTTCTTGGCTGGCTTCATCATGTCATTTCTCCTTTCTCTGATAGCGAAGGATCACGCAGCCGGTAGAAAGCGGGCGTGTTTCGAGCAACTCAAGCTCTTGCGGTTTCAATCCGCCACTGAACAATAGTCTGCCCTTGCCATGAATGACCGGTGCAATACCAAGGCGATATTCATCAAAGAGTCCTTCGTTCATAAGAGTCTTCGAGAGATTGGCGCTCCCGAAGACGAATATGTTCCCATTTCCCTGTTGCTTCAGTCTGGCTACTTCTCCAGCCACGTTGTCCTTTACCAGTGTCGTGTTGTTCCAGGCGGCCGTCTGAAGCGTGCGCGAACAGACCACCTTCGGAAGACTGTTCATGTAATCCGCAATTTTACCCTGGGCCGTCTGCCAATATGCGGCCATGCCCTCATATGTCACGCGCCCGAACAAAAGCATGTCGGCCGACTCCAGCTGCTCGATGGAGAATCGTTCGAGTTCTTCGCCCCAAACCCGTTCGTGCCACGGCAAGTCCCAGTTCTTCACGC
This sequence comes from uncultured delta proteobacterium, assembly GCA_963743305.1. GTDB lineage: Bacteria > Desulfobacterota > RBG-13-43-22 > RBG-13-43-22 > RBG-13-43-22 > CAVQSS01. The sequence continues at coordinate 66,749 of CAVUPH010000025.1, forward strand.
CCTCGAAGTAACCATCTAGGGTGATGAGATTCCACATGATCAGTTTTCGCATCGCGTGATCTTCCTTTCGTGTCGTCTAGCGCGGTGTTGACCCGTGGCACGCAGCTTGCGGGGCCAAAGGCCCGTGCCAGCCAGTGCCATCGGTGTCCAACGGCCTGGTTGGCGCCGCCGCGGCGGCGCCAATGCCGACATAACCTGGAGCGGGCCGTTTGCGCGATCAGGCGCATGGCGTGGTTCTCCGGCTTATCGGTTCTTCAAATATTGTTTCAAGTCTCGATAATAATTCTCGTGAGGCCCAATCATAACAAGCTCCAAATCACCGCCAACACTTCGATAGGATAGCAAATACTGAATTGTTTTGAGTTTGAATTTGTGTACGAAAACGCCTCTCAAGTCACCCTTCTTTTCTTCGCCAACGCCGGGGTCATCCGCTAATTTTTTTATTTCTCGATCCAATGCGTCCTTTTCGGACTTTGACATCTTTTTTACTTTTTTCTCAAATGACCTTGATTGGTAAATTCTCATAACGAACTACCCAAACTTATATTCGGTCTTCTCGTTCTCGTCCAACTCGTCCAACCCAATCAGGATTTCCTTTATGAGGGAATAGGGCAAGTCAGGATTCTCTTCTGCGCATTTGCCCATGCGCGCCCAATGCTCAATCTGACCAGCCAAAGACCTGTGATCAATCCGCCCAAATCTTTTTGCCTCATCTACAAGTTTTGCAGATATTCTTACTGCTGTGGCCATGATTGTTCCTCCAAACGGTAATGTTGCAATATGCTGTCATATTATTTTAAAGCAGAGCATAATGCAACAATTGATTGCTCAGCACAATAGGTTGACTGGTTTACGGGCGGCAATAAAAATAGACCGTTTTCTCGCCCGGCAATCAGGCAACGACCCCCCGGTCTTTAAAACTTCCGATTTCCTCCGGACCATATCCCAACCCGGTCAGAATCTCTTCGGTATGCTGCCCCAATCCGGGGGCCGGAAGCCGCCAGGAGGCCGGGGTTTCGCTGAAATCCCAGGGAAAGCCCGGCATGGTCAGAGGGCCCCATTCGGGATGCGGGACCTCAATGAAATAGTTGTTGGCCCAGGCCTGGGGGTCTTGGGTCACTTCCTGGGGCGTCTTGACCGGCGTAAAGATGCAGCCTTCCTGCTCCAGAATATCCATCCATTCCTGCCGGTCCCGGGAGGCGAAGCGATCGTCCAGGAGGGCTACCAGTTCCGCGGCGTTTTTCCCCCGGGCGGCGATATGGGAGAAGCGGGCGTCTTCTCGAATTTCTTCCAACCCCAGGGCCTTGCAGAGTTTAGCCCAATAGCGGTCGGGGTCGAGGTGGGCGATGGCCAGCCATTTATCATCCCGGCAACGGTAATGGTTATAGAGCGGGTTGCCCGCCCGGGCCCGGACCTGACGGGGGAATTCCTTCCCCATAATGGCCGGGGCGGCCAGGACAAAGGCCAGGGCCCCGATCAGTCCGCTCATCAGGGAGGTGTCCACCACCTGTCCCTTTCCGGTCTTTTCCCGGGCGAAGAGCGCTGCCGTTACCCCCCAGGCGCACATCAGGCCTCCGATCTCATCGCCGATACCCGGCAGGATCTGACCCGGCGGGTCACCCGGTTCCCCGGCCGCCATCATCAACCCGCAGCGGGCAATCCCCGTATAGTCGAAGGAAAAGTCTTCCGCCTCCTCGCCTTTCCGCCCCCAGCCCGAGGCGTGGGCGTAGATCAACCGGGGATTACGGGCCAGCAGGGCACTTCCGGCCCGATGCCCATCTTTTCCGGCGCCTGGATACTCATGTTGTTGAGGAAGACGTCCGCCGTGTCGATCAGCCGAAGAAACAAGTCCCGGCCTTCCGGTTTTTTCAGGTCGATGACGATGCTTTTCTTGTTCCGGTTACCGTGCTCAAAATAATAGTTGTTCCCCTCCAGCCCGGCCATGGCCCCGATGATCTTCATAAAGCCCCGGCCCGGGTCCCCGGCCGGAGATTCCACCTTGATCACCTCGGCCCCCAAATCTCCCAACCGCATCCCGGCCACCGGCCCCTGTTGAAACAAGGTGATTTCCACCACTCGGATTCCATCCAACGGTCCCTTTTTCATTTATTTTTCTCCTTTCTTTTTTTGCCGCAGACCCACATAGTCGAGAATAGGCATTTTTATAAATAAAAAAGGGCCATGGTATTTCCCATGGCCCTTTTTTATTTATTCCATGGGCGGCCCCTTTCAGGTCCGCCCGGCTTTGCTATCGGTTATGTCCGGCAGAAAAGGGCAGACCCGTTCCTAAAGCTAAAAAAGCTAAAGTTAAAAAATCGGGTTTGCACCTGTCCGCTCACTTGGTATGTCCTTCCTTTAAGAAAAAACTAACAACAGTATACTTGAAATAAAATCGGAATGTCAAATAGAGAATACAAAAATTGGTTTGATTTAATTATTACATAATGAAATGATTGGCTTGGATAAAATTCAGAAAAGCAACTCACTTGAAGGAAAAACCAATAAAAATGGATACGGTCATCATAGCTTGTCGTACTATTGCCGATGAACTGTGGGTAGCCCTGCGAGAATCCGGGTGTACCTACCCTGTACTATGGATAGAATCGGGACTGCACCTCAGGCCCGAATCCTTAAGAACCCGCCTTCAGGAGGAACTGGATCATATCGGGAATATCAGCCAGGCCCTTCTGGCCTTCGGCTATTGCGGCAATGCCCTGCTCGGACTCAAGGCCGGAGACTTCCGGGTCATCTTCCCCCGGGTGGACGATTGCATCACCTTGATGCTGGGTTCCGGTTCGCGCCGCAACGCCATTGGCCGGGAGTGCGGGACCTATTTTCTCACCAAAGGGTGGTTGGATTTTGAAAGGAATATCTGGGTGGAATACCAGGAAACGGTCAGGCGCCATGGAAAAGAAAAAGCCGACCGGATATTTAAGGTCATGCTCCGGCACTATCAACGCTTAGGCGTTATCGACACCGGCGCCTATGACCTGGGCCGCTTTCTTGAACGAGTGCGGAATATCGGCGAGGCTTTGGCGCTCTCGCCCCAGGTGATCCCCGGAACGCTGGATTACCTGAAGAAGCTCCTTACCGGGCCGTGGGATGAAGATTTCATTATAATCCCTTCCGGCGAGACCGTAACCGTGAAACATATTTATGGGGGAGCGGCGTCTTCCGCCCGGGAGAATTCCCCCCAGCCGCTTCAGTCATGCATGTAGAGGACCCACCCTGTAATTTTATCCCACAATGAATACTATCGCCCTGGTCCCTGATGGTATTCCACCCGGTTTCGATTTCCCGCCCGATGCCGGCAGGGGGAACGCTGAACAGTATGGCGGAATGCCGGGACCTCTTATCCCCGCCGGGGATAGACTGGATGATCAGCTTCATGATCTCCGCGGAACCCAGCCCTCCTCGAAAAAATGTTCACTCCGATCGCTACGGTCCTAGGGGCGATAATTTTGGCCGTAGGTCCCGCCCAAGGTTGAGGGGCTGGGCCGCCTTGACAATGCAGTGGATGATCAGGGACAGGCGGTCAGAAAAAACTTGGTTCTCTGTTGGGGCCCTGTCGGGACGGGCTTAAACCCGTCCCGACAGGGTATTTTTATGTTTCGTGGCGCCCCCTCGGGGGCCAGAAGGTTTACGAATCCCCTAATAAATATGGCGAGCGGGCCAGAGGCCCAGCTTTACCTGTTTGCCGCCTTGGATCTGATCCAGGCGTACGTTTCCAACGCCCTCCACTTGACCCGGAGCAAAAGTCAGCGGTGTACTGGTCAACCCTCCGGTGTCGAAATTCTTGATCTGAAAAAAGCCGTTATTGAGGACGTCAACGGGTTTGAGTTTCTCCAAAGGGGTTTTTTGCAGGGCCAGCCTTAAGGCCTCCACCTGGGTCATAACTTCAACCAATCCCTGCATATACATGGTGTGACGCGGCTTATTGGAATTATATTTCTTCTGTAAATCGAGGGCGAATTTTACTCCGGGCAAATTTTCCGACCAGGAGGGAAAGCTTCCACCGACCACTACGCCGTCCCCCAACTTGCCCATATCATTACTGAAGGTATTAATATTACAAGGAAAAGCGAAAGCAAAGGTTATCTTGTGGCCCAGATGTGGACCCATATCCAGACGTACCGCCTCCTTGATTGTCGGCTGTGCGCCGGGGTTAACCATGGCCCCGAGGGTCAGGTCCACCTGGTTGGCCTTAAGCCACATCAGTTGGGTAGTCGGCGGAGAGGTGGCCACGATCGGCACGTATTGGATGCCGACAAAGTCGTATCCAATTTTTTTGAGATAGGCTTCCAACTGGGGTATCTCGATCGACTTCCCAAAGGCATTATCAGCGGTCAGGTAAGCCACCCTGGGCTTCCTCTTTTCCTTCCAACGCTCTTTGAACCAGTCGGCAACGGCCGCCATCTCATCCGTATAAAGCGGGATATGGAGAAAGCTGGTCTGCGGCGGCGTCAAAAGATAGGATCCAATCGCCATACCGGTGGCGCCCATATGGTCCTGATTGAGCCTGTCCTTCAGCGCCAGGGCTACCGGCGTCCCGGATAAACGGTAGACCAGGATCCCCTTGGCCTTAAGCTCTTCGTAGATGGAGAGGGCCTTGGCGGGCTTCAGTTCGTCGTCCCGCCAGAGCAGCTCGATGGTGGTATCGGCCGGCCATTTTTCCTTTCGCCAGGGGGCCAGGTTTTTCGTCTCGTTCACATATTTGACATAATCCTCAAAAGCCGCCAGCACGCCGGCCGAATCATCCGCATAGGGACCGGTCAGCGCAACGGTGCCGCCGACATAAACCGTTTTCGCCGCCGAAGCGGCGGCCGGAAAGAGTGAACAGCCCACCAGCAGCATTATCATGAAACCTATAAATGCCCATCCACGTCTAGCCATTTTCCCTCCTTATTCATGATCGATTTGGTTATTGTGAAGCTACATTTTTCTGCGTTCCTGAGAGACTCTTAATCATCACCCCTTTCCCTGGTCGATTCACGGTCACTTCTTCAATCAACCATTAAGAATTTAAAGACCCAATTGCCGGGCGGCCACGATCCGCATGATGTCGCTGGTCCCCCCTCCAATCATGGGGAAATAGGAATCCCGGAGATAACGCTGGATCGGAAACTCGGTCATCAGGCCGTAGCCGCCGAAGATGTTCACGGCTTTCTGACAGATCAGGTTGACCCCGTCGGCGGCAATGATCTTGGCCATGGCCGCCTCACGGGTGATGGATTCACCTCGGTCGGCCATGGCCGCTGCGTGGTAGACATAAAGCTGGGCCTGCTCCAGGATGGTCAGCATGTCCACCAGCTTGAATTGCACGCCCTGGAACTTGCCGATGGGCTGTCCGAACTGCTCGCGCTCCCGGGCGTACTTGAAGGCGGCCTCATAGGCGGCCCGTCCGATGCCCAGGGCCTGGGCGGCCGTAAAAATACGGTCGACGGTCAAGGATAGATAGGCATTGATAAAGCCCTGGTTCTCATCACCCAAACGATAATCGAGGGGCACCTGGACGTCTTCGAAAACCAGTTCATTGGTGTCGGCGCAGTGGGTGGTAAACTTGTCCAACTTGCGGGCCACGGTGAAACCGGGTGTCTTGGTGTCCACCAAAAACAGTGAGATCCCCTTGAGTCCCTTGGCGGGATCGGTCTTGGCGGCCACGGTGACGAAGTCAGCGAAGGTGCCGTTGCTGATGAATATCTTGCTGCCGTTGAGCACGTAGTGGTCGCCCCGGCGTTCGGCCCTGGTCCGGATGGAGGCCGCGTCGGAGCCGGAATTGGGCTCGGTGATGGCAAAGGCGCCCACCATCTCGCCTTTGATGGCCGGCACCAGGTATTTCTGCTTCAGTTCCTCGCTTCCCCATCGGTAAATGGTATGGGTGGCCGTGGAGGCATGCATGCACACGGGAGTAGACAGCCCCATGGAGCCCCGGGACAGCTCTTCGAGGAAGATGGTGTAGTAGATATTGGGGCTGTCCAGACTGCTGCCGCCATACTCTTCCGGGTAGTGGATGCCGTAGTAGCCCAACTCTCCCAACTCGCGGAAAAGTTCCCGGGGGAATTCGTTGCGGCGGTCCAGATCATCAGCCACCGGCACCAACCGTTCATCCACCCAGCGGGCGATATGGGCGCGGAATTCGCTTTGATCTTTGGTAAAAGGAAATTGCATAGCAGATTGCTCCTTTGTCCAGTCGGGTAGCGAGATCTACCCGCCCCCCAGTAGAATCAAGGATATCGTCACCTGGTCACCATCCCGTAATTCGGTGGCCAAACCTTGGGGTAGGGAGTAATAGGGTACGTTGTTCAGGCGGATCTCAAAAAGGTCCTCCAGCGCCAGTTCCCCGGTCTTCGGGTCCTTGATCTGGCCGGCGAAGTGGGACCGGCCCATAAGGCCGCCCAGCAGTTCGCCGAGGGAACCGCACTCCAGATCAACCGCCGGAGGGATTTCCGGGATATGCACCGTGGTTTTCAGGGTGATTCTCAAGACCTAGACTCCGCAGCGGGTTTCCTTATTTAGTGGTTGTTCGCCCTTTTGGGTGGATGGCCACAATATCTGGTAGATTAGACTGAAATCAGGCCTTCGGGGCCGTCTGGTCTCGCCCAAAGGGTCTATTTAGTTTTGGAAAACCGGTCCCGCAATTCCCGCTTAAGCGTTTTCCCGGAGGGGGTCTTGGGGAGCGTCTCCAGGAATACTATTGATTTCGGTGCCTTATAATGCGCCAGCGAGGCCTTGCAGAATTCCATGATCTCTTCGGCCGTTGCTTTCAGTCCCTCCTTCAGGACCACGGCGGCCTGGACCTTTTCCACCCAGTAGCCGTCGGAAATTCCGAAGACGGCCGCCTCCTGGATGGCCGGATGCCGGTAGAGGACTTCTTCCACCTCCCGGGGGTAGACGTTTTCTCCTCCGCTGATGATCAGGTCTTTTTTTCGGTCCACGATGTAGATGTAGCCTTTTTCATCATAGCGCCCCATATCCCCGGTATGCACCCAGCCGCCGACGAAGGTCTTCGCGGTCTCTTCCGGTTTGTGCCACCACTCCTTCGGAACGGCCTGGCTTTGAACGATGATCTCCCCCACCGCGCCGGGCTCGACATCCTCATCACGATCGTCGACGATTCGCACATGGACCCCCCGATGAGGAAAACCGCAGGAGGCGAGCGTTCCCTGTTTTTCCGAGGGAAGGTGAACCACATCATGCTGCTTTTTAGACAGCATGGTGACATTCGGTCCGCTTTCCGTACCTCCGTAGAATTGCAGGAAGATGGGTCCCCACTTTTCCATCCCTTGTTTCAGAAGCTCAACCGGCATGGGAGAGGCCGCGTAAAACATACGTTTAAGGCTGGTGAGGTCATAGGTATCGACATCCGGCAGGGCCAGAAAGGCGGCCAGGTGGGTGGGTACGATATGGATGTCCGTGGCCTTCTCTCGTTCGATGGCCTGGAGGGTCGCCCGGGGATCGAAAGATACCTGGGGCATGATCACGTTGCTGGCGCCTGCAAAAAAATAACCCCAGAAATTTTTGGCCCCCCCGATGTGAAAAAGAGGCATGATCTGGATATGCTTGTCCCCCTGTTCCAGCGAAAGGGCGGTGACAAAGCGCCTGGTGTCGTCCACGGCTCCCCCCATCGTATAGAGAGCCGCCCTGGGAACGCCGGTGGTGCCGCTGGTATAAAAGAGAAAGACCGGGTCGTCCTCTTGGGCCTCCACCACGGGTTCGTCCTGGGGAAAGGTTTCCAGGAGTGGGCGATAAGGGGTCATTCCGGGGATCTCGGCTGTTTCGAAGGTGATGATGTTTTTTACCTTGGGAAGACGTATCTTCAGACGATCCGCGACCTCAACCAGACCCGGTCCGACAAAGAGCGTCCGGCACTCGGAGTAGTTGATCAGGTAATCCAATTCATCATCCAGCAGTCTCGGATTAAAGGGCGAAGCGATGAAGCCGAACTTCATGGCGGCGCCATAGACCTCGGCATATTCGAGGCCGTTCCAGGAGAGGATGCCCAGCACCTCGCCTTTTTTCACCCCCAGGGACTGCAAGGCGTGGATCAAGGCGTTGACCTGATCATTAAATTCTCCAAAGGTTACCGACTCGTGGCCGCATTGGATAGCCGTCTCGTCGGCATAGAGGAGGGCGTTCCGGTAGATCATATCGGCATAGAGGCCGGTGTTATAGCGGGACAGCTCTTTAAGTATCCATCTTTTTGACATGGCTGATTATTTCCTATTCGCTGCCGACCCCTTCACTTTCCCCATTTCCCAGCCTGCTTCAGGGCCTGGACAATCTTCTCCGGAGTTACCGGCTGTTCCTTGAACCAGATACCGGTGGCGTCGTGCAGGGCGCTGAGCACGGCCGGAGGAGTGCTCACATGGCTGCCCTCGGAGGCCTCTTTGGCCCCGAAAGGACCGTCGGGGTCATCGGTGATGATATCGAAGACCCGGATGTTGGGCGCATCGGTGGAGCGGGGCATCTTATAGTCGAGAAAGGTATCATTCAAGGTCCGCCCTTTATCCATGACAAACTCCTCATAAATGGCCTGCCCCAACCCTTGAACGGCCCCCCCTTCGTTCTGGGATTCCACGCTGATGGGGTGCAAGGGACGTCCGCAGTCGTGGGCAATGAAAAAATCGGTTACATCCACCTTCCCAGTCTCCAGGTCAACCCCCAGGCGCACCGTCTGGGCCGTAAAGCTGTAAGAGGTGCCGCCATTACCCGTGCCGGTATTGAAGTCGAGGGGTTCGATGCCGTAACCCGAGTATCCCCGGCCCAGAATGACTGCGCCGGAACCCTCGTAGCAGGCGATCTTAACCAGCTTTTCAAAAGACATCCTTTTGTCCGGCTCGGATTTAAGAAAAACCTCGGCGTTCCGAATTTCGATTTCTTCCGGTTTTACCCGCCAGACTTTGGCCCCGACCGCCAATAATTGTTTTTTGGCATCCTCGGCGGCCTTGCGGGTGGCCTGCCCGGCCAGGACCGTAACCCGGCTTCCGTAGCTCCCGGGATCGACCGGGGTATACGCGGAATCCACCCGTTGGATGGCCACGTCTTCGTAACGCACCCCCAGTTCCTCAGCCACAATCATGGTCAAGACCGTATCCGATCCCTGGCCGCAGTCGGTGGCCCCGGTGAGCAGGTTGACGGAACCGTCTTCGCAGATCCGGACGATGGCCCCACAGGACTGGTGGCCCAGTTGCCTGGCCCCCCCCAGATAGGAAGTCCCGGAGAGGCCTACGCCGTAGGAGATCGGCCCCTCCGTCTTCGCTGGCTTGTCCTTTTCCACCCAAAGGGTGTCCTGCACTGCTGTTTCCAGGGCCTCTTTGATCCCGCAGGTCTTCAAGATCACCCCGTTGATGGTCCGGTAAACCTCACCCCGTTTGGGGTTCTCGATGGCATTCCGTAACCGAATCTCCGCGAAGTCTATTCCCAGTTCTTCGGCCATCATCTCCATCTGCAGTTCACAGGCAAAACGGGTGTGGGTGATTCCGTGGCCGCGCATGGCCGCGGAGATGGGATTGTTGGTAAAAACCCGCCAGGCGTCGTATTTGTAGGCCGGCAGCTTGTAGGGCAGCGTGGTGGCAAATCCGGCCAGGTACATGGTCAGAGGGCTGATGGCCGTGTAGGCCCCGCCGTTGGCGACAACCCGGCTGTGAATGGCGGTCAGCAAGCCGTCCCGGGTCATCCCCATTTTATTATGGACGATCATGTTATGCCTTCGCCGGCAGGTGTTGAGTACTTCTTCCTGGCTGTAAACGAATTTGACCGGTTTCCCGGTCAGTTTGGATCCCAGTACGGCGCAGAAATCCCCGGCCAGGGAATCGTTTTTCGTTCCGCCGAACCCCCCGCCGATAAAGGGCTGGATTACGCGAACCTTGCTGAGAGGCAGTTTAAAACAGGCCGCCAGATGACGGTAATGAAAATAGGGGCTCTGTTTGGCCGGCCAGACGGTGATCGAACCGGCCGGATCATAGTAGGCCACCGAAGCCGGCGGCTCCAAAAACCCCACGATGACCTTACCCGTCTCAAATCGGTCTTCCCGGACCAGGTAGGAATCGCGAAAGACCTTTTCTACGTCCCCGAAATTCCAGTGCGATTCCACGCTGACATTGTTCGGGCGGTAGTCGTGAATCACCGGTGCGCCTTCCTTCATGGCCTCTTCGGGGTCAAACACCCCCGGAAGCTCCTCATAGTCGACCTGGATCAGATCACAGGCCTCCTCGGCCGTCTCCTCATCCCTGGCGATCACCGCAGCCACCCCCTCGTAACGGTAGCGCACCTTATCCGTGGCCAGGGGCGATTCGTCCCGGGTGGTGGCCATGAACCCCCAGGTCCACCCTCCAAAATCCTTTCCGGTAATGACCGCTTTCACCCCCGGAAGCCGCTCGGCCCGGCCGGTGTCAATCCGGAGAATTTTGGCGTGAGCGAAAGGTGACCGAACAATCTTGCACCAGAGCATTCCCGGCAAGGTGTAGTCGGCCGCATACCGGGCCTCACCCATGACCTTTTCCCGACCATCTTTCCTCGGGACCCTTTTCCCGATAACCGTGTATTCTTCCATGGGGCTCACCTCCCTATCTCCCCGGCAGCCGCCTTGACCGATTCGATAATCTTGGTATAGCCGGTGCAACGGCAAAAGTTTCCTTCCAGTCCTTTTCGGATTTCTTCATCCGTGGGATTGGGATTTTGGTCGAGCAACACCTTGGCGGAGAGTATCATCCCGGGTGTGCAAAAGCCGCACTGCATCCCGCCCACCTCCACAAAGGCCTGCTGAATGGGGTGGAGTTTCCCGCCCTCGGCCAGGCCTTCGATGGTCAGGACCGATTTTCCGGTGATCTCGGCCGTCAAAACCAGACAGGCATTGACCGCTTCTCCCTCCAGGATGACCGTACAGGCCCCGCATTCACCTACCCCGCACCCTTCTTTGGTTCCGGTCAAACCCAGGTCCTCCCGGAGAGTCTCCAGCAGGGTGGCCGAAGGCTTGACCTCTAAATCATAATCCTTCCCGTTTACCTTCAACTGTATCCGTTTCATCTCAACCTCCTTCAAGCCGAGGGAAAAATCTGATTAATGGCCCGCTGGGTCAGCATGTAAACCAGGTCACGTCGGTAATCCGCCGAGGCCCGGTGATCATCGATGGGGCGGCATTCCTCGCCGGCCGCCCGGGCGGCCGCCTCGATCAACTCCGGACTAAGCCGTTGCCCGGTCAAGAGGGCCTCGGCCTGCCTGGCCCGAATGGGCGTCGGGGCCACGGCGCCCAGGGCCAGGCGTATCTTGTTACAGACCCCGGCCTCAGCCATCCCGGCGACCGCCACCCCGACAATGGCCAGATCCATGGAATGGCGTGGAGAAAACTTTATATAGGTCCCCCGGCAGCCCTTCTCCGGGGTAGGGACCAGGATGCTTTGCAGGATCTCGTCCGGTTCGATCACGGTCCGGCGAGGCCCGGTGAAAAACGCCTCCAGGGGGACAATCCGCTCACCGCCGGGACCTTTCAGTTTGACCCCGGCCCCCAGGGCTAAAAGGGCCGGGGCGCTGTCCGCCGAGGGGACGGCCATACAAAGATTGCCGGCGAAGGTCCCCCGGTTTCGGACCTGGGGCGAAGCCATGGTCGAGGCCGCTTGAGCCAGAATCGGAAAACGCTCCTGAATGACGGGAGTCTCGGCAAGGGCCTTGATGGTGGTCAAGGCCCCGATGGTCAGTCCGACCTGTGGGTCATAGGAAACCACCTCCAGCCCGGCGATTCCTTTCAAGTCGATCACCATTTCCGGGGTGGTCGTCCCCCGCCTTTTAAGCTGAGGAATCAAATCGGTGCCGCCGGCGAGCAGTCGGGCCCGGCCTTTCTGTTCGCCGAGCAAACGCAGCGCCTCATCGAACGTCTGGGGAGCGGTGTACCGGAATTGGGGTAATCTTCGATAGAATACAGCCATAATTGTTTTCCTTCCCCGGGTCGGAGGTCGGCTCTAAACCCGTACCATAAAATTATATAGACAAGTCTGTATAGTTTATGACATACACATACAATAGGGGTTTTATGGCTGTCAAGCAATTTTTCAATAGAAGGCTGATTTTCTTGGCGGGAGATATGGCCTAGCCGACCTGGATCAGGCCGAAGGCATCAGCGTCAACGTGGACAAACCAGGGAAATTAATTGACAATACTTTTCTTTGATATAATGTAAGCCAAGGCTGTTTATAGAGCAACCCATCACCTGCCCTGATGTACCGATTAGGACTTAAAGATAAAATGCCTCCGATAAAAAGACAACAAGCTTCGCAGGAGAAAAAAGCTAAGATAATCCAGACTACGTTGCAACTTCTCTTGAAGAAGGGCAATGCGGTCTCCACTTCCACGACGGCGGTCTGTGCCGCGGCCCGAGTGACGCAGCCCACGCTTTATCATTTTTTCGGAAGCAAACGAAATCTTCTTTTATCCGTTCATCTGGAGTCGATCGAGAGTACGCTGAAACCTTATTTGGAAAAGGCGTCCGCCATAGATGATCCCTTCGCCAGACTTCGCTTTATGGTCCGGACCTTTACCAAAGAGGTTATCTGTCTCCATCCGGAATTACGGGTCCTTATTCATGACACGCTCACTGTAAAAGATAAGCATTTTCGGCCGATTCGGGAGGCCTGGAAAAGGCATTACCTTCTGCTTCGGGACACCATCGCTGAATTGCAGAAAGCCAACAAAATAAGTGCGGAAGTTAAACCCTCCTGGGCAAGCCTCTTTGTGCTCGGTATGCTTACCTGGACCACGTATTGGTACGACTTTGAGAGGAAAACGGATACCGAGCGTATCGCCGATCAGGCCGAACAGTTTATTCTTCAGGGTTTAGGGATAAGAAAAGCCGGGGTTGGGAAAAAGAAGAGGGAGATTACTGGAGAAAAGTAAGGTGCCGGTCGTGAGCTGTATCCTCATGGGGGGGGATGGGCCGGATATTCTGAAAACGACGTCCAGGCTGTTGATGAAAAGGCAGACGGTTACCGCTTCGGGCGATCCGAAATCTTACACCGGCCCCAACCCCAGCCTGCGGGCAATGATCCGTTTCATGATCTCCGTGGTGCCGGCGAAGATGGAGGGGCTGCGGGTGTTCCGAATGAGACGGCTGATGCGGAATTCTTCCTTAGCGATGGCCTCCCCTACTACCCCCCTGGTAACATTTAAATATGATTTAATTGACCTGTCTTTTTAACCGAAGTCTTCTGGATAACCCTGCCATCCGGTTTCCATCCTGATCAAGGGGATCCTCCTTCTCCCTGATTATTTCGATTGCTCCGCCGAACTCTGCGTCCAGAAAGTTCAAAGGATCGCATTTTTTACTTGACATCTTTTTAAGGGGAAGATATGTGTAAAACATACCGGCTGGATGGTTTTTTAATGAAGTGTTGCCCAGGGAAATAAATGAGACCAGAATTAGACAAATTTGAGCGGTATACGGATAAAGGCAAGAAAAAAATTGATGAAATTTGCAAAGCGGCCTCCCAGGTTTTCTATGAAAAAGGTTTTTTATCCGCTACCTTAGCCGATATCTCGACCGCGGTCGGAACCACCAAAGGGAGCATCTTCCATTATTTCACCACCAAAGAAGAACTGCTCTTTCTGATCCTCTATCGTTACCACGAGTCTACCCTGGCCCAATTGAAACTGGAACTCACTGCTTCCCATTCTCCTCATGAAAAGATAGCCACTTATATCAAAAACTTTATTATGGGCTACCGGGACCGACAGGTGGAATCCCGTTTGGCCCTCAACGAGCGGGTAAATCTCCCCTCGAATTACCTGGAGGTCATCAAGGAAAAGGAACGGGAGTTCGTCAACATCCTGAGATCCCTGGTTGAAAATCTTCTGGAAAAAAAAGAACGGAACCGGAAGCAGATTACCTTGTTGACCTATTCGCTCCTAGGGATGTGCACCTGGCCCTACCGCTGGTTTGATCCGCGCGGAAAATTATCACCCGAGGAGTTGGCCCGAACCATTTATAAAATGTTTGTGGGAGAGATAAGAATTCTAACTCCCCCTTCTCGATAAGGCTATTTTCCCTATATCCTGAGATTCAGATGGCGCGTCTATAAGAAGAACAAAAGCGTCTAATTAAAACATACCGGCTGGCTGGTATCTTAGTAACTTGGTTGGTGAAAATATCTTTGGCGCCCAACGCACCCATCGCCGGATCGATGTACCTCCGGAAGGAAAGGATCCCGGATCAATGAAAGACTACCCTCCCTATTACCGCACCTTGGGGAATATCCTGGAGGAGCAAGCCGAGTCTCGTGGAGACCAGGTGTTCTTGCAATATGAAGAGGACTGGACGGTTACTTACCGGATGGTGAACGAAACGGCCAACCGAATCGCCAACGGGCTGATCCGCCTGGGGGTGAAGAAGGAAGACAAGGTCGCTTTGTTTCTGCCCAATGGTCTGGAATGCCTCTATCTCTGGTTCGGCGTGTCCAAAGCCGGGGCCATCGATGTCCCCATCAACCTGGCCAACAAAGGCCTGTTCCTTTCTCACCAAATCAGTGACTCCCAGGCTAAAATCCTCGTCATCGAAAACGGGCTCCTCGACCGGCTGCAACGGATTCAATCTGACCTGCCCCGGTTGGAGAAAGTGGTGGTCCTTTCGAAAAAATCCCCCAAGGCAGATACAGCCGGGCTTGAATTCGAGGTAGTGGACTACGAGGACCTGATCCAGCATTCTGCCGCCAATCCTAAGGTCGAAATTAAACCGACCGACCTCCAGACCATCATCTATACGTCGGGCACTACCGGACCGGCCAAAGGCGTGATGGATCCTCACAGCAAAATAGCCCATTCCGCGCTGGAATATATCGAAGCGGTCAGGGCCACCAGGGAGGATGTATTTTTTACCTGCCTGCCGCTCTTCCACGCCAACGCCCGGATTCTCTGTATTTATCCAACCTTGCTTCTGGGGGCCAGGGTGGTGGTCTACGAAAAATTCAGTGCCACCCGGTTCTGGGACCAGATCAGGAAGGCCGGGGCCACGATCTTTAACTCCCTGGGCGCTATGGCCCATTTCATTTACAACCAGCCTCGGCAGGAAGACGATGCCAAGAATCCGGTGCGGATTTGCGCGGCCTTTCCCATGCCGGTCGCCATCTATGACGATTTCCAGAAAAGATACGACCTGAAAGTAACCGAAGGGTATGGGCTGACCGAGCTGGCCATTATCACCTACAACCCCTACGACTACCCTAAAAAGGGATCCTGCGGAAAAGAGACCAGCAGTTTCGAGGTCCGGATCGTCGATGAGAACGACTTCCCCGTCCCCCCGGGAACGATGGGAGAAATCGTCGCCCGGGGTCGGGTGCCCTGGGTCACTTCCCTGGGTTATTGGAACAATCCCGAAAAAACCGTAGAATTGACGCGGAACCATTTTTATCATACCGGCGACGGCGGAATCCTGGATGAGGAGGGTTATCTCTACTTCAAAGACCGGATGAAGGACTATATCCGCAGGCGGGGTGAGAACATCTCCTCCTTTGAAATCGAAAGGGTGGTCAACGCTCACCCGCAGGTGATCGAGTCGGCGGCCGTCTCTGTAAAGTCGGAACTCTCCGAGGACGAGGTCAAAATATCCGTAGTTCTGACACCCGGGACCAAACCGACTCCGGAAGAACTCCTGACCTTTTGCGAAGAGCGGATGCCTTATTTTGCTGTTCCCCGGTATGTCGAGTTTGTGGACTGCTTGCCCAAAACCCCCAACGAAAAGATACAGAAAGGCAAATTACGTGAAGCCGGTATCACGCCGGAGACCTGGGACCGGGAAAAAGCTGGCTATCGGGTAAAGCGATGACCCACCATCCGAGGCGAAGGGGTCCGACGACGCGATCCCGTGATATTCAAAAATACAAAGGTCGGGTCGGGTCAAGCACCTCTCCGACCCGCCACTGCCAGTAAGGGGGACAAGATGAAAAAAGGAATTCCCTTTTGGGAAGGAGTCTTCGTGCAGGACGACGAAGGCGGGCGATTGCTCGGGAATAAATGCACCGCTTGCGGGAGGATCTATTTTCCCAAGGCGCCGTTCTGTTTTGAATGCCTGGCCCAGGACCTTGAGGAGGTCGCGTTGAGCCGCCGGGGAAAACTCTATTCCTACACGATCGGGCGACTGCCCGCGGCCCATTTTGAGCCGCCCTATGCCCTGGGCCTCATCGACTTGCCTGAGGGCCTGCGAGTGTTTGCCCCGCTCCAATTCTCCGAGGAGGAGTCCTATCGGATAGGAATGGAGATGGAAGTTACTATCGAGGGCTTATGGAAAG
>CAVUPH010000026.1:0-102471 GCA_963743305.1 uncultured delta proteobacterium
GTCCCGGAAGAAATGATTCTGGCCGCCGGCGGCCAGCCCTTCCGCCTGGTGGATACGCCGGTCAAAAACGACCAGGCCCAGGCCTTTCTTCCGGCTTACTGCTGCCATCCCGTTAAAATCCGATCTGCAGCATTTGTTGGCCGGAGACTTGGATTTCCTGAAAGGGGTGGTCTTTTCTCATAGCTGCGACGCCCATAAGGGTCTTTCTGAAATCTGGATCAGACAGGGTCGCCTTCCTTTTCATTATAACTTGATGATCCCTACCCGGCTGCACTCCCCCTGGCCCGCACTTTTCTGCGAGCGGAGTTCGGTTGCTTTCGGACGGAGCTGGAAAAGCATCTGGGACCGATTTCGGATGCTAAAATTAGAGAAGCCCTGGCCCTCTCTAAGGCTATTCGCGATCAACTGGCCGGATTGTATACGCTCCGGTTAGACTATTGGCACGAACTTCCGGCTGATTTTTTCGCCCGGCTGATACGGGCCGGTTTCTGGATGGATCGCGAAGCCTACCTCCGGGTTCTTAAAGACCTGACCAAAGCGCTCCCGGAAACTCCCGAGTCGACACGCGACCGATCCCGGTTTTTGTCACCGGGAATATGAACCACGAACCTTACTGGCAGACACTTATTGAAGACAGCGGGGCCCGAATCGTCTGGGACGACTTGTGCAGCGGGGCCCGGACCTTTCGACTGAAATCCTCGGATTTCGACGATCCCCTGGACACCCTGACCGACCGCTACTTCAGCAGCTTCTTCTGCCCCACCAAATACTACGGCCCCCTGGCCCGGCAAGAAACCCTGGCTCAGGAAGTGAAAAGCTCCGGAGCCCAGGGGGTTATTTTTTTACTCTATAAATATTGTGAGCCCCACTTTTTTGATTATCCGGACCTGAAAACTTTTTTTGAGGCGCAGGGGATTCCCACCTTGCTGCTCGAAGTCGAAGACCCCTCGCAATCCCGAGAGCAAAATAAGATTCGGATTCAGGCCTTTGTGGAGATGCTGGGATAAGACGCGGGGCGCGAGGCGCTGAGCGCTGAACGCAAGGGGCAATGGGGGAAGGGCATGGTACAAGACCTGGACCCGAAGACCCATACGGGTGTCCATTGAAGAATATGGCTTCAAATCCCCCTAAATCCCCCTTTGCAAAGGGGGACTTTAACTCCCCCCTTAGAAAGGGGGGGTCGGGGGGGGGATTTTCATGCTTCGGGGTACCCGCGCCGTCGAGCCTGGGGGTTTAATACTTGAACATTGATATTTAAGGGCCATGCCAGAACAATCCAAAGGATCCAAAAGCTATCGCGAAATCAAGTCCCTTTCGGCCTATCGGCGGCTGATGAAGAGCTATTATCTGGTCGCCAAAAATCCCGCTCGGTTCGGCAAAAAGGTGGCCTGGATCACCAGCGGCGGGCCGGTGGAACCTCTGTACGCCATGGGGGTCCTGCCCTTTTATCCTGAAAATTACGGGGCCATGTGCGGGGCCAGCCGCACGGCGGTGGGCCTCTGTGAAATAGCTGAGCAGCGGGGCTACTCCCGCGACCTTTGTTCCTATGCCCGCTGCGATATCGGCAGTTCCTTAAGCGGCCAAGGGCCTTTGGGCGCCCTGCCCCGGCCCGACTTCTTAGTTTGCGGCAACAATATTTGCGGGACCGTCATTAAATGGTATGAAATCCAGGCCCGCAATTACCGGGTTCCGCTATTTTTCTTGGACACTCCCTTCATCCACGACGAAATACCGGACCATGCCTTAACCTTCGTTCAGGCCCAATTGAAGGAATTCGTCGTCTTCCTGGAAACCCACCTGAAGAAATCGTTCTCCGTAAAACGGTTTGAAAGAGTTTCCGCCCGGTCGTTGGAGGCCATCACCCTCTGGAAGGATATCCTGGACCTCTCCCGCCATCGCCCGGCCCCCTTTGCCGCTTTCGACGCCTTTATCCATATGGCCCCGATCGTTACCCTGCGGGGGACCCGCTGGGCCGTCGCTTACTACCAAAAGCTCAAAAAAGAACTGGAAGAAAGGGTCCGCCAAGGAGAAGGGGCCTTCGCCCGGGAAGAGATCCGGCTGATTTGGGATAATATTCCCATCTGGTATGACATCCGGAACCTGTCCAAAATGCTCTCCAGCCAGGGAGCGGTCCTGGTGGCCGACACCTATACCTCGGCCTGGACCTTGAAAGGGTTGGACCTGGAACGGCCTCTGGAAAGTCTGGCTCGGACCTACGCCACCGTTCACTTGAACCTGGGCTTGGACCATAAGATTCGTAAAATGGCTGCCTTGCTACAAGACTATCAGGCGGACGGCTTTATCATGCATTCCAACCGCAGTTGCAAAACCTACTCCCTGGGGCAATTCGATATCAAACGAAA
This sequence comes from uncultured delta proteobacterium, assembly GCA_963743305.1. Classification (GTDB taxonomy): domain Bacteria; phylum Desulfobacterota; class RBG-13-43-22; order RBG-13-43-22; family RBG-13-43-22; genus CAVQSS01. Next base: position 2,364 of record CAVUPH010000026.1, read on the forward strand.
GGTCTCGGAGATTACCGGCAAACCCGGTTTGATTATTGAAGCCGACCACACCGATGCTCGAAGCTATGCCCCCCAGCAGGCGGAAAATCAGATTCAGACCTTCATGGAAATGATTAAAAAGAATTGACAGACCGAGGGACGGTTGGTATTTAGTTAGAAGCCTTGGCCTTTGATAAAGTCGGGGAATCTGATCTCGCACTATTTCAGCCAAACATTGTTGGGGCACTCCTCCGAGGTTGCCCGCTCAAAAGAAGGGAGGGATGATTAAAACACGCCTGAGCCTCTTTCCAAAGTACTTAGTCGTTAATCATCATTAACCCCAATCCATTAAAGGAGAAAAATATGATCAGGAAAGCCGGTTGGATCGGAATAGGTAGTCTGGTGCTGTTACTGGGTTTCGTTTTTTCAACTCAGGCCGCCTCGGTATCAGGGGTGACGGACACGGAAGTGACCGTCGGTATGACCACCCCCCTGTCGGGACCGGCCGCCCTCTGGGGCACCACGGCCCTTGGGGCTAAAGCCTGGGCCGACTATATTAATGATCAAGGCGGGGTTCACGGTCGCAAGATCAAAGTCATCATGAAGGACGATGGCTATAACCCGGCCCGGGCCATGGCCAACCTGACTGAAATGAAAGGTCAGGTCTTTGCCGTCAATGCCCTACTGGGCACGGCGATCATCAACGCCACCAAAGATTTTTTCGCGGAAAACAAAATCCCTTTGATTAATGCCTATGCCGATGTCCGCATTTGGGCCAAATATCCCAAGGACAAATTAAAATACGTTTTTATCGGCTACCCGGACTATGAAAATGAAGCCGAGTACCTGACTACCTATGCCATCCAGCACTTGGGTGCTAAAAAAATCGCCCTTTTTTATCAGAATGATGATTATGGGAAAATGGCCATGGCGGGGGTTAACCTGGGGCTGAAGAAGCTGTCCGGGCAGGCCAGTCTGGTGGGCACCGTTCCTTATGAAGTAACGGAAAGGGCTCTAGCCACTCAGGCCCAGAAGCTCAAAGAAACGGGTGCCGATACTCTGATCATGTATCCCACCATGACGCACGGGGCCTTAATCCTCAAGGAGATGGCTAAACTGGGCTACAAACCCAAAGTCCTGGTCACCTTTACCCTGGGCGATCCGATCATGTACAAAATTGCCGGACCGGAGGTCTGGGAAGGGGTTTATCCGGCCAGTCCGGCCAACTCCGGTGTCCCGGGGGAAAAAGAGGTGGATCGGGTGATCGAAATCCTGAAGAAATATGATCCCAAGCTGGCCGGTAAGGAATACCTGGCGGTTTTTGGGGCCACCTCCATGATGTACCTGGTGGAGGGCCTTAAAAATGCCGGCCGGAATCTGACCCCGGAGACCATGATCAAGGGTATGGAGATGATCAAAAACTGGAAACCGGAAGGGATCGGGGCCCCGGTGACTTTCACACCGGACCGCCACCACGGGGTCAACGGTTCCCGGGTGATGCGAGCGGAAAAGGGCAAGCACGTCCCGATTACGGATTATACGCTTTTTAAACCGTTGTTTTAATGCCGAATGGAATGGTAGGGGCGGGGTCCCATCCTCGCCCTGGCTGGCAAAGGCGGGCGGGGATGGGACCCCGCCCCTTCAAAAAACCTATTCGTGGGCCAAATATTCTTCCAATGTCTCTTTTAGAAATCAACGATCTATCGATCAGTTTCGGCGGAATCATGGCCTTGAGCGGGGTGGATCTTTCCGTCAAGGAAAATTCCATCCTGGGGATCATCGGCCCTAACGGTTCAGGCAAAACCACTCTTTTCAATTGTTTGACCGGCATCTACCATCCCAACCGGGGAGACATCCTCTTCCAGGGAAAAAGCGTTCGTCGGCTTTCTCCGGACCGTATCGCCGCCCGGGGGATGGCCCGCACCTTTCAGAACTTACGGTTGTTCATGAACATGAGCGTCCTGGACAATCTTTTGGTAGGACGGCATCTTCGTTTCAAGAAAAACCCGCTCTATCCCCTGTTCCGAATCCGTAAGGAGGAAATCCGCCACCGGGAGTGGGTGGAGGAGATTATCGACTTCCTGGATCTTCAAGCCTATCGCGGCGCCCGGGTTTCCGACTGCCCTTACGGCGTGCAGAAGCGGGTGGAGTTGGGCCGGGCCCTGGCCCTGGAGCCCAAGCTGCTCCTGCTCGATGAGCCCATCTCCGGGTTGACCTCTGAGGAAAAGGAGGAATCGGCCTACCGGATCAATGAAATCCGGGGGCGGTATCAAATGACCATCCTGCTGGTGGAACATGATCTACGGATTGCTTCCCGTTTGTCCGATTCCATGGTCGCCCTCTACTATGGACAAAAAATGGCCGAGGGAACTCCCGCGGAGGTCCAGCGCAATCCCGAAGTGATCCGGGCCTACCTGGGGGATGACTGATGGGCTTCGAAGTCATCAGCAGGCCAGTGCGATTAGCCCCGTCCGGGTGAGGGTGGACAGTTGGCAAAAAGGTTTTAAATTTCTTGCGAGGTCATAAATGATGGGCTTCCTGCAGATCGCCAATATCGAAACCCTTTATTTCGACCGGATTTACGCCCTGCACGGACTGACCCTGGAAATCAAGGAAAAGGAAATCTTCGCCGTCCTCGGGCCGAACGGCGCCGGAAAGACCACCCTGCTCAAGACGGTAGCCGGACTGCTTAAGGACCAGCCCAAGAAAGGGAGCATCGAATTCGACGGGCATCGTATTCACCGGCTTCCGCCGGAAAAAGTCTCCTCCCTGGGAATCGTTTATGTGCCGGAAGACCGGGGCCTTTTCCGGGAATTGACCGTTCGAGAAAACCTGGAACTTGGCTGCTGGGGCCGGCACGACAAGGGGATCAAGGACGATCTGGATTTTATTTACACCCTTTTCCCTATCTTAAAGGAACGCACCCACCAGCAATCGGAAACGCTGTCCGGCGGGGAACAACAGATGCTGGCCATCGCCCGGGCCATCCTGCGCAGACCGCGGCTGCTGATGTTGGATGAACCCTCCCTGGGCCTGGCCCCTTTAGTGGCCCGCACGGTCTATGACGCCCTGGTTAAAATCAGCGAGTTGGGGACCACCATTCTGCTGGTCGAACAGAACGCCAAGCTGGCCCTGAAGATCGCCCATTACGGCTACATCCTCGAGGCCGGCCGAATCGTGCTTAAAGGTACCGCGGAAGAACTCAAGAGCAACGAAGACGTGCAAGAATTGTATCTGGGCCTGGGCGGTCAAACGGATTCTTCCAAAGGCTGGCGCCTGTACAAAAAAGGAGGCGCTGGTAATGGCCGCCGGGAACGGCAATTTTCCGGACCTTTTTTTCAGCCAGGTGGCCCGTTATCAGGACCGGGTGGCCCTGCGCCACAAAGATTACGGCATCTGGAAACGGACCTCCTGGAAAGAATACGGGACCATGGTCCGCACCGTAGCCGCCGGGCTGATTTCCCTGGGGGTGCAGCGGGGTGATAAAGTTTCCATCTTAGGGGAGAACCGCCCCGAATGGCTCTTCTGCGATCTGGGGAATATGAGTATCGGGGGGGTCTCGGTCGGGGTCTATCCGACTTCCGCCCCCGACCAGGTGGCCTATGTGGTGGGCCACTCGGAGTCCCAGGTCCTCTTTATCGAAAACGAGGAGCAGGTCGACAAGGTCCTGCAAATCCTTCCCGAACTGCAGGTGAAGCAAGTCATTATCTGGGACCCTAAAGGCCTCTGGGGGTTTTCCCAGGAACGGATTATCTTCTTCGACGAATTCCTTAAAAGGTCCCAAGCCTACCTGGAAGAAAATCCCGACTGTGTGGACCGGCGTTTGGCGGAAATCCAGCCGGAGGACACGGCGATGATCATTTACACCTCGGGCACCACCGGAAGGCCCAAGGGCGCCATGATCAGCCATCACAACATCTTGAGCATGACCGAGTCGTATCTCCAGGCCAACCCCGGGTATGACACCGATGAAGCCTTGTCCTATCTGCCCCTGGCCCATATTTACGAAAATCTGATCTCCCTTTTCCAGGCCATCAAGGCCGGCGGCACGGTCAACTTTGTGGAAAGCATGGATACCCTGCCCCACAATCTGAAAGAAGTCTCCCCCACCATCTTTGCCAGCGTACCCCGGATCTGGGAAAAATTTGCTTCCCTGATCGCCATCCGCATGGCCGATTCCACCCCTACCAAAAAATTGCTTTACCAATTAAGCATCGGGGTGGGCTTGAAGTACGTCCGGACCCCCGAGGGCTCCAGCCAGCGATTCTGGTGGAGCCTGCTTTACTGGCCCTTTTACGGACTGGTTCTCTACCATTTAAAAAAACAACTGGGATTGGAGCGGGTTCGGGTGGCCATCTGCGGGGCCGCACCGGCATCTCCGGAACTCTTTCAATACTACAATGCCATCGGGGTCCCTCTCCGGGAAGGGTACGGTCAGACCGAATCCACCGGGGTTATCGCCCTCCAGCGTCTGGATCGCCCCCGCTGGGGTTATGTGGGTGAGGTAGTGCCCGGCGTGGAAGTCAAAATTGCCGAGGACGGGGAGATCCTGGCCAAGGGGCCCAACGTTTTCAAAGGATATTTCAAAAACCCGGAACTCACGGCCGAAACCGTGAAGGATGGCTGGCTTTATACCGGTGACGTGGGGACCCTGGAGGACGGCTTCCTCAAAATCATGGATCGCAAAAAAGATATTCTCATCACGGCCGGGGGCAAAAATATCACCCCGGCCTTTATTGAAAACAAGCTCAAGTTCAGTTCCTATATCCAGGACGCCGTAGTCATCGGGGACGGGAGAAAATTTCTGTCGGCCCTGGTCCTGATCGACGAGGACAACGTCACCAAATATGCCCAGGACAACCGCATCCCCTATACCACCTTTGAAGATCTGACCCAGAATCCGGATATCCTGAAATTGATCGATCAGGAGGTGGTCAAGGTCAACAAAACCCTTTCCCAGGTGGAGTCGATTAAAAAGTTTGCCCTCCTCCCGCGGAGGTTTTACGAGGAAGACGGCGATGTCACCCCCACTAAGAAAGTTAAAAGACGATTCCTGGAAAAGCGCTATGCCGACTTGATTGAGTCGTTGTATAAGGGAGGACGAGGATAAAGTATCTCCCTCTCCCATCAGAGGGGGTTGGGGGGTGGGTGAACCTGGAATTTTCGACCATGCGGCTTCACCCCACCCTAACTTGGCTGAGCTCACGTGAAGCCCTACCCCGTCAAGGGGGAGGGAATCATTGGAATTTGGTCAGGTTTTTTAAAAAGATGGATCTAATCGAAAGCTACAAACAAGAATTGCGGCTGATCCGCAAACCCTGGACCGGCTTCTGGATAGGCCTGTTGCTGGTTGCCCTGATCCTCCTGCCCTGGTACGGCAAAGAGCACTGGGTCTACATCCTGACCCTGATCTTTGTCTTTTCCATCGGCGTCCAGGGACAGAACCTGCTTATCGGCTATACCGGCCAGATCTCCTTCGGCCAAGCCGGGTTCCTGGCTCTGGGGGCCTTTACCTTCGGGCATTTGGTGCGTCTGGGGGTGCCGATACTCATGGCCCTGCTCGGTGCCGGTCTGTTGGCCGGCCTTTTCGGCTTATTGGTGGGGTTTCCCTCGCTTCGCCTGAAAGGACCTTACCTGGCTATCGCCACCTTGGGTTTCGGTATCGCGGTCTATCAGGTCTTTGTCAACTCGGAAGTACTTTCCGGGGGGCGCATGGGCCTGACGGTTCAAAAACTTCCCGCCCTTTTCGGGTTGAGCCAGGGGAACACCTATTATTATTTCAATCTGCTGCTGGCCACCCTTTTTACCCTGGCCTCCTACAACCTGGTTTCTTCGTTTCTAGGCCGGGCCTTCATTGCCATCCGCGACAACGACATCTCGGCGCAGGCCATGGGGATCAATCTTACCATTTACAAACTGCTGGCTTTCGCCATCAGCTCCTTCTATACCGGAATTCAGGGAGGGCTCTATGCTCTGCTCCTGGGCTACCTGGAACCCAACATGTTCACCTTTCTGGAAACGATCGGCCTTTTTGTAGCGGTCATCGTCGGCGGGCTGGCCTCAATAGAGGGATCCGTCCTGGGCGCCGCCTTTGTGATCCTGATTCCTCAAGTTTTCAGCAACGCCAAAAATCTGGTCCCGGTGGTTTATGGGGTGGCCATCCTGATCATCCTCATCTTTGAACCCTTAGGGCTGGCGGGCCGCTGGTTGAAATTCCGGTTGTATTTGAGAATGTGGCCCTTCCGGTAAGGCGCAGAGCGGGAGCGTTGGGCGCGGAGCGTAAAAAAATTAAGATTTTCCATTCTGTGTGAAACGAAGGATTTCGGTTGTCGCTCAGGAAAAACTCCAATAAATGATAAGGTGTAAATTCTCGGTTTTTAACGCTAGGCGCTCGGCGCTCCGCGCTCCGCGTCTTTTCAAGGAACTATCTATGAGTCAATTTCTGCAATACGCCGTATCCGGTTTGTCCATTGGGGCCTTATACGCCCTGGTGGCCCTGGGGCTGGTCCTCATCTATCGCTCCACCCGCATCTTGAATTTCGCGCATGGGGACCTGGCCACGATCGGGACCTTTTTCGCTTTTACCCTTTTAAGTCATAATGTTTCCGGGATCGTTGCCTTCCCCCTGGCCCTGGTCATCGGCGCGGTCCTGGCCATGGTCTTTTATTTTGCCATTCTGATCCCGGCCCAGCGGCGCAATGCCACCCTCCTCGGCCAGATCATCCTCACCGTGGGCCTGAGCCTGATCATCCAGGGATCGGTATCCCATTTTTGGGGCACTGAAACGCAGTCCTTTCCCTTTCCCCTCTCCGACACCAAGACCTGGAGGGTTTACCGGGACGTGGTCATCAGCGAACTCAGCTTGGGGGCCTTGGGCATAGGCCTTTTGGGTAGCCTGGCTCTCTTCCTCTTGGTTCAGAAAACCCGACTGGGCCTGGCCATGCGGGCTACCTCGGAAAACCTTTCGGCGGCCCAGACCCTGGGTATTCCCACCCGCCGGGTCCTTTCCCTATCCTGGGGCTTGGCCGCGCTCTTGGGCGTGCTGGCCGGGCTCTTCCTGGCCCCGGCTCTGCTGCTTGATCCTTTCTTTATGATGGAACCCTTCCTGAAAGGGTTTGCCGCCGCCATCCTGGGAGGCTTGAACAGCCTTCCCGGAGCTATTGTGGGGGGTCTCATTTTAGGGGTTGCGGAGAGTTTAGCCGGAGGCTACATTACCGTGGCCTTTAAGAATACCCTGGCCTTTGTGGTGATCATTGTGGTTCTGCTCATCCGCCCGGAGGGCCTCCTGGGCAAAGAATTTGTCGAACGGGTTTAACTTTTCTTAACTTTTCCGGAAAAAATTCGATATACTGACAAGGACTATGAGGAAACCCGTTCCCATTAAGAATTTTTTGATTTCGAGACTTATGTTTCCCGGAAAACTTCGTCCTTTCATCTGGCTTCTTTTTTGGGTTTTGGCCTTTGGGGGCCTCTTTCCCCCTGTCGGCGCCCAGGCTGCCATCGGCAAAAATAAATTGACCATCGTCAACCAGTCCGGGGAAGATACCGCCATTAAGCTCATCGGTCCACGGGAATGGCTTATCGAAATCCCGGCCGGCCAGGAACGGACCGTCCTGTTGCCCAGCGGAGATTACAGCTATGTGACCCGCTACGGCCAGGACCCGAATTTCCGGTATTCCCGCGGCACCCCCTTTCAGATTGAACAATCACGGATCGGCTTCACCGAAGCCACCTTGACACTCATTTCCGCTCCCAGCTCCACCTATATAGACCCGGCCCTGGTGGAAAAATTCAACCAACCGGTGACTCCCTCCCCCGAGTCCCCGGCCGCCAAACCACCCCAGGCAGAGAAGGCGCCGCCCGCACCGGCCTCTCCCAAAGACAAGCCCAAAGAAGATTTTATCCTTCACCGGGTATCCGCAGGGGAAACCCTGCCTGACATTTCCCAGTATTACTCGGGAGAAGCCGACTACTGGCCCGAGATAGCCAAGTATAATTCCAACCTGGACCCCTTTCGTTTGAAGCCCGGCACGACGGTTAAGGTCCCTATTTACCTGGCCATAATTCACAAAACCCCACCCGAGGCCAAACCTTCACCCCCGTCACCAAAGGCTCCCAAGAAAAAGACATCTAAGCCGTATTCCCCTCCTCCAGTTTTACCCAAAGCCCCACCAGGCGGATTTGGGCCGAAATAATAATAAGGGATTGCTCCGTCATCACGCCTAAGGCGTGACTCCTCGCCATGACTGGGGTCTGATATTTTCATGCTTCGTGGGTGCCCCGCCGGGCAAAGGGGTTTAATACCAAATTAAAAACTAATTTCGAATGACGAAGTGGAAAGTGCGGATTATCCGCGAAAAGAGGGTCCCGGACGGAAGCCCGGGACTTTTTTGGTTTCAGGAGTGGGTTTAGGCTTTTCTTCTTTGGAGGGAGCCAGCTTTTTGACTTCCTTTTCCACCGTATCTTTCAGTTCCGGATCCTTGTCTAGATATTTCAAGGCAGTCTTAAAATGGAAAACCGCTTTATCGGTTTGACCCCGTCTTTGAAAAAAGAGCCCTAAATTGTAATGGGCCGGTCCCAGTTTACCAAGGTTCCCGTAGACCATCCCTAAATATTGGTAAACCTCGTCGTTTTCGGCACCCCGACTCAAGGCCCGCTGAAAATTCTCTAAGGCCAAGGGGTTATCGCCCTTTTCCAGGTAGGAGCGCCCCAGATAAAAGGCGGCATTGGAATCCCGGGGATTCATCAGCGAGGCCTGACTCAAATATTGGATGGCTGAATTCAGGTCGTTTTTTAGCAGGTAGGTCTGACCCAGATCCCTCAAGATATAGGGGTCGTGTGGTTTCAGGCTCAACGCCTCTTGAAATTCCTTGACAGCCCCCTCCAGGTTCTTTTCCCGGAGGTCCACCCATCCCCAGGCATAGTGGATCAAGAAGGGCGGGGCGTTTTCCTGCTCCATTTGTCGAAAACGATTCCGGGCTCTCTGAAGGTCCCCGTATTGGGCCAGAACGATAATCTGGAAACGCCGAAAATCTTCGGAACTGGCCCGGGTCCAGGGCCCCTTATTCTTATACTGTTTTTCCAGGGACTCGATTTGGGCAATCCGATCACCGGTGCCGGGATGGGTCAACATATAGGCCGGGATCAGATCGGAACCGAAAGACCCCCATTTTCGCAGCTTGTTCAGTAATTCTATCATTCCCTCCGGATTAAAATCGGCTCGAGTCATGGTTTTGAACCCGTAGTTATCCGCCTCGGTTTCATCTTCCCGGCTATATTTCAAGCCAAGCGATATCCCCGTGGCCAGGGAACTGGTAATCACCGCGCTGGCAATCCGGGGGTCGCCGGCGAAGATACTGGCCAGAACAGCCGCAACGGTTGCCAGGCTGATCTTCTTCTGTTGCTCCATCCGCTTGGCAATATGGCGAGAGGTTACATGCGCGATTTCGTGCCCCAGCAACCCGGCCAGTTCCGCTTCCGAATCCATAACCTCCAGAATACCCGTGGTAATGAAAACATGGCCCCCCGGTACCGAAAAGGCATTTAATTGGGGGTCTTTGATCAGGTAGAAGTGGAAGGGGTAAGCTATGGGCTGGGCGTCGCGCACCATTTCCTGGCCGATCCGATTCAAATAGTCCAGAAGCAGCGGATCGTGGATAAGGGTAAAATGAGCCTCTACTTCCCGGAGTACCTGGTCCCCGAGCTTCTGTTCCTCTTCCAGCGTGATGGCATAAACCGGAGGAGTGGCGTTAAAGACCGGCGACCAAGAGGACACCCCGAAGAGGACCAGGAACAGGAGCCCCAGTCGTAAACAAAAAATAAACTTGGAGGTCATTATTACCTCGCAAAAAGTCAAAAAACGACTTTCTGCTCGGCGGGAGATTCCGCCTTAGGTGGGACTCCCCCGCCATTTGAAATGAATTCCAAAGGTGCCAACCCTACCTCGCCTTAAATCTCGCCTTCGCCGGAAAAGGATCCGGCCGGCAGGTCCAGCCGCGGGGCATCGATCCAGAGACCCTCGACATCGTAAAATTCCCGGACGGTCTCCAGAAAAATATGGACGATCACTTCGTCGTAGTCCATAAGAATCCATTGCCCGGGTTCCTCTCCCTCCACCCCCAGGGGACGAATACCCTTTTTTCCCAAGGCCGTTCGCAGGTGCTCGGCTAAGGCCTGGGTTTGCCGGGTGGAATTCCCGCTTAAAATCAGAAAGTATTCGGAAAAGGAGCAAAAGCCCTCCACCTGCAGCGCAATCGGGTTAACCGGTTTCATTTGCAGAGCGGTTTGGATAATTAGCTGGGCCTTTTCACGGGCCGAGAGATTACTTCGCGGTTTTTTCTTGGGTTCCATAGAGCCTTTTCTGGAGGATATATTCCTCCACGACCTCCGGGAGGAGGTAGGTGATGCTTTTCCCTTGCCGGCACAGTCCGCGGATGAAGGTGGATGAAATGTCCAGCCGGGTAATCGGTGCCCAGTGGACCGAAAATCCAGCGGGGTGAAGGAAACGATGTTCCCGAGGATAAGGAACGAAACCCGGGGATATTTCTCGATTGAGAAATTCCGGCAAGCGGCGTCGCGAAACTCCCTGCCGGTCCAGGACGATGAAATGACAAAGTTCGAAAATTTGGAGATAATCCTTCCAGGAGGAAATTTCCAGGAAGGCATCCAAGCCGAGGATAAAAAAGAGCTCCACTCCTTGGGGGAAGGTTCGGTGAAAATGGCGCACGGTTTGGATGGAATAGGATTTTCCGCGACGCTTAATTTCCGCATCCGAGGCCTTTAAACGGGGTTGGCCCGCCACGGCCAACCGGACCATCTTCAGACGGTGGGCGAACGACAAGATCTCCCGGCTCGTCTTGTGCGGCGGGATGGCGGCCGGAAGGTAGAGGACCCGGTCCAAGTTAAAATGTTCCTGGATCTCCAACCCGGCCCGGAGATGACCGTGATGAATCGGATTAAAGGTCCCGCCGAAAAGTCCCAGTCGCATCCAACTAACTCCGGATTTGTCCCTGACCGAAGACGATGAACTTGGTGGTGGTTAATTCGTTCAGCCCCATGGGACCGAAGGCGTGCAGCTTGGACGTGCTGATGCCGATCTCGGCCCCCAAGCCTAATTGATTCCCGTCATTAAAACGGGTGGAGGCGTTCACCAGGACCACCGAGGAATTAACCGCCTGGAGAAACTGCCGCGCCCGGGTATAATCCTGGGTGATGATGGCCTCCGTGTGTTGTGAACCGTAACGCTGGATATGCCGGACGGCCTCTTCCAGATCCTTAACCACTCGAACGGCTAAAATCAAATCCAGGTACTCCGCGGACCAGTCCGCTTCCCGGGCCGGGATGATCCCCTTCCCTCCGCCCACTATCTTCAGAGTGGCCGGACAGCCCCGGATCTCCACGCCCGCTTCCCGAAAGCGTTTGATCATCTGTGGAAGAAACTTCGAAGCCGCTTGTCGATGAACCAGCAGGGTTTCCATGGCGTTACAGACACCCGGCCGCTGCACCTTGGCATTGAGGCTGACGTTTTCCGCCAAAGCCAGGTCGGCGCCCTGGTCCACGAAAATATGACAAACCCCCTTATAGTGTTTTAATACCGGGATCCGGGATTGGGCGGTCACCGTCCGGATCAGTCCCTCTCCGCCCCGGGGAATGATCAGGTCAATATACTCTTCCAGTTTGAGCAGCTCCGTGGTGGCCTCCCGGTCGGTGATCGGGACGAGCTGAATGGCGCCCGGATGGACCTCTTCCCGGATCAGCACTTCCTGGAGAATTTGAGCCAATATCCGATTGGATTGCAGGGCTTCGCTTCCCCCCTTGAGGATCACGGCGTTGCCCGATTTTAAACAGAGTCCGGCGGCATCCACCGTCACATTGGGCCGAGCTTCATAAATAAAGCCGATGACCCCCAAAGGGATGCGCATCCGCCCCACCTGCAATCCGTTGGGCCGAAGCCGTAAGCCGGTAACTTCTCCGACCGGATCGGGCAGTTGAACCACCTCCCGCAGCCCCCGAGCCATTTCAGCCAAGGTTTTTTCGGTAAGCTGCAGTCGATCTAAAAAAGCCCGGGGCCGGCCGGCCCGGTGCGCCAGAGTGAGGTCTTTTTTGTTCTCTTTGAGGATGGTCCTGGTTTTTTTCTCCAAGGCCTCGGCCATGGCCGAAAGGCAACGATTCTTTTGGCTGGTGTTCAGGAGAGGCAGGGTATGCGCAGCCGCCTTGGCTTTTTCAGCCAGTTCCAGGACCATTTTTTGAATGTCCATATTGATATCCTTCTTCATTTGATCCGTGGTAGCAAAAAAAGGTTAAATTAGAGATCATCCGAGACCAGCACCAGATTGTCCCGGTGGATGGCTTCGTCGGACTGCTTGAACTCTAAGCGTTTTTCGATTTCAGAAGACTTCAGCCCTTTGATCTTCTCCAGATCGGAAGAGGAGTAATTCACCAGGCCCTTGGCCACCCGTCTACCCTCCTGATCCAGACAACCGACACAGGAGCCTACCCCAAAACGGCCCTGCACGGCGATGATACCCGAAGGCAAGAGACTCTTTCCTTTTTCGACCAGTGCTTTTCGGGCCCCTTCATCAAGAATGATTTCGCCGCGAGGTTTAAGGGTATAGGCAATCCAATGTTTCTTGCGACTTAACGATTGTTTCTGGGGGAGGAAAAGCGTCCCCCAGGGCTGGCCTTTAATAATCTCCTTCAAAACCCCTTCCCGGCGCCCGTTGGCAATGATGACCGGCGTACCTTGGAAGGTTACCTTACGGGCGGCCTTGATTTTGGTCCGCATTCCCCCCAGGCCCCATTCACCGGAACTAAGGGAGGTGAAGCGTATGACCTGACTGTCCACCTTCTCTACTACCGGGACCAATTCAGCCTGGGGATACTGCCGGGGGTCCCGGCTGTAAAGTCCGTCCATATCGGTTAGGATGATCAACAAATCTCCATCAATGAGATGGGTAATCAGGGCCGAGAGATTGTCGTTGTCGCCGAATTTGATCTCCTCCACGGCCACGGTATCATTCTCGTTGATGATGGGGATAATCCCCCAGTTCAGCAAGATAGTCAGGGTATTGCGGGCATTGAGGTATCTGCCCCGATGGGTCAGATCGTCCCGGGTAAGCAGGATCTGAGCGACTTTCAGGTCGAAACGGTCGAAGGCTTCCTCGTAGACCTGAATCAGACGGCCTTGGCCGATGGCGGCCACGGCCTGTTTCTCGGGAATGGTTTCCGGTTTTTTCCTGATCCCCAGCTTTCCCATCCCGGAGGCGATCGCCCCGGAAGAAACCAGGGTCACCTTCAACCCCTTTTTCTCCAGGAAGGCCATTTCTTCGGAGAGTCGCAGGATGGTCGGCCGGTGTAAAGCCCCATTTTCCGTGAGGACCGCGCTCCCCACCTTGATGACTACCCGATTGACTCCTTTAAGAAGTTCTTTCCGCTGTACCGTCAGTGATTCCTGGGGAGTCATTTTGGATTTCAACCTTTAGAAAAATTTGAGCGACCAACTCTTCCAACCCCTCTCCGGTCAGCGCTGATATCCCCAAGGGGGCCGCCCCCTGTTCCCGAAAGCGCGCTGCCGTTTTCAGAAACTCCTTCCGGACCGGAGGTAAATCTATTTTGTTGATCACCACCAGGGAGGGCTTCTCCAGTATCCGGGGGTTAAAAGCTTGTATTTCCTGCCTAATGATCTGCCATGATCTTAGGGGATGGGCATCGGCTCCGTCAACCAAATAAATAAGCAGCCGGGTCCTTTCAATGTGGCGTAGAAATTTCAACCCCAGCCCGGAACCCGAACCGGCCCCCTCGATGAGCCCGGGTATGTCGGCCAGGGTCAATCGTCGACCACGCGGGTCTTCAACGACTCCCAGATTGGGGGTTAAGGTGGTAAAGGGATAATCGGCGATTTTTGGTTTAGCCGCGGAGATCTTCGAAAGCAGTGTGGATTTTCCGGCATTGGGGAGGCCGATCAGTCCCACCTGGGCTAAAAGTTTCAGTTCCAGGCGCAGCCATCGTTCTATTGCGGGTTCCCCGTCTTGGGCAAATCGGGGTGTCCGCTGGGTGGCCGAGGCGAAATGTTTATTCCCCTTTCCGCCGCGTCCCCCTGCTGCGGCAACCCAGATCTGGCCGTCCGCAACCAAATCCGCAAAAATTTCTCCGGATTCGGGATCCCGAACCAGGGTCCCCAGAGGAACCGGTATCCGAATGTCCTCGCCGTTCTTGCCGTGGCGGTCATTTCCCTGGCCTTGTCCGCCCTTGGTGGCCTTAAAATGTTGCTGGTATTGAAAGTCAAGAAGGGAATGGATCTTCGAAGAGGCAATGAAGAGTACGTCTCCCCCTCGGCCGCCGTCCCCGCCATCGGGGCCGCCAAAGGGTTTAAACCGCTCCCGCCGGAAACTGACACAGCCCTTCCCCCCGGCTCCGGAGCGAACAAATATTTTGGCCTCATCAACAAACTTCAACGATGACCAGGATTGACGGGCGTCGACCGCCCTGGAGGGCGGCCGACGGGCGCTTTATTTTAGAGGATTGGCTGTTCGTGAGATCAACGATTGGGTCGGCAAATTAGCGGATGCTTATTCTTTTCCGGTCCTGGCCGAAGGCTTCAAAGGACACGACCCCCTCCACCTTGGCAAAAAGGGTATAGTCTTTGCCCATGCCCACATTTTCACCGGGGTGAAACTTGGTCCCAATCTGGCGGACGAGGATATTCCCCGCTTTAACCCGCTGCCCGGAATAGCGCTTGACCCCCAGCCGCTGTCCGCCGCTGTCTCGCCCGTTTCGAGAGCTGCCTCCCGCTTTTTTATGTGCCATATTCGTTACTCCTTTTAACCGAAAATCTAACTATTTTCGGTCAGGCCTTGGATGGCCTTGATCTTTAGCGCCGTGAACGGCTGGCGGTGCCCCACCATCTTTCGATAGCCCTTGCGGCGTTTATGCTTAAATATTAATACCTTTCGTTGGCGTCCCTGCTGGAGGATTTCGCCCTCCACCGAGACCTCTTCCAAAAAAGGATGTCCCACCAAGACCTTTTCATCCTGGGCAATAAACAAAACCTGCGGGAGTACCACGTTTTCCCCCACTTGTCCGCTTAATTGCTCCACCTGAATGATATCGCCCGGAGCTACCTGATACTGTTTTCCGCCGGTTTGGATGATGGCATACATAAGCTTTTCCTTTGAAAAAAATTATAAAAAGAGTATTAAACCACAATTTTATTTTTTGTCAACTATAAATTTCAAATTGCTCGATATGAATATTCTCTCTCGATTCCACCGAAATGCGCTTACTGATCCGCTCCTCGAGTTCCTCCATGGCCGGTCGTTCCTCGTCCAAAAGCAGGTGGGCGATATCCGGGTGAACCCGCGCGACGACGTTCTCCCGATTCGACTCCCAGGCCTCCCTTTCAATCTGACGCAGGACCTGGTAGCAGATGGAACTACGTGACTTCAACCACCCTTCCCCCTCGCAATAGAAGCAGGGTTCCCGGAAAATCCGATTCAAATTTTCTCGGGTCCGTTTTCGGGTCATCTCGATCAAACCCAATTCGGACATTTTCAGCACGTTGGTCTTGCTTTTATCCCTTTTCAAGGCCTCTCTCAGGGCGTTGAAGACCTTTTCGCGATCATTCTTTTTTTCCATATCGATAAAATCGATGACCACCAGCCCTCCGATGTTACGCAGGCGCAACTGATAGGCGATCTCCTTGACCGCCTCCAGGTTGGTCTTGAGGATGGTTTCCTCCAGGTTGCGCTTCCCCACATATCTGCCGGTATTCACGTCGATGGAAGTCAAGGCCTCGGTCATTTCGATGACAATATAGCCGCCGGATTTCAGCCAGACCTTTCTTCCCAAGGCCCGTCCCAATTCCATCTCGATCCCGTGGGCGTCAAAAAGGGGCTCCGGCTCCTCATATAAATGAACCAGATTCTTGAGCTTGGGATTGAAGGTATCAATAAAATTGAGGATCTGCTCGTATTCCTTTTTTCCGTCGATCACCAGGCGGTCCACTTCCTTGGTGAACAGGTCCCGGACCGAACGGAGGGTGACGTTTAAGTCCTGATAAATCAAACTGGAGACCGGTGCCCGGGACATCTTCTGTTGGATGTTATTCCAAAGTTTGATCAGGAAATCCATCTCGGTTTTGATCTTGTCTTTGGGCGCGCCCTCCCCGGCTGTCCGGGCAATCAAACCAAACCCGTCGGGTTTGATGCCGGTTAACAAGTCCCGAAGGTTCCGTCGTTCCTCTTCGTCTTCAATCCGTCGGGAAACCCCTACGTGATCCATGGTGGGCATCAAGACCAGGTGCCTCCCGGGCAGGGAAATGTGGGTGGTAATCCGCGCGCCTTTGGAGCCGATCGGTTCCCGCATGATCTGAACCAGAAGTTCCTGGCCTTCCTTCAAGAGGTCTTCGATATTGTTGAAGTAAAGGGGGCGAACCTTTTCTTCCAACTCCTCAGCGGCGTCGCCGAAAGTCTCTTCCAGGTCGCCCTCTTCTTCTTCGTGCATCAGGGCTTCAAATTCTTCAAAATTATCGGCCACGTCACTGACATATAAAAAACCGGCCCTTTCCAAACCGATATCCACAAAAGCCGCCTGCATCCCGGGCAAGACCCGGACCACTCGTCCTTTGTAAATATTGCCCGCCAGGCTGTTTCGCTGAGGCCGTTCCAAATGGAACTCGGTTAAGATGTTATTCTCAACCAGAGCGACCCGGGTTTCATAGGAGCGGGCGTTGATCAATAGTTCAATGGACATGCCGTATTTTCCTTTGGCCGAGGGTTAAAGGAACCGTATCCGGGAAATTAATTTTTATTTGAAATTATTACTCTTTTAGTTTACACCATTGACGGGTCCATGTCAAAAACGATTCCCGGTTTCTCGGTTTTGGACCTTCTTTAAATATCGCTTCGGCCTATTTTCGGTGGGTACCCACCGGATCTGGTAGGGCCGCCGGGTCTCGGAGCTTCGATTCCAGATTAAACCCCCATGCCCGGGGCGGGCACCCCAAAGCATGAAAATAAAGGGGCAGACATAAGCCTAAGTTTTTGACATTAATAATTAATAATCAATTGTTCATTATTCATTATTAATGAATGTCCGAGTGGCGCCGGGTTCTATTTTCGTATTAAGCTACCCCATATTACCCTATACCCAAATGGGCGAACAACCGACCATTAGCCCCGCAGACGACCATGAAACTGGTTCTAATACAACCTCCGATCGAAGATTTCTATCATACCCCGGTACGGTTGGTCCCCCTGGGCTTAGGATATTTAAAAGCGACGGTTAAGAAATACCTGCCCCAAGTGGAAGTGGTCATCAAAGATTACCACCAGGGTTGGGGTCGCCGAACCATCCCCCTCCCCCACGACCTGGCTTACTTGAAGGAGTATTACGCCTGGCCGGACCAGAGCCCCTTTTCCACCTTTTTTCACTATTACCATTTCGGGGCTGACTATAAAACCCTGACCTCGGAAATCATCCGGGAAAAACCTGATCTCGTCGGGATTTCTTCCCTGTTTACTCCCTACCATCGTGAAGTCTGGCAAAGCGCCGAGGCCCTGAAGAAAAGGCTGAACATCCCGATTTTATTGGGCGGGGCGCATGTTTCCGCCGCCCCGGAATTGATGCTCGCTCATCCCGCGGTGGATTGGGTGATCCGGGGAGAGGGCGAAAAACCACTGGTCGAATTGCTCCGGGCCATCCTTCAGGGACGAGCCTTATCCGGAATCCCGAACTTGGGATTTAAACAAGAAGGGCGGATAATTCTCAATCCCATCGAGGAAAACTATCCCCTGGAAGAGATCCCCTGTCCGGATCTCTCGGACCTGCCGCCGGATTACTATTTATACGATCGAAAACCCCTCTGTTTCCTGATGACCTCCAGAGGGTGCCCTCACCGTTGCGCTTTTTGCTCGGTTCATCTGACCTTCGGCCGAGGGCATCGTCGCCGCCGACCCGAGGCCGTTTTTGAAGAGATCCAAGAAAGGTATCGCCAGGGTTACCGGATTTTTGATTTTGAAGACGACAACCTGACCTTCTCCCGGGAGGACATGATCACCCTGGCCGAACAGCTCAGCCGGACCTTTGCCCCGGGGGAAGTGCAGTGTCTGGCCATGAATGGGATCTCCTATCAGAGTTTGGATCCGGAGTTGTTGGCGGTAATGAAGAAAGCTCATTTCACCCAGCTAAACTTATCCTTGGTCAGCCTGGATCGTGAAACCCGGAATCGCGCCCAGCGGCCTCATACCTTGAACCGCTACATCACCGTGGTCCAAGAGGCCCATCGATTGGGTTTCAAACTGGTTTCCTACCAGATTTTAGGCCTGCCCGGGGAATCCCTGGAGTCCATGATCCGGACCCTGGTCCTGGCCTCCGGCCTGCCCGTCCTGATCGGGGCCTCACCCTTTTACTTGTCCCCCCAAACCCCTTTATCCCTGAATTTTCCCGCGCCTGAAGCCGGCGATTTATTTCGCGCCCGGCTTACCGCGCTGGCCCTGGAGACCGACTCCTGTAAACGGGAGGACCTCTACACCCTTTGGGTGGCCACCCGAATCATCAATTTCCTGAAGGGCCTGCGCTTCAGCCCGGCCTGCATTTCTTTCTCGGAAGCCCTGGACCTGGCCCTGAAGCAAGGCCGCCGAGCCGCCTCGGGAGTGGAGATCCTCTCCCGACTGCTGACGGAAAAAACGTTTTACGCCGCCACCCCGGACGGTTTAAGGCCCCTGCCCAAATTTCGCACCTCCCTCTTTTTCAAACTCTGGACTCAATTGCGACAAATTGTCACTACGGAAGGGAAAGGAATAACTTTAGATAAATTTGATCTTGAAGAAAACGTTCTGCAGGTACTGGGCGTAGAGGTCGGCCATTCCGGTATTGAGAACCCATAAGTTATAAATTCGATCGTAGGGGAAATTATTGTTTTTGAGGTAATCGGAGGGAAGGACCATAATAGGCATTTGCTGCACCGGATAATGGCTGCCCAACCAGGTCAGGACCTTAAGAAAAACATCAAAAGGCAAATGCTGATGGTCCAGGATGAACAGGCTGGCCGAATTGGTTAATTCCGAGAGGTTCAACCCCATATTGGTCCTGGTGATGGACAGCACGAGGTAGAGATCTTTATTTTTTCTTAGGGCGAGAACATCTCTCTCCCGATAGAGACCGGCTCGGGTGTAAGCTGGGCTCAGCGTATCCACGCCGATCCGGGAAGGCTTCAAGTCCAGGGCTTCCAAAAGCAACCCTCCGGAATAATCCTGGTAAAATTCAGCCAATCTTTCCATATCCTCGGGTTCAGCCTTTTCAATCACCCACGAGTCCGGCAGGGCTTCCGGTCTTAAGTAGGAGGGGTAGTTCAAAAAAGCCAGGCCGTCTTGAGATATGGCAGCCAGGTTTTTAATTTTTCTGACCGCGCCGCCGAAAATCAGGTTGGAAAATTTATTGGTGGACTGGAAATAGCAGATGATATATTTCATCCGCGATTGCGTTAAATTCAAGGAGTCGTTGATATACCGGTGGAGTTGGTAAAGCAGGGTCAAACCCACTTTTTTATATCGAAATTCAGGGTCGGCCGCGTAATGATGGATCATCCAGGCATTCTCATACACCCGCAACATCCCGATGTGGCCCTGGATTTCTCCACGCTCCTGGTAGGTGAAATGGCGGGCGATTTCGGGGTGATTCATATAAACGTTTTTATAAATCTCCGGCAGGTGCTGCTTGTTCTTTAAAATCTGTTGATATTTCTGGGGATAAATAAAACCCGACCGAAAAAACAAAGACCATAAGGATTCAAAATCGATCGGGCCACCCATCTCCACGTTTTGGTTGACGGTTTTATTTAAAAGATTGGACAGCCTTAAATGGTCCTCCGTGGAAATATCCAAGATAAAAAAACCGAATTGCACCCTGGTCCCATGGGGTTGTTTGCGGTAAATAATCTGCCCTCGACATTTCAGGCAGGATAAATCGGGAAATTCAATTTTAATCTCCGGGAGGATCAGACCGGGAATCAGGTTGGCGTTTTCCGTCTCTTCTTGCTCCACCGAAAACCCGGTGATGGATATATCCTGGGCCGGGAATTTAATCAGTTTTTTAATGAGGGGATGTTGAAAGATGATGTTGGGCGGCGGGGACAGTCTGAAGCGATCGGTTCGGAGTTCCCTTTTTTTGACCCGCTCGAAGCCATCCTCCAAAAGCCGCAAGACCACGACCCGGTCCCGCTGCTGGTCCCATTCCTTTAAAAGGGTGGCCCTGCCCGAATAAACGACCTCACCCTCTTCGGTGCTGAGCTGGATAGTCAACGGCTTGTCGGGATTGATCCAATTCCATTGGGATAGTTCGGCTTCGGGAATCAAAATCCGCAGGCTGGTGATACTGAATTCGTTTAAGCGACCCCGGCAACTGAACCCGTCTTGAAAGAAGTGCCCCCGCATCGACTGGCAGACAAACCGCCGGTTTTTTCGGGAGGCGACCTCAACCCCTTTAAGGGGAATTTTCAGAAACAGATGATCCTCTTCCAGCCGGATATCCTCCGGTTTGGCGATGACCACCGACCGGCCTTCATCGATCAATAAACAAACCAGACGGGCATCCCGGGGAATGGCCGGGGATCCCTGGCTTCCTTCAAAGAGGAAATCAACTCGATCATTTTGAACGGGAGAAGGTTTGACCGGGGACAAAAGAAGTTTTTTATATCGCGGGTGACTGAAGACTAAGAAAACATCCTTTTCAAAAAAATTATTAAAATTGACCAGGTTAACCAACTGGTTATGATGAAGGATTTTGATATTGGCCGGCAGGTTGTGGCCTTCCGGCCCCGCCTCCTGCAGCCACTCTTCCGTCAAATCCAAGAGACTCAACAGGTCTTTATATTGCAGGGGCTCCCTTTCAGGATGAGGGTCTTCACTCCCGTTGGGTATCGGTTTCTCTTCCCTGGAATTTGGAATTGAAAAAGGGCGATCGGATTCCGGCATGGCCTCTTCTTTATAATAAATCAGGGGACGGATTGGGATGAAAAGGGATAATGACGCCAGAGTGTAATGGGGAATTACTAGTATGTCAATCAAAATTTACCACTACATCTTGTATATTTTATTAAATAAATTGGCCGCGGGGGAGACGGGAATTACTAAAAATTCAACCATAAAAATAGCAATCCGGCCCTGCTCCCTCCCGGGGACCGGTCGACGATCCGCCGCTTCGGCTCATACCCTGCGGCACCGCTTTTTATTGCAGGACCTGAGGGAGAAGCATTACCTGAAATGGAACTGCTGAGGGCTTCAACCGGACCCGAACCACGCGGGACACTTAGCGTGGCATTCCAGGTAAGCTTGTCGGCCGCGTGGCTTGGGCCGGTTAAGCTCTTGATTGGGCAGTGAAATCACAAACTATTGAATCCTTGACTTATAAAATAGATGTAATTACAATGTAGTCACTAATAGGTTTAGGAGGTCAAGACAATGAGAGCACGAATTGTTAAAATAGGAAATTCCCAAGGAATCCGTATACCAAGACCATTACTTGATCAAACTGGAATTATGGATGACGTTGAGCTTGAGGTAGAGAAAACCCAAATCATTATTCGCCCGGTCACAAATCCACGGTCAAATTGGGACAATGCTTTCAAAGCAATGGCCAAGAACGGTCATGACGCGTTGATAGACGGAAACGATAGTATTTTACATTCCTGGGATGATAAGGAATGGCAATGGTAGTGAACCGATTCGATGTGTATTTGATCAATCTCGATCCTACTGTTGGTTCTGAAATTCAGAAAACACGACCCTGCGTTATTATTTCACCGGACGAAATGAACCGGCATATCCGCACCGTCATCATTGCCCCGCTGACGACCGCAGGGAAAGAGTATCCCACACGAATACCGTGTGAATTTAAGAAGAAAAAGGGACATATCGTCTTAGACCAGATACGAACGATCGACAAAAAAAGACTGATAAAAAACCTCGGCGTACTTGATGCGGAAACCCAGTTAAAGGTTGTTTCCGTCTTACAGCAGCTATTTGCATTTTAAAATTGCCCAACTATTTGAACCCTCCCACAATGGTCCGCCGCCCCAGCCCCATATCCTGCGGCACCGCTCTTTATTAGACAGGACTTGCCGGATCGACCGGAACCGTTGGCCCGGCCGGATGCCGGGACAAAAGAGTCCTCTCCGCCTCCGGCGGATAAAGGTTGCCCCCTTCCTTCCGGGATGAGAGCAATAATCATGGATATGCTGTTAATCCTGTTTAAATTTTAGGCATATATTGACATTTGAAATGATTTAATTAGGATATCTTTAGAATAACTTGAACGGACATGTGGTGGGGGGTCGTATGACGGCTAAAGTGAACTTCGTCCGGCAGCAGGGCTTTAGGGACGCCTCGTCGGCTACCGGTGTGCACCAGTACCCAGCCTTGATGTGGCAGCCGCGCGCCATCGGGATTCTCGTCTTGGTTGGCCTGGCGGTCCAGGCCTGGCCCTACTTCCTGGCTCTGTCGGCGCTCCTCTGGTGGAACGTGGCCTTGCCACATCTCAATCCCTTTGACGCCCTCTATAACACCCTGGTGGCGAAACCCAAGGGCCTGCCGCGGTTGGGCCCAGCGCCGGGCCCCCGCCGGTTCGCGCAAGGCATGGCGGGGACCTTCATGCTCGCCATCGGGCTGACGCTCTTCTCTGGCTGGCACACCTTTGCCTGGGCGCTCGAGGCACTCCTGCTCGTCGCTCTGGGAGCCCTGATCTTCGGCCGTTTTTGCCTGGGCTCCTACCTCTTTCTCCTCTTCACCGGGCAGGTTAGGTTTGCGAACCGAACCCTTCCGTGGACCCGTACCGAGTAGCCTCTCGCCGGTCTGGGGGAATGGCGAGGACCGTCGAACAAGGGAATGAAGCGGATGAAACATAAGTGTACCGGAGGAACAATGTATAAACTGTTTGGCGTTTTGATCGGGATCCTGGTTTGCACTTCCGTCGCAGCGGCGGATGAAAACGACTTTAGATGCCTTAAATCAATGGGGGTAAAGACGCCTCTCAGGCTTCAGTTTGTGTTCCAAACGGACAAGCCCGACGTGGGCTCCGTTATCTACCAAAATGGCAGCAGGCCTATCGCGGTGAAAAAATTAAAAGAACGAGAAGTGCGGGGAGTACCGGGCGGAAGACCGTCGGTAACTGAAACCCAATGGGAAGAAATTACTTCAGACGGTACCGGTGGAAAATATATTATTGTCAGTCAAGGTGCACGAATATCTGAATTTCGATACATTCGAAAAAAAGATGGAAAACTATTTAAATTCGAAGAAGACGTGGAGGCATCCACTGAGAAGGGATGCGAGTGGAACAAAAAATAGAACCGATTAAAAAACGAGGCACTCTCTTATTCCGGGACAAAAAGCGTCCTCCCCGCCTCCGGCGGATAAAGGTTGCTCCCTTCATTCCGGAAAGGAGCAAAAATCATGTATATCCTGTTGATCCTGTCTGTCAGGAGATTTGTTGACAATTTCAATAAATTAAGTAGGATATGACAAGTTTGGCAACGAAAGGGGTATGGGTTTTCTTTTTTGGACCCGTGGAAATCATCTGGTTGCTGTAGTTCAAAATAAACAACAGAATAATTTGATGGGCCGGCGGCCCATCGGCTAGGCTGCGGAGCGCCCCATCAACAAGATTATTAGGCCCGCGGGTCCCCCGGACCATCAAACGGATCGAGCAGACGCGCCAAGGAGCGCTCCTCATCCTGGGGGTTAGTCGCCAACGCAAATCTAGCCGAACCGATATCCTTCGATGTCAGCCTCGGCAGCTACAATCATTTGGAGGAGGAGAGCATGCGCAAGTTCGGGGGAGCTGGAGCGAATCGAAGCTGGGCTGCGTCGAGGACTACACGCGCGGCTACCTTCAGGTGATGCAAAACCAGCGCTGGTACGCATTGGACTACGTTGACGCTTTCGCTGGACGTGGCAAGCAAGCGCTCAAGTCAGACTCTGACCCAGGGGCAGACGCTCCGGAGCTGGAGTCCTTCTTTGGGGACGAGTCTGATAGGGGCGACACCGAGGAGTTCTTGGTCGGGTCAGCAATTCGGGCGCTTCGCGCCTCCACCGGATCGGCTCGTGGGTTCGATCGGTTCATCTTCATCGACGCTGACAAACCGTCATGTTGCGAGCTCGAGTCAGTCGTCCTGTCCGACTTCCGAGGAATTCAGCACGCAGTCAATGTGGTCTGCGGCGACGCAAACAAGAAATTGGACGAGTACGTCGCGACGGTCGACTGGAATCGCACGCGCGCCCTTGTCTTCCTCGATCCGTACGGACTCGAGGTCGACTGGGACCTGATCATGCGCCTCGCAGAGACTGGGGCATGCGACGTCTGGTACCTGTTCCCGCTGGGCGGAGTAATCCGCATGATGACTAAGGACGGCCAGGTACCAGATGCCTGGAGGGCTCGGTTGAATCGGGTGTTCGGAACAGACGAGTGGTATGAGGAGTTCTACAAGCCCAGTAGACAACAATCCCTGTTCGAAGAGGAAGAGGACCGCCTCTTCAAGGATGCAACAACGCAGCACGTGGTCGATTACGTTCGTACGCGTCTGCAGACCACCTTTCCAGCGGTCTCCAACGCTGGGATACTCAGGAACGGTAAGGGCGCTCCGCTGTTCGCGCTGGTGTTAGGCGTTTCGAATCCAAGCCAGCCAGCGCAGAAGGCCGCACTCGCAATCGCAAACCATCTGGTCAAGGACTTGAGTCAGCAATGAGCACAACGACGATAGAGTGGACGGAGGCAACCTGGAACCCCGTGACCGGGTGCTCCAAGGTGTCGCCAGGTTGCCAGAACTGCTACGCGGAGCGCATGGCCAAGCGACTGCAGGCGATGGGGCAACCCAACTACCGTGACGGGTTCGCTGTGCGTGTTCACGACCACATGCTTGCGTTGCCTGCGCATGGGTGAAACCACGGATGGTTTTCGTCAACTCGATGGGCGACCTGTTCCACGAGGAGGTCCCTGTCGACTTCATCCAGCGGGTCTTCGAGGTGATGCAGGGTACGCCTCGCCACACCTACCAGCTGCTCACCAAGCGCGCAGACCGGCTCGCTGAGGTTGCTCCGCTCTGCCGTGGCCCGAGAACGTGTGGATGGGGGTCACAGTCGAGGACAACGAGCGGCTCTGCCGCGTGGAGCGGCTCCGGGAGGTTCCGTCCTCCGTCAGGTTCCTGTCCGTCGAGCCGCTGCTCGGACCACTACCGGATCTGAATCTCGATGGGATTGACTGGGTGATCGTCGGTGGCGAGTCGGGCCCCGGGCACGTCCGATGCAGCGGGATTGGGTGTTCGACATACGCGATGCCTGTGGCGATCGGGCGGTGCCTTTCTTCTTCAAGCAGTGGGGCGGAGTACGCAAGAAGGCGGCTGGCAGAGAACTCGAGAATCGAGTTGGAGTCAGATGCCGGGCGTAGCGGTATGCGTGGCCTAACCCCGGCATCCAGCAGACAGCCGGCTGCATCTGACGCCGAACACGTTGCCCAGCGGAATTGGGGTTTGTGGTCGGACCAGACAAACCGATTGAATTTTCATGAATTATGTTGAATCAGGCAGACATTTGAAGTCTTAAAGTGCACTTTTTATCCCCAAAAAGAGGCTTCTAAGCTAGCAACCCATGCCCAGAGCCAATCAATATTTCGTCCCCGGCCAGGTCTGGCATATTATCCATCGCTGCCACAAAAGAGATTTCTCTCTTCGATTTGAACATGGTGCGGGCGGGGGTTGTGGTTCATCCGCAGGAATGGCCCCATTATGAATACAACAGAGTTCAAAAGACCCGGGAGGATACGGCCTGATTGACCACGACAAACTGATGGGTTTGGCCGGACTGAAAAGTCGCCAGGACCTGGAGCAACTCCATAAAGAATGGATTGACGAAGGATTGGCAAAGGGGAATCCCTTCAGAGAAGACCAATGGACGGAAAGCCTGGCGGTGGGTGGAGAGGACTTTGTAAAAGAAATTCGGGACGCCTTAGGGGTCAGGGCCATGGGCCGTTCGATAATCGATGATGGTGAACAACAGCAGCTTCGGGATGTTCTACAGCCTTATAACGGCAATTTTGCCCCCGAAAAGGACCGTTTAAACAAGAATATTGGTCTGTAAAGAGGAACGTTCTTCATTTCATTCAGTTATTTTGGTTGAATCGGGGTGGGACCATTTGCAGTGGCAGGTGGTTGCGATGCAATTATAACGTACAATAAACGTCAATTCAAAAACGTCTATAAATATGGAATTTCCATTAATCAATTTGTAGCCTCTGCTGCCGCCGAAAAAATGTCCGCACTATTGACTGAAGAATACATTGAAGCAAGGGCCAAAAGGGCAAGTTTGAAAAAATTTCAGAAAATACTCAAAAAGATTCCTGATTCAGAACCGGAAGATTACGACCGGATAAAAATAACAAATTCCGCAAAACCTGTGCCTGCATAAGACCGCGCAGGAGTCGCCGCTGGTCAGGGCGGCGTTGCCCCTATCGGGTCCATGTCCAGGCCGGCGACGTCGCAGCGGCGCCAACCAAGCCATTGGACACCGATGTCACTCGCTTGCACGGGCCTTCGGCCCCGCAAACTGCGTGCCACGGGTCAACGCCGCAATCAGGCTTGCAAAAAAAGGAGAATTTTATGAGGTCATTTACTGCTGTTATTGAAAGATGTCCGGATACCGGGTTTTATGTTGGTTATATACCTGGCTTCCCTGGCGCCCATTCCCAGGGGGAAAGTCTGGAGGAATTGAATCGCAACCTCAAAGAAGTCATTGAATTGCTTCTTGAGGAAGGTGAACCTAGGTTGGAAGCCGAGTTTGTGGGGACGCAAAACGTGGTGGTGGCATAACCGTGGGCGACATCCCAGTTCTCAAACCATCGGAAGTCATCGCCCTCTTGGAAGCAATGGGATTCTTCGAGGCACGGCAGAAGGGTGGGCATAAGCAGTTCAGACATGCCGACGGAAGGGGTACCACAGTCCCTTTCCACCAAGGCCGTGACATCTCCCCTATCATTCTGCGGAGGATCGCCAAGGACATCGGATTGACGGTGCGAGAGCTCCTGAAGGTCAAATAGGTTTCGCCGACAATAGGCTGGACAAGGAATTGAGGAATTGGGGTCCGACCCAATACCGTTAACTTAACAGATTTAGTCCTGAAATTAAGTCGTTGCGGTCATTCCGGCGAAAGCCCTTCGGCTTACTCAGGGCCATGAGCTTAGTCGAATGGCCGGAATCCAGGTTTTTCACGCTTTCTGGACCCCGGCTGGAGTCTATCCCGCGGACGGCGGGACCGGGGTGACGCTTAGGAATCCCTAGATGAACGGAGAATCTGAGAATTGGCCCAGCGACCGTCAACCCCCATAAGCGCAAGATTTCCGTGGCTTTTTTTTGGTCTGACCTATGGTCTTTCTTGGGCTATTTGGGTTCCCTACATACTATCCGGTAATGCCGTAGACGGTCCGGTCCCTGCGCTGATTATGGCCTGCTCCGTACCGAGCCTGGTGGGGATTCTGCTGACCCATTTAACCTCAGACCACGCTGGTAGAAATGACTTCTGGAAGCGCGTTGTCAGCTTCAAGCTGATTGGGTTGAGGTGGTTCGCTGTCATTATTTGTCTGTTTCCCTTTTTGTTGGCTCTAGGTCTGCTGGCGAATAACCTGTTCGGAGGTGCGCTTCCGCCACTCCGAGGGGCGGCGCAGACTCTCACGCGGCCCGCTGCCCTGATGCTCTTTATTGGCGCCAATATTATCGGCGGTCCCCTCGGTGAAGAACTCGGCTGGCGTGGTTTCGCCCTCGACCGCCTTCAGAACAAATGGAACGCGCTGGTTGCGAGCCTGGTTCTTGGTATTATCTGGGCGGCCTGGCACCTCCCGCTTTTCTTTATCAAAGGCACTCCTCAACAAGGAATGGGATTTGGGCACCTTTCTTTTCTGGCTTTGGAGTCTCCAGGTTGTGTCTCTGTCGGTATTTACTACCTGGGTTTACAACAATACCCATCGCAGCATCTTATCAGCGGTCTTCATGCATTTCATGTTCAATTCAACCTATGGAATCATTCAGCAAGATGGACTCCCATTGCCGCTAAGCACATTTGCAGCCAATACGGGGATTATTGCCGTCGCCGTGGTGATTGTTATCGGCTTGTGGGGATCCAAAACCATGATGTTCCACGGTGACGGCCAGGAGGACGTGACAGACGCCCATTGAACTATCAAATTCGGGGGGGGGGAGATATGAGAACTCCCCCAACGAATAAGGATTGAGATGACCAAATGGCGTTTCTGCATTTAAATAACATGGCATTCAGTGTTGAAAAGCAAAGCCCTATCACCATAACTAAAGCGACTTTTCCGCTCCGATATGGAACATACTCAGAGATTAAAACCTCCGAATTCGAATTCATTTTTAATCTAAATGGTGAAATAAAATTTATTCGAGGACTAAATGCAAACTGGCCTCATCCTGCCGCGCAGCTCAAACGGGAACGGCACTGGCAATGATTGGGTGTACTATTCTCGTCGGCGACGTTAGCGGGGATAGCGGCATTATTTCCATGGATGGGCGAGTATTATCTACCTTGTCTTCCCTTATCCCAGCAACGTAGTATGGGAGGTCAACGTATTCCACAAACCCGGTATAATGAAGGCGTTCGCAGCATGGTCCCAATTGTATGCCGACCTTTATGGCGCGCAAAAAGCTGGACTGCATCCCAAAACCAATGATTTGATAAGGCGGATTTTGCAGAACCACGATGGTGTACTTTATGAGCGATCTCAGAAATTGAATACATCATCGGCGAACGGTGACCGTTCTTCCGCCAGATACGCGACACGTCGATTACGAGATCATTCCAATTATTATCGCAGATGGATGTCTCTATCACTGTGATTTTTGCTGCGTCAAATCCGGACAAAATTTTCATAAACGTGCCATAAGCGAGATCCTCGTGCAGATACAACAACTTAAAGTCCATTATGGACGCAATATTCAGAACTTAAATGCACTATTTTTAGGAAATCACGATGCACTTGCGGCTGGGGATGAATTAATATGTTTCACTGCATCTGAAGCCTTTAAATCTTTTTATCTTGAAAACGCACGAGTTATGACTCCTTTCCTTTTTTTGTTTGGAAGCGTGGATTCCCTACTCAATTCTAAAGAGGAGCTATTTAAGAAACTCAGCCAACTTCCTTACTATACCTACGTTAACATTGGATTCGAGTCTGTTGATACATCAACTTTGAGTTTCATTCAAAAACCTGTCGATGCATCTAAAGTCGGGCCGCTTTCCAGAAAATGCTCGAAATTAATGATAATTATACAAACATTGAGATTACAGGCAATTTTCTCGGTGGAGAACAACTTTCGTCTGAACACTACCAATCCCTTACCAAGTTGCTTCGAGACCTATCAAGTCCATCAAAGGGAAGGGGCGCAATTTACCTGTCCCCATTAAAGGATAGCCCCAAAAGGCGTGAATTATTACCTCGCTTTTTTGAAATAAAGAACCAAAGTAAACCGCCGGTTGATATTTATTTGATTCAGCGATTATAATGAGGGCGAGGGAGATAATAGGACGAACACTTTACCGGGCCAGGCACCGGAACGGCAGGAAACGGTTCTTGCCTCCCGGTGATGGCCCAACCCAAAAGAAAGGATCTTATTTATGCTGAGAACACGAATTTTGTTGGTTGTCGTTTTTTGCTTGGCCTCCACGGTAGTCTACGCGGGCGCCTTTACCCTTACCAGTCCAACCATTAAATCCGGGGCTCTTCTTACCGAGGAACAGGTGTTTAATGGATTCGGGTGCACGGGAAAGAATCAATCCCCAGCGCTTCAATGGACGGCAGGTCCAACGGGAACGAAAAGCTACGCGCTTACCGTTTATGATCCTGACGCGCCGACGGGGTCGGGCTGGTGGCATTGGGTCGTCTACAATATCCCGGCTAATGTTACCGAACTCCCGGTGGGCGCCGGCGATCAAGCGGGGAAGTTGTTGCCTGCGGGCGCCGTTCAAGGGCGCACGGATTTTGGGACCCACGCTTTTGGCGGCGCCTGCCCGCCACAAGGAGATAAGCCCCACCGCTATATTTTTACGGTTTATTCACTCAAGATCGAAAAAATAGACGTTCCCTCTGATGCGACCGCTGCCTTAATCGGCTTCATGATTAATGCCAACTCCCTGGGGAAAGCCAGCTTTACGGCCAGGTATGGTCGCTGACCATTGGGGCGAATTATTTTTGCCCAAATACCGGCCTGCCCGATGAAAAGAAAGCCTGACGGTGGAGGGAGCGACGTTTCAAAAAGCAAGGAGGGGAAACAATGATTGAAATTTTAAGGTCCCGGCGGAGCATCCGGAAATACGAGAAGAGAACCCATCGACGAAAAATCTTTGGAGACGTTAAAAGAAGCCTTGCTGCGCTGTCCGTCTTCGCGGGGGATCAATCCCTGGACATTCATATTCGTCGATGAGGTCGATCTGCTCGCCGGGCTATCCAAGGCTAAGGAGCACGGTTCGAACTTTCTCAAAAATGCCGCCCTGGCCATTGTGGTCTGCGGTGACGAGTCCGAATCCGATGTTTGGGTGGAAGATTGTTCCATCGCCGCCATCGTGGCCCATCTTACCGCCCACTCCCTGGGGCTCGGAAGCTGCTGGGTCCAGATCAGGAAGAGGAGCTATTCCATCGAAAAGACCGCCGAAGAGTATGTCCGGGACCTTCTCGGCATTCCTTCGAACCTGCGGGTGGAATCGATCATCAGTATCGGTTTCCCCGGGGAGACCAAGACACCGGTTCCGGCGGAAAAACTACCCTATGAAAAGATAAAGGTCAATCGTTACGAATAAAGGGATACAGACCCGCCTGGCACTCCCCTATGAATGGAAGGGAAAGACGATCGACAGTGGGGCCAGCATCGGCGTCGTCATGAACCTAACCGGATATGAACAGACAGATGACATCATCCGGGATGCCGATATCGCCATGTATCGCGCCAAGGGCGACGGCGGCAATGCGTTTAGAGTATTTGAAGATTGGTCTCATGAATCGGAGAGGCCCTAGGGGGGGCAATCTGATGAAGACGGACTATGGATCAATCAATCGTTATATTAGCGATTTTCTAAATTCCGATTGATCAACCTATCCCCCTCGATCTCATCACAAAGATCGTAAAATTCAGAGTCGAAGAAAATTCCGTCGGGTTTCGGGGGACGGGGCGTGAAAGCAGGTTCGGCGATTAGGCGGCGATCCGGCCTTGTTCGATCCGAATGACCCAGTCGGTGATCCGCTTGACCTGCTCCATATCGTGGGTGGCCATGATCACCAGGGTCCGAGCCTCCCTTCGGAGTTTCAGGATGATCTCCTCGATCACCGCGGTATTATGGGGATCGATGGAGGCCGTGGGTTCATCCAGGAAGAGGACTTCCGGTTCCACCACCAAAGCCCGGGCCAGGCCCAGACGCTGGGTTTCCCCGCTGGAAAGGGTCAGGGCATTCTGATCCTTCTTATGGGCTATCCCCACATAGTCCAGGGCCTCCGAGACTTTATCTTTGATCAGACGGGCTGTCCCGCCCCTGATCTTCAGCCCGAAGGCCACATTCTTAAAAACCGAGGTATTAAAAACCCCGACCTTGGGCAAGACCAGGGTGATTCGCCTTCTGAGTTCCATGTTGGGCGCTATCATCCGGCCCGCGGACTCATAGGTAACGGCTCCCTGGTCAGGACTTTCCAGGAGAGCGCAAATCCTCAGAAAAGTGGACTTCCCTCCCCCATTCGGCCCGATCAGACCATAAATCCCGGCCTGTCCAAAGGAATAGGAACAATTTTTGAGAATAGGCTTCCCTTCATATTGCTTGGATACGTTGGTTACTTCCAGGGCAAGGCTCATCCTTTGCCCCCCAAATCCCCTCGTTTTTGAATCAACCGCAGCGCGAAATTGATCAGCAGGGAGATGGTCAGCAGAATAGTCCCCAGGGCCAAGGCCAGCTCAAAGTTCCCTTTGTCGGTTTCCAGGGCGATGGTGGTGGTCATGACCCGGGTATAGCCGGCGATATTCCCCCCCACCATCAGGATCGCGCCTACCTCGGCCATGACCCGTCCGAACCCGGCGATGATCCCGGCCATGATCCCGTAGCGGGCTTCCCTGACCACTAAGATCGCCTCCTGGGAGGGAGTGGCGCCCAGGGTCTTGGCCGCCTGTCGGATCATGGTCGGAACATTCACAATGGCCGAGTGGCAGAGGGCGCTGACGATGGGAAAGGCCAGAATGGTCTGGGCAATCACCATCGCCGAGGGAGTATAGAGCAACCCCAGGAACCCGAAAGGTCCTCTCCGGGATAAAAGTAAATAAACAAAAAGGCCCACCACCACCGGCGGCAGGCCCATAAAGGTATTCAGCAGGTTGATGATCAGACCCCGGCCGGGGAACCTTTTAAGCCCCAACCAGGCGGCCAGGGGAAGCCCCAGAAGGGTGGCGAGAATCAAGGCCGATCCGGAGACTTTGAGGGACATCCAGATGATCCTCAAGAGTTCCCGGTCCAGATCTCCGATCAGGATCAAGGCCGCTGAAAAACTATTAAGAATGGAGTCCACTCTTGCCTAGCACCCTGAACAGAAACCCGACATTGAAAAAAGGGGTATCCGAAAAATTCCTATTTCGTTTGACCCGCGTTGGGGAAGAAGAGCACGTTCCCGAACTTGTCCTTATAGGAGCCGATGGCCTGCTGTCCCTCTTTGGAGATCAACCAGTTGACAAATTCCATCGCTTCTTTAAACTTGGCGTGTTTGTATTTTTCCGGGTTGACCGCCATGACGCCATACTGATTGAAGAGCGCCGGGTCCCCCTCCAGGACGATGGTCATTTCCAGTTTATCTTTGTCCTTGGTGGCCAGCCAGGTGCCCCGGTCGGTCAGGGTATAGCCCTTCTTTTCATTGGCGATCCGCTGTGTCTTTTCCATCCCCTGTCCGACCTCCAGGTACCAGTCCTGGCCTTTGGGATCCAGTCCCACCTTTTTCCAGAGGGAAAGCTCCATGGTGTTGGTCCCGGATTTATCCCCCCGGGAGATAAACGGTCCTTTGCCGGCAGCAATTTTGGAGAAGGCCTCGGTGGCCTGCTTCAGCCCCTTTATTTTCAAGGGGTCATTGGCCGGCCCGATAATGACAAAATCGTTGTACATGACGTCATGCCGGTTGACGAAATAGCCTTCGGCCGCCGCCTTGAGCTCCAATTCCTTGGCGTGAACCAGGACCACGTCGCAGTCGCCCCGTTTGCCGATTTCAATGGCCGCTCCGGTGCCCACGGCTACCACATCGACTTTGATCCCGGTCTTTTTCTCAAACAAGGGCAGCAGGTATTCGAATAATCCGGAATTCTGGGTGCTGGTGGTCGAGGCGCAACGGATGCGCGTCTGGGCCTGGGCTGTACCATTCAGCAGCAGGGAGCCCGTCATAAAAACAGATAAAAACAAAATCATCGCTTTTCTCATCTTCAACCCTCCTTAATGCTTAACCAGAAAATTCTCCGACAGAAGAAAATGCCAAGGCGCGGGGTGGGGTTTCCCGGCCTTGGCATTTTTTCAGGAAATAGTAAACAGAACCCGGGCTACCAGACCACTTCAAAGCGGGTCAAAATGGCCTGTTCATTATCCATTTTTTTACCGCTGACGGTAATGGGGTCATCGAACTTGGTATAATAATAATTGACCATGAAGCGCAGCATGTCGTTCGGGTACCAGGTCAGACCCAGGGTATAGCCGGAGGCTTTGGCGGTGTATTTCTTGGGATCGGCAAATCCCAGGTTCAGGATATCCGGGTCCATATCGATCCACTCATATCGGCCCAGGAGCTGGAAGGCGCCACAGTATCCCGATTTCCCCAAAACAAAGGGTTTTTTGGGGGTGATTTGCCCCGGCAGCCCGTTCCGCCAGGGTTCCTCTTCACCGGTCAGAAACCATCCCAATGAAGCGTAGCCGGCCGTGTTGTCAAAACTGGCCTTCTTCTTGTTGAAGGTCAAATCATTCAACTGCATTTTCATATATTCGGACTTCAGGGAAACCGGACCGACCATCCAGGCCAGTTCACCTCCCAAGCGATTGCGGCTGCCGTCCTGGGTCACCGTATCATTAAACTGCAGAAAGGTCGTTCCGCTTTCGGTTTTGTATTGAGACCGCCACCAGTCCGTTGCCGGGGTGGTGGTATGCTGGATCCCGGTGGTGAAGGCCCCGCCAATATGGAAGCCTTTTAAGAATTTGTTGTCCATCTTGGAGAAGGGCGCCAGGGTAACCCGACCGGCCACGTCTTTCTGGTCGTCCACATCGCTGGAATTGAGCTTCCGGCCGTTGAAGACCCCCAACTGATAATAGAGGAGATCTTTGCTGATATTGCCGTGAAGCATGACGCCCACATCCCGGGAAGGAGCAAAATTATCGGACAGGGAGCGTTCCACGAAATCGATCCAGTTGTCCGAACTCAATTCTTCCAGACTGAAAGGGACCTTGTATTGCCCGAACATCAATTGGGCATAAGGAATGTAATTGATATTCAAAAAGGCATCGTTGAGCTGGGCGTTCCCCTGGCCCATCTCGTATTCCACGCTGAAATTATAGTGTTTGTAGAAAGTACCGATGGCGGCCAGCCGGGCCCGCCGGATCAGAAAGGTGTCGTTATTGGGATTGTCGTTCAGAAATTGTCGGTAGTCGGCATGCAGCCGTCCGGATAGTCGAAGCTTATTTTCACCATCCGCCGACTCCATGGTAAAACCCTTTTTGAAATCCACCTTGGCATTTCCCGCCGGGGCCTTTTCTTCCTTGACCTTCTTTTCCAGTGCCCGCAGTCGGGTCAATTCCGCCTCTTCGGCCTCGGCCTGCTTCTTCATTTCCTGGTACTTTTCCGGGGTAACCATCTTGCTGTTCAGCAGAATTTCCAGGATCTGTTCATTGAGCGATTTGGCCTGGACCCCTTGGGGCAGGGCCCATATAAAAATTCCGGTCAGTAAGATGAATCCAATAGACCTGCCAAAGGTTCGCACGTTCCCCTTCATATCTCCCTCCTTCATTTTGTAATTTCTCTGCCATATATGTCAACAAAGGCATATCTGTCAAGTTATTTTTCGATTTCCAGAAATATGAGAAGGACGGATTTTGGGGAGTCGTTGGGGGGAAGAGGAATAACAACGTCGGATGAAGAAATCCGACCAAAGAAATTATAGAATCAAGGGGATAACCACGGGGAAAAAATTATCAGCACAATGGATGCAAGCACCTAATCGGGCCGGCCCCGAGGTCCCGCGGCACCCCGGTACAGACCCTCCCCATACCGGTCTTTTCCAAAATCGCCGATGATCTGCTGTCCGCGATCCGAGGCTAAAAAATTCAGGAACTGTGCCCCCAGCTCCGCCCCGGGGGTGGCCGCGGAAGGCTGGACTAGACCATGGTAGGTATTAACCAGGAAGGGATCTCCTCGGAAGAGAACCCGTAATTGAGGTAAGCTGCTTTTCTCCATCACCCAGGTGCTGCTGTCGGTGCAGGAGACGCAACGACTCACCGGAACCGGCCTTAATCCAGCAAAGGGAGGCCCCCGCCTCTTTGGCAAAGGCCTCCCCCAGGACTTTCAGCAACCCTAATTCACCGGGGCTTCCGGTGGCTACCGAAAATGTACGCTTCCCTGCTCCAAATTCCCCGGTGCAGGCCGCTTGGGCTGATGGTTGAGGCCAGGCGGTAGCCAGTACCAGAGATACCCATAGAGTTATACCGCCGGCTCTACGCATTTCCCTTGATTACTTGCCCTTGATTACCGAGGGTATGGCCTCGGGATAAAACAAGTTGGTCCCATGCTTCTTATAGCCGGCAATCAGCTTTTGCCCTTCCAGGGAAGTGACGAAGGTGATAAATTCCATGGCCGCCAGATAATTGGCCTGGGGGAACTTATCCGGACAAACCGCCATGACGCTATAGAAATTCAGCAGCAAGGGGTCTCCCTTGAAAAGGATCTTCAAATCCAGCTTGGGTTCATATTTCAAGAAAGTCCCTAGATCGGTCAAGGTATAGGCCCCCTGACGATCCGCCGCGATCAGGGTATCGGCCATATTGGCCCCGGCCTCCTGGTACCAGCTCTTGCCTTTCGGAGTCAGCCCGGCATCGTCCCAGAGGTCCAATTCCCGGATGTTGGTCCCCGAATCATCCCCTCGAGAGACAAACAGGCTGCCTTTCTCCGCGATCTCTTCCAAGGCTTCGATGACGGTTTGGGCCTTTTTCACCTTGGCCGGATCCTTGGCCGGGCCAACAATGGCAAATTCGTTGTACATCACCTCCCGGCGATTTACCCCATACCCTTCAGCAATGAATTTTTCTTCACGAAAGGGGTCATGGACAAAAAGCACATCGGCTTCTCCCTTTTTGGCCAACCGGATGGCCTTGCCCGTACCCACGGCAATAACCTCCACCTTGACCTGGTATTTCGAAAATTTCTCATAGGCCGGAATCAAGATGTCAAAAAGGCCTGAATTCTGGGTGCTGGTGGTTGAGGCAACGATCAGCTTGTTTTTTGCTTTAGCCATAAGGGTCTCCTTTTTTGCAGGGTAGTTAAAATATTTATTCTATTAAATTAATACTTTAACCTGGAATGTCAATGGCCTTCCCGTTGTTATTTCCCCCCCGGATCATCCCCGTGCTGTTTCTTGATAAAATTGTGGTGGGTGGCCGTACCTTCTTTTCGGGCCTGCCCGACGGTCAGGAACTTACCCACCAGGAGCATATGCATTTCCGGGGGCAGGTTCTGATAATCGATCTCTTTCAAAAACAGGCCGACCGTACTCCGCAGGACTTTTTCTTTTTCCCGGTCTCCGGCGTAAAGCACCACCGCCACCGGGGTGTTTTTGGAATAATGTTTTTTAAGCTGATCAAACAGCTTGGGATAGTCCAGCTTCATGGTATAAAAAACCATACTGGTTTTATGGGTCATCAGTTCCCTGTTTCTATCCCGCCGGCCCGGCCAGTCGGTCATGGTTAAAATAACCGAGCTGGTGTCCCAACCATAGGGCGGGCTCATCTTGACCGCGGCGCTGGAGGCCTGAAAGGCCCCGATCCCGGGGATGATTTCAGAGGGGAAATCCTTGGGCAGCATCTCCAGATAAAAGGTGGTTCCATACATCATGGGGTCCCCCCACTGGAGGGCCGCCACTTTTTTTCCCTGGGCCACCGCTTCTTTGATCTTGCCGATCATCGACTTTCGGGCTTCGGCGTTCCGGATGGCCTTGGCCCTGACTTCGGGGTCTTTCAAGGTCTGCGGATCAATTCCATAATACACCCGGGCGACATGTCCCAGGTACCAGACCGGTTTGTCGCCGATCCACTGTTTCCAAGCCTCCAGATCCGACTGGTCTTCCAGGATGAAGATATCGGCCTGCTTAACCGTCTCGAGCCCCCGGAGGGTGATCAGGTCCGGGCTGCTGCCCATGCCGACGATATAGAATTTTCCTTCGCCGGCCAGCAGAGAGCCGGGAAGAGCCAGCAACAATACCAGCAGGACGCCACTCAGTAACTTTATTAGACGCTCTTCTTTAAACATATATCCTTTCCTTTCCAATTTAATTTAATCGGTACACCACCGGGATCGTGATCTGGGCTTCCACGGGGGGACGTGGAAAAGGGGCGCTTTCCATTAAAGACTCCAGAGCTTTCTGATCCAGGAGTTCATAACCGGAACCCCTGGCCACCCGGGGATCTTTTATCAAGCCATTGGTCGTGATGATAAACGAGAGGACGACTTTCCCCTCCCAGCCCAGGCGCCGCGCTATTGCCGGATAGTTGACATTTTTCAGAATCTTGTCCCGAATGTAGGCGAATTGTTCAGCCAGATAACGGTTTTTGGCCTTCTCGGCGGCACCGCTTTCTAAGTTGGATCCTCCACCACTTCCGCCTTTTCCAATGACCGGTCCGCTCCCGGAAATCCCGGATATACCCGTTCCACCGGCCTGCCCGTCTGGTTTTCCCGACCCTCCCGGCACATTCGGGACACCCGGCTCTTCCACGGGTACGCTCAAATCCGAAGTGGAATGAATCCAGGTGGGGGAGGTTCCCGGGACTTTCGGTGCTGCCGGAGGGGGAGGGAGTTTGACCTCTTCCCGGGGAACCGGGGCGGGAACGGCCTGGGATAGTTTTTTTGATGCCGGCTGGAATGATTTTTTTAGCGGGGTCTCCCGGATTTCTTGAACCGGGGCCGGAGTTGGTTTTTCCAAGTCAAAATCGATGATCACCGGGTGATGTTTTTTTATTTCCAGCGTGCTGAGACCCAACACCCCGGCAATCACCACCGCGTGAATGATCAAAGAATATTGGACCCCTCTGGCTTGCGGTTTCACGGCCGTTCTTCGGTCTGGAGACTGACCCGTTTAAACTGAAGTCCTTTGACCAGATCCAGGACATCGACAAACCCCTGTAGGGCGATCTGCCGATCCGCCCGGATCAGGATCGGGATATTCCTATTCTGCCCCTCCAGGCCCTGTCTCAACCCATCCAGGGCCACCGCTTTAGCGTTCAAGAACAGCCCCCCCTGACGGTCGATCGCAATGGTCTGGGTCCGCAGCATCTCCCCCTGGCTTTTGACCACTTTGGGCAGATCGATAGGAATCATCCCGGTGGCGATAAAGGATGAAGTGGTCAAAACGATCGCCAGCAGAACCAGCATGACGTCCACCAGCGGGATTACATTGATATAATCAAACTCTTTTTCTTCCATTCAGAACGTCCCAGTCCAGGAGCAACACCTTGACCTTGCGCAACAGGAAATTATACAAGGTCACCGAGGGAATGGCCACCAGCAATCCCACGGCCGTGGCCTTCAGGGCCAGGGCCAGGCCCACCATGATCTTACCGGTATCCATGAACCCTTCCAACCCGATGGTATAAAAGGTCAGCATGATCCCTAAAACGGTCCCGAGCAGGCCGATATAGGGCGCGTTGCTTCCAATGGTGGCGATCAGGTAAAGTTTTC
Organism: uncultured delta proteobacterium; assembly: GCA_963743305.1. Classification (GTDB taxonomy): domain Bacteria; phylum Desulfobacterota; class RBG-13-43-22; order RBG-13-43-22; family RBG-13-43-22; genus CAVQSS01. The sequence goes on from CAVUPH010000026.1 coordinate 41,331, forward strand.
CGGTCAGTTCCTTTTCCAGACCGGGTTTGTCGGGGAAGTCTTCTAAGCGTATACGCCGATAAACCAGGTGGCGTTCCAGGGCTACGCTCAGGGCCACGATGCTCAGCAGAATCAGGAACCCGATGATCCCGTAATCGACCGCAATTTTCACCCATTCCATAATTCGCTAGAACTTTCCGGTAACACCTGCCCAGAAAGCCCGTCCAGGACCGGGAAACCCGAATTCCGGCTCGTAGTTGATGTCAAAAATATTGTTCACCGCCACGTACACCTCGAACCATTTCAGGATCGGCTGGGTGACCTTGAAGTTGGTCAGGAAATAGTCCCCGGTTTTCAGCGTGGGCACGGTCTTATTCTGGGGTGTGGGAAGCTGGGAATAGGCCTCGCCCACATACAATCCGATCAGGTCCAGCTTGGTTTTAACCTGAGGGATGACATATTGTACCCCGAGGTCCAACTTGTGCTGGGGGGAGAAGGTTACGTCGTCGGTGACCCGTCCGTCACTTTCATTCTTAGAATCGATATAGGCGTAATCACCCCGCAGGAGTCAGACCGTCCAACGGATATACGGCACCGCCCACTTCGATACCCATCCGCTTCACGTTCCCGTAGTTTTGATAGTTGCCGAGAATGCCAGGGGCATCGCGGGAGATCAGGTCGGTGACGTCATGATAGAATAAGGCGAACTCCAATTGGCCCACCTTGCCCAGGGCCTGATCCACACCCACCGTATAGTTGATGCTTTTTTCCGAGGCCAGGTCGGTATTGCCGCCTTTGCTGGAGTAAAGCTGTTGCAGGGTCGGGAAGCGGGATTTACGGGCGATGCGAACCGAAGAGTTTGGTCCCGTCGGCCACCTGGTAATTCAACCCGATCATGGGATTGAATTCGCTGGTGTTGGGTTGGGGGTTGGAGATCTGGCGCACGAAGTTACCCGTTTTGGAGTCCGTGACGTTCTTCTGGGCCTGAGTCACGTCGAACCAGTCGTAGCTGACTCCGCCCACCAGAGATAGATTTTTTACCAGGGTGAATTCGTCTTCCAGACCCCAGGATCCGGTGTAAGACTTGGACTCCGCAAAGGGCAGATAGGCATCGTCCCGCTCCTGGTGGTTGTCCTCCTTGTAATGCAAGGACATTCGCAGGTTGTTCCATTTCACCGGCTGGTAATCGACAAAATAGGAGCCGCCCAGTGATATAATCCTCATAGCGGCTGACGGCGATCTGTTTGGTCAGGGCCGAATCGGCATAAGAAACGTAATCGTCGTTATGATGGTGATAAAAGAGCTTGGCCTTCATATTCCACTGGTCGTTCAACCGGTGCCTCCCGTCCAGGTCGACCCCCCAATCCTCATAATTCTGGATCCGGACGTTGGCCGTGGAAAACGCCGGACGGTTGGTAAACACCGGTTGCTATCAGGTGGAGGCCGGCGACCCTTTGTCTCGGTTCAGGTAGTGGAAATTGGCGAAAAATTCGAATCCTTTATGGGGGTCGCTCCGATTTTGGCCCAGAAGTTTTTGCTGGTTATGTCGGAATTGTCCCGTTTTCCCCCGTCTTCAAAGACGACGGTGCTTTTCCCCGCCCGGGCTGCGGGTCAGAGTCCCTTTTCTGGGCTTATAATCGTCCGAGAGATTCCAACCGTCCGACTTCAGGTAGCTGGCACTCAGCCACCAGTTCCAGATACCGGTCTTCATGCCGTGGGTGGCCGAGAGGCGGTAGGTGTTGTTTTCGCTGAATTCCATGGTGGCGCTGGTGAACGGTTTTTCCGAGGGTTGCCGGGTGATGATGTTGATCACCCCGGCCAGGGCATTGGCCCCGTACAGGACCGAGGCGCCGCCCTTGATGATCTCGATGCGGGCTACGTTGTCGGTGGGAATCTGGTTTAGGTCCAGTTTCCCGACATTGGTTTCGTAGTAGGGGACCCCGTCCATCAGGATCAGCGCCTCGGATTGATCGAACCCTCGAATCGAGATATTGGGTTCGTTCTTTCGACCGGTGGTCACCGGATCCCCGGCGCATAGCTTAGGGCCTCGGCTACGGTTTTGCTGTTGGTCGCCGGGATGTCTTCGGCGGTGATCTCGGCGATCACCGTCGTCTCCCGGACCTTGTCCCCCGGCACCACGATCTCACCCAGGGTGTAGGTCTCGAATTCCTTGGGCATCTTTCCCTCGGCCCAGACCAGACCGGTCCCCCAAAAGAAGAACAGCGTTAACAGCAAACCCATCTTTTCTCTCTTCCTCATTTTCTCCTCCTCATTTTTGGTATTGGCTCTTTTCAATTTTCGCGACCAGAAAAAATAAAACGGCAACCCCGATAAGGCGATGACCAGCCCCAACAACGAGGTCTGGGGCTTCTCCCAGGAAATCTGCCAGGCAATCCAGCCGTAGGTCCCGACAAACAGAAGCGGCGTCAGGGGATAACCCCAGGTCCGGTAAGGTCGAAATAGGGCCGGCCTCCTGGCCCGGAGAGTCAAGTGCGCCAGACCCGTCGCCATCGAGGACACCAGCATGATGAGCACCACATAGCTCAAAAGCTGGTCGAAGCTTCCCCAAAGGACCATACCGGCCGCCAGCAGTCCCGTGGGTCAAAATCGATCCGTAGGGCGTCCGGTGCCGGGGATGAAGTTTTTTCAAGAACGACCAAAATAGACCGTCCTCGGCCATGGCGTAAAAAATCCGTGAGCAGGCCAGGAGGGTGGCATTGATCCCGGAGGCGATGGCCAGTACGATCACCAGGGAGATCGAGTCCGGCGTAAGGCCTGCTGAACAGGGTTTCCGCCGCCAGTTGACCTACGTTGACCACCCCCTGAAGTTGCGGGATCGGGACGGCATACAGGTAGGTAATGTTCATCAAGGCGTACAATACGGTTACGATCAGGGTCCCCGAGAGCAGCGATCCGGGGAACGTTTTTCTCCGGGTCCTTGACTTCACTGCCCACATAGGCCGAGGCGAACCAACCGCTGTAGGTAAAAATGACGGCGATCATCGGCGAGGCGAAGAGTTTGGTCCAGGATAGGGTCCCGCCCGGGTCCCCGGAAAAATGTTGCCAACTCCCCTTCCCCAATAGTAGCCCACCCAAGACGAACCGACCGATGAGCAACAGGGCGCCCAGGGTAAGATATCCTGGGTGGTGCTGCCCCAGCGTATCCCGCGGTAATTGATCCAGGTAAACAAGGCGATCACCGCCAGGGCCGGTACCTTTTCCGAACCCGAGCCAATCCCCGGCAGAAACGGTTTCAGGTAACTGACCAGCGCCAAGGTCAAGGCGGCCATTGAACCCGGAATAATGATCCAAAAGTTGACCCAGCCAAGCAAAAAACCGGCCCAGGACCCGTAGGCCTCCTTGAGGAACTGATAGTCGCCGCCGGCTCGGGGAAACAAACCGGCCAGTTCGGCATAGGTCAGGGCCCCGCAAAGCGTGAGCAACCCCCCGATGATCGGGATGCCGACAACCAGAAGGGCTGGGGCAGCTCACCGGCCAGAAATCCGCTGGTGGTGAAGATGCCGGCGCCCACCACGTTGCCCACCACCAGCAATATGGCATCCGACAGTCTAATGTTTCGATTGAGCGGCAAGGATCGGTTTCCCGGTTAATGGTGGCGATCCAAAGTCTTGGCCTCCAGGCAGGCCCCGATGTGGGAAATCATGCCCAGCCACTTTTCCTTTTCTTCCCAGGCGATGGACAGGGCCTTGTCCAGCGTGGTCTTCACCAGGCGCTCGCTGTCGGCAAAGCCCACCCGATAGGCAAAATAAACCGGGTGGCCGGCGGGTAATAGCCGCCCAACAGATCCAGCAGGCCTTTTAAATCCTTCAACCCCATGAACAGGGCCAGGGTGTCCCCCTTCTCGACCGCCGCCTTAAGCAACGCCGGGTTGTCCTTAAGGCCCAGGAGGTGGACAGGAACAACCGCCCTCCCGGCAGGCCAGCTCCTTCCCGATGAGCGCGTTGGCGGCATTGAAGGCGCTGATCCCCGAGATGAACTCCTTTTCCTGATCTCCCAACCGGGCGGCGATCTGGCGCAGACTCCCATAGATAAAGGGATCCCCGTATTCCAGCAGGGCCACGTTCTTCCCCTGTTGCAGTTCAGCCTGAATCAGTTTTACCGCTTCTCGATCTTTTTTTCCAGCAGGGTCTCTTTTTCCTTCGGGGACAGCTTGCCCAGCTCCTTTCCATAAATGGGCTCCGGCATCAAATACTTGAAAGGATCAAACAGGACCGGGCGCCCTCCGATGTAAGCGGACAGACGTTTTTTCAGATCGTCGCTGCAGACGAAGACATCAGCCCGGCCCAGGGCCGACAAGGCCTGCTGGGTCAACAGGTCCGGATCGGCGCAGCCCATACTGATCAAGATAGGCCTTGGGTTTCCGGAGCAGGTTGATGACCTCGATCCGGGAAACGGCCTTCACCCAGCGATCGGCCGACAGGTCGTCGGGGATCACCAGTTTAAACTTGCCGTCCGCCTGAATGGGCTTTCCTTCCTTGCGGTCGGCGATGATGATTCGCCGGCCCAGGGGATTGAGCAACAGCTCCCCCATGGAGATCAGGGACCGGTACCCGTCCGGTGCCGAAATGACCACGGCCAAATTCAGGTCCTTGGTTACCCCGGCCCGGGTGAGCACCTCCATCAAGGGGACCCCTTCAAATCGGAGCAGACCGTGATAGCCTCTCCCCTCGCCCGCGACCTTGCCCGTCACCTCCACCCGGGGATAGGCCGATAAATCGGTCACGGTCAGCGGGGGTTTGCGGCTCCTGAACCACCGTCAGATCGGGGGCAAAAAGCTCCTTCATCCGTTTCACCGGCATTTCGAAATGCAGGTCGACCACCTCGATACTGGTCACGTTTTCCAGAGACCGCTCGGTATAGAAATCGTTGGCCACCACCAGCCTGGGTAAGCCCACCTTTCTTTTCAAGGGATCGTGCCAGACCCGGTAAACCTCCGCTGGGTGACAGGCAGCGCAGTCTCTGAGAGGCATGACCGGCTCCGTCTGGAAGGCCACGACGATGTCCGCCGGGTTGCGATAAAACACCTCCCCCCAGACAAGGCCGCCTGTTTCTCCCTCCCGGTTACGGACCACGATGGCCATATCCAGCGGTTTACTAAAGGCCGATTCCCCTTTTTGGACCACCGCGGTCTCCAGCAGCTTCCTTCAACGACACCCCCCGGTAGTTGAAAACCCCGTGAAAAGTCTTGTCCCGGGTCAGTTCATTCAGGCGCACCGGAATCGATTGGAAGCGAGCCAGATCGGAGAGGCTGAATTGAAGCGGTTGTTTGACGGCGCCAATGATATGCAGGCTTTCCAAGGTACCGGCCTCCACCCCGGGAAGCGATCAACAGGAGACTCAGACCAATAAACGACCCATTTCATCTTCTTCATAAAACGATACTCCTTTTTTAAACGGATTTTCGCTGCGGAAAGTACCAGACCAGGGCCAGGATCAGGACAATGAACCCCCAGAAAATGAAGGTGCCGGCCGGGATCCTGTTTGATGACCACCTTCAACTCCTGACCCGGTTGGGCCTTTTTGGCCATATCCAGATGAAAGGTATATCCCTTCCAGGAGACCGGTTGCATGATCTGGAGCTCCCGGGATTTCAGGCTGCCGGCGGCGTCAAACAGCAGAACCGCCCGGCATTGTTTGTAGCATCCCCCGGATAGGTTCCGGACCCGGATAGCGCTGACAATCTTGACTGATCAACCGGACCATCCCGACGCCCGGAAGCTGGATACCGGTTTTCGGTTTGTTCGGAACGACCCCGTTGAAGCCCACGACCAGGCTGATCCAGTGCCCGGAAAGGATGACCAGGAAACATAAATGGATCAAGGAAGGGCTGAGTCGGAACGGAAAACGTTCGGACACCGATCTGTCTCCTTAAAGGCCATAAATGGATCAGTCGTTTCAAAGCGCAGACCACGGTATTGACGCCTAGAAAGAACAGCAGGAGAATAAGACTTCCCAGCCACCAGAGTTGGTTGATCTGGGAACGACCCACCTGTTGAACCCACTCTTGAATCAACATCTGGTTCAGCGGATTGAAGAAAGTAAAATTAAATTTCAAATAATAGGAACCGATCCCCAGGTTGGCAGAAATCAACAAGAGCAACCAGAAGTTGACTTTGACCTCGCCGCAGAAATCCCAAATCTTTTGAAACATTCCGCTATCCCCCGATCCGTGGCGGCAGGTTGGTTTCGGTCAAGAACCCTAAGTAGCCGTAAAGCAGGATCATTGCCAGCCCGACCAGCGAGAAGCGGGCTTCGGTCCGCAGATTCCAGACCGGAAGATAGCGAAGATGCAGCAAAGCCGCATAAAAACACCAGAGTGAAGCGGATTGCAGATGACGGGCGCTCCAGTGCAAAGGGGTGGCCCAGCCTAGAAAGGCCCAGTAGGCGCCCACCACCTGGGCGCCGCTGAAAAAGATAAACCCCCAGACCAGGAAGGAATGGAAAAGGCGGGCCGTTTCGTCCTGCCGCAAGTAGATCAGGCCCAACATGCTCCCCGCGATAAAACAGGCGTGGCTGATAACCTCCAGCATAAAGAACAGCCAAGAAAACAAGGTCTGGGTTTTCGGATTGGGCGGAACCACCCCCAGGGGAAAAAGAAAAGCCAATACCGAGAAGACCACCAGGGGAATCAGTAGCCCGCCGGCGAGAGAGGCTTTCCCGGGAATGAATCTGAACCCCAAAGCCAGCGCCGCCAGGCACCAGGGCAGGAAAAAACTTTCTTCAAAAAGGGCATAGGGGGACCAAATCCCGACAAGCCCTCCCCGGTTGACCAGAAAGACGGTGTGTCCCAGGAAACCGAGCACCAGGCAAGACGAATGGGAATGTATCTCCGCCGGAATAGCCAGGCGACCATTGAAGCGGCATAAAAACCCGTTACGAGCGGAAACCCGTTATTTATTGTTATCGAGATCATCAATTAAAAATTTCCCGGAAACGGGATGAGCGAGAAGAACTATGTCTTTTTCGACATGTATGTCAAAACAAGCATATATGTCAAGAATTTTTTCCGGGGGATCGCAAAAAAATCAATTTTACTGGAATCGAGTCTGAAGCGCCTTATAGTTCCAGCCGAAGGAGACCAGCAGCTCCTCCCCGGCCTTGAGGAGCAGTTCGAGGTATTTCTTTCGATCGTAGGGTTCCTGGCCGGTCAGGAAGGGGGCGGGGACCACCCGCTCCTCGGGCAGGGCCGCCCCGCTGTCCCGCAGGAGAAAGGACACCCGCTGGCCGGGATGGAGGGTCAACCCCTCGGCCTCCAGTTGCTGGAGGGTCAGGGCCGACTGGGTAGCCACCCGGTACTGGTCCAGGGGACGGCTGGATCGGCGGGTGATGATCAGTTCCGTGGGGTGGACCCGTCCGTCTTTCAGCAGTCCGGCGTATTCGCCCAGACGGGTCAGCATTTCCGGCACCTGCTTTTCCAATGTCTGCCGGTCCCCGGCCCGGGCCATCCAACCCAGGAGTTCCTCCTGCACCTCCCGGACGAAGCGGGGGACGTCCTTGCGGCAGCGGGCGATCCCCCGGGTCTTGAGGGTCCCGTTTTGAAAGGCCCCGAAGTAGCGGTTGGCCACCGGACGGCGCGGCTGGACCTTGGAAGGCAGGAAGACGATCCAGTGATAAATTCCCTCCAGACTTATGGGAACCTGGGTCTTTCGCTCGATTTCCTCAAGCAAAATGTTAATGTCCCCTTCCGTCAGCCGCTCCCCCTGGAGCCAGAGGGAATCGGTCAGCCCGTGGAGGACCTGGTAGCCCCGGATCTCGGCGCACTCCTTGGCGATCAGCAGCTTGTCCCGGCCGAAGGCGGTGATGGCCTCGTGGGCCTCGATCCGACCGAAGCGGGCGTTCTTGTAGCCCAGGTAGCCGAAGCAGGTGACCAGCACCCACTTCAACCCTTTCTGCAGGGCCTGATAAACGGCCTTCCGCGGATGCCCCTCCTTGATCCGGGCCTTGAGCTCGGTCCGCAGCTTCAGGATCGGCTCCAAGGTTTCAGGCACCAGGCCTCGACGGCGCCGACAGATATTGTAGCCCGCCTCCGGGACCACCGGTTCTGGGCAGCAGGAACATAGCATGGTTTCGGGCGAGATATTGTGCCGGACCATGATGGTGGGATACATGGAGGCATAGTCGATCTCGGCCACCCGCTCTCGGAGTCCGATCGGCGGCTGGAAGACCAGCCCTCCCTTGTCCGCAACCAGAAGGTCCCAGGCGGTCTTGAAGTCCTCGGGCCGCCCCTTTTTCCAGGGGATCAGGATTCCTTTTTGCACCGCCCGGTCGAGCTGCATGGAGGTGATGGCCGTGCCCGGCGAGGTCCGGGCCAGGGTCTGAACCGGGATCTTGGTCAGTCGCGCCAGAAAGATGGTTCCCTCCAAGCCGCACTCCCCCTGGGTGAAGAAAAAGGAATTGTTCCGGTCGATGTGGAAGCGCCCGAAGAGGGGGAAGGCCGCGCCCTGGTAGGCAATCTGCCCGTAAGTAAAGTAGGAGCGCCCTTCCCCCACCCGCCGGCGCGGCGGAGGGTGGGGGTCCCGGTCCAGGACCAAAGGGATTTTCTCCTTCTCGGACCAGTGCCAGAGACAGGGAAAGATGCGTCCGTCCCCGTGTTGGGAGAGGAGGCAGTCGGGATCCAGGCGGGCTACGAGTTGGTTGAATTCGGTCAGCAGTTCGGCGGGAGTCAGGCCGTCCAGTTCGAAGACCCGGTCCTCATAAGTCACCTGCAGGCTGTTGCCCCGCTCCAAAGGGATCTGGGGGTGTTTAGCCAGGGTGAGCTCAACAACTTTTAGAGAAGGAATCGGAGCATCCGGGTCCCAGGGGGAATGGAGGACCTTGAGACCCCGGAGCTGATTGCGCTCCCATTCGAACTCGCAGAAGGCCAGGGGGAAGAGGCCCCGCTCGTAGGCGTAGTATTGGGGAACGGCCAGGTCGCAGTTGTAAAAGGTGATCCCGCCGGCCCAGTCGGCCAGGCGCCGCTGGATCTCCGGGAGCTTCTGCAGGGCCCGGACCTCCAGCTCGAAAACCGGCATTGCTTTGCCGCTCCAGAACTCAGTCCGCCTGGTCCAGCCCGTGCGCCGCAGATACCGGCCAAGCCCTCTTTCCAGGGCGCTCAGGGCGGACCGGGTCCCCTGGGCGTAAAAGCGGTAGTCGAAATAATCGGTCAGGCAGAGCATCTCCCCGCCCGTTAATCGAAACCAGAGGACCATCACGTCCTCGCGCACGTACAAGTCGAAAAGCCAGCCTTTGGCGATCATGGGATTGAGGATAGAGTACTTGTCGGGACTTAGAACCCGTCAAGAAATAAGCTGTACAATACCGCTAATATCTCCGTTCATGCTGAGCCTGTCGAAGCATGGCCGTATCGTTCACCCTTCGACCAGCTCAGGGCGAACGGTTGTAGGGCCGCTTTGTCAAGGTTATTTGTTTACAGATCCTTAGTACTTTGTTGTCAATTGGAAGATAATCTTCCAATTGACAGGGAAAGATTTAGGTAACCTAACCGATCTGGAGTCGGTTAGAACCCGTCAAGAAATAAGCTGTACAATACCGCTAATATCTCCGTTCATGCTGAGCCTGTCGAAGCATTGCCGTATCGTTCACCCTTCGACAAGCTCAGGGCGAACGATTGTAGGGCCGTTTGTCAAGGTTATTTGTTTACAGATCCTTATCGGCAGAAAGCCTGAAGCCAACTATTTCCCTCCTAAAGCCTGGTTAATTCTTCTTTACCGGTTGCCGGATGATCGTCCTTAGCTTTTCCGGGGCGGTCTTGCGGGGATCGCTCAAATAAATCTCGTGGTGTTTGCCGGCCAACCGGTAGCCGTGGTCCCTGACGAAAGCATGGATTCTTTGAATAGTCGCATGTTCTTCCGCAAAAGGCCCGACATACAATATCTGGGCGGACAGCCCCTCGGCCAGGCTTTCCCAGCGAACCCGGGCCAGATGGGGGAGAGGCTTTTTCTTTTTCACCTGCTCCAGCGCCGGACCGAATAGCTCCGGGCTGACCATGCTCCGGCTGCCGAATCATCAGCGTCCACTGCCAGCGGTCTTTATCCAATCTCTCCGGATTGAAGGCCTCCATATCCTCGGCCCACCAGAGCCCTTCCAGGGGCAGCACGGCATAGTCGATCCCCTGCCCTTTCTTGACCATAAACTTGAGCGTATAGGACAGGCTGTACAGAGCCTCCACCGCCGCCTGGAAATCCGGTGACGGTGTTGGGATCCCCGGCCCCGTCGGCCATGAGGAAGTTCATGCCCGGCACCTCCACCAGCGCCACTTCTTTGGCGGACGGGGCGTAGAGGTGCTTTTGGTCCTTTTTTAGGTCTATCTTTAAACCCATCTAATGCCCCCCATTATTGGAGCCGTTTTCTGGCCGGTTTGACCGAATACAGGGCCTGTTCTTCCTTGATCAGGCAAGCTTTTTCAGTCTCGATCTTTTCAAAAATAAACTGGGTCTTCAAAAATAAATTCATATCCTCCGCTTTCAAGTACCCGGCCGCCATTCGACAATATTCCGGATCAATTTCCACACCGATACTGTGGCGGGCATTTCGAAGAGCTGCCACCATAGTGGTGCCGGAACCGCAAAAAGGATCCAAAACGGTATCCCCCGTGAAAGAAAACATCCGCACCAGTCGGGAGGCCAGTTCAAACGGAAAGGGGGCGGGGTGATTACGAGTTGAGGCGCCGGGAACATTCCAGATTTGTTGAAACCAGCGGTCGAATTCATCCTTATTGATCCGACTGGCCTCGCGCTGGGCATTGGTCGGTTTCCGGCATCCTCCCGGTTTCCGCTGCATGAGAATGAACTCCATGTCGTTTTTAATGATGGCGTTCGGCTCGTAGGGTTTACCGAGAAATTTGGACCCGTTTGTCACCTCGTAGGAGGCATTGGCGATTTTATGCCAGACAATCGGGTTCAAGTTATCAAAACCAATCCGTCGGCAACTGACGCAGATATCCGCGTGGAGCGGAAAAACGAGGTGCCGGCCGAAATTCCGCCGGGCTACACACACGTCGCCGACCACACAGACCAGTCGGCCTCCGGGGACCAGGACCCTATAAATATGTCGCCAGACCTTCTCCAATTCTCCCAAAAACGCTTCATAATCCTCGATGTGTCCGAGTTGATCTGAATTTTCGTTGTAGCGCTTGAGGTTCCAATAAGGTGGGGAGGTGACCACCAGATGCACCGACTCGTCTTCAATAAAAGATAAATCGCGCGCATCGCCGTTGATTAACCGGTGGATCGTCTTTCCCATAGTTTTAAACTAGACTCGCCTGGCTGGCTTGACCAAAGCCTGTTCTTCTTTGCCCAGACAAGCCCGTATGGACGTCGCCAGTCGAGTCGTAATCTTGTCGTAAGTTGTGTCACAAGATTGTCGCAAGTTCAGTCCTTATCCTTCGCCCGGTAAACGAGCTTGTTGGTCGCTCCCTCCGAAACCAACAACTCCATTTTCAAGGTATTCGGAGACCAATTCGAACGCCTTCCGATAGTTCAACAGCTCCCGCACGTCGTCCGGATGGGCCTCGGGAACCGAGTCCCCCGCAAGCAATCGTTCGGCTTGGTCCAGGGTCAGGCACGTTCCCTCGATGTGCGTGGTATGGTGCGCTTCCAGGATCAAAGCCCGACGGCCCATTTCACGCACCCAGGCTTCGGACAATGCCGCGGCCTCCAGGAATCCCCGAGCCCGCTCGATACGGGTCAACCCGGCGGTGATCCGGTTGGAGATCGTAAAAATAGGTTTGAAGTTCTTCTTCATTTCACGCCTCCGAGGATTCCTAATATCGCCGAACCGACCCTTCCCTTTCTATCTTCTCCGGCATTTTTGTAGATTTCGATAAGCAATCCCTGGCCGCCACCCAAACCGCTGATGTGCCGGCATGATCTGCCGGTAGTCCTGCTGGATCTGCTTCTCCCGCAGCGCCAGATCGGAGATGCCCATCAAGCGGAAACGGCCTGACAAATGACCGGCCGGTACTTGGGCGGTGGAATGGGTTTCCCTTCAGCACGGGCCGCCTGCAGCCACAGCGCCTTGGCCTTCTGCACCTCCCGCAAGGCATCGTCCGGCGTTTCTCCGAAGGCGGAACAGGCATCGAGATCGGGAATATCCGCGATATATCCGCCATCATCTTCCGAATAGAAAATATGGTATGTGGGGTTAATCATCATATGGCCCGAGGAACCGCTCCCCGTTGAAATGGATCAAATGGGTCGGAGACTCGGCAATCCAGACCTCCGTTTCCCATGAAATATCATCAAGATATCTTACCATGGCGTGTCGATCAAGAAATGCGGTGACATAAACCAGCCCGACATTAGATCCGGAAAATAATTTCTTTAGTTCTTGTCGCCGTTTGGGGTTAACGGGTCCATGGCTGGTCACGGCTTCGATCAATACGAGCCATTTTCTTCGTATGTGGTATACGACGACATCCGGCATCTTACCGTGTTCCTCGATCCGGATTCCGAAATTTCTGAACGAATCCGAATCGAAATAGGCCCATTTCCTTTGGGTGTCACCAACATAAATAATCTGTCCGCCGGGAGTAAAAAGCGGACAGAACTCATCAATTATCTTCTTAACCAGTATATTATGCCCACCCGCTGAAAGCCGGATCTCTTTCCCGTGTGCCAGTACGATTGGGATACGATGCATTTCCCGCTCACGGGCATGCGGCGAAAAACTCCATCATTGGGGTAATTCCCATCAACGGGCTACCCGCCTTGTCCCATGGATCCCCAGGTTTTAGATCCAACAACGACAACAATGTCAATGCCGAACGTTCGTTTTGCTGCTGCCTGGGAAGTCCGAGAGCTTTTAAAATTTCAAGGGCTTCCCGCAGTTTCTGCTCAGCTTTGTCGACTTTTCCCCTTCTACCCATTAGGTCCGCACTCCTTATCTAAAATTGCATCTATTGCCTCTTGGTCAGGGAGCCGTTGGTCAACATGATTGCCCATCCGGATCAACTGTTCACGAGTTGGATACCGCATCTTCCGCAGGTCCGTAGCATTTACCTGGGTATGCCCACTGAATAGCCGAAAGTACCGGTCAAATAAAGAGGAGTTAAGATAAACAGCCAGTCCCTTCGCCAACCTTGGAGACAAACCGATACCTCCGGTATGGAAGTAGTTTAAATGGTTCTCGAAAGCCACCAGCGGCGATTGAACCCGGTGGGGGTCGTAGATGGCCGCTACCACCCGTCGCCGCTCTTCCTTGGACGTAAATCGTTTGGTTAACACGTAATACCCACTTTCAATCAACAGATCACGAGTTCGATCGGATAATGCTACCGCATTCGGCTTTTTTCCTGATTGGCTCGGCCAACGTATAAAACCGTTTTCAAAATGACACGAAAAAATCAACGGCATCGTTCCTTCTTCTGGCATAGCCCGCAGGTATTCTCGCGCCCGAAAATCTACCAAGCGCCCGGTAGAGACCTCTATCCCCAATTCGGGGAGTGAAGTCCGAAAGCCCCTCATCAGCTCTATGACCTGATCATCGGTGTCGGCAAGGACGAGATGGATAAAAGCATCTTTGTCCTCGGGCATAACGAGACGTTCGTATAAAATCCGCCGCGGCTTTGTGTTGTCAAAATCCAACCCTTCAGAGACAGAAACGTTTACCTGCTTTGGTTTGCGTCTGTTCCTCGTAGCATAGAAAATAATATTTTCTTGAAGAACTTCATCGTCGCCAAAAGCTTTTTTCCTCGACTCGAAAACGTGAAGCCGTCGTAGGGCCATAAGTTCCAAAAAGGCCATGCGAAAACGCCGGAAATAAGGGCCGTTGCAGAAACTTCGAGGAGTGATCGCCACCAGTTCGCCATTCGGTTTCAGCATTCGTGCAGCCAACCACACAAACGCCGCGTATAAGTTCGATACCTCTATTCCCGCGGCATTTAACAGCCTTCGTGTAACCGAATCACCATTGATTTTCCTGTAGGGTGGATTAAGTATCGCGTGGGTAAACTTTTCTTTTTGGACAGCAAACAGGCCTTCGTCAATCGCCTCCACACCGGCAACGATAAAATCTTCATCTAAAATAGATCCATGAAATGGAACGTTAACCAGATTTACAGGACAGTTCACATCGTAGCCATCGTATCCTTAAGGTACGGAATTATCTGGGCATCGTTCTCGTAAGCAACGACTTCAATCTTCTTGGGCTTTGACTTTCTCGAAATTAGCGACTCTATAGCCGCCGCGAGCAGAACCCCTGCACCTGCACCTGGATCCAAAATTCGCGCCTCTTCTACCTCTTTCTCAAACAAAGAGCCCATGAACTGAGCGATAGCGGTTGGGGTGAGAAACTGGCCAATTGGGGATCGCTCGGACTTGCACTTCCTCCCATTAAAGGACGTTCGCACGTCATCAAGTATATTTGTGACCACTATTCTCATATTTTATAGGACCTTTAAACCATCAAGCGGTAAAACTTCTCCCCTGGTCGTCAGGATCATTTTCTTCATATCCCCCGAATTTCCGAAGCCATTCGACGATCGCCAGCATCTTTTAGGCCACTGGAGCTTTTTTGTCCCACTCTTTTCTCAAATGCCAAACGGCCAGGCGAATCAGATGGCCGTAGGTGACACAACGGGCGTCTCCGGGGGTAGGCTTTACCCCGCCCTCCCTGAGTCGGGCCAGGTCCTCGGCAACCAGATCGGCAACCCCTTCGATCGAATCGGGCAGCCATTTTCTGGAAATGGTTCCGGTAGACCGGCAGACAAAAACGGTGTCGATGATAGACGACCCCGTGCCGTTGATGTGAATGGACGCCCCCATTTCCGCCGGGCAGGGCAGTGAAGCGGAGCAGGTCAACCCGGCATCGAGTATGGCGACGGCTACCGGGGAATAGGCGTTGAGGTCATTGTGGTGGTACGTGAAAGCCAGGGGGGACCCCGGCTTCAAGGCCGCTGCCATGCGCTGATAAACGACGGAAAGACCCTGGGTAAAATGCTCCAGGCCCCGACCCATATCCTCGTTTCCGGTGAGTTCCTGGGAATTCCGGGTCGATTCCCGCTCGAAGGCCTTAACCTTTTCGCCCACCAGACGCCGCAGCCAGACATAGCAGAAATCCATCAGTTCCGCATATTGCACATTACCAAAATACGGAGGATCGGTGAAAACGGCATCCAGGGAGGCCTTCGGCAGCTTGACATCAGCCGCATCCCGACATTGGATGTCCACCAGTCGTCGCCCCTGGTTTGATCGCCGTTAGGATGATCACCGATCCATTCGCCTTTGATGGGCACCATTTCCTTTCGAAATCCATGGTGCCTGATCTCAAAAGGGGCATCACAGTAGGCCTTGGCCTTACGAAACTTATCGGTGATGTTGGCCCAGCCGCCGCTTCCCACACACATATTCTTGTTGGGATCCCGAATACCCATAAAATTGGACTCACATTGAATAAGCCCCACCGGAAAGCCGTGGACGGAGAATATATCCAGTGATTTCAAGACCATCGTGTCGTAGCGGCACAGCATGTTCTGATAGCGCAACAAGTCGGAGAGATTCGTTGCTAGGGCATTACGGACGCGTTCATTCGCTGTTTTGGAAATAATCCGCGCCGAAAGTTCAAGCCCCAGGAGCTGTCGGGCGTTGAACATCTCCCGGTAGTGTCGGTATCCCCACCGATGCAGGCGATTGGTTTCATCGCCCGACGGAATTTCATCGTCCGGGACGAATCGCGGGCGCAATCCCTTCCATCGTTCCTCGGCTTCCGCCACCCGCTTCAGGTCTGATCCATCGGGGACCTTAAAGAACCGTCCCGCGTGACCTTTTTTGCAGGACGGACAGTGATATTCCATGGCGAAAAGCCGGTGCCGCGGCGCTCCCAGGCTGCTGTTCGGGTAAAGATTGTCGGTTTCACAATGAGGGCAACGGCACCGGTTTCGGCCGGCAGGACCATGCATCGACAGCCCGGTGCCGCAATGCCGGCAGTTGCCCGGATTTATCCGGTCTCCGGTCTCCGTCAATTGACCGCAAGCAGAGCAGACAAACACATTTTTGGGATGCCGTCTGATCGGCGGAAAGCAGGTAGCCAGGGAAAAGATCGATGTCCTTCCGACACTTACGACAGGAAGTCACTTTGACCCACAAAAAGTATTTTACGGGCGTCCTGCTTTCCACAAAGAACGCATTCCGTTTGATACAGATGTCCGATTTCGTTTTCCAGCCTTCGGTTCAGCGATTCGACGGCATGATCATAGGCCCCCAGGTCCAGATGCTCGATTTCCTGTTTGACGATCCAATACGACATGGGGTTGATATCGAAGCCGGTCACGTGACAACCCAAGCGGTTCGCTTCCAGAAGAGGCGTCCCGCCTCCCATGAAAGGATCGGCAACCCGGAGGTCTTTCAAATCGTTCGCCCGGTAAAAGGCCTCGCGAAGCGGACGGTCCGAGAATTCGGACAGCAACAGCCCTCGGAAGAGGGTCCCCGGCCGCCGCGCGAACCACTTGTGCACCGCAATGATCGGCCGGTAGTTCTGCTGAATCTGCTTCTCCCGCAAGGCCAGATCGGCGATGAAGGGTATGTCGAAGTTTTTTTCTATCACTGCAGGTTCTCCAGATCAGCCAGGTCCTGCAGTCTCCCAGCCGCCCTCTTGGTTTTCTTCAGATTTTCCAGATCGATGAAATATACGGGGACGTCGTCGATTGTCACTACCACCCGGGCCGCGTAGGAACGGCCAAAATCAACGCCCGGCGGCGAAGTGATCAGGTCGATGCGGTTGGGCGGGTAGCCCAGTTGGATAATCTGTTCCGGTTCCAGGAAATCCCCCGCCGTCAGGTCCAGGGACCCGAAACCGAACTGGACCAGTGCCCGCATCAGCTTTGCCGCGTTATCCGGGTCCCGCTCGACCCACACGTCCAGGTCCTTGGTGTAGCGGGGATAGCCGTGCAGCGCCACCGCGTAGGCACCGATCACCAGGTAACGGACGCCGTTATCGTTTAACGACCGAATAAACTCTTTGAAATCCGGGTTCAGCATCGTATTTCCACCTGTGGAATTCCTGCCGGATCTGCTCCAAGGCGGCCAGCCGGCGGGCATAGGGCTGGGTCTGCCAGTAATCAAAATCGGTCTTTTGTTCGCCGATTTTCACTTTGGTACAGACCTTGGCAATGGAGGGAGACGGTTCCATATTTAATTTCCTGATACTTCTTTTCTTTGTTTATAACTATCACATTTTACAAAAATAATCCAATAGACTCCCAAGGCAACCATTCCCTAAAAGCGGGGGATATGCACTCTTGATTTTATCAAAATTATGTGCTAATTTTGATAAAAAAAGCGAGGGAATAAATATGCCCATTATCAAACCCATCTCCGCCCTGCGCAACAAGACCCGGGAAATCGCTTCTCTCTGTCATCAAGAAGATGAGCCGGTCTACCTGACCACCAACGGGGAAGGCGACCTGGTAGTCATGAGCATGGAACACTACGAGCACCTCCGGGCACGGGTGGATCTCTTCGAAAAACTAGCCGTCGCCCAGGGGCAATCGGCCTCCGACGACAAGGGGTTTACCCACACTCAGGTGATGAAAAAGCTTCGGCAGCGTCTGCATGGCCGGTAAGGTTTCCCTTCGTTATCTGCCGATAGCCGTTGATGATTTGACGGCCATCGAAATTCACCGCGTCGTCCACGGCTCCCGCAATCTGACCGATATCATCTAAAAAGCAGTCCCTTCTTTTCGTACCACTTCAAGTTTCCCCCGCAGCTCCGCCAGTTCTTTCTCCTGCTCCAAAAGAATGGAGACCAGAATGGTCTCCAGGGGCCAGGGCCGGGAGGCGTAGCTGCCGGCCTGGACGTGGATCCGGGCCCGGTCGAAGAGCCGGTCCAGGACCCGCTGGTCTTCCCGGCGCAGGGCCCGGCGGAATTTCTTCCAGTCCTCATATTCCCGCTCCAGGGCCTGGCTGAATGGCAGTACCGTCCTTCCCATACACTCCTCAAAGTCGAAATTGCCCGCAAAGACGCAAAGGACGAAAAGAAGGAATTTTCTCCGGCTGTCGCCGGAGAAAAAATTCCTTTGCGCTCTTTGCGCCTTGAGCGAAGCGGGCGGTAAAAATTTTCGTCCGCGGATGTCTGCGGCTAAAAAACTACCCTCTGCGGGGCACCACGGCGGCTTGGTGCTGCAGCATCCCCTCGATGCCCTGCTCGCCGTAGCGCACCCGGATCACCATTTCCACCCGGGCGGCCAGTTCCCGGCCGTAAAAAAGGTTCTTGACCCGCGACGACACCGGCCCCTGGAAAAGGAATACCCCCCTCCCCCGCCGCCCCAGAACGGCCAGGGAGGCCGCCACTCGTTTAAAAAGGTTCCGGCGCTCCGTCAAGGCCACCTGATCGTCGTAGAACAGGGCGCAAGGGCCGAGGACGAAGAGGGGTTCCCCCGGCCCGGTCGCGGGCAGGGTCTCACAGAGCAGGGTGACCAACTGATGGCAGGTAAAGGCCCGGCTCAGACGGATACGCTCGAGCAGCGCCCGGGGGTCCAGCTCCCGGTAGCGGCTCATGCGGGCCACCAGGTAAGGGTCGAAGGACTGGGCGGCATCCACCAGGGTCACGGGACTCCCCTGCAGGGCGACCCGACCGATGAGGTAGGCGGCCAGGCGGGGCATGGCCTCCCCGAAAAAAAGGATGCTCCGGCCGGTAAGGGCCAGACGGGTAATTTTTTGGAAAGGCAGTAAATCCATGGCTCAAAAGACGCGGGGCGCAGAGCGCAAAAAAAACTCCAAAGCTGTCGAGAACGAAACAAGAAATCTCGTTGAAGCTTCCAAAAACCGAGATCCTACGCGGAGTCTACCCCGCGCCGAGATCGTCTTCTCTTCGCCAGGATGACTTCCGGCAGTTACGCTCTGCGCCCTGCGCTCAGCGCTTTGCGTCTTTATGGTACCGGCCGGTAGATCCCGATCACCTGCCCGACGACCCCCAAATCGGCCAGATTTTTCCGTTCGATGGTCAAGGGCTCGAATTCCGGATTGTCTCCTTTGAGGACCACCCGATCCCCTTCCCGGTGCCAGCGCTTCAAGGTCACCTCGTTATCCAGGCGGAAGACCCCCACCGCCCCTTCAGGTAGGCGCTCCTGGCGGCGGACGATCACCTGGTCTCCCGAGAGAATGGTGGGACGCATACTCTCGCCCTGGACTCGCAACAGAAAGACCTCCTCCCCTTTGGCCCAGTCCGCCGGCAGGGTTACCTGGTCTTCCGCTTCTTCGAGGACCAGCCGGGGGCCGCCGGCGGCAACGGCCCCGTACCGTGAAATGGTGCGCAGCGGACCAGGAACCGGCTTCAAGCTCAGGCCCCGGGAGCGGTTCGGCTCCCGCTTCAGACGGCCCTTCCGAATCAGGGCCTTCAGGTGGTCCTGGACAGAGCCCGGGTAGATCCGGAAGTGGGCGGCCACCTCCCGCCGTGAAGGCGGATACCCGTGCCGTTCCTGGAAATCCCGGAGGTAATCCAGGATCTCCTGCTGGCGGGAAGTCAATTCATCCATGGGTTATCCGATACCATACATTTGTATGGTTGTCAAGGAGAAATCAAATTTTTCTGGAGGGCGCGTATTAAAACCCCCCAGGCCCGGGGCGGGAACCCCGAAGTATGGAAATAACAGATCCCCAGTCATTGCGAGGAGAGAAGCGACGAAGCAATCCCCGAGGCAGTTTACAAACCTTTCCTATACTCGACCGGGGGATTGCTTCGCTTCGCTCGCAATGACATCGGTCTTGGAGACCGAGTCGGTCGGAGTGCTTATTGGCCTGGAAGGCTATTTTTGCATTAACCAGTCGATGATCAGCCCGGCGGTTTCTTCGGGGAGTTCTTCCTGAGGGGCATGGCCGCAATGGGGGATAATGCGCAGGGTGGAATGGGGGAGATCCCGGTCCAAACGCCGGCCGACGGGGAGTTTTACCCAGGGGTCATCCTCCCCCCAGATCAGCAAGGTGGGGATATCAATGGCGGGAAGACGTTGGTCGTACCGGCTCAAAATTTTGAAATCCAGAGAACGAACCAGTGCGATCTGGGCCTCCAGGCAGCCGGGGGACTTCAGCCGTTCATAATAGGCATCGATCCTTTCATCGCTGACCCGCTCCTGGTGGCAAAAGGCCTGTTTCATGGCCAGCTTGATCAGCCAGCGTTTGAAAACGATTCTGGACAATTCCTTCGAAAAAGGCAGTTTGGCCAAGCGAAAAACCCAGGGAAGTTTTTTTAAATAGGCCGCCGCGTCGATCAAAACCAGCCGATTGATCCGGTCCGGGTTTTCCAGGGCCAGGAGCAGCGCCAGCGAGCCTCCCAGCGAATTGCCCACAAAAATAACCGTCCGCAGTTCCAAGGTTTCCAGCCAGCGATCGATCTCGTCTCTCAGGGTAAACAAATCATATTCGGAAGCGGCCGGCTTGTCCGACCAGCCGGAACCCTTCAGGTCGAGGGCATAGACCCGGTAGCCTGCCGCCTGTAGCAGCGGGGCCAGCGCTTCCCAGGAGTAGGTCGAGGAACCCAGGCCATGCAGCAGGAAGATCGTTTGCCCCGCTGCCGGGTATTTCAGGTAGTGATAGTTCACTCCCCGGATGGTAATAAATTGACTTTGGGGATGGTTCTTTTTCATTTCTGACGCAGGGCTTTCTTGTCCACCTTCCCCACCGGGGTCAGCGGGAGGGAATCAACGAATTCAATAATCTTGGGCACCTTGTAGGGAGACAGGTTCTCCCGAGCGAAATTCAGGATTTCCTGTTTGAGCGTCTCTTCCGGCCGGTCTTTGGCAGCCGGGGATCTTTGAACCACCAGCTTGACCAGTTCACTGCCCGGCCGCTGGGGATTGGGAACACCGACGATGGCGCACAGGTCCACCGCCGGGTGGTCATAGAGTTTTTCTTCCACTTCCCGGGAGAAGACCTTAAAGCCCCCCACGTTGAGCATATCCTTGGCCCGGTCCACCAGGGTGAAATACCCGGCTTCATCCATGCGGGCCACGTCGCCGGTATGCATCCAGACTTCTCCCTGAAATTCACGCAGGGCATGGGCGGTTTCCTCCGGCCGGTTGAGATAGCCTTTCATCACCTGCGGGCCTTGAATGATAAGCTCCCCTTCCTCCCCGATGGGCACCTCCCGGCTCCCGGTTTCCAGGTCGGCCAGCTTCACGCGCGTATTGGGCAGAGGCAGTCCGATGGTGCCGATTTTCTTTTGGCCCAAATGAGGGTTGCAGGTGATCAGCGGACTGGTTTCCGTCATCCCGTACACTTCCACGACTTTCCCGGTGCCCACGATTGCTTCCAGCGCCCGGATGGATTCCACAGGAAAAGGAGCGGCCCCGGACAGACAGAAAGTCAATTGGCTGAAATCGAGTTTCCGAAACTTCGGGTTCTCCATCAACATCAAATAGAGGGTCGGTACATTGACCAGGATGGTGGGCCGGTACCGGCCGATTTCCCGACAAAGGTGGTCCGTATCCCGGGGGTTGGGGATCAGGACCTGGGTGCCGCCCAGGGCCAGGGTGGTCATGGCCAGCATTAATCCCGCCAGATGGAAAAAGGGGAATCCGGATAAAATGATCTCTCCCCCCGAACCCATATGCAACCAGGTTCTGGCCTGTATGATATTGGCCACCAGGTTGCGATGGGTCAGCATGGTCCCTTTGGGGAGACCGGTGGTGCCCCCCGTGTATTGAATCAGACAGACGGCCTCCGCGGGGATTTTTGAATCTATCGGTAACGAGGGGTACCGGTCCATGACCCTCATGAAAGGGATCACGGTTTTATCAGGCAGGTCGAAGACCCTTCCCGTGGGGACTTTTTTAATTTTTTTCCCCAGGAACTGTTTCCAGCGGGGGAGGAAATCCAGGATCCCGGTCGGGCAAATCGTCCGGAGGTCCGGCAGTTCCTGGTGGATGGGGACCAGGCGTTTTTCAAAGATGGCATCCAGCGTCACCAGCACCTTGGCGCGGCTGTCTTTCAATTGGTAGGCCATCTCTTTCCCGGTATGAAGGGGCGAAAGGCCGGTGACGGCACACCCGGCCAGGATGGCGCCGATATGGGCGATGAGGTACTGGGGGATGTTGGGCAAATTGACGGCCACCACGTCCCCGGGTTGGCAGCCCTGCCCCCGGAGCATATGGGCGAATTTCAAGGCCCGGTTTTGGAATTCCTGGAAAGTGGTGGTCAGACCCATAAAATGATAAGCGGTTTTCTTGGGGAAACGCTGGAAGGTTTCCTGAAGCAGATCCGGATAGGATTGATCGGGGATGGGGATTTCAGGTCGAACATCCGCGTCATAAGAAGACAGCCACGGTCGGTCGTCGTAGTTCATAATGGCCCTCCTGGGAAAAGGGAAGCGGTTGACTACGAAAAAAACGGGTTGACTTTTGAAATGACGGCTAAGATTAGACACGTTTTGAATAGGTTATCAAGAGAAATTATTCCCTGATACTATTTGACATACGAAAAACTAACCCCTATAGTCGCGAATTAAATAGTATTCTGTATGCAATTAAATCCACATTCGCTGAACCTGCTCTTACTCGGGTTCCGTGGCAACATAATTGCTTTGCAAGATAATAGCAGGGACCGTTGACGAGGCTTACTATCGTTCTCAGGAGGGTGAACAATGAAATTAGACTTAAAAGGAAAAATGGAGAAACAAGGCCTAACCAGACGGGATTTTTTAAAATTCTGTAGTGTTATGGCGGCTACGCTCGGCCTGCCGGCCGGGAGCGAAAAGGCCATTGCCCAGGCCCTGGAAGCCGGTCCAAGGCCTCCCATTATCTGGCTGGAGTTCCAGAGCTGTACCGCGGATTCCGAGTCTTTTCTACGGGAGCCTACCCTGATCAATCTCTTGTTTGATTCCCTTTCCCTGGACTACCACGAAAGATTGATGGTTCCCTCCGGAGCCCTGGCTGAAAAATCGAAACAAGACACGATCAGAAACTATGCCGGCCAGTATATCTGCGTAGTGGAGGGGTCCATTCCGACCGGAAACGGCGGTGTCTATGCCATGGTTGGCGGAAGAACAGCCCTGTCCATTGCCCAGGAGGCGTGTGGTCAGGCGCTGGCCACGATCGCCGTCGGCAACTGCGCCTGGGATGGCGGGATCGCCGCAGCCGCCCCGAACCCCACCGGGGCGATGGGCGTCAAGGACGCCCTTCCCGGACTCAGCCCTCTCATCAACCTGCCGGGCTGTCCCATGAACGTCTATAATCTGACGGCGACGATCATTTATTATCTTACGAATAACCAATGGCCGCTCCTCGACAGTCTGGGCCGGCCCACGTTTGCCTACGGGGAAGGAATTCATGACCGATGCGAACGGAAACAGCACTTTGAAGATAATGAATTTGTGCTGGCCTGGGGTGACCCGGGACATCGCCAGGGCTGGTGTCTGTTCAAGATGGGGTGTAAGGGACCCAGCACCAAACACAATTGCCCCACAGTCAGATGGAACAGCGGTACCAATTGGCCGGTAGGCGCCGGTCACGGTTGCATCGGCTGCGCGTCCCCCAAATTTTGGGACCAGCTCTCCCCTTTTTATAGCCCTCTGCCGGAATATGCGAACCAGATCTTTTTACCTTTGATAGCCAGAGAATCCTCAGGATCCCCGCTTCACCCCAGCGCGGTCCAACCCCAACCGCAGCCCAAGCCCCAGCTCCAGCTCCCGCCCCAGCGGATTGTCATTGATCCGATCACCCGGATTGAAGGGCACCTGCGCCTGGAGGCCCAGATTGAAAACAATCGGGTGGCCGAAGCCTGGAGTTCGGCCATGATGTTTCGCGGCCTGGAAATCATACTCAAGGGGCGCGATCCCCGGGACGCCTGGATCTATACGCAGCGCATCTGCGGGGTCTGCACTACAGTCCACTCCCTCTGCTCCGTGCGAGCGGTTGAAAACGCCCTGGGGATCACCATCCCGGATAATGCCCGGCTTTTGCGCAGCCTCCTGGAAGGCGCCCAGTTCATCCAGGATCATGTGGTTCACTTCTATCATCTGCATGCCCTGGACTGGGTGGATATCGTCAGCGCCCTGAAAGCGGATGCTGCAGCCGCCAGCACCCTTCAGAAGTCCATATCCGACTGGCCCAACTCCAGCCCGGCCTACTTCCAGGCCGTGAAAAGCCGCCTTTCCACCTTGGTCAACAGCGGCCAACTGGGATTATTCGCCAACGGCTACTGGGGGCATCCGGCCTACAAACTTACCCCCGAAGTCAACCTTATCGCCATGGCCCATTACCTGGAGGCCCTCGACTGGCAGCGGGAGTTTATCAAGTTCCAGGCGGTCCTGGGTGGGAAAAATCCCCATCCCCAGACCTACCTGGTGGGCGGCATGGCCATTCCGATGGACCCCTCCAGTTCGAAGGCCATCAATGCGGGGACAATTTCCCAACTGAAGACCCTGTCCGCCCAGGCCCTGGATTTTGTGTCCCGGGTCTATATACCGGACCTGCGAATCATCGCCTCTTTTTACAAGGATTGGGCCGCCCTCGGCGCCGGACATGGAAATTACCTGGCCTATGGGGACTGGCCGACCAAGAGCGGAGTTCCCTATGCCTGGGGGGATCTCTGGCTCCCCCGGGGGATTGTCCTGAACAAGAATCTGGCCGCCCCGACCTCAGATCCTGGACCAGACCAAAATCGGCGAACAGGTGACCCGCTCCTGGTATAACGGGACCAGCCCCCTTCACCCCTCGACAGGGGAAACCCAGCCCAACTATACCGGCCCGACCCCGCCATTCGAGTACCTCGATATAGACCAGAAATACTCCTGGCTCAAGACGCCGCGCTATAACGACCTGCCCATGGAAGTAGGTCCCCTGTCCCGTATGCTGGTGGCTTATGCCGCCGGACACACTCAGGTTCGGCAGGAAGTGGACAAGCTCCTGACCGCATTGAGTCTTGGACCCCAGGCGTTATTTTCCACCCTGGGCCGCGTAGCCGCCCGCGGCATCGAAACCCTCCTCATCGCCCGGCAAATGTCTCTGTGGCTCAATGAGCTGGAGGCCAACCTGAACAGCGACATTTTGACGGTTCATGACGGAACCAAGTGGGATCCGGCCACCTGGCCGGCGGAATGTCAGGGTTGGGGAGCCACCGAAGCCCCCCGCGGAGCCCTGGGGCACTGGATCCGCATAAAAAACCGACAAATTGAAAACTATCAGGCCGTGGTGGCCACTACCTGGAACGGTTCTCCCCGGGATAGCCAGGGTCAGCGAGGCATCTTTGAAGAAGCCCTCCTCAATACCCCGGTAGCCGATCCGGCCCGGCCCCTCGAAATCCTGCGCACCATTCACTCCTTTGATCCCTGTATGGCCTGCGCGGTCCACGTTTTCGATCCTAAGGGGAAGGAGATCACGAAGGTCGCCGCCGGGCATTAATATTTCCCCTCGCCGGCCTTTGAAGAACATGCCTCCAAAAGCTGGAAAAACATGAGTGCAGTTAACCCGGCCAGGGTTCTTGTGCTGGGTCTGGGGAACGTACTACTGCAGGATGAAGGTCTAGGGGTCAGGGCCTTGAAGTGCCTGGTGGATCAATACCGGTTTCCCGACAACGTGCGGATCATGGACGGGGGCACGTTGGGGATGCATTTATTCCCCCATTTGGACGGTTGCACCCATCTCCTGATACTGGATGCCGTGGAAACGGGCAGCTCCCCGGGGACCTCGGCTCGATTAGAAGGACCGGATCTTGAGCAGGCTCTCTCTCGAAAACTTTCCATGCACCAGGCGGGGGTTTCCGAACTGCTGGCGGTGGGCCGCCTGGTGGGTAATCTTCCGGCGCAGGTGGTGGTCTGCGGCCTTCAGCCGGAAAACGTGGAATGGGGACTCGACCTTTCGCCCGCGATTGCCGGGCAGATGGACCGCCTGGTAAGCCTGGCCATCGAAGAACTGCGCCGCTGGGGAATCCCGGTGAAACGGAACTCCGGGGAATCTTAACCAAATCAAAAGATAACTGCGGCCAAAGTAACCATGAAAAAACGGCGATCTATCTCTTCGGGGCTCTGTGATTGATGATATAAGATGGAACTGAGCCCTTCCTGACCGACGTCCTGAGGAATTATTAGAAAAAAAGGAGGAACTCATGTCAAAGCACTGCGATCAAATTGCATGAAACGCTGATGAAATACGGGCGGCTGGCGACCCTCCCGGTAGGCGTGAAGCTGGCGAAGAAAGGCGATCAGGCCCCGGAGAAAATACGTTACCCCTTAAAGGACCTCGGGCACCGGCTGGCCGTGTGTCAGGGGATGACCGCGGCCCGCACCCTGGGTTGGACCATGGGTTTCAGGAAGGAAGATCACGGTTGCCCCCTGCCTCATGTTTTTCTGGGCCAGGTAGCGCCGGATATCTTTTTGGACGGTGCGATTGCCGGTCCCTATCAAAATGACCCGGAGTTCGCCAAGTCCATGGAAGCCACCTATCCTCGCTGGCCCTTTGGGACCTATCAGGAGGTTTGGCTTTCTCCTTTGAATAAGGGCGAATTCGCACCGGACTTGGCGGTGGTCTATGGAAATCCCGCGCAGATCCTGGCCTTGATCCAAGCCGCCAATTTCCAAAAAGGGACGGGGCTTAGATCCTCCAGCACCGGGCGACTGGGTTGTTCCCTATGGCTGGCCGGGGTGGTCCAGACCGGAGAGTCGACCTACATGGTCCCCGGGCCCGGGGAAAGGGTCTTTGCCGGAACGCAGGACCAGGAAATGTCCTTCGCCGTGCCGTCCTCCGATTTTGAACGTCTGATGGCCGGGTTGGAGTACATCGGCCAGAAAGGGGCCTACCGCTACCCGGTCCCGAACCTGTCGGCCCTGTCCGAGCCGAAGATTCCTCAGAATTATTTTCAGATCGCTCCGGCGGCCGAATGAGCTGAAAGCCGGCCGGCGTAGCGGATGATTTCGGAAGTTTCTCAGGGATAGGTGGCCCAACGCTTATGAGGGGCTGGCTGGAGTTCCTTCTGCCGCGTAGTTATCCGGCCACCTTTCTCAACGCTTCCAGAAGATTGTCCTCGAGGTCAATGGTTCCGGAGGCCCGGCTTTCGGCGGCCTGACGGTTGCCCCGTTCCCCGGGCACGAAGATTTCTTCGATCCCGGGCAGCTTTTTCGTCGCCTTTACGTTTTCGATCAGGGTGCTCACGTTGTTGATGAAGGCGTCGCGATCCCCAAAGAGATCGGGATCGATAGCCAGCACGAGGTGCCCCCAATTCTTCCCGGGGTCCCCTACCCCGGCGCAGGCGGCGCCTACCAGCGGACCGGCGAGGATCTCGATGATCAGGGCCAGGCCGGCCCCTTTGTACCCCCGGTCGAAAGACCGGATCGCCCCTTTGATCGCCAGAGAAGGATCGGTGGTAGGGTTGCCGGCCGGATCATACGCCACATCATCGGGGATACTTTTACCGGCCGTTTGGGCTTCGACGAGCCCGTAAAAGGCCATGGCGGCCGTGGACATGTCCAGAACGATCGGACCGGGTTTCGCGGGAATCCCCACGGCCAGAGGATTGGTGCCGAAGATCGGCTGAAAGGACCCGGCCGTGGCCACCCGCGGCGGTGAACTGGCAAAGACCAGCCCCACGAGGCCCTGGCCGGCGATCTCGGAGGCGACATAGCCGATGGCGCCCGAGGACGTAGAGGTGTTGAAAGTACCGACGATGCCGATACCGCCGGCCCTGGCTTTTTCCAACACCACGTCCAGCGCCTTTTTGACCACCACCATGGCCTGGTTCTGGTTTCCGTTTATTTTAGCCGATAGGGCGGTTTCCCTTTCAATCGTTATGGCCCCGGCCTTCGGGTCTTTGGGTATGCCTTTCCCGATGAGCTTGACCACCCCTTGATTGTTGCCCCGCAGTTGGGCATAGAGCAACATTTCCCGGATCGTGGCGGTTTCGGCCTCGTCATAGCCGTAGTTCTTCAGGGCCTTGGTCGGTCAGGGCTTCTAATTCTTTCAGTTCAATCTTCATCCGAATCTCCTATCTCCAATGCTGTAACTCAATAATGATGGTTTCGCAAAAAGTCTCCGGCGCTGTCATTGCGAGGAGTGAAGCGACGAAGCAATCCCCAAGAATCAGCTAGTTACCATGGTGGGGATTGCTTCGCTTCGCTCGCAATGACAGGTTTTTAGACTTTTTGCGAGGTTATCAATGATGTTGCTTTCCGGGTTGGGACAATAGACATTGGAATACTGGTAGATTTCAAGCGTCGGTCCTTCTTCTCCGTACCCGGGAAGCCTCAAATGGGCGCCCGAGAATTGGGCATTGGCCACGCCGGTACCTTTACTCAGCCATTCACCTCCGAGATGGCGCTCCGGTGGCACCGGGGTACAGCCGAACACCTCTTCATAAAATTGAGCAAGCCGGCGCCAGTCCGCTGCCACTATGTTTGCGTGCTTGAATTTTGTTTTCATATTCATTTAGCATCATACGTAGCTGGGGAACTGAATATTCACTATTTGATGGGACGGCCAAACGGCATTCTTCGAAAACCATAAATTGATGACGTGCCCTGAATAGGGGCCATCAAAATCAAGCTTTCGTAATCGTCCAATGAACTCTCGGCGTTTACCGGGCTGCCATCGACTCATTGGTCGGCTCCCTAGTCAAGTCACATCCCGCCAAAACTGGAATGGGATGACCTAATTTCAAGCCGACCAATACCCAATCTTCAAGGGTAGAACGCAATTCGTCTTCACACTTTCGTAAGGTTTTACCGAAAGCGATGACTCCTCTGCAGGATGGAATACGGCCTGAAAATGTTCCATCTTCAAGCTTGTCATATTCTGCTTGAGATAGAGCGTTTTCAATATAACCCGTGAGAATAAATTGCAACATTCAAGTTTACCCCCTTAATTTAATATGTTTTATTTAAGAACAAGAATGAGCCACATTCCAATTCTTATCAAGCAAAATAAGAACATATTAGGGTAATGCGGCGTAGCCCCGAGGCCCGAAGCGTGCGGGGGCCGAAGGCCCCATCGACTCGGGGACATCGTGGTCCAATGGCCCGGTTGGCGCAGCCATAGGTGGAGCCGACCGGGCCATTGACCCGTCAAGCGGGGATCATTCCGGATATCATGATTCTCACGAGACAACCTCGCAAAAAGTCCAAAAACCTGTCATTGCGAGCGATGCGAAGCAATCCCCACCATAGTAACTAGCTGATTCTTGGGGATTGCTTCGTCGCTTCACTCCTCGCAATGACAGCACTGGGGGCTTTTTGCGAACATATCTCACGAAATCAATAATATTCGGGGGATTCCTGATTCCGATCCACCCAGTCATGATCCCTTCTCCCGGCTCCAGATCCGCTCGCCGTCTTTATAGACTTCCCTGATCCGGTGGAAGGGGATGGTAACTACCTCCCCTTCAGGTGTTTGCAGATCAAAAGAGAAGCTGTTTCCCTGCTCGAAGTGGACCTCACCCATGGAAACCCGGATTATGATTCCCTCTCGGTGATCGAAGTAGCCGATCTCAAAGCTACCCCGGCCGAAGTCCCTGTCCCAGCGGATCCGGCTTAGAAGCTCGTGTATCGGGGTCATGATTTCTTATTAAACCCCCATGCCCGGGGCGGCACCCGCGAAGCATGAAAATTTATGTTTATTCAATTTGTTTGGCGCCTGCCGTTTTCCTCAGGCTTGGGCGCATAACCGCTCCCGCCGTTTTTCCTCATCATTTTCAGATCACTCCCCTCTCCGAATAATCTGAAAGCCAGCCGGCGTTTGGATGATATCGGAGATCTCCCCGGGCTGCAAATGGAAGGCCGCCTGGTCGAAGGCGGGCTGGGTGGTGCCTTTGGCGATTTCCCCGAGATCTCCCCCTTTCGCGGCGGATTCGCTGTCCGAATATTGGCGGGCCAGGGTGGCGAAGTCCTCACCGGCCCGGGCCCTGCGCAGGACCTCCGCGGCCAGATTCCGCGCTTTGTCTTTGGTCCGCGCTTGGCGGCTGCCCTCCGCCCCCTGGTAGGCGATCAGGATATGGCTGACCCGGACCAGCCTCAGCTCGACCCGCCGGAACACCATATAACCTTTCGAGCTCGGCAGGGGGTCGCTGACCTGCCCTACCAACAGACGAAAAACCGGGGCCACACCTTCCGGATGTTCCAGTCCTTTGACCAGTAAAGGAATTTTGTAATCGGGGGAGTCGCTGAACTTCCGGGCGAGTTCCGGAAAATCCGTTCCGGGTCTTCGGGCCAGCTTCGCCAGTTGCCCGGCCACCGCTCGCGCCTCCTCCGGGTCGTAACATTGATATTCTTGGGGGGTAAGTGCACCCTGGTGGGTTACCAGAATGTATTCCAGGGCCATCCGTTCGGTCTCCGGCTGCCCGGAAGCGGGTATCCGCTCCGGATCCGGCGGGCCGGTCGGTTCCGGCAGGCGTTTGCGGCAATCTCGGTCCCGGCCATTCCCGGCGGCCGCCAGACCGGCCTTATTCCTTGCCACGGTAAGTTCCGCGGACCTTTGCTTGAGGCGTTCCAGAAGCGGTCCAATCTCAAAGGCCTTGGCCTTCTCCCCCTTGCGGATAACGGTCACCCGGGTGATGCGGTCCCCCTGCCGGAGGCGCTTGAGGGTTCCCAGGCCGGACACCACCTCCCCGAAAATCGTATGGCGGCCGTCCAGGAAGGGGGCCGGGGCCAGGGTAATCAAAAACCGGTCCGCACGGGCGCTGTCGCCTTCGTTGAGCAGGGACACCACCCCCCGCCGATCGTGGCTCAACGACGGATCGATTTCCCGGTCCAGCAGCATCCCCGGGCCCCCGTGGCCGCCGGCCTTTCGGGCCCCGCCCTGGACCAGCAGGTCCGGTATGATGTGATGGAAGAAGCTTCCGTCGAAATAGGGGGCTTCCCCCGGCTTTCCCGGCCGGGATTCCCGCCAGGAAATATCCCCCCGGGCCAGGCCGAGGAAACCGGCCACTGTCAGAGGCGCCTGCCGGAAATAAAGACGGATCAGCAGAGGGCCGCGGGTGGTCGTAATCCGGGCATAGATGCTGTCCGCAAGCTCGGCCCTGGTCCGGCCCAAAGCCGTGCCGCAAGAGAAGCCCGAAAGAGTTATAAGTATCACTCCGGCAGAAATTAACCGAAGATTGAAGGAAAAACGGAGCATGGCCGGTCCTTAAATAAAGAAGAGGCCGAGCGGCCGGGCGTTTAGGGCCCGGTCATCAGCCTCTTCTTTAGGAAAAAAAGTCTGGTGTTACATCAAGTCGCCCTATAGACCACTCGGCCTTCCGGCGTCTCCCTGGCTGTAATCACAAACGCCGTCAGGAAAGATCTGCTCCAGACGAACCTGGTCGATCGTCTGGCCACCGTAAAATCCCTTCGTCACAGCCTCGCTCACGGGGATCAAATGGCATTTGAACACGTCTCCCTTGATATCCCCGCCGGCGACTATCCGGGAAGTGGAGAAGAGCGGAAAGGCCTCGGTGCAGACCCCCTTGGGTTTGTTATTCAGTATGCCGTCCCAGACTCCCGGTCCTTGGCCGATCACCGCCCCGGTTGCATCCACACACTGGTCTGTGGCCCTGGTCGGTTTATTGGCCACCACGCCCCAGCCGTAGACCTTATGCTGGATGTTATAAATCCATTCATCCAGCAGTTGGAAGGCCTCCCCGGTCAAATCGTAGTACGGGGCGGCGAACCAGATGAGCTGGTTGTCCGCGTGTTTCTGACCGTCCAACAGACGCTGCCGGGTGGCGAAAGACTGCTGGGCATGATGCATATTCAAAACGGGATCAAGGTAATGCCGAAAATCGATGACCGGCATGTTCAAGCGCCCTTTGAAAACATGGCCGGACCGGTAGGCTTTGGCCATGGCTTCCATATTCCCCGCCGTTCTCGGGGCCACGCCTTTTCCGTCAGGTGTGAACACGGTGGAATTCCGGATACTCCAAGGGTCGAAATTGGAAAAATCCTGGGCCAGGGCACCGAAGAAGGGATACCCCTCTTGGATCATGTCCCGGGGATTCTTCCAACCGCCGATTTTAGCGTTAATGTCCAGGAACTGTTCCCGCGTGATCTTGCCTTCCTTAAAGGCCTGCAGGCCATACTGGACCCCCACGTTATCCCAGGAGTTGGGCGCAATACCGGTTACGGGGTCCACCCCGTAAATGTTTTCCAAATCGTTCCAGTGGGTCCAGCGGACTTTGGCCACCACATCCGGCGGCAACTGATCCAGTCCCTGGGTGTCGGTCCACAGGGGATTCATGCAGAGGGGAAGGAGACCCAACCAGCCGTTGACGCACTCCGTGCTCCCCAGGTGCCCGAAGTTTTCATAAATTGGATGTCCGATGGCGTCGCTGGAGCTCAAGCCCTCGATCAATGTGCGCTTCTTCACCGAGCCCAGCCACCCGTAAGTCGGATCGAAGGGATCCGCCAGGTTAATGCCGCCGAAAGTGAAATCCCCCTGGCTCGGGGCCACCGCATCAAAATAATACTCCAGGAGGCTGCAATCCCCCACGTAAATGGTCTGAGTGATCATATCGGAATAGGAGTATTGGGGAACTCCTCCGTCCAGCAGGCCCGGATGGTTTTGGCCGATGAAATACTGCTGGATGGACCCTCCGGACCCCCCCACGCCTACCGTATATTGCGGCTTTCCATAGCGGTCCGTAAAATAATTCTTGATCATCATCATGGTCTCGGCGGAGAGGCTCATATTGTAGTGGGTGTCCGTGGTCGTCCCGGTGGAGAAGGCCACGGCGTATCCGGCGGCCAGGGCCTCGTCATTCAGCGGACCGCCGTCGGCCAGGTCCTTGGATTCATCGATCATAGCCGCGGCCCACCCGCTACCCTGCTGGTGCCCGATCCCCACTCCGCCCTGAAACTGGTAAATCAATTTTCGATTCCAAGCCGAGGTATCCCAGCCGAAATCATTCCGCGGGGCACTTTTCGATAGAGGCCGCCGGCGGAGGCCATTGGGGAAACAGTTTTCCAGCGGTTTCTCCCGGGGGGCCAGCATGGCGATCCCATAGATAAAGCGGTTGATGGTTCCGCGCTCCAGACGAACGATATAGTCCACGGTCAGGCCCGCGGATGTCGTTGTTTGGGCCAGGTCCGCCGGACGGCTGCCGAGATGGACCAAGCGCTTGAATTTCCCTTCGGTACTCCGGTAAAAATAATCCACCCGGGAGAACATGCTGCAATCCTTACTGTAGCCGAGGATCCGATCCGTTGGCTTTCCCTGGTCGTCCTCCTCGTAAACCGGGATCCCCGTTCCCTCCAGGTTATCTATCAAAGGCTGTCCCAGGCCGGCCATTTCCGTCCGGCAAAGAAAGGGATATTGTTTCTGCCCGGTGAAGAGCGGACCCTGGGGCCCGGTCTCGTAATCGATCTGAATGGTCAGGTGGCTTTTAGGAATCCCTTCCACTTTCACATAGAGTTGGTTTTCCTTTTTGAGCCTAACCGGGGCTTCGAGGCGATTAACCCAGGCTTTGAAATCGTTCGGGCCGAAGATCGTACACCCGTTCAGCTTGACCACGGCGCTGCGCACCGTGGAATTTTTCTTCGACCCCCCGCTAATCAAGATCAGCCGGCCCAAGACCAGGGAGCCCTCTTCTTCGGCCCCGGTAAGGACGACTTCCTGATAGACATTGGGTTGTCCCGTAGTGCGAATAAATTTCTCCGGACCGAAAATGGTGGTCTGGACCTGGGAATGAGTCATGGATGGTATAATCAGAAAGGCCAACAAGGGGATGAGCAAAATGGTTCTTTTCATAATACTCTCCTTTTTCGATTGGGTTGTTGTGTTCCGAAGAAAAAAAAACAAGGTGGGATACGCTTTTCATGCCGATTTTACTATTCTCCGACTCCCTGTCAAGATAAATTAATGATTTTGAAAGCGGCCCTCTCGGAGGCCGTAAAAAGTCTTTTTTTCAAGGGATGAATAAATTATTATAGCCAAAGATACGAATCAGCCATTATAAACATGAACGACCGGCCTATGGAAAAAACGGTTTCCCTTCAATCCCACAAGATGAAAAAAGCGGCCCTGCGGGGCTTTCGGGAATGGAAGCGGCTGCTCCCTTCCCAGTCCTATCTGGATGAAACCACCCGTCTGCTGGACCTCCCCGATGACCTGATTCTTTTTTTCTGTGAAGATACCCCCCAAAGCCGGGTCCTGATCTACGACCTGCTCATGGGGATTTACGGGTTGGGCAGCGGCTATGAATTCGAATCCTTGCCGCCGGATACGGTGAGCGCTCTGCTGGACCCCTATTTCCTGATTACCGACCAGATTCGCTTTGACTGCCTTCGCCGCCTGAACTGGGCCCGGCCCACCTCCGCCGCGGAAAGACCGATCGTCGAGTTGGTCCTGGACATCCGCCACAAGATACCGCCTGAATTTCTGGAAATTCCCCAAGCCACCCCGCAGCATCCAGCCTACCCGCTGCTGAAGCCCGACAGCCTGATGGAACAAGCGGTGTTGATCCGCAGGCTCCTGCCGGAGGCCATCAGCCAATTCCGGGAAAAAATCAGGGCTGAAGTCCCGAGGGGTTGATCAGGGCAATACGGTGATGGTTCCCGCCGGTCCCGCGGTCACTTCCCCGATCGCGGCGGCCTCCCGGATTCCCCGGGCCCTTAACTTATCCAGCATTTCCGCCGCCCGGTTTTCCTTGACGGAAATCAGCAATCCCCCCGAGGTCTGGGCATCGGCCAGAATATCCAAGAGGTGGGAAGGGATGGCTGGATCCACCGTCAGCGAATGGCGACAAAAGTTGCGATTGGCATACGTCCCGGCCGGCACCAGACCCATTTGCGCGTATTCCCGGGCAAAAGAAAGAATGGGCACCCGGGAGACCCTTAACACCATTCCGCATTGACTGGCGTTGGCCATTTCCAGCGCGTGACCCAGCAGGCCGAACCCGGTGATATCGGTGCAGGCCCGGGCCCCCACCTCTTCCATTACTTCAGCCCCAACCCGATTCAATTCCACCATGACGGCGATCATCGCCTCTTCCGCTTCCGGCGAGGAGAAGTTACCCTTAAGGGCCGTGGAAATGATCCCGGTCCCGATGGGTTTGGTCAAGAGAAGATGATCCCCGGGCCGGGCCCCGGCATTGGTCATCACCCGGTCCGGATGAACCAGTCCCGTGACGGAAAGCCCGTATTTCAGCTCCGCGTCATCAATACTGTGCCCCCCCACCAGCAACGCGCCCGGCCTCATGGATTTTTTCCAAGCCGCCCCGCAGGATCTCCTTGAGAATCCATTTATCCATGGTCTTTTTCGGGAAGCCGACGATGTTCATGGCGGTCAGCGGCCTCCCCCCCATGGCATAGACGTCGCTCAGGGCATTGACGGCGGCGATCTGCCCGAACCGGTAGGGATCGTTGACGATGGGGGTAAAGAAATCGAGGGTCTGGATCAACGCCAGGTCGTCCCGGATTTTGTAGACCCCCGCGTCGTCGGAGGTTTCCCTCCCTACCAGGAGGTTGGGATCGGTCTCCAAAGGAAGATCGGCTAATATCTCCTGCAGGTCGCCCGGACCCAACTTGGAGGCTCAGCCGGCGGCCCGGGTGGCGTCGACCAACCGGATGGCTCTCGGATCACTCATTATTACTATTACCTTCCCTTAGTAAAAATTCCTTGAACTCCTCCGCCAGAGGGGAAAGCGTTCTTTGTTTCAGATGAACCAGAAAAAAGTCCCGAAAAAGAGGAAACTGCTTGATCTTAATTTCTTTTACCAGACCGGCGGCCAGATCTTCCGTCACCGACCGGCGGGAGAGTATGGAGACTCCCAGGCCGGCCTTGACCGCTTGCCGGACGGCCTCGCTGCTTCCCAGTTCGGCCACGGCCGTCAGTTCGTCCGGATTCAAGTCAATTTTCGCCAAAGCCTTTTCGATCGACCGGCGGGTCCCAGAACCCGGCTCACGCAGAATAAAGGGCAACTTTAAAAGTTCCCGGGGATCGAGGCCCTGCTTCCCTCCCGAAGGGAAATCCGCCGGCTGGATACAAACCAACTCGTCTTTGGTCAAGAGTTGACTGAAAATCTGCCGCTGTTCCACCCGGGCGCCGACCACCCCTATCTCGATCGCCCCCGCTAAAACCTGTTCGACGATATTTCGAGTGTCACCAATCAGGACTTGAACCCGCACCCGGGGATACTTTTTCTTGAACTTCCCCAGGATGCCGGGCAACAGATACTGGCCGGGGATGTTGCTCCCGCCGATCAGCAGTTCCCCCTGTCCTTTGTCCAGGAATTGCTGCATGGCCCGGAGGGCCTCCTGACGTAATCCGCTTAATTGTCTGGAATAGCCGTAAAGCAACTCTCCGGCTTTGGTGGGAATCACCTCCCGACCCTGGCGGTCGAAAAGGGTGAGTCGCAGGTCCTCTTCCAGGAGGCGGATATGCTCACTAATGGTGGGCTGGGCCAGCAGCAGGGCCTGGCCGGCCCGCGAAAAACTTTTTAGTTCAAAAACCTTCTGAAAAACTTCCAAGCGTCGAAAATCCATCAAATATAATACCTCGCAAAAAGTCAAAAAACGACTTTCTGCTCGGCGGGGAAGGGTTCCCCCTCCCCCGCCATTGGAAGTGAATTCCAATGGTGCCACCCTCACCCGCCCGGCGCTTAATCGCGCTCGGGCTGTATGGACTCGCCAAGAGTCCATCAAACTTTTCTTTCTCCACATAGTAAATATCAATCCCAGGCCCAAAAGACCGGAAATCAGGTACCCGATCACCCCCAAAACCGGAAAACCGAAGAGCAGAGGTTTGACCCCGGTGGTGATAATCATGGACGATCCCACAATCAAGGCGGCGATAATAATTCCAAAGGTGACCCGGTTGCTGCTTCTTTCCAAGGTATTGTTCAGGCTGGTTAACCCGGTATGCTTAAAGGTCAGGGTCAGGTCCCCTTTGTCCACCTTCCAGAAAAAGGCCTTCAGCCGGGCGGGAAGGTCGTGGAGCAGGTCATAGAGGTCCCAAGCCTGGGACTGGAGGGATTCCGAAAGATGCTTTACCGACCAGCGCTCCTTGACCAATTCGGCCAACAAGGGCCGGGCTTCTTCCACGGTATTGAACTCCGGAAACAGTTGTTTGCCCATCCCCTCCAGGGAGAGCAGGGCACGACCCAGAAGGGCGAAATCAGACCGGAGCCGCAACCGATGGTCCTTGAGCAGCCCCATCAGCGAATAAATCAGTTCACCGACCTGGATCTCCTGCAGGGAGATTCCATAATAGGAATCCATCAAATCCAGGACATCCCTTTCCAGCCGTTGGAGATTTATGTCGGAAGGCATGTCGGCGGTCAGATGAGGAATCAACCGCAGGATGGTTTCACTGTCTTTTTCAACCAAAGCCAGAATCAAGTCGACCAGGGTTCCGCGCAGTTCCTTGCTGATACGACCGGTCATACCCCAATCCAGAAAACACAAACGACCGTCGTCCATGACCAGCAGGTTGCCCTGATGGGGATCGGCGTGGAAATAGCCTTGACGCAGCATCTGATCCAGCATGATCTTGGCCCCGTTTCGGGCCAACGTTTCCCGGCGGGCCTTATCCGGCGGCAACTGATCCAGGCGAACTCCTTTCACCAGTTCCATGGTCAATACAAAGGGGTTCGTGGCCTCCTCATAGACTTCGGGAAGGTACATCAAGTCCGGGAAGGTCAGGTTCTTTCGAAAGATTTTCATATTCCTGGCTTCCAGGGTAAAATCCAATTCTCGAACCAGGCTGAAACGCAATTCCTCTACCAGACCCGGGAAATCGTACATTTGGTAATTTTTCAGCTCATTGAGCTGCTCGGCAATAAAGGCCAAAATATCGAGATCGGAATTAATCATCCGGCGGATACCCGGGCGCTGCACCTTGACGGCCACCGGGCAGTCATTCCCCACTAACCGGGCCCGATGCACTTGGGCCAGGGACGCCGATCCCAGCGGTTCCCAATCAAAATCGGCGAACACTTCCTGCATCGGCCGTTTCAGGGTTCGGGTCAGCAGGGTTTGGACTTCCGGGGTGGGTGAGGGGGGAACCTGATCCTGGAGTTTCTTCAATTCCAACAGCAGGGGACCCGGGATCAGGTCCGGACGCATACTGAGGACTTGGCCGAACTTGATGAAGGTGGGGCCCAATTCCTGGAAAACCAGCCGGATGCGCTCATTGGTCGTCAATGGAGTTTTAGTCCGGTTGATCCGCCTCAGAATAAAGGAACCGGGAAGGTCCAGACGGTGAACCACATCGTCGAAGCCGTATTTAAACAGGACCCAGACGATTTTCTTAAAGCGGTTAAGGTTGCGGATGGATTTGATTTCCATTTTCTTTTGTGCTAAGTAAAGGCCTCATGATCGACGCGCTGCCCCCATACCGGCTCATTGAAACCCCCCAGGACCTGGAAAACCTGGGGCTGCGGTTAAATCAGGAAACCTCCGTGGCCCTGGATTTAGAGGGCGATTCCCTCTACCATTACCGGGAAAAAATCTGCCTGATCCAAATTGCCGCCGGGGATGATTTTTTTCTTATCGATCCATTAATAATCTCCGACCTTTCCCCTTTGGCATTATTCCTTAATAATCCGAATATCCGAAAAATTCTTCACGGAGCGGACTATGATATTCGATCTCTTTACCGGGATTATCAGTTTCAAATCCATAATCTCTTGGATACGGAAAGCGCCGCTCGATTTCTGGGGCTCAAGGAAACCGGGCTGGGGTCCCTCCTGAGCGCCCGGTTTCAAATCCAATTGGATAAACGTTATCAAAAAACGGATTGGTCCAAGAGACCCCTGAGCGATCCCATGTTGTCCTATGCCGCGGCTGACGTGGCCTATTTGATCCCCCTGGCTCAATCCCTGGTGGCGGATTTGGAAGCCTTGGGAAGACTCTCTTGGGTCCTGGAAGAAGGGGACCGCCTTTGTCGGGTCCGCTTCAATCCCCCCTATCAGGGACCGCTGTTCCTGCAGTTTAAAGGCGGACGGCGCCTGGATTCCCGGTCCTTGGGACTGCTGGAGAATCTGCTTCAATATCGCAAGACCCTGGCTGAAAAACGGGACCGGCCTTTGTTCAAAATATTGGGGGCCGATGTCCTTAAAACCCTGGCCTTGGAGAAACCCCTAACCCTCGATCAATTAAAAGGCATTAAGGGCTTGAGCGCCAAACTAATCGACCGCTTGGGCGAGGATCTGATTGACTGCCTGAAACAGGGACTGGTTATTCCCGAAACCGATCTGCCCCGGTTCCCGCCATCGATCCGGCACCAGGTTAAACCGGCCGTGGCCGCCAGGGTCAAGACCCTCAAAGCGTGGCGGGAGGGAAAAGCCCGGGAATTGAATCTGGACCCGGGGGTCGTAATCAGCAATTCCTTGATCGATCAAATCGGAGAAAAACATCCGACCGGGCCGGAAGACCTGAAGTTGATCCCGGAATTAAGGCACTGGCAAATGCAAGCCTTGGGCCCCGAAATTCTGCAAGTCCTCTGCTCACCTCCCACTAAGTCCAACCTCAAAGAGCATATCCGGCCTGAAAACCCTTAATATTCTGCTCCCGAAATTTGGCCGGGGATAATCGTTCAATCGCCTCCAGGTACTTTGAATTGTCCAACCCTAGCTTCGATTGCCTGGCCGAATAGCCCAGGAAGACCATGTTTCCGGATCGGGGCAGGCCCAGCTTTCGGGCCAAGCCTATCGCGTCAATCATTCCTTTACCCTGGTCAGGCGAATTGATCACCCGGATGCCCTGATCCTTCAGGTAATAGCCATAGGCCTGGGCTTCTTCGGGGGTCAGCCCCAGAAGCACATCCGCCCGGCCCTGCTCGATGGCCGGGCTCAGGTATTTGCCGATTTTTATCTGGGAAATGACCGACCCGCCGCGCATAGCCATGCCGTGGGTTTCGGAAGAGATGACCGGTTGCCCGGATAGAAAAGCCGCCTCCACGATCACCCGGGTGACGAAGAGGACCCCCTGCCCACCCGTTCCAACGATGACGATCTGCTTCTTCATGAGGCCTCCCGGCGAATGTGTTTTTTAGGACAGACGGTTATGCAGGTCCCGCAATCCGTGCAGAATTCCTCCAGGATTCGAGCCGGCTGTTTCTTCACTTCCTGGACGATTGCCGGGCAATCGAACTGCGTGACGCAGAATCCGCAGCCGTCGCACTCCTCTTGCTCGATGACTACCCGCCCCGTCGGCTTTTCCTGGGGGAGATGCCTTCCATAAACCATGCAGGGATGGCGGGCAATGATTACGGCTACGCCGTTTCTTTCATCCTGAATATAGGCGCCGGCTTTTTTCAGTGCCCCGGTCATTTGTTGGACATCGTAGGGGTCCACCACCTCGAGAAATCCCACCCCGCAGGCCCGGACCAAGGGTTCAAGAAGAATCGCCTCGGCCGGGCTCCCGTCGGACAGGAGCGGCTGATTGGGGGCCGGCTGCCCGCCGGTCATGGCTACGGTCGAATTGTCCAGGATGACCAAGATGAATTTGGCCTTTTGGTGCACCGCGTTGACCAGGGCCGGGAGGCCGGCATGAAAAAAAGTGGAGTCGCCGATAGTGGCCACAATGGGCGGGGCCTCCCGGCCTGAAGCCTTAAACCCCTGGTAGAGACCGGTGGCGGTAGTGATGCTGGCCCCCATGCACAAACAGGTATCCACCACCCCCATATTGATCCCCAGGGTGTAGCAGCCGATGTCCCCGGGGAAGATCCCCTTGGGAAAAGTCTTTTTGATGGCCCAGAAGGCCGAGCGATGGGCGCACCCCGGGCAGAGGGAGGGGCGTCGCCCTTTGGGCTCAGGGACCGTTTCGACCTTTTCCCGCCAGCCCAAAAGCTCCGCCAGGACACGGTGGATCACGTCAACCGTGAGTTCCCCTTCGGCGGGAATCAACCCATCCCGCCTTCCCCGAAGCCGCAGGCCATCGGCCAGTTGCATCTCGATCAAGGGATAGGTTTCTTCCAGGACCAGCACCGATTTAAAAGGCTTAAGAAATTTCTTCATTTCCCGGACAGGGAGGGGGAAGGGTTGATCCACCTTAAACAAAGGAATCTGACCCAGCATTTTTTTATCCAAAAGAAGATCATGAACCAAGGCGTAGGGAACCCCCGAAGCCAGGATGGCCAGCGGTTTCTTTTCAGGGGGTTCCTTCCAGTTCTTCAGGACCGGATTCTCCCGGGCCAGGTCCTCGAGTTTTCGGTTCAACTCCTGGTGGAGTTTGAAACGAAAACCCGGAGTGGCCGCCCAGCGGGTTGGGTTTTTTTCAAAGGCGGCCTCCGGATTCGGGACCGGCAAGGGATAGAGCGGGATGGGCTGCCGGGAGTGGCAGACCCGGGTGGTGGGTCGCAGCAAAACCGGAAGGGCGTACTTCTCCGAAAGCGCCAGGGCCCTGGGGATCATTTCCTTGGCTTCCTGGGGAGAACTGGGATCAAAAACCGGGATCTTGGCAAAGAAGGCCTGGAACCGACTGTCCTGTTCGGTCTGGGAACTTTTCGGTCCCGGGTCATCCGCCGAAATGATCAGAAACCCGCCCTTGACCCCGATATAGGCGGCGCTCATCAGGGGATCCGAGGCCACGTTCAACCCCACCTGCTTCATGGAAACGGCCGCCCGGCGCCCCAGGTAACTCTGGGCCAGGGCCTGTTCAAAGGCCACTTTTTCATTGATCGCCCATTCGGCGAAAAGAGGGACCTTTTCCTGCTTTTTGAACCGGATCACCGCCTCCAGAATCTCCGAAGCCGGGGTCCCGGGATAGGAGGTGGCGCATTGGACGCCCGACTCCAACAATCCCCTGGCCATGGCCTCATTGCCCATCATGACTATTTCACCGATTTTTTTCCTCTTAGCTGCCATAGAAATTATCCCTTTCCCGAATATTATAGAAAGTACTTTTCCGGCACAAAATCTTCCGGCCTGACGGACTCCAGGGTAATGGCCTCCACCGGACAAACCACCCGGCACAGACCGCAGCCGATACACTTCTCCCCCTCCACCTGCGTCTGGCCCTCTTCATCGACTTGCAGCGCTCCGAAATAACACCGTTCCAGGCAGGCCCCGCAGGCAGTGCACAGCTCCGTATCCACCCGGGCCTGGAAACGGCTGGGGTCGATCACCCGGATCCCGCCTTTGATCAGAATGGGCATGGTCTGGCAGCAGCAGGGGCAGCAGTTGCAAATAAAGTGATCCACCTGGTGCTTGTTCATGGTCACATGGATCAGGCCCGCTTCTTCGGCCTCCCTTAAAATTTTCAGGGCCTCTTCTTTGCTGACTTCCCGGCCGGTCCCCCGGTCAATGCTGTACTGGGCGGCTCGGTTGACCTGCAGACAGGCTTCCAGGGGCCGATCGCATTTATGGGCCGTCAGCCGGCAGGTGCATTTGGTCACGGCCAAGGTTTTGGCCTGGTCGATGATCTCCTGGACATTTTCAAAACTCATAACCTGGGTGGAGGCCGGGACCGAGACGCCCACGGGGATCACTCGGGTAAAGGGCCGGGGCAACAGGGCGCTGAAATTCTTGGCCATCTCCGGCCATTCGTTTTCCATGATGTCCTGCCATTGATCCAGGAAGGCCTGAGGGGCCTCCGGCCAAAGGATGGTGGCGTCGTGAAGCTGAACGAAATCGCGGCCCATGCGCCAGGTGGGAGGATCGGTTTTCGGGCTGGGAAAGGCCAGCCCCTTGAAATAAAGGACCCGGATCATTTCATCCACCACATCCAGCGGCAGACCCATCTTACGGGCCAGATCGACCGGCTGGCCGGGCATGGCCAGCAGCAGACGGGCCTCCTCCTGATTGATGATCATCCCCATCAGCTTAAGAAATCGATCGCTGGCCGGGACAAACATCTTTTCCAGGATCTGAACATACTCGGGAATTTTGTTTTCCATTACTCCTCCAAAATTACAAAAACGAATAGATCCTTAGCCCCCGAACGTACGATCGGAAAGGTGGGTTTTTACAGCCAAAAAAATCTTGAATTTTTTTGGCTAGGGATTAACCCAGGCTCGTCATTCCGGACAAACGAAGTGCGATCCGGAATCCAGGCCCCGGCTAAGCTTCTAAGGACCTGGATGCCGGATCGAGTCCGGCATGACGGCAAAAACAAATGCCCAATGTGGTACCTGATACTATTTAGATATTAAGACGCCTAAAGCCCCGAAAGATCAAAACGGGAAAGCGGACCTTTCAAGGCGCGAATATCCAGTTGCCCGTCAATGGCCTTCAGCAGCTTCACCCGTCCCTCCAGTTTTCCGAATAATAGGACCCCGGCCAAATGATTATCCTTGACCACCAGTTTGCGATAGGTCCCGGCCTGGACATCTTTTTCCACAAACGATTCCAGCTTGCCGTCCGGATCGATATCCCCGGTGGCCAGCAGATCAATACCCACCACCTT
Organism: uncultured delta proteobacterium; assembly: GCA_963743305.1. Classification (GTDB taxonomy): domain Bacteria; phylum Desulfobacterota; class RBG-13-43-22; order RBG-13-43-22; family RBG-13-43-22; genus CAVQSS01. The sequence continues at coordinate 84,561 of CAVUPH010000026.1, forward strand.
CAGTTGGTTGGAAAAAGTCGTTCCCTGATATTCAGCGTCCCCTCCGGCCATCACGGTTCCGGCCACCTCACCCTGCTGTTCGGCCGCCGGCCAGATACCGTAGACGGTCCCTCGGTGTTCAATCGAGTCCCCCGCGGCGTAGATTCCCGGCAGCTCGGTTTCCATTCGATCCGTCACCGGGATCCCCTTGCCGACTTTGATCCCCAATTTTTGGGCCAACTCCATTTGGGGACGAACCCCGGCCGAAACAATAACCAGATCGGCGGGGATTTGGCGGCCGTCTTCGAGAACCAGTGCTCGGGCCGTATCTTCCCCCAGAATTTCCTTGGAAACCACCCCCAAGTAAAACACAAAACCCATTTTCTCCAAACGGCCCCTCAGCAGCTCGGCGCAGGCCGGGTCGGTTTGCCGGGGCAGCAGCCTGGGGAAAAATTCGGCTACTGAAACGGTCATCCCGGCCTTGCGCAGGCTGTTGCCGACCTCCAGCCCCAGGAGGCCTCCGCCGATCAGCAGGGCCTTTGATTTGCCCCGGGCATAGCTTTTGATGGCCTCGGCATCCTGAATGTTGCGCAGGGTGAAAACGCCTTTTTTGTCGGCTCCCTTGATGGGCGGCAGAAAAGAAACGGCCCCGGTGGCCAGCAGCAGTTTATCGTAGAGGAACTTTTCTCCGGAGGGCGTCACCACCACCCGAGAGGCCGGATCAATTTCCGCCACCCGGCTGTTAAGCATTAATTGGATTTTGTTTTCCTCGTACCAGGTTTGATTTTTGATCTGCAATTTGGGAAGATCCACCTCCCCGGCGATATATTCCATCAGACGAATACGGCTGTAAAAAGGATAGGACTCCTCGGTGATCATCCGGATTTCCCCGGTGGAATCGGTTTTCCGAATAGCCGCCGCCGCGGTAGTCCCGGCCACTCCATTGCCAATGATCACGTATTTCATATACTCCTCCTTGGGGTCTGGATAATTTCATTTAGACTATGCTTTTGGTTTTTTTTTGTCAACACCCTTGCTTTCTTTCATGATACAATTCTCATTATGGAAGCGAAAATCAGAGACGCTATTTTTCGATCAGGTGAGTAAGGAACCCTTTGCCCGAAAATTCGCATTGACGCTGTCGGCGTTGGATGACGGCTATTCCCGGGTTGAGATGACTTACACGGCGGACATGAACAACATCTTCGGCCTGGCCCACGGGGGGGCGATCTTTGCCCTGATCGACGAGGCCTTTCAGACCGCCTGCAACTCCCACGGCACCCTGGCCGTAGCCTTGAACCTGAACATCACCTATATCGCCCCGGCCGTTTTAGGCCGTCGGTTGACCGCCGAAGCCCGGGAATACAGCCGCACCCGTAAAACCGCCAGCTACGAGATCAAAGTAACCGATGACCAGGGCAACCTGCTGGCCGTCTGCCAGGCCTTGGCTTATCGAAAAGGAATACCTTTGCCCTTTATGAACGAATGAGGGTTTACTATTTGCTTGATTATCCAAAATCGATCCGCTAATAAACATTGAAGGAGAACCGGCAAATACCAGGGGTCGGTACCCCAATATAATTAGAAAGGAGAGAAGGATGCTGAAAAAATTCGTTGTTCTATTGGCGGGAACCATGTTTGTATTAGGGTCAACCCTTTGCCTGGGTCGTACTATCCCCAAACAGGAACAGGACGCCACCATAGGCGGAATCCCCAAGCAGAATACCCTGCACATTGGCGTGGAAGATAAAGATAAGAAAGACGCGCCTGCCGCTAAAACCGCCCCTAAAGCCCCGGCGGCTGCCGAACAAAAAGCCGTGACCGCGGAACCGCCCGCCCCGACGGATACCAAGGCCCCGGCCAAGGCTACCAAGAAAGCCAAAAAAAGCAAAAAACCCAGAAGACCAAGAAAAACTGATAACCAACAAATCACCGACCCCCCTTGATGCCCTCCCTCTTTCGTGGGGGGAGGGTTTCTCTAGATCAGCACCATTGAATATTTCTATTTGATTTTTGTCTCCCCGGTTCAGGACGCTTGAAACCCTCGCCCCCCTTTTCCAATCAAAGCTCCTCATCGATTTAGTTGGCCTACAAAGGCACTAAATTTGCAAAAATAATAAGACGGCCACTAAACCTGAAAAAGGTCAACAAGACTTTCTTATTACTAACCATTGGATATCATTTTAAAAAGATAATTTATAGCTCTCCGCCCCGGATCCAGAACGGTTGTCGGAAGTCAAACAATTGACAAATTAAGAGAGAGGAGAGGGTCAAACTGATGGGAATAAATCCGGCAAAGCCTGTTCCGGTGCAAGCGGAATTCAAGAACGGGGTGCAAATGCCCATTTCCAGGGGGACGAAAGACTCCTTTTCGTCTTTATTGACTTCCCGGATGAAAGAAACGGGGGTAACCCCGGGACCTGAAAAGGCCAAGCCCATCGAATACGAGGTTCGCCCCGGAGACAGCCTCTGGAAGATCGGGGTTCGCCTGTTCCATAAAGACCCCCAGCAGATTGCCCGCGACAACGGCCTGACCAACCCGGACCTGATCCGGCCGGGACAAAAATTGTTGATTTATTCAGAACAAAAAGACAGGCCCACCGAAGCCCGACCGGCTGAAAAGGTAACCGCGAGCTGGTACGGAAGGGAGCACCAAAACAAAATCACCGCCGGCGGCCTCCCTTTTGACGCCAATCAGAATACCGTGGCCCATCGGACCTTGCCCCTGGGAACAAAAGTGCGCCTGGTTAATCCGGAAAACGGTCACACGGCGGTTGGGCGTGTAGCGGATCGAGGCCCCTTCATTCGGGGAAGGGATTTGGACGTTTCCCTGGCCTTGGCCCAAAAACTGGGTTTTGTCCGGAAAGGGGTGACGGAACTGGAGATTCAGGTTATTTCTTAAAGCCAGCAGATCTTAATTTCCTTTTCCACTCGATCTTCGGCTCGGGATTCCTCCAGGGCCTTCAGCAAACCGCCGCCCTTCAGCACGCCGCTCATTTTTTCAAAATATTCCCGGTTCAGAGGGCGTTAGTAAGTCAATTATTATTGAGTATCCAGGGGCCAGCAGATGGCCAATATCCCTTCTTTACCAAACAAAAAGCCACTCCAGTATAGAGCGGCTTTTTTGTTTTTATCCATTTACCCAATGCCTAACGCATCGGTCCAACTATTTTAACTTTTGCCATTTACATTTTGAATTTTGAATGGATGTTTTTCTCAGTTCACCACCGGGCGCGGCAGCAGCCCGGCCATTTCCACGATCTCCGGCACCCGTTCCTCCCACTCGATGGCCATCACATGCACCCCGGCGATGCCTTTCATTTCTTTCAGGCGCTGGATCGTCTCCACGCAGATCTTGATGCCTTCCTTGGCCTGATCCTTTTTATCCACCCCTTTCAGGCGGTTGATGACTTCATCGGGCACGTCCATGCCGGGGACGGAATTCTTCATGTAGCGAGCCATACCGACCGACTTCATAGGGGTCACCCCGCCCAGGATATAGACCTGTTTATCAATACCCAAGTCCCGGACCTGCTCCATGAACTTCTCCATGCGGTCCAGGTTATAGATGCACTGAGTCTGAACAAAATCCACCCCGGAAGCCGCCTTTTTGCCCAAGCGGACGGCCCGGAAATCGATGGGGTGGGCAAAGGGGTTGGCCGCCGCCCCGATGAACATCTTGGGGGGAACCTGGATCTCTTGATCGTTGATGAATTTTCCCTCGTCGCGCATCTTTTTGACGGTCATGATCAACTGCATGGAATCCAGGTCAAAGACATTTTTAGCCGCCGGATGGTCTCCGAATTTCTGGTGGTCCCCGGAAAGACAGAGCATGTTGCGGATGCCCAGGGCATAGGCCCCCAGAATGTCGCTCTGCAGGGCGATCCGGTTCCGATCCCGGACCACCATTTGCAGGTTAGGCTCCAGCCCTTCCTGCATCAACAACAGGCATCCGGCCAGACTGGACATACGGACCACGGCCGTCTGGTTGTCGGTTACATTGACCGAATCGACCACGCCCTTCAAATGTCCCGCCTTTTTTCGGACATGTTCCGCATCGGCGCTGCGAGGAGGACCGCATTCTCCGGTTACGGCAAACTGTCCAGCGGTCAAGATCTTTTCTAATTTGCTCCCCGATTTCATAGTCTCAAATCCTCCCTGATCATTTTTCTAGGACCCCCATCCCGGCTCTTCGACCAGTCCTTGCAGGGAATGACCCGGGTTAATTTATCCAACTGTCCCAGGCCTTTCAGACGGTCGTGAATCAATTGCCAGACACAGTCCACGTCCTTGCTGATTTCGCATTTCCCGTCGGCCGATCCACCGCAAGGACCATTGAGCAGGCTTTTGGAGCAACGGGCGATGGGGCAAAGGCCCCCGAAATTATGGATCCCGCAAGCGCCGCAGGCCTGGCAAAACTCGGCAAAGACCCCGTGTTCCAGGGACCCCCCGATAAAAGTGGTATTCAAACCCGGGAAGACCATAGCCAGCGGATACCGGCCGGCAATGTATTGGGGGCCGACGGTGCAGGCAATGGAAAGAACCGCATCACGGTCTTTTAGGGGTCCTTCCAGTTGTTCGATATATTCCGGATCGCATTGGCGCTCCAGGACGATTTCCCGAACATCCGGCTCCTCCCCGGCTTTTTTTCGGGCGATGCGAATCTCGGAGGCCAGGACTTCCACTTCCTTCCTTCCGCCCGCGTTGCAGACGGTTACACATCCTTTGCACCCGGCCACCAGGATCTTCTTAAAGGGCTCGAGCATTTCCAGGATTTCAGTTAGCGGTTTTCTTTCTGCCACAACCATAGTCTTCCTCCACTTTCTGGATACGGATCCTCAGGTTTATTTAAGCCGCTTTGGCCGCCGGCTTGATGGGGCTGGGTCCCAAGGCCCTGATCTTATCGGTCATCTCCCGGGCGATCTCGGCGAAGCGGGGCCCCTGGGCGGCGGAAAGGTTGTACATGGCCACCCGATCCTCTTCCAGACCCAATTCGCCGAGTATCTTTTTTACCGCCTCCACCCGCTTGCGGGCTTTGAGGTTGCCGGTTAAATAATGGCAGTCCCCTTCCAGGCAGCCGGCTACATAGACCCCGTCGGCCCCGTCCTCAATGGCTCTCAGCAAGTGGATCACATCCACCCGTCCGGTGCAGGGCATCATGATTACCCGCACATTGCTCGGATATTGCAGTCGCATGGAACCTGCCAGGTCCGCAGCGCTGTAGGCTCAGTACTGGCAGCAGAAAGCTACGATTTTAGGTTCGAATGGTTCGCTCATAAGGTCCTCTTGATATAAATTTATTTACCTTATTCCATTAAAAATTAATAATTAACAATAGATTTTTAATAATTAATGTTGTTACCTAAGCCGCTTCCTCCATCAGGGCATCCACCTTGGCCATGACCTGTTTATCGGTAAAATGCTGCAGGGCAATGGCCTTGCCCGGGCATTCGGAGACGCAAACCCCGCAGCCCTGGCACTTGGAGACGTCGATCTCGGCCGCCCCGCTCTCGCCGATCACCGGCACGTTAAACGGGCAGGACCGGACGCAGGTCAGGCAAACCGCGCAGAGTTCCGGGTTGACCACGGCCACTACACCGCCCACCTGGACGGAGTCTTTGGAGAGCAGGGTCAGGGCCCGCCCGGCGGCCGCCTGGGCCTGGGCGATGCTTTCATCGATGGGCTTGGGGTAATGGGCCAGTCCGCAGAGGTAAATTCCTTCCGTGGCGAAGTCCACCGGCCGCAGTTTCATATGCGCTTCCAAGAGGAACCCTTCGCTGTTCAATGAAATCTTATAGGCATCGACCAGTTCTTTGGCCGGATTAGGGATGATGGCCGAGGCCAGGGTCAGCAGATCGGCCGACAAAATAAGCGGCTGGCCCAAAACATGATCGATCACCGTCACCGTCAGCTTATCCCCGTTCACCTGAACTTCCGGCTTATTCTCCAGATCATAGCGGACAAAGAAAATACCCTGGTCCCGGGCCTCCCGGTACAGGTCCTCCCGAGATCCGAAGGTCCGGATGTCCCGGTAAAGGATGAAGATATCCATCTCGGGATTGCCTTTCTTCAGGGTCAGGGCGCTCTCCACGCTGTGGGTGCAGCAGACTTTACTGCAATAAGGGCGCTCCGGCTCCCTTGAACCGACGCACTGGATGAAGACCGCCGTCTGGGCCCCGGTTACCCGGGGATCATTCGCGGTAATAGCCTGGTCCAATTCCAGAGCGGTCATGATCCGCGGGTCTTGGCCGTAGCCATAGACATCCGGTTGCCATTCCTTCGCCCCGGTGGCCAGGATGACCACCCCGTGTTCGTATTGTTGCGTCTGGCCGCCCTGGTTGAGGACCGTGGTATAATTCCCCACAAAGCCCGACCCATGCTCCACCACGGTATTAAAATGGACCTCGATCTTGGGGTGACCGTTGACCCGGGCGATCAAATCCCGCACGTAGGCTTGGATGTCTTCCCCTTTCCAGGTATGGCGGAGTTTCAGGGCGTTCCCGCCCAGGGTATCTGTTTTTTCAATTAATTTAACCTGGAATCCCTGCTGGGCCAGTTTGAGGGCCGACGTCATACCGGCCACGCCGCCGCCCACCACCAGGCCCGTTTTCTTTAAACCGAAGGAGACCTTATGCAAGGGCTCCAGCAGGGAAACCCGGGCCACCGCCATCCGGACCAGGTCCTTGGCCTTACTGGTGGCTTTTTCGGGGTTGCCCTGGTGGACCCAGGTGTCCTGGTCCCGAATATTGGCCATGTCAAAAAGGTAGGTATTCAACCCGGCCTCGCGGATGGTCTGCTGAAAGAGGGGTTCGTGGGTCCGGGGGGAACAGGAGGCCACCACCACCCGATTGATTCCCTTTTCCTGAATAACCTGCTTCATCTTCTCCTGGGTATCCTGGGAACAGGTAAAGAGATTGTCCTCTACATGGACCACCTGAGGCAGGGTCTTGGCGTACTCTCGGACGGCCGGCACATCGGCCACCCCGCCGATATTGATCCCGCAGTTACAGACGAAGACCCCTACCTTAATGTCCTCTCCGGCGAAGTCTTTTTCCGGCGGCAATTCCTGGTAACGGATCAACTGGTTGCGGCTCTCGGCAATTCCCTCCGAGGCGGCACAGGCGGCGGCCGAGGCTTCCATCACCGCTTGGGGAATGTCCTTGGGCCCGTTAAAGGCTCCACAGGTAAAGACCCCTGGTCTTTCCGTGGCCACCGGGGTAAAACTGCTTACTTGAGCAAACTGGTTTTTATCGATGGGTACCCCCAGTATTCGCGCCAGGTCAACGGCCTCGGGGGCGGTTTCCAGCCCCACGGAGAGGACCACCATATCGAATTCTTCTTGCCGGACCTCCCCTTTTTCCGTGACATACTGCAGCAGGAGATTGTCGCTGCCCGGAATCGGATCGATGGTATGAATCCGGGAACGGATGAATCGCACCCCTCGCTCGTTCTCGGCCCGGTTATAATATTTCTCAAAATCCTTGCCGTAGGTCCGCATATCCATGAAAAAGATGGCCGTGTCCAGAGGATGCGGGCTGTGTTCCTTGGCGATTACCGCCTCCTTGATGGCGTACATGCAACAGACGGCCGAACAATACCCGTGGTCGCAGTGGTTGATATCCCGGGAGCCCACGCACTGCAGCCAGGCGATCTTTTCCGGTTCCTTGTGGTCGGAAGGCCGGATCAGATGCCCTTCGTAAGGGCCCGAGGCGGAGAGGATCCGCTCGAACTCCATGCTGGTCACCACGTTGGGATGCTGGGCATAATGATAGGCTTCATAGGCCGTGGGATCGAAGGGTCTGAACCCCGGGGCCATGACGATCGATCCGACTTCGATGACCCGCTCGACGGGCTGCATTTCATGGACCACGGCCTCGGCCAGACAGGCCTTGACGCATTGATAACACTCCGAACAGATCCCGCACTTCAGACACCGTTCGGCCTCGGTCAGGGTGGTGGCTTCCTGGAACCCCTGGGCCACTTCCTGAAAGTTTCCTTCCCGGGCGGCCGGGGGGATCTTGGTGATGGACATGCGGGCCTTCTTGAGGACCCCCTCGGTGGAGGGCTTCTCATAGGACCAATCCTCTTCCCGACCGGCTTTCAGGTCTACCCCGTTGAGGTAGCGGCGAATGCTTTCGGCGGCCTTCTTGCCGCTTTCCACGGCTTCGACCACCGACTTGGGGCCGTAAAAGACATCCCCGCCGCAAAACACGCCGGGGATAGGGGTTTCGAGGGAAACCGGATCACCCTGAAGCCCTCCTCGAGGGGTAACGGAGACGCCCTGGCCGGAGGCGAAGGAGAGATCGGCCGCCTGCCCGATGGCCACGATGACCGTATCTCCACTGAGTGTGGTCAGATCGCTTTCATCGTAAGTCGGCCGGAAGGCCTTCTGGGCATCAAAGACGGATGTACAGCGTTTGAATTCGACCCCGCTGACTTTACCGCCCTCCTGGAGAAACCGCTTCGGACCCAGACTGTTGACGATCTCGATCCCCTCTTCGAGGGCCTCTTCGATTTCGTACTCCCAGGCCGGCATTTCTTCCCGTTTTTCCAGGCAGATCAGAGTGACCTGCTCCGCGCCTAAGCGTTTGGCGCTTAAAGCCACATCGACGGCCACGTTGCCGCCGCCGATGACCAGTACTTTTTTACCCAGAGCCACCGGGTTTTTCAGGGCCGAGTCTTTGAGAAACTCCACCCCTTTGAGCACCCCGGGCAAAGCCTCCCCTTCCACGTTCAGGCCCCGGCTCACATGCAGGCCGGTGGCCAGGAAGAAGGCCCGAAAGCCTTCGGCCTTCAGGGAATCCAGGGTAATATCCTGACCGAAAGTCACTCCGGTCTTGATCTCCACCCCCAGGGTCTCGATGGTCTGAATCTCGGAACGGAGAATGTCCCGGGGCAGACGGTACTCGGGGATACCCACGGCCATCATGCCCCCGGCGACCGGAAGTTTTTCGTAGACGGTCACCGGATAGCCGTCCCGGGCCAGAAAATAGGCGGCCCCCAGGCCCGCCGGACCGGAACCGATGACGGCGATTTTTTCGGACTTTCGTTCCTTGACTTCCGGAACGTAGCGTTCGGTCTGGGTCAGGTCCTCATCCGCCAGGAAGCGATGGAGGTACTGAATGGCCAGGGGTTGGTCCAGGTCTCCCCGGGTACAGATTCCCTCACAAGGGTGGTGACAGACCCGGCCGCAGATTCCGGGAAAAGGATGGGCCTCTTTGAAAAGGGCCAGGGCCTCCCGGTATTTATGTTGGTTGATCAGGGCAATAAACCCTTGGACGCTGACGTGGGCCGGACAGGTGGCCTTGCAGGGGGCCGTACCCCGCTTTTCGATGGCGAAAGCGCTGGGCATGGCTTGAGGATAAAATTTATAGGCGGCCTTGCGGTTTCGCAGACCCATATCAAACAGGTTGGAGACCTCGATGGGACAGGCCTTGGCGCACTCCCCGCAGGCCGTGCATTTGCTTTTATCCACATAGCGGGGATGTTCCAGGATTTTCACCTGAAAATTTCCCGGGTCGCCGCTGACCTCCTGGACCTCCGTCAAGGTTAACAATTCGATATTCAGATGCCGGCCCGCTTCCACCAATTTGGGCGAGATGATACACATGGAGCAATCGTTAGTGGGAAAGGTCTTGTCCAGTTGGGCCATTACCCCGCCGATGGCCGATTTCTTTTCCACCAGATAGACGTAAAAACCGGAATTCGCCAGGTCCAGAGCCGTTTGGATTCCGGCAATCCCGGCCCCCGCCACCATCACCGCCCCTACTTTTTTATTTTCGCTGGCTGCCATAAAACCATCCTTCTGTATCGTAAGTATTTAAGTCTGTGCCTTTGTGATTGACCGGTAAAAAAACGCCCAGGGATGAGGCATCCCTGGGCATTCGGGTTTAGTTAAAACAGGCCTTTCGTCTTTCCGGTTTTGACGTCCACGTCAATCCGGCGGAAGGCGGGATTGGAGGCCGTTCCCGGCATCAGGGTGATGGTCCCGGCTATGGGGCAGAGGAACTTGGAGCCGGAGTAAATCAGCACGTCCCGGACGGGCAGGGTCCAGCCCTTGGGCACCCCCTTCTTGGTCGGATCATGGGTGAGGCTCAGGTGGGTCTTGACCATCATCGTGGCGTAATCGTCGTACTTGGGATTGCCTTCCAGCATCTTGGCCTTGGCCTCGGCTTCGGCCGTCCAGGAGACCCCGTCGGCCCCATAGACCTCCTTGGCGATCTTGGCCACCCGGTCGCGAAGCTTCATTTCGATCGGGTAGAGGAACTTGAATTTGGTCTTTTCCTTGCAGGCGTCGATGACCGCATCGGCCAACTCCAGGGCCCCGTCGCCGCCGTCGGCCCAGTGAGTGGACAGAGCGCAGCGGGCGCCGGCTTTTTCGGCGTACTTGCGCACCATGGCGATTTCATCCTTGGTATCGGTATGAAAGGCGTTGATGCAGACCACCGGGTTCATGCCGGATTTACGGATGACCTCGATGCAGTGGACCATATTGGCCACGCCTTTTTCTACCAAGCCCACGTTTTCCTTAATGTATTCTTCCGGCAGGGCCAGCCCGGCCACGACCTTGGGACCGCCGCCGTGCATCTTCAGCGCCCGGATGGTGGTGGTCAGAACCGAGACGTGGGGCTTCAGGCCGCTATACCGGCATTTGACATTCCAGAATTTCTCGAAGCCGATATCCGCCGCAAAACCGCTTTCCGTGATATGATAATCAAAAAGCTTGAGCCCCACGCGGTCGGCGATAATGGAGGACTGGCCGACAGCGATGTTGGCGAAAGGACCGGCGTGGACCATACAAGGCTGGTATTCGGCCGTGGACAGCAGGGTGGGATTGATCGAATCGACCATGAAAGCCATCATGGCCCCCCCTACCTCGAGGTCGCCCGTGGTCACCGGATTGCCTTTTTTGTCGAAGGCCACAGTGATCTCGTCGAGGCGTTTCCGCATGTCGGCCAGATCGTTGACGATCGACAGAATAGCCATGACTTCCGAGGAAACGGCGATGCCGAATTTGGACTGCATCATGTAGCCGTCCAGACGACCCCCGATGCCGATGATGATATTGCGCATGGCCTGGGCGCAGAAGTCGATGATCCAGCCCATCTCCACCCGCGTGGGGTCGATATCCAGCCGGCGCATCTTGGTCAGCCGTTTCAACTGTTCGTCGTTGTAGTTGCGCTCGTGCTGCATCCGGGCGGTCATGGCCACCATGGCCAGGTTATGGGCGTTCATGATGTTGTTGATGTCGCCGGTCAGGCCCATGGAGAATTCGGTCATAGGGATGACCAGGGCGTTTCCGCCGCCGGCCGCCGTGCCTTTAATGTTCATGGTCGGCCCGCCCGAAGGCTGTCGCAGGGCGCCGCCCACGTTCATTCCCCGCTTGCCTAACCCTTCCATCAGCCCGACCGAGGTGGTGCTTTTTCCCTCTCCCAGGGGGGTGGGAGTGATGGCGGTCACTTCGATATATTTCCCGTCCGGTTTGTCCTTCAGGCGTTCCATAATCTTTAGAAAATTCATCCTGGCCAGCCGCCCGTAGGGAATCAGTTCATCCCGATCCAGTCCCATTTTTTCCCGCCATTCTTCCGGGCGGGGCATCTTTTTTTCCGCAGCCTCGGAGATCTGCCAGTCCTTCATCTTCACCGCATTGTAGGCCATCTTGGAATTCCTCCTTTTGCTCTATTTTTAGTAAACCCGTGCTTAGAATGAGAATAGTTGATAAACTTGGTTTTCTTATCACACCCGGCAAGCAACCGTCAAGCCAAAAAAATCCCCCCCCCTCCCGAGTTAACCTTTTGAATTTATTGTTATTTTATCTTCTGGCCGTCCTTATTCTCCCTGGGACCCGGCCCAGGGCCTGAATCCAGGAGTTTTATTTTGACAGGACGGACCTTTTGTGCTAAGCACCTTTATTTGTCTTAATAATCACCTAAAGGAGCGAAACCGTGTTTAAAATCTTGCAAAAAGAAGAAATGGCCCAGGGGACGGTGGTCAGCAATATCGTGGACGCCCCCTTGATCGCCAGGAAGGCCAAGCCCGGTCAATTTGTCATCATCCGGGCCAACGAAACCGGGGAGCGGATTCCTTTAACCATGGCCGATACCGACCCCGAAACCGGGACCATCAACCTCATTTATCAGGTGGTGGGGAAATCGACCGCCCTGTTCAAGAGCCTGAAGGTGGGGGATTATTTTCAGGACATCTGCGGTCCCCTCGGCCAGCCGACCCATGTGGAAAAAGTGGGAACCGTTATTTGCGTGGGCGGTGGGACCGGAGTGGCCGTGCTGCATCCCATCACCAAGGGTCTGAAGGCCGCCGGCAACCACGTTATCGGGATTATCGGTTCGCGAAACAAGGACCTGTTGATCCTGGAGGAAAAAATGACCAAAGCCTCCCACGAACTGCGGGTCTGCACCGACGACGGCTCCTACGGCCATCACGGATTTGTCACCGATGTCCTCAAAGAATACCTGGATAAGAAAGAAAATCCCATCGCCCTGATCGTGGCCATCGGGCCGGTCCCCATGATGAAATTCACCTGCAAATTGACCGCCGGATACGGGATCAAGACCATGGTCAGCCTCAACCCCATCATGGTGGACGGGACCGGCATGTGCGGCGCCTGCCGGGTGACGGTCAACGGCGTTACCCGCTTCGGCTGCGTGGACGGCCCCGAATTCGACGGCCACGCGGTGAATTTTGACGAGTTGATCCAGCGGCAGCGGGCCTACCTGGAGCAGGAAAAGCAGTCCCTGGATCACTTTCACCAATGCCAGTGCCAGGCCTAAGCCGAAGAATTTTCAATTTTCCGGCTGAAATATAAAACGTTTAAAATAAACCGCGTAGTCAGGCTTAAGAGAGGAAAGGATATATGACTGAAGAACCTAAGAAAAAAGATAAGGTGCCTCGCCAGAAGATGCCCGAACAGGAGCCCAAGGTCCGGGCCAGGAATTTCGAGGAAGTCCCCCTGGGCTATTCCCCGGAAACGGCCCTGTTGGAGGCCAGCCGCTGCCTGCAGTGCAAGAAACCCTCCTGCGTAGAAGGGTGCCCGGTCCAGATCGACATCCCGGGTTTTATCCGGGAAATCAATAAGGGTGATTTTTCCGGGGCCATTATGAAACTCTGGGAAAAGACCAGCCTCCCGGCGGTTTGCGGTCGGGTTTGCCCCCAGGAAGCCCAGTGCGAGCAGTTGTGCATCCTGGGTAAGAAGGATGAACCGGTGGCCATCGGCCGCCTGGAACGCTTTGCCTCGGACTATCAACGGACCAAGGGGGAATTCAAACTGCCCCACAAGGCCGAACCCACCGGCAAAAAGGTGGCCGTTATCGGGTCCGGCCCCTCCGGGCTGACCGTGGCCGGGGACCTGATCCTCAAGGGGCACGACGTGACCATTTATGAGGCCTTTCATAAAGCCGGCGGCGTCCTGGTGTACGGTATCCCGGAATTCCGGCTGCCCAAGGCCATCGTCGAGGCCGAGGTCAATATACTGGAGAAGCTGGGCGGCAAAATCGTCTGTAACGCCGTCATCGGCCGGACCCAGACCATAGAAGAATTGATGACCGAAGAAGGCTTTGACGCCGTCTACGTGGGCGTGGGAGCCGGATTGCCGGTCTTCATGAACCTGCCCGGTGAAAACCTGATCGGGATTTATTCCGCCAATGAATACCTGACCCGATCGAATCTGATGAAGGCCTACCTCTTTCCTCAGTACGATACTCCGATTATCTTCGGGAAAAACGTGGTCGTCCTGGGCGCCGGAAATGTGGCCATGGATTCGGCCCGCACGGCCTTGCGTCTGGGGGCCAAGAGCGTCAAAATCGTCTATCGCCGCTCTCGAACGGAGATGCCCGCCCGGGGCGAGGAAATCCATCATGCCGAAGAAGAAGGGGTGGAATTGTTCCTGCTCACCAATCCCACGAAGTTTTTGGGGGATGACCAGGGCCGGGTGGTGGCTATGGAATGCATCAAGATGGAACTGGGTGAACCGGATGCCTCCGGACGCCGGAGACCGGTCCCCCTGAAGGGATCGGAGTTTACCTTGGAGACCGATCTGGTGGTAATCGCCATCGGGGCGGGCGCCAATCCGCTGATCACGGCCACCACCCCGGGACTGAAGACCAACAAGCGCGGATATATCGTGGCCGACGAGAAAACCGGCAAGACCCTCAAACCCGGAGTCTGGGCCGGCGGCGATATCGTCACCGGATCGGCCACGGTCATCCTGGCCATGGGGGCTGGACGACTGGCCGCCAACTCCATTCATGAGTATTTGACCATCGGCTGGTAAAAAAAAACCAATACCGGATGCTGGATACTGGAGGCCGGACTAAAAAAGGCCGCCCCGGTATCCGGTATCCGGCATTATTTTTTATTATGATTGCATTTTGTCTCTATCCAGCATCCAGAACATGATCGACGTCCAAAGCCAGAAAGACCACCGCAATATCGAGATCGACAAGGTCGGGGTCAAGAACATCCGCTATCCCATCACCGTCCGGGACAAGGAAAACGGCACGCAGCAGACGGTGGCCAGCATCAACATGTACGTGAACCTGCCCCATGATCACAAGGGGACCCACATGAGTCGGTTCATCGAGGTCCTGAGCGAATACCGCCGCCAGATTTCCCTGGAAAACTTCAGCCGGATTTTAGATGAATTGAAGAACCGTCTGAATGCCGAATCGGCCCACATGGAGATCACCTTCCCCTATTTTATCACCAAAAAGGCTCCGATCAGCGGGTCCGAGGGCCTGATGGAATATGTCTGCACCTTTACCGGTTCGGTCAACGGGACCAAGGGCCGGGACCTGGCCATCAAACTGCGGATCCCCATTGCCACGGTCTGCCCCTGTTCCAAAGAGATCAGCGAGTACGGGGCCCACAACCAGCGGGGCGAAGTCCGGGTCAGTCTGCGTTTCAAAAAATTTCTCTGGATCGAGGATATCATCCGCCTGGTGGAGGAGTCCACCTCCTGCGAAGTTTTCTCGGTCTTGAAACGAAATGACGAAAAATTCGTCACCGAAAAGGGCTATGAAAACCCCATGTTTGTGGAGGACGTGGTCCGGGAGATCGCCCTTAAGCTGGAAGCGGACCCGAATATTACCTGGTTTGCCATCGACTCGGAGAATTTCGAATCCATCCACAATCACAGCGCCTACGCTTATATCGAACGACAGAAGACGCAGGGCGCTTAGCGCGGAACACAGGGCGTAAGGCGCAGGGCGTGAAGCGTAAGGCGATCGCGCTTCAAAAAGCTCTTCCCTCTACGCCTCACCTCCACCTCTCACGCCTAACGCCTTACGTCAAGGAGGTCTTATGGACGACCTGAAGAAAATGTACCGGACGGTCATGGCCGATCACTTTCCCTCCACCTTATCCATTTCCTTTGATGACCAGACCCTGGTCTACCGGAAAAGGACCTGGAAACTGCCCCAGAAGGACGGGATCCTGGAAGAAAAAGGGCTGCGCTATGGAGAAAACCCGGGCCAGGAGGCGGCCCTTTATGAACTGGTCAACGGGAACCTGGTTTTAGGCGACTGCGCCTTCATTAAACCCGGCTGCGGTCTGGTTTCGGCCATCTCCGAGGCCGAGATGATTCAGGAAGGCAAACATCCGGGGAAGACCAACCTCACCGATGTGGACAACGCCTTGAATATCCTCAAGTTCCTGCTGGAAAAACCCGCCGCCGTGATTGTCAAACACAACAACCCCTGCGGCGCGGCCTATGGGGCGGCTCTTTCCGAGGCCTACTTCCGGGCCAACCGGGCCGACCGGATCGCCGCCTTTGGCGGGGCCGCTGTCTTTAACCGCGCCCTGGACAAATCCACGGCCGAATTGATCGCCCGGGATTACCTGGAAGTAGTGGCGGCGCCGGATTACGAGGAGGGCGCCGTTTCCATCTTATCGGGCCGGGGCAACTTGCGCATCCTCCGAGTCCCGCGGATGGACCTCCTGGAAAAGCTCAGGCAGACCCGTTTCGTGGATTTCAAGAGCCTCCAGGATGGCGGCCTGATCGTTCAGCAGTCTCCCATCAACGCCATTCAGAAGAGGGCTGATTTTAAGTCGGCGGCTTGTACCTACCAGGGAAAGGAATTTCGGATTGAACGGCCGGCCACCGAAAAGGAACTGGAAGACATGTATTTCGGCTGGTCGGTCGAACAGGGGGTGACCTCCAATTCAGTCCTTTACGTCAAAGACGAATGCACGGTCGGCATCGGCACCGGCGAACAGGACCGGGTGGGCGTGGCCGAGATAGCGGTCTTCAAGGCCTACACCAAGTATGCCGACTGGATCTGTTTTGACGCCTACGGGATCCCGTACAAAGAACTCGAACTGGCCATCGAACAAGGGCGGCGGGACAACGCCGATAAAGAGGCCATCGACCAAAGAACCCAAAAGGATAGAGCCGGACTGCCCGGGGCCGTAATGGTCTCCGATGCCTTTTTCCCCTTCCGGGACGGCGTGGATGTGGGGCTGCGCCAGGGAATCACCGGAGTGGTCCAGCCCGGCGGTTCCCTCCGAGATTACGAAGTGATCGAGGCCTGCAACCAGGCCGGGGCCGCCATGGTCTTTACCGGCCAGCGGGCCTTTAAGCATTAACTTATTCGGCGGACCGGGTAGGGTCCGGAGGCGGGGCATTTCCGTTGAAATAGGCCTTCCGAACTAGCCCCCGGAGAAAAAGCGAGGGTGCGAACTCAAGACCTTTTTTCACCGATCGACACTTCCCTCCGGGCCAGGCGGGAGAATAAGGAAACCGGGGCCCGCCATTCCAGCAATACCCCGCTTATATCCAGGAAATCACTTTCCCGGAAAGTCATAAATAAGGGCCGCAAGCGATTTCCCCGGACCATGGTGCTTCCGTTCCAATCCGGCAAGATGAGTATGAGGCGGAAGCCTTCGAACCAATCCGTGTGGCTGAGCATATTCTGCAGGTCTTCCTGGGTGGAAGCTAACAGGATGACCACGGTTTCCTTTCTTCCGGTACTTCTCAAGAATAAGGAAAGTAGTTTCAGGGACCGGATGGTCTGGACGGTATCCGGCCACACCAGAGACCCGATCATCCGCTGCAGCCGCTGTCCGGATTCATCCTTCCGAGGAATATACACTAAGAAATCCATTGCTGCTCTAACCTCCTTGCGCCTCTCCGATCCTATTCGCCGGGTTCCGATGTTTTTTCAAAAAGCCCCTTCGTCCAGCGGAAAAACCTGATGGGGGAGAAGCCCTTTTCGGGTGGGGGCCGCCACCCGATGGGCCGAACGCGCTTCTCGAGAGCGCCCGACCAACCTTTTCCTTTGACTCGGGCCGGCCGTTTTTCGGCTCTTTTCACTTTGGCTTGTTCTGAAAACAGCCATGATGGAGGCCAACTCCTCGGCCCCGGCGGCGTTCTGCTGAGTCATCCGGTTCATCTCCGCTACGGCCTGGTTGACCTGTTCGATCCCCTGGGCCTGCTCCTGTGAGGCCGCCGCGATTTCCCCGACCAGTTCCCGGACTTTGTTGGAATTGATCGTCACTTCCCCGAAATTGTGATTCGTAGAGGTGACCACGCCGACCCCCCCCTGGATCTTTTTGGCGATATCCTCGATCAGGCTGGAGGTATTTCGGGCCGCTTCGGCCGCCCTCATGGCCAGGTTGCGGACTTCATCGGCCACGACGGCAAAACCGGCCCCGGCTTCGCCGGCGCGAGCGGCTTCCACCGCCGCGTTCAGGGCCAGCAGATTGGTCTGGAAGGCGATTTCGTCGATGGTCTTGACGATTTTTTGGGTCTGTTCGCTGGACTGGGCGATCTCCTTCATCGAGACCGTCAATTCCCCCATGGAGCTGTTGGTCATTTCCATCAATTGGTTGGTGACCGAGATCAATTGATTGGCCTGACTGGCATTGTCGGCGTTTTGTTTGGTCATGGAGGACATTTCCTCCAGCGAAGAAGAGGTCT
>CAVUPH010000027.1:0-80771 GCA_963743305.1 uncultured delta proteobacterium
TAGTCTCTTCGATGCGCGTCCCGCCGGGCGCGCGCAGGTGCAGCCGAAATTGCCCCGCGTCGACCGATGGGAAAAAGTCCTGACCGAGATGCGGGATGAGCAGCCAGGTGCCGACGCAAAAGGCCAGAAAAAGAATCACGAAGAAGGGCCGATGGTCCAGACGGTGCCCAGCGTCCGGCGGTAGCCTTCCCGAAAACGGGCGAAGCCGTGCTCAAAGCCGCCTTGCAGGGCCACCAAGGGACGGAGCCAAGGCGTGACCGTGCCCGGATCGGCCGCGTGGCCGCTATACTCGATGTTTCGGTAGAACCACTGGACCAGGGTCGGGACGAGCGTTCGCGAGAGCACATAACTGGCCAGCATAGCGAAGACGACCGCCTCGGCTAAAGGCACGAAGAGATAATGCGACACGCCGGTGAGGAAGAACATGGGTACGAACACAATGCAGATGCACAGTGTCGAAACCAGGGCCGGCAGGGCAATTTCCTGGGCTCCGTCGAGGATGGCCTGCACGGTCGGCTTGCCCAGCGCCATCTGGCGATGAATGCTCTCGATGGTCACCGTGGCATCGTCCACCAGAATACCGACGGCCAGCGCCAGACCGCCGAGGGTCATCAGGTTGATAGTCTCACCCAAGGCGCTGAGCAGGACAATGGAACTCAGAATCGAAAGCGGAATCGAGATAGCAATGATGAACGTGCTCCGCCAGGAGCCGAGAAAGAGCAGAATCATCACCGCCGTCAGCAGGGCGGCGATCACCCCTTCCTTCACCACCCCGTTGACGGCCGCGCGGACAAAGAGCGATTGGTCGGCGAATTCCTTGGCTTCCAGCTCGGGCGGCAGACCGCTCAGGATCCGCGGCATGGCCTTTTTCACCCCGTCCACGACGCTGAGGGTCGAGGCCGCGCCGCTCTTTAGGACCGTGAGCAGCACCCCGCGCACCCCGTCCAACCGGACCACGTTTTGCTGCGGCTGATAGCCGTCATGCACCTGGGCCACGTCGCCCACCCGGATCACGGCGCCGTTTATGGTTTTGACGGGGAGATCGTTCAGGGCCGCAAGCACTTCCGGATTACTATTGAGGGACACGTTATATTCCGTCTCGCCGATTTTTGCCGTGCCGCTGGGAAGGATGAAATTCTGGGCATTGAAGGCATTGACCACATCCTGCGGGGCCAGGTTCTTCGCTTTCAGGGCCGGCAGATCGATATCCACGGCCACGACCCGCGCCTTCCCGCCGGCCGGATAGGGCACGGAGGCGCCCCGAACGGTTGAAAGACCGACCTTGACGCGATTCTGAGCCATATCCTGAAGTTCCTGTTCCGAAAATTTCTTGCTGGCCAGGCTGTACTGAAGGATCGGAACCGATGAGGCATTGTAGCGGATGACCACAGGCGGGGTCATGCCGGGCGGGAGCAACCGGAGAATTGATTGTCCGCTGGCCGCGATCTGGGCCACCCCATCGGAGACCGAGGCGCCGGGCTGGAAGAACACCTTGATCACGCCGGCGCCGTTGTAAGAGGTGGACTCGATGTGCTCGATATCGTTGACCAGGGTGCTGATCTGGCGTTCACTATTGTAGACAATGCGCTGCTCTACCTCCCGGGCATTCAGACCGTTGTACGTCCAGACCACACTGACGACCGGTATGTTGATCTCCGGGAAAATATCCGTCGGCGTGCGAAGCAGCACGAACGGCGTCAGCAGCAAAAGCACCAGCGCCGCCACCACGAAGGTGTAGGGCCGGCGTAAGGCAAGTTGAACAATCCACATAATTCACTTCCTCGTTGGAAATATTTTTCCCCCACCCCTCGGGAAAAAGCTATACCCCGATATAGGGGACAGGAGATCTTCGTCTATTTTGGTAATCCCATTCGGACCTGGGGTATAGAACAAATCGCTGGCCTGAAGGGTATTCCTTCGCAATCAAAGGCCTTCTCATCAATTTCCAGACTGATCCTCTGCAGAGCGGAGACGACCACCTCCCCCACCCGGTACTCTTTGGACAACTCTTTGATTTCGACTAATCCCATAAGACTTCCATCAAAAAAAGCCCCACCCTCAAAAGCGGGGCCTCTACAATAGATTACCTGCGCCAACCTGACCATACGGGTATGCCTGAGCTGTCCCTGAGAACCAGAACGTTATCGCCCTTCTTCACTTCCGCGGCGACAATAGCTGGTTTATCAGCGAAGGTTACCCTTGAACCCTTCACCTCGATTGTGTCACCTTTTGCAATCTTCGTATCGAGTCGCCCGATGTACCATTCCGGACCCAAATGGACGGGAATGGTTTCCTTATCCGTTTTCACGGTTACTGCCACTGCGGCATACATGCCCTTCACGGGAACTATCGTATCAACGCTTTCAACCGTGCCGGAGATTGTCTCTACCTTTGCCGGGTCGTACGTCCTCTGATAGGGCGTTCCCATGCCCCATCCGCCGCTTCCTCGCCATTTCATCGCACCTCGTTGCGCAAAGGATTCGGCGGACAAACCAAGGGTTACAATCGAAAGTACCGTGATCATGATAAATATTTTTTTCATGGTTGCTCCTATTTTGATATAAGTTATGAGCCTGTCAACTAGTAACTACCGTCGCCAACCGGCCCAGACCGGAGTGCCATTGGCATCCCTCATAACCAACACGTTTTCCCCCTTTTTGATTTCACCGGCGATTATCACCTGGTTATCTTGGAAATTAGCCCTGGCCCCTTTGACCTCGATCCTATCCCCCTTTCCGATCTTAATATCCAATCGCTCCACATACCAACCCGGCCCCAGATGAACGGGGATGGTTTCTTTTTCTGTTTTGAGCAGGATCTGCACCCCATAGGTCATGCCTTTGATGGGGGTTACCTTTTCCACCTTTACCACTTCCCCCGTCAGGTTGTCGGCCAGGGCCGGATTATAAAGCCCGGAATAAGGCGTTCCTATCCCCCATCCTCCGCTCCCCCGCCAGCCCTTCCAGGGTTGAGCCAAGGCCAACGAAGAAGCTAACAACAGGGACACTACCATGATCGCTACTGTGCTTTTCTTGTCTTTCATATGACCCTCCTTAGCTGTTTTAAAAACGGGTTACGCTTAGTCCGCCGGTACCGACGGCTGTCTGTCCAGTTTGAAGGCGTAGACCGGGACACGGGCCGGCCTGACTTTTTGGGCTTCTCCCCTGGTGAGCCAGGCCCCCTGACGCCGGCAAGTCAAAAAGGCATAGGGCATAATCCATTGGCAAGTTAAAATCCAGAAAAACTCATAGGCTACTACCCAGGCAAAATCCGAATCCCGTTCGTGGCGGAAATAAATG
Organism: uncultured delta proteobacterium; assembly: GCA_963743305.1. GTDB lineage: Bacteria > Desulfobacterota > RBG-13-43-22 > RBG-13-43-22 > RBG-13-43-22 > CAVQSS01. The sequence goes on from CAVUPH010000027.1 coordinate 3,300, forward strand.
GCCGCCACCGGGATGCTCATCACGGCAATCATGACCAGGTAGCGGAAGAGCCAAAACGGATTTATCAAAAGCAGGTAATAGCTATGGACGATCAAGAAATAGGGAATAATTAACGTGGAGGCGATTAGGACCGAATTCATTCGAAAGCCCCAGAGATAATCAGTCCGGAAAGGTTTAAAAAGATAGGATAGTAGAATCAGGGTTTCCCGAATATTGCTTCGGGCCCAGCGTAAAAACATTTTCACCGTCCCGTTGTAGGTTGAGGGCATCTTGGCCCAGACCACGGCGGTGGACTGAAAGAAGGAATGATATCCCTGGGCGCAAATAAAGTTGGTCATAGACCGGTCCTCTCCCGTCAGACAGGGGACCCCCAGGAAGGTCTGGGTGAGCCATTTTCTCAAAACAGGCTTCACAGCGGAGGCCCGATAGACGGAAAAGGCGCCCGGCGTCGTCAGGAGGCCGCGTATCTGGGTCTGATAGGCCCGGGAGAAAGCAAAAGAAAGGGTAAAAGAGACTTTCAGCAAACGGGTGATCAGGCTGTCATTCCTGTTCAAAACCTTTACATTCCCGGCTACCAATCCGATCCGTTCATCCCGGACGATGGGAACCACACCGTTGCGCAACGCGTCCGGTTCCAAAATACTGTCGGAATCGACCGTCACCCAGACATCGCCGGTTGCTTTTTGAAAACCGGCATACAAAGCATGACGCTTCCCTTGGTTAACCGGTTGGCGCAAGGTGATCACTTTCACCGGGGCACCGGCGGCGGCCGCACGAATGTGCTCCCAGGTATCGTCCGAACTGCCATCATCCACGGCGATGACCTGAAATTTGTGCCGGGGATAATCACTGTGGGTCACGGAATCGATGGACTTGCGCACCAGTGCGCCTTCGTTGTAGGCCGGTATGATTACGGAAACCGTCGGCAATTCGGCTTCGTCCATTGGAGGCATGGGGCGGTAACTCAGCCAAAGGCATATTCTCCAGACCGTAGCCGCATAGTGAATGCCCCCGTAAAGAACCATCGACCAAAACCAGAGACTCCCCAGAGGAACATTGGGGACGATTCGAAATATTTTCTGAAAAACACCGGTCCAGGCCGCCGCCAGGAGCAAGAAACCGGCTGCCAGAAGGATCAACGCTTTCGCCCCCTTCTCCCATTGAGCCGGGACCTGGGCCTGCCAAATTTCGGGGTGTGCTGTCTTTAGTTTCATAGAAGGCATCTTTGAGAACATGGGCCTTATTCCTTTCCAGGATCGTTTAGATCTTTTTATGGTAATTTTCGAACGATACTTCTACCGATCACCCCAACCCATCCTTCCCATTCCCGGCCGGGGTCCCCTGCCGCCTTGGACCGAACTCAATCGATCTAATTGTTCGGGAGTCAGAATGGCCCGGCAATCCATTTTATAGGACAGCCAAATTTCTCGAATCTGTTCGTGAAGCTCCCGGACTTGATCGCGAAGCAGGGTGGTCCTGACCGTTTCTTTTCCCTTTCCCGGTTCACACATTTTCAACTCGGTCCTCTTGTCCCGAAGTTCCATTTGGAGAGGCCGAATGATTTTCTGGAAATCGGACTGTATGACTTTCATCCGGGAGGCCTGTTCCGGGCTCAGATCTAATTCCAGAGTCGGCGCAGGGACCCAAACCATAATTCATTCCCTTGCCCGGGCCCTGGCCCCAGGAACCGGCCCAAACTGGGCTCACGAATGCCAGCACCAAGACGAGAATTAATAGTTTGATCATGCGAATACTCCCGAAGGAACTTTTTGAATGGAACTTTGAAGGAGGTGTCAAGTTGACCGGTTTTAGAAAATAGTCGTGAAGATGGTCTTTGATTGAATCAAAGCTTTTTATTTCCCGTCTGGCAAAACCGCTGATCAGAATCACGGGAAGATGGGGATTGGTCTTCCTAAGTTGAAGGATCAACTCATCGCCACCCATAGCCGGCATGGCATAGTCGGTGATAACCAGATCGATATCCCCATTTTCCAAGGCTCGTAACCCTTCCTGCCCGTTTTCAGCCCGGGAGATTCGGTAGCCTTTTGCGGCCAAATAATCCCCCAGGACACTGCGGGTCAGCCAGTCGTCATCTACGATCAAAATATGTTGAATGCTGCTCATTGATCTCCCCCGGATAGGGGGGGAGGGTTTTCAACCACCCTCCCCCGACTGAGGTTAAAGTCTACGGATTCATAATTTTACGGGATTCCAGATTGAACTGGAGCCGCTTTTCCTGCATTTTTCCCTGAAGCTCCAGCAGTTCCTTTTGCAGGGTGGAGATCTTTCCCTCATCGGGGTTCGAGGCGGCCCAAAGGGTTCGCATCTCCGATTTTTTGGCAAACATTTGGTTTTGCAGGGGTGAAATTTCATTCAGGAAGGTTTCCCGCAGTGTCTGCAATTGAGCGGTCTGGTCCGCCGTCAGATTGGCGGCATCATAAGGATAAGGCCCCATACCGTATCCCTGGCCCATCCCCCGACCCCAGGGGCCGGCCATAGCCGCCCCGGCAAAAATCACCATCAGGCCTACCAATAAAATTTGAAAAATTCGTTTCATGCTCTTCACCTCCTTTCCTTTATTGTTATATGCTTTATCAGTTATGTTTTCATAAAGCAATGATTATGCCAAAAAGGGTTTACTGTTAACCGTTAGATATTATTTATCTATTAATGATGACACGTTTCGATGGGCAAAGTGGGCTCGACATTATTGTCGAGCCCGATTTATTTGAAATGAGGGAGAATATTTACTACCCACCTGAATTCAATGGCTATTCTTATTCGACAAAAACCGTTAGGCGGGATTAGGCAGACCGGTAAATATTGTCGAATTCCTTTTTCATCAACCCTTTTCAGGTGAGGTGGTGCGGGATCTTGTAAATCTTGGGCTTTATGGCCCTCGATCTGCTGGTTCGGTTGCAGCGCTTAGATTTTTAACAGGAGTGGGCCCTATTGGCCGAACAGGAAAATTTGTAGACTTATCTGTCACAATATTGTATATAGAGCTGTGACTCTTAAGAATGGGGGAATAGATATGCCTAGTGCCACGGTAAGGATCAGCAAGGGAACCAGGGAGACGCTCCGGGATTTGGCAGCCAAGTCGGGAGAATCCATGCAAACCATCATCGATCGAGCCATTGAAGAATATCGGCGTCAATCCTTCATGGAACAGGCCAATAAGGCCTATTTGGCCCTGCGAGAGAATCCTGAAGCCTGGGAATCAGAACTCAAGGAACGGCGGGAATGGGAAGCCACCCTGGCCGATAACCAGAAGGTTTAGGGCTATGAGCGAACCCCTCCGAGGAGAGATCTGGCTGGTGGATTTAAATCCCACCAGGGGCCGGGAACCCTTTGGCAGAAGACCGGCCCTAATCGTTTCCGTTGATCTGTTTAATCGAGGGCCGGCCGGCTTGGTGGTGACTCTTCCTATCACTTCCAAAGAAAAAGGGATTCCCTTTCATTTAAAAATAGAGGCCCATGAAAGCGGATTAAGCAAAAAAAGCTTTATCCAATGTGAAGATATCCGTTCCATCGCCAAAGAGAGAATCCTTAAACGGGTGGGGCAAATATCCCCAGGTACACTTACAGCAGTTGCGGACTGCCTCCGGATCCTTCTTAATCTATAATCAGAATAAGACATTTTATGACCCGGTTGGAACAGCAAGAAAATCAAGAGGCGGAACATGTCGCCGTTGGAAGAGAAGGGATGAATACTCTGAGCCGATTGCGAACCGCCAACAGTTCGTTGGCGTCTGCTGACCTTTATTGATGATACCCGGGTCCGGGTTAATGGCTCAGATGAGATATTGGCCGACCTTTACTCTGGAAGCGGACAGGCGAATGAGAGCACGGCCGAAGAGATCATCGATAGGTTGGAAGCTGAAAAAAGTTATATCCCCTTATCGGACCGTGCCCGAAAACAATACGCTTATATTCTGCTGAAGGAGTACAGAAAGTTTCTGGCGAGCCGAGCCGCAGACGCCTAGCTGGTTCAGGCCATTCCCTGGCTATGAGGGCGGCACTATTTACTATTGACAAGCTTTTCGTTTCCCGGCATCTTGCTAATCATGCTTTCCTTTCCAGCCATTGATCCGGTAATTTTTTCCATCGGACCTTTTCATGTCCGGTGGTACGGAACCATGTATCTCCTGGGATTTCTGGCCTCCTACCTGCTGGTTCGGTTGCAGCTCCGCCGTCAGAAGCCCCCGGCCCTGGCCGAAGATCGGGTGGAGGACCTCTATTTTTATCTTGTTTTGGGATTAATTGTCGGGGCCCGACTGGGGTATGTCCTTTTTTATAATCTTAGAAATTATCTGGAGCATCCCCTGGAAGTAGTGGCGGTCTGGCAGGGGGGGATGTCTTTTCACGGCGGGTTGATCGGGGCCTTTTTAGCGGGTTGGCTCTTCTCCCGAAAATACCGGATTAATCTCTGGACGCTGGGAGATCTGATTATCGTCACCGCCCCCATCGGGTTGGGTTTAGGACGGTTGGGGAATTTTATCAACGGAGAATTATTCGGGCGCGTTACTACCCAGCCCTGGGGAATGGTTTTTCCTCAGGGCGGTCCGCTGCCCCGCCATCCTTCCCAGCTTTACGAAGCCTTTTTGGAGGGGCTGGTTCTTTTCATCTGGCTGTGGTGGAGCAAAGGGAGGAACAGGACTTCCGGCGGGATGGTGGCCCGGTTCCTGATCGGCTATGGCCTATTTCGTATTTTCGTGGAATTTTTTCGCGACCCGGATCCCCAGATCGGCTTCCTTTTTAATTTCCTGACCATGGGACAGCTCCTGAGCTTCGGAATGGTCCTCCTGGGCGTCTTCCTCCTTTATTCCCGTCCAAACCGAGATTCCTCCTCATAAAATTTTTCTAAGACGCCCCCCTTCGCAGCAATTTTTTCTTGACAAGACTTCCCTACTATATTACTTATTGGTTATATTCTCATAATTGATTGTTTGAGGAATCTTGGGAAAGTCTTGGAAAGGAGAAAAAGAATGGAAAATAATCAACCCACTATTGAACAGTTGTTAAAAAACATGGAAAAAATCAGCGGCGGAGACCCCCGCCCTATGCGGGTATTGGCCCAAATTAATCCGGCCTTCGTTTTCGAACAGGCCCGGGGCAGAAAAATGGTCATGGACCTGCCGCTGATCCCCGCCAAATTTAAACACCTGATTATGATTGCCGTGGCGGCGGCCGGGGAAAGCGAGACGTGTACTACTACCTTTATGAAAGCCGCCAAGATCGCCGGGGTAACGAAGGAAGAAATCGCCGAGGCCATTATGGTGGCCCGTCAGGCCAAGGCCGCCGCTATTTTTGCCGCTTCGGTGGATGGATTTGAGGAATTATTGAAAGACCGTTAACCCTCTAAATGGGGCTCAGCACATTCTATGGATAGAACGGAGAGGGGTCCGATAAAAATCCTTTATATTAACCGGGGCTTCCAAGGTTTTTATTGGATTAAACAAAAAAATGGAATTATCAGATCGACCGTTTCCCTGCCCGGAATCATCCAGTTGCTGAAATGCCAACGATTCGATCTGATTATTTCGGAACCGCACAACCTTTATATATTAGATTCCCCTTATAAGTAAGGAGCCCCTCATGGAGCCATTTCAGGGTTACGCCGCTCAAATTTCAGAAGCGGTTCTTATGGAAAAATTAAAAGGAATGTTAAGGGCGTTAATAATGTTGGGGTTTATCTTCGTCGCTTCATCCCTTGAAGCCGAGGAAACCTGGTTGACGGATTTTAAGTCAGCCCAACAGGCATCCCAAGAAAAAAAACAGCCTATCCTGGCCGCCTTCGTCGGCTCCGACTGGTGTCCCTGGTGCCAAAAATTGGAAACCGAAATCTTCAATCAGCCGGAATTTAAGGATTTTGTCAGGGACCGGTTCATCCTGTTCCAGGCGGATTTCCCCAAACATAAAGAGCTGCCGGAGGGACTAAAAAATCAAAACCAGGAATTGAAGATACAATATGCCGTCAAAAAGTACCCCACGGTACTCTTTTTAGATCCCGAGGGAAAGGAAATCGCTCGGACCGGTTTTCGCTATGGCGGCGCAGGGACCTATGTCAACCATTTAAAGGAATTGATCAAAATCGATTCCCCTTAAGCGAAAAATGGAGGATAAAATGGAGGGATTTTTAGAAACGACCTATGACAAGTTTATATTTAGAGTCAAGGAGGGCTATCTTTACCTCAAAGAAGATTTTTGGGCCAAAATTGACGGGAATTCGGCGTTAGTGGGGATCAGCGACTTTTTGCAAAAGTCCAGAGGGGATGTAGCCTTTCTGGAGACCGTCGAGGCCGGCTCGGAGGTCCGACAAGGGGAGGGAATAGGAACCATCGAGACCATCAAGGCCACCTTTGCGATCATCTCTCCGGTTACCGGACGAGTGACGGAATTTAACCCCAGACTCGAGGGGAGTCCTTATCTGCTCAATGAAGATCCTTACGGAGAAGGGTGGATTTACAAGATCGAACTCTCTCGTCCGGAAGAGGACCGAAAAGGGCTCTTACCGGCCATAGACTACTTGGAATTAATGAAAGAAAAAATCGTGGAGGAGATGAAAAAAAAATGAACGCTCCTGGAAAAAAAGTGGTCGTTCTCCCTTGCAGCGGCATCGGTAAGGTCTATGGGGCCTTGGCCCGCGAGACGGCCTATGAACTGACGGAACGGGTCAGACCCGAGCAAACGGCTATGACCTGTTTGCCCCTGCTGGTCATCAGGGATGAGCAGGCCCTGGAACTGATAAAGAATAATCACGTCATTACCATCGACGGCTGTCCTAAAAGTTGCGCCTTTAAGAACGTCGAGGCCCTGGGCAAAAATGTTTCCAAGGCCTATGAAGCCATTCATTTTCACCAGGCCCATAAGGACCTTAAACCCGAGGGAGTTGCCGAATTGAATGAAACCGGAAGGAAGCTGGCGGCTGTAGCAGCCGAGGAACTGGCCAAGGACATTGACGAACTGGCCGGCAAGGAGGAAGCATGAATGGTCTTGAAGTAATTTCGAAGAAAGTCGGGATCGTTTCCTGCAGCGGGGAGGACCTGCCGGGAGGTACGGTCTCCCGTCTGGCCAGCCGAAAAGTATTGGATGAATTGAAGCCCGGCGAGTCGGTGACTATCTGTCTGCCGCTGTTTATTGCCGGGGGAGAAGAAGAACGGTCTTTCGCTAAAAATTTCCCGACCATAACTGTGGACGGCTGCGAAAAGCGCTGCGCCCAAAAAAGTACTGAAGCCCTTTCCGGAAAACCCGGCAAATCTCTCCTCATCCCCGAGATTTTGAATAAGCGGGGTCTGGCCGCGCCCACCCGGAGGAGGAATCTCGGACCGGAGGAGCGAGAGGCCGTCCAGGCCGTGGCCGAAGAAATCGCCCGGGCCGTAGAGGAATTGACCAAAGGATAAATCCGAAACGAGGTGATTTAAATGCCGATTTATAAAAATAAAGTCGAATGGCGCGGAGAGCATAAAGGGTACACTTGGTGCCAGAACGGCGTGGAAATGGAGTTTTCCGCCCCGCCGGATCTTTACGGTCTGCCGAACGTCCTGACGCCCGAAGACGCCTTTGTAGCCGCCTCCAACACCTGTTATTTCATGATGGTGGTTTGGGCCGCGGAGCGCTTCAAGCTGGACCTGGTATCCTTCGAATGCCGGGCCGAAGGCGAAGTGGAAGAATTTTTGGATCGGACCTCCTGGTTTAAAAAGATTATTCTTTACCCTAAATTGGAAGTCCGGGGCAAATCACGGGAAGTGGTCCAGCGGGCACTGGATATGGCCCTGAAATATTCCACCATCAACCAAACACTTAAATCGGAAATCGTCATCCAGCCGACCATCGAGATCCAATAGGGGGCCGTTCCATGGCAGACCGATATGACCTTATTTTTCTGGGAGGCGGGCCGGCCGGTTATCAAGGGGCCATCCGGGCTGCCCAGCTTGGGGCTCGAACGGCGGTGGTGGAAAAAGGTTTCCTGGGCGGCGTCTGCCTGAACCGGGGCTGTATCCCCACCAAAACGGTCAGGGCCTCAGCCGAGGTGAGTCGAACCTTGCGCAGGGCCGGGGAATTCGGGTTTAAGCCCGTGGAAGTGACGGCTGATCTGACGGCTATTCTGGCCCGGAAAGAACGGGTGGTCCACGGCTTACGATCCGGAATGGAAAATCTGTTTCGGGCCTGGAAGATTGATATTCTGGATGGAATTGGGCGACTGAACGGTTTCGGTAAGATCGAGGTTGAGCGGGAAGGAAAGACTGATTTGATTGAGACCGAAAAAATCGTCATCTCCACCGGATCCCGGCCGGGAAATCTATCCATTTTCCCCTCGAATTCAAAAATTTTCCTGGCCGATGAAATGCTGAACATTTCCTACCTTCCAGATCATCTTTTAGTCGTAGGCGGCGGGGCGGTTGGGGTAGAAATGGCCGCCCTGTTCCGCGAATTAGGCTCTCAGGTAACCCTGATTGAAATGCAGGATCAGCTCCTGCCCCATGAAGATCGGGAAATGGCCGCTTATCTACAGAAAATTCTACAACGACGCAAGATTAAAGTCCTTTGCCATGTCAAAGCGGATTCGGTACGAGAAATCGACCAAACTTTGCAGATCAGACTTTCCAATGGGTCCGAAATAACACCGGATACTATCCTCCTGGCCGTAGGCCGAAAATTTAACACCGAAGGGCTCGGCCTGAATGAACTGGGAGTGGCCCTGAAAGACGGTCGCCTGATTGTTGACGAAACCCTGGAGACCAATATCTCCGGCCTCTACGGGGCGGGTGATGTCATCGGCGGCTGGCTGCTGGCCCATGTGGCCTTTGCCGAAGGTATCTGTGCGGCCGAACAGGCCTTGGGAAAAGGAAGCCGAATGGACTACCAGGTCGTTCCCCGATGCGTCTTCAGCCTGCCGGAGTACGCCGCCGTTGGGGTCTCGGAAGAGGAAGCCAGGTTAAAACATCCCGTTAAAATAGGGCGTTTCCCTTTCAAGTCGCTTGGTATGGCCCAAGCCCTGGGGGAACCGGAAGGGCTGGTAAAAATCATAGCTCAGGCCCAAACGGATCAGATCCTGGGGGCTCATATCATCGGAGCCCAGGCCGCCGATCTCATTTCGGAAATAGCCCTGGCCATGCGGGCCGGCCTACCCAGCCGAGTCATCATGGAAACGATCCACACCCATCCGACCCTGTCAGAGGCCGTCTTGGAAGTAGCCCAGGCCTTGCACGGGCAGGCCATCCACCTCCCTCCGGAAGGGGTCCCGTCATGAATAGTGCGGCGCCGGACTGGGTCATGAAAACAGTGGCCCAGGCCAAAAGGGGCCTGGATAAAAAAGAAATCGAGCAGACCAACGGATTATTGCGCAGGTTGAATCTATCGACGGTTTGCGAAAGCGCCGGCTGCCCCAACCGGGGAGAATGTTTCTCACAGCGTACGGCAACTTTTCTGATACTCGGGGAAGTCTGCACGCGCAGATGCTCTTTTTGTGCGGTCAACCATGGGCGGCCCCCAGGGCCTCCGGACGATAGGGAACCCGAACGGCTGACCCAGGCCGTCTCCGAATTGGGCTTGTCTCATGTAGTCGTAACCTCTGTTACCCGCGATGACCTGCCTGATGGCGGTGCCGGTCATTATGCCCGGGTGGCGGCAGCGCTGCATCAACAACTTCCGTGGGTCAGGATTGAGCTTTTAATTCCCGACTTCAATGGCTCCCCCAAGGCCCTGGAAAAAGTATTGGCCGAGCAACCGGATATTTTGGCTCACAATATGGAGACGGTCCACAGGCTCTACCGGGATGTGCGTCCGGGGGCAGGTTATTATCGCTCTTTAGCCCTCCTGCGGGAGGCCAAAGAATTATCCCCCCAAGTCATCACTAAATCAGGCTTCATGCTCGGTCTGGGAGAAAATGACAGCGAGATCGACGGATTACTCAACGATATCTCGGCCACGGGCTGCGACCTGCTGACTATCGGGCAGTATCTATCTCCTTCCCTGGCCCATCGGCCGGTTGCCCGTTACCTGGAGTCTGATGAATTTGACACCTGGCGGACCAAGGCCCTCACTCTTGGCTTTAGGAGTGTGGCCGCCGGGACCCTGGTCAGGAGTTCTTACCAAGCCTCCACCTTTTTCAAGGAACTGGGATGAGGATCTGGCGTTTGCTGAATACCGGCGCTTTACCCGGCGCCCTCAATATGGCCATCGATCAGGCCCTCCTCCATCTACATACCCTCGGCCTGTCACCTCCGACGCTACGTTTCTACCGGTGGCAGCCTGCGGCGGTATCTATCGGCCACTTTCAGGAAATAAAAACCGTTCTCCTTTCTCGTTGCCCATCTCTGGGATTGGATGTGGTCCGAAGGCCGACCGGAGGCCGAGCCGTATTGCACCAAAACGACTTGACCTACAGCCTGGTTGCCGGAACTGAAGAGGGGATACCTTCTTCCCTTTCCGAGGCCTATCACCTGATTTGCAAAGGACTTCTTGCTGGTTTCCGCTTGATAGGGATCGAAGCCGGATTGGGCCAGGAAAAATTGACCGAGCCTCCACCGGAACTTTGTTTTTTACGTTCGTCCATCAGCGACATCGTCTGTCAAGGAAAAAAGTTTGTGGGGAGTGCCCAGATGTGGACCGGATCTTCCCTGCTTCAGCATGGTTCGATCATTCTCGAACCTCAAAATGAGACCTGGGCGAATCTTATGGTGATAAATCCGGATTCGAAAGGAGGATCTTATGCGGAACTGGAGTCCCGGACGACTTCCCTTCTGGAACTGCTTGGATATACGATTGAAACCGACCGGATAATCGCTGCTATAGAAAAAGAGATGGCTTTAATTCTGGGGGTGACCTTTGAAACAGGCCAATTGAGCCCTGAAGAATGGACCCTGGCCCGGAAGATCGCCGAGGGGAAAGAAATCGGCCGGATGGGCTACCAGGCGGGCGCTGCGGCCTTATACCTGGAAGCGATCAAAGCCCAAATACCAGAGGGCGACACCGGGACGAAACCTGTTATGGATTAATCCAGCTTGAACGAGGCGAAGGAACTCACAACGAGTGAACATTTTGTTTAGTCTTGACATAAATTAGTGAAAGCCTATATTATCATAAAGTTATAAAGAATTCAGGTTTATTGAATTTTCAGGATCGGACCTACCTACTATGAGCGATGATGACCTTCTACAAATTATTATTGCCGGCCGGCCGATTGGAATCCTCGGGTTTAAAGCAGTCCTCGAAGATTTAGCTCCCACACTGGCCCAATCGACTGATGATGTTCTGGCCCGGGAATTGGTAACTCGTCTTTCCAAAAAAAATTACATTCCGGAGAAAGTCCAGGCGGAGTATGGGCAGGCCCTGGTCCGGGAGTTCAGAAGACAGTTGGGGCAGCCCATCCAGGAAGAAAAACCCGCCGGACTGGTGATCAAAGTCCTCGGCCAGGGATGCAACAACTGCCGGGAATTAACCCAGCGGGTCATGGACGTCATGTCCGAGTTAAACCTGGCCGCCGACCTGGAGCATGTCACCGATGTCAAGGAAATTGCCCGTTATCGTGTCATGGGTATTCCGGCGCTGATCGTTAATGGAAAAACCCTTTCCGTCGGGTCTGTGCCCAGCAAAAAACAGCTCACGAATTGGCTCAAGAATGCGGGAGACTGATCCGCGGTGAAGAATTTAGTATTGACTTTTAGCGAGGAAGAAATCCAGGAACTGGAACGGATTGATCTGGACTCGGACGCCTCGGGGGCCTTGGGCTTCCTTCGGGAAGTTTTAGGAAAAAAGTTAAAGGCCTTGACGCGCCCCCACTGCGTCCCGGTCTTTGAAGTGACCTACAGCCCCAGGCAGAAGGAGGCCTTTCAGCCCACAGGACCTTCCGGGGGAAAGCCATGATCCGCCCGAATTATTCGCATGAAAATAGGGTAAAAGGCTATGCGTAATAAATGTCTTCTGCTGATTTTGGTTTTAGTTTGTTTTTCTTTATCCCCTTTCTTCTCCCGGGCGGATGACGTCAAAGGACCCGACCCGAACCCGACCCCAACCATTCAGGGACCGAGTCCAAGCAAGATAGATAATCCCAATTCTCCGGTCTCCAACCACTCTTCGGAAGTCAAGGCCGGAGGCGCTTCACAGGATCAGAAATCACAAGCTCTCCCGGCGGTAAGAATTCAAGAAGGCACTAATGCCGAAGACTGATCCTGATAATGACCCTCCGGGGGAGGGGATAATGACAAGCAAGGAGGAACATACCATGATTGAACCGATTCCTAAAAAACTCTCTTTTCTGGACCGTTTTTTAACCCTTTGGATCTTTCTGGCCATGTTGCTGGGCGTGGGTTCCGGTTATTTTTTCCCGGGGGTGGCCCAGTTCTGGAACCTGTTCCAGTCCGGGACCACCAACATTCCCATCGCCGTCGGCCTGATCCTGATGATGTATCCCCCCCTGGCCAAGGTTAAATACGAAGAACTGGGCGAAGTCTTTAAAAATTACAGGGTATTGATCCTTTCACTGATCCAGAATTGGGTCATCGGTCCCATCCTGATGTTTTTCCTGGCGATCCTCTTTCTGGCCGGCTACCCGGAATACATGGTCGGCCTGATCCTGATCGGCCTGGCCCGCTGCATCGCCATGGTCATCGTCTGGAACGAACTGGCCTCCGGCGACACGGAATATTGCGCCGGACTGGTGGCTTTCAACTCCATTTTTCAGGTCCTTTTCTTCTCCGTCTATGCCTATATCTTCATCACCATCCTGCCCGGCTGGTTCGGTTTGAAAGGCACCGTGGTGGACATCTCCATCGGTCAGATCGCCGAAAGCGTATTCATCTACCTGGGCATCCCCTTTATCGCCGGCATTATCACCCGCTTCACCCTGATCAAGGTCAAGGACAAGACCTGGTATCATGAAAAATTCATCCCCAAGATCAGCCCCATCACCCTCATCGCCCTGCTGTTCACGATTATCGTCATGTTCTCCCTGAAGGGGGAATTTATTGTTCAACTGCCGCTCGATGTGGTCCGCATCGCCATCCCGCTGACCATTTATTTCGTCATCATGTTTTTTATCTCGTTTTATATGTCCATGAAAGTCAAGGCCACCTACGAGCAGTCCGCCACCCTTTCCTTTACCGCCGCCTCGAATAATTTCGAACTGGCCATTGCCGTGGCGATCGCCGTATTCGGGATTCAGTCCGGCGCGGCCTTTGCCGCGGTTATCGGTCCGCTGGTGGAGGTCCCGGTGTTGATCAGCCTGGTCAATGTGGCCCTCTGGTTCAAACGGAAATATTTTCCCTTTGCCCTGGAGACCCCCACCGGGGTGTGCCATGTGACTTGCAAACCCTAGCCAGAAATTTTTGAAATTTGGATTAAATTCGAAACTCGAAATCCGAAATCCGAAACAAATTCAAAGGATCGAAATCCGAATGACCGAAACGTCATCCCCCACCGACGAGAGGGACAGGTGGGTCGGGAGGAACCATGCTGCTTAAAGGCTATCGGAAAGAGATCTTTCGGCCGGAGTGCAATCCGAGTTTCCAATCCCTGCACTGCATCGCCTATCTGGACGAAGATATCGAGGCCGTTCTACCTTATTTGAACGCCAGGCTGGGGGGCGACGAGTTTTATCGGGAACCCCCGGCCGTAACCTTCCGGCTCCAGGGAAAATTGATTACCGTCCAGCCCCGGCAGATTGCCGTCAATGCCCTGCGGGACGCCGAAGAGGCCGATAAAATCCTGGAGTGGATGAAAAGGGAAATAAACGAGGCCTGGGAAAAGCGAGCAGAGTCGGTGCCCAGTTACGAAAGTGCCCCGAAACCGAAACTGTTGGAAATTCTTAAGTTGCTGCCCAAAACCAATTGTAAACGCTGTGGGGAGCCCACCTGCATGGTCTTTGCTGCCCGGGTGGCCGAAGGGGTCAAAGGACCGGAAGATTGTCCGATATTGTCAGGGGAAATGCGAAATCGACTTGCTGACTATTTGTCCCCTTTTAATATTTTCGAATAATACGCTTCGCATCTCACTGCACGGGGTAACCTTGCATGCATCTGAACCCGATTGTTAAATCGCTGACCCTGTTCATCCTGGCCGGCCTTTGTGAAATAGGCGGAGGCTATCTTGTCTGGTTATGGCTGAGAAATGGAAATGGTAATGTCTAGAAAAAATTTTCTTTTTTATTTGCTATTATCAACCGCTTTAATCACTCTCTTTGCACCCCTCTATCTTTTCGGGGAAGGGAAGAAGGAGGAAATCGGGTCTTTAAAGGATTTGATCGCTCACTATGATTCCGGACGATGCAAGGAGTGCCATGCGGAGATTTACGCCCAGTGGGAAAAATCCCATCATGCCCGGCCCTTGATGGGCATGGACGACTGGATCTTCATGTCCAAATACCTCAAAGAGGGAGTTCTGGCAGTCAAGTCGCCCGAGCAGGCCACCAAGGCCAACTTCCCTTGCGCCAAGTGCCATCTGCCCCAACTTTTCAAAGCAACCGATGCCGTAGCCGCGGAACTGGCCGCCGCCGTCTTCCGGGACGACAAAAAAACCATCCGCCGGTTGAATATCGGCTGCCTGGTCTGCCACCAGGATAAGGCCGTGGTTCATGGCCGGCCGAAGTTATCGGTCCTCTACGGCAATCGGGAGATCAAGGACCATGAGGGCCTCCCGGTAAAGAAAAGCCCCCTGCTGAAATATCCCCTCTTCTGCGGCCAGTGCCATGGCCTCGGCCCCAACCTCGAATTCGAAAATCCGGTCCAGTGCGCCACGTTGTACGGCAGCTATCTCCATGCCTACCTCCCCAACGGAGGGGCTCAGACCTGCCAGGACTGCCACATGCCGGGCAAGGACCATACCTGCCTGCCGAACTTCAACGACCGGGCCGGCACCTCCGCCCGTCTCCGCCAGGCCTTACCCCTGGAGGTGGAAACCCTGGGCTATGTTTTCCAGATAGAAGAAGGAAAGCATCTACCCCTGGTCGTGGTTAAAACCCGGATAACCAATAAGGCCGGCCACCGGATCCCGGACGGCTGACCCACCCGCACCCGGGTGGTCCTGGAAGTGACCGCTACCGCTCCCAACGGGCAAAAATTCTTTGAAGGAACAAAATTTTATATGCCTCAGGCCGGCGACGGCCGGGGCCCGATCATGGTCCTGGGACCGGACAAAAAACTAGGCCTGTTGCGCGATACCAGCCTTCAGCCTTTCCGGCCGAAGGAGGAAACCTTTGAACTCCCGGTTCCCAAAGGAATCAATGAGGTTACCGTGACGGTTCAGTTGACCTACCAGCCCCGCCCGGGGAATAGTTATTCCCTCCAAACCATCAGCCGTCGGGTACGAATGGATACCCCCTAAAGACTATCTTTTCCGTTCCCAGCATTCGTTTAATTAATTTAGAAATTTATCCAGCCCCATATGGCCGTGCATTTTCAGAAATTCTTTCCGGCCCATGGTAAAAAGAAGGGCGCCATAAGAAAAGCCCTCGAAAGGGAGGGCGTACCGTTCCAATCCCGGTTCGGTGCAATTTAGACACTCCGGATAACCGCCTATCCTTTGGCGAAATCGAGCCGCTGGGGTGGAATTCCAGAGAGCAACAAGATCGTCTGTTTCTATATTGCCTACCCGGCTCCCGGTTATTAAAGGACACAAAAAGACATCCCCATTATATCGAATAAATAGATAATTGAAACCACAAGTGCAGGGTTTGTCCATAACCCCCTGCTGAGCCCATTCGAGGAGCTTCCGGTTATGATAAGCCCAGCGAAAGCGCCGGCCCTGAAAAAATTCAATCATTTGTTCCCTGGCCTCGGGGCTAAAAACCAATTCCGCGGCGCGATCGGGGTTTAAGTACCGCCCCGGGGTGACGATACAGGGAGAGATAATGGTAAAAAACCCCTCCGTTTCCGCCAATTCGACGATCTTCCCCAACTCCCCGACGTTTAAGGGGACTATCGTCGTTTTGAGTCCGATAATCAGGTTAGGGAATTCTTCTCTGATTTTCTTTAGCCCCTCGAGGGTGGCCCGAACCCTCAACCAGGCGTCCGGATAATTCCTTATTCGGTCGTGAAGGGGGCCGATCCCGTCCAGAGCGCAGACCATGACCAGGTCGAGTCCGACCTCCCTGAGTTCGGAAAGGATACCCGGAGTCAGGCCCAGGACCCGATCGGTCAATAACCCATTGGTGGTGACGGCCAGGGATTGAAGAGCCCTTAAGTTTTTCGCCTTCAACCTGCTGACGTTCGAAATAAGATCGGGAAGGTCCTTTCTCAAGAATGGCTCCCCCCCGGTCAGGTCCAGTTCTCGTAAATCCGAAAACAATTCCATTGAAAGCAAGGTGACCCATTTCTCCAAGGGTAGATCCGGCACCTCCCTGGGAATTTTCCAGATATTGCACATCAGGCATTTGGCCACACAGTGATGCGTGATTTCCAAGCTTAGGGCCTGCGGTTTCCCGGGCCTGCCGGTCCATTTTAAGTAGCGATACCTTAGGCCCTGGCCCAGAAGTTGGCAGGAAAGTTTGAAGAGCGATGGGGTCATCCTCTTTCTCTAAAGAGGGGGTCGGTTGCCAATCGGGGATTCACCGGTCGGAAACACCGATTTTTCAGGCACCCCCACCAAACACCCAACTGATAAGAAAGCTGATCCAGCGTGAAATACCAAAAAAAGGAAAAGAAATTCAGCCGTGGTTTCTTGATAAAATATTCCACCCCAGCGGTCAAAAGGTGCAGGCCCAACAGGATCAGGGAAATCGCGGGCAGAAAAAAACCGAAAGGTAGCGCCAGCACGAGATAATACCGGGAGAAGAAAGCCGCCCAATGGTATAAGAGGGCAAGATAACCTCGGAGAGCGGCGGCCACGATAGTAAAAAAAGTCAGAGTAAGCTTTTGGCGGGCCAATTTAAAAAACCGGATTCCGGAATCCAGCAATAAAACCAGGCCGCTGACGACCAATAGGGGTGGGTAAAGAAACCGGAGGGCCAAGAAAAGAAAAATCCAGAAGAAAAATCCGGCGGGGGGAAGAATCAATTGCTTGATACGGTGGCTATGCCGGCGCTGCAGCCAAGGTTCGGAGGTGCCGTACTCAAAGCGCCTGCGGCAAAAAGGGCTGAGTCTATTCCGATGACGGTGATATATCTTTCCCCGGGGCCGATACTCCATCTGGAACCCCTCATCCTGCAGCCTCCAGCACAAATCTACATCTTCACCCACTTGCAGATCCTCCCGAAATCCCCTTAAGCTCAAAAAAACGTCCCGTTTGACCAGGAGGTTGCAGGAGGGCAGGTAAAAAAACCGATCCGCCTCTTGCGAACGTCTAAACCAGGCCCCGATAGATAATGAGGACTTGACCTCCTCATATCGGTCCAGTCCTTTTTCACCGGAAGAGGCCGCCACCATCCCGCCTATGGCCCCTAGGGCCGGATCTTTAAAGGCCGGGACCAAGTCCTTCAACCAGAGCGGATGGGCCTGACAATCGGAATCGATAAAGGCCAGGATTTCTCCTTTGGCCTTCCGGGCAGCCAGATTTCTGCAAAAAGAGGCTTGCTTAGGCTCTGTTAGTCGCCAGAGCGCGACGGGAAAGGTGGAAATCACCTCCGGGGTCGAATCACTGGAGGAATCATCCACCACCAGAATTTCCATTTTCCCCGGAGGATAGTCCAGGTGAGCGAGCGAAGCAAGACAGTCCGCTATCTCTTCCGATCTATTTCTGACCGGGACGATGACGGAGACCAGGGGATAATCCGGGAGTAATAAAGTACCCTCCGGTTCCAGGAACCCTCTCCGCACCAAGTCGTCCAGGAAAAATATGAGTTTATCCGGATTGATCGAAGGAACCCGGGAACTTATATCTTCGGCGGAAACGAATTGGTCTCCGGATAAAGAATCCAGCACCGGGATCCAAAAAGGGTCCAGCCGCAGGACCTTCAAGGGGAAGGCCAGAACCAAAACGGGGATCCGGTTTCTCTGCGTATGGACCACCGATTCCCGCAGGCGATAGGCCAGGGGTTTTGTTATTGGGCCGACCATCCGGCATCCACGGGTATGACCGCCCCGGTGGTGAATTGGCTTTTATCTGAAACCAGCCAGGCTACCGTTCGGGCAATATCCCTGGGGGTGATCGGACGGTCTTGAAAAAGATGCCGTCGAGCAAAATGAGGATACGGTTCGTCCGCCAACTGAATTTGGGAGGCCAGCCCCGAGAGCATCGGGGATTCAGTGGTTCCAGGACAAACCGCGTTTACATTAATATTATGATCGGCCACCTCCAGGGCCAGCGCTTTGGTCAGACCGATGATCCCATGCTTGGCCGCGCAGTAATGGACGCTGAGGCCCAATCCGCGCTGCCCGGCTACGGAGGAAATATTGACGATCTTACCGTAGTGCTGTTCGACCATCGCCGGCAGGGCGTATTTGCAACAGAGATACGTCCCTTTCAGGCAGACATCCACCACTTCATCCCAGGCCTTTTCGGTCAGGCGGGTGATCGGATGAAGGGAGACCACGCCGGCATTGTTGATCAGGATATCCAGGCGGCCGAATTGATCGCGCACCTGGCCAAAGGCGGCTTTGACCTGCCTATCCTGGCGGATGTCGCACGTCAAACCCAGGGTCTCGACCCCCATTTTGGCAATTTCCTGAACCGCTCCTTCCAAATCCGACGGCCCAGCCAGGGCGTAGGGGATAGTCTTTAAGTCTCGACAGATATCGACCAGGGCGATGGAAGCACCCTGGGCTGCCAGTTCTTTGGCTATGGCCAGGCCGATATTCCGGGCCCCACCGGTGACCAGGGCACATTTACCGGAAAATTCTTTTCGTCCTTTGCGGGCCACGACGTTTATTCACCCCCGGATTTCTGCCGAGACCCCAGGAAACCATGGTTCTCTAAAAAGGAGAGGATCCCTTCCACCTGCGATTCAGGGCTTCCAGTCAGCACGAGCCCGTTTTTTTGGATGCTGGTGCCGGAAAGAAGCTGGTCGATCCTTTCATAAGCCGGCCGAGAGCAATCCGGTGCCGGGATTCTTTTGGGTCGCGGACGTGGAGGAAACACTTCGGCCATCACTGTTTGGGGTTTCGGGCTGGGATCATTATACGTTATTTGGTGAAAAGGGATAGACCAGGCCTGCTTTTTGTTTGGATAGGTGGGCAGCGGGAGGGCTTGGCCACCCAGATCAACACTGAAGACCGCCGGTAGCGGGCAAAGGACAGTTTCCCGCACTCCCCGTCCCCCACTCCTTTGAACAGTCCCTGAATGGTGGTCTGAAGAAAACGTCAGTTGGGTAATGGCCGAGACAAAAGGCCTCTTCAGGTGATAGGCCAGGTAGGCCCCCATGAGACCGTTTTGTTTGTCCAAAGACTCTTTTCCGCAGAGGACAACCCGGGCACCCAGATCCTTTATCGCCCGAGCTAAATAGATGGATTTGGCCCAGGGATCCGCTTCACCTTCTCCAGCCAGAAGATAAAGCCGGTCGGCCCCCAAGGCCAGACAGCGTCGCAGTTCGGCTTCGGCGATGAGGGGCCCCAAAGTCAATAAGGCGACCTCTCCTTCACCCAAAGAAGCCCTGGCCGATAAGGCTAATTCCAAGGCCGCCTCGTCGTAGGGATTGATTCGATAAAGGGTATCTTCCGGTGCCAAAAAATGCTGTTCCGGATCGAGACCGCTTCGGCAGTAGGTGTGGGCTATTTGTTTGATACAAACGACGATCTTCATGGCCTAGTTCCTTTCCAGGGAAGCGGCCACGATTTCGATGACATCCCGGACCTGTGGGGGGGGGTTCTTTTCCTGAGAGAGAACCCCGTCTTCGAGCATGACCAAACAATACGGACAAGCGGTCCCGACCAGTTCCACCCCGGATACCATGATCTCTTCGGCCCGAAGTTGATTAATGGGACGACCCCTGGTTTCATGAAGCCACATGTGCCCGCCTCCGCCTCCACAGCAAAAACCGTTTTCCCGGTTCCGGGGTAATTCCTGAACTTCAATATCCGGGACGGCCGAAAGGATTTCCCGAGGCGATTGATACTGTTGATTCGCCCGACCCAGATAGCAGGGATCATGAAAAACGGCCTTTTTCCTTAAAGGGTATTTTAATTTGATTCGCTGTCGGTCAATCAGCTCTTTGACCAGTTCGCTGGCATGAAAAACCTGGAACTTTCCTCCTAAGGGGGGATACTCGTTTTTCAGCGTATTCAGGCAATGAGGGCAGAGGGTCACGATTTTTTTAACCGGGTAGTGATTCAAGCGCTGGATATTCTTTCTGGCCAGCTCTGCAAACAAGGCTTCCTCACCCAGCCTCCGGGCCGGATCCCCGCAACAAAACTCCTCTTTTTCTAAGAAACCGAACCGGACCTGCCCGACCTTCATAATCTCCACCAACGCCCTGGCCACCTTCTGGTAGCGCGGATGAAAGGACCCGTAACAGCCCACCCAGAAAAGCACTTCAGGACTTAAGCCCCTGGCGGACATAGGGCTTAGACCCAGGTTGAAAGCCCATTCGGAACGGTAGGCCCTGCCTTTACCCTGAACATCCCCGAATAGTTCCAGATTGCGGATAGCCGGTCTGGCCTCCGGGGGGACCAGGCCTCTTCCCAGAACCTGATATCTTCTCAAATCCATGATTTGCCGCAAGGGTTGGATGAAGATCGGGCACTGTTCGATACAGGCCAGGCAGGTGGTGCAGGACCAAATTTCTTCCTCACTGATGTCCTGGGCGAGCAGGGGTGGGCCGGATTGATCTTCCGCTCTTTTTCGGTGAACGGCTTGCTCCATCTGGCCCAGGATCTTCTGAATCACTTTTTGAGGAGAGAGGGGTTTTCCGGAAAGAAAGGCCGGGCAGTTCTGCTGACAACGGTTGCAGGCCACACAGGCCTCGGCATCCATCAACTGCTTCCAGGAAAAATCGTGGACCGTTTGAGCTCCCAGGTCCCCTTTTTCCAAGGAGAGTGGATAAAGTTGGCCTGGCCCTTGCCGGCTGTGAAAATAAACATTGAGAGGCGCCGCTGCTAAATGACGCAAGGAAGTGAAAGGTATCAGGGCGATCAAGATCAGGACCGTCAGCAAATGGAAACGAATGACTACTTGCAAAAACCAGGGAGAGTCCGGCATTCCCAGAGATACCAGCCAACCCAAAGGAGAGGCCCAGAGGTCACCGCCGGGGACTATACGTAACCGCGTCCCTTCGGCCAGGAAGCCGGTGATGGCGATAATCAACAGGAGCAGCAGCGGCAGGGCCGTCTGGAAGGATAGGGAATAATCCGGCTGATTCAAACGGCGAAAAAGGAACCAGAAGGTCCCGACCAGCAGGGCTATTCCCAAAAGGTCCAAAAAGAAAGAGAGTAGTTGAGCCACCGGCCCGGGAATTGAAAAATCAAATTGAGCCAGGAGAATGATTCCCAGCGGGATAACCACCCCCCAGAATAAAACCAGGTGGGCCGTCCCGGAACCTTTTTTTCTGACTATTCGCTTCTGGCCGACGAGGTAACCGATCAGACCTTTCCAATCCCCCGGACGAGTTTCAGCCCCCCCCTGCCTCCACAGGGATCTCCGCCGGATGAAGCCGAAAGCGCCAAGCAATAAGGCCAGGGTTACCAGGAAAAAATCAAAAACCGTCAGCATGGTTACTTTTTCCTTCGCCCCCTTTTGAATCGGGCCGATAGAATACCGATTCCCCCCAATCCCAACAGCAGTAGCCAGGCCTGATCCAAGACCAGGGAGACAAAAACCGCCGGATGGGTTTTCGGATCCGCTTGGGGATGAATATATCCCAGGAATGAGGCTTTCCCCCCGAGGTCGCCATGACACTTTGAACAGCTTTGGCTGTTTAGCGGTTGCTCCTCTCCGTGGGCGGCTTGCCCTTGATGACAACCCAGACAATTACTCCTGCGGTAATGTTGGCTGAAATCCTGCTTGGCATGAGAGGCCACTTGCAGCGAAGGAAAATAAGTCCAATAATTGTTCGCGCCGCACTCCCGGGGATGGCAGCCGCGGCAGGTCTTTTTTAGATTTTCAGGGTTGACGGTGGAGGCGGGGTTATCTTTTTTCAATATGTCATGCCGGGTATGGCACGTCTGGCAGGCGGGTAATGGCGATCCTTTTTTTGAAGAACGCCGTCCGTGCCTGTTTACTTGTTCGTGACACCCGCGACAATTGACCCGGCCTGAACCTATTTGGTGTTGATGGTTCTGATCTTTAATCCCGACGTGACATTCCTGGCAGGAAATGTTTTGCCCATGAACCGATTTGAAAAATGCACTGCCGGAAAGTTGCTGGCGGGTTTTGGGGTTTCCTGTTTCATGGCAGCCCAGGCATTCTTCCGTGGTGTAGGCCAGAGTAGACTGAGGGAAAAACAGAAAGATCGCCCCAAGCAATAAAAAGGGAAAAGCGGACATACCTTTATTTCGGTTCCTTCATTTTGTGCAGCTTCTCAATCAAAATAGGCAATAATTTATGAACATCCCCCACCACCCCCAAGTCGGCCAATCGAAAAATGCGGGCCTGGGGATCGGTGTTGATCGCCAAAACCAATTTGGACTTTTCCATGCCCACGGTGAATTCGTTAGCCCCGGAAATGCCGCAGGCCACCAGTAACCGGGGGGAAACCGTCTTCCCGGTCTGGCCGATTTGCCGTTCAAATGTCAGGGTCTTTGAATCTATGACGGGGCGCGTGCCGCCCACCGTCCCCCCCAGGACCCCGGCCAGTTCATGGACGACGGAAAAAGAACCTTCCCGACCGACTCCCCGTCCTCCACAGACGATGAGATCCGCCTCCTCCAGGTCCAGGACTTCAGGAGGGGCTTCGAATCGTTCCAACAGCCGGGTGCCCTGCCTTTCCGACTGGTCCTGGAGAAAAATTTCCGTGATTTCCGGGTTGGCAGGAACGGGGATTTTTTCCGAGGTTAGCACCGAGGGCAGAAAGGTCAGGATATGGGGTGTCTGATCGGCAAAATAGACTCTTTCAAAAAGATGCCCGTTCGCCACCGCTCGAACGGCCCAAGCCTTTCCCCGGCCATCCACCTGGGCATCCAGGGCCCGGGTGATTAAACCGGTTTCCAGAAGAGCGGCCAACCGGGGGGCCCAATCGCCCGTCTCCGCGGTTTGGGCCAGCAGGAAAAAAGAGGGTTGCCGCGTTCTGATCAAATCAGCCAATAACCAAGCGGTCCTTTCTCCTGGAACCTCAGGGCGATGATCCTCCCGACACCAAAGCACCCGCTGCACCCCGAAATGCCCTAACCCTTTCAGCTCCTCCTCGGCAACCGGGCCCAAGACTACGGCGGTCACCGTTGCTGTTTCTCCCCGGGAAGGAAGGAGCCGCCGGGCTTCACCGGCCAATCCCTTGGTTAGTTCTTCAACAGCGCCGGCCCTGGTATGTACCCAAATCCAGATATCCTCTGATTTGGAACGGATTTTCCCGAACTCCAAACTCATAGGCGCCTTCCCACCCGATGACCTTCCAGGATGGCCGTATCGGTTTTCCGAGGAGCCAGACAATCGCCGATCCGGTACAGCTCCTGGACTTTTCCTTTAAGGGCAAAATAAAGCGCGTCGCAAGACCGGTTCCCGGCCACCAGGACAATCGTGTCCTGGTCTTCAAAATCGATCAATTGATTGGAATAGACGTTCAAGCCTTTGACCAATTTTCCTTGAATCTCCAGAACGGCTATGTCGGGAGTAAAGGTGACCCCCTTTTGGGCCAATCGCTTTCGGGTCAGATAGAGGTCTTGCAAAGGCCCCAGTTGGCTGCCGATAAACAAGGCCGGGGTGAGGATATGAACAACCCTGCCCCGGTCGGCCAGATATTCGGCCGTGCCCGTACCTTGATGATGCCCTTCCAAATCAATCAGCAGCACCCGGGGGCCGGCCACCACCAGCCCGGTCAGAACTTGGGGGGCAGTAACCACATCCGGAAAGGAGTAATCCCCCGGAAAGGGATGCTCTTTGGGAAGCGAGCCGCTGGCCACCACGACCGCATCCGGTTTTTCGGCTAAGACCAAGGCTTCCGTTGCCTCCATCCCCAACCTAAGATCAATATCCAGTTGGCTGATCTGTCCGACCAGCCAGCGGGTTACTCCGGTGATTTCTTGTCTTCCGGCCGCCTGGCCGGCAATCAGATTCTGCCCCCCCACTTCCGGATTTTTTTCCAGGAGAATGACCTCGTGTTTTCTGAGGGCCGCTACGCGGGCGGCCTCCAGACCGGCCGGCCCGCCCCCAATCACCAGCACTTTTTTAGGTCTTTCAGCGGGCCGGAGGGTCCCCGCGCCCCAGACCTTCTCCCGGCCCACGGCCGGGTTTTGAACACACCCCAATAAATAACCCAACCCCATCCGGCCGATGCATCCCTGATTGCAGGCAATGCATTGGCGAACATCTTCCACTCTTCCTTCCCGGGCTTTATTCGGCAATTCCGGATCGCAGATCAAGGCCCGGACCATCCCGATCATATCCGCTCGACCGTCGGCCAGAATTTTTTCAGCCAGATGAGGGTCATTAATGCGGTTGGTGCAAAAAACCGGCAGGGTAATGACCGAGCGGATGCCGGCGGCCAGAGGAACCGTGTAGGCCAGCGGGGTGTGCATGGAACCTTCCACCAGGAAGAGATGATGGAAGGTCCCCAGACTGAGGTCCATGAAATCCAGTTGATCCGTGGCCTCCAACTGCTGGGCGATGATTTTGGCGTCTTCCAAGGTCAAGCCGCCCCGCGGGTGCATTTCATCGGCATTTAATCGTACGCCCAGGGTGAAGTCGGGCCCTATGGCCTGACGAACGGATTGAATGACCTCCAGACAAAATCGCAGCCGATTCTCAGAAGTCCCGCCATAGTCATCCTGACGAAAGTTGGTGGCCGGCGATAAAAACTGTCGGATAAGGGAACTGTGGCCGATCTGAAGCTCTATCCCGTCGAACCCCCCTTCGACGGCATGGACCGCGCTTCGGGCAAAAAATTCCAGGCATTCCCGAATGTCCTCGATTTCCATTTCCTTGGCCGTCTCCCGGAAAAGGGGATCCTTACCGGCCGAGGGGCCCCAGACCGGTAACCGGGAATTCTTCCCATCCCCCTGCATTCCATTGTGGTTCAATTGGGCGAATATCTTGGTTTCGGTTTGGTGGATGGTCTTAGTCAGTTCCTGGAAACCGGGTATGACCTCCGGTTTATAGGCGTCTACGAGTTTGGCATAAGGATAATCGGTGGGGTGCACCGATAATTCTTCGGTGGTTATCAACCCACAACCCCCTTGGGCCCTCTCTCGATAATAATGGATATGCCGCTCGCTGATCCGGTTGTTTTCCCCGAAATTAGTCAAGTGGGCGGCAAAATGGATCCGGTTGGACACTACAATGCGGCCGATCTTCAAGGGGGCGAATAAATAGGGAAAGCCGCTCATAGCCCCTGTCCCACCTTCCGGCCTTCATAAATGGCGGTATCAATACCCCTCGGGCTTTGGCAATCTCCCACGCGATGGAGTTCCTTCACCCGACCTTTCAGCTCTCTATACAGCCAGTCGTTGGCGATATTCCCCATGTCCAGAACAACAGTCCCGTATCCTTCCCAGCCTTTAGGTTGGTTGGTATAAATATCCCGGCCCCTGACCGTAGTTCCTTGAATCTCATCGATGAGAACCTCGGTGGTAAAGGTGACCCCTTTTTGGAGCAAACGCTGTCGGGTCAGATAAAGATCCCCCAGCGGGGCCAGCTCGATGCCCACAAAAAGGTCGCTGGTGATCATATCCACTTGTTTCCCTTGATCGGCCAGCAGTTCCACCGTGGCCGTAGCGTGATGCCCGCTGTTTTCATCAACAAAAAGGACCCGATCTCCGATAGGATACCGACCCTCCAGGACCTCCCAGACCGTGAGAACCTCCGGAGGACCGTATTGACCGGGGACCGGTTTAGCGTTCGGGAATGAACCGGTGGCCACAATCACGACATCGGGATTTTCTTCCAGGACCCGTTCCGGGCTTATGGTCTGGTCGGTGAGCAGAGGCACGCCCAGGGCTTCCAACTGATGCTGGAGATACAAAATGACCCCGGCCATTCCCTGCCGAGTAGGTCTTTTTCGGATCAAATTGAGTTGGCCGCCCACGACTTTGTTTTTTTCATAGACCACTACCCGGTGGCCCCGGGAAGCGGCTGCCCGGGCGGCCTCCAATCCGGCCGGCCCGGCCCCGATGACCATGACCCGTCTGGCGATTTTAGAATGCGGCTGGGGGCTGGCAGCGTATTGGGTCGGATTATCGCCGAACGCCGAACGCTGAACGCCGAAGGCTTCGTAGCCCACTTCCGGATTCTGAATGCACCCCAGGGTCTTGGCCTGATTAATCCGTCCCAGACAGCCTTTGTTGTCCCGAACGCAATAACGAACTTTTTTCAGGTCTCCCGCGCGGATCTTTCTCGGGAAATCAGGGTCGCAAATCAATTGGCGAACATAGCCTACCAGATCGGCTTTCCCCAGAGCAACGGTCTCTTCGGCCATTTGCGGGGTATTGATTTGATAGCTGGCCATTATGGGAAGAGGAACGGCGGCTTTTATCTTTTCGGCCAATTCCACGGTGTATCCGGGAGGAGTATGCATCGAAGCCAGGATCAGATGCAGGTTGTAATAGGTCCCCAAAGTCACATTGACAAAATCGATCCCGCCGGTTTGACCGAGGTGACGGGCCATCTCCTGGGCCTCTTCCACGCCAATCCCGCCCCAGAATTTTTCATCGGCACATAACCGGATTCCCACCGTGAAATCGTTCCCCACGACTTTCCGAATACCCTCCAGGACCTGGAGGGGCAGACGGAGACGGTTCTCCAGGCTGCCCCCGTATTCGTCTTGACGCTGGTTCGTCAGGGGAGAGAGAAACTGCCGCAACAGGGATTCCGGTCCCAGGTCTATCTCGATCCCGTCCAACCCGCCTGCCCGTACAAATCCGGCCGCCCGGGAAAAGGATTCCACCAGTTCCTCAAAATCCTCCGCCTCCATGGCTTTGGCCGTTTCCCCAAAGACGATATCCGCCAAGGCCGACGGCCCCCAGACGGGCATTCGGTTGATGGCCCCGCTGCTTTGAAACCCATGGTGGGTCAGTTGGGCAAATAGGGATGTGCCGGTTTCATGGATGACTTCGGTTAATTTCCGGTAATCAGGGACGATCGAGGGAACGGAGGCTTCGATCATGGTCTCCCAGGGGCGGTCATTGGCCTGGATGGCGAGTTCCCCCAGAATGATCAGCCCGCAGCCCCCGACAGCCCGCTGTTGGTAATAGGCCCGATGGCGGTCATTGAAACGGCCGTCCCGGGAAAAATTGGTACGGTGCGCCAGAAAGCAAATACGGTTGGGCAAGGTGGACTGACCCAAAACCAGCGGTGTGAAGAGATGATCAAACATGTGGGCGTGGTATTAGGCCGCTGATCTTAAATTCACCAGGCATTCCGGGTCAGGCAAGGAAATATCGCGATAGGTATGGTAGGCCATGGCCGGGCACCCGCCGCGGCAGGTCTCAAAGCGGCGGCAGGTATGGCAGGAGGAAATATCAAGAGTCCGGAACCGGCGAAAAATCGCCGCCTGATCCCAAATCTCTTTAAATGAGTGACGGCGCACATTGCCGGCCTGAAAGTCCTTTTCCTGCAAGAAGGCGCAGGGATAGACCTCCCCGCTGGGAGACAGGCAACAGGTCATCTTGGCGGCGCCGCACATGTCCAATCCCTTGCGACGCCGATTCTCCGAGGTGAGGCAGAAGAAAGAATCCCCGGTACGTACTTGATCGTGGCCATTCAGCCATTCCGCAAAGGCTTCCAACTGGTCCGGACTGGGATTGAGGAGTGTTTTGCTGTCTTTACCCCTCCCCGAGGGACGGAAACGCGACACCCGAAACCCCGCTCGGTATTCCCCGGCCAATTCCCGCAAGGAGTCCAATTGGGAATAATTCAGCCTGGTCAGGACCGTATTGATACTATAGGAAATATTCTGCCTGGAGAGGCAGTCCAAGGCGGACAGGATCTTTCGATACGTCCCTTGACCGCGGATCCGGTCATTCACCTCCTCGGTGACGCCGTCCAGGCTGACCTGGAGATAGAGCTGTTTAAAGGCCTTTAAGCGTCGGGCTAGTTCGTCATCCATGAGCAACCCGTTGGTACTCACACAGGCCACTATTCCCTTTTCCTGTAACCCAGTCAAAAGTTCCAGAAAATCTTTTCGAAGAAAGGGTTCCCCGCCGCCGATATTAACCTGAAAGACCTTCAGACCGGCCCATTGCCGGATCAGGTCTTGACACTCTCCGAAGGAAAGCTCCTCCGGTGAGGCCTCCCCGGCAGCGGAGAGGCAATGAGCACAGCGGAGATTGCATCGCCAGGTAATTTCCCAGGTCACGTTGACCGGGGCGCGAAGACCGGTGCGAGCCATTTCAGCAGGCAAGAATGATCCCCTTCCCCTGCAAAGTGTTCAGTGTCTTTTTCAACGCCGAGTACCGATCCTCGGACCAGGGACCGGAAAGGGGCCCCCGCTGCCGCCATTCTTCCAGGGTGTGACGTCCTTGGAAAAAATCCGCCTTCAGGAAATCACCGGAGGAAACAAAATAAAGCCCCGGACCTTGCTGGGTATAGAAGAGCAATCCAAAGTCTTCCTCCCGTACCTGGCACCCTGGAGCCAGGGTATACCGGGGTCCTTGATCTATTGAGGTCATAGTCCTTTTTAATATATCCCGCGGGTCCCGTCAATACGGATCTCTTCCATTTTGTTTCTCCGGCATAGTTACCGATCTCCGTTGCACTAACAATTCCGGGAGCCATTGATCTCGCTCATGGCTTCCAGCGCCCAATCGATTTCATCTCCGGTATTAAAAGGTCCGAGGCTGAAACGGACGCCGCCCCGGGGAAAGGTGCCTATAGCCTCGTGAACCAAGGGAGCACAATGGAGCCCGGCCCTTACGGCGATGCCGAAGTCGGCATCCAGGATCGCCCCGGTGTCCCCCGGATCCATTCCCCGCACATTGAGGGTGATGAGCCCCACATGGTTGCGCAGATCTTCCGCACAATAAAGTTCGACCCTGTCCAGGGAAGACAGGCCGTCACGGAAGCGGGTGACCAGTTCCATCTCCCTGCGGTGTATGGCTTCGATACCCTGTTCCTCCAGGAAGTCTAGGCCCGCGGAAAGACCGAGGATACCGATCAGGTTAAGGGTCCCGGCCTCCAGACGATGGGGATAGGTCTGGGTGTGGATGGGACTCTCCGAATCAATGCCGGTTCCCCCAAAGCGTGTGGTCCGCAGGTCCAGGTCCGGGTGAATAATCAGGCCGCCGATGCCTGTGGGCCCCAGTAAAGACTTATGGCCGGTGAAGGCTACGGCGCCGATTTTCCAGGCCTCCAGATCAATGGGGACCACGCCGGCGCTCTGGGTGGCATCCACCAGCAAGGGCACCTCTTTCCGGGCACAGAGGGCACCGATTTCGGCTAGAGGCTGGATCGTTCCCAGCACGTTGGAGGCATGGCAGACGATCACCAGCCGGGTATTGGGCCTGATGGCCTGGGCGATATCGTCAGGGTCAACAAAGCCCTTTCCATCGAAGGGCACCAGATCGTATTCGATCAGGCCCTGTTCGTGAAGGTGGTACAGGGGCCGAAGGACCGAGTTGTGTTCAATCCGAGTGGAGACCACGTGATCCCCCGGCCGAATCAAGCCCTGAATGGCCAGATTCAGGGCGTCCGTGGCGTTCCCCGCGAATATGACCCGATGGGGATCGGGTGCGCCGAAGAAGCGAGCGAGCTTTCTCCTCGCGGCCTCGACCAGATCCTCCGCCTCAATCGCCAGGTCATAGCTCCCCCGCCCGGGAGAGACCCCGGTCCGCTGGTACGCTTCGACCATGCTGGCCAGCACACCCGGTGGTTTGGGGAAGGTGGTGGCTGCGTTGTCCAGGTAGATAAACCGTTTGGTCATACTCCCTACCCCGAACAGGTCTTCGGATTCGGCAAGCCGGCCACACGGCGGGCGCCCCGACGGATACCCTCCGGGAAGAGGGCCTCCATCTGCATGAAGGTCAAGCCGATCTCGGCTTTTATGTCACGGTTCATGGGCGCCCGGCCGTTGTGGAAGTAGAAATTCCTCAAAAAATGGATGATCCGCCATTGGGTCTCGTTCATTTCTTCAAGCCCGGTTTCCGCGGCGAGGATTCCGGCCAGCTCAACGGTCCAGTCTTCCGGTTTCCACAGGAATCCCTCGTTGTCAAAGAGGATCTCCCTCCCCGCGATCAAGCGAACCTTCCGGTTGGGCTGGCCGGAAAGGGGCTTGGACCCTGCAGATCCGTCCATGGGCCTCCGTTATCCTTTAGCCAGCGCGGCCTTGATCTTCTCCGGCGTTGCCGGCAGGTTGCAGATCCTGACGCCGCAGGCATCCTTG
Source organism: uncultured delta proteobacterium (assembly GCA_963743305.1). GTDB lineage: Bacteria > Desulfobacterota > RBG-13-43-22 > RBG-13-43-22 > RBG-13-43-22 > CAVQSS01. The sequence continues at coordinate 33,628 of CAVUPH010000027.1, forward strand.
ATGGCGTTGATGACCGCCGGGGCCGTTGAAACCATGGTCATCTCACCGATACCGGTGGCTCCCAGGGTTCCTTTGGTTCGAGGCGTCTTCGAGGGGTGTAATCACCTCCATGTCAAAGGCGGTCTTCATGGTGGGAAATTTAAAGGTGACCCAGTCTTTGGTTTTGCCGCTTACATATTCCTCCCTGAGGGCGTATCCCACGCCTTGATCCATTCCACCCTCAAGCTGGCCTTCCAGGTTCTGAGGATGGATCACCGGTCCCGGATCAACCGCTGTGGTCATTTTGATCACCCGGACATCACCGGTCTCGGTGTTGACCTCTACCTCCGCCATCTGAATATTATGGACTTGGGACTCAAAGGTCGGCCCCTGACCGGTTTGCGGATCGAGCTGACCTTCAGGGACATTCTTCTTCCCCATGTAGCGGGTGGGTTTTCCAGCTTTTTTCAGCCCTTCATAGGTCGCCTCACCGGCCGTGGCCAGGTTTTCTTTCAACTGTTCCAGGGCATTGACCAGGGCCCCTCCGACCATATAGGTGATCCGGCTGCCGGCAGCAGGACCGGTTTCAGTAGTCTGATCGGTATTGCGGGTCACCAAACGGACCTTCTCCAACGGAAGATTCAGTAAATGAGCGGTGATCTGGGTCAGCATGGAATCGTTTCCTTCACCAGGATCGGCCGCGGCGGCGTAGAGGGTAACCCCATTATCCGGATCAAGTTCCACCGCCAACTGGGCCGCGTCTCCTGGTGAGGCGATGCCGAAGGAATGGGCGCCCAGGCCGACGCCCCGTTTGATCGGGCCATCCTTGAAAGCAGCCGCCTCTTTCCTGGCCCGCTCGTAATGGGGCCGGATGAGTTCGCAGAGCTCCTTGAAAGTCCACTGCTCCGCGACGGTACCGGTGGACACGCTCTGACCGGGCAGAAGAGCGTTTCTTAAACGGAATTCCAGGGGATCGATTCCCAATTTTTCCGCCAGCATGTCCATGGCCGATTCCAGGGCAAAATTGACCTGCGGCGGCCCGGCCCCGCGGGCGGCGCCTCCCGCCGGGTTATTGGTGTAAACCAGCTTGGCCATAGTGTCAATATGGGGGATATGATAGGAGCCGGAGAGCATTTGCAGGGCACGAACAATGACGACGATGCCCAAAATCATGTAGGCGCCGTTCTCCACGACGAAATCATTGGCGTAGGCGGTCAACTTCCCGTCCCGATCAGCCGCCAGTTTGACCTTCATGATAAAGGGATGCCGTTTGGAAGTCAGCAGCATGGATTCATGCAGGCTGGGGATATAGCGAACAGGTCTCTTGAAATGGAGGGCCGCGGCCCCGGTAATGCCTTCGGAGGTAATGGCGGCCTTGATCCCGAACTGCCCCCCGGTGTAGGCCTCTTCATAGCGCATGTTTTCCCATCCCAGGGCACCTTGCAGCATGGCCATATGGGTGTGGATCATGATGCTTCGTCCGATCACCACGAGCAAGGCCTCCTCTCCTTCTCCTTCCAGATAGGCGACACAGGCCTCCGGCTCCAGGGGAGCCTGATGATTGAGCTGCGTGGAAAACTCCGCCTCCACCACGGCGGCGGATCCCGCAAAGGCCGTTTTAGCATCTCCCTTAATCTGGGGTTGTTGATAGCAGAGGTTGGGGAATTCGGCATGCAGCGGTACGGCGTTTTCTGCCAGGGCCTCCTGCGGAGTCATCATCACCGGCAGGGGCTCGTACGCTACTTTTACGGCGGCCGCCGCTGCCCGGGCCTGGTCCAAGGTCTCGGCCGCCACTACGGCAATGGGATCCCCCAGGCAGCGGACCTTCTCATCGCAGAGCACGGGCTGGTCATTGAAGATGAATTGGATTCGGTTGGTCCCCTTGATGTCTTTGGCGGTCATGGTGCCGATGACGCCGGGCATCTTTTCCGCCTCTCCGGTATCGATGGAAATGATTTTCGCGTGATGCTCCGTGCTGCGGACGACCGCTATCTCCGCGGCGCCCTGAATTTTTATATCGGCCGAGAATTCGGCCAGCCCGCAGGCCTTGATCATGGCCGAGGGTCGCGGATGGGAGACATGCAGCTTCGGTCCCTTGGGGTCCGGCCTGACCTGGTCGGGCGAGGTCTCGCCGCGAATGAACCGGCCGGCCAGCTTCACGGCGTCCAGGATCTTCGCATAGCCGGTGCAACGGCACAAATTCCGGGCCAAGGCCTTTTTGATCTCTTCCGAATCCGGGTCCGGATTCCGGTCCAGAAGGACCTTGGCCGCCATAATCATACCCGGTGTACAGAATCCGCATTGTATGGCGCCTGAAAGAACAAAGGCCTCTTGGATCAGATGGGGATTATCCGGAGTACCCAAGCCCTCCACGGTAATCACCTCGGCGCCTTCCAGGTCAGCCACCTTGGTGAGACAGGATCGCGTCGCTTTATTGTTGACGATGACCGTACAGGCCCCGCATTGCCCCAGGCGGTCGCAGGACTGCTTCGCCCCGGTAAGGTGCAGGTCGTCACGCAGGAGATCCATAAGGACCCTGTCCGGTTCGACCACAAACTGATACCTTCGTCCGTTTACTTTTAATGAGATTTTTTTCATTTGCTCCCCTCGCTGTAAGTCAGCTATTGGTTTTTCTTATTAAAATCTCGCCTCTCGGGCGTTTCTCGCCGGATATCCTTTACCATTCACAGACCCAGCGACCGATGATTTGCCTTTTTCGCATCGCTTCGGCCACCTCGTTAATCTCTTCCACCTTAAACTTTTTAGTTAATAATTTTTCCACGTTATACTCCCCTCGCATAATCATGTCGGCGAAGGCGGGGATGTCCTCATGGGTCCGGATATTGCCGTATAGAGTCCCTTGCAGGGTTTTGCAGTGGACGGGGAAAAAAGTCAGGACCATCTCGGCCGATTGATCCGCCGGATGAATGCCGATCTGAACCCACTTGCCCCCCATGGCCAAGGCCCAGTAGGCCTGGCTAATGGCGCCGGTATTCCCGCTGACCTCGAAGAGGATGTCCACCCCGCCGCCCATGATCATCCCGTTATCCATCTTTACCCCGCCGGTTTGTAATTGGATGATCGGGACCGGATCTTCCCGGCTGCTGTTAATAAAATGGGTCACCCCGAAGGCTTTGGCTATTTCCTCTTTACTGCCTTCCAGGTCCACCCCGAAAATGGGATAAGCACCCCGGAGCTTGGCGCCCTGAACCACATTAAGCCCGACACCGCCCAACCCCCAGACGGCCACGGATTGTCCCGGTTTCACCTGGGCCACATTATAGGCGGCCCCAAATCCGGTGGGCATGCAACAGGCCAGCGAACAGGCCTGCTCCAACGGCAGGTCGTCTCTGATTTTAATGGCCCCGGCCTCCACCAGGACCATGTATTCGGCGAAACCGGAAACAAAATTATTGTGCAATAATTGGTTTCCCTGGGCATCCTTCAACCGGGAGGTTCCATCCAGGAGCGTGCCTTGCGTATGGATGCCATGACTTGTCCGGCAGATATGTCCCTGACCGCTGGTGCACTCCGGGCAGTGCCCGCAGGCCACCATCCAGGTGGCGACCACGTGATCCCCTTTTTGGAGTGAAGTGACCCCCGGTCCGACGGCCTCGACAATACCGGCGGCCTCGTGCCCGACCACCATAGGCAGCGGGAAGGGGACGTCGCCTTCCATGAAAGACAGGTCCGAATGGCAGAAACCGGTATAAGCGGTTTTGACCAAGACCTCCTGTTCCTTGGGCGGGGCCAATTCAACTTCTTCAATAGTCAATGGTTTTTTATACTCTCTTAGCACTGCCGCTTTCATTTTCATGTCTTGCCCTCCCTTTCCTAGCTTCAGGTTAACGTGCTTTTTTTTTCGCTTCGTCCTTTTGGGTAGGTACCCCCCCGATCCGGTCTGATCGGCTGATCTTGGGGGTTCTTAGACCCCCCATTTAACGCCGGCATTGGTCAGCGTTGCTCCCGAGACATCAACCACCGCCGAGCCGCCGTCAATGAGCAGAACGGACCCGGTCATGAATCTCGAATCCTCGCTGGCCAGGTAACTGCAGATACCCGTGATCTCTTCGGGCGCTGCGAAGCGGCGAAGGGGTACGCCCGAGGAGACCACCTGGAAGACGCCCTCCACATCGGTACCCAGCGTTTCTTGGAGTTGGCCGAGTGAATGCTCCAACATGGCCGTCCTTGTGCCGCCGGGGCAAACGACATTGCAGCGGACGTTGGCAGGACCGTAGTCCAGGGCCACTTGCTGGGTGAGCATGATCAGGCCGCCTTTTGACGAGGCATAGGCCGGCATGGTGGGAAGGCAACGGACTCCGCCCAGGGAGGAAATGTTGATGATCGATCCTCCGCCTTGTTTAATCATGTGCGGTATGGAGGCCTTCATCAGGAGAAAGGGGCCGGTCAGGTTCGTCTCGATCACCTGCCGCCATAGGTCGGGATCGAGGTCGACCACGGAGCCCCCGGGATCTATGCCGGCGTTGTTTACCAAAACGTCGATTTTACCGTCAAACGTGAGTGTCGCCTCCACCATTCTTTTGACGTCTTCAAAGTCGGTGACATCCCCCGAACAGGTCACCACAGTGCCCGCAGGGAGCGTTTGGGCGACCACGTCCAGCATTTTCTGCCGCCGGCCGGTGATGCAGATCCGCGCTCCGTCGGCCACAAACCGCGCCGCAATGGCCGCGCCTATTCCCTGCCCCCCTCCGGTAATGAGGGCTACTTTACCATTCAGATTCATTTTGACCTCCTCAACGCTTGCTGGTCCGGACCTTTTTTTGTCCGGAATGGTTTGGACTTCCTCAGACCGGTTATCCATGCAGATCAGCCTCGGTCTCCTCCCGGCTTGCCGATCCCCTGAATTCGAAGGTGGTCTTCCCGGCGGGAAAGGCCTGTTGCCTAGTTCAGGGAATCGATCATGAATTGGGCGGCGAGTCTCGCGCCGATACCCGGCGGCAGACCGCACTTTTCGAACCCCTTCTCCTTGGAAAAGGTCATCATGGCCTCTTCGCTCTCCCCCGGATTAAGCCTGTGCCCGAGGATGACCGTTTCCATAATGTCTGAGCAATACAGATGCCCTATTTCACCCTCGAAGCGAGCCATGAATTTCTGAGCCATCAGGATCGTGTTATTCAGGGCGCCATAATCCAACCGGTCATTGCTTCCGAAGAAGAGCCCGAAAGCCATCAGGCTGCCCGTGATCCCCCCGCATATTTCACCGGTGCCGCCAATCCCGGGGAAAGGGGTGAGGGCCTGGATGATTTCCATGGAACCCAGTCCAAATTCCTCGAGCAACGCCAGGGCCGTACCCTGAGCGCAGTTTTTAAGGATAAAGTTATATTCCTCCGCCCGCAACTGGACGCGGTCCAGGATCTCTTCCTTTCTCGCCAGCATCTCCGCCGGGTCGAGCTTCCGGGAGGAAATCCCTTCAGCCGACAGTTCTCTGACCCGCGCCTCAATAGCCGCGGCCTCCCAGACCCTCCCGGCCAGTTCGTCGACCTTCTTCTTTAGCCGCTCTTCATTCACCGTTCAAATCCCCCTTTCCGCCCTTCGATTCTTGTTTCACCCACCTCGGTCTTTGACCGCATTTCAATCCGAGGCTCGAAGGGGCTTGTTGTCCTTCCCCTCGGTATCACAACCCCAGATAGGCCTTGCGTATGTGATCATTATTCATAAGATCGACGGCCTTTCCCTCCAGGGTGAGCCGGCCATTCTCCAACACGCAAGCGCGATCGGCCAACTCCAAGGCCTGCTTGACGTTCTGCTCCACCAGCAGGACGGTGATCCCTTGCTGGGGCAAGGATTTGATGATTCGGAATATCTCGGCCACCAATATCGGTGCCAGACCGTAAGACGGCTCGTCGAACATGCAGAGCTTGGGCTTGGACATCAAACCCCGGCCGATGGCCACCATTTGCTTTTCACCGCCGCTCAGGGTCCGGGCTATCTGACCACTCCGTTCCTTAAGCCTGGGGAATATCTCGTAGACCTCTTGGAGCGTCTCTTTCTTCCGGTCCCAGGCCCGGGACAGGTAGGCGCCCATTTCAAGGTTTTCGCGGACGGTCATATCCGGAAAAAGTCTTCCTTCCTGAGGGACCTGGGAAATGCCCTGTCCTACGATCATCTGGGGCGGCTGCCCTTCTAATCGCCGGCCCAGGAATTCAACGCTTCCCGCTGCTCCGGGAACGACCCCGGATAGGGTGTTCAGGAGCGTCGTCTTGCCGGCCGCATTGGCCCCAACAAGGGCCACGATCTCCCCTTGGTGGACCTCGAAGCTGACCTCCCACAAGGCCTGAATCTTTCCGTAAAAAGTGCTCAGATTTCTGACTGAAAGCATCGTTTCATTTTCCCAGATAGACTTCAATGACGGTCTCGTTGTTGACTATCTCCGCCGGTGTTCCCTCGGCGACCTTTACTCCATAGTGCAACATGATGATCCGGTCACAAATGCTCATGATGGCCTTCATCACATGTTCGATCATCATAATGGTAATTCCAATGTCTCGAATCCTGGTGATCAAGGCCATCGCCTCGGACGTCTCCGTCGGATTCAAACCGGCGATCACTTCATCCAACAGCAACAGTTCCGGTTTAGTCGCCAAGGCCCTGGCCACCTCGAGTCTCTTCTGCTGAGCCATGGTTAGATCCTTCGCCAGGATCGTCCAGGGAACGGACAACCCGGTGAACTCCAAAAGTTCCAGCGCCTCTTTGGTCGCCTGGGCCGAGGACATGCCGCCGGGAGCGCCAAAGTGCGCGGCCAGGGTAACGTTTTCAAGAACGGACAGGTTGGGGAAGACCCTCACCGCCTGAAAAGTCCTGGCCACTCCGGACCGGCAGACCTGGTAGGATTGAAGACCGCTGATCTTGGCCCCCTTGAATCGGATCTCTCCGGAATCCACCCGGATGGCTGCCGAGATGAGATTGAACAGCGTAGTCTTGCCGGCCCCATTGGGGCCGATGAGCCCTACGATTTCACCCCGGTCGACGTGAAAGTCGACATTGGTAATCGCGGCTAACCCGCCAAAATGCTTATTGACTCCTAAACCCTCAAGAATTTGCATGTCGCCTGGCTGCGCCTCCCTTCGTCCACTTCTGTAACCATCCTACCAACCCGCCGGGAAGATACAATATAGCGATGACCAGGATGGAACCGAATATGAGCATATAATGGTAGGGGAACTGAGTGATCAGTAATTCCTCCAAATAAGCAAAGACGGTCGCACCCAGTATGGGACCGTAGAACGTTCCCATGCCGCCGAAAATGGCCATCAACACCGGCATGAACGAAAAGAGAGGATTGAAGGCGATGTAGGGGTCGATGTAGGTCCACTTGGTTGCCATGATGGCGCCGGTGGCGCCCATAAAGAAGGCGCTGACCCCGAACATAATGGTCTTGAGAGCGGTGACGTTAACGCCGGCATGGGCCGCGGCCTCGTCGTCTTCCCCAATGCTCTTTAAGGCCAACCCGTACTTCGATTCTCGAATAAGGTAAGCGGTGAGAAGCAATACCGCGAGGATAGCCAGCATGACATAGAAGATGGTCGCATTATTGATGACGATCACGAATCGGCCCCGGGTGTGCGTCAGTCTGACTTCGTACCAGAGGATAAGCTGCTGGATAAGCACGACGAGGCCGAAGGTAAATATGGAGAAATAGATGCCTTTCAAGCGCAGCGTCAGGGCGCCGACCACCAGAGCGAGGCCAAGACTGGTGAGAGCGCCGGCCCCGATAACCAGGGGCAGAGGGAGTACCTTACCCAGTACGGCCGAGGTGTAGATGCCAATGCCCAGAAAGGCGGCCGGCGCGAGAGAGATGTTGCCCGTGGGTCCGGAAAACATGACCCAACTGACCGTCAAAATGATGTACATGACGACGGACGTCATGAGAATCATCGTGTATTCGTCCCCATAAAGGGGTAGAACGGGCGAGTAGCATGAAGATCAGGATGGCCAATCCCCATGAAAACAGCCTTTTTGCAGGAAGCGCAGTCGGATTCATTTTCTCTATTTCCCCATAAGGCCGGTGGGTTTTATCCAGAGCAGGAGCATAAAGAGCAGATAATAGGCGGCCAGCGACAGTCCCGGCTCTATTTTGGTGACAATGCTGCCGATCAGACCCAGTATGAAACCGCCGATAAAACTGCCGGGGATGTTGCCCAGCCACCCCCAGGACGACCACGATGATGGTGATGATCGTGTATTCGAGGCCCATCGTCGTATGAACCGGGTAAGACATGCTGACGAGCAGGCCGGCGAGGCCGGCCATCAGTGTACCGAAGCCGAAGCATAGGGCCAGCACTTGGTTGATGTTAACCCCCATGAGCGCGGCAGATCTCGGATCCTGGGCCGCTGCCCGGATGGCCTTTCCGAGACCGGGTGCGTACCAGGAAAAGGTAAAAGACGATACCGATGACCACGGCAAAGGCCAGGGTGACCAGACGGTTAGCGGCGAAGAGGGCGCCCGAAGACGCTGACCGGATAGGTCATGAAGGTGTAGGCCCTGGTCTCGGTGCCCCAGAGGATGGAGGCCACGATTCTGAATGATGAAAAGAATACCGAAAGAGGCCAGCATCGAGTTGCCCTCAAAGACGCCAAAGAAGGCGACGTAGTTCGCAGCCGTTTGAAGACGATTCTGTGGAGCCCATAACCCAGACCGAAGGCGACGGGACCACAGATCGGCCATGCAGATCAGAGGATTCAGCCCGAAGGCCTGGTTCAGGGACCAGGTGGATAGAGCCCCGAGCATCATGAATTCGCCGTGGGCAACGTTCAAGACCCGGGCCACACCGTACTGAAGGCTCAGTCCTACGGAGATCAGGGCGTAGATGCCGCCCAACAAGCAAGCCGGCAACCACTACGTCAAGAATTTGCACAATCATGAGGATAGCTTCCTAATGGTCGGTTAATTATGATACAGGCTGCCCGGAGGCGGCCCGCCGGACAGCCTGCTCACCCTTCTACTTCTTTGCCGGTGCCGGTGCAGGCCAATTCGGCTTGGGATAGATGAACGGCGCCGTAGATTTGTTTTTAGGACCGACTACCTCAAATTCTCCTTTCTGCCACTGGCCGATCTCCCCGGTGTGGGACTCCTTGTCCAGAAACCCCTTCACAAAGCGGGTCGGCCCGAGCACCGTGTTGAAGGTCTCCTTGGCCAAGACGTCCCGGACCTTCTTGTTGTCGAGGGTCCCGGCCTTCTCGATGGCCTGTTTCCAGAACTCCAGGGCCGCCCAATAGAGCGGGTGCCCCCAATAGTCGTGGATCGCTTCAGGCTTGCCTTTGTAGAGCTTCTCGAACAGGGCCTTCATGGCGGGAGATGTTTTCTTGCTCGCCATGTCAAAACCCAGTACCCCCTCTGTCGCCGGACCGAATATGGCGTGGTAAAAGCCGAAATTGACTCCGGGGCCGCCCAGAAAGGCCTTCGGGTTGTAGCCGAGTTCCATGCATTGCTTGGTAGCCAGAATGACCACGTCCGGATAACCCAGGACCAACAGGGCGTCGGCCTTGGACGCCTGGGCCTCCTTCAGGATGGAAGACAGGTCCTTGATGTCGGGGGGTACGCTCTTCATCCCGACGATATTGATCCCCCTCTTGGGCAGTTCTATGCTCGACACGCCGGAATACTCGATGCCGAAGAGGTCGGCCATGGAGATGAGGTAGGCCGTTTTGGCGCCCTTTTCGGCGAGCAGGTCGGCCAGGACCGGTATCTGGTTCCAGTCGGAGAAACTCAGGGAGATGAAGGTATAGGGCAGGCTGGGCATCATATCCCGAATGCTGGTGGCGCCGCCTTCCATCGATATAAGCAGCTTATTGTACTTATTGGCTATGGGAGCTTGGGCAAAGAGAAAAGGCGGTGCCGCAGGCGGGCCACAGGAAGTCGACCTTGTCCTGGAGGATCAATTTCTCCGTAAGTCTGGTCATGGTGCCCACGTCACTCTTATCGTCGTATATTTTCAGTTCTATGGGCAGTTTCTTGTTGTACTCTTTGACGAAGATTCCACCCTGGGCATTGACTTCCTTAACCCAGGTCTCATAGACCGGTCTGAAAGCCGAGTCTCCGATCTGGGCCATCCATCCGGAAAGCGGTCTGGACATGCCGACCACGATCTTGTCTTTTGTTTTCGCTGCTGAAAAGGCGGTAAGGGGCAATACGACAAATGAAATCAGCACCGCTAAGCAAACCACATACTTTAGATTTTTCATCTTCCCTCCCTCGATTGCTTCTTTTGAAAGATTTTCCCATGATTCCTGGTCCAAAGGCAAGACGCCTCCTCCCCATAACTACCTATCCTTGAGAATGCCGGTACACCCCCCCTTCCGTTAAATTGGTTTATATTCCTTGGTCTAAGGATGCTCCCCGCCAACATCCCGGGATAAAATGGTGTTCGCCCTTTTGGGTGGGTACCCCCCAGATCTGGTAAGGTGGAAAACCTTTCGCCGAGACCCAGTGGCCACGGAGGCCTAAATTCTGTCTAAGCTACCACATATTGTGGCCACCCACCCAAAAGGGCGAAGCGTCGATAAAATAAAGGTATTTTAGCAAAATCAATGCCAAAAAATACTCCCCCTTCTCCGAAAATATTGGTTTGATTTTATAGAGAAAATGAATACGAAGGCTGATAGCGATAAAAAGGGGTCTGTTATGGTTTGCTAAATCGAGATTTTTTCTCATTTTGGCAAACCGAAGCATCAAAGGCGAGTATCGGGCTTGAAAATTTGTTCGCGGTAAAAACCAAATTCCTTCATTTTTCTGTAAAAAGTGCTTAAGGGCACACCCAATGAATCGGCGGCTTCCTTGACGTTACCAAATCGCTTCAGGGCTCCGACAAATGAGTCTTTAGTGACCTCCTCCATGGTTTGTCCCTGACCGGCCACCCGCTTCGGATCGAAGGATATAACATCCGCGACATCCTCTAAAGCAATAGTCTCTCCCTGGCTGAAAATGAAACCACTCTCCAAGCAGTTTCTGAGTTCCCGGACATTTCCGGGCCAAGGATATTTAGAAAAGGCCTTTAGGGCTTCCGGTTCCAAGCCCCGTATCGAGCGATTGAATTTCCGGTTCATCTCGTCAATGAAGTAATCGACCAGGAGCGGAATATCCTCCTTTCGCTCCCTCAGGGGAGGGAGGCGAAGTTTCACGACGTTTAATCTAAAAAAAAGGGAGGGGACAAAACGCCCTTTCTCCATCTCTTCCCCCAGGTTCGCCGCACTGGCCACGATGATACGGATATTCAAAGGGAAGGGATCCTTCCCTCCGATTCTGGAAACACAGCGATCCTCAATGACCCGCAATATCTTTCCTTGGGCCGCAACGCTCATCAGGTGAATTTCATCCAAAAAGAAGGTGCCGCCGTTGGCCAATTCGAACTTGCCGGCATTCCCCTCCCGGAGGGCACCGGTGTAGGCCCCCTTTTCGTACCCGAATAGCTCACTTTCGATCAGTTCCCGAGGAATAGCGGCACAATTGAGGGCGATGAACGGCCCCTGTCGGTAGAGGCTTTCGCTATGAATTCCTTGAGCAAAGAGTTCTTTTCCGGTCCCGGTCTCTCCCTCGATCAGGATTGTGGATCCTGTTTTCGCCGCCATTTTGGCCCGCTCCACCACCTGCACCATTTTGGGACTGGTGCCGACGATATTGCGGAAAGTATATTGCGCCTTCGCGGAGGCTCGTTCCGGGATTGTTTTAAGCCGCTTCTCCTTCTCTAATCTGAGCACAAAGGCAATTTCTTTCCCGGATTGATTGAAAATCGGTATCGATTCCGCGGAAAAGGACCCGGATTTTTTATCTCCCAAGGAAACTTTACACCCGGATCCCCCGAAAAGACGCTCGATCCGGCCCTGATCACCCAAGATGGTTCTGACATTCTTATTTTTCAGGTCTTGGATATTGACCCTAAAGAAGTCCTTGGCCTTTTGATTTAGATCGATGACGGCCCCCCCGGCATCGGTCAACACCAACATACTATTGGAATAATCAAAAGTGGAATGGTAGTAGGAATGAAAAAGTTCAAGCTGGTCTAACTTCCTTTTTAAGGTAAGTTCAAACTGAATAGAATTGGCGATGTTGAACATAAGGGGGATAAGCTGCTTTAATTTTTCGGAGTCTTCCAAGGCCACGGTGAAATCCAAGACGCCCAGGAGATTCTTTTCCCCGTCCATGATGGGACTGGCAATACAACTGGCCCAATGAATGGCCTGGATAAAATGTTCTTCGGCATTGACGGCGGCAAACCGGTTCTCTTCCAGACAGATGCCCGGTGCGGTGGTGCCTAGAATACCTTCTTTGATGGAGCTACCGATTAGGGTTGTTTGGGAACTTTCTTCCATCTGTTTAATTATCTGGTCATCGCCTTGCAAGAACTGGATGGTTCCGTCCCGATCGGCGAAAAACAGGCAAACGGGTAAGAAAGAAAAATATTTCTCGATGTTTTTATAATGGGCCTGGAGGATTTCATAAAGGTCACAGGGAGAATCGGATCGTTTCCGAATCGCGCCCTGATCTATCCGCATCAACCTGGTTTCTTTTCGAGGATTGACATTGGCCTTTCGACACCGCTCCCAAGATTGTCTTATGTTTACAGGAATTTCATTAATATCCCCCGCCCCGGAGACAAATTTATTCCAGACATCGTAAAAGTCGGTTCTGCGCGTCAGTTTTTTCATGCCAATCCTCTAATCATCGGTTCTACAATTTTCCAGGTCTTTCGGGCAGAGAAGGAACTACCGTGAGCAGAGGACAATCCCGGGGTAGCGTCTGGCCTTCGGAATTTTGGTCCTTTTCCCCTTTAATAAACACCACAAATTCCGTCGATGGCCAATTCTTCGATTTTGATCTCTTCGATAGCAAAAATTTCCTCGTTGATTTCCTTATTGGTTTCCTCGTTGATTTCTTTTTCTGGTTGGATCATCTTTAGAAAACCTCCTGGTGTCTGAGTATTTAGAAATAGCAGAAATGGTCCGGTAGTCGGTCCGGCCCTGTTGGATAAAGTTCCAATCCTTGTGGGCTAGGTAGTTATCACTTTAAAGATTCCATGGATATACAGGAATGGGCAAAGGAAGCGCCGGCATTCATGGCCACGGCCACGAAAATAACTTCGGAGATCTCTTCATCCGTGGCCCCGGCCTGTTTGGCCTTTTGAACGTGGTTGTCAATGCAATAGGGGCAGCGGGTGATGTGGGCGCAGGCGACAGCGATCAGTTCCTTCACTTTAAGGGACAGTTTCCCTTCTTCAAAAACTTTCTGATTGAAGGCGACAAATGAAGTAAAAAGATCTTTGTTGAGTTCCAATAATTTTTGGAAATTTTTGGGCCCGTCTTTAGGGTAAAAGAAATCGCTCATGGCATCCTTCCTTCATCAAAGTTTCTGTAGGCGCACCGGTTCAATCCAATGCATCTTCTAGTTTCCTGGGGGCAAATGAAGATTTACCCCCAGGCCGGGTTTTAGATTCAATCAAACATGATTTGCCATCGGCCGATGATCTTCCTGTTGACCATGGCCTCGGCGGCGACATTGATATCCTCCAGTTTAATTTTTTTGGTTGTTATTTGTTTGGTCTTCAATTCGCCTGTAACGGCCAGAGCTGCCAACTTGGGAAGGTCCACCGGGGGGTTGATTTCTCCGTACAAGGTACCGATAATTTTTTTCGCCTGTAACGGCATGAGCATTAAGTCCAGGTTGGTGGTTTTCCCGGCCGGGGTGATCCCGGGGACAATGACACTGCCTCCCTGGCGGATGGACCACCAGCATTGAATGATCGCCCCGGGGTCGCCGATGGCCTCCGCGCAATATTCCACTCCCAGCCCATCGGTCAGTTCCTTTATTTTTTCCACAGGATCCACTTTCGAGGAATCGATAAAATGAGTGGCCCCGAATTCCATGGCCATCGCTTTTTTACTTTCCTCCAGATCGACGGCGATGATTGGATAAGCCTTTCGCTGGGCGGCGCCCAAAATCGTATACAAGCCCACGGCGCCCATCCCGTAGACGGCAAAACTGGTGCCGATGCCGGCGTTAGCGACATTCTGGGCCGTTCCAACTCCCGTAGGGACACAGCACCCCAGGTAACAGGCCTCTTCCAGGGAAAGGGCATCCGGGATCTTGTGAACGCCGGCCTCCGGCACCACCTGATGGGTGGCAAACCCGCCGACAAAAAAAGCTGTTCCCACTTCGTTGTTCTGTTTATCCTTTAATCGTTTGGTGTCATCCAATAGGTTTCCGCCCAGGAAAGGGCCAAAGTTTCCCTCGCAGATATTCCCCTGTCCCTTCAGGCATTGAAAGCAATGCCCACAGGGAATCATCCAGGAACAGGCTACCCGATCTCCTGGTTTCAATTGGGTTACACCGGGACCGACTTTTTCGACCACACTGGCCGCTTCGTGGCCCAACACAATGGGAAGGGGCACAGGGATTTCCCCCAGTTGGACATGCAAATCGGAGTGGCAAAATCCGGTGGCCACATTCCGGATCAAAACCTCTCCCGCCTTGGGGTCCGCCAATTCCAGTTCCTCGATTGACCAAGGTACGTTAAATTCTCTTAACACCGCTGCTTTAATCTTCATAACGTTCCTCCATCCAGGGTTGTAACGGTTTGCTGATCCCCAAACGCAAGACCCCAGCTCGACCTAAACATCACCTCCTTTCAAGAAGAAGAGTAGAAGAGATTACCCCCCGTACATCGCTTGGAAAACCTGAACCAACGACCCGTCTGTCAACTTCGCTTCCTTCGGTAAAAAGCGACCCTCCATCACTACCGTTCCACCCTGAGAAGAGGAGATTCCCAGTTGGGCCAACAAATCACTGACATTGGCCCCATCGGGGATCTCCACTTCAAGGCCCTGCTGGGCGTGGTCGGCGACAGGCCCTATTTCTACTGTTCCATAGGTCTTTACCGTGACTTTCATCGAAACGGCTTTTTAGAAATTAAAGGTGCTGTCCATCTCCTCGTCGCTGATCACGACCACGGTGTTGTGCGGCGGCAAGGGTTCTTTGTAGAAGAATTCAGGGAGTCGATCATCTTTGTTTGTAAAACCGGCCTTTTGATTGAATTCCCGTTCGGCCTGCAGTACCCGGATCCCCAATTGGGGAATAGCCTCGGGGCCAAGCTGGGTCCCGAACTTGGCGTTCATGGCCTGAAGAAAGGCCAGACCGCCTTCCGGGGTGGTCAGGGCGAAACTAGCCAAAAGGCAAAGTCCGGTACAATCCACGGCGGCCATGGCTATTTGGGTGTTCCGGGAGGCCTCCACCTGGCCTTCGGCCTTCAACGGATCGAGCTTTCCGGCCATGTATTCCCCGATTACGTTTCCAGCGGTATGATCCGCGCCCATGGGGGAAGTGGCATAGGAAACGGCGTTCCCCTGCATCGCCCTGGGGTCATAGGCGGCGATACTCTGACCCTTAACTACCGGGACCCGGCTGTGGTTGAAATGCTGCCCGATAGCCGCGGGACCATTTCCCAAAAGCTGGCCCATTTTCGTTCCTTGGGCCACTTCCTCGACCCATTGGATCGCCGCGGGACCATCGCCAAATTTTTTATATCCGGCATCCATGGCCACCGCCAGGGCCACCCCGGTGCTCATGGTGTCCAGGCCAATATCATCACAGAGGAAATCCAAACGGGCGATGGTGTCTAAATCGTCGATGCCGGTCATTCCGCCCATGGACCAGATAGTCTCATATTCCAGGGAAGAGGTCAGATACTTCTCCTCTTTGTCGTTATAGACGTTGGAGCAATGAACGATACATTGGCTACAGCCCATATGGCTGGGGTTTCCCCGCCGTTCATTGATCAGTTGAGTCATGGCCTCACCACTAATCTTCTCCCAGCCCTCCATAACACCTTTGGTGGCGTTATAACTGGGAAAGGCCCCCATGGAATTCACCGGAGCCACCAGCCCGGCGGTCCCCAGGTTCGGCAGAAGCTGGCCGCTGAAGGGATGTTCTTTTACGGCCTTGGCAAAGGCCTTGGCCGATTCCTTGAAGGTTTCCGGATCGGCGATAGCATCCGGGCTGCTGCCCCGTTGATCCACCACCAGGGCCTTCAAGCCTTTAGCCGCCATAACCGCCCCCAGACCGCCTCTGCCGGCGGCCCGGCAGGGTCGGCCGTCGATATCCGAGGCTTGAATGGAGGCCGCCTTTAGTCGCTGCTCTCCAGCCGGCCCGATGCACATAACCGAGGTCTTACCCCCATAGGTCTGCAATAACTTTTCCGTCAGGGCATAGGTCCGCATCCCCTTATATTCCTGGGCAGGCAGGAGGGCGGCCTCTCCTTTTTCATCGATCCTCAGGAGAAACAGTTCCCCTTCTGCGGCCTGACCCTCAACGATGATGGCCGTAATCCCCAAATGGCCCAAGGCGGCCGCGATGGTGCCTCCGGCATTGCTTTCTTTAATAGTGCCGGTTAACGGACTTTTGGCCCCCACCGAAATCCGGCTGGTATTGACCAGATTGGTTCCGCTTAAAAGCCCCGGGGCAAAAATGAGCTTGTTTTCGGGGCCTAAAGGGTCACAATGGGCCGGCACCTCGGCATTGATCAGGATAGAGGTCAGTCCCCGCCCCCCTAGGCCCAGATATTGTTGGGGCACATCTTCCACCCCAATGGTTTTGTTCGACATGTTCACTTTTATAAATTTCATTTTTCACTCCTCGGTCCAGGTTAAGGTCTTAGTCTCACCCTAATTATCCCTCTTACGGCTTTGATTGGCAATCATAATCACCCTTGTCTTTAAAAACTTTGGTTGTTCGCCCTTTTGGGTGGGTGGCCACACTATATAGTATAGTATCTCAGTCTGATATCGGGCCTTCGTGGCCGCCGGGTCTGGGCTAAAGGGTTTTCCAAAGCTAATCCGGACTTCGAATCCGGGCCTAAGTTACTAACTTTATTTAAAGCAGGCCCATAATCCGAGTCTTTTGATGCCTCCCAGGCCGGCCCTGCCTCCTGGAAGATTTTAGAACCAGGGGCCGGGTTAGAACCTAAAATGGCCCGCCTTGGCGGGCTGGAAAACCCTTTCGCCGAGACCCGGCGGCCATACCAGATCTGGGGGGGTACCCACCCAAAAGGGCGAAGCGTCAAAACTTTAAAAAAGGGAGGAGCCCAATAAACCAGGCTCCTCCTTCCAAAGATCTGGCTGAACGGATAAACCCTGTCCAGCCAAAAGTTGGTTAGTCCCAAGCGCAGACCCAACGACCTTGGATCTGGCGTTTGACCATGGCATCGGCCACATCGTTAATCTGGTCCAGTTTAAATTTTTTGCTGATCAGTTTGTCGAGTTTCAGGTCCTCCTTCATGGCCATATTGATCAGCCGAGGGATATCCACGTGGGTGGAGATGCTCCCATACAGGTTCCCCAAAATCGATTTTTGATGCAACGGCAGGAGCATGAGGGGCAGATTGGTCGGCTGATCGTGGGGGGTAATCCCGGGGATAACCACCTTGCCGCCGATCCCGGTGGACCAGTAGGCCTGAATAATGGCCCCCGGGTCGCCGATGGCCTCGAAGGCCACGTCGACGCCGCCGCCCATCCACATGCCGCCTTCCACCTGCACCCCGCCGGTCATCGTTAAGATAATAGGAACAGGATCTTCTTTGGAACTGTCGATAAAATGGGTGGCGCCGAACTCCAGGGCCAGGTCTTTCTTGCTGCCTTCCAGGTCTACGGCAAACACCGGATTGGCATGCTGCATGACCGCCGCCCGCAGGCAGTTCAAACCGACACCTCCCAGCCCGTAAACGACCACCGAGTCACCGGGTTTGATCTGGGCGGTATTGAATACCGAACCCCAGCCCGTCGGCACGCAGCAGCCCATAAAGCAGGCCTGGTCCAGGGGGAACTCCTTGGGGACCGGGATGGTCCCGTCTTCAGGCATGACCGTGTAATTGGAAAAGCCGGAAACGAAATTACCGTGTCGAACCATCTCCCCCTTTTTGTCAGTCAACCGGGAAGTGCCGTCCAGCAGCACTCCCCCCAGAAAGGCGCCAAAGTTGCCGCTGCAAATATTTCCCATGCCCCGAAGACACTGGGGACATTTCCCGCAGGGAATCATCCAGGTGCCGACCACATGGTCTCCCTTTTTGACCTTGGTCACCCCCGGTCCGACCTCTTCAACGACGCCGGCCATTTCATGGCCGATGGCTAGCGGAAGCGCAATGGGAATTTCCCCTAACATGAGATGGAGATCGGAGTGGCAGAATCCCGTAAAGGCGGATTTAACCAATACCTCCTTTTCTTTGGGAGGAGCGAGTTCCAGTTCTTCAATCGTCAAAGGCTTATTGGGTTCTCTTAAGACCGCTGATTTAACTTTCATGAATAACCTCCTTTAGGAATGTTGGGTATGGTCAAACTCTTTTTAAGTTTCATGGATAGAATGTGGGCTATTTGGAAAAACGAATCATTAAGGGCCTGTTACTCCTTATTTGTTTTTCATGCCGATTATAAGGAAAACCCATTCCCTTAAGCACTCATCACCCCCTTCCTCCTCAGGGCCAATCCTCCAAAAAGAAAACAAGCGTACCCGCCGTTTTTTTGTCTTTATTTACGCCTTGGGCCTCTTGTCGGACTTATTTTATAAACATTAGATCTTGCCTGTCCATCTTTTTTAAAGGGATGCTTAACGAGTTGCTAAGCATCCCCTTTTGATAGTGATCTCTTTACCCCCAATATCTTCGATTAAGCCGACCTCCTCATGGCCCTAACCAGTAATAACCAGAAAGGAATCATTCCCTTGGAACTAGCGCTTATCCCAAGGTGGGGCCATTTTGATTTTATATTTCGTCCAATTAAAGGGATAGACGGTCATCTGCTTACCGTCCCACCATTGGTTCGCGGTACTGACAAAGGTCGCCACGCCGTTGGCGTCGTACTTCACCTTGCCCATCACGGTCTGAAATTCATTGTCCAAAACCGCCTGTCGAACCTTGGCCGAATCCAGGGTTCCGGCCTTCTCGATGGCCTGCCAGAGAATCTGGCAGAGGCCGTAGGTGGCCCCGACGCTGACCGAGTATTTCTTAAATTTTTCGTAATAGCGTTCCCCTAACTGGCGCGCGCCGGGAAAAGGAAAATCCATGGACCAAAAGCCGTCGGACAAAACATACTGGGCATCCTTTCCCAAGGCCCCCCAGAATTCTCCGGCCCAGGTCCCTTTCCAACCATGGAAATATTTGACGTTTAATTTGTTCTCTTTCATTTGCCGAACAAATGTAATGCAATCGGTGTCGGCCCCGAAGATTAAAATAGCATCCACCCCCAGCGACTTGGCCTTGATTATCTGGGCCGAATAGTCTTTGGCCCCTACGGACCAGGGTTCATCCAGGACGAAACTATATCCGAATTTTTTGGCCTGATCGCGAAAGATACCGGCAAAGGCCCGTCCGTCAAAAGTATCTTCCATAATCAAGGCCGGTTTTTGCGGTCTTTGATCTTTAGGCAAGGTATTCCAAATTTCAAAAGGAACAGCGCAGGCCTGGACCAGATCAAAGAAAAAGAGGGTTGACCACTTGAACTTGTGTTCCAACCAGGGGGGGATGAGACAAATGGTCGTGTGATAATATTTCTTATACTTCTCGGCGGTGATACAGCCGGGTATTACCCCAAAAGGCGCCGCGAATCCCCCGAGCAGCAGGTCTACCTTGTCCAACTTAATCAATCGTTCCACCGCGGCCGCCGCCTTCCCGGGATCGCTCTCGTCATCGGCCACGATTAACCGTACCGGCAGCTTCTTTCCGTATTCTTTAACCAGAATTCCCCCCGTCTTGTTGACATCGTCGACCGCCGTCTGATAGGCCCACTTTTGTTCGGCGCCGGCCATAGCCAGAATCCCGGTTAAGGGCAGATTCGTTCCGATGAGGATTTCTTTCTTGGCCTCCTTCGCCCAAACGGCCGAAGGCCCAGCCAGCGACCCGAACACTAAAGCCACCACCCCTACGATAAGACCCCACTTGGCACTTCCTTTCATTGTGATCCTCCTTTGGTTAAATAGACGAATTAAAAAGCTTGGGATAGCAAAAAAAAGTCACCTCCTTTCCTGACCTTTTCTAAAAGAAAACAACCGGGCGAGGGATAGTCCTCCGGGAAAACTCTGGGAAAAGGAGGACGGTTTTCCAATTTTGATCAACCCCTGGGGTAAAAACAGCATCACTAAAATAATAAATAACCCCGCTATAATCGGATGGATTTCAGGCCACCAGATATTGGCCAGCTCGAAAAGGGCGGACAGGACAAAAGCACCCAATACCGGACCTACCAGGGTGCCGATACCACCCAGGATCGTCATTAAAACCGGCAATAGGGCAAAGTTGAGGCTGAAAACTCCGGTGGGATGGACGTGAAAGAGATGGTAGGCATAGAGGCTCCCGCACAATCCGGCAAAAAAAGACCCCACAGAAAAGGCAACGATCTTGAAAAAAAGGACTGGAACCCCGTTGGCCGCCGCGGCCTGTTCGTCTTCCCGGATGGCCACCAGGGCCAGCCCGAACCGGGAGCGGACCAATAGCCCTATGGCAGCCAACGACAGCAGGGCGACGGAAAAGCCCAGATAATAATAAGGTCGCAGCGATTGATACATCGAGGAAGGGAGCATCAATCCCACCGGGCCTCCCGTTAAAGCCCCGCCCTGGGTGAAAATGGTCCGGAGAATTTCACCCAGTCCAAGGGTCCCCAGGGCAAAATAGTCTCCCCGCAATTTGGCCAATAAGGGAAACCCAACGAGAATGGCTAACAACGCGGCCCCCAGCCCGCTGATTCCCATGGCCGCCGGGTCCAAATACCCGGTCCAGCCGGCATTCCAAGTAATCGCCGTCAGATAAGCTCCCAGGCCGAAAAAGGCATGCTGTCCCAAGGAGGCCTGTCCGGTATATCCGGCCACTAAATTCCACCCCTGGGCCAAGGCCACATAAAGAAAGGTTACGAAAAGAAAAGACATCAGATAAGATTCTTCCGAGTTAACCAGCAGAGGGAAGACCAGGAGAAAAATCACCCCGGCGGAAATCCCCATCCCGGAAAAAGACCAGAGGTTTTTCTTGACGATTCCCATTGTCTCCCCATCAAGCCGACCGATAGGCCCGTCCAAAAAGCCCTTCCGGTCGAAACATAATTACCAACAGAAAAACGGCATAGGATATCGCATCGGCCCAGCCCCCACCGATCGTGTAAGAGCCGATACTTTCAATGACCCCCAGGAGGATACCGCCCAGGAGGGCGCCGCCGACATTGCCAATTCCCCCTAAAGCCACGGCAATCAGGGCCTTCAGGCTAAAAATAAAGCCGAAATAGGGATCAAAGGGATACGTGGTTGCCGTGGCAACGCCGGCTATCCCCGCCAAGGCTATCCCGATGGCGAAGGTAATGCCGCTGACTCGACGAGGGCTGATTCCAACCAGCGTGGCGGCCTCCATATCTTCGGAAGCCCCTCGGACCGCTTTCCCCCAAAGGGTCTTTTTGGTAAATAGATAGACCAGGCCGGCGGCCGTCAGGCTGGTGAAGAAAACCAAAAACCGAGTAAAAGAAATTTGCAACGGACCCCAGGTGAGGCCCAAAGCCGTATAGCTAGTCCGAATGGCCCGGGGATTCGGGGTCCAGAGAACGGACATTAGATTTTCCAGGAGGATCATCAGGCCGAAGGCCAAAAGGAGAGAAGGGTTTTTCCCGGCCCGGGCCACATTGTGAAAAAGTCCAACATAAAGGAGCCAGCCGAATCCCAGGAAAAGGGGGATGAGGACAATGAGGCTGAGAAAAGGGTCCATCGAAACCAGAGTGAAGAGCCAGTAGCAGCAGTAGGCGGCCAGGATCATGACCGCGCCCTGGGCGATAAAAATGATTTGCATGGACCCGAAAATCAGGCTTAATCCAATGGCCGCGATACCATACATACTGCCAAACAAGATGCCATTGATTAAGATCTGCCAAAAGATTTGGTAAGTGAAGAATCCGCCCATATTCTAAAATTTGATAACCTCGCAAAAAGTCAAAGGACGACTTTCTGCTCGGCGGGGAAGGGTTCCCCCTCCCCCGCCATTGGAAGTGAATTCCAATGGTGCCACCCTCACCTCAGCCCGGCGCTTAACCGCGCTCGGGCTGTTGATGGACTTTTTGAGAGTCCATCAAAGGTTCATCCCCAAGTAAGCCCTCTGAAATTCCGGATTGGACAACAATTCAGCCCCCAGGCCCTCTAAGACCAGCCTCCCCGTCTGTAAAACATACACATAATCAGCCAACTGCAAGGTTTGGTAAACATTCTGTTCAACCAGGATAATGGTCATCCCCTTTTGATTGAGGGTTTGAATCGTTTCAAACATCAGGTTCACCACCAAAGGGGCGAGACCTAAGGAAGGTTCATCCAATAAAAGCAAAGTGGGGCGGGCCATGATGGCCCGACCAATGGCCAACATCTGTTGTTCCCCGCCGCTTAAGGAGCCTGCCGGCTGACGGGTCCGATCTTTTAGAATGGGGAAGAGGGAAAAGACTTGTTCCAGGGATTCTTCCGCTTGCGATTGATTTTTTTTGAGGAAGGCCCCCAACTCCAAATTTTCGAGCACCGTCAATTGGGCAAAAAGCCTTCTCCCTTCCGGTACATGGGAAATTCCCAGCGAAACCACTTCTTCCGGTTTGCAGTGGAGTAAGGAACGGCCTAGAAAGTCGATCTTCCCTTGATGAGGATGGATCAGGCCGGAAATAGTCCTTAAAATAGTCGTCTTCCCGGCTCCATTCGACCCCACTAAGGCTACGATCCCGCCTTTTTCCACTCGGAATCCAAAATCCCAAATGGCCTGCGCGTCCCCATAAAAGACATCCAGACCGATAATCTCAAGCAAGGGGTCTGCCAAAATAAGCCTCGATGACGGTGTTGTTTTTGATTATTTCTTCGGGTGGCCCATCGGCGATCTTTTGCCCGTAATCCAAGACCACTACTCGGTCGCAGAGATGAAAAATGGCCTCCATTTTATGTTCCACCCATAAAATCGCCAAATTTCTCTCCTCCCGGGCCCGGTTGATTATTTGTAACATCTTCATGGTTTCGGAGAGATTGAGGCCGGCCATGGGTTCATCCAACAAGGTCACCGAAGGCCTGGAAGCCAGCGCCCTGGCCACTTCTAATAGTCGCCTTTCGGAAAGAGTCATCCTCCCGGTTATCTCATC
Source organism: uncultured delta proteobacterium (assembly GCA_963743305.1). GTDB lineage: Bacteria > Desulfobacterota > RBG-13-43-22 > RBG-13-43-22 > RBG-13-43-22 > CAVQSS01. Next base: position 56,734 of record CAVUPH010000027.1, read on the forward strand.
CTTTTTGTCAGCCAATTCGACCAATTCCAAGGATTCCAGGGCGGTTTGAAGAGCCGCTCTCCCCGTTAACCGTCGCCCATAATAGGCGCCGACCAAAGTGTTCTCCAAGACGGTCATGCCTAAGAACACCTTAACCAGTTGAAAAGTACGAGCCAAACCGGAACGGCAGATTTTATGGGATGGGTATCCGGTTATCCGCTTGCCCTTCAGAAAAATATCCCCTCCATCGGGCCGATAAATAGAAGTAATCACATTAAATAGTGTAGATTTCCCGGCGCCGTTCGGACCGATCAAGCCAACAATCTCCCGTTCGCTAAGTGTCAGATTAACATCGGATAATACCAGAAGTCCCCCAAACCGCTTACGGATATTTTCTAGACGAAGGACCTCTCTTTTAGTGATCGGGGTTGACATAAGGTTCATTGGATCGGTGATGAAGAGATTTGTTGAAAAACCTAAGCAATAACTGTTCCCAAAATATTTTTGAAGGAGGAGTTAATACATTTAGCGTAATATCAATGAATTATAATATAAGAGCGGAAAGGTGGGGATACCTGGACCAAAGAAAAAGGAAGAGTAAATCCAAACCAGAAAGAGGTCCTAGATAATTTTATTTATATTTATTAATAAGTTGCCCTGTTGTGTATCGAAAGGAAACAAAAATAAGAATTGTATAGAAAAGAAACACTGGCTATTGTCCCTACCCATTTATCTGGTACTTTTCCATCTTCTCATAAAGGGCCTTTCGTGAAATTCCGAGGAGTCTGGAAGCCTCGGTCTTATTCCCTTGGCATTTTACTAAGGTCTGCTGAATGAGTGCCCGTTCCATATCCTTTATTTTCGTTCCCGGCGGATAGGAGAATGTTTCCTGTTTTTCCCCCGGATCCAGGGGGGCTTTCCGGGTTTCCTTTTCAAACTTATCCGACAAATCCACGGAGCGGATCAGCGGTCCTTTGGAAAGGATGACCGCCCGGGCCAGACAGTTTTCTAATTCCCTGACATTTCCCGGCCAAGGGTGCCGGATTAAGATATCCAAGGCCTGGGGGTCAATTCCCTCGATGCAATTTTTATATTGTTCGGAATAGCGTCGGATGAAATGGTTGACCAGAAGGGGGATATCCTCTCGCCTCTCCCGCAACGGGGGCAGCGTAAGGGAGATCACCTCGATCCGGTAGAATAAATCGCTCAGAATCGGCCGGCCCGGATTTCCTCTGAGAGGTTTCGGTTGGTGGCCGTTATGAGCCGGACGTCGACGCTGCGAACTTCCAACCCTCCCAGGGGTTCAAAGGTTCTTTCCTGCAAAAAACGAAGGAGCTTGGACTGAAGGTTCAGGGACATCTGGCCGATTTCGTCGAGGAATAATGTGCCTCGATCCGCCAATTCAAGACGCCCCTTTTTATCCGTTAAAGCTCCGGTGAAGGCTCCCTTCCGGTAGCCGAAGAGTTCGGCCTCGAGTAAACTTTCGGTCAAGGCGGCGGAATTGATGCAGACCATATTTCGGTCCCGGCGGGGGCTCAGAGTATGGATCGCTCGCGAAAGCAGTTCTTTTCCGGTTCCGGTTTCTCCATTGATCAAGATAGTGGCATTGGTCGGAGCTACGGTTTGGACCAGCTCAAAGATTTCTTTCATCCGGGGGCTGATCCCGATAATATTCTGGAAGGAGTATTTCTCTTGCACTTCACGCCGCAGGGAATCCAGTTCCAGTGACATCTCCCGCTCACGAAGGGCTCTTTGTATGATCAGGTTCATTTCTTCATAGTTAAGGGGCTTGATCAGATAATTGGTTACCCCTTCCTTCATGGCCTGTACGGCCGATTGGATCGTGCCATGAGCGGTCATGATCAGAAACGGAAGCCCGTTCTCCAGGGCCTTGATCTTTTGGTAAAGTTCCAGACCGTCCATCCCCCCCATCTTGAGGTCGGCTAAAATCAAATCGATATTGCCCGGTTCTCGAAAAAGGGAAAGGGCCTGTTCCCCGCTTTGGGCCGTGATTACCTCAAAGCCTTCATCCCGGAGAATGGCTTCCAGGACTTTCAACGTATTGGGTTGGTCATCGACCACCAAGATTCTTTTTTTACCCATTTTCGGACTCCTCGATCCCGGCAATGGTCATCACTGGAAATTCAAGGATGACTACCGTTCCTTCCCCCGCCTTGCTGTGAACGGCCAGTTTTCCGCCGTGGCTCTCAACAATGCCCAAGGTTATAGGCAATCCCAATCCGGTCCCCCCCTTCTTGAGACTAAAAAAGGGATCGAAAATATGCGCTTGGTGTTCGGAGGGAATCCCGATCCCGGTATCCTTAATCGACAATACGATTTTACCCGACCGTTCGTCCCCCATTTCCTTTCTTTCGTGCCGGGTAGTTATTTCCAAAGTCCCGCCCTCAGGCATGGCATCCCGGGCGTTGATCAATAGATTGATCAAGACCTGCCCCATCTGGTGGGGATCCATTTTACATAGGGGAAGCGAGCCCTCCAAATGCCTGATGAGTTGAATCCCTTTCGCCGCCAGCGGCTCTTCAAATAAAGCCAGCGTATTCTGAATCAACTCATTGATAGGGGTGGGAAGAAGTTTTGGGACGGATTCCTTGGCCAGGTAAAGGAAGTCGGTGACAAAGGAATTGAGACGCTCAATTTCCTCCAAGATAAGGTTCGTATATTCCTCTATTAAAGGATCTCCAGGCCGACGCCGCTGCAAATAGACGATCGCCCCTTTCATGGCATTTAGGGGATTCCTGATCTCGTGAGCTACCCCGGCCGAAAGCCTGCCCAAGGAGATAAATTTCTCGGAGCGCACCAGTTCATTCTGGGTTTCTTTCAGGTCCTGAATCATCCGGTTAAAGGATTGAGTCAGCATCCCCAACTCGTCCCGTGATTTAACGGGAATCCCCTGATCGAGATTGCCTCCGGCAATTCGTTCCGTGGCCATGACCAGCCTTCGGACCGGCCTGATCAGATTATAGGAAATAATGATGACCGCCCCCGCCGCAATAAAAAGAGCAATCAGGACCACTTCCAATATCCTCTTTTGGAGGGCCTGCACCTCTTTCTTAAATTCCTCGATAGGGATGCTGACGGCCAAAGACCAATTCATCGCCGGGATAGGGGTATAGGCGGCGATTTTTTCTCCGAGGTAGGAATACGTTTTCCATCCCGTTTCTCCGGCCATCATATCGATGATGAATTCTCGCAGGCGGGGATTAGGATAATTCTTGAGGTCCATCTCATAAGGGGCAAATTCCGGGTGGGCGATGGTCCTGCCTAGATGGTCCACCATAAAAGCATACCCTTTGTCACCCACCTGGATTTCTTTTACCACTTTAATTATTCGGTCGTAATCCAAATCAATTACGACCGTACCTCCGATTTGGCGATTGGAGTGGACCAGGGGTTTGGCGAAATAAACGACATACCCCTGCCGGATCGATGAAAAGATTATGTCCGAGATGTACAGTGATTTTTGAGAAAATTTCTTATAGGCCCGATAAAATCCATCTTCTCTTATTGAAGGGCGGGAAGAGACTGGCTGATCCTTCAGCACTCGGATCATTTCAGTCCCTTCTTTATCAAAAAAGCGAACCTGGAAGTAAAACGGGGACCGATTGAGAAGATAGGTGAATAATTGGTTCACGTGCCTCCGATTGACTTCGGCCTCCTTCGCCTGCCCTTTGATTCTGGCCAGGTAGTAATCTCCCAAGAAAGGGATGCGAGAAATCATTTCCAGATCCAGTTTGCAGGAACGAAAGATAGTATCGATTTTTTCCGCCGCCCCCTTGACCGACATCATCTGTTCTTCCCGCGACATCCGGGTAACTATCCCTAAGGCCGTTTGGTAGGAGAAATAGCCGACCAAGGCTATGGGCACTGTAACCAGGGGAGCGATCAACAGCAATAATTTGGCGGAAATGGAGAAGCGGATTTTCATGATCTGCAAATTATCACAAACCCATCCTTCTTGCCAATATCAGATCCCGGCAATTCCTCTTTTCTCGACAAGAAAGCTTTCCTGCCAAAGGAGGAACCCTTTGAATTCCTATATATATGAGGGAGATATGAAATTAGCCTGTCGGTGGTGATGACCTACCCCCCTCCGCGAATATTTTCCCCCTTTGCGACGAAGTAATGGTAAAATCGTCGAGACGAGCACGAAGGGTTTATGAGGGGTCAATTCAATATTGTTACTATTTAAAACAAAATGGGCTACCGCGAACTGACCGCCTTACTGATCCTTCTCCCTTTTATCACCGCGCCGTTTTATTCTCTGTTCAAAGCGGAAAAGATTCAGTCCTTCGGGGTAATTTCCACCGGGATCCTTTTGGGACTGGGGGCATTGTTCATGATCCCCCAGGTCCCTTTTTCATTTTCCCCGGAATCTTTGGGGCCGCTGAGACCGGAGACCCTGATCGAAGTCGGCGATTTCGCCCTGCTCCTGCTTTTCCTTTATTATGGTTTTAGGCATCGCCACCGGCTGATTCAACTGCTCTCCGGGCTTCAGATCCTGCTGCTGATTTTTATCCAGCTCTATTTCCCTCAATCCGATCTCGGTTATCCGGTCTTTCACTGCGATCGCCTGTCGCTCCTTTTGATCCTGATCATCTCCCTGATCGGCCCGGTGATCGTCTGGCAGGCCCTGCCCTACCTGGAGAACCACGAAAAACACCTCCAAATCAAGGAAACGCGACGGCACCGTTTCTTTCCGGTGCTCATCCTTTTCCTGGGGGCCATGAATGGGGTCGTCCTGTCCAATGACCTCCGCTTCTTCTATTTCTTCTTCGAGATCACCACCCTCTGTTCTTTTTGGCTGATCCTTCATGATCGGACCGCGGAGGCCCTGACCAATGCCCTTCGGGCCCTCTGGATGAACAGCCTGGCCGGGCTGGCCCTGTTGGTGGGCCTCCTGGCCTGCTTAAAAGGTTACGGAACGCTCGACCTCCAGGGGATCATTCAGCGGGGGTCCGCTGGCCTTTACGGGATACTGCCCCTGACTTTTCTTTGCCTGGCCGCTTTCATCAAATCCGCCCAATTCCCTTTTCAGAACTGGCTGCTGGGGGCCATGGTGGCCCCCACCCCGGTCTCCGCCCTGCTCCATTCCAGCACCATGGTGAAAATCGGAGTTTATTTCGTCATGCGCCTGACCCCGGCTTTTCAGGGAACGTTTTTGAGCTACGGCATCGCCCTTTTCGGAGCCTTTTCCTTTTTGTCCGCCGCCGCCCTGGCGGTGGGCCAGAGCAACGGCAAAAAAGTTTTGGCCTATTCCACCATCAGCAACCTGGGTTTGATGTTCGCCATGGCCGGTCTGAACACCCCGGAAGCCCTCAGCGCCGGGCTTTTGCTGATCCTCTTCCATGCCTTGACCAAGGCCCTGCTGTTTCTCAGCGTCGGGGTGATTGAACAGCATCTGGACAGTCGGAATATCGAAGATATGGCCGGCCTTTATGCCCGGATACCCCTGACGGCCCTGATTACGGTGATGGGAATCATCATGATGATTATGCCCCCCTTCGGCTTGGTCCTGGGCAAATGGATGGCCTTCGAAGCGGCCTCCCGAAACCTGTCGGTAATGATCCCGCTCACCGCCGGCAGCGCCCTGACCGTGATGTACTGGGCCCGCTGGGCGGGAACCTTGATGAGTCATCCCCTTTCCGGACCCCTGATCCCCGAGAAACAGCCGATCCCCACCTGGACCGCGCTGGGGGCCCTCGCTCTCGGCGGCCTGGGCCTGGGCGTTGCCGCTCCCTGGGTTTACGAGTGGCTGCTCACCGGGACCTTTTTGCAGAATATTCCACTGCCCTATACCATTCACCAGGGCACACTGGAAAATCCGTACGGGGCCTTTGCCGTTTTGCCCTTGTCCCTGGTCGCTTTTCTGGGCCTCTGGGTCTCGGTCTTCTTCCTTCACTGGGCGCGGAAAGGAAAAATCAGCCCCCCTTACTTGAGCGGCCTGGAAACGGATCACCCCGGAATTTTTGTCGGTCCCCTGAACCAGCCGGTTAAAGCCGAAACGAAAAACTATTACTTGTCCACCCTTTTTAACGAAAAGCGGGTCACCCTTTGGGTGAATCTGGCGGCGGGCGGCCTGTTGTTTTTAATCCTGGCCGGAGGAGTGTGATGCGTCTGGTCCTCTTAACGGCTTTCGGTCTGCTGACGGCCCCACTCCTGGGCGGCCTGATTATCGGTCTGGACCGAATCCTCACCGCCCGGCTACAGTCCCGAATCGGCCCGCCGCTTTTCCAGCCTTTTTATGACCTGGGCAAGCTCTGGCAAAAGGAAAGGGCTATCGCCAATCCTTGGCAGGCCTTTTGCGCCCATGGCTATTTGGCCGCCGCCTCCATCGCCCTGGCCCTGTTCGGGCTGCAATCTGATCTACTGCTCATCCTCTTCGTTCAGGCCGTGGGCGCCCTGTTTTTGGTCATCGGGGCCTTTTCCTCCGGTTCCCCCTATAGCCAGGTGGGTGCCCACCGGGAGCTACTGCAGATCCTGGCCTATGAACCGCTCCTGCTGCTAGTGCCCGCCGGCTTCTATTTGGAGACCCACAGTTTTAAGATCATCGATCTCTATCAATGGAACGAACCTCTTTTGTTACGGTTACCCCTTTTGTTTCTGGTTCTCCCTTTGGTCTTGACCATAAAACTGCGCAAATCACCCTTTGACCTCTCCGCCTCTCATCAGACGCATCAGGAATTGGTGCGGGGAATCCTGACCGACTTTTCCGGTCCTTATTTGGGACTGATTGAACTAGCCCATTTCTTTGATATCCTCCTCGTTCTGGGGATCTGTTCGCTCTTCTGGGCCAGCGGTTGGGCAGGGATGATCGCTTTACCGGGAGCCGTTTTTGTTTTTCAGATCGTAACCGATACGGCCTCGGCCCGGATGAACTGGCGCTGGATGTGGGCCTGGGCCTGGGGGGTCGGATTTCCGCTTTGTTTGATCAACTTGATTTGGATTGCTCGGGGATAGGCGGGAAATGGGATACATTCACTCTTTTTTTCAAAAGTCCCGGATCAAATCCCCCTGGTTGCTCCATTATGACTGCGGGAGCTGCAACGGCTGCGATATCGAAGTCCTGGCCTGTCTGACCCCGGTCTACGACCTGGAACGCTTCGGTATCATCAATGTGGGCAACCCCAAGCACGCGGATATTTTTCTGGTCACCGGGACCGTCAATCCCCGGAACCGGAAGGTCCTGCTTAATCTTTACCGGCAAATACCCGCCCCCAGGATCGTGGTGGCCCTCGGCTCCTGCGCCCTCAGCGGAGGAATTTTCCGGGAGGCGTATAATGTCATCGGTGGTGTGGATCAGGTGATCCCGGTGGATATTTATGTGCCCGGTTGCCCCCCCAGGCCCGAATCCATTATCGACGGAGTGCTCTTGGCCCTTAACCAATGGGCCCCTCAAAATAAACCCCTTCCGGGGCAGGATAACCTCGGATAAGATCGGTGCGTCATGCCTGATGAAATGATTTCCGTCACGATGGAACAATTGATCCCGGAAACCACCCGGCTGAAAGAAAAAGGGTACCGCTTGGTGACCCTGACCTGTAGTGTGTTGCCGGAAGAGGGCTGGCGGATTATTTACACCTTTGATCGGGATTATGAAATGGTTCATTTGTCCTTAAATATTCTCCGGGGGCGGGAGGTACCCAGCCTTTCCTCCGTATTCTGGGCCGCCTTTTTGGTGGAAAACGAGATCCAGGATTTGTTCGGCCTGCGCTTTTCGGCGCTGATCATCAACTATCAGCGCACCCTTTATTTGGAGGATCAGGCCCAGGAACCTCCTTTTGGCCGGCAGCCCGGTAAAGGCGACTGATTTATGCCCCAATCCATTATCCCTTTCGGCCCACAACATCCGGTTCTTCCCGAACCGATTCATCTTAAACTAACCTTCGAAGATGAGATCGTTACCGAAGTTCAGCCGGCCCTGGGGTTTGTCCATCGGGGCTTGGAAAAGATGGTGGCCATCCGGGATTTTCAGCAAATCCAACAGGTGGTGGAACGCGTTTGCGGGATCTGCTCCATGATCCATGGGATGTGTTATGCCCAGGGGATGGAAAAAATGATGGGAGTCGACGCCCCTCCCCGTTCGCGATTTCTGAGGGTGGTCTGGTCGGAGCTGCATCGCCTGCAGAGCCATCTTCTCTGGTTGGGCCTGTTTGCCGACTCCTTGGGCTTCGAAAGCCTTTTCATGGAATGTTGGAAGATCCGGGAAAAGATATTGGAGGTGAACCAGGCCACCACCGGCAACCGGGTGATTATCTCGGTAAACGTCATCGGCGGGGTCCGGAGGGACCTTAGTCCCGGACAGATTGACTGGATACTCCGTACTATCCAGGTGGTGGAACAGGAGTTTAGGGCGGTTCAATCCGTCTTTCTCAAGGACTACACCATCCGGAAGCGGACCATTGGCCAAGGGGTCCTGACCCGCGAACAGGCCTACGCCCTGGGGGCGGTTGGACCCACGCTTAGAGGCAGCGGTGTGGCCCTGGATGCCCGGAAGCTGGGGTATGCCGCCTTTAAAGAACTGGATCTGGAGCCGGTGGTGGAAAGCGATGGGGATTGCTTTGCCCGATTGAAAGTCCGCCTCCGGGAAGTGCTGCAGTCGGTAGACCTGGTCCGACAGGCCCTTTCGCGCCTGCCCTCGGGGGAGGTACAGATCAAGGTGAAAGGGTTTCCTTCCGGAGAAGTTTTTTCTCGGGTGGAGCAGCCCCGGGGAGAATTGTTCTATTATATCAAGGCAAGCGGCCAGAAACACTTGGACCGCCTGCGTATCCGGACCCCGACCTTCGCCAACCTGCCGGCCCTGCTGACCATACTGCCGGGCGTCTATTTGTCCTCTGTCCCGGCGGTCGTTCTATCCATTGATCCCTGTATCAGTTGCACGGAAAGGTAGAATTTGATGTTTAAAATGACCCCCCTGCTCCTCCGAAACCTGTTAGCACCCCGGGCCACCCGCCCTTATCCCCGGGTGGTCAGACCGGCTCTGGAAGGGACCCGGGGAAGGCTCTTTAATCGGATTGAGGATTGTATCTTCTGCGCCCTGTGCGCCCTGAAATGCCCTTCTCAATGCCTAGCGGTCGATAAACTACAAGCCACCTGGCGTTATGATCCCTTTATCTGCGTCTATTGCGGGATCTGTGTTGAGGCCTGCCCGGCCCATTGCCTCTACCAGGATCCAAGCTTCCCGGAACCGGCCGAGAAAAAAGAGGTCATGCTATTAAAAGGGACGCTTAAAAAAAACCTGGCTAACCGTCCTGTTGTCCGGTTGAGGACAACGGGATGATGGGTGTAATAACGCCTTGAAAACTAATCGTTTACTGCTCGGTCAAGGACTGGCAGGAGTTTGATTTTTCGTATTTCTTTTTCAGCGGGAGAATGGACAACCTGGTACAAGTCCCAGGCTAATTGCAGATTTAGCCAGAACTGCGCCTCCATACCAAACAACTGCTCCAGCCGAAGAGCAGTGTCCGGTGTTACACCCCTTTTTCTGTGGATCAGTTCATTGACCCGGGGGTATGAGACTCCGAGCCTTTCCGCCAATTCCGCCTGAGTCATTTCTAACGGTTTAAGGAATTCCTCCAGAAGCATCTCCCCGGGATGCGTCGGCGGCCTGTTTGCAGGAATGCGAAACATCTTCTCCTCCTGTTCACTCAATGGTAGTCCGTTATTTCAACTTGCTCCGGTCCCTCCTCAGTCCAAACAAAGCATACCCGGAACTGATCATTAATTCGTATGCTGTGCTGCCCGAGCCGGTCCTGTCTTAGTGACTCCAACCGGTTCCCCGGAGGAAGTCGAAGGGAACGCAAGGAAACCACTGCATTAAGTTGATCAAGTTTCCGTTGCGCAACAGGCCAAATGTTCTTCGGACAGGTGCGTCGAGCTTCCATCGAACCTCGTCGATCAAAGATATCCTCAGTGCCCTGGTCGAAGAACGATTTGATCACACCTTGAATCCTCCGCCATCAATGACTTCATATCGATTATAATGGATAACGTTGACTATATCAATCCTTAAAGATGAAAAAGGCCTGGAGGGTATGATGCATAGGTGTTTGGGTCGTCCGACTTACCATCGGGGACTGACCGCTCTGCATGAAGACCTTTTTCTTTATGGATCAGTCAGATTATTCTTGACATTATATTCCTTAATGGTTATATATTGTTCTAAGATTATTTTAGGGGGGGTCGCAATTATGGAAGAAAAATCAAGCTGTGCCTGTTCCATCAAAGTTGGCGAAGTTGCCAAGGAAAGCGATCTGAAGAAGAAAGGGATTTTTCTCGGTCTGGCCTTAATCGGCTGGTGGGTCATTTATCAACAGTTGCTTCCCGTTGCCCAGTGGATTACCTATAGCCTGTTCGGGTTGGACCTGGGGACCCATTTAGCCGAAGCGACCGCCTTTTTCCTATACGATGTGCCCAAAGTATTCATGCTCCTGATTCTGATTGTTTTTGGGGTAGGTCTGCTCCGTTCTTTTTTCACGCCGGAAAAGACCCGGGACATCCTGGCCGGCAAAAGAGAATCGGCGGGCAATGTGCTGGCCGCCCTGCTGGGCATCGCCACCCCCTTTTGCACCTGTTCCGCAATCCCCCTCTTTATCGGTTTTGTGGAGGCCGGCGTCCCTTTAGGGGTTACTTTTTCCTTCCTGATCTCAGCCCCCATGATCAACGAAATCGCCCTGGTGTTGCTCTACGGCCTTTTCGGCTGGAAAGTGGCTTTCCTTTATCTGGGAACCGGCCTGTTCATCGCCATTGTCAGCGGCTGGATTATCGGCCGGCTTCACCTGGAGAAACAGGTGGAGGATTGGGTCTATGATATCCGCTCCGGCCTCCGGCCGTTGGTAATGGACACCCTGACCTGGTCGGGACGGATCGGCTATGCCGTCCAGGCGGTCAAGGATATCGTCGGCAAAGTGTGGATATATATCGTCGGGGGGATTGCCGTGGGGGCCGCCATCCACGGCTATGTGCCGGTGGGGTTCATGGCCTCCATTATGGGCAAGGAGGCCTGGTGGTCTGTTCCCCTGGCCGTGGTTTTAGGTGTCCCCATGTACTCCAACGCCGCCGGGATCATTCCCATTGTCCAGGCCCTGCTGGGCAAAGGGGCCGCCCTGGGTACCGTCCTGGCCTTCATGATGGCCGTCATCGGTTTGTCCCTTCCCGAGACCATCATCCTGAGAAAAGTCTTAAAGCCTCGATTGATCGCCGTCTTTATCGGCGTGGTTTCAACCGGGATCCTTCTGGTTGGATTCCTGTTTAACGCCATTATCTAACGGTACGGCCTCAGGACGTCGAATCCCACTCCTGGCGCTGAGGTCTGGCGACCACGGAGGTTTGATTTCAAACTAGGCGGCCTTGAATGGTGGCCACCCGCCCAAAAGGACGAACAACCGAAATCATTTCAGCACCCGCTCCCCCTCCTTCTCCAAGACACCGGTTCCCTTGTCCCATCAGGCAGCGTAATCTAATTGATTTAGGCTCTGCGAAAGCCTTTCGACATCCGCGACGGTTCTTATCCGGTCTAAATCCTGAAAAGGCTTATTCAGTTCAGAGGGATGCTTCAAAATGGTTTTGTTATGCGGTTCTGAAATAATTAAATCCAAGCCCTGCCGGTCAAGAAGCACACCCGCCTTTTCAAGCGGAACGGAGGAACGGACGAAACTCCCTTTAGAAATGATAAAGTAGGTAATTCGATAATCCGGATCGATATGCATGATTTCTATTTGTTCGTTCATGGTCTCCTCCTTAATCTGGTCTATAGGTTGGGGATTAGTACCACGTTGTGTCAATTAGTTATGCAAGGAAAATGCCAGCGATGACGGTCCTCCTATTCAACGTATTGAAAAAATTTACGTTTTCTAATTCCTCCACGGTCTGATTCAATCTACATGCCAAGGTATCTCCTTTCAATGTGCATGGTTTATCAGCCACTATCCAGAAAACCATATATCATCAAGTGTTTATAAAGAGGCCGCTCGCCTTTTGTGCAGGCGTCGTTTTTCTTCTTGACATATATACCACAACGTGGTATTTTAGTCAATAAAATAACGAAATTTGAATTTAATCTTGCACTACCCCGCCGTTTCGGGTCCCCTCGATCCGAAACAAAAGAATCTCCTCCCCTCTCCTCCAGGGGCCGCCTTCGATTCCGGAGCATCCGGAGTTGGAGGCGGCCCCTCCTTCCCGCCTTTTGCTTAACGGAACCCGGTTGGCCGAGACAAAGAAGATACCTTTTCTTCCTTTGGTCCAAAAGTGAATTGATACCCGAGGTAGGCGGAGAAAAGATTGGGTCCGTCAAAATCCCGGCCGGCGGAAACCAGGATATGATGATGCTCCGTTAGATTAAAAATCGCCCCCACATTGAATCCGGTGCTGCTATCCCCTCCATCCTGGCTCGGGGTTCGGTGGAAAATCTCAGCCCCCAGGGTAAACTGCTTGGTAATTTCCCGTTGCAGCAGCCAACCGAAAAACCACCAATTCTTATTGCCCTCTCCGGGATTGATCCAATACCCGCCACCGCCGTAACTGGTCCACGGGCCCCAGCTTTTTTGGAGCCAGAGAGGAAGAAAAACCTGGGTTTCTCCGCTTCCCAACCCTTTATCCTTATCGCCTGTGGGGAAGAGTATTATCGGAAAGGTCCCCACCATGGGAATGGAATCGGTTTCCTGGATAAACCGGTATTTAATACCGAATTCGAGATCCCCAAAACCATACTGGGCGGACTCCCCTTCCGGTTTATCATATTGCAACGGGGCAATCAAATGGACATGAACATTGGGGAGGAGGCCATAATTCAGCTCGAGGAGGGGTAAGGCCCCGGAGTTTCCATCGCGGCTGTGTTGGAATTGGGAGGACAGATACACCTCCCCATGCTTATAGTCCGCGGGTTCAGGGTCATCGGTAAAGAAGGGAGGCCCCGCCCAGACAGCGGTCAGCCCCAACATCCATTGTAATAACACTAGCGTGAGGCCGGCCGACAGGAATGTCCCGAATCGAAAGCTACCCGCGGCTGGGAACAAAAATAATTGCTGCTTTCTTGTAGGGGGGGTTCGAATTCTCCGTTTCATTGGTAAACCTCCTTACCAGGGATTTGATAGTACCGGACCGGACCCATTATCCGGGATTTAGCCGACGATAAGATAGAATCCGGCGACAATAAGACCACTGACTACAAAGGCTCCCACGATTATACTAGTCAGCTTATCGGGAGCTACCGTTATGCCCTGACCGTTATTCGCCTTGGCTAAGGCGAACCCCAAAACGACGAAGAGGATCAGGTCAAGAAGGGTATGGGTAATCCAGTGGTGCGGAGAGACGGCCTTCATCCAGGCCAGAACCGGTTCGCTGACTTCTTTTAAAACGACCAGCAGCGCGCTGAACAGGCTGGTGATGGCGAAGGATAAGCCAAAAGACTTTCCATACTTGCCAATTTCGATATTTCCCATGTTTTCACCTCAACCCTTCTTTCTATTTAGGGAGTAAAGCAACCCGGACACCCATACTGATAATGGCGCCGGCGCCCTCCATGGCCACGGTGGTCAATATGGACAGACTCGAAGAATCGGGTCGGCCTGTGACACAGGGCTCGCTACCCCCCACCAGGCGAACCTTCAGTCTGAAGTCTTATTCCTCCGAGCTACGTTGAATTCGTTTTCTGAGAATAGGTTGGTGTCCGTCACGCAGAAGGCAATTTTCGAGCTTCTTTTGGTGGCACCCGCGGGCTCGAACCTGATGGTCACATCGTCTGCGAGCGGTACGAACTCAAACGTTGTCGGACGCTCGGCCTGAAGCGTCGCGCTCAGAATCAACTGCCCTCCAGATCGAATATCGATACGAGCATCCTTCGTCGGCCAGCCAGCGAGCCTAAGGGGCTGCCGCGATTTGGTCGCTTCTGAGACGAAGCGCGATTGCGCTTTCAAATGGCCGTTCGCCATGAAGCCAACGACAGGGCTGGCGTTCGCAGGTTGGGTCAATGAGGGCGCCGCTACGCCCCCCGCCGGCATTTCCTGCTGGTCCTTCCGTCTTGAAAACCAAAGCCCGAAGGGTTTCATCCGTTTCGACAGGGTCGACAGCTTCTTGTTGGCCTTTTTACGCATCACTTTGCCGAGGGCCGCGATCGGTGATTGCTGGGCCTGGCCGAAGCGATAAGAGTAAAAATCGACGAGATTTCTTTCCAACGTCGGCAAGACGACGGCGGCGCCCCTGAATAGCCAATTTCCCTCGCTGTGCAATGTCTCGTGCACGAATCCTCGGATCCAACTTTCATCGACATGCCCACCATGGCGCAGGCATACCTTGAAAATCTCCCGGTAAATTTGCGAGCGCGAAGAAAGAGTCTTCGTCTCCGGATAGAGCCGGGAATTGGCAAGCTTGACTGGGACATGCAGGATCGGGACACCTGCCATGGCCATACGCAGCCAGTAATCATAGTCCATGACGTACTGCAGACTCTCGTCGAAGGGGCCAATCTTGCGAGCAGCGTACGCGCTCCAGAACGCGGCGGGTTGACAGATAAAGCAGTTTTCCAAGAGGCGTCTGGATGAAAATTGCTCGGTGGGATACGCGCCGGTGATCTTGTCCTCGACGTCGATGTAGTCGGCGTCTCCGTAGATCATCACGTCCGGCTGGGCCCGAAAACGTTTGACCACCGTCTCCACCGCATCCGGGGTCAGGGTATCATCAGAGTTGAGATAGGAGAGAATCTGGCCTGTACTTTGCGCGAGGCCCTTATTGATGGCATGCGCTTGGCCCCGATCAGGTTCAGACACCCAATTGAGTTTGTCGCCGTAGGAGCGCAGGACTTCCAGCGTGCTATCTGTCGAGCCTCCGTCGACGACCCGATATTCGATATTAGGGTATGTCTGGCTAAAGACGCTTTCAATCGTGCGGGCAATGAAGCGACCCTGATTGAACGAGGGCGTGACGATAGATACGAGTGGTGGCGGTTCAGTCGTCTCAACTAGGACATTTCTTTCCTGCACGCGCTCGAAAGCCTCGCGCAGAATCGATGCCGATTTTTCCCACGAATAGAATTGAAGGCGCTCAGTTCCCTTTGCGATCAGCGATACGCGCAGCGCCTTGTCGTCGGCGATGGCGGCCATGGCGCGAGCAAGCTCTTCAGCACTATGTGGGTCCACGAGGATCGCGGCGTCGTCCGCCAACTCGGGGAGGCTCGCCGCATTGCTGCTAATGACGGGACAGCCAAACCCAAAAGCCTCCAACACCGGCATCCCGAACCCTTCAAACAGAGACGGGAACACAAGCGCGGTCGCATTCCGAAACAGCAGCGCCACCTCGTTATCGGGCACGAAGCCCATGTGGACCACGTTCGTGCTGTCAGAGCTCGCCTTTAGCCTAGGCCATCCGCTGGGGTCACCGGAGAGGACAAGAGTGAAGTCCTCGTGCGCCTTCGCACTGCTGCGAAATAGCGCAAACGCCTTCAGCAACATTTCGTGATTCTTGTGTGGCCACAGTTTTGCAGGATAATAAAAGTAAGGAATAGGAAGTTTTATCGCAGAGATTTTGTCCCCATAAACCGGAGACAACTCTGTTGCGAATTGGTTAGCGCCCGGTAGAGTGAAGATATCGTCATACCTATTCCTATATTCTCGACAGATTATAGTCCGCGAATGCTCTGATAAGGTTGCAACGGCCCCGCAGCCCTCGATTAAACGGCGAAAATCCTCACGACGCCGGACGAGTTCGGCTGAAGTGAAAAAGGCAGGATATTCTTCGTGCTGTAAATCCGGAACGAAACAAATCTGCCTGTCTAGCCGGAATCTCAAGGGATCGCTGACGGGAAACGCTCGAAACAGGACGTCAATCTGCTCGCTGCACAACAACGCCTCAAGACGAGACCAGTATGAATCAAGTGGTATGGAGAAGCGGCGTACATTCTTACCTTGTTCCGGAAATATCTTCCTATTGAATATCGTGCCGAAGAAATAGTACTCATGATTGGATGCTTCCCCACAAAGCGTACTAAACAGACTATTCAGAAAGGGCGCGATCCCTCCCGAATACTGACTGACAATAAAACGTATCTCTACGCCGATTCGCAGGAGTCACCTGTGCTCTATACCTGTCACGTTCGCCCGGAGATCGACCGTCGGTTGCGCATGCGCAAGGCGGGCCAGGCCGCCGTCGGCAGGTGTCGCAGCTATGCATGCCATTCCACGCGAGGTAGAAAGGCTAAATGAATCCCCTCTGAGGTGCAACGCGGAGAAGCCCCGCCGGGCGCGCAAATGCGCTAATCCGAAGAGCCGCCAAGGTGGTAGATATCTCCATAGGCAGCCTTTGCCTTAAGGCGAACTCACGGTGAAAGAAATCGCTGTGCGGACGACCCCAGGCTGTCTTGGAGGGACGGCGGCCATTGTGCTAGGGTTACTAAGGGTAAGCAGGGGACAATCATGGGAAGGACCAAAGAGATTGATTTCGCAAAGCTTATTGGCTTTGCGGCGGTCAGCGATCACCTTTCCGACGGGATCGATTTTCAGGACGAGACCATTGGCGACAAGCTCGGCGCCAAAGTGGGGCCCGAGCCAGGTGACTCGTTCGAAGCCGCCGCCAAGCCGGACTGATCTCAGGGTTTTTCGGAACCGAGGAGAAGGCGGGCGAGCGCGCGAGCGTACGGGAGCCGCTTGATTTTCCCCAGGCGTTCGGCCGAATACATTGTGGATATGCCGACGAGTCTTGTCAGTCATGCGTGGAGGTCGAATTGACATCCCTCCTGTATCAATCCGAGCCCGTTGCGGTCGAGGCTCCGAGTTGGGACCTCGCGCCCTCGCTGCGTCGAGTCGCCGCGATCGATGCGGCGCTCCGGCTTCGGCTGGCCAGCTCGTTGGACTACCTGGCGGACGTTGCTTCCTTAGACGGAAGTGATGACGCCTTGCTGGCGAGCATCGAAGCAAGCCTCAAGGCGGCGCCGGTCTCTCCGTGGGTCTTCTGCCTTTATTCCAAGCTGGTAGCCGAGCTTTCCAAGACCTCCGGAGGGAATGTCGCCGGGCTCGTCCAAGACATCGCGCGCGCCGCATCGCTTTCCGCCTATCAAGGCGTAGTCGCTTTCCGCGATCCGGCCGTTCCGGTCTATTGGTGGGATCAATTTCAGCTCCTCTTCGACACCGATCGTCAGCGTCCCTTCAAACCAAAGGCTGCGAGTGGCGAAGCCTTCGCCTTATGCAACGAGGACGTGGAGGCCGGCCTCGCCCTTCTAAAGCGCGGCGACCCGATCTGGCACGACGAGGTTCTGCGCCTGGTCAAGATGATCGTGCTTGGGGCACCCGGAGGTGCCGAGCGCGCCGATCGGTTCAACGGCGCCTCGACGTTTTTCGTTTGGGGGGCGGCGCTGCTCAATGGCGACCTCAGACGAAGCCCCATTGCGATCGTGGACTTACTCGTGCACGAGAGCAGCCACATCCTGCTGTTCGGCGTGTCGGCTGAGAGCGCTCTGACGACGAACAGCGGTCATGAGCGATACGACTCGCCCGTGCGCCCAGACAAGCGGCCGATCGACGGCATCTTCCACGCCTGTTTCGTGTCGACGCGGGTTCACCTCGCGCTGGACCGATTGCTTGAAAGCGGTGCGTTGAACGCCGAGGAGACTGAGAGTGCGGTCGACCACCGGCGATATAATGGGTCCTCGGCCCGTGTCTCGCTCGACATGCTCGAGCGTCACGCTAAGCCAACCGCACTCGGCGAGAAGATTCTCGGCACGCTTCGCGCGTATTGGGCCGGTGTCCATCCGACTGATGCGTGGTAATGCAGCAAATTCGCGAGATGTTGCTGGCCGCTCTCTGCGCCGCGCGGTATGGGAGGCCCCCCGTGCCGGTGATTGCTCAAGCCGTTGTCGCTGGAGACCGTGGGCTGACGCTGGACCAGCTTGAGTTCGACAGCTTGGCTTGGATGGAATTCTGTATCTCAGTCGAGCTCCAATCGGGACAGGAGTTGACGCCAGCACACATTGATCGCATGCGATACTTCTTCGAGATCGAGCAGTGGCTTCACGAGCGAGTCTGAGGATGCTCCACTATCTGCAACAACTGTTTCGCGCCCCAACCCCGGTGGAGTTCATTCGCTACCACCTCGAGCATGATAAGAGCATCGACTATCTTAAACTCGCTTCACGCTGCGAAACCGTGAACATGTTCAATCGCCTGCACATTGATCTCGAAAATATCTGCTCCCCACTCGAGGTCGCAGGGATAAAAAAGCTCGGAAAATCAAAAATTCCCGAACCTGCCCGCGAGTGGCTGAGGCACCTCAGACATTGGGAGCCCAGCCTGTTCGACGCCCCGCAGCGCTTTGAGCGTCGCGCAATTTCCTGGCCGGTGATGCTGTACCAGGATCCCGAGCATGACGTGCACGATAAGAGCCTGCTTGTGGCTTTCGCGGACGATGCTCGGCGCCTGATGATACCAATATCGGTGTTCCTGCAATACGTGGACTGCCGCTTGTGGGACGTCGTTATTTTGAAAAGAGGCCTACATTCGCACTTGCACGGATTGGACGGGATGTCGACCGACTTTCATGGCCTCGTCGAATACCTCGAAGCCGCGGTGTCTCCGACGCAGTACCGGCGCCTGATAACGTTGGGCACCAGCGGGGGCGGCTTTCCTGCCATATGGGCCGCCATGCTCATGCGTGCTTCCCGTGGCATTTCCATTTGCGGCTGCCCACCGAGATCCCTTCCGCCATCATTGGAGGGTCGACGCGCGCCCCATGGCGTTGACCTTTGTTACGTTTATGGCGGCGCTCACGACCAAGACCGTCGGTCAGCGCTTTCTTTGTTGGCCCTCTTCGGCGGCCGGCTGCACCCGGTTCCTAACGTTGATGAACACGCATTCCTTTATCGCATAGTGGTAGACCGTCACTTTGGTGAATTTCTCAACTCGATGCTTGCCTAATAGTATCTCTGATCAGAAGGCTCGCAGCCCGCATGCAACGCTTCTCACCCTACGCCGCCTTACAGGAGCAATGTCAGGCTGAGGCGACTTGGTCGAGCCCGAGCGTGCTGCAAAGCCGCTCCGCATAAGTGCGGAAATTGTGCTCTGCATAGTAGGCGCTCCTTGCTTCGGGAGAGCGATGCTCGCCGACCTGTTGTTCGAGGAGCCTGGCGAGAGCCTCCGCAATCAGCGCTGGGTCCAGCCGATCCGGAACGCGCGCCACATAGACTGGCGCTTCAATAGAGATCGGCGAGGTCGTCGTTAGCGACCGTCGGCAAGCCGGCGGCTATGCAATCGATCAGCGCGCCCGAAACCGAGCCGAAACCGAACGTGCGCAGCTGAATGCCGAGATCGGCGGCTTGGAGATAGGCCTGGTACACGGTCTCGGGGACGAAGTCCCGCTCAGTCGCGCCCACAAAGCGAATACGATCCACAAGGCCGGCGTCCGCGCAAATCGACCTGAGGTTCGTCATGTCTCCGGTGGGGCAGCCGACAAAATGCAAGCTCGCTTGGATGCCCCGTCGCGCAGCAGCTTCAACGCTTCGATGCATGCCTCCGGTCCCTTGGTCGCGTGGACCAACCCAAACGTGGCGATGACGATTTCATCGGCGGCGATACCGAGCTTGTCGCGGGCCTTGGAGCGCGCCGAGGGCGTCAACGCCTCCGGCTCCCACGGGCGATAAATGGCGAAGGGTAAATAGACGGGATCGATGCCGTAGCGCTCTCGCACGATGCGAGTCGCCCCCTTGGAGTGCAGGAACAAGGGGTCGCAGGCAGCGGCCAGTTCGCCGAGAAAAAGCGTCTCCAGGCGGTTCTCATCGGAGAGCCAGCTGTCGATTTCTTGCCGTGACACCGGCCGGCCAAGCTCGCGCCCGGCCTGTTGCAGGGCCCGCTCCATGCCGAGGCTGCGACAGTAGAGATTCGCCAGCCGGCTGTCGTGCAAGATGCAGGCGCCCCCAGACCCGACGAGGTTCTCGAAGATGCGGACATGGAACCGGGAATTGCCCATGATGCCGATGACGCGGTCGAAGCCCAAAGCGGCCGATCGCAAATTGGCCAACGGATTGATGGAGGCGGCACCTGGGATGAGGTGGGGGCGATCGGTGCCGGTGAAGACGTGAATTTCCGCCCGGCGGCTCAGTTCCGGCAGCGACGCTGCGGTGAAGTGTGCGACGCCGGAACGGTCCGGCGGTATCGGGCTCAAGACGGCGATCTTGGGTCTCCGCTGTCCAATGATCGCGGGTCGCGATACCTGCGCGCGTGCCGCTTTTCCTAAGCTGTTCAACCACGGGAGCCGGCGACGCAGCTTTGCGAGGCCAGCCGCGAGACGCGGCGCTCGCGGGACTTTGTGCTGCTCGGAATTGTGGGACAAGACCAGATCACTCACGCGCCGGCCTTTGACCATGTTGTGGTGAGCGAGCGCCTTGCGCTCGTCGAGACGATCGACGATGCGACAGCGATCATTTCATGTCTCGGTTGGCGCAGCAATATGGGCGCCCGAAGCAGACAAAGCCTCACCCCAATCTCCGCTTTGCGGCGCTCGCACGCTGGCCGCGGATGCATATGCCCGTCAGCAGGACGCCGACGTCCCTCGCATCAGCTTCGCTCTGGCGCGCGATGTAAGTAGAGAGAATGCGGAGCAGCACCGAGTTTGAGGGCGATGGAAGCATCACGCAGCCATCGGCCTTGTAGCGCATACCGGGCGTGATCACCTCGGAAAAGATGACCTGATCGTCAGCCGCGATCTCGACACGCTGCGCTCGATCCGGCGTGGCGATCGCGGTGAAATTCCACGGTCAGCGTGAAGCTGTCTACGGGGCGGTCGACATAGAAGCGGATATGGCTTTCTGGCGCGGAGGTCCAAACACCAGCCTTTTCTGCGGGATGGAGATTGCGCTGGTGGAACGGCTGGAGAAAGTTCTGCGAAGGGACATGCCTCTTCCCTTCGACGATGGCATAAGGTCTCGTTGGGGACGTGCGGAGCAGCGCTTCGAGGTCATTCGGCGTCACGGAGAAAGGCGCGAGAAGCGGTTGCGAATTCCACGCTTCCGATGCTCCTTCATCGACAAGGCTTGTGGGCAAGATCGAGTAGCGGCGCTCGACCTCCGACGCGAGCGCCAAGGGAAGCAGATCGAAGTCGATCTTCTGCCGCACGGCAGCCTCCCATAATGTGCCGCTCAATGCGCTGCTCCGTGCCAGCCATCCGCGCCCAATATGTGGGGAATTGACCGCGCTTTGGGTGGTATCCCAGTCGCGGACGAGTGTCACGCGGCGAAATTCGGGAATCGAACGACCGAGCGGCCCCACGAAGTTCGGGTGCTGGACTGGGGTTCGTGAGCTTGTGATCAAGCCGCTCAGGAAGAGGCCTGCATCAGCATGTTGCTCGGCGAGGGTGACCAGGCTTGCGAAATGATCGGGTGCCAAGCGCTCGGCCGCGCTGAACGATGTGAAATAGGGCGCTCGCAGGGCCCTAAGACCAGCCTCGAGCGGTGTCGCGCCGTTTTCAACGGGCACAAATTCGACCGCAATCGACCCGCCAACCCCCGATGCCGAGCTTTTCGCGCAGAGGCTCCGACAGCTCGCATCCGATCGCAAGCACGCGCAGGGCGATGCCTTCGCGCTTGGGGAGAGCGTGGAGCGCGCGGGCCGCTTCCTCCGGCGCGAGGCCGTCTACCGGGAAGAGAATATCGATCTCGGCTGAGTCTGGGTGAGCAGCCGTCGTAGGAAGCGATGCGGCGAAGTCGCATGTCTGCTCGATCGTTCGCTCGAGAGAGAACCGCCAAGCCGTTGCTGGCTTGCCTCCGCCATGGCTGCCGCCTCGCTTGGGTTTGCCCGCGCCCAGGCGACGAACTCGGCGATCTTGCCTGCGACAGTCGTTGTGTCGTCGCGGAGATCCACGTACAGGGCAGACGATCAAGCATCTCGCGCGCGTAGGGCGTTTCGTCGGCAATGATCAAGCAACCTGCGCTGCCCGCCTCGAACAGGCGAGCGGAGGGCAGATCTGCCGCGCGATGCTCGGCCTTGTTAAGGCAAAGCGCTATGCCGTGGCGGGCAAGCGCGGCGTAAAGGGTCTGTCCATCGTAGGCAATCGGGCCGCGATAAGAACGCGGCATGCTTCCAGCTTCCGGCAGGTCCGTAGAGATTAATGCCGCAGAGTTTTTCAAGTTCATCGAGGAGGCTCTGATGCCTGCGTCCGTCCCAGTGGATGCCGATATAGACGAGCTCCCAGATGCTCCTTGCGTGATCGACCGGCACCATGCGGGCCGGGGAACTTGGAAGAAAGCGAAAGGCAGATTTCGGCTTTGCAGCGCCCGAGATGGCTTCGAGCTCCTTGAGAAACATCGCGACCTGCGGAGAGCCGACAAGATAGGCGTCATGACTTAGAATCGATTGAAGCCTGAACTTGTCCGTTTCGAAGAAAACCGGTGGGCTCCAGAGCGCGAGGATGGTTGGGTAGAATGTGAGCTTCTGAGCGAATTCGTGGGTGGCTATCACGAAGTCCGGATCGGCTGCTTCGATTTCGTCCGAGGTCACCGCCACGAAGACCTCGTGCCCAAGGGATTCGGCAACGCGCCTGAAGCGGGAAATGAATTCCGCCTCTGCAGAATGCTCGCGATTGGGCAGCGCATTGATCAGTGCAATGCGCCGGCGCTGTTTTGACTGAGCCGCCATTTGGCTTTCCCGAGATGAGGCATAGCGCGGGCCAGTCAGTCTGACCACGCCCAATATCGTGTCCCCTTATAAGGGACAATGGCGCTAGCAAAATCTGGAGAACTGCCGGCTGCGTGCCGCCGTGGCTCTAAAGATAAAGCCGCTCAGGATTGATGCCGGGTAGGCGGAGAGCGAGCGGCAGGAGCGGCCGAAGCGCCCGGCGCGTCAATCGCCGGGAAAGGCTCGTATGCGGCTCACGTGCCCTTCTGGCAACCAAGTTGGCGAGGTAGCTTGCGCTAATATCGGCGAATCTGGCCGGGGCTGTAGGCCAGAAAGGCCGTGCAAGTCGAAATAGCTCGGCTGGACGCCGCGATTGTGCATCCCTCGGCGAGGATGGCACGCGTCTCAGCAGGAGTGTGCTCTCGAGCTTCGTGAGACTAGCCACGTCTTGAAGGCGAAGCATGAACTCCAGATCGTATGTGTATTGGTAGCTTTCATCGAGACCGCGGAGAGGATCGAGCAAACCGCGACGGAAGAACAACGGGGGTTGCGGTAGCATTGAGCTATTGGTCCAGAAGCGAGCGATCTGCGCTGGATCCGGTGGTCGGCCATAGTGCCAATTGGTCTTCAATTCTCCTTGCGCAGCCGGTCGGCGCCGATCGGCATCGAAGTAAAAAACGTTGCCCAGGACGGCATCGATATCGAGATGATCGCGGAACGTGCGACCAACTTTGTCCAGGGCGCCGTCAGCAAGGATATCGCCCGCGGTTAGCCAGACCAAAACTTCGCCCCGCGCACGAGCGAGTCCTGCGTTGATGAGATGCGCTGGCCCTTCGTCGAATCGAAATTCCTGCTGCTTGAGGGTTCGCTCAACTGACTGGTTGCCATCGAGGTTCTCCACCGCCGGAGTCTTTATCCATGACCAGAAGCTCGACGTCCGGGTAGGCCTGAGTTTTCACGCTGTCGACGGTCTGCGCGAAGACCTCCGCTTCGCCGTATGAAGCAACCACTACGGTGACGCCAGGCATTCGTTGTTCTTGCTTGCGGCATGGTGCGAGGAGGGGCCGGGGAAAAGGCAGGTAGCCAACGTCGCCGTCCTCCATGGAGCACGGGAAGCCACTTGCATCCCCCGCGACCGAACGGAGCTCCGCGTGGACGTGTTGCAGCAAAAGTGCGAAATGCTTCTGCACCTGGCTGGAAGTGCTCGCTGGCTGGATCTTTGCGCAACGCGTCGAGCAGATAGAGAAAAGTGCCGACCCTTGTAACAGGTTGTCCCGTGTGGCGACGGCCGATCTCGCAAAGCTCAACGCACCGCTTCAAACCGCCGGCCGCGGTCTTGGTTGTCTGATATTCGCGGCTCAGCGACAGGAATTCATTGATGAGGACGACAGGGTAGGTGCGAGCAACGCGGATGATGAAGTCCCAATCAAGCCCGAATTGCAGCGTCGGATCGAG
>CAVUPH010000028.1:0-86642 GCA_963743305.1 uncultured delta proteobacterium
GATTTAGCCGACGATAAGATAGAATCCGGCGACAATAAGACCACTGACTACAAAGGCTCCCACGATTATACTGGTCAGCTTATCGGGAGCTACCGTTATGCCCTGACCGTTATTCGCCTTGGCTAAGGCGAACCCCAAAACGACGAAGAGGATCAGGTCAAGAAGGGTATGGGTAATCCAGTGGTGCGGAGAGACGGCCTTCATCCAGGCCAGAACCGGTTCGCTGACTTCTTTTAAAACGACCAGCAGCGCGCTGAACAGGCTGGTGATGGCGAAGGATAAGCCAAAAGACTTTCCATACTTGCCAATTTCGATATTTCCCATGTTTTCACCTCAACCCTTCTTTCTATTTAGGGAGTAAAGCAACCCGGACACCCATACTGATAATGGCGCCGGCGCCCTCCATGGCCACGGTGGTCAGGATAAGCAATCCTGTTGCCCAGAGCACAATCTTGCGCGCACCTTTATTGGCCACGGGGTTGTTATAAGCCATGATCGGCAGAAAAGTAGCCAGCATGAGAAGCATCATCACCACGTGCTCTTTCGTTTCCATAAAAAAATTGTGGGCGAACGTCCATGGTCCTTTAAGAATGAACCCTCTATCCACAGAATAGAAGACGACATAAAAATATCCCGCTAACAGATAAGTCAGCCACATTAGGCCGGCGATGATCAGGCTCATGATCCTAATCCTGGCCAGGTTTTCTTCTTTGGCGTTTAACACGTCCACGAAAAGCCAAACCCCCGCCAGACCTAAGAGGGAACCTAAAACCGCATGCGACATTAAAAGAAAATTGGTCATTATGCCTCCTTTATGGCCTGCGCTCGAGGGGTGTTCGCTCCTCTATCCCCCGTCGAT
Organism: uncultured delta proteobacterium; assembly: GCA_963743305.1. GTDB lineage: Bacteria > Desulfobacterota > RBG-13-43-22 > RBG-13-43-22 > RBG-13-43-22 > CAVQSS01. The sequence goes on from CAVUPH010000028.1 coordinate 860, forward strand.
CGCATTTTGCTTGGAAATTTAGTTAAGGCATCGGCTGATTTTTGCTTACACGTATGCCTCCGGAGGGGTTAATCATTCCCCACGGAGGCTTCACATCAGATATTTCTGCAATGGACTTTTCATGGCCTGCCTCAAACCATTTCACCTTCCATCGCTGGTGAGGTTTGTCTTTTAATACTTGTAGATATATTCTAGGGGTTAAAGAAACCAATGAAAATAGGGTAAATTGCGTATTTCTTATTGAAAAAGTAGTTATTTCACAGGTATTCCAAGCAACTTTTCTTTCTCGACGATCCGAACTCCGATCTTTCCCAGCTCGGAGGGTACGGCGGATCTGAATGGGTGGACCTACGGCCCACCGGGCCGACCAGCCCCTGGACAAAATTTACCATCACCCCCGGTTTGAACCGGGCGCATACCCTCCAGGTGGCCGATAGGGATAGGGACGGAGCCCTGACGTCCTCGTGGCCCGGATGCACACCTCGATCGAACGGGAAGGGATGGTTTGGTATAATCTGGACGGCCGGGGGACTTCCTGGCTGAAACAAGTGGGGGGCAGGTCGGGGTTGCACAACGGGCAAGTGGTGGACATCGGAAACAACGGCCGCTGGGATCTATTCGGAGCCAACAGGAGCGGCAATCCACCGGTAAAGTTGTGGCTGAACATCCCGACCTTCCCAGTCACCGATCGCTGTTATCTGCCGTTGATCCTGCGGTAAAGCCGAGGAGGCTGCGGAAGGTCTGGAGGACTAGGAGCTAAAGAAAATTCACCATCCGGCGAAAACCAGACCCTGTCGGGCTAATGGGTCTTGAGACTGTTCACCCCTTCGGTTTGCACTTCAGCAGGGCCAAGCCCTGCTCAATCGCTTGAATAATCCGTTCCCGACGAAACGGTTTGGGGATATAATCAAAGGCCCCCTTCCGCAGGGCCTCCTCGGCGGCCCCCGGACTGTCGTGAGCCGTAATGATGATGACCGGGATTTGGGGATGACCGGCCCGGATCATTTCCAGCAATTGAAAATCGTCCATCCCCGGCATGTGCATATCGGCGATCACCAGAGCGATTTCCTTTTCCGCCAGGATCTGTTTCACTTCCAAAGGGTTGGGGGTGATGACCGGTTCATAGGGGGTTTGGGTCTGGATGACGATCCGCAGCAGGACCAGCATATCGGTTTCGTCGTCAACGATTAATATCTTTTCAGCCATGTTTATTGTCAGGCTTCCGTTTTAGGCTGCTCTTTGAAACCGGCCAGTTCCTTCTTCAGGGCGCCCCATTCCAAGGCTCGGTTGAGGGTGATCAGGATCTGCTCTTTCCGGAAAGGTTTGGTGATATAATCGTAGGCCCCGGCGGCAATGGACTCCTCCGCCGACTGGGAGGACCCGTAGGCGGTGATGACAATGACCGGAAGGTTCGGGGTAATATTCCTTAACTTTTTGGATCAGGTCGATCCCGCCCATGGCCGGCATGCGCAGATCGGTAATCAGGAGATCGGCATTGTGCTGCCGCATCAACCGGGGCACTTCCAGCGGGTTATTGGTGGTCACCACCTGATGGGGGGTCTTCTCGCTGATAATCATCTCCAGCAGTTCCAGCATATCCAGTTCGTCATCGACGATTATGATCTTGGCGCTCATGGGTGGTTCTCCAAATCCTTGTTAGGAAATTCACACCGGATGATTGATTTCTCCGGCTTCCTTCCGTGAAACTTAGAACGAATGCCGGCCTTTGTCAATAAGCGGGAGAACCGGCCAGTTCCGCCATCAGTTCCCGGCCGATATGTTCCTTGAAAAATTCCTCCGTCGACCATTCCACTATGGCGTCATTGAACATGACCATGTCCAGTTGTTTGGTATAAAGGGTCAACTTGCCCATGACGAAAAGGATCTTTTCCATCAGTTCCCGGGGGTAGCCGGATAAAACGGCGTCCAGGAAATCCAGCTTCCGAGTGACTTGAAAGCCCAGTTTATCGAGCACCTTGGTGATCACCCGGGTCCTCCGGTCCCGTCGTTCTACAGTGGCCCCTCCCCCCTTGAATATGAATTTGATGAAATTTTCGTTTTCACTGGCACCCCCCGAATACTTCGATCGTGGAAAGATGATATCCCAGACGGATATTGAAATTCATATAATCTTCGGACAGCAGGGCAAAGCTTTTATCCGAATAGATCGACTTCCGATCCGTCGGTTGCGGTCTGGGCGACCACGGAGGCAAACCCCTTGATGTCCACCGGCTTGGGGGCGGGCCATTTCATGGATTCGATGCCTTTCCAGAGGGCCTGTAACGGCCAGGAATGAATATGTTCTATTTTTACCTTTGCTTTCCGGTGCTCCGGCTGGATCGCCTCTCCCAGATCGACTAAAAAAATCTCAATCGGAATCCGGGTGTCCAGTTTGATGGCTTTGGCCTCGGAGACCCTGGACTCTGGAACTCAGGTTAAACATTTCCTGGGTGGCGGTCTGATGAACGAAGCGGGTCAGATCATGATAGGTTTGACAGTTTTGAGGGATGAATCCCGGATCGAGGGGATCAATCAAGTTCAGGGGGACAATCTTGTCTAAGATCTTGTCAAACAACAGGAACAGAGAGGTCTCTTCAAAGAGATTATGCCGTTCCTCCCGCGTGCTCCACCAGATTTTCGACGATTCCCTGGTAGACGATCCGGTTGCTCGCATCCACCGTCACTTCCAGACCGGGAGTCAGCACTTGGGTGGCCCTTTGGGTGTTCAGGATGGTCGGGACATGAAAGTCCCTGGCCAGGGCCGCCATATGGCTGGCGGCGCTGCCCAGGTCGGTAATAATCCCCCGGGTCCGGTTCATAACCGTCACGTACTTGGGGGAAGGCACCCGCGCGACCAGGATGGCCCCGTCGGGAAAGCCCGACCAGATCCTCATCCCGGTGGACCACCACCACCGGACCGGTCCCCACCCCCGGAGCCCCCAGGACCCCGGTGTCCAATAAAATGGGATGTCGGATCGGATCTATTTTTTCCCCGTTCGTTTTCCCGGGCCGGTTTGGCTTCAAATACCTTGAGCGGCCGGGTCTGGAGGATATACAGCTTTCCCTGACCGTCCACGGCCCATTCAATATCCTGGGGATGTCGATAATGGTCCTCGATCCGTTTGGCGATCACGGCCAGTTCCAGGATCAACGGCTCCGTTAAGGAAGGGCGGTTCCGCTCTTCCGAGGGAACCGAAATCGCTTCCAAATCACCCGGGCCGCTGCAGACCAACAACGTTTCCTTGCAGGCCAGGATCGATCTCCTTGACCTGAAAAGGCTCTTTCTTGGAAACCAGGAAAACGTCCGGCGTAACCGACCCGTCCACCACGGCCTGTCCCAGGCCCCAGTGGCCATGGATGACCAGTTCTTCCCGCTCCGGATTCATCGGATCCACGGTATACAGCACGCCCGCGGCCCGAGCCTGGACCATGGCGATACAGCCCGTACCCATGGCCAGGTCTTCTTCCCGGAAGCCTTTGCCCAGGAAGTAGAAGATCGCCCGGGGCGTGAACTTGCTGGCCACGATCTCCCGGTAGCGCCGTCCTACCTGATCCGAAGGCACATTAAGCACTGTTCCATACTGCCCGGCAAAGGAAATCTTACTGTCCTCCCCCAGGGCACTGCTGCGCACAGCGAAAGAAATCGCCGGGCCCCTGACGGTCAACCAGGGATTTGATTTCCCGGTCGATGGCCTCCTGCAAGGCCGGAGGAAGTTCCTTTTCCAGGATCATTTCTTGGATCTCCCGGCTGACTACGATCAGGTCCTCCAGGTTGTCGATATCCAATCGGGCCAACCGCTGGGAAATGGCCTCCTGAAGCCGATGAGCGTCGATGAAATCCTTATAGGCCTGAGCGGTAATGGCAAAGCCCTCCGGCACGGTCACCCGGACCCGGTTGCGCAATTCTCCGAGGTTGGCCATTTTGCCGCCCACACTGTCTTCCTTCTCCCGGGTGATTTCCTCCAGGGACAGGACCGGAGAGTCCGGAGGAATTTTCTTTCGGCGGGATAAAAAATCCTCGAGTTCCTCTCGCATCCGGCTGTAAACCGGGTAAAGGTCCTTATAGCCTCCTTCGGAGATTTCGTTCAAATTCTGGATAAGGTGATAGACTTTTTCGGAGAGCCGCCGCACATTGGACCGCAGGTACTGCATGTCGAAGAGAAAATCTCCGTCCCGTTTCTCCTCCAGGTCGGTGATGATCTCCAGGATCTCCCGGTTTTCTTCCAACAGGGATCGAAAGGCCCCATAGCGGTGACGAAGCGATTCCACATCCTCCGGCCGGGACGTGTCTTTCTTCTTAAAAAAATCGGTCAGTTTAACCATGATACCCTCGCAAAAAGTCCAAAAACGACTTTTTGCCGGACGGGAAATGGCCGTCCCTCTCCCGCCATTTGAGGTGAATTCGTATTTCGAATGTACAGGTCCTCATGGTTCAAATGCTACCGATTATTTTTCTAGATAGAAATCCGTAACGCTTCGACCTATTGGGCGGGTACCCTCGCCTATCAGGTTGGCCGCCGGGTCTTGGCGGCCACGGAGGTCCAATTTTAGGATCGTCTGTCTATATTGTGGCCGCCCAGCTAAAAGGGCGATTTTCAACCAACTAGGTACGCCATGAATCGCTCCCCCCTCTAACCCTGTTGTTTTAGACGCAACGCTTCCAATTCCTTCTTTAGCGCCAGGTTTTCCTTCTGGAGGCGCCGGAATTTCATGGCCTTTTCTACGGTCAGCAGGATCTGCTCCTGGCGGAAAGGCTTGGTAATATAATCCAGGGCCCCCTTTCGCATGGCCTCAATGGCCGATTCGACGGTTCCGTAGGCCGTCAGAATAATATACGGAAGCTGGGGGTCGATCTCTCGCACCCGATCCAGCAGTTCCATCCCGTCCATTTGAGGCATCCGCAGGTCACTGATCAACAAATCAAAGCCGCCTTTTTCAAGATAGCTCCGGGACCTCTTGGGGATTGCTGACGGTTACTACCTGGTAGGCGGTCCGATCGGTGATGATCAGTTCCAGCAGCTCCCGCATATCCAATTCATCATCGACGATCAGGATTTTTTCAGACATCGCCGTCTCCCTCGGCGTCTATCCCCCGCCGGGAATGATACGCCGGGAAAGTGAGGGTAAAAACCGTCCCGTGATGATCGGGATCTTCCTCGACGGTTTTGGTCTCCATGGCGATGGTCCCCCCGTAATGGGTAATGATATTATAGGTTACGGTGAGGCCCAGACCGGTCCCTTCGCCGACCTGCTTGGTGGTAAAAAAAGGATCGTAGATGCGCTCTCGGTTTTCCTTGCGGATGCCGGTCCCGGTGTCGGCAATCACGATTTTCACCCGGTCGGTAGTCGTCCTCCCAGCCGGTGGACAAGGTCAGGGCCCCGCCCTCCGGCATGGCCCCCATGGCATTGCTGATCAAATTCATAAAGACCTGCTTGAGTTGAATCGGATCAACCTTGATCCGGGGCAGGTCCTTCCCCAGGTTCTAGATTAACCTGGACCTTTTTGATCATCAGGTTATTCCGGACCACATCCAAAATATTTTCCAGATGGGCGTTCACGTCGCTGATGTCGTCGTAGCGCTCGCTGTAACGGGAAAAGCTGAGCAGGTTTTCCACGATCCTTTTGCACTGGTTGCCCTGCCGCTCGATCTTCTCCAAAATCTTGTAGGACTTCTCTTCCGGCGGCGTTTTTTCGATCAAATATTCGCAGTAACCTAAAATGATCCGAGCGGATTGTTGATCTCATGGGCCACCCCGGCGGCCAGCAAACCCAGAGAGGCCAGTTTCTCGGTGTTCATCATCTGTTTTTCGATTTTCTTTTTTTCGGTGACATTCGCGCGAAATTCCCAGGATGGCCTGCACCTGACCCTGTTCATTCCTGATGACAATCAATTGGGTCTGAGCCAGTGTTCATTATCCGCTAGGCGAACCAATGTTCAATAGACCTTGGGTTTCGCCTCTTTGCCAGACTTCCTCGACACAAGGGGTTGAAGGTCCTCGGAGATGCCGAAAGCCGAAAGATGCTTTTCCCAGAAAGTCCCGGGGAAGTTCCGATGGTGGTTGGGCTTTCTGGCGAGGTTCATTTCATTTCCGGCTTTATCCCCCGTACCTTGCAGAAAGCTCGCCCCGTAAGGAATTAATGGATAAAAACCGGCCTTCCCGATTGATGGAAAAAATGACGTCTTCAGCGCTTTCCACCAGTTTTTTGTAACGCTCCTCCGATCGCCGCAGTTCTCTGGTCTTTTCTTCGATTTCTTTTTTAAGAATTTTTGCATTCTGCCATTCGTAGCCGATGATGAAGAGACTGCCGCAAAGAATGGCGAATAAAATAACCCCCTGCACGACGAACTGGCGGGTGTAGGCGGTATGAATCACCTCGTCCACTTCAGTGACCGGGGCCGCCACGGCCACGGACCAGTTGAGGCTTTGCGGGGGCAGATGCAAACGGATGGGGGCGAAGGCGATCAGTTTCTTGATGTCTCCGGTCACGCCCCGGTGCCAGCCGGAGACATAGAAAGAAGTCCCTTGTTCGCCCCGGAGCATCTTTTCCTTTTGGATCTGGTTGATCTTGGCAAAGGAAATCTTGACCCCCCGTTGTTCGCGGACCTCAAAAGCGTTTTTACCAATGAACTCTTTCACCGGGTGGTAGAGGAAATTCCCCTGCTGGTCGATTACCCAGGCATATCCGGTTTTTCCGGAGCGGATGTCCTTGACCATCTGGCTGACAAAAAGATCGGTATCCAGGAGCAGATAAATAAAACCGGCGAATTGATGGCTGGGTACCGGGTGGGCATCATCCGCCGAATTCAGATAAGTGGGTAAGACCAGGGTCATAACCTGCTGCTGGGATTGGCCGGCGATCTCTTGGGGCGGTTTGGCAAAAAGGGCGCTGTTTTTATTTTCGTTCCGGCGGGCCCAGGATAAAACCTCCTTGAATTGGGGAGATACCGGATAGGTGCGAATTTCATCCTCCATGGTAACGGCCTGGGTCTGTTTTCCCTGGCCGTCTACCCGGCCGATCTCCAGGACCCCGGTACCCCGCATCATCGAGAGGGTAATTTTAATCCGGTTGGCCCAGGAGACCCTTTCCAGGTATTGGACCGAAGGGGATTGGTTCAGGGTGGTCAGGTCCTGGGTTATATTGAGAAACTGGTTCTCCAATTGGCGGGCCGCGTGCTGGGCCAGCTCGAGTTGCTGTTGATTGAATTGGTCGCTGACGATCTCCTTCATGGTGGTGAGGGAATAAAAACCGAGGATCAATCCGCCCAGCAGCAAGGCCAGGGTCAGGAGGCCAATGGACAGGATTATTTTTTTAGAAGGCAGTACCATAGAAGCAACTCATCGGGAAATTAGGGTTGGTACGAAAACAGATACTGGATAAAGACAAAAAGCGATACCGCATCCGGGGTCCTTCCCTCGGAAGGACTCGGGTAGCACTTTCGGACCTGTTGAAATCCCCCTAAATCCCCCTTTGCAAAGGGGGACTTCAACTCCCCCCTTAGAAAAAGGGGCGGGGGGGGATTTTCGTCCCACAGGGGGCTCCGTACTATTTCACCACCAGCACATTCACCCCGGTCTGTTTGATCAACTCCTGGACGTGGTCTTCCACCTCTCCCCCGAAGAGGATTTTTTCAAAAAAAGACCGGTCTTCATGCCCCAGGACCAGCAGGTCGGCCTTTTCCTCCGCGATGACCTGCTTCAGGACCTCCAGAACGGCGCCGGAGCGGATAATCTTTCGGGGGGTCACCCCCAGGGCCTGGGCCGACGCTTCGGCCCTTTCCAGGATGTGGCCGCCCAGGTGCTCCAGGGTCTTTTCCGCGAAATCCGGAGTGAGCTGGATGGTCATGCCCTTCAGAAAATTGACATCCACGGCATACACATAGGTCAACCCGGCCTGGTTTTCCTTGGCCAACCGGGCCGACTCCCGGGCCGCTTTCTGGGAAGGTTCCGAACCGGTAACCCCGCAAACAATATTTTTATAGGTCATGATAGAACTCCCTTAAGTTCTTAGAGGAAATTATTAATGCGCATTTCCAGTAGATCACCGATTGCCGGTGCCGCTTTTCATTATAAACCGGTAACCGGCAACTCGCAATCTATTTTATTACATCTCCACCAGCAACAGCCAGAACGAACAGAGGATAATAGTAATGATCATGGGGATAAAAGCCGCCTTCAAATAATACATGAAGGAGATGGGATAGCCGGCCCGCTCGGCCATGCCCACGGTGACCACGTTGGCGCTGGCCCCGATCATGGTCCCGTTGCCGCCCAGACAGGCCCCCAGGGACAAGGCCCACCAGAGGACCCCGCTCTGGGCCCCGGGGATGACCGTGGTCAGGTAGGCCACAATGGGCAGCATGGTGGCCGTGAAGGGAATGTTGTCGATGATGGCCGAGGCCAGGGCCGAGACCCAGAGGATCATCAGGATCGCCACCACCAGGGAGCCGCCGGAAACGTTCTTGACCCAGTCGGCAATGATCTGGATCAGTCCCGTTTCCTCGGCGCCGGCCACCACCACGAACAGCATCATGAAAAAGATCAGGGTGGGCCACTCGATCTCCTTTTCCAGCATCTCTACGATGTCCACCCGGCTGATGACCATCAGCAGGGCGGCCCCGATCAGGGCAGCGACGGCGGGCTCCATGTGCAGGGCCCCGTGGATGATGAAGAGAAAGATGGTCAGACCCAGCATCAGACCACAGTAGATAAAGTAATTTTTTATTGGTGATTTTATATTCTTCCCGCAGGTGGTTGATCATCTTCTGGACATCCCCCACCTGGGCCTTCAGATAATCTTTTTTATACCAGTAAATGAAATAAACAATGATCACGATCAGACAGATCAGGTTGATCACGGTCAGGTGTCTGACGAAATCCATGAAGGTCAGCTTGGCGTAGGAACCGATCATGATATTGGGCGGGTCCCCGATCAGGGTGGCCGTGCCGCCCACATTGGAGGCAAAGGCCTCGGGCAGCAGCAGGGTAATCGGGTTTATTTTTAGGGTGATGGCGATCTCGATGGTCACGGGGATGATCAGCATCATGGTGGTGACGTTGTCCAGAAAGGCCGAGACGAAGGCGGTGATGAACATCATGATGCCGGCTATGGCATAGACGTTGCCCCGGGCTAACTGATAGGACTTGTAGGCGATCCACTGGAAGACCCCGGTCTTCTTGGTGACCCCGACGATGATCATCATGGCCATGAGCAAGAGGATGACGTTCATGTCCACGGCCTTCATAGCGCTCTCAAAATTGAGGATGGTGTACTCCGGGTTGAAGTGCCCGGCGGTATAGGTGATAGTCATCATCAGGGCGGCCCCCAGCAGGGCAGCCAGGGTCCGGTGCATGATTTCAAAGGCAATCAGGACATAGACCCCCAGGAGGATCAGGGTGGCGATCCAGAAGGCCGGGGAGACGGCCCGCGCCAGGGCCAGACTCTGGTGGGCCAGATAATAGCGATTTCCTTTAGCGTCGATCTTTTCCTGGACCGGATTGGCCAGGGTCACCCGTTCTGATTTTTTATAAGATGGTTTTTCGGCCTCCAGTTCCACCCGGGTCTGGGCCAGGGTGCCGGCCGGTAATTTTAATTCGACTTTATAGATCCCGTTCGGCGCGGTGGTGGTTTCTTCTTCCATTTCCACCTTTTTCCCGTTTGCAAAAAAGGTCAGCCCCACCTCCTTGACCGGTTTGCCCTGCACATTGGCCACGGTGCCGGAAATGACCAGGATATCGGACGGCCTTGGGGAGGGCGTCGGTTTTTCTGCTTCCGAGGCTTCGATCACTCCTGCCGGAATGGCCATCAGGAAAAGTAAGGCCAGAATATAGGCTAAGAACTTTCTTTTCATTAAACCCGCTCCTTCCTTAATTTGATGCGTGTAGATTTCAACTGACCAGATTAATTCCCTCTTCTCGCTCTTCCTCCCGATTACCCGGCGCGACGGACGAGGTTACCCCCGCCCGTAGCAGAATGAAGGAAAGATAGGTCACTTAACCAGGATCGGCATCCCGAGCATAGGCCAGATGATGGTAATAAAAACGGCCAGTACCCCGATCAACACGATACTGGCAGGAATCCCGGCCCAGAAAAATTCCCCGGTAGTGAATTGCTTGGACTCGTAAGACATGGCATTGGGCGCCGCTCCGATCAGCAACACAAAGGGCATGCCGGCGGTGACCAGGGAAGCGAAAAATACCACTTCCGGGCTGACCCCCAGATATTTGGCAATGACCAGGGAAACCGGCAGACGATATGGCAATGGCCGCCACGTTCATGATGAAGTTGGTCATGATCAAGACAAAGGTGGCGATGCTCAAGACAAAGACCAGCCAGTGAGACTGCTTGAACATGTTCAGCCAATGCACGGCCATCCATTGGGCCGAGCCCACATTCCAGAGACAGAAGCCGATGCTCATGGCGCCGCTGAACAGCAAGAACGATGTTCCAGGGAATATCCTCCAGTTCTCGCACTTCCAGGAGCCGGGCGAAGAAAAACAAGAGCCCGGCCACCAGGATGATGGCCGACCGGTCTAGATATTTCATGGCCGGAGTGAAAGACTGCAAGGTCATGACGATCACTATCCCGATTACCGTAAAAATAACAAATTTTTCCTTACCGGCCATAGGTCCCAATTGTCGATATAGATCTTCGGCTTTTTTCTTTAATCCTTCGATTCTCGGCTTTTCGGGTTTAAAGAAAAGTGATCAGTATGAGCCAATCAGACAATAACCATGATCCAGAAAGGGGAACCAGGTATTTGGAAAGATCGAAAAAAGTAATATCCTGACCGGTAAATTGCTTGAACATCCCCACCCCGGCCGGGGCCCGGGCCGAACCCAGCATGGTGGCGACGCTTCCGGCCCCGGCGGCGTAGGCCATGCCGATGAAGAGGGCCTTGCCGAATTTGGTCGGCCGGTCGCCTTCACCGTAGAGCGAGTAGATGGCCATGAGGATAGGGAAAACCGTGGCCGCCGCCGCGGTGTGGGCCATAAAATGGGCCAGGGCGGCCACGAGTAATCATGGTCCCCAGCAGGATGGTCTTGGTGTTTTCCCCGACTAATGGCCAGCATTTTATAGGCCAGACGCCGGGTCAGACCGGATTTGGTAAAGGCCAAGCCGACCAGCAGAGAACCGAAAGATGAACATGACCGAAGGGTCCATGAAGTCCGGAAGGCGTCCTAGGCCTGCGGATCCAGAAAACGGCCTGAAAGAGCGCCGATGGCGATGCTGGTTACTCCGATGGGCACCACTTCAAAGACCCACCAGATGCCGGCCATCAGAAAAAGCCCGATGGCCGCCTTGCCCTGCTGGAAATAGCGAAAGTGCTTTCCCGGTCGGATCCACGCGTCGGGCAGCGGGGCATCAGGTAGAACCAGAAAAAGAGGGCCAGCCCCAGAGCGACGAAAAAAGATCCTCTTCCAGTCAATTCGCTTGTATAAGGGGGCTAGCTTTGATTTCATCGGGTATTTCAGGAAGTCCGGCGGATACGACCGGTTTTTTCTTTGCGTCAGTCATCCATCATCCTCGTTATCAGTCGCGCCATGACCAGCATGGCTAATTCATTAAAAATTTCCTGCAGGCGGATAACCCCTTTCACCACGCCTTGGTCAATCACCGGCAGGAGGGTCAGGTTGTTTTCCATCATCAGATAAATGGCCTTGATGATGGATTCATCCGGGCCCACCGATTCCTTGACCGGAGACATGATTTCGCTGACCGGCTTCTGGGCCTCTTCCTTGACGCCTTCATTGAATAATCCCTCGAAAAAAACCGGCGTGTCCCATTCCTTGGACATGAAGCCGTTGGAGCGGGAGAATTTTTTTTCAATGCCCCGGATCAGGTCCTCCATGGTCAGGGAGCCCATGAGCTGGTATTTCTCATCGAAGACCAGCAGGGTGGTGGGTTCGGATTTTCCTTCCAGCCCCAAAGCGGCTTTTTTGGCGATGGACACGGCCTGCTTAATGGTGAACCAGTAGGGGATGTGGGGGTAATCGGTCAAGGGAATCATCAATTCCTTTACTTTTTTCTCGTGCGGCATGGGTCTCTTCCCTCCCTAATAATTAAAAATTAAGAATTAAGAATCGATTATTGATCATGAGCGTCAGTCAAAATCCTTCCTCCTTACGGCCGGATCTCTATCGTCGGGTACAACCCTTTCAAATTACCCTGGGCGTAGGGCTGAATCGTATTAAAGGAAATGTCCTGATTTTTTTGGGCATGGCCTCGATTTTTATCCTTCTTGAAATAGGCCCCGTTGGCCTCCAGGATATGTTCGATTCGATTTCGGAAAGCCTCCACAAAGGCCCCGCCGTGGCCCTGGAAATGCAACGATCCCCGGCGAAAGCTTTTCTTGATTTTGGAGAAGGCCCCCAAAGAAAGGCTGTTCTCTTTCAGGTCGGCGGCGTTCCGGATAAATCCCCAGACCAGGTGCCGGGGCGGTATTTCCAGGGGGGTTTCCAGGTCGATGATGGTATGGGGCATGATAATGCTATCGTCGCCGACCTTCAGGGCGCATTCCCGGTTGCCTTGCAGGAAGGCGTTGAAACCGACAAAGACCTTTTTCCCCAGGTGAGCGCAGATGACCTTCCCGCCATGGGCGGTAACGTTATTTTCCTCCAGGCGGGACTGAATGATGCAGCAGTTCTCCTGGGCGTTGGCCCCCCGACCCAGCAGGGCGTCTTCCAGGTAAGCCCTCTGGGCTACCAGGACGTTTTCACTAAGTCGGGTGTTCCCCTTCACTACGGCGTAATGGTTCAAGGCCGCGCCGGGGGGGACGGGGATGGGATGCTGGTGCTGCGCCCGTTCAAACACCTTCTGGAACTCTCCCTTATGGGTGTTGATGAAATCGATAAACAGCCCGCGGACCGGCTGATCGGGTTGCAGCTCGATATATTTTTTCAGAATGTCGGGGGGAAACTGATAATGAAAGCTAAAGGTCTCGCCATTCTGGATCCAGATGGTGCCCGGTTCCACCAGGTGATGGGCGAGTTCACCTACCTGGACATAGGCATGGGTCCCGATGACACAGTCATGAAGGGTGGTCAGGTCTACGGTGGCGAAAGGCCCCAGAAAGCAGCCTTCCACCGTCGAGCCGTGGATGTTGGCGTAGTGCATTGAGGCGGTATTCTGGATCAGGAGCTCCTCCGGGTTTTCCGGGTCGTGGGAGAAGCTGTGTACCAGGGTCTTGATCAGGAAGCTGTCCTGGATGCGGATCACTTCATCATTATGCAGCGGTATTTCCCGGCCTTGGTAGTGGAAAAGATGCCCCCGGGACTTCAACTCATCCCCTCGAATATCACTTTTATAAAGGACGGAATAAGCTACAGTGCATTTTCCGAGAAAATAGCTGCCGGCCAGGCTGGAAAAATGGAAGCGAAAATAGAGAGGGTGGTGAGAGGTCAAACCATAGAAGCCATAAAACTTGCCGAATTGGCCCAGGGGAATGGTCCGGCGGATATAGGGCCCCACGTCAAAAGCAGGCTCACGAAGGTTGATGTTGACCCGATTAATGATTCGGTCGATCAATTTTTCGAGCTGCTTCATGCCTCCTCCTATTCCCGCAGATCCATATATTTTCCTACTCAATCCGAGTATTCGGCCAACTTGTAACAAAAAAAATGCTTTATTTCAAGAAAAAAATTTTGTATAGTTAAACTATTATTTGTAGTTAAACTATTTGTATCTATTATTATTACACTAGTGTAAATTTATTAAACATAATGGCCGCAAAAATCCTGATCATCGATGACGAACCTGAACTGCTTGAATTACTTCAGTTGGTCATAGAGGAAAAGACCCGCCATAGGGTGGTCACCACCACCGATCCCCGGACTGCTCCGGCGCTCCTGGCTGAAACCCCCTTTGATCTGGTGATTACCGATCTCAAAATGCCTAATCTGGGGGGGATCGAGTTACTGGAGACCATTCATAAAATTGATCCCGGCCTGCCGGTTATTATCCTGACCGCCTACGGGACCATTGAATCGGCCGTGGAGGCCCTCCAGAAGGGGGCCTTCAGCTATGTCACCAAGCCCTTTAAGATCGACGAAATTCTGATTAATATCGAAAAGGCCTTGGCCTTTGAACGAATCAGGCGAGAAAATATCAATCTTCGCCGGGAGTTGGACCTAAGGAGGCCGTCTCCCTTTTTGATCGGGAAGACCCCGACCATGAAAAAAATCAATCAGACTATTCTGGAGGTGGCCAACAGCGAAGCCACCGTACTGATTTCCGGAGAACCGGGGACGGGCCGAGAACTGGTGGCCAAGTCCATTCACTTTCAAGGCCCTCGAAAAGACAAGAATTTCGTGACCTTCAATTGCTCCGCCATTCCTGAAAACCTGGTGGAGGGTGAACTCTTCGGCTATGCCGCCGGGGCCTACCCGGGGACACTGCAAGACAAAAAAGGAATGGTCGCCGATGCGGAGGGAGGGACGCTGTTTTTGGATGAAGTGGGGGAGTTGAACCTTTACAACCAGACCAAGCTGTTGCGACTCCTGTTGGAGGGCGAATATAAACCTCGGGGAGGTAACCGCGGCTCTCTGGCCAACTTGCGATTCATGGCCTCCACCGGTCAGGATTTAAAAGAAAGGTTGAGAAAGAAGGATTTCAGGGAAGATCTATACTATCGCCTCTCGGTGATCCACATCCCGCTCCCGCCCCTCCGGGAACGGAAACAGGACATCCCGGCCTTAGCCCGTCATTTTCTGGAAAAATACGGGAGGATCAATCAGAAGGAAATCCGGGGCATCCACGCCGAAGCCCTGGAGGTGCTCCTTTCCTGGGATTGGCCCGGGAATATCCGGGAATTGGAGACCGTGATTGAACGAGGGGTTATTTTCTGTAAGGCCGATTTGTTGACGATCCCGGATTTGATTCTGCCCGACCGCCCCACCTCCACCCTACTGGCCATTGAAGAGGAGCTTTTCACTCAGCCGATCAAAGAGGCCCGCGAACGCCTGATATCTCACTTTAATGCTGAATATATCAAACGGATTCTGGCCAAGCACAAAGGCAATGTATCCCTGGCGGCCCAGGCGATCGGTCTGAAGCGTCCCTACCTGCATCGCCTGATGAAGGAAAGCGCCATCAAGGCCAAGACTTTCAAACAAATCAACTGAGTATTAACCCCCCCGGGCCGGGGTAGGCCGCAAAGCGGGGAGAATTGATTAGATCATTCGAGGTTCGTCATTCCCGCCCCGCCTCAAAAGCAGGGTAAACTCCAACCGGGATCCATGCCCGTTTTAAGCTTCGAATGGCCTGGATCCCGGATCGGGTCCGAAATGACTTCAAAAACAAAAAATAGCTTTATTTTCGGATAAACTCCTCTCGCCTGGGCAGCATGCAAAAAGTAGGAAAAACTGTCCGCTTCCTACCAACCCTTTTCGGCCAACAATTTCTTGATCTTTTCCTCGGTATGCCTTTCCACCAAAAGCATCTTCTTGGCCTGAGCCTTTTTGATCTTTTCCGTCAATTGGCTCAAGTCCGCCGGTTTTTCCAGAAAATCCATGGCCCCCAGTTTCATGGCCTCGATACCCTTCTCCACGGTAGCTTGCCCGGTGAGCAAAATCACTTGCAGGTCCGGATTTTTCTCTTTTAGAATTTTCAAGGTCTCCAGGCCGTCCGTCCCCGGCATCATCAAATCCAGGATGATGACATCATAGGATTCCTTTTCCACCTTCTTCAGGGCTTCCGCGCCGGAACTGGAAGTGGCCACCTCCATGCCTCGGGTTCGCATGCGCTCCGAAAGGGTATCCAAAAATTCGACCTCGTCATCGACCAGTAACACTTTCTCGGACATGGTACATCTCCTTTCCGGCCTCAGCCAAACGGGTTTCTTCCGTTGGGAGAGGCCGCAACTAAATATTTTTTTGTAGGGAGAGGATCATTTCCCCCACCTGCGGTTCCATCCGCAATTCGGCCTTCAAAGCACCCAGGAGGGCCTTTTCTTTTTCGGACGGGAAGACCCGTGCGGGGTCACTCGGGAACCCGAATTGACCGACCAGGCGTATCCGTGCGCCCTCCCCGGTCGTTTCGGGAATGAGTTTGACTACTTTATGATTTTCAGTCAAGAAAAAATCCAGGCACAACCAGATTATATTTTCCAGTAAAAAAAGGTTGGTGACCGCCATGACCGGATGATCCGGCATGACCAACTCCAGCCGGGCCTCCCGCATGGCGGCCAGACGCTGGACCAGGGAAACGACCAGGTCCAAGGTCTCACTCAAATCGATAATTCTTGTCGCGTCATCGGCACTGTGGGCAAAACGATTCATTTTCTTGACCAGCCCGTCGGCCCGATGAACCTGTTTCAATACCGATTGGGCTAAGAGCTTCAGCCGTTCGGGGTCGAGGGGTCTTCCTTTTTCGGCCAGCAAGGAAAAATCTTCCAGCAGCCCGGCACTTTCATTAATAATCGCCAATGCATTTTTGATCTCATGAGAGATGGAAGCCGACATTTTACCGAAAAACTGGAACCCTTCCCGGGCGATCGTTTCCCACGGCATAAGCATAACCCCTTTCTTTTAGGACTTGACAATCTCTTTGAGTTTCTCAATCAACAGATTCAAATCGACCGGTTTGATCAAGTAGTACGCCTCTCCGGCCTCGGCGCTGCCGATCATGAAATCCTCCTCGGAGCCGTGGCCGGTCAGAAAGATAAATTTCATTTGGGGGTCTTTCTCCTCCAGCAGTTTTTTCAGGGCCAGGCCGCTGATCCGGGGTATTTTAACGTCCAGGACGGCTGCATCGTAGTGCTGCATTTCCACTTGTTTCAGGGCCTCCTCGCCCGAAGTGACCCAGTCGGCTTCGATCCCCCGAAAGGACAGACGTTCCGCCAAGGTGGAAACCAGCTCGGCTTCGTCATCGACCAATAGTATGCGCATCGATCTCTCTGCTCCTTTTCTCGTACTTGAGGGGTATAGTAACGGTAAATCGGGTCCCCTGCCCCACGGTGCTCTCCACCCGGATGCTGCCGCCCAATTCCTGAACCAGGCCATAGGTAATGGAAAGGCCCAGACCGGTCCCTCCCTTGCTGGCTTTTGTGGTGAAAAAGGGCTCAAATACTCGTTTCAGGTCCTCCTCCGGTATACCGCGGCCGGTATCGGCGAAGGAGGTGGAAACCGAATTTTCACCTACCCGGTCCAGGAGAATATCCAGCCGGCCCCCGTCCTCCATGGCCGCAAAGGCATTGTTGATGATATTCAGAAAAATCTGCTGCAGCTTTCCCCGATCGCTTTCGAATGGGGGGATTTCCCCCTGCACCTTCACCAGAACCTCGATGCTTCGATACTCCGCCTCTTTTCCCACAAAACCCAGGACCTCTCGAACCAGTTCCTCCAAATGAATGGTCTGGATGCTGACCTCCATATGGCGGGCGAAACGCAATAGACGGCGGGTAACGGCGGCACAGCGTTCCACGGAGGAAATAATGGAATCCATCAGGACGATCAACCGTGGTTCGGCCTGAAATTCCTTTTTAAAGGAAAAAATATCCTTAATTAACCCGGCCTTTTCATTGATGATGGCCAGCGGGTTGTTGATTTCGTGGGCCACCCCGGCCGCCAGCCGGCCGATGGAAGCCAGTTTGTTGGCGTATTCCACTTTATGCAGCATAGCCACTCGCCGCTGATCGGCCAGGTAAATCTGCTCGACCAGGTAGGTGGCCGTCCCCAGAATGACCAGCAGGATGATGGAGACGCTGATTAACAAAAATCCGATCAGTTCCAGCCGGGTCCAGTTCCAGTCCTTCATCAAATCCTTTTTATGCTTGACCATCATCAGAATAAAGGGGGAATCCTGAATATAGGCATAGCCGATCACCAGCGGCTCTCCTTTACCGCTTACGGCCTCAAATACCTCCGTGGTGGAAGAGTAGATCGGTATGGGCAGCGGGATATCCTGGAAGACCGGCCCGTAGGTTCGGGACGGAGTTTGCAGGATCCCGCGGTGGTTGATCAAAAAAGCATCCCCCACTCCGAGAACTTCTTTTCCGGAAATCAGGTGATTGAAACGTTCCGTGTCCAGGGTAGCGCGCAAGATGTGATAGGAGCCGTCGGGCAATTGATGCTTTACGGCGATGACCAGATGCGGGATATGCCGGAACCCTGAAAAGACCTCACTGATATAGCTCCCCTTCCGGATGACCTGCTGAAACCATTCCTGATCCCAGTAATTCTTTCCCTTCAAATCGTAAGGCCCGACATACGTCCTTTGATTGCCGTCGGCATCGATAGTTCCGAGATCCGCGAACCCACCGAAGCTCTTTTTCAGGTTTTCCAGAATAAACCCCAACCGGCTGGAGGTATCGAGATCCTTGTACGGTTGGAGCCGGGTGATGAAGCCGATCGCCGAATGGCGCTCTTCCAGGAAAAAACTCACCGAGCGCCGGATATTGGAAACCAGACGGACCGTCCGCAGCCGGATCTCCGATTCGATCCCTTTCTGGGTCGCCCGGTAATTAACCACGGTGATAAAGATCAGGGGCAGCAGGGAGACGGCCGCCGTGATCAAAACGGCCAGGAGCCAGACCCGGCGGAAATTAAACAGGGACCGCTGCGGACCGGACGCCACATCGTAATGGTCCCAGAATCTTGGCTTGAGTTTTTCCAGCAGGCCCATAAAGCCTCTTCCCTCTTAACAGCTTATCCTGAGTTAATTCAGACCGAGGCCTTTTTCACTTCTTTTTTCCCCGGAGCTCTTCGTTGGCCTTTTCAAGGGTCTTGCTCAAGAGATCGATATCGACCGGCTTTTGGAGATAGGCGAAGGCCCCCAGGTTCATACAGACCTCCCGGTCAGCCTCCGACCCGTGACCGGTGAGCATAATCACCTCAATATCGGGGTTGGTGGATTTGACCCGCCGCAGGACCTCGATGCCGTCGATGCCGGGCATCTTCAGATCCAGGATCATCACCTCGGGTTCATCCTCTTTAATCAGCGCCAGCGCCGATTCTCCGTCATAAGCCACGGCCGACCCCATCTCCCGCAGCAGCAGCCGTTCCGAGAGGGTCTGGACAAACTCCCGTTCATCATCTACCAGGAGGACCTTGGACGGTGCCTCAAAATTAAACTTTCGGTAAATATCCGCCTGATGAAATCCCTGGCCGACCCGGGTTTCCACACCCCGGACCCCCGGGACCTGACTGACGACGGAACGCAGCTCATCCTCCAGACGGCTCAACATGAGGACATGCTTGTTAATGGTCAAAGTGACGACCCCTTTTTGGGCGGTGGCCCCCACATTGTGCCCTTCCCGGGCCAGAGCCACTCCTGCCTGGGCGGCCAGCAGGAAATCCCGGACCGCCTGCTCGGACTCGGGCGAAGTCCGGACGATATCCCGGCTCAGGTTTTTTTCAACCAGTTGGACGGCCTCCTCCGGGCTCATTTTGTCTGTAGGAATCATGATATCGTACAAGGAGGGGTCCCAGGGGTCTTTTCCTTGAAAAAGGGTGTCGATCCAGACACTCCGGTCTTCGTCCGCCTTGTGAATGGCTTTCAGCGCCTCGCTGTCCGATAACCCTCGTTCTTTTTTTGCCCAGGCTACCCGGGATTTCATGTCCGCGATCAGGCACAGATGCAGGACATGGCCGATCTCCCGGGGAATCAACTGGCCGGAAAAGCCGTGGAACAAAAAATTATCTTCGGCCAGCAGTTCCGCCATAGCCAGTCTCAGATAAGCAATGGACCGCTCTTTTTCGTGGGTGAACTGATTAAAAACCGAAGCTTTGCCGAAAAAAGCCCTGGCGATTTTGCTTTCTGCGATCCCGGATTGTTTGCCGGCCTTGGTCACGATGTTGGTGTCGACCATCAACTTGTACCCGGTCCGGTCCAGCAGTTTGTTGATCAACGGTTCCTGGTTGCTGAAAATCCCGTTAAAAACCGTAATAATGGACATGAGCGCCCCCTTTATGAAGTGATGTAACAGGCGGTCAACAAAGGACAGTCTTTTTCCTGCCCCTCTTTATGCGTCGTATAATGGACGGCCGCAATGGCCCGTTCCATGGTGGGGAAGATGTGATCTTCGCCAATTTTTTCCGGAAAGTGCGTTCTTTTCAGCACCTGCATTACGTTTTCATTCACCCCGCTCAGAGAGACGTCGATCCCGGCGCTGCGGACCCGGTCCACCAGCAGGGACAGGGCCTCCTCGCCGGTGGCGTCGATATCGTTGATCCCGTTGGAAACGATGATGATATGTCTCAAGCTCTTCTTGGTGCGCATCAATTCCATGATCTTGTCTTCCAGGTAGCTGGCATTGGCGAAAAAGAGCGGCCCTTCAAAGCGGACCATGGCCACATACTCGCATTCCCTGAGACCGTGCGTGCTGGCGCAGCGCAGGGCTTCGTCGGCATGGCGAGACAGGGAAGCAAGCTTGGGCCGCATGCTCTTATAAAGAAAGACACGCGAGCGACAGGACCACCCCGATCATGATCCCCTTGTCCAGGTGGGGGGCGAAGGCCAGGGTGGCGATAAAGGAGATGATGGAAATCACCCCGTCATACCACTGGGCCTTGTAGGCATGAACAAACCCGGAAACGTTCAACAGGCCGATAACCGCCATCATGATGACCGCGGCCAGGACCGATTGGGGCAAGTGATAGAGCAGCGGGGTGAAAAAGAATAGGGTGAGGACCACAGTCAACCCGGTGAAGACGCTGGAAAGCCCGGTGATCGCCCCGGCCTGCAGGTTTACGGCGGAACGGGAAAAGGAACCGGAAGTGGGATAACTTTGACCGACGGCTCCCAGGATATTGGCCAATCCCTGGCCGATGAGCTCCTGATTGGGGTCTAACCGCTGGCCGGTCTTGCCCGCCATGGCCTTGGCAATCGAGATGGCTTCCATAAAGCCCAACAAGCGCTATGATGGCGGCATAGGAAAACAAAGTCCCCATTACCTTGAAATCGATCTGCGGCAGGGAAAAAGAAGGCAGCCCCTTCGGCACCTCGCCGACCACGGACCCGCCCCCTTTCAAAGGAATTTTTCCCTCCGGGAGGGCGGTGTTACCCACGCGGATCCGCCAGATCCGCGCGTCGGCCCGGGCGCCCGCCGGCACCTCATCCTTCAGATAGAATTTCAGAGACCCGTCCGGCTGTTGGACTCCGCTGAAAAACAATCCCCGGATCTCGCGGCGTAACTCCGCGGACTCGTGCTTCAACTTTTCGATATTGAAGGTCAGCACGCTGGCGGCGTGCTCGGCATCCAGGACCGCCCGAAAGTCATGGCCGGCGCTGGCCGAATCCAGGGCTTTGCTGACTTCCGTTCGCTCCCGGGCCAGGGAGGGCATCAAAGTCACGGTTTTATTAAAATGGGCGATCAAAGTCTTGGCCCGGTCCGATTCAATCCGGGAAAGGATTACCTGGTCATCGTGCTGGAAACCGAAAGCCCAGGAAATGATGGTGGTGATCGTCACCGCCACCAGCACATTGGGCACCTTGGGCGATATTTTTTTCAACCCGAACATGATGGCGAAGGCCGCCGCGCCCATGATCAGGGTAGGCCAATGGGTATAATGGGCCGCGGCCTGGATGACCCGGATGATGGTTTCATAATGATGTTCGGCCGTATCTACCGACGCCCCGAACATTTTATCCAATTGGGATGTGGCGATGATGATGGCCGCCGCGTTGGTAAAGCCGTTGACTACGGGGTGGGACAGAAAATTCACCACCAGCCCCAGCCGCAGAATGCCGAGCAGGAGTTGAAAGGCCCCCACCATCAGGGCCAGCAGGATAGCATAGGCGATATAGCCCTGGCTCCCGGCCGTGGCCAGGGGCGAAAGGGAGGCGGCCGTCATCAGGGAAACCACAGCCACCGGTCCGGTGGCCAATTGGCGGCTGGAACCGAACAGGGCGGCCAGCATGGGAGGCAAAAAGGCGGCATAGAGGCCGTAATAGGTGGGTAGACCCGCCAATTGGGCGTAGGCCATGGACTGAGGGATAAGGACCAGCGCCACGGTCAAGCCGGCCAGGGCGTCGGCCCGGAAGGCCGCGCCGTTATACGTTTTGAACCATTCCAGGAAAGGAAAAATTTTTTTGATCATCAGGGATCCTCTTGAACCTCAATCCGCGCCAATCACGGTTTTTCGATCTCTTTGGTTTACAGCGGTGACGGTGTTCCCATTCCCCGCCCCCGGGTATTTCCCAACATCCTTCGACAAGCTGAAATCAATTCATGGTATAATCCTCCAGGATCATATAGATTATAGGTCTTGAAGCGGACCAGACCGTCCACCATGGTAAAAAGGATCAAGGCCATTTTTCGAGCCGGCAGCGGCTCGATGGACCCGTCCTCCTGGCCCCGCCGGACGGCCTGCTCAAAAATATCCACGATGCGGTTATAGATGGCTTCCAGGTGGTTCCGACAAATCGGATTGACGGCAGCCAGCTCATAGGGATAGCGGTGATGCAGAAGGTGAAACCGGTCATCCTTCATGCCGGCCAAATACAGGTAATAGCTGACGGCCCCTTCCACCATGTCCAACCCCGACTCAAATTTTTTTTCCTGGAAGTATCGGTCATACCCGTTGATGATCTCGGTCTTCAGTCCCTCCAGGATGGCCAGGAAAAGACCTTCCTTGCTCTTGTAATGGTAAAAAATAGTCCCTTCAGCCACCTTGGTTATCTCGGAAATGTCTGAGATCGAGGTTTCTTTAAATCCCTTATCCGAAAAAAGCCGGCTGGCGGCCTGTAAAATGACTTCTTTCCTGGTCATCGATTTCCCTCAAAACAAACTGAGCACTCAGTCATTTTTAAAATATTAAATTGTCTTTTTCTTGTCAAGAAAAAATTATTCAATTTGGGAGGGCCGCTGGGAATATAATTGAATACAAACAGCTCATCCAGAAAGGAGAGCATCAGTTTCCAGGAACGCTGGTCAGCGATTTTATCATAGGCCAGGGCCGGGATGCCCGCTTTATCGGCATCGGGATTGGTAAAGCTGTGCTTGGCTCCCCCGTAGGACATGAACTGCCAATCCGCTTCCCCAGTCCTTAGGTTATCCTGGTACGCCCAAATCTGCTCCTTGGTAGTCAAAGGATCATCCGCGCCGTGACAGACCAATACCTTGGCTTTGGCGTAATCATTAAGCCCCCACCATTCATGGACCACGAGGACCCCGGGGCGGGGCGTGGGATAGCTGTCCTCATAGACCAGGTAACCGGTCAACACCGTGCTCCCCTGCTTATACTCCACTTTTTCAGCCTTCAAAGCGGCTTCACTCCGGAGGGATAAACAAAAAAATGAAACCATCACCATTGCCAATGTTGTCGTCATTCTTCTTTTCACGATCATTCCTCCAATTCAAAGTGCTTTTTTTTCAACAAGAATTCCCGATCCTCCGGCCAGCCCTGTTCCACCCCTTCCCGAAACCAGGCCAGGGCCGCCCGCCGACAGAGGGATTCGACCTGGGCGCCGGTCCAGCCGACGGTTTGCCCCAGCAGCCAATCCATGGTCACTTCCGAGGAAAGGGGCTTCCCGGCGAGATGAATGGCCAGAATTTCTCTTCGCTCCGACTCTTCGGGAATGGCCAGGACGATATGAAGCTCAAAACGGCCGGGCCGAAGCAGCGAGGGGTCTATCACCTCCGGTTGGCTGGTGGCTCCGATGATAAATACCCCCTTCAATTTTTCGACCCCATCCATTTCGGTGAGAAGCTGGCTGACCATACGGCTGGTCACCCTGGAGCTCCCCCAGTCCAAACCCCTCTGGGCGGCGAAGGAATCAAGTTCATCGAAGAAGAGAATGCAGGGGGCCGTCAACCGGGCCTTGCGAAAAATTTCCCTTATTCGCTCTTCGCTTTCCCCCACAAACTTGCTGAGCAGTTCCGGACCCTTGACGGCGATGAAATTCAGACCGCTCTCCCGGGCCAGGGCTTGGACCAGCAGGGTTTTCCCGGTTCCGGAAGGCCCGGTGATCAGTATCCCTTTGGGCGGTTCGAGGCCCAGGGCCGCATACCGTTCCGGAAATTCCCAGGGCCATTGGAAGGCCTCTTTCAGGGCCTTTTTAGCCTCATGGCAGCCGCCCACCTGGTCCCAGCGCACCTGGGGCAACTCCACCTGCACCTCCCGGATGGCCGAGGGTTCCACCTCTTTGAAGGCCTCGTCAAAATCCACCGCCTCCACGGACAACCCCTCCAGAAACTCGGGGGTCACCGTATCCTGGCCCAAGTTTAAGCGGGGCTGGATCCTCCGCAGCACGCAGAGACCTGCTTCCTGGCAGAGGGACTTGAGGTCGGCGCCCACAAAGCCATGGGTTTTTTTGGCCCAGGCCTCCAGGTCGATATTCGAGGACAAGGGCATCTTCCGGCTGTGGATCTTCAGAATTTCCAGACGCCCTTTTTCGTTGGGCACTTCAATGGAGATCTCCCGGTCAAACCGGCCCGGCCGTCTCAAGGCCGAATCCAGGCTGTTGGGGATATTGGTCGCCCCCATGACCACCACCTGCCCCCGGGGTTCCAAGCCGTCCATCAGAGCCAATAACTGGGCTACGATCCGCTTTTCCACCTCGCCCTCCGTCTTTTCTCTTCGAGGAGCCAGAACGTCGATTTCATCCAAAAAGATGATGGCCGGGGCATTTCCCTGGGCCTTTTCAAAAATGGAGCGGAGTTTTTCCTCGCTTTCCCCGTAATGACGCTGCATGATTTCGGGACCGTTGATGTGATAAAATTGCGCCTGGGTCTCCCGGGCCACGGCCCGGGCGATCAGGGTTTTTCCCGAACCGGGCGGGCCATGAAGCAGAATCCCCTTGGGGGCATCAATCCCCAGCCGGGAAAAGATCTGCGGGAAGCGCAGCGGCAGTTCCACTATCTCCCGGATCCGCTCGATCTCCTTCTCCAGTCCCCCGATATGTCTATAACTGATGGCGTTGTCCCTGCGCCCTTCCCCGGTTTCTTCCTCAAAAACCAGGGTAGTTTGTGGCTCGACTTGAACCGGGCCTTCCGGTTGGGTGGCCTGGACCCAAAAAACACCTTTTTTGTCCCCGCCCAGGGAAACCGGAATGCGGTTGCCGGCCAACAGGATAACCCCTTGAAGACGTTCTCTGAGGATCGCCTGCCGTTCCTCCTTGATCAAGTGGTGCGTTTCGGGGATCAAAATGATTTCCCCGGCCGGAAGGGGGATGGCCTTTTGGACAATAACCTTGCTGAAAAGAAAGGTCCCGGCATTGCTGAGCGTCAACGGGTCCAGGTGAATAACGGCTTCCGAGCCGATAACGGGGGCCGAAGGACCCACCGGGACCACGGCCGATTGGGTACCCTTCAGCAGCAGAAAATCGCCTTCCTGAACCTGGAGGTACTTCATGTTAGACGGAGAGATACGGACCTTGAAGGACTCCCCGTCTTCAAGTAAGGCCTTGACTACGTGAAGGGCCACCTGATGATGGCCGCAAGTTTGATCCCGGCAATCCTTACAAGTATGGTGGAAAGGATCGTTTACCTGGGTTTCATGGGGGCAGTGCTCGGACATAACCGGTTCTCCCATTACTATGAAAATAGAAACGAATATCGAATGACGACGTATTTTTTCATCCCAAGAGGAGGGATCCGGTCAAGTCTCCCGCCTGACAGGAGGGGTCGGGGGTCGCGGGCCCTATAGAAAACGACGACTTGGAATCTTTTCATGCTTCGCGAATGCCCGCCCCCAGCCCGCATGTTTTAGGTAAAATAAGTCATTTTGGACATAATGCAATAGTGCCCTAGTGCACCTTATCCCCGGGTCCCGAATTAGAAAAGTAACCATTCAACATTCGATCTAAACTTTTTTCTTTACTGGCCCCACGAATTGATATATTCTTAAATGAGGAAATAGTAGTCCCTACCTCCCTCGCATTTAATCCTGATGCTGTTCGGAAAATCCGGGCAAGGCGATTCATCTTCAGTGAAAAGGACAAAACCTCTTGAAAATACTTTTAATTTACCCCAAGTACCCTGAAACCTTCTGGGGCTTCAAATACGCCCTTAAGTTCATCTCCAAAAAAGCCGCCTTCCCCCCCCTGGGCCTGTTGACCGTGGCGGCCCTACTACCGGAAGCCTGGGAAAAACGTCTGATTGATCTGAACGTGCGCAATCTGAAGGATGAAGACCTGAAGGGCGTGGACCTGGTCTTCATCGGGGCCATGTTTATTCAGAAGGACAGCGTAGAGGAGATCATCCACAGGTGTAAAGCCCAAGGGGTCAAGATCGTAGCCGGTGGCCCCTTGTTTACCATGAGCGAGGAAAGCGAACTGGACCGGCGGATCGACTACTTCGTCTTGGACGAGGGAGAAATCACGGTCCCGCTATTCCTGGCCGATCTGGAAAAGGGAAATCCCCGCAGGGTCTATACCTCTCCGGAGCGGCCCGATGTTAAAAAGACCCCCCGGCCCCTCTGGGATCTGATCTCCTTCAAACACTACGCCACCATGTCGATTCAGTATTCCCGGGGTTGTCCCTTTAACTGCGATTTTTGCGACATCATCATCCTGAACGGCCGGGTTCCGCGCAGCAAGGGAAGCGACCAGGTCCTGGGGGAACTGGATGCCCTTTACGATCGGGGTTGGCGGGGCGGAGTTTTTATCGTGGACGACAATTTTATCGGCAACAAGCAGAAAGTGAAGCGGCTCCTCCCCGACCTGATGCAATGGAGTCGGGAGCGCAAGTATCCCTTTCATTTTATTACCGAAGCCTCGCTAAATCTGGCGGACGATGACGAACTGATGAAGATGATGGCTGATGCCAACTTTTCCCAAGTCTTTCTAGGCATCGAGACTCCTAATGAAGGAAGCCTGACGGAATGCAACAAAATCCAAAATTCCGAGCGCGATATGGCGGACTCCATCCGGAAGATCCAGCAGGCCGGGCTGGAGGTCATGGGAGGCTTCATCGTGGGGTTCGACAACGATCCCCCCTCCATCTTTGAGCAGCAAATCCGTTTTATCCAGCGGGTCGGGGTGGTGACCGCCATGGTGGGCTTGCTGCACGCCGTTCCGCGGACCCCCTTGTATCAGCGCCTCAAGCAGCAGGGCCGGATCCTCATGAACAGCACCGGGAACAACACGGACGGCACCCTGAATTTCATCCCCAAGATGGACACCCAATTGCTGGTGGAGGGTTACCGAGAAATCATCAACACCATCTATGCTCCGAAGCAATACTACGAACGGGTCCGGACCTTCCTCAAAGGTTACCAGCCCAGGTTGAAGGGTCGCCGCCTCACCTTAAGGGATACCCGGGCCTTCGTGAAATCCATTTTCATCCTGGGTATTTTTGCCAAGGAGCGGAGTTACTACTGGAAACTCCTGACCGCCACCTTGTTCAAAAACAGAAAAGCGCTTCCTCAGGCTCTCACCTGCATCATCTTTGGTTATCATTTCCGCCGGGTCTTAAAACACCTGAGCCTTGCACCCCGGAAAGGGGTCGCCCCGGAGGCCTCTTGATCAAGTTCATGAACAGCAAATCTTCTCCAACGGCGCGCAGGCATAGCCCAGGTCGCCGGCCACATTGGCGCAGGTGACCTGGCCCCGGTATACGTTCACCCCTTTGGCCAGGGCCGGGTCATCGGCCACGGCCTTGGCGATCCCCTTATTAGCCAGGGCCTGGGCATAGGGCAGGGTGACGTTGGTCAGGGCAAAGGTGGAGGTGCGGGCCACGGCGGCCGGCATGTTGGTCACGCCATAGTGGATCACTCCGTCCACTAAATAAATCGGCTCGGCGTGGGTCGTGGGCCGGGTGGTTTCGCAGCAACCGCCCTGATCCACCGAGACGTCCACCACCACGGTACCCGGTTTCATCGAAGCGATCATCTCCCGGGTGACCAACTTGGGCGCCCGGGCCCCGGGGATCAGCACCGCCCCGATAACCAGATGGGCGTCCTTCACCGCTTGGGCGATGTTGTCGTGATTGGACATGAGGGTATTGATCCGGGTCCCGAAGATGTCGTCCAGATAGGCCAGGCGCTGAGCATTGTTGTCCACGATGGTTACGTAGGCCCCCATCCCCACGGCGATCTTGGCCGCGCTGGCGCCCACTGTTCCGGCGCCGATAATCGCCACCTTGCCCCGGGCCACGCCGGGTACGCCTCCCAGCAGGACTCCCCGACCGCCGAATCCCTTTTCCAGATAGTGGGCCCCCACCTGAACGGCCATACGTCCGGCCACCACACTCATGGGAGTCAACAGGGGCAGCGAGCCGTCTAAAAGTTGAATGGTTTCATAGGCCACCCCGATAACCCCCCGCTGCAGCAGGTCCCGGGTCAATTCGGGCCCCGGCGCCAGATGCAGGTAGGCGAAGAGGATCTGACCTTCCTGGAGCAAAGGGATTTCCGCGGGCAGGGGCTCTTTGACCTTCATGACCATCTCGGCCCGGCCGTAAACGGCTTCAGCGTCGGGGACGATCATTGCCCCGGCCTCGGTGAATTCCTCGTCCAGGATGCCGCTCCCTTCCCCCGCGCCGGCCTGGATCCATACCTGATGTCCGTCCTTGGCCAGGGCCCGCACCCCGGCCGGTACCACGCCCACACGATATTCGTGATTTTTTATTTCCTTGGGTATCCCGATAAGCATGAAAACCTCCTTGTAAATTTTGAGATTCGATCATCTCATTCTGTGCAGGATTTCGATAGTTGAAGATTGCACAACGTCCTTCGCGCTCTGCGCCCAGCGCTCAGCGCTTCAGATCTTCAGCCCGATTTCCAAACCTTCCCGCACGGCCTCCAGGGCCTTCCGGGGCTTCCGGGCATCACCGATCAGGTAAATCTCCTCCACCTTGTCCTTGAACTCTTCATAAAGATCGTCCACCGGTTCCACCCCCAGGGCCAGCACCACCGTGCGGGCCGGCAGACTGCCGGTTTCCCCCTCCTTTTCAAAAAAGACGCTTTCCGGGGTGATCTCCACGGCCCTGGAGGATAACTGGCTTCGGATCCCCCGACGGTGGATATCCTGGAGGATCGACCACCGGGTTGAGGCCCCGATATCGCGGCCGATCTTGGCCATCATTTCCAGGATAGTGATCTCCTGAATTCCCCGGGTAACCAGCGGATACAAAACCTCCGGAGACTCGGCCTGGTTTTCAAACAGAAAATATAGAGTTTCGGGGGGAATCGTCCCGATACGGGCCAACAACAGGGCTGTTTCGCAGCCCACCGCCCCGCCGCCGATAATCACCACCGGGCTGACCGTGTCCACTAGACCGGAGAGGACCTCCCAGGACTGGACCACGTGGGGCAGGTTGATACCGGGAATATCGGGGAGGATCGGTCTGGCCCCGGTGGCTACCACCACCGCATCCGGGGAAACCGCTTCCAGCAAAGGCAGGGTCACCTCCTGGCCCAAATTCACCTCCACGTCAAAAAGACCAAGTTGATAGGAAAGATCCCGACCCAGGGCAGCCATTTCCTGCCTGCCCGGAGGGACAGCGGCTAAAGGCAACTGCCCGCCCAGTTCGGGGTTGCGGTCGTAAAGCAACACCTGATGCCCCCGCCGGGCAGCCGTCACGGCGGCCATCATTCCGGCCGGACCGCCGCCGATCACCAGGACCTTTTTCTTTTTCTCCGCCCGGGAGATCGGAAATTCCTTTTCCCTCCCGGTCCGGGGATTGACCAGACAGGTGACCGGGCTGAGTTTAAACACTTCGTCGAAGCAGCCCTGGTTGCAGGCGATGCAATGCTGGATGTCCTGAAGATGTCCCCCCCTGGCTTTGTTGGGCAGATCGGGGTCGGCGATCAGGGCCCGGGCCATCCCGATCAGGTCCGCCTGTCCCTGACGTAATATACGGTCGGCCAAGAAAGGATCGTTCACCCGGTTGCAGGCCACCACCGGGACTTTGACTTTTTCGCGGACCCCCCGGGCCAGGTAGGTGAAGGCCCCCTGGGGAACCATCATGGTGAGTTGGGGCACCCGCGTTTCGTGCCAGCCGCCGGTGACGTTGATGGCATCGGCCCCGGCGGACTCCAGGACCTGGGCGAATTGGGCGGCCTCTGTATTGGTGTTGCCGCCGGGCATGAAATCATTCCCGGCGACGCGAACCATGATCGGGAAAT
The DNA here is from genome assembly GCA_963743305.1 of uncultured delta proteobacterium. Classification (GTDB taxonomy): domain Bacteria; phylum Desulfobacterota; class RBG-13-43-22; order RBG-13-43-22; family RBG-13-43-22; genus CAVQSS01. The sequence goes on from CAVUPH010000028.1 coordinate 30,867, forward strand.
CCGGTCCCACTGCTTGCCGAATCTTTTCCACCACTTCCCGGCCGAAGCGCACCCGATTCTCCCAGGGGCCGCCATAATCGTCTTCCCGCTTATTGGTGAGGGGGGATAGAAACTGGCTGATCAAATAACCGGCGCTGCCCAGCACCTCGACCCCGTCCAACCCGGCCTCCTTGGCCCGCAAGGCGGCCTGGACAAAGCGCTGCTGGACCGTTTCGATCTCCCCTGGATCCATGGCCTTGGGCGTCTCTCCAGTGAGCTTGCTGCGAATGGCCGAAGGCGCCAACGGGGTTCGTCCGCCGATCAGAAAAGAATAGGCGTACCGCCCGGCCTGGTACAGTTGAGCGAATAAGCGGGCGCCTTCCGCCTGAACCGCCAGAGCCAGGTTAGACAGCCCTTCGATAAACCGATCTTCGTGGATGGCGATCATCTCCGACATGCCGCCGTATTCGTCCACCGTGCAGCCGCCGACGACAATCAACCCGACTCCGCCCTTGGCTCGCTCCCGATAAAATTCGATCAGCCGGTCCGATACGAGACCTCCGGGGGTATACCCCAGGTGCATGGCCGGAAGGATGATACGGTTTTTGATTGGCAACTGATTGATCTTAATTGGAACAAATAACTTCTTAATCGGGTTTCCGAAGGACATCGGGATTACTCCTTTCGCGATTAGAAAACCATTTGGAATTACTCTATTTTGATATAACATCCCCATTGGAGACTGTCAAAAGGATTGAAAGACTCCCCCTCCTTAAATCCAGGTAATCTCCCGGATCAGTATAAAAAAGGTTGTTTTGCCCTTTTGGGTGGGTGGCCAGGCGATAGGGATACCCGCCCGGGAGGGCGAAGCGTCCAAAAAAATTTACTCCCAGCAAAATATTTCCCTTCGGATCTCATTTTAATTGATACTTATTATTAGTTATCAATATCCATACTTCTTGAAGCCTCCCCTTCCAGTTACCTTTTAGTAACCTTCCTTGTGATACCCTGCGCTAAATGATCTGAAAGGGAAAAGGGCCACGCTATGTTTGACCGGGAGACGACTGAAGGGAACGGAGCATCAACAAAAAATAATCATTCGGATTGCCTGCCGAAAGACTTCCCGGTGCCAGGAATTTCGGGATCCCGACCTGACAGGCAGGGCCAGCCCCCTTTTGAAGGTCCCCGGTTTAAGAAAATGAAAAATATTTCAACCGGGATAAGTCTGGACCAGATTAAAATCTACCCTTTATATGAGTTATTCGATATGCATAACGAATTGATGCTCCTTCATCGAATCGGAGAAGTCCTGCCCCCCAAAAAGAATGGAGAAGCCTCTCTGCTGGACATGAAAATTGAAATGGTCCGCCACCTCTTGATATTTTGTTCCCTATGTAAAAGACTTTGTTGGATTAATCGCATTAGAGGGGAAAGAGGATTATGCCGGATGGGTTTAAACCCGAGAGTTATTGATCTCTCTTTATCCGGCCCCGAAAGGACCATTTTGGAAATCACCCTGGCCGGGTCCGGAATGCGCTGTAGTTTCTGCCTGAAAGAATCAGCCCCCGAACGGAGAAGGAGCTCCGGCATCCTGTTGGATCATCATTTATGGACCCGATTGGATTTTAGGGAAGCGCGTTTCCTTTCTTTCAACGGCGGAAATCCTGAAAATTCGTTATTGGCCATCCTTGAAGTTCTGAATACCGCTCCGGCAAACTGGGAAATCCCCATCCTTTGGAACAGCCATAGTCATACCACTCCTCCGGTTTTATCCCTTTTAGAGGGCATCGTGGACGCCTTTAGACTTGATTATTATTTTACCTGCGCCGTTTGCGGAAGGATCAGTTCTTTCCCTGCGCAATTCCCCGAGACGGCCGGAATGGTCAGGACCTTGGCCCGGGAACAAAAGGTTCCGCTTTATCCGGAAATAGGTATCCAAGGCCCGCAACCAACCCCTGCAAAAGGGGCACCCTCCGCCCCGGCCTATTTCTGATTGATTCTCTCCCGGATCTGTTGGTGTAGAGAGAGGGTCTGGGGATTGGGTTGACTTCTCAGTTCTTCCTTCAAATTTTTTTTCAGCGCCTCAAAGAACCGTAAGGCCTCATTATAATTTCCCAAAGTGAGGCAGAGCCGCATCAGATTCCGGCAGGCCCCTTCCTTCAGAGGGTCTGTCTCCAGGATTCGCTGGTAGTAGCCGACGGCCTTTCTTATCGATCCCCTGGCTACCGAAAGCTCCGCCAGTCGTTCCAGGGTTTCAATGAAGATCGTTTTCAGTTCGACCCGACGACGGTCAACGCTCGGCAAGGAGTTCTCCTCCGGTAGAAAATCCCCCTGGTACATTTCCAGCATCCGACCATACTCCTCCATGGCGCCTCGGGTGTCGCCCAGCATTTCCCTGCGTCTTCCGGCTCCTGCGGATTTCAGGAATTCGTCCGTATCGATCCGAATAAACTCCGGGGCCAATTCCAGCCGGTTATGGCGCAGGTGAAGATAGGTGGAACCCAAGGTAGGATGAATCGCCGCCTCCAGTGATTTACGGAGACGCAATAAGGTCACTTTAAAATTGTTTTCCCCTTTAGCGGTCTTCTCCAGGGGCCAAAGTTCTTCAATTAATATCTCTTTAGAGGCTTTCCCGCTCGGGTGGCAGAGCAAAGCGGTCAAGAGCTTTTTGGGTTGCTGTCCGACCCAGGACGTTTCGTTGATTTGGACTCCGTCCCGAATGATCCGCAATCCCCCCAAAGTCAATATCTCCAAGCCTGGGACGTTACGGTAATGGATGGTCCGCAGCAACCCTTGTTTTTCGGTCTGCAGCCCGGGAGAACGGTCCCACCCGGTCTTTAAGAGTTCCCGCTCAGCCGTGTCCGCATAAGGTTGATCTGTTAGGATCCTTCGGGCAATCGGATAAAGCGCTTCGATCCCTAGTTCAAAGACCAGCAGACACCCTTTCACTACGTCAGTGGGGCTGAGCAACAAGAAGTAATAATACTTTTTCTCTCGGGCCAGGGTCAACCCGGCCTGGATGTGTTTTTTGGCTTCAGGTTTATTGCCGTGGTCCCAGAAGATTACGGCCAGGGCCAGATGAGTGTCGATCAATAAGATGAAATTCTTTATGGTCAGGGCATAGCGGATAATTTCTTCCAGATCGCCGACGATTTCCTTGGTTCTAAACCGGTGATGGGCAATCAAGGCTTGAACGATCCGGGCTCCATATAATCGACTTTCACAATAGCCCCTCTCACTGGCGATATAATCCATAGCTCGGGTAATTAGTTCAGCCGCTTTTTCATGCCGGTCGGACTTATAGTAGGCAAAACCCAACATGACCCGGGGGTTTCCTTTTAAAAAATCGTTATCCAGGGATTCGGCCAAACCAATTACCGTCTGAGTTTTATCTTCGGCCTTGGACAGACTGCCAAAAAAGCCCTGCCAAAAAATCTCAAAGGACAGGATCAGGATATTAAAATAGAACAACCCATTTTCGGATATTAACTGCCAGGCCCTGGCCAGATTGTCGGCCGCCTTCCGGCTGTTCCCGGAAAAAATGTTAAAAAGGATCAGGGCGTTATAAGACCAGGTTTTGGTCTCAATGTCTTTGATGGATCCGGACAATTTCTCTAGTTTTTGGGCTAGTCTTTCGGCCAGCCCGTATTCTCCTAAGATGCATAGTCCTTTCAATGAATTCCCTAAAGCCAGACACTCCAGTATCGGATTTTTCAAAGCGCTGGCCAGGCGGCCGGCCTTCTGGCTGTCCTGGTATCCTTTCCGGGCATTTCCATACATGACCTGGTTGACGCCCATATTGAGCCAGACGTAGGCCTTCTCTTCCGAATAAGATTCAGGGGGGCTTTGGGCCAGCCACCACTCGGCTTGGGTGAATAACTCCAACAACGAACTCCAGGGCGCCCGGCAGACATTGGATGCCTCCAAGAGGTACGCCAGAGTTAGGAGGATTCCCTGGGTATCGGCTTTCTTTTCGAATAGGGACAGGCAGCAGGAAAAACGGTTCAGATTTTCATTCATCTCACTCCAGCGGCGGGTTAGGGAAAACAGCAAGAGCAGCCAGGGATCCTGCCGAATGGAAGCCTCTGAGAAGGCCTGAAGTATTTTTGAGAGGTCTTCCGTTCTCCCCTTGGCAACCATCTCCAGCCCGATCTGCTTGATGATTTCGGCCGCCGCGGCCAGGTTGTTCGCCCGAAGAAAAAATTGAACCGCCTCATCCGGATTGCCCCGATTCTGAAATAGAAGTGCCGCGCGTTGATACTGGTCGACCTTTTCCTGTTCGGACAGGGTCTCCTCGAACCGGGTCAGCAAGAATTCCCGGAACAATTGGTGAAAACGGAAGACCCACCCCTTCCCCGGTTCGTAGCTTTCCTGAACAAAAAGGTTTCGGCGGGCGAAATCCTTGAGGATCCCCTCCGCCTCCGCCGCACCGGCCAACCCCCGCACCAGATCCGGATCGACAAACGGAACCAGCGCCGACTTGACCAATAAATCCTGAACTTCGGGCGATTGGGCGGCAAAGATCTCTTGCCCTAAGTACTCAAAGGCCTCTATCCGGAAACGGTCCAATCCCCCGTCCCCCAAAAACTGGTCCGGCGCTACCGCTGGATTTTTTCCTAATGTTTCGCCCAACAGAATCAGGCCCCCCACCCAACCTCCGGTAATCTGATGTATTTTCCCAAGTGGCTCGGCCTCGAGGGAAATCTTCCGGGTCCGGGTGAAAAAATCCCGAATTTCCGTTCGGGTGAATGCCAGGTCTTCGTTTTTCAGCACCAAAGCCTGTTGTCGAACATTCAAAGAGTCATAGTTGAAATCCCCCGGCGGGGTTTGGCGAGAGCAGAGGACCAGCCGGAGTTCTGGCGGAGATTCGTCCAAAAGGACCTGCAGGAAGGAGAAGGCCGGCGAATCGGAATTTAACCGGTCGAGGCCATCGAGGGCCAAAAAAACCGGCCCGAGAATAAATTCTCCCAGCCCCCGGATCCATTCCCGGTAGAAACCTACGGGATCCCGGGGGCCCATAGTCCGGGAAGGAAAATCCAGCAGAGAAGACCACTCCCTCCCCGACAGTACCCGCTGAAGCGCCTGAATGATGATCTGGAAAAGATTGACCGGATCGGATTCCTCCGCCCCCAGGTTCACCCAAGCAGCCGGGATACCGGACCGCTCCAGAAAAGACGCCGCCAGGGTGGATTTTCCTTGGGCCGCCTGGCCCAGGATCAGGATCAATTTCTTGCCCGTATTCTTTTTCAAAAGGTTCAGCAGTCGCCGACGCGGTAGCGTGTTGGTGACTTGGGGGGGCGTAATCTTAGGGAGGTTGATGGGGGCCATGAAATAGTACTTGTCTGCTCGGACGGCGTGACCGCCGGTTGTTCCCGCTTGACTAGCGGATTTCAAACCCGCCAACCATTAACCCGGTCCCAAATAACAAACCATGTAGCAACGACCGGCGGATTGCCCTAGCCAATCGTCATTCGATCCGGAAAACCGAGCGGATACGGTTATAAAGGGCCAGGGTTTGGGGATCGGGCCGGCTTTTTAATTCTTGGCGCAGATTCTTTCTAAGGGTTTCGAAAACCCGCAGGGCTTCGTTAAAGTTGCTCAGGCTCAGGGACAACCGCATGAAAGCCCGGCAGGCTCCTTCTTGTAAGGGATCGGCGTCCAGGATGCGCCGGTAATAGCCGGCTGCTTTCTTCAGCGATCCCTGCTCCTCGGAAAGTTTGGCCAGACGCAGCAGGGTCTCGATGAAAATCCTCCTCAGTTCGTCCCGCCTTCGGTCCACGCCGGGAAGCGAGTTTTCCAGGGGCAGAAAATCGCCCAGGTAATATTCCAGCGCTTTCCCGTACTCTTCCAGGGCTCCCCGGGCATCTTGCGCCCGATCTTTCCATCTTCCCCTGTCTACCGCTATCAGGAATTCGTCCACGTCGGTCCGGGCGAACTCCGGATTCAGGAAGACCATATTGTTCCGCAAGTGAACATAGGAAGAACCGAAGGTCGGATGAATGTCCAGTTCCAGGAATTTCCGCAACCGCATGAGATTCACCTTGAAATTGTTCTCCCCCCGGTCGGCATCTTCTTCCGGCCAGAGTTCTTCAATCAGGACATCTTTTGAAACTTTCCCGCCGGGATGGCAGAGCAGGGCCAGCAAAAGCCTCTTGGGCTGGTGGCGAGTCCAACCCTCCTCGCCCACCCGGGATTCCCCCCGGGTGATCTGTAATCCTCCCAGGGTCTTGATCTCCAGAAATGGCACCTGTCGGTTATGGATGATCCGCAGCAATTCCAACCCCAGCGACCGCATCCGCGGAGAAGGATGGCTCTCCAGCTTCATTAATTCCGGTGTGGCGTGCTCGGCATAGCGGTTGGCCAACAGCTCCCGGGCCAGCGCCTGGGCCTCGGTCACCTCCAGTTCGTAAACCAGGAGGCAGGCTTGGACGCTATCCCCAGGACTCAAGAAAAAGAAATGCCTAAAGCCCTTGTCCCGGGCTATCCGGAAGCCGGTCTTGAGGTGCTCAACGGCCTCCGTCTCTTCCCCGTAATCGTGCTGGATCAGAGCCAAAGCCAGATGGGCCTGGGTTTGAAATAGAAAGTTGTTAATCTCTTGGCTATAATGCAAAAGGTTTTCGAGATCACTAATGATCTCTTCCTGGTCTTTCCGCGGGTGCTCGATTAAAATCCGAATAATATCAGCCGAGCACTTGTAGACCTCAGAATAGCCTTCACCACTTGAAAAAATTTTAATACACTTGGTCAAATGCTCTTGGGCTTCATCCAACACCCCCGCTCGGTAAAGGGAAATCCCCAGCCAATGGTGCATCGTTCCCTCATAAAATTTACTTCCTAACGAACCCGCGATACCGATATTTTCAATCCCCTTGGTTTTGGCAATTTTCGGATCTCCTAAGAGGGCCAGGTATATTATTTCGAAGAGGAGCATGGGCATCTGAAAATACGAAAGCCCGTTTTCGGCAATGATCTTTTTCGCTTCAACTATAGATTCAAAGGCCTTCTCCCGGTTACCAATGACGGTGTTATAGAATATGATTGCCGTTGCATACCAGATCTTGGATTCCACATACGGAAGATGACCGACTAGTCTTTCCAAGGTTTCGTAAACCTCTTCCGCCGCGGTGAGATCTCCAAGCATCGTCAGATTAGTCAGGGAATGGGATAAAATAGTGACTTCTAGAATTGGGTTATCCAACATCTTGGCCAGGAGGTACGCCTGTTGAAAAGCCTGATATCCTTTGTAGGGATTTCCTCGAACCATATTGGCAAACCCGACTTGAAGCCAGAGGAAGGCTCTCCACTGAGGCAGCTTTCCCAATTGGGGAGCTGCGCTCCATTCTTCGGCTTTATCCAGACAGGCGCGAAGCGTTTTCCATTCCAGGCCAACCACCATGAACGCCTCGATCAGGAAGGCCAAACATAAAACTACCCCCTTGGCATCCTGCCCTTTTTCAAAATGGACCAGGCACCGCTCAAGCCTGGCTACATTCTGGGGAAATTCCATCCAGCGTCGGGTCAGGGATAATAACAAGAGCAGCCACGGGTCCTGCTGAATCTTCTCATCCGGTAGGACCTTGAGGAATCCCGAAAGATCCTCGGTACGGCCTTTATTGAAAAGGTCCAACCCGATCATTTTGATGATTCCCGCAACCGCTTCAAAGTCTTTGGCCTGGAGGTATAAGTTCCCCGCCGCTTCCAGGTCCCCCCGCTTTTCGAACAGGGAAGCCGCCTTCCGGTACATAGCGGCCCTCTCTTCTTCCGAAAAAATCTCCTGAAAGCGGTTCAGTAAAAATTCCCGGAACAACTGATGGAAACGGAAGATCCAGCCCTTGCCCGGTTCATAGATCCCCTGCACAAAAAGGTTCCGGCGGGCAAATTTCCTGAGGATTTCTTCGGTGTCCACCCCCCCACTCAACTCGCGTATAAGGGAGGGGTCCACGAATGGCACCAGCGAGGCCCGGATCAGCATATCCTGAACCACCGGTGGTTGGGCGGCGAAAATTTCCCGCCCCAAATACTCAAAGGCCTCCACCCGAAAACGGGTCAGAAACCCGTCCCTCAGAAACAGATCCGGATCCGCGGCCAGATCCCGTCCCAGGATCTCGGCCATCAGGATCAGGCCCCCGATCCAGCCCTCGGTGGCCTGCCGGATTTTATCGAGCGGCTGCGACTTGAGGACAATCCTCCGGGTCCGGCTGAAAAAATCCCGAATCTCGGTACGGGTGAAGGCCAGGTCCTTATTGTTCAGCACCAAGGCCTGCTGTTGCATTTTCAAGGGCTGATAATTGAAAGCCGCCGAAGGCGTCTGGCGGGAGCAAAGAACCAGACTGAGTTCGGGTGGGGATTCTTCCAACAGGATCTGCAAAAATGAAAAGGCCGGGGAATCGGAAATCAGCCGGTCGAGGCCGTCCAGGGCCAGAAAAATCGGGGAGGAGATGAAGCCCGCCAGACCCCGGACCCATTCCCGATAAAAACCGGCCGGGTCCCGGGGACCCATGGTCCGGGAAGGGTATTCCAGAAGGGAGGAGAAATCACCTTCCGGCAACACCTGTTGCAGTGAATCGATAAGGGCATAGAAAAGGTTGACCGGGTCGGACTCCTCCGGGCCCAGGTTCACCCAGGCCGAAGGGATCGGGACCTGTTCAAGAAAGGAGGCCGCCAGGGTGGACTTTCCCTGGGCCGCCTGGCCCAGGATCAGGATCAGCTTCTTGTCCATACTCTTTTTCAATAGGTTGAGCAGCCGCGGGCGCGGCAGGGTGTTGGTCAACTGCGGGGGCGTTATCTTGGATAGGCTGACAGGGGTCACAGGAGCCGGCGAAACCTCATCGTGGGATATTCAGAATGCCTGGAGGATTTATATCATATATATATCAAAAAATAATCTCTTATTTGTTAAATTTTCGTGGGTTGTGGTGGGGGGGGTTGGGTCCCGGCAGGACTAGAACCGGGCGGGTCTGGAACCCGCCCCTACTTCTTTGTTATTTTGGTCCCCTCCTTGATCTGGTTGGTGGGATGGGAGATGACCCAATCGCCTTCTTTCAGGCCCTGCAGGAGCTCGACTTCCCGTGGGCTGCGGTGTCCCACTTTCACAATCTGCTTTTTCGCCCGGCCATTGCGGGACGCGAACAGAGCCCAATCCTTTCCGGATCGGAACAGGGCGCCGGCCGGGACCTTCAAGATATTCTGACCTTCCCAAATGACAATTCGAGCCTCTACCCGGTAGTCGTCGCCCAGGGGCCCGGGCGGGTCCATAAAATCCGCTACCACATTGACCCGTTGCTCTTCGATCCCCAGGGCCGAGACCTTGGTGAATCCCTGGTCCTCGATCAGTCGGACCCGGGCCCGCAAGGGTTGTTCCCCGCCCCAGTTTTCCAGAATAACCGGCATCCCCGGCCGGACCTTCACCGCTTCACTGGACAGGAGGTCCACCACCACTTCCAGCCTGGTGGGATCCCCCACCACCACGAGGGGTGTCCCGGCCGGAACCACCCGCTCGCTTTTTTCCTGAATTTTTAAGACCCGCCCGCTGACCGGGGACGAAACGGTGATCAGACCTCCGGTCTTCCCCTGACTCCTTTCCGCGGCCAGCAAACGAGCCCGACTTAATTCCACTTCATAAGCCGCCGCCTTGGCCCGGAAACGGGCGGCCTCCAAGTCGCTGGCGCCGGTTATCTCCGCCTTCTCGGACTGCTCATAGGCCTGCCTGGAAATTCCGCCGGCCTTGAACAGTCGCTGGTAACGGTCCCGCTCCCGCTTGCCCTGTTCATGGACGGCCTGGGCTTCCTTCGACCTTCTCTTCGCTTGCCCGTTGGAGGGCCAGATTCATCTGAACTCGGGCTTGGGCTTCGGCCAGTTCTCGAGGGTCCAGAGGTGACGGGTGGAGCCAGGCGACCACTTGTCCCTGTCTCACTCGATCGCCTTCCCGCCAGTCCAGGCGGGTCAGGCGTCCGCTTACCGGGGCGGCCACCACATACCGATCCCGGGCCCGGGTCTTCCCCTGTTCGTCGATGGTCACCGTCAAAACCCCTTTTTGGGCCTGGGCCAAATCCACCGGCACCGGTTTCGGCCACCAGATCCAGATAACAAGGGCGGCCGGGATCAAAACCGCAACGACCGCCAACAACTTTCTTTTTAGGGATTTCATTGATTTCACCTAACCTGAACCAGTGAAAGCCAATTCACCGCAATGACGCTGTAATTCTTTTAGGAAAATCGGCGCCTCGGTCGAGTTTCACACGGCATCCCAATTCTTTGCGTCCTTCGCGCCTCTGGCGGTGAAATTACGTTTTTTACTCCCTGGTCTTCAACACCGCGATCAGATCCAGGTGTTTAATCCTCCGGCGAACTAAAAGGCCCGACAGCAAGGCCGAAACCGCCACAATCAGAAAGGCCAGCGCATAGGTCTTCCCGGTGATTACCAGGGGCAAGCGGTATAACTCCGACTCGGAGGCCCGAATGACCAAAGCGCAGACTCCCCAGCCCAGCAGGCAGCCCAGGGGTATGGCCAGAAGGGTTAAAAGGGCCTGCTCCCCCAAGAGGAGGACGCCGACCTCCCGCTGGGTGAATCCCAGAACCCTCAAGCTGGCCAACTCATTCCCTCGCTCGGAGAGGGCGATGCGGGCTCCATTATAAACCAGGCCGAAAGCAATCACGCAAGCAAAAACGATCAGCATGGTGGTGGAAATCATCATATTTTCAGCAATGGTTTGCTTGAAGCTTTCCAGCATGGCCTCCCGGATCCCCACCCCGCTCACCGCCGGGGTCTGTTTAAGCCGGGAGTATAATTGAGCGGCCTGAAGGGGTTCCACGGCCAGATAAGGCTCCGGAGACGGTAGGCTCCTCCTCCAGCAGACGGTTCAAGGCCCGGATATCCATGTAGGCCGAAATCCCGATCAGTTCGTCCACCAGCTCGGCAACGAGCATTGTTTTGACCGGTCTCCTTCCCTCCAAAACCTCAATTTGCAGAGCATCCCCGACCGAGACGCCCAGGATCTCAGCCAGCTTGGTGTTCAACACGATCCCCTCGGAGGGCAGGGATAGCGGCCGCAGCCGACTATCGACCAGGGAACGGAGCCGCCCGTCCGGGGTTAACCCTAAGACCCCCAGGCGTTTGGATCGATGTTCAAACCGTAGACGGACCGGGACCATTCGAAACGTTTCGGAGGCCTTGACTCCCGGCAGATGATTCAGATCATAGCGAACCCGCGCCGGGCGGGGGTTATGGAAGAGCAGGGTGGCATCCTCCCGCTGAATGATCCCGAACTGGACCTTCATAATATAATCGATGGCGTCGAAGCCGTAAAACCCGACCACCAAAATGGCCACCGCCCAGGCGATGCCGAAGACCGACAGAAAGGCTTTCGCTTTCTTTCGAGCCAGGTTGCGCAGGATCATGCGGGCCGCCGGATGAAACAGGCCCTGCAGTCCCAGGCCTTCCAACCATCCGGTTCGAAATCGGGCCGGAGGTTCCGGGCGCATGGCCTCAGCCGGGGGCAGGGCCACCGCTCTCCAGACGGCCGTCAGGGCGCCCAGGCAGGCCGAGCCGCCGCTGATCAGCAGGGCCCAGCCGACCAAAGAAGGGGTGGTCCGGAAGCGAAGGGCGGGAAAATGAAAAAATCGGGAATACATCTCGGAGAGGTAGCTGCCGAACCAGATCCCCAAGGCGAATCCCAGGAGGGCCCCCCCCGCGATGATCACCAGAGCAAATTTCAGGTAGTGCCCCCCGATGGACCAGCGCGTGTAGCCGAAGGACTTCAACAGGGCGATCTGCGGCCGCTGCAGAGCAATCATCCGGGAGAGGATGATGTGGATCAAAAAGGCGGCGATGCCCAGGAAGATGGAGGGGATGAAGATGCCGGTCACCCGATCCTGGGCAATTTCATCGGAGAGAAAGCGATGGGAAATCTGCTCGTCCCGGCCATAGGCCCCCAGGCCGCCGTAGTCCTCCAGCAGCCGGTCCAGTTGGGCGATGATGGCGGCCGGATTCGCCCCGGGGGAGAGGGTCAGCGATACATCGTTGAAACCCTCCTTCAGGTCAAAGGCCGGACCCAATATCTCCCGACTCATCCAGAGGATCCCGAAACGGCGGTTGTCCGGGAAGATTTCGACGCCCCGGATTTCATAGACATACTCGGGCGAAATAGCAATCCCGACGATACGCAACTGCTTCCGGCGTCCGTTCAGGATCGCCCCGAAGGTATCCCCGATCTTTAATCGGTTAGCGGAGGCGAAGGCCTCACTGATCAGCACCTCGTCCCGCTGCCGGGGTTCTATATAACGGCCCTCCCGCAGGTAAAGATCGTTGAGTCGGGGCCGGAATTTTTCCGGTATCGAAACCAGCCGTCCAGTGGCCGGCTCTTCCAGGCCGGGCACATCGAGCGCCACGTCGAAGACTACGCGGGTGTCCACCTGCGCCACACCCGGGATAGCGGCCAGACGGGGAACCAGGGATTCCGGGGCTCGTTTGACTTGAGCGAAGATCTCGGCGAAACGGGATTCACGGTAATATTCGGCCTGGGAAACCACCAGGGACTCGTAGGCGCTGCGCATGGTGATGTAGCTGGCCATCCCGCAGGCCACCACCAGCATGACGGCCAGCACCTGACCGCTCAAATGGACCAAGTCCCGAAGTAGCTTGCGGTTGAGGCTGGTCATTCGATCATTTGAATTTGTTTCGGATTTAACACCCCGGGCAGCGATCTATCCTAGGATTACCAGCTCAACTCGCTTGGAGATGCCCGTTTTTCATTCTTCCGGATTTCCACGATTTCGCCGCTGCTGATCCGGATCACCCGGTCGGCCATGGCGGCGATGGCGGCATTGTGGGTGATGACCACCGTGATGGTGCCTAACCTCCGGTTGACCTCTTCCAGGACTTCGAGGACCAGTTTACCGGTGGCGTAGTCCAGGGCCCCGGTCGGTTCGTCGCAAAGGAGCACATCCGGTTGCTTGACCACCGCCCGGGCAATGGCCACCCGCTGCTGCTCCCCGCCGGAAAGCTGGGCCGGAAAATGATGCAGCCGGTCGCCCAGACCCACCCATTTCAGGGCTTCCTTCGGGTCCATGGGTTTTTCGGCGATCTCGGTCACCAAACTGACGTTCTCCAGCGCAGTCAGGCTGGGGATCAAATTGTAAAACTGAAAGACGAAACCCACGTGCTCCCGCCGGAAGAGGGTCAGGGCCTGATCATCCAACGTCGTCAAATTATGGTCCAGGTAGTAAACCTCTCCGCCGCTGGGGACGTCGAGCCCGCCCAGGATATTTACCAGGGTGGATTTCCCGCTCCCTGAGGGGCCCAGCAAAACGACGAACTCGCCGGCATATAAGTCCAAATCCACTTTTTTCAGGGCCGGCACTATCACCTCTCCGAGGGTGTAAACCTTGGAGACATTTTGAAGGTGGAATACCGGCGGCCCGGGATATTTTTTCGTCTCTCGCGACATGGCCTCTTCTGCAATCTTTTTTTCTTATATCCTACCTGATCCAAATCCTCCATGTAAAAAAAAAGGGCGGGGTAAACCCGCCCTTCACTCCTGGAGTAGGAGATAATTTCCACTTCCGGTTAGGCCGCTTCCATCTCCCGACGGCTGGCCATATCCATCAGGACCCGTTCGCGGGTCTTGTCTATGCCCAAAGCCTTCCGCTTCTTATCGATATGGGCGATCATTAAACGGGCCATTTCGTACGGATCGGCCGTAAAGCCCCATTTGCCGAATCCCATTTCCTCCAGTCCTTCAAAAAGGAGTTTATGAAATTTGGTCTCTTCGATAATGGGGAAGGTCACCCCAAAAATCGTGTAGACCCCGGAAGCCACGAAGTACTGACCGATGGTGATGGCCTTTTCGCTCATCCATTCCGGGGCCGCTCCGGCCACCGGCAGGTCGGCCAGGCTCGTTCCCAATCCCCCTTCTCGGACCATCTCCGAACAGGCCTTGAGGATGCGGCTGTTGTCCACGCAGGACCCCAGACCCAGAACCGGGGGCATGCCCACGGTTTCACAGACTTCCCGCAACCCGGGACCGGCCATATGGGCCGCTTCGGGTCGGTACAGGCCGGCCTTGGCCAGGGCAATCTGCGAACAACCGGTTTGGACCACCAGGACGTCGTTTTTGATTAGTTCTTTCACCAGTTCCACATGGACCCAATCCTGCTTGACCCGGGGATTGGTGCAGCCCACTACCCCGGCCACACCCCGGATCCGCCCGTTGATGATGTTATCATTGAGCGGTCGATAGGACGACCGGAAGCTGCCGCCCAGCATATAATTGATGTATTCATGGGAAAAGCCGTGGACGCCCAGGTTCTTGATCTGAGGAATTTCGATGGGCCCTTGCCGATGTCTTAAAGCGTTCAATGGCCATACGCACAATGGCATCGGTACAGCGGCGGGGCTCGTGTTCCTCGAACGCAATGTGATCGGCCCCTTCAATGTGGCAGCGGGGGTTGGTGGTAAACAGACGAGTTCCATAGCAAGCGGCCACCTTGGCCAGCCCCTGTTTGATGCACTGTACATCCACCCCCAGGGCATCCACCGCCCCGGTGACCAGAATGGCCTCGGTGGACATAAAGTTGCCGGCATGGGGGATACCGTGGCGGCAGAGCATCTCGGCCCCGGAACAGCACATGCCCACCAGGTTAAGATCCTTGGCCCCGGCGGCTTTGGCCTCCTGGATCAGGACCGGATCACTGACCGAGGCGATGATGGATTCAAAGAGGTTGGGTTCATGGCCGTGAATGATGATGTTGACCTGATCTTCCTTTAAGACGCCCATATTCACCTCGGCCACCACCGGGGTGGGAATGCCGAAGAGGATATCCGAAATTTCAGTGCCCACCATGGATCCGCCCCAGCCGTCGGCCAAGGCCGTTCGGCTGCACTGCTTGGTGATATTCTCGTAATGCTGGTCCACCCCCATGTGGGTACGGTGGAGTAATTCCATGATCTCCCGCATGGCGCCCCGGGGGACGATACCGTGCTTGCGCCAGGTCTCCAGGGTCTTGGCCGGTACCCGTTTGGCAAAGGGAATCTCGCCCTCCACCTGGCTAAAGGTGCGTGCCAGTTCGTGGTACAGGTCGGTGGCGATCTCCATCATCTCCCGTCCTTCCACCGGGATACCCAGTTCACGGGCCACTTCTTCCAGCTTCAGGGGATCCTTGATGGTGTAATCGGGAATGGTCCCTTCAATGACCCCGCGAAAAACCTCAAGCATGACCATCCCGTGGTCGGTATGGGCGGCGGCCCCGGCGGCCACCATGCGGGCGAAATTCCGGGACATGATGGTATCGATCGTGGCCCCGCAAACACCCACTTTTCCGTAGGGGTCTTTGGATGACAGCCTGCATGGCCCCATGGCGCAATGCTTGCAACAGGCCGAATCGGCCCCGATGGGGCAGGCTTTCATGGAATCGGCCCGGTGAAAAGCGGTTTCCACGCCGTCCCTCTCAGCCTTCCGCAGCATCTGGGCCGTGGCCTCACAACTGGTCACTGCCTGGATATTGAGGGGCTTTAATCCGGTGGGGGATTTTACTTCTTTTTCCATTTTTTCTTCCTCCTTCGTAGTTAAAACAACCGTTTACTTCGCCCTCACACCAGCCAAGCAACAACCTTGGAGATACTGAGGCCATAAATTCAACCTCTCAACTATTTTAATAATAGTTATTAATAATGTTAAACCATAAAAAGGAAAAGTCAAGAGAGCGGATTACTCACTCATTGGGGGAGGGAGTCAGGGACTTGTTTTGGGCACGAGGGGGGAGGGGGGCTAACTAAAAAAAACTTGCGTCTTTGGTTTTACCTCCGAAATTCGTATTTCGAATTTTTATTTAAGCAACTTTCCAAGGGATTCTTCCGCTCACCCGGAGCCGGTCTTCGTGGCTCAGGTAAAAGGAGAGGACGGCGGAGGGCCGTCCAGGCTGGTCAAGGTGGTTAATCCGGGAGAGGGTTTTATCGCTTCCACCGGTTTGGGGGCCAGGGAATCCATGGCCCGCTGCTGAAGCAATTGGGTCTTCGTGGCCCCGACCGTCATGGCCAGGGCCAGGGTTTCCTGGATCTCCTCTTCGGTTGCGCCCAAATCCCTTGCGACCGCAAGGCAGTAAGCCGTTCAGGGCTCGCAGCCGGCCCCCAGCGAGGCCCCCAGGGCGATCAGGTGCTTCATCTTGCGGTTGATGGCCCCGTCGGCATAGGCGGTCTCAAAAAATTCCCGGTATTGGTTCAATCCGTCTTCGACCCCCATGCCTTTTCCTCCTTCACTTTTGGTTGCCCTAAACAATGTCCCTTTGGTAACCGGCGAACTGTTAAACCCGGTTTCTCCGGCCGACTCAGCCCCGTTGAACCCCGCTTCCTTCATCAAAGCCAGGAAATCCTTTCCCGGTATGGCCCCGCCCTCTCAGCGGAACCAGCTTTCGATTCGTTCCGGAGGACTCTTGGTCAGCGCCCCGCTCAAAATCTGGTCGGCGATCAGTAGCCGGCCGTTCGGTTTCAAGACCCGGCAGGCCTCTTTCAACATGCGGCCCTTGGCAGGGATCAAATTGAACACCCCGTTGGAAATGACCACGTCGAAGCTCCCGTCGGGGAAGGGCAGGTCTTCTCCGGAAAATTCCTGGAAAGCCACGTTGGTCAAGTCCGTCTGTTTCAGGTTTTCATAAGCCCGGACGACCATCTCCGGCGACAAATCCAGACCCACCACCTTGCCTCCGGCCCCCACCATGCGGGCGGCCACCAGGCTGTCCAACCCACCGCCGCTGCCGATGTCCAGGACCGTTTCCCCCCGGTCCACCGAACCCAGAGAGAAAGGATTGCCCACACCGCAGAAAGAATCCAAGACACTTTCCGGCAGTGATTTCAGGATTTCCGGGTCATACCCCAAGGCCTCCAGACCGGCCCTTCCGGTTGGGTATTTGAACAACCCCTGGGGGCTGCCGGCCACCTTGGCGTATTTTTCCCGGATACCGGCTTCGATCTTTTGTTTATCCCCCGGGGATAATACAGTTTCCATCGCTCGACCTCTTGATACCTTGATATTCTAACGAAGCACCCACCTTGGTGTAGGGGTGATTTCAGTCGTACTCACCCAAGAATAAATCCGATCGCGTCTCCTAAATCTCAATTTTGAGAGATCTCCTTCCAAGCCTGCTGAACGGCCTCGGTCAGATCGCCCATTTCCGGGATATGGTCAAAAGCGATCTTCTCGTTGATCACGATCGAAGGAACAGCCGGTTTGCGGCCGGACAGCCGGGTGAGTTCTTCATGCCGCAGCAGCCCTTCCCGGGCCCCCATATCCACCACTTCCCAGGTTAATACCCCGGGCTCAAATTCCGGGGCGATTTCTTCCAGGATAGCCAGGGCCAAGTCGCAGAGCAGGCAGCCCTTCTTCTTGGCGATAATCTCCACATATACTTTTCGGTCCATCTCCTTACTCATCCGGTCCGGCATGACGGAGTCAACCCAGGCGCTTATTCAGCATTTACACGCGCCCAAGATACCCGGATATCTCTTGATAATTGACCCGGCCTCCTACGAATCGCTCCACTTCCGAGCCCTCCCGATGGATGGCTTTCCTTTTCCCCAGGGGCTGCCTTGAGCCTTTCTTCCTTTAACCTTTTCCTTCGAACCCTTTATTAATCCAGTAATACCATACTATACCAGGCCGGCAACAGTTTTCCCTCCTTATCAAACGCTATTTTGAAACCCAACGGCTCGATAGTTTTGCCGATATCCATCCCGTAGGCGTCCATGGACGGCCGGGCCAGGTGCGGAAAATTGCAGGGACTGGGGAAGGCACATTCTTCGCACTGGACGCAAAGGACCAGTGCCAGGGCATAACTACAGTTGTAGGAAAGCATGGCCTCTTTTTCCACGGCCAGGGCAACGTTCTGTCCTCCTTTTGGCTCTGTAGTCTGGATGACCAGGCCCCAACGATAGCGTTCGAAAGCCTCCTTGAACAGATCCTGAGGGATGCTCATATTGGGTGGACAGGTCCAGAACTTCCCCCAGCGACTGCAGCCGAACCGACATTTGAGAAAAGAGCGGGGATCGAAAACCACTTGACTGGTTTCCAAAAGCTTCGCTTTGGCTGCTCCCAGTTCAATGGCCTTCGTTTCTAAGGGTTCAAAATAGGTTCTCATGATTTCCTCCGTATTTTCGTACTAACCCCTCAGGCCGTCGGCCTTTGGTCGAGCGCCGACAAGCAGTATCGGCAAAGATTTCACAATGGACCAGGAGAGAATTTAAAGTCGATCCAGGGGCTTTTCCCCGCAGGTACAGACGATCCGCGGGCGGTCCAGCAGTCGCTGAAATACCCCTCGGAAAAGCATGGCCGCGGCCAGTCCGCCCAATAGGGGCCCCAGTATATAGACGGTAATAAAACCGCCGCGAGGTCCCGGAATCGCAACCGACCCCCAGCCCGCCAGGTAAGCTACCAGCCGTGGGCCGAAGTCCCGGGCGGGATTCAGACCGGCCTGGGTCAGGGGCGCCAGCAGAGAGATAATCCCCATGACGGTCAGGCCGATGAATACAGGTGCGATATCGCTGGAGGGACGGCCGACATTGCAGTCTTCGGTTAAGAAAAAGATGATGGTCACCAGGAGAAAAGTCCCGAGGGCCTCGATCAGGACGGCCATCGGCTTCGAAACGATCGTAATGGCCGCCGGGGCCGAGGGGTTGGGGAAATATTCCCCGAACAGGGAAGCGCTCCTGACCGATTCCGCGGACCCGCGAATGATCCGGTGGAAGGTTTCATACCCGATGATGGAATCCCCGAAAATAAGCAGCAGGACCCACCCGGCAATAAAAGCCCCGAGAAACTGGGCGGCCAGATAGGCAGGCAGTTTCCTCGGCTCCATGCGTCCGGCAATAACCATAGCTACACTGACCGCGGGATTCAGGTGGGCGCAGGAAAGGTGCCGGCTGGCGTAAATGGCCAAGGTGACCCCGATGCCCCAAATCCCGGCCACCTGGAATAAGCCGTTGTGAGCGGAGAAAAGGGTGTCCGAGGCCACCACCCCGCAGCCGAAAAACACCAGGATAAAGGTGCCCAGCAGTTCGCCGACGAAATTGGTGGTTAAACCCAAGATTCCCCCGTGTTTGAAAACAGGTGCCCTGATAAACTAAATCCGAATTTCGTCCTTCGGGTTTCGATTTTAACCGGCCATGGGGTCCCGCTGCGACTCCTCGGTAAAGTCGGGATTGTTCGCGGCGACGGCGGCCAGTTGGGGCATCACCTCCGGAGGGCCGATAAATACCACCCGGTTGAGCAGGTTGATCCTTTCCGGAGGCAAAGCGGTTTCCTCCAAAGTCCACCGCCCCATGACCCAACTGAATAAATAGATCCTGATTCCATCTTCACTGATAAACCCCTTGGATCGGACCAGGGTCTTGGGAAAACGGCCGACCAGAGTCTTGAAGCCTTCCAAATCTCCCCCCTTCCAGGCATAAATGGCTGAGAGCAGACGGTCGGGCGGGGTGATTTCCCGGTTGGGATCGGCCAGCATCCGCTCAATGGCTGCTTCCAGTTCCCGGGAGGTCAGGTAACGCGCCCGGGTCCCTTCTCCTATCTGGGCCGCCGGATCCAAGCCTTTAAAGAAAAATTCCTGAAAAGGGAACTCGGCGAAAGTGGTTTCGAAAAATACCGGCGCCGGATGATGACGGGCGACCAAATCCTTCACCTGTTGGACCTGCGCGACGGTGGCCAGATCCACTTTGTTGATTATAAAAACCGTCGAAGAAGCAATCTGTTTCTCCACCGATGAAAATACCTCGTATTCCTCTTCAAAATGGGCGGCGTCGATTACACAGAACTGCTCGGCCAGGTTGAAACGGTTATTGAAAAAGGGAAGGGTTAAATCCCGTTTCAGGTCCGTGGGGTTGGCCACCCCGGTGGATTCGATCAGCAGTACGTCCGGCTGAGTATCTTTGGCGATCTTTTGAAGCCCTTTGATGAAATCCGTCTTCACACAAACACAGAAAATGGATCCTTTGCTGATTTCCAGGAGGTCAATGTCTTCATCCTGAACCAGTGTACCGTCCACATCCAGTTCGCCGAATTCATTCATCAGGATCATCAGTTTTTTATCCCGGGGAAAATCCTTAATGATCCGGTTCAGAAAGGTGGTTTTCCCGCTGCCTAAAAACCCGGTGATCAAGAATACGTTAGTTCGGTCGCCCATAGAAACACCCCTAAAAATTTAGTTCATCCCCGCAATAAATTATTGAATAAACCCTTTGGCTCGCAATTTATCCAGAATCTGATCCGGGTTGAGCAGCATGCCGGTGGAAAGAACCTGGCCGTCGCAGACCAGGCCGGGAGTGGCAAAGACCCCCATTTTCATAAAGTAGTCAATATCCTTCATTTTAACCACTTCGGCCTGGTCCCGTATTCCGGCTTTGTCCAGGGCCTTGAGGACGTTTTCATAGAGTGTTTCGCAATTTTTACACCCGGGTCCGAGAACTTCAATACGCATAATGGGTTCCTTTCAGCTAGGGGTCTAGTAAGTTGCCAGTCAGGGGGATATTGTCATCCTCTTCCATCTGCTCTAAAGGGGTTACCGATCTCTGCTCCTTATCCATAACCAAAAGAACCTCACAGAACTTGCAGACCACCAGGTCCCCTTCCCGCCCAAATTGCTCCCAGAGTTTTCGGTAATCCTCCGGACAAGGTTCCAGATCCTCGGGTTTCTCCAGAGAGTTAATCCGATCCGATTTGCCGCAGTAGGGACAGCGGATCCCGAAGAGGGCCAAGTCCCGCTTTGGAAGCCCCAGATTCCTGATCAGGTTGCGAAAGTGTTCTATCTGTTCCCAATTCGTCATGGCTCCATCCTCGCTTCGAAATTCCTCTAACAGCATTTGTAGAGCCGCAGCAGCCGTTCATTCATCACAAAATAGAATTTCATGAAGGAGGATCCGTCCATCCGGGTTCTAACCCCGTGCAGGGTATTGGCCAGGGCAATGGTGCTGCGAAGATGGGTAACCATGATCAAATGCTTTTTGGACGCCAATTCCTTCAGCAGGGCCTGCATGGATTTATGGTTCAGATAATCCAGGGCGGGTTCCACCTCATCCAGCAGGTAAAAAGGGCTTTGCAGGCGCTCGAACAGGGCCAATTTCAAGGCCAAACTGGTAATGGCCTTTTCACCCCCGGAAAGTTGATGGCCCCTTCGGACCAGCCTACCCTTGACGGCTACCTCTACCTCCAGGCCCTTTCCCTTTTTCCCGTTGACGATCAGCAGGTGGCCCTCCCCCTCCGGGAATAAATAGTGGAGGTACCTTTGAAACAAAGGATCGGTTTCACTCATTAGTTCTTGGGAAAGCGAGTCCGTCGACTTCTTTCCATTAAGGCTCTGGATCCAGCGAAGGCGGTCCGCCGGCAGCAGGGCCAGGAGATCGTTGATCTGCTCCTGTCGGATGATGGTCTTGATAGTGTCGGCCAATCCCAGTGCCTTGAGTTTCTTCCGGTAGGTTGCCGGGCTGACCGTCTCATCCTGGACCTGCCAGGTTTCTTGACCATCTCGGGTCACCGTTCGGGCCAGTCGGATTTCCGAAGAATTTTTCTCCGGACTTTCTTTAAAAACCAGTTCCGCCCGAACCCGGGAGGCCGGAGGGTAGGCCTTATTGCCGGCGAAAAAAAGCTCCTCGCGCTCCAGTAAACGGAGCTTGACCAAGTCATTTTCTCCCAAGGTCCAGACAATTGCATCCAGGATATTGGACTTGCCTACCCCGTTGTTCCCGATGATCACCCCGATGCCTGGTTGGAAGCTCATCGCCGTGGGTTCGGAAAAGGACTTGAAGCCTTCAATGGTTACGTCTTCCAGATGCATTTTTATGGTTCCCTTTCTTTCTTATTCTTTCAGTCCAAATTCCCTCAGAGCCTTCCAGAGCGTTTCCCTGCTGGGGCTGATTCCCTCGATTCGTATCAGGCTTTCAATCACTATGGCCGGGACCACCTTCAAACCCAGTTCCGCCATCCGTTCCTTTCCGTCGCCCCCCTTATGCAGAACGCAGTGCACCCGTTCTCCTAACGAACCCTTCAACTCAGCGCACAACTGCTCCAACTCTTGACAGCCCGGGCAAGGCGGTTCTCCTATAAAAGCCTCCAATTGAACCGGTGGGGACATGGTTTTTACCCTTCCCCGGCGGCTTCCCGCAGCCAAGTTCGAAGCAATTCGGACTCGGGCACGCTGCCATGGTGCTTCAGCTCTCCGTTGACGATCAGGACCGGAGTCATCCACATGTTCAGATGGTCGGCCTTTTCCTGACAGGGGAGCAGGGCCTGGTCCAGGTCCGGCGACCAGTCCTGTTTCAACAGACCCGCCACCCGGCTCCAGTCCACCTCCACAGTGCCCTCTTGGGCCACGTCTTTGGCCGTCCCCAGCCCCCGCTGCCATTGACGGGCCAAAGCCTGGGCTTCCGACGACCGGCAGTCCATTTTCCGGACCTTCACTTCGATACCGGCCCCCTCCGCTTCCTGGTTAACCCGCTGGACCAGGAGGCTGCAGCGGATACAGGGCGGTTCTGTCCCGATAACGATGACCTCAACCATTTTTCAATCCCCAGCGGCGTCGAATTTCCTCGGCTAGTTCTTCCTGCCCGGGAATTAAGGATTCATAAACCAACTGTTCGTCCAGAGCGATGCTGGGCAGGGATTTGGCCTTTAATTCCCGAAACCGGTTCACTCCTTCCCGGGTGCGCATATCCCACTCCCGGACCTTCATGAGGTCCTGAATTTCCTGCGGTAAAACCTTTACCGCCTCGGCCATATAGACGCAGGCCAGTCACTGGCGGAAATCGGTTAAGAGGACGTCAACAAGAACTTTTTTTTCCATGATCTCCTTTCCCGGGCCAGGGAAACGACTGGACCTCAAAGTGAAGGTGGGCCTCCGCAACGGTCAACAAACCCCAGTTCAGCCGGCCGTCTTCATAAGCCGACCCAACGCTGATAAAATCCACTCCACCCACCTGCCAGTAACCCCATTTCTTTCGTTGGCCGAAAATCACGATCCCGCTCCTGAACTGAGGGGTCATGGCCTCCAGCGCTGGAAAGACCGATTCGTCCTCCATGAATTGAGTCAGATTGCCCACCAGGTTTATCTCCAAGGCAAAGGGCTCGTAGTCGGAATAGCCGGGGAGGCCCTGAATGAATCCCCCGTAAAAAGCCATGCCCTTTTTCGTCCCCAGTTGAATAGAGAGGACCTGGGCCATGGATTCCAGATAGTCTCGATCTTTGGGGCTAAGCGTTCCCCCCGGGCTGGCCCCCAATTTCCGGGCGTATCGCCAATCCTCCTCTCCCTGGATGGTCATCACTTTTTTATCTTTTCGCAGGGCCTTTAACAGCGGGCCATTCTCCACCGAAGGCCCCGTTTGGTTTCCCAGGCAATAGACCGCTTCCACTTTCTTTTTTTTGAGTTCGGCCCTCAGGGTTTCCCAGATTTCGAGCCGACCGGCCAAATTTCCCACCAGGGCCACCCGTTTTCTTTCCCACAGGTCGGCCGCTAGACGAAACGATTGGGCCGGGAGCAGGGTCCCATCCAAGGCTGCCCCCAGGGCCCGATCCAATTGATCGGGGCAGGAGGTCTGGTTCTGGCAGTGAATATCCTTCAGCCAGGGTCGGATCTCCGCGACCGCTCGATCTTTGATTAATCGGCTGACCAACTGGGCATTGCCAGGACAGCCTCCGCCGCGGAAATCCACTTCGGTCAGAATCCCTTCTTTGATTTGGAAATGTATTTCCGGAGGACAAATACCCTGGGTCCGGAAAATATACCTGCCGGCTTCAATCATCTTAGCCCGCTACGATCCTTTGAATTTTTTCTCTCAATTCCGTCGGATCCAAAACCCTCCCCACCCCAACCTTTTCACCGTTGATCATTGTGGTGGGGGTCATGGTTATCCCTGATTTTCGGGCCTTTTCCGACCAGGCATCCACTTTTTCAACTGCGATCAGCCCATCGGGAAAATCGGCGGCTACTTCCCGGGCGTTCCTTTCGGCCAGGAGACAACGACTGCAGGGAGGTTGGGTGCCGAAGATCAGAATGTCGACTTTCCCCCGTTGTTTTTCTGCTTTTAGTTTAATCCCCATTTTCAGCCAGAAGCCCATCTAGATAATCCTTCAACTCGGCCTGCCTGGGTGTCGTTTCAAAAACCAACTGATCATTGATATATATGGATGGAACGGGAGCAGGCCGGCCCAGCTTTTTGCTTAACTCAATAAAACGGAGTGCCCCTTTTTTTTCTTTCGTGACCACCTTTTCCCAAATCAGGGTTTCCGGATAATCCGGCGTAATGGACTCGACCACCCGGGTCATATAGACGCAGGGGATTCAGTGCTCCCCTTCGTGCAGGACTTCCAGATGGATTTGTTTCATTTCATCTCCATAATTAATAATTAACAATTAATTATTAATTATTAACGATCAGTTAGGTTCTTACTCTCCCACCCCATCCCGCAGGGCCTTCTCAATCGCTTCCTCCAGTTCAAATCGGGGAGGAATCATATCAAAGATTAGTTCCCCGTCAATGAACAAGGATGGCACCGGCGCCACCTGCTCCAGGTTTTCCACCTTTTCCAGACCGTAAAGTTTGCAGGAAAGTTCCTTAAACCGCTCGGCATCCTCATCGCTGTCCATGAAACAGACCCGTTTATAGATGATCTGATCCGCGAATTTAGGCAGGACTTCCTGCAGGGCCTCGTCCATGTAAAAGCAGGGAAGGCAGTAATCGGCCTTGTAGATGATTTCGATGGTGATCTTTCTCATAATATCAGGGTGTAGGGTTGGGGGTTAGGACAAGGCAAGGGCTTCCAGATGACTTCTCTCTTCTCTCCACTGTCCTCTTTTTTTCTTCCCTCTTCCATCTTCCCTCTGCCTTCTCTCCCCTACCCCCTAAGCCCTCCCTATGTTCCGCAAATATTGGCCTGTCGTTCCTCCAACGCCCTCAAGTAGGTTTGGGCGTCCATGAATTTCCGCTGTGGGTCGAAACCCTCTTCCGCTTCCAGGGCAAAGAGGACGTAGTGATAAGGGTTTTCATCAATGACCTTGACCCCTTCCCCGTCCAGTTCCTGATTCAAATAAACCACCTTTCCGGATACCGGGCTGTACAACTCAAAGGACACTTTATACGTGTCCACGGCCAACAGCGGTTTCCGCTCCGGAATTAAATCACCCTCCGCCGTGATAAATTCAAGGTAGGTAAAACCGCTGATCATGGCCACCCCCGCCTCAGTAAAACCGAAGGCCCAAGTGTTGGAGCCAGACCAGATTTTGACCCACAGTTCCTGCTCTTTATAATAAAGGAGCTCCTCCGGAAGAGAAATCGTATGACCGTAAAAACCTTCAAGTTGGAGCATCCCGGGACCCAATCATATGCCTTTAACTACCGATCTTGGCTCAATCGTTTTCGCTCAGCGCCCTACGCTCAGCGTCTTCCATCCCCGGCAACGACGGCATGGATTCCGGCCGATGAACACGCGGATTCACTTCATCATAAGCCAGGGCTTCCTCGATATCCAGGGAGTATTCACAGCAGTGAAGATTTTCTCTTTTCACCTTCTGGGTCTTGAAGGTGTAGGGGCCTTTCAGAATCCCACAGGCCACCTCGACGGCTTCTTCCGCCATGACTTCCGACAATCGACGGCCTTCTTTCTCCAACTGGGCCCGGCACATCCCCGGTTTCAGCTTGGTCTTGGCGATATAGGCGGGTGTATAAAGACGGGCCGCGGGTTTGATCCCCAACATATTCAGAAAATAAGAGCCACATTGCTGCTTGCAGCCATCCAGGACAATGACCGGATATTTTTCCAGCAAGGCGATTTCATCAGGAGCGCCCCGCTGGCAGCGGTGCATGTCCAGGAGTTCCAGTTGACCGGGCAGCATCTCTTCCGTCGCCTTCAAGGAGGCCTGGCGGGTCACAGTCGACACCACCAGGCCGACGCCGCCGCAGGGATAGAGCAATACCTTTTTCATAATGAAAAACCGTAATTATTGATGGACTCGCAAAAAGTCCATCAGCAACCCGAGCGCGATTAAGCGTCGGGTTGGGGTGAGGGTGGAACCATTTGAATTCACTTCAAATGGCGGGGGAGGGGAAACCCTTCCCCGCCGAGCAGAAAGTCGTCTTTTGACTTTTTGCGAGGTTATCATTATTGATTATTCGCTTTTATGACTATCCCCCCGACCTTGATTTCGCGGCTTCCATCGGCAGGGGTGGCATGTTTTTCGGGCGGTAAAGACCCGGTTTGATCCGAATATACCCCAGGTCCCTGGCCGGGTTCCCCTTCCAGTCCCCGATCCGGCCTTCAAAGGGAACGTTTACTTTTTGCGGAGTAAAACGATAGTCGGGGTCGCTCAGCAACCCCCCGGCCACCTCGGCCATCGTTTCGGCTACCCGTTCGACCAGGTCCAGGCCCTGGCCTTCCAGGTCCGGACGTCCCGCCTGCGGTTGCAGCCCCCAACTTTCCATCAGTTCCGGCAACAGGATACGGGCCGCCGGCCGGAGACCGATCTGTTTCATCAGAAAGGAACCACAGCTTTCCTCATGGCAGTCGATCACCAGCGTTGGATTTTTTTCCACCATAACCAGATCTTCCGGA
Organism: uncultured delta proteobacterium; assembly: GCA_963743305.1. Lineage (GTDB taxonomy): Bacteria > Desulfobacterota > RBG-13-43-22 > RBG-13-43-22 > RBG-13-43-22 > CAVQSS01. The sequence continues at coordinate 57,425 of CAVUPH010000028.1, forward strand.
ACCCCCCGGTAATAGGCGGGTACGCAGAGGAGCAGCGTCTTTTTCGGAAGCAGTTCCTCATTAACCCGATAGGTGGCCCAGCGGACCACGGTGGCTTCAGCCTTTTTTATTCCCCCGCAGGGAAAAAGGACAACGCGACCGACCATTAGGGTATTCCTTTAAAGGAAAATAGTCAAAAGAAGGAAATTACCGGACCTAACCCCGGCAGGCCTTTAGACAGTCCAAAATCTCTTCTTCATTAATCTTCCACCCCACGAAGGCCAGCGTGGTCGGCCCCTTGGTGTCCAGGGCCAGCCATTCGGTCTTTTTACCGACATGATTGATAAAAAACCGGTGACCGTCCAGCAACACATATCCCTTGATCCGGTACAGCCCGGCCGGCACGGACTTGATGAAATCCTTGAAGCAACTTTCGCGCAAAGGTTTTTCTTCCTCGAAAGCGAAGGCCACGTACCCCAGTTCTTCCGCGTTTCCTGGTTGATCCCGCTTGAACGGGGTGGTCAGTGATATTTCCCCTTTTCTGATCATGGTGGGCAGCGGTTGCCAGAAGATCTGGGGTTCAATCATACAATGCTCAGTGGGGACAACGGTGCAATAGGGGTTGAATTCCTTGACTTCCACCAAATAGCGGGAGATGTTTTCCCGGGGCAGGAGATCAACCTTATTAAAAAGCAGCAGGTCGGCGCCTTTGATCTGGTTATAGAACAAGGGGCCGAAATATTCCCGGCCCTCCCACAGATCACCGTCCAGGACCGTCACCACCTTGGGAATTTTGACGCGCGGCTCGATAACCGGCCCGCGCAGGAAGAGCAAGATCTCCAACGGATCAGCCACCCCGGTGGCCTCGATAAACAGGTGGAGAGGATTGAACTTCAACAGGATCTCTTCCACCGTTTTAACCATATCGCCGGCCATGGTGCAACAGATACAGCCGTTGGTCAATTCATACACCGGGGTTTGGAAGCCTTGCAACAACTCTCCGTCAATCCCCACCCGCCCGAACTCATTGACCAGAACGGCCGTCCGAGAAAGGTTTCCGGGCCACTGCAAAATACGACGGAGCAGGGTGGTCTTTCCGGCCCCTAAAAATCCGGCGAGGAGGATAAGGTCGCACAAGGATTCAGGAGGAGCTTCTTGGGGGGATTTCATTGGATCTCCTTTCCAAGGGCGACAGAAAGTTTTTATCCTAATAATTTTTTGGTTGTTCGCCCTTTTGGGTGGGTGGCCACAATATCTGGTAGCTTAGACTAAATTCGGGCCTCCGTGGCCGCCGGGTCTCGGCGAAAGGGTTTTCCACCTTGCTTTTTAGGTTCTAACCCGGCCCCTAGGTCTTCAAATTTTCCAGGAGGCAGGGCCGGCCTGGGAGACGCCAAGAAACACGGGGTTCGGGCCTGCTTAAAATAAAATTAAACACTTAGGCCCGGATTCAAAGTCCGGAGTACCTTGGAACCTTTGGCAAGGCCTTTCGCCGAGACCCGGCGGCCGCACCAGATCTGATGGGTACCCACCCAAAAGGGCGAAGCGTCAATTTTTTCAGATCTTTTTGAAAAAATTATTTTTCAAACTTTATTTCAGCGTCCTTGGGCAACGCCATACCCATGGCCACTTCGGCCGTTTTTAATAACGCTATCGGCACCGGACACATGGGATGGCAGCCGGACTGCTGCGCTGCCTGGAATACGGGGCTCCGGCTGATCGGGGCAAAGAGGTCTCTCAGACTGATTTCCCTGATCTGTTCGAAGAAACGCTGGATGTGCTTGCACTCGGAGCCCTGACCCCGAAGTTCGACCAGGTATTTATCTTTTCTTTCCCCGACAATGACGCAGGGAAAACCGCAGATTCCCGGATTGACCTTCACCCGGGTGAGGGGTTGTTCATCGGATTCTGTTTCTTCCATTTGTAATCAAAAATTTAAAGCGGAAAGTTTGGGGAGCGGGTGAAACCGAAAGGTTCGGCTCCGTCGGCTTCACCCCTCCTTGCTTCCCTGCAATAATTACTAATTAACCATTAATTATCAATTACTTCTGGTGCAGCACTTCCGCCGGCACGATCCCTTCCAGATGCGGGAAGGCGTCCTTCATATGCGGAATTTGCATGGATTCCATGAACTGGACCTGGAAATCCTTTTCCACGGTCAGTTCGATGTATTCTACGTTGCGGGAGACCCAGTTGGCTTCCACCCGTTTCTCCCGGTTCAACAGGGCCGCCCGGGCGCCGTCACCGGCCGCGTTGCCCACCGAAAGGATCTTTTCGATAGGGCAGTCCGGGAAGAGACCCATGATCAGGGCCTTGGTCCGGTCCACGTGGGTCCCGAAGGCCCCGGCGATCTTGACCACATCCACTTTGTCGATGTTCATTTTCCGCATCATCAGCTTACAGCCCGTGTACAGGGCCCCTTTGGCCAACTGGATCTGACGAACGTCCTTCTGGGTGACGACCACGTCCTTCTCGATGCTGGTCTCATTGGCCCAGGCGATAACGAATTCCGGCTGTTTGGTGTCGGCGTTCAGACGGTACCGATTGGATTTCTGCGTCTTGTTGAACACCCCACTCTTCACAATGACCCCCGAGGTATACAGTTCGGCCAGCACATCCAGAATCCCCGATCCACAGATTCCCTTGGTCTTCATCTCTTCGGGCTTGGAAAAGCTCAACCAGGCATCGCGGCCGATGACCTTGTAATCCACCGCGTGGGTCTCCGGATCGATCTTGATCCGTTCGATGGCCCCGGGGGCGGCCCGCATGCCGAAGGCCAATTGGGCACCTTCCAGGGCCGGGCCGGTGGCGCAGGAGGAGGAGATGAGTTTTTCCTTGTTCCCCAAGACCAGCTCGCCGTTGGTCCCGATGTCGATGAGCAATTGGACTTCATCGCTCTTATAAGGCGCCTCGGCGATGAGCACGCCCACGTTGTCCGCCCCCACAAAACCGGCCTCATTGGGCAGGACATGGACATAGGCCGAATCATTGATCTTGATCTTCAGGTCCCGGGCCTTGATATCCAGGCTCCGGTGGATGACCGGAGGAAAAGGGGCCAGGCCCACAAATTCCGGGTCCAGCTTAAGTAGGATGTGATGCATGGCCGTGTTGCAGACGATGGTCATGTCCACGATATCCTTCGGTTCCAGGCGCAGGTAGGTCTTGCCTTCCTCGGGCACCTCTTCCCAGGTCTCAACAACCTGATCGCCTTCTTTGACCTTCTTTTTCTTTTTGGGTGGATAAGTGGACTCCACGGCCTGCTTGACCAGGGTGTTCAGGCCCTCGATCATGTCGTTGCTCATCCGCTCCAGGCCGTCTTCGTTCATCATATGGTAGGTAATCCGGCTCATCACGTCTTCCCCGTATTTGCATTGGGGATTCATCATGGAAACCGTTTCGATGACCTCCATGGTCTTCAGGTTACAGAAATAGGCGGCCACGGTGGTGGTGCCGATATCCACGGCCAGCCCGTAATTGGCCCCCTCTCTTTTGCCGGGCAGAACCCGGATAATTTCTTTGTCCATCCAGATCGAGACGGTCATGGCCCAACGTCGTTTATCCCGCAAACGGGCCGGCATTTTCATCAGGGCCCAGTAGTCAATGGTCAGATCCTTGATGCCGAACTGACGGTTCAACTCATCCTGAAGCCGCTCGAAATCCCCGGTGGGGTGCTCAAAGGTGGGCTCAATGACTTCCACGTAATATTCCTTAACCGCCGGGTTCCAGTCGATGGGAATATCCCGGGCGGCCTTGCTGACGATCTGCTTTCCGGCCCGCGATTCCTCGGGTACAAAAATCAACAGGTCCCCTTCGATCTTGGCACAACACCCCAACCGGTATCCCAGTTCGCGCTGTTCCTCGTTGACGAACTTCTCCTCTTCTTCCATCCAGGGGCTGACGTTGTTGCGGCTGGACTGGATTCCGTATTTTTCATAAAAGCCTTCCTCAATCCGCACCTTGCATTTGCCGCAAACTTTTTTCTCTCCGCAAAGGGCTTCGATATCCACGCCTACCCGGCGGGAGGCTTCAATGATGGTCATCCCTTTGGCCACTTCGCCTCGCCGGCCGGAAGGCTGAAAAATGATCTTCGCATTTTCACTCATGCCGCTGACTCCTTTTTATTGACAGTATTTGCATAACGTTGTTTGGGTTCGGCCGGTTCGGGACGCACACCTGACCATCGGAATGGGGGGTGATAAAATTGTAGCTGATTGCCGGCCAACGATCCCCCCGAGGTGCCGGGGGGATCGTTCCAGCCGCACCCAACAAACGGGGCTATTGTTTTTTCTGCATTTCCCGCAAACGGGCGATCATCTTGATCCCCTCGGCCACGGCATTCCCGGCTGATTCCGCGTAGCCGTCGGCGCCGAAGAGGTTGGCCACGTCTTTGGTCACCGGAGCGCCGCCGAGCATGATGGCCACATTGGGGTTTTTATCCTTGATCATCTTGATGACCTTTTTCATGCCCAACATCGTAGTGGTCATCATGGCCGACATGGCTACGACTTCCGAGTCGGTCCGCATCTGCTCTTCCACGAACTTTTCGAGCGGCACGTCGCGGCCCAGATCATGGACATCCCAACCGGCCACGTCAAACATCATTTTGACCAGGTTTTTGCCGATGTCATGCACATCACCCTGGATGCTGCCGATGACTACCTGGGCGTTCACACCGCCTTCTTTCTTGGGCACGTGGGGGCGCAGGATAGCCAACCCGGCATACAGGGCATCGGCGCACATCAGGACCTCCGGCACGAAATACTCGTTCCGCTCGTACAACTGCCCGACGACTTCCATTCCGGCGGCCAGACCGTCCATGATCATTTCCAGTGGGGTATAACCGGCATCAAGGGACTCCTGGGCGGCTTCCTTTACCTGGTCCTCTTTATAGTTGATGACCCCGTCCTTCAAGAGTTCCAATATTTCTTCTTTCGATTTAGCCATAACACGTTCCTCCTAAAAAATATTTTTTGTCCTAAAGGGATAGGCTTTGATTTGTCAAATCTCTAAATCAATGATTTTTCAGGGCCAACCTTGGGTCGGCTCGATCCGCCATCTATTCTTCCCACGGCCGGCGTGGGACCCGTCTTGTAGGTCCGGGCGGTCTGTTCGATAGCCCGCATGTTTTCTTCCTTGATGTCCGGCCAGAGATCGCAGCCCGGCCAGACGGCGTCCACCAGACCGTCGATATTGGTTTTGATCCCTGCAATCGCCATCTCCACCGTAGTCTCCTCGGCGCAAGGCAGCTTAAAGACGTCAAAGTTGCCGACAATCAGGGCTTCGTTGCCCAGCTTTTTCCGGGACTCCAGAAGATTGTTTTTGATATCCACGCTGACTGCCTGGGCCCCGGAGTCCTTGACGATCTCCCACATCATCTCGATCAACGGATCGGTCGATCCGCAGATATGCAGCACCTTGGGCGCGTTCCAGGCCTTTAGAATCCGAGTCAACCGGGGTTTGATCATTTCCCGGAAGGTCTTGGGGCTCAACAGGTCGGCGGCTACCCCGGGTTCCCTCAGGGTGATGTAATCCGCCCCGGCGGCCAGCAGGGCCTTCCCGTTGTTGGCGATCATCTCGGTAAACTGGTCGAGGATAGCTTCTACTTTGGCCTTTTCTTTGAAGACCCCCTTAAGGACCTTATCCAGTTCGATGGTCTGGCCGCATTGGGTAAAGGGGCCCAACTGCCAGGCGCCGAGGGCCAGTTCCGGGGCCTCTTTTTTCACGATCTTTATGGCTTCGGGGATGAGATTCATGGGGTAGCGATCCATAAGGTGATCGATATCGTTCCGGGTAATCTTGACGTCATCCATCGTCACCCACTTTTTGGTGGGGATCGTGGGATAAAGGGTATCCTCGGAATCCGCATACAGGCTGATCTCGTTCCCCAAGGCTTCTGATTCCCAGCACATATCATAGGGAATAACGACGGAATCCAATTTGAACATGCGGGCCGACTCGATGCCCGACCAGGCCAACTTCTCGGCATCGCGATGAACGGACGGAAATTTTATTCCCAGTTTCTTGATGGCCGGGCGAAGCACCATGCCCATGCCGGTGAAGAAAGGCATCACATCCACCGGTTCTCTTTTAAAAAACTTCATGACACGATCATAAGGGGTTAGTTGCGCCATTCGTATCTTCTCCTTTCCAAAAGCTTAAGTTAATTTAGACGCTCAGAGTCACCACCCGGTAGCAGCGCAGGCAGCGTTCCGCCTCGGCAACCGCCGCTGCGGGGGAATAACCCTGTTCCACTTCCATGAAATTCCGGTTCCGTTCCTCCGGGAGCAGCTTCGTCAGCGGGATCCGCTCCTGTTTTTCGGGTACTCGGACCTCCTCCTGCGGATCATAGACCCGAATGGTCTTAAAAAGGCTGTCAAAAAGATCATCCTGATCCGGCTCCAACGGCAGACCATTGATCAGGCGGTCAATACTCTCTGCGGCCTTTTTTCCGTTGGCCGCCGCCTCGATAACCGATCGGGGTCCGTTGACCGCGTCCCCCCCGGCAAAGATGTTCGGATCATCGGTCTGCAGGGTATACGGGTTTACCTTGACCGTTCCCCAGTCGGAGAGGGTGCATTGGCAATCGGGCCCCAGGCAGGCCCAGTCGGATTCCTGTCCCAAGGCCGGGATTACCCCATCGACTTCCAGGATAAATTCCGACCCGGCCACCGGGACCGGACGTCTGCGGCCGGAGGCATCCGGTTCACCCAGGGTCATCTGCAGACATTCCACCGCCGTTACTTTCCCCTGCACCCCGATGAGGCGTTGGGGGTTCACCAGGGTCTGGAGCTCAATGCCCTCCGCCAGACAGTCGGCGATCTCTTCAGCGTGGGCCGGCATCTCCTCCCGGCCTCGGCGGTATAGGATCAAGACCTTTTCGACCCCTAGACGTTTGGCCGTTCGGACGGCATCGATGGCCACGTTGCCGCCGCCAATCACAGCCACCCGCTTTCCCAGCTTGATCGATTTACCCAGTTTGACATCCCGCAGGAAATCCACCCCGGGATACACCCCCTCGAGGTCTTCTCCTTCAATGCCCAACGTCTTGCATTCCTGGGCCCCGATGGAAAGAAAGAAGGCCTGGAAGCCTTCTTCCCGGAGTCGTCCGATGGTGTTTTCGGAGCCAATACTCATCCCCGACCGGAGTTCCACTCCCAGGTCGATAATGGATTTAATCTCCCCTTCGCGTACCAGGGACGGCAAACGATAGTCCGGGATGCCCAGAGCCAGCATGCCGCCGTTTAAGGTCTGTTTTTCAATAATGGTGACCCGATGCCCCTTCAAGGCCAGATGGTAGGCACAGGTCAGACCCGCCGGACCGGCCCCGATAACCGCTACTTTCCCGGTGTTGGCCGAAGGCCTAACCTGAACTTCCGGCCATTGGTTTTTGGCCGCCGCCTGGTCGGCGGCAAACCGTTTCAGAGACCGGATGGCAATGGGTTGATCCGCATTGGCCCGCCGGCAGTTTTCCTCGCAGGGGTGATAGCAAACCCGTCCCACGATGCCCGGCAGGGGCAATCGTTCCCGGATCACGGCCAGGGAATCGTCAAATTTGGCATTTTTTATCGCTTCCACGTACTTGGGTACATCCAGATGGATCGGGCAGGCATCCATGCAGGGAGCGTTAACCTTGGACAAATAGCTGCCGGACGGGCCGCCTGATCCCCCCTGGTTTTTCTTCTTCAATTCGTCCAGAAAATAGCGGGCCAGATGCAGGGCCGGGTTCGGGCCCATCTTGCCGATGTTGCATTTCGAGGATTCGATGACGGCCTTCCCGGAATTTTCAAAAAATTCGAGGTCCTCGTCGGTAGCCTCCCCGTGGTAAACATCTTTCAGGACATCGAGCATCTCAGCATAACCGGTTGTACAATAATTGCATTTGTTGCAAGCGCTGGAAACCTTATGTACCTCCTCGAGGTAGGCCTTGACCAAGTCAACGACATCCACCTCCGGGTCGCGGATCAGGATGCCGTCCCATCCGGCCAGTGCTCTGATTCTTTGGCCGGGTCTAAAGAATTCGGGCAGTTCGGCCTTTTCCACGGCTTCAAAAGACGCGGCCTCCCGACCACGATTGTCTACCACCTGTCCCCCCCAGGAACTGAATATGATATCCCTCATAACCTCCATTCACTCCCGACTTTCGTTTCCTGCGGCTTTTATTTATGACTGGGCTTGTTGAAATAAATCGCCTTGGATGTAACCTATCGTTCGACCTTTTTCAAGGCCGCCGCCTTATCCCAACTGACGCTCAACTGATTGGCAAAATCGGGCCACAGTTTGAGCAACGGGTGATTGGGATCCGGAGGCAACTTCTTGGTTTCATCAAAAACGGTGGTGGCCAGAAAGGCGTCGGCCAGGGCCACGGCGGGCATTACCCGGGCGGCGCCGGCCATGGGACCCGTAAAGATCAGGTCGTTATAAAAGAAGGCCCCCAAAGACTCCACGGCCGCGTCAATGCCGGCCCAGGCCTTGAAATCCCCCTTTTCCCGATACTTCTTCAGTTCCATATAAGAACCATTGCTGGGGGCACTGGCTCCCAGATAACCCCACTTTTCTTTAATGAGTTTATTGGCCAAACCACACATGGCTGTGGCCGGGGCGTTCAAGACCGAAGTGTCAATAATGATGGTTTCGAATTTGGCCCCCACTTTTTCGATAGCGTCCAGCAGTTTCTGGGCTCCGGTAATGCGCCCGGTCGGCATCTGGTCCGCCATGTCAAAAGCCACCAGCAGGACATGTTTCACCCCAATCCGGGCAATCTCCTTGATCTCGGTTTCAATGTTTTCTTCCCAGACGGTCAGGCTGTTGTAAAACATGCGGTCCAGCAGTCCTTTTTCGGCGCAATACGCCGCCCCGTCGATCTTGGTTTGCATGGTTATGGAGTCGATACAAAAAGGCATTTTGCTGTTAGCCACAACGAAATCGATGAATTTATTGAATTTTTCACCAGGGCTGGCCACGATGTCCGCCATGGCGGGAACACCCAACTCGGCGGTGTACCGGTCACATGTTTTTAACAGCTCGGCCGCTCGCTGTTCATTGAACCCCTTCCGCCGAGCCCCTTTATCAAAAATTTTATCGCTTTCCTGAAATATGGAAAAACAACAGACCGTGGGATAATCTCCCGGCTGTCCGCCGAAAGTCACCCCGCCGACAGTTGCGACCTTTTGCTCCTTAGCGAATCTGAACATAAAACCCCCTTTTAATAAAAAGATCTAGGGGGGGGACGGCCCCCTGAGCGCCTATCCCCCCATCCCAGCTAAACGATTTCAATCCACCCGGGTATGTTGCCCCGACCCGGCCTTGGCCAGGTTTTCCTGGATCTTGTCGAACTCAAAGCCCACTTCCCGCAAGGCCATGATGCGATCGGCCATAGCGGGGTTAGGCGCCCGCTTGGCCATCTCGTCGATCAATTCTTCGTACTGCGGGATGATGCTTTCAAAAACCAGATCACCCATGATGCAGATCGTGGGCAGAACCCGGCCTTTGAGCTCCAGAAACTTGCCGATCCCGGTCTTTGTTTTAATGGACCATTCGGAGTATTCAATCATTTCCTGGACGTCCTTGGGCAATGCGGCGATGGATTCCATCATATACCCACAGGCGGCGCACTGCACACTGTCCAGGGTCAACACATCGATTTGAATTTTATCTGCCATTTTCGCCTCCTTCGGCCCTATCCCTACCACTTTTCAGGGTATTTGGCGTAGTATTGTTCAAACCAGGCCTTGGCTTCATACGCTTGATCCATGTGTTCCACCGGAACATCATAGGGCATGTCTCAGCCAGGGGCGAAGGTGAATCCGGTGGCCCCTCCAGAGGCCAGACTGACGATCGCATCTTCTCTCGGTGACAACAAGCCGAGGCTGAGGGCCAGGGTCAGCTTCAGGTTGCCGCCGAAGCCCACGCCATATTTCAGAGCCATGTCCCGGACCCAGAGGAGATTCAACTGTTCATCGATGGCAAATCCGTGGGTGCCTAGTTTACAGACCTCCTCCATGACCCGGGTACAGTCCCCGCAAATGAAGAAAGAAGAGGTCTTATCGGCGTCATGGATAGCTTTGATGGCCGGTTGACAGTTGGGGGTGACAAATTCCCGAAAGGTTTCCGGTTTGATCTGGGAGGCCACCGGATCGACGATGGCGATGATGTCACAGCCCATCTCAGCGTAAAATTTGGCCGAAGCCGCCCCGACTTCACCGGCAAACTTGATGACTTCGTGGGCCTTGTCCTTATTTTTGTACACGTCGGTAAAGATGCGGACCCCGGCCAAATGGGAAGCCAGGGTCAAGGGACCGCAAAGCAGGCCCATCATCACGCAATCCGCCTCATCCAGTTGCGGTTTGGCGAGTTTGGCGCCCTCAAAAATAACCGGCCAGCGGCCGGCCTCTTTGCCGGGGACTTTAAGCCCGGATTGGGCTAAGGTTTTGTCCGATAGCGGGTGGTTGGTGACGGAAGGCACGTTATCCGGCCACCATTTGAGGTCACAACCGACGGCGTTAGCTTCCACCGAAAGATCGAAGAGCAAGGGAACGCCGTCCGCGTGGTACCGCTTGGCAGCGGCGACCACCCCTTTGGCTAACAGTTGAGGATCTTTTAAGAATTTGTCCGCTGGTTCATTAATTAAAAAGGCTGAATGTACCCCTGAATAAGGCACCCAGGGAACCGCTGCCGGTCTTTTTCCCCTGTACGCATCAATCAAATTCTGTTTGGACATTTGTTCCTCCTCTCAAAAAATGGTTTAGCCACGGATTAGAGCTGTTGACCGAATGGGTTGATTTTATTACTCCCTTGACACCTCCTTTCTTTCAGGAATGGTTTCCCGGCCTGACGACAATAAATTAATTTATAAATCAATATCAATATGTTACAATATAGAAAGCTTTGGGTACGTATCGTCTGGCGACGTTTCCCGGGAAAGTGAATGTCGGGCTGGAAAGATATAAACACGAACGCTTGTGAACTCAGATACTAGATGAACCCGAGCGGGTCCGGTATCGACCAAAAGATGATTTTTTGATAATAAGGGGTGATTTTATCGAAGGAAAGGGATTGGACTAACGGTCGGGCTCCACCAAACCTAAGGAAACTCCCAAATGGATTAACTGGGCCGTGCTGGTCACCTCCAGCTTTTCCATGATATTACGGCGGTGGGTTTTCACGGTACTCAAGCTGACACAAAGCAAGCCGGAAATGGTCTTGGTAGGGTACCCTTCGGCAATCATCTGGAAGATCTCCCGCTCCCGGTTGGAGAGCTGGTTGAACCGTTCCTCCTTAGGGGAGCTTTTCCGCAAGGAAAGGTAACTGTCCACCAGGACTTTGGAGATGGAGGGGCTGAGAGAGGTCTCCCCCTTCATGGCCGCCTGAATAGCCTTGATAATATCCCGGCCACTCGATTCCTTCAACAAATAGCCGGATATTCCGGCCTCGAGCAACTCATGAATATAGTGTTCATGGGAATACATGGAAAGGATCAGGATCTTGATTTTCGGAAGGTTCTTCCGGATCCTCCGGGCGGCCTCAATGCCGTTTAAAAGCGGCATGGCAATATCCATGACCACTACATCCGGCAGGAGGGCCATGGCCTTCTCGATGGCCATCCGCCCGTCATAGGCCTCGCCGACCACCTTGAAATCCGGCTGGTCTTCCAGCAGGCGGGCCAACCCCTGCCTGACGATGGTGTGATCGTCGACGATCAGGATCCTAATGGGCGATTCCATGGGACTCCGGCAAGGGAATTTCTATGCGAATCCGGGTCCCCTCACCCGGTCGGCTTTTAATCTGAAAATTGCCTTCCAGTAAAGAAGTCCGTTCCCGCATACCCAGCAGGCCCAGGCTCCGCTTGCTTTTTCCGCTGATCTGGCCATCAAACCCAATCCCATCATCTTCGGCCAAAAAAATGATCTTCGGGTAGCTTTTAATGATGGAAAGTTGAAAATTCTTGGCCTGCCCGTGGTTTAAGGTGTTGGTCAGGGCCTCCTGGCTGAAACGGTAAAGCACGGTTTCCAGGTCCGGGTCCAAGCGGCGATCAAAACCGACCATGCGGAAGTCGATATTCAATTTGGAATGAACGGCCACTTCTTTTAAGTAGAGGTCCAGTGCCGGTCTTAACCCCAGGTCGCTCAACAGGGTCGGATGCAGCCGATACGAAAGCCGCCGGATCTCCGAAGAAGTCCGGACCAGCATTTTACGAATCTCGGAAATCTCATTTTTTAATTTTCCGTTTTCTTCCGGGGCGGCCTCCTCCAGCCGATCCAGACCCAGTTTGACCGCCGTCAGGGCCTGACCGGCTTCGTCGTGAAGCTCTCGGGCGATGCGACGGCGTTCTTCTTCCTGGCTTTGGAACAGTTTTTCCGTCAGCCGGCGCAGTTCCTGGCGGTGTCGGCGGATGGTCTTCATTAACTGAATATTTTCCAACCCGCCTCCCAGAAAATTGCATAAGGAGCCCAAAAGATGGCTTTCCGGGGGGCTGAGTTCCCTGCCCCGGGGCAGATACAGTCCAAAAAAGCCCTGGCTCTCCCCTTTGGCCGTAATCAGAAAACAGGACAGCCAGGGTACTTTTTCGCCGCTTTCCGCTGGATACGTGGCCTGAAAAGTCGGAAAGGCCGGTTTCGGGGTCAGCTTGACCGTGCTCTCCAGAAGGCTTTGTTTCAACAACTCATCTTTAAAATGCACGCCAATAGAAAAATTCGGATCTTGGGGGGGCAGCCCCTGGCGATTCTGAAGCAGGAATCTTTTCTTTTCCCGGTCGATAAAAAAAACCCCCCCTTTTTTCAGCCGCAGCGCCCGGAGAATACTGGTGAGGGTCTCATCGAGGATTCGGTTCAAGTCCATAGTCTTATTCAGGATCACGGCGGTTTTATTGAGAAGGAAGAGTTCCATGTTGCGTTTACGTAAGGCTTCCTCCGCCTTTTTACGCTGGGTGATGTCCTTGATGATCCCCTCGAATTCCACGTCCCCCGAGTCGGAATTGATATAACGACGGCTGGAGATCAGCACATGCATAGGAGATCCGTCCTGTTTTTTGAAGTCGATTTCGAAATCCTTGACATTACCGTATTGGTTGATCAACTGCAGGAACTTTTCCCGATCTTCCACCCGACGGTATAACCCTCTGGCCGATCCCAGCGACAATAAAGCCCTTTTGTCGGGATAGCCCAACATCTCGACCCCGGCCTGGTTGACATCCTTGATGGTGCCTTCCAGATTGGTGACATAGATCATATCATGGGAGCCTTCAAAGATACGGCGGTATTTCTTTTCCCGTTGGACGATCTCCTCCTGTAGGCGCTTCTGTTCGGTAATATCCTTGAAGATTTCAATCCCCCCGGTGATCTGTCCTTCGTCATCCAAAAACACCGAAGTGGAGCAGATGATGGGGACTTTCTTTCCCTCGATGTTGGTGATAGTGTATTCCCGGTTGTTGATATTGGTTCCCATCTTTACCGCCTGTTTCAAAGCGCAGTCCACTTCGCAAATATGGTTCTTAAAAACATCCTTGCAGTACATGCCTAAGGCGTCGTAGGCTGAGAACCCGGTGATTTCCTCCGCCGCCGGGTTGAAGTAAGTGATGCGAAATTCTCGGTCGGTGGTGAACAACCCATCGGGAATCCGGTTCAGAATTTCTATAAAGCTGCCTTCCTTCTGGTAAATCTGTTCAATGGCCTTGACATTGTAGAGCCTGAGCTGTTCCGCAAAGAAAACATTCCAACCCTGGGGATGCTGTTCGCCTCGCTTCAAGAAATAGGGACAGGTCAGACAGTGGGCTAATTTTTCAAAATAATCTTCCCCGGTTGAACCGGAGCATTGGGTGTGGGGGACGAGCCAACAAACGGTCTGTTTTTTGGCGAAAGCCGGACAGAGGACCTTGTTGCAGGATAAAAATTCCCAGCAGCCGGCAGCTTGAACGGGCAGGAGACTAACGATTCCCTTGGTCGTTTTTTTGGGCCAAGAACTCACAGTAGGGATCCCCCATGGCGCGGCAACCGACTTCCCGGGCCTGGAAGCAGAAACAGCCGTCCGGATAGTCTTCGCCATACAGCAGGTCCATGAAAGCGGCGGCCACTCCCTGAAGCATATAGCATTTCCCGGTTTTGGATTGGCCGTAATCTTGAAGATACCCGGTGGCTTCATAAGAATCCCGGACCTGAAGGCGCAAAGACTGTCCGGGCTCGATGGCCATAACCTCCAGGGCACCCCAGCCGAAGGCCTCGGCCATGGCCGTAAAACCCAGGATCTGATCTTCCGGCTTCTCGATCATCGGCTGCACCAGTTGCTGCCATTCCCAGGAATTTCGGATTCCATGAAAGGTGGCGTAGCCACATTCCTGGGCCGCCGCGATCAGCAGGGCGGCCGGTTCCGGGCCCCGATCTTCTCCCAGTCGTTTTTCAAATTCAAAGGATAGGCGATTGTAATAGCGGACAAAAAAAAGGGAGAGGTACACTCCAAAAATGGGGATTATCCCCTTGGACTCCCGAATCCGGCTTCCTTCCATCACCGCCTGAATTATTTTATAGCCGTCGATAGGCAATTATTGGATAACCTCGCCAAGGGACCTTTGGCTAGTCCGTCATGATTTCTTCCGGACCACAAAAAGACATTGGGGATGGCCCATTATTTTACAAGCCTCCTCCTCCACCTGGTAATGACCCAGGGAACGGTTGTAGATCATGGCCATAACCCCGGCGATCCAGCCCCGGGTAAAGTGACAGCCCGGGTGCTCGCGGCGGCCGTGCTTGGCCAGCCAGCCGATAACGTGATGGCTGGAGATCCCGATAATCCGTCCCCCCCTACTGCTCATCTTTTGAAAATGGATAATGCCCAACCCGCAATTCTGGTACAGGGTGGCCATAAGTTCCAACTTGGATTTGATCGTCCGTATCCGATCGAACTGTTTGAGCATAGCCTGGAACCCATGGAAGGCGGCTTCTTCGGCAGACTGAACAATTAAATCAATCCCCTCCTGCCCCATATGGTCTTCCAACATCTTGTGCAGGTTGATGTTGTAGTGGTGGCAATGCATGGCGATGTGCAGCCCGGAAAGGGTAATCCGGGATCCATCGCGGGCCAGTTCGTTTCGCCAGTCTATGATCATTGGGTTTATTTCGTTGGTTGGATTTATTTCGTTTATTTCGTTGGATTGGGTTATCCGGGTCTAAAAAAGAGCCATCCACCCGCGGAACCAAACAAACCAAATCAACGAAAAAAACGAGATTCTCGTTTACCGCTCGGCGCTGATCCTCCCGGGAACGCCCTTATCATAATAGTGTTTGATCATCCGCATTTCGGTGACCAGGTCGGCTTTATCTATGATTTCCGGCGGGGCATACCGGCCGGTGAGGATTAATTCCATGCCGGCGGGTTTAGCTTCCATAAGTTTGAGGACCTCCTCCAACGGAATCAACCCGTAGGCGGTGGCGATATTGATTTCATCCAGGATCAGAATATCGCAGACCTGGTAGCGGATCACCTGCCAGGCCTTATCCAAAGCTTTTTGCGCCAATTCCCGATCTTTGAATCCGGGATTGGCCAGGTTGGCAAAACCGGCCCGGCCCATGGGTTTGATGGTCAGCAGAGGCCCCAACTTTTTGGCCGAAGCAATCTCTCCGGTCTTCTGCGGCCCTCCCTTCAAAAATTGGATCATGTAGACCTTGCGCCCGTGGCCGACCGCCCGCATGGCCAGCCCCAGGGCGGCCGTGGTCTTCCCTTTGCCTTCGCCGGTATAGACCTGAATCATGCCCCTGACAGTAGTCTCAGCCATTCTTTTTCCGTTTTAGAACTCGGTGAGGGACCTCAGGCGTGAGCGCGTGAGGCGCAAGGCGTACGAAACAAAAAGCATCGCCTGTAAAAAGGATGCCTCTCGTTTGATCTATGCTTTTTCTTCCCTCTTCCATCTTCCCACTTCCCGCTCTCTTCTGTCTTCTCCCCTCCTTTTATCAGGCCATTCCCAGCAGCTCCCGGGAGATGACCAGCCGCTGGATTTCCGATGTCCCTTCGTATAATGTGGTCACCCGTACGTCCCGGGCCAGCCGCTCCAGCGGGTATTCGGCCGTGTACCCGTAGCCCCCCAAAATCTGAAGCGCCTTATAGCAGGCCCGGTTGGCCGCCTCCGAGGCGTAGAGCTTCCCCATGGAGGCCTCCCGGGTAAAGGGTTTTCCCTGTTCCTTTAAGAAGGCCGCCCTGAGGACCAATAACTGGGCCGCTTCCAGCTCGGTGTAGGCGTCGGCCAGCATCCATTGAATGGCCTGAAACCGGGAAATAGGCTGGCCGAACTGCTCCCGATTTTTGGCGTATTCCAGGGCGTAATCCAGGGCTGCCAGCCCGATGCCCAACGACAGGGAACCGACCCCGATTCGGCCGCCGGCCAGCTCCATCAAGGCGATCCGATAGCCGTCGTTCAACTGGCCGAGCAGATGCTCCCGGGGGATACGGCAGTGGTCGAAAAAAAGTTCATTGGTGCTGGAGCCCTTCTGGCCCATCTTCTTTTCGTCCTTCCCGATCCCATATCCCGGGGTCCCCTGCTCGACCACGAAGGCACTGATGCCTTTGCCCTTCCCCACGGCCTTGTCGGTGACCGTCCAGACCACTACTACCCCGGCGTATTCCGCGCTGGAGATGAAAATCTTGCTTCCGTTCAGCACCCATTCCAGACCGTCCTGGACGGCGGTGGTTTTCATGCCCGCCGGGTCGGAACCGGCCCCGGCTTCGGTCAGGCCGAAGGCCCCGGCCGGGTATTCCCCGGAGCAGAGGCGGGGAATGTATTTTTGGCGCACCGCTTCCGTCCCGAATTCCAGAAGCACTTCGGCCACCATGTTGGTCACCGACATGGTCACGGCCGTAGAAGCGCAGCCCCGGCCGATCTCGGTCATGGCCAGGCTGTAGGCCACCGGTCCCACTTGAACCCCGCCGTACTTCTCGGGGATATTCATGCCCATCAGGCCCAGTTCGGCCATTTTTTTCAGATTACCCAAAAGAATGGTCCGGTCCTTGGTTTCATCCAGCCGGGCCGCTTGGGGGGCCAGTTCGGTCCGGGCAAAATCCCGGCACATCTTCTGGATCATCTTCTGTTCATCGGTCAGTCCGAAGTGCATCAAGCAACCCCATTTCCGGCGTGGCGCGGAGCGCTGAGCGCATAGCGCCAATATAAAACATCACCAGAGCAAACTTATCGGATAATAATGAATCTTTAAATTCTCGTCTTGGCTTTTGTTATTTCTTCCATCTTCCTTCTGTCTTCTCTCCTCTACCTTATGCTTGGCCCTCAACGCTTTGCGCTCCGCGCTCTGCGGTTCTTATTTCCCTTTAATCAGATTATTGGCAATCACCACCCGCATGATCTCATTGGTACCCTCGTAGATCTGGGTGATTTTGGCGTCCCGCATATGGCGTTCCATGGGGTATTCCCGACAATAGCCGTATCCCCCCAGGATCTGTACCCCTTCAATCGAGGCCTTCATGGCCGCATCGGAAGCGAACATTTTGGCCATGGCCGCGGCTTTTTCGTGGGGCAGGTGGTTGTCTTCCAGCCAGGCCGCTTTGAGGGTCAGCAATTCGGCGGCGTCCAACTCGGTGGCCATGTCGGCCAGCTTCCACTGGATGGCCTGGAAGGTGGCAATAGGTTTCCCGAATTGTTCCCGGGTTTTGGCGTATTCCAAGGCCTCTTCGAGCGACGCCCGGCCGATGCCGATGGCTTGAGAAGCGATCCCGACCCGGCCTCCATCGAGGGTGGTCAACATCTGTTTGAACCCGTCCCCGGGATTGCCCAATAAGGCATCTTTAGGGACCCGGGCATTGTCAAATACCAGTTCCGCCGTCCCGGAGGCGTTAATACCCAGTTTTTCTTCCACCCGGCCTAGGGAGAAACCCGGGGTATTTTCAAAATCCACCACAAAGGAGCTGATTCCCTTATAGCCTTTTCCTTTTTCGGTAACCGCGGCCACCACGCCGTACCGGGAGACGTTGCCGTTGGTGATAAACTTCTTTTCCCCGTTAATGATCCATTCATCCCCCTCCAGGACGGCGGTGGTCCGCATGCCGGCCGGGTCCGAGCCGGCCCCGGCCTCGGTCAAGCCGAAACAGCCCAGGGTTTCGCCGCTGGCCACCGGCTTCAGATATTTCATTTTCTGCTCGGGCGTCCCGAAGGCCATGACCGGAAAACAGTACAGGGAATTATTCACCGACATGATGACGCCGGTGGAGGCGCAGGCCTTGGAGATCTCAATCAGGGCCAGCACGTAGCTAACGTAATCCATGCCGCCGCCGCCGTATTCCTCGGGAACGGCAATGCCCAGAAAGCCCAGTTCGGCCAGTTTCCGACAGATCTCCGCCGGATGCTCATGGCTGGCATCCAGCTTGGCGGCCACGGGTTTGATTTCCGTCTCCGCGAAACGACGGGCCGTGTCCCGCACCATCTGCTGTTCTTCGGTCAACTCAAAGTTCATCCGTTGGTTCTCCTTACCGTGATAAAAAAAGGCTATAATAGATTATCTTTAGTGTGTATGTAGTCGTCTGGATTGGAACCGGGATCCATCCCCCGACGGGGACCTGGGGACTTCCGGCCCTTTTGAAATCCCCCTAAATCCCCCTTTGTCAAAGGGGACTTTAACTCCCCCCTTTTTCTAAGGGGGGGATTTTCATCCTTCACGGGTGCCCGCTCCGAACAGGTTTGTTTTATCTAGTATCCAGTATCGCCTTTTGCCTTTAGTATCTGCTCCTTACCTGGGACCAGCAACTTGTAATCTGCAACCGATATTAAATCTCTCCCTTAAACTCAGGCTTCCTTTTCTCCAGAAAGGCATTCAGCCCTTCCTTGGCATCGGGGCTGGTGAAGGCGATGGCAAAGGCGTCCACTTCCATGGCGCAGCCGTTGCGCAGATCCACGTCATAGCCCCGGTTGATGGTGTGTTTGATGGCCCGGAGGGCCGCCCGGCCTTTGGAAGCAATCGCTTTGGCTGTTTTCCGGGTTTCTTCCATGAGCTTATCAGGGGGAAACACCTTGTTGACCAGGCCTATCTCTTTGGCCTCCTGGGCCGAAATCATCGCCCCGGTCAGACAGAGTTCTCGGGCCCAGCCCTTGCCCACCAGGCGGGCCAGCCGCTGGGTCCCGCCGAAACCGGGGATGATCCCCAGGTTGATCTCCGGCTGCCCGAATTTGGCGTTTTCCGAGGCATAGATAAAATCGCAGGACATGGCGATTTCCGTTCCGCCGCCCAGAGCGAAACCATTCACCGCCGCGATAATGGGTATCTCGGCATTTTCCATGGCAAAGAGGACTTCCTGCCCGGCCGCGGAAAATCGTTTGGACTCCAACGGGGTTTGCTTAGCCATGGTGCCGATGTCCGCCCCGGCGACGAAGGCCTTGTCGCCGGTCCCGGTCAAAATAGCCACCCGGACTTCCGGGTTCCGGCTGATTTCTTTCAACGCCGCCCCGATCTCCTCCATCACCTGAGGATTCAAGGCATTCAGGGCCTTGGGCCGGTTAACGGAAATCGTGGCGATGCCTTCTGCTATCTCCAATAGAATCAATTCGTAGGCCATGCATTTCTCCTTCTCGATCGGAATCCGGTCATTTCATCGCGGAGTGCGAAGCGCTGAGCGCCGAGCGAAAAAAGAACCGTCGTTCACTTGGATATTTTTTCTTTTGCACTTTGCATTTTGAAATTCTTCTCTTGTCTTTTACGCTCTGCGCTCCGCGCCTTGCGCTCTGCGTCTTTTACTTCCGCTCCAAAATCAACGCCGCTCCCATACCGCCGCCGACGCACAGGGTGGCCAGGCCTAACCGGGAATCCCGTTTGATCATCTCAAACAGCAGGGTGTTCAGTATCCGCGCCCCGCTGGCCCCGATGGGATGGCCGATGGCGATAGCCCCGCCGTTGACGTTGACTTTTTCGATAGGCCAGCCCATCTCGCGGTTGACGATGGCCGCCTGGGAGGCGAAGGCCTCGTTGGCCTCGATCAGATCCAGATCCTTCACCGTCAGGCCGGCCTTGGCCAGGGCCTTCTTACAAGCCGGGATCGGGCCGGTGCCCATGATGGTGGGATCCACCCCGGCGGTGGCATATGACTTGACATAGGCCAGGGGCTCCAATCCCAGCGCCTGGGCCTTGTCCGCGGACATAACCACAAAGGCGGCCCCCCCGTCGTTGATCCCCGAGGCGTTCCCGGCGGTGACGGTCCCGTCCTTCTTGAAGGCCGGTTTCAGCGCTCCCAGGGCTTCCAGGGTAGTACCCCGGGGGTGTTCATCGGTGTCGAACAAAACCGGTTCGCCCTTACGCTGGGGGATGGGCACCGGCACGATCTCCTCTTTGAAGCGCCCCTCCTTGATCGCCCGCTGGGCGTTGTCCTGGCTGCGCAGGGCCAATTCATCCTGTTCCTTCCGGGTGACGTTGAACCGGGAGGCCACGTTCTCCGCGGTGATCCCCATGTGATACTGGTTGAACACGTCCAGTAATCCGTCGTAAATCATCAGGTCCACCATCTCGGAACTGCCCATCCGCGCCCCCCAGCGGGCCGCCCGGAGGGCGTAAGGGGCCTGGCTCATGCTCTCCATCCCGCCGGCCACGACGATTTCGGCGTCCTCGGACTTGATAGCCTGAGCGGCCAGCATGACCGATTTCAGTCCCGAGGCGCAGACCTTGTTGATGGTCTGGGCCGGGGCCTCCTGGGAAATCCCGGAATGGATCAACACCTGCCGGGCCGTATTCTGCCCCAGACCGGCTTGAAGGACATTGCCTAAAATGACTTCATCAACCTGGTCCGGGGCCACCTTAGCCCGCCTCAGGGCCTCCTGCACGGCGATTACGCCCAACTTTACCGCGGGGATATCTTTTAACGCACCTCCAAATCGGCCCACCGGTGTCCGGGCCGCACCTACGATAACGATTTCTTTCATGGTTCTTCTCCTTCTATATTATTTCACCGCAAAGGCGCAAAGAGCGCAAAGAATTCTATTGCGGTGAGCACTAAATCATATTTTCCACAATCAAACTAACCGCCTCCCCGCCCCCCAGGCAGAGGGAGGCCATACCCCGTTTCGCTTGGCGATCTTTCAGGGCGGAGAGCAGGGTGACCAGGACCCGGGCGCCGCTGGCTCCGATGGGATGTCCCAAGGCCACGGACCCGCCCTGGACGTTGGTTTTTTCCGGGTCCAGCCCCAGCTCTTTGATCACCGCCACGGTGGAAGAGGAGAAAGCCTCATTGACCTCCTGCAGATCGATATCCGCCACGGCCAGGCCGGCCTTTTTCAGGACCTTGGGAATCGAAAGGAGGGGTGCCACCAGGACATACTTGGGATCCAGCCCGGACGAACCTTGGGCGCCGACCCTGAACAGCGGCTTAACGCCCAGTTCCCTGGCCTTGGAAGCGCTCATCAACACCACCGCCGCCGCCCCATCACTGATCTTAGAGGAATTTCCGGCCGTGACCGTGCCACCCTTCTTGAAAGCCGGCCGCAACCCGGATAAGGCTTCCAAGCTGGTCTCTTTAACGATCTCGTCAAAATCCACCACCAGAGGCGGTTTCCCTTTTTTTTGGAGAATGCTGATCGGCAGGATTTGATCCTTGAATTTCCCTTCCGCCCTGGCCTTCAGTGCCCGCTGGTAGGATTGATAGGCAAACCGATCCTGATCGTCCCGGGTCACGCCGTATTTTTCCGCGCAATACTCGGCGCTCACTCCCATCAGAAAATCATTGTTGATATCCCGCAGGCCATCGTGATCCAAACTGTCCAATAAGGTCCCGTTGCCCATTCGATATCCGGTCCGGGCCTTTTCCAGGAAATAGGGGGCCCGGCTCATGCTCTCCATTCCGCCGGCCACGACAACCTCGGCGTCTTTGGCGGCAATGGCCTGGGCGGCCAGCATGACCGATTTGAGCCCCGATCCGCAGACCTTGTTCACCGTGATGGCCCCCACCTCATAGGGAAGTTCGGCCTTCAACATGGCTTGCCGGGCGGGATTCTGCCCCAACCCCCCGGGCAGCACATTGCCCATGATGACTTCGTCCACCTGTTCTTTGGCGATCCCGGCCCGCTTGATCGCTTCGCCAATCACCAGGGAGCCTAACTCCGTGGCCGTAAAACCACTCAACATCCCGTTAAAAGACCCGATAGGGGTCCGGACCGCGCTGACAATATAGACCTCTTCCATTATTTTCGCTCCTTCGCCCCTGATCAAGGGTCGGTCGAGAGTTCTTTTTGCTAATCTGAAAAAGATGGCCGCCTACAAAAAAACCTTTTCAAGGTGATACCCTTATAGGATTTTTCATCTGTTTTGTCAATTCTTTTGTATCCCCCTCATCTTAAGTTTTTAATGTTATTTTGACTGGTTAGGCAATTTGACTCTTTCTTTCAGGTTGAGGCCGGTATTCTGAATACCGGTCGCCGGCCGGGATTCGCTGAAAGCTTGAATCAGGGACACGCTGAACATAATGGCCAGAATCCTACCCGAGCGTAAATCACTTTGGAGAAATGCCAAGAAAAGAGACCCGGCTGCCCTACCGATACCGGCAAAAAAATATTTATAATTTTTTTGAAACCTCCGATAGATTATTCAGGCGGGGGAATGGGTTAAAGAAGGATTTCCCCTTAACTAAAATAAATTAATGCTATCGAGAGGGGTTTTATTTACCCGGGGATCCTGTGCTTCCTATGAATACCTTGCGCCTTGAAAAGGCTCTTAAACCCGAAGATCTGGAATTAACTGCAAGCGCTCAATCCTTAATGGAGTGGGCCTTTGAAAGCTCCCCGGTGGCGACCCTATTCATCGCCCCGGACGAAACCCTCCTCCGCTGGAACCCAAAAGCCGCTGAAAATCTTATCCCGGCTCACGCCGAAAACCGCCCTCTCTTTCTTTATGATTTGTTTGTGAATCGGGAGGAAGTGGATCTTTTGCTATTTATCACCGATCAGCGAAATGAACCGGCTAGACGGGAAGCGGCCCTTAAAACCCCGGATGGGGACCACCGTGCCCTGCGAAGTTACCCTGCTGCCCTGCTCAAAGAAAATCGGGGACTCGCAGGAAAGGATCTGTTTTATTCGGGACCTGAGCGAAATCAAAGCCAGCCAGGCAGTGGCCTTGGATTTCCAGGGTCAACTAAAAACGGAGGTGGAAGAACGTCAGCAGGCCGAAGACGCCCTGCAGCAGACCACGGCCAAGTTGCAGGAAATGGTTTACGAATACGGGCGCAGAAATCGGGATACCACCATTCTCCGGGAAATGAGCGAGTTCCTGCAGGCCTGCCAGAGCACCGAGGAGACCTATCCGCTGATCGCCCGTTTTGCCCGGGAACTTTTTCCCGATACCTCCGGGTCTCTCTTTATGCTCCAATCCCGGGACGATGTTCTGGAATCGGTCAGCATCTGGGGTGAACCGGTTCTATCCGCCCAGATCTTTGCCCCGCAGGACTGTTGGGCCGTTCGACGAAGCCGGATTCATCAGGTCGTGGAAAAAGATCCCTTGATGACCTGTCGCCACCTGAAGGATTATGGCGGTCCTTGTTCGACCTGCATCCCCCTCATCAACCAGGGTCAGACCATTGGGATGTTACACCTTCAAACCGTCGATGATACCGGACCGCAGCCCGATGCCTTCCTGTCCGGCCCGCCTGAACTGCCGGATGAAAAATTGGTAGCTACCTTCACCGACCACATTGCGCTGGCCCTGTCCAATTTGAGATTAAAGCAGAAGCTCTATCAGTTGGCCATCCAGGACGGTTTGACCGGACTTCATAACCGAAGATACATGGAAGAATCTTTGGGGCGGGAAATCCATCGGGCCAAACGGAAGGGCACCTCCCTGGGGATCCTCATGCTCGATATCGATCATTTTAAATATTTCAACGACCAGCATGGCCACGAGGCCGGGGATATTTTGCTTAAGGCCCTGGGAAATTATCTTAAAACCAGCGTCCGGGCGGATGATATCGCCTGCCGCTACGGCGGGGAAGAATTCACGTTGATCCTTCCGGATTTGACCCTGGAGGCGGCCCTCATGAGGGCCGAAGCCATACGGGCGGGCGTTGACCAGCTCCGGGTCAATTACCGCGGCCTGGAACTGGAGAAAATCACTCTATCCATCGGCATCGCCCTGTTCCCGCAACATGGAACTACTTGGGAGAGCACCCTGCGGGAGGCCGACAAAGCCCTGTATGAAGCCAAGGAAAGCGGCCGCAACCGGGTGGTCGCCGCCCGTCAACCCCTGCCTGAATCGTAACCGGCAACAAATCACTATTCAAGACCCGGGACCGGAACCGTAGTCCCCATCAGATCTTTGACGACCAGACCGTCGGCACCAGCCGCTTTAAATTCGGAAATCCCCCTTCCGGCGTGAAGGGCGCGGCTTTAAAAACCTGGTCCAGGGATGGAAGATAAATAATAGCCGGTATCAGGGCCAATCCGACCCGACCCGCTGCCTTTCACCCGGCTCTGGGTTGAAAAGATCCTTAAGTATGCTTTCGGCCTCTTCCAGGCGGGAATCATCGACCATTATGGTTCCCCAGCCTTTCTGGGCCACAAACAGCCCATCATAAGCACTGTCCTTATACTCCC
Source organism: uncultured delta proteobacterium (assembly GCA_963743305.1). Classification (GTDB taxonomy): domain Bacteria; phylum Desulfobacterota; class RBG-13-43-22; order RBG-13-43-22; family RBG-13-43-22; genus CAVQSS01. Next base: position 81,945 of record CAVUPH010000028.1, read on the forward strand.
TGAGAAGGAAAGGAATGGCCTCTTTTCTCAGGGCATCGGTCAGCAGATCGGCCTGGAACTGGTTATCCAAGGTGGCAATTTTTTTCCAGTTCAATGGAATTCCTTATTAAACCCCCATGCCTGGGGCGGGGACCCCGAAACATGAAAATTTATGTTTATTCAATTTGTTAGGTCGTCATTCCGGCGAACGCCGGAATCCATGGCAGTGAAGGTCCTGGGTCACCTGGATCCCGGATCGAGTCCGGGATGACGGCAAAAACAAAACGTCCTAAAAAGCGGTGTTCGATTTTATTTTCGTACTAAAGTAACAATTAAATATTATTTTTAAACTAATTAATAATAAAGGGAAAATATAAATTATAGAAGTCCCGGTACAAGGCAAGGTCATCCAAATGAATATCATTTCCAAAACCGTTTCCCAAACCGCCGATTCCTAGGAAACCGATCCTCACCCGGGGTTGTCCCAAATAAGGTTGGAGGTCCACTTTATAGGGTTTCCAGCCTTGATAGCCATCGTAGCGTTTGAATTCGGGGCCGACGTTCTGCCAGAGGCTCCCATCCGTGGAAACCTGGACCTGAACCCGGTCATCGGACCCGTCTTTTTCCAGGTCATGATACATCCAGAAGGTCAGGAACGCTTCCGTCGCCGTCCTTAAATCGAAGCCGTAGGAATAGCTAAGTCTGGTCTGGGTCCCCGGTCCGGTTGAAAAAGAATTAAAGTAAATCAGGTAAGGGGCACTATGGGTCGGGTGCCCGGCCGGGTGGCTGGTTTCCAAATAGGGCTTCCAATCCCCGCCCAAATTCACTACCGGGCTGATAATCCAGGACGAGGAAAGTTTTCCCGGAGGACTCAGGTTGTCAAAGTTTTCGTTTAATAAACTAACCATAGGTATTTGGATTTCCAGGGCTATATCATCCAGATGAATGTCGTTGCCATGGGCACTGATCCCGAGCACCCCCACCAGGACACCGGGCTGCCCGGCGTAGCCATCCAAGTTGACCGAATGGGGCTGCCAACTATCGGTCCCATCAAACCGCGGGATTGGATCGCCCACATTACCCCAGGTAGCGCCCCCATCCGTAGAGACCTGGACTTGGAGGAGATCGTTATCCGTCGTTTCGGTATCATGATACATCCAGAATTTGAAGGCCGACCCAGTGGCTCGGCTGAAATTAAAAGAGGAATTATAATAGAGCCTGGCTGAATTCCCTTTAGTCAAACCCCAAGCATTGAAGTAGATCAAATTAGTGGGGCTGTGCGCCGAAGGACCTACAGGAGACTTAGCGCCATTGTCTGTTGCCCAGGCACTGGAAAGACCGTTAACCGGAACGGAAACCCAGCCCGAAGGCAAGGATGGGATTGGGGTTACGCCGTCAAAATTTTCCACCATTTCGGTAAAGAGGGCCTCAGACAATTGGCCTAGGGAAGACGCAGCCGCCATTTCGAAAGGTGAAAACAAAAAACAAAAGAACAATAAAAGGCCGCCAACAGATAGCCGCAATTTAGCCAAATTTTTCCCCTCCTTCTTAACGAAAATAGAATCGGGCACTTCTGTCATTGCGAGCGGAGCGAAGCAATCCCCCGGACGAGAGTATGAAACAGTATACACTTGGGGGATTACTTCGTCGCTTCTCTCCTCGCAATGACCATTGAGCCTGTGATTTTCATGCTTCGGGATGTCCGACCCGGGCATGAGGGTTTAATAACAATATGAAATCGCCATAGCCAGGAAGTTATTTTTTATAATATTATATTAATAACAGCATGTTGTCAACAATTTTTAATAATTTAAATGAAGGTCAAGGGAAAGAGCGAAAAGGCGGATTCTCAGGCAGGTCAAGAAGGAGTCGCCCCTTCCACACCCAAAGGAAGACACACGATCATGGTAGTGGAATCTCCTCCCACTTTCACCTCCAACCTTCCTTTTAGCAAATGGACGATACGCTGGGTGATATAAATACCCCGGCCCCGGCCTTCCCCTTCCAGGAGACTCAGACGGTCTTCTTCGGCGATTCGGCCGGTATTGGTGATCTCGGCGCACGCCCAGGGACCTTCGGCATAGGTCCGTACGGAGAGATGCCCCCCCTTCAAGGGAATAGCCTTGGTGGCATTGTTGAAGAGATTGTCCAGAATCCGTTCCAGTTGGATGGGGTAGCAGCGTACCGGCAGCGGGTCTTGAAAAGGCCCTTCTCGAAGAGACACATTGGCCTTCAACATCTCTTTGATGGCCTCCTGGTTGATCTCAAAACGTTTTTTCAGGATCTCCGTTAGATTGACCACCTGTTCCCGACCGGAATGGTGGATGCTCAGGGCCATCTCCTGCATCCGGCTGGTCTCTTCAACCAGGATATCCAAATATTTCTTGATGGTCTCCGTTTCTTTCCAGGGGGCCTCCTTTTGAAGCAGGCTGTTCAGCCGACGGGCGAAACCCGCAATGGCTATGGCCGGGTTCTTGAAATCATGGAGCGTATCATCCAGTTGCTCTAGGCGTTGGGCCTGCATGAGTTCCCGGCCCAGAAATAGAAAGATCTCAATCTCCCATTGGCGATACCCCTTCCTCAGATCCAGGGCATCAAAGGTCATAAAATGAGTGACCTCTTCGCCATGATTCAACGGCACGTAGAGGATGGAATTGACGTTATGGTCGGCGGCGAATTTTTTCAGATTAGTGGAAATCTTTTCGCTACGCTGGGGATCCATTACCAGGACATAGGTCGGGGTCACCACTTCATAGGGGGAGGGCCCGCACTGGCACTCGCGTCCGAGAACGAGTTCAAAGGCCCGCTCGACTTTTTACCGGGAAGGTCTTGCCGATGCCGTGATAACCGGGGGTAGCCGGATAACCGGCCTCGAGGGACTACATTTTCCCGATCCGGGGAAACGGAAGAAGCAGCGGCAGCTCTGGAACGTTGATGATGTCCGCGATCTCCGGGATGACCCGGTCGAACACTTCTTTCGACTCCTCGACCCCCTCCCGCGAACCAAGCTTCTGGAAAATCTTTTGGACAATGGTTTCCTTCTTTTCATTGATCCGGTATAAGGAAAGAATCTTTTTACGGGCCATGACAAAGCTGAGCCTTCGGGCCATAGTTCGGCCATCTGGATGTTCAGGGGCAGAAAGACGCGGTCCAGTTCCGGGTAATAGATTTGAATAACGCCCGCCGTCTCCCGCTCATGGGGAAAAAAGCGGGGAATGGCAAAAGGGATGGCCATGAGGGAATGAGCCCCCCGGCGATCAATGACCGCTTTGTCCGTATAGAGGGATTCCTGCCGGATATTGGGGACGAGAAAAGTTTTTTGAGTCTTCAAGACCTCTCCGGCAATGGTATTTTCCAAAGGGATATAGGTGGCCCGGGAGGCCTCCTGAAAGGGATACGATCCATAAGAAAGCATCTGGCCGGTATCGGGATCGAAAATCCGGACTGACGACGACAAGGCCCCTAGAAACTCCACCATATACCGGGTCACCCTGACTAAAATTTCGGGCTCAGGGAGTTCCGGATCGATTTCAATAATCGCCTCGACCTTATCGGATATTTCGCTTAAGAAACCAGGCAGGAAAGCGTTCTGCAACGTAGCGGCCAAATGGGGTCCGACAATAGATCCCCCTGGACAACCCGCAGCCCAGCTTTCATTTCGTATGGTCTTAACCAGCTTTTCGACCGAACGCCAGCCCATCTCCCTCTCCTGATTTCTGTTGTTTTTCTATAATAGAATGGTAAAAAAATATTCTATCATATTTAGGAACATAAAAATTATTATTATCAACAAAGTCGGGACGACCCGACACCGTCGGCTTCGGCTCGAACCTCAACAACGATAGTTATTAACAGTCTCATAATTGTATTTACACGAGGTATTCTTTTTATCTCTCACCCGCTTCGCTAGAGTTCGCCGAGGGCACAGAGAAAGACGAATCTACTTTGAAAAATCGCTGAGACGCCGATTTTTCAAAACAGCTCGCGCCTCCGGCGGGGTCTTATTCGCGCAGCGCGAGATTTTTTGATTGCCGGCCTCTCAGCGGCAATCAGAAATTAACTATTCTCTGCGACTGTGCTCTGTGAGAGATCGTCTCTTGTCTCTGGTTGTTACTGGGCGGCGTTACGGAATCCTGTCAATATTCTTTATTGAGATCGTTAATAGCTGCCTATCTTTTTCAGCAGCCAGGCCATGTTCCGGCCCAACACTTTCATGGTCTGGATGCCCTCCTCGTCGTTAAGGACTTCGCCGGGGTCCCGGCCGATGGCCACGTTCCAGTAACTGGACCCGGGGATGATCATTTGACCGATCAGGAAAAAGTAATTCAGCGAGGTCAAGGCATGGTTGGCCCCGGCCCGGCGGACGGCCACCACCCCGGCGCCCGCCTTGCGTTTCAGCAAGTCGCCGTTGGCCCGGCTGACCATGCCGCAGCGCTCGATCAGGGCCTTCATCCCGGCGGAAATATCCGGAAATAGGTGGGCGATCCCAGCAAAATTCCATCGGCCGCGATCATTTTTTGCAAATGTTCGTTCAGGGCATCCTTATTGACCGCGCAGCGCTGATCCTTATTTTCGAAGCACTTATAGCAGGCAATGCAGCCCTGAAGGGACCCCGCGGGCAAGTGAATCAGTTCCGTTTCCAGCCCTTCCTGCCCCAATTCTTCCAGAACGGTATCCAGCAGAATACCGGTATTTCCTCTCTTTCGGGCGCTGCCGTTA